>NZ_JAUUTZ010000009.1 GCF_030678915.1 Paracoccus wurundjeri | reverse complement strand
CGCCCCCCCCGAACCCACCCCCCCAAACACCATCAGGCACGGCTAGACGGTGGCGCGCTTAAGCTAAAATGGGGTTTATTGGCGCCCCGGGTGGGCGGGGGGCGCCGCCCCCGCACCCCCGAGGTATTTGGACAAAGAAGAAGAGGGAGAGAAAGCGATCCGGGCGGGCGCAACATGCTTCAGCAACCGTGTTCTGGAGTGTGGGCGGGGATTTCTTTTGGTGCCCGCCGACTGAGCGCTCAGGGTCTGATGCCGGTTACCCATCGTCCGGGCAGGGTTTCAAACCAGTCACGCTCTCGCGCTTATTGTTCTTGCGGCGCAGGCAGAACCGCCCGTGCCTCGAGGCAACCAAGGACGGCAAGCGAATTACGCACGGCGATCTCAGGAGAAGTATGCGGTTCATTGCCCAGCAGACCGGTCAGGCGGCTGTTGTCGAGGCGGATCGGGTATTTCCAATAAGGGGCGATTTCGGCCGCCTCGCGCGGGAAGCCGCCTAAGGGTGCCGCCAGCGAAATAAGCCACCAGGGAAAGCCATAGACCGGCAGCCGACGCCCCGCCGCGTTGCGGATCGCCCTGATCATCTGCTGTCCGTCCGCGTCGTAAATGCCCTCAAACTGTAACATCTCGAAGGGTTTCAGACGCTCGGGCAGGTCAAGCAACCGGGCGAAGGTTTCGGCCAGATCGGGCAGATAGGCCCAGCTATGCCCGGCCCCCCGCGCCGGATTGATAATGCGCTTCAGCGGATTGCCGGCCGAAACCATTGCCTGCGCGAACCAGCTTGCCCGCATGCCCGGACCAAAGAAGTCACCGGCGCGCAGGATCAGCGACGGAACGTCCGGCGCAGCTTGTCTTAACCGCTCTTCCAGTTCGACACGTATCGCGCCCTTGCGGCTTTGCGGGTGCTGGGGGCTGATTTCGCTGATGACCGGGGTCTTCGCAGGATCGAAATTGTAGATCGTGCCGGGCAGAGCGATCCGCGCCCCGCCCGCAGCCCGCGCCGCGGCGATGGTATTGTCGATCATGGGCAGGACAAGCCGGTCCCAGTTCCGGTAGCCCGGCGGGTTCACCGCATGAACGATGACGGAAACGCCATGTGCCGCGCGGATGACATCCGCGCCCCGCATCGCATCGCCCTTGATCCATTCGACATGCGCCGGCCCCCGGCTGCGGGCAGCGGCAAGATCGCGGGCCAATCCGCGAACCTGCCAGCCGTGGCGGCACAGCGCCTTGGCAATGCCGCCTCCGATGCCGCCCGTGGCGCCCAATACAAGCGCCGTTCTGTTCTGTTCCATCATGCGTCTCCTGATCTGCATCTGTTGCGATAGGGGCAGCATGCTTTGGGAAAGCATGAAAAGGAATTGCAAGAAATTCAACAGTTGCTAGAAAGAAATTTATGAGCAATATGATTTCATGGGACGATCAGCGAATCTTTCTGGCGGTCCTGGAAGAGGGCAGCCTGTCGGCCGCCGCCCGCCGGCTGGGCTTGTCGCATCCGACCGTGCGCGCCCGTATCGAAACGCTTGAGAGGCGGCTGGGCGCGGTCCTGTTCACCCGGTCGGTCAATGGCCTGACCCCCACGGAAACGGCCCAGACTCTGCGCGATCCCGCGCGGGCCATGGCGATGGCATCGGAACTGTTCGTGCGCGCGGCGTCTGCCCCTGCCGGGCAGATTGCCGGCACCGTGCGCATCAGCGTGCCGGACTTTATGGGGATCGAGGTGATCCCCGCCATGCTGGCGCGCCTGCACCGGGAATATCCGGCTATTCGGATCGAATTGTCGCTTAGCAATATTCAGGCGGATCTTCTGGCGCAGGAAGTCGATCTGGCCGTGCGAACCATAGCACCGACGCTGGGCGCACTGGTTGCCCGCAAGGTCGCGTCGATTCCCCTGGGGCTGTTCGCATCGCGGGAATATGTCACCCGGCGCGGCCTGCCCGCCGATATCGCCGAGCTTGCCGCGCATGATTTCATCGGGCCAGACCGGTCGCGCAGCGATCTTGCCCTGATCGACAGTTCAGGCATGGGTGCCATCCGGGAGCGCATGGTGCTGCGCACCGACAGCCACCCCGCGCAACTGGCCGCGCTGCGTGCCGGGCTTGGCATCGCGGCGGTGCAGGTTCCGACCGCCACAGCCGATCCGAATCTTGTCCGCCTCTTGCCCGATTTCGAGATCATCCGGCTCGATACCTGGATCGTGACGCATGAGAACCTGTCCCGGGTTCCACGCGTGCGCGCGGTCTTTGACAGTTTGGCCGATGCGTTCAGAATGATTTCAAAAGCCCGGTAAGGATCGGGGCAGGCCCTGCTCATACCGGCACGAAACACGCGCATAAAGAATGACCGATGACCTATCCCACTTTTCTTGCGGGCATGCCATCATGTCTTGTCGTGACGTGAACAGGCAATGCAGGAAAAGCGTTGAAGATGACTGAACAGGTGACCCGGCGTTCCTCTGCGAACCGCTTCGTTTCTCATGGCGTGGCGCATGTCGATACCCCGCGCCGGGACGAACCGGTTCTGGTGAATTTCGTGCTGGTGCCGAAATTCACCATGCTTGCCCTGACCTCCGCGATCGAGCCGCTCAGGGCCGCGAACCAGCTTTCGGGCAGCAACCTGTTCGAGTGGCAGATTTTCTCGGAAAATGGCGAGGCGGTCGTGGCATCCAACGGGGTCGTGATCATCCCGGACGGGGCATTGCCGCAGCGATCTGCGCCCGGCTATGTCTTCGTCTGCGGCGGGGTCGAGCCCGAAAGCACAAGTTCGGCCGTGATCGCCGATTGGCTGCGCGCGCAATGGCGTCATGGCCACACGGTCGGCAGCCTGTGCAGCGGCGCCTATGTCCTTGCCGAAGCGGGCATCCTCAAGGGCAGGAAATTCACCCTGCACTGGGAGAATATTCCCGGTTTCCGCGAAGCCTATCCCGATCTGGATCCGGTCGAGCGCAGCTATTGCATAGACAACCGCCTGATCACCTGCGCCGGCGGCATCGCCGCGGCCGAGATCGCATTAAGGCTGATCAACGATCATTGCGGCGCAGAGCTTGGTCAGGCCGCAATGAATATGTGCCTTCTGACCCACAGACGAACCGCCGAGGATCCGCAAGTCATTTCCATTGCCGCAAGGTTAGGAACCCGGAACGAGTATCTGGTGCGCGCGGTAGAGTTCATCGAGGCGCATGTGGATGAAGAGTTCAATCTGGCCGAATGCGCGGCCTATTCCGGCGTCACTCTTCGGCAGATACAGCGCCTGTTCCGTCAGCATCTGGGCATAACGCCCATGGATTACCGCAATAATACGCGGCTAAGAAAGGCGCGGATACTGTTGTCGGAAACGAATATGTCGGTAATGGATGTCGCCCTTGCCTGCGGCTATTCGTCATCCTCGCATTTCGCCAAGGCGTTTCGCAAGAAATATGGCGTATCGCCCTCGAAATTTTCGAATTTCGGGTGACGCCGGCCGGACAGGCTCTGCCCCACCTCGCCGCAACCGGTCGCGGGTGACGCATCCCCGTAGCGGCAGCCCTGTTTATGCCGCCGCCCCCAGCGGTGCGACAACGCTTCGTCCATAGGCAATGAAGAGACAGATCGCCGCGACGCAGAGCCAGTAGACGATCTCCCCATGCGTGGTCTGGCCAGAGCGCAGGTGAAGAATGGTGAACAGCACCATCTCCAGCGCGATAACGATCGCCGCCAAAGGCACCAGCATGCCCCATTGCCGGTTGATCGCGGGCAAGACCAGCCCTGCAGCGCATAGCAGCTCGATGCCGATCAGCGACATCCAGACGCTATTCGGCATCGCCTTCAGCGACGGCACCATCTCTGTGGAGTTCGAGAATTTCCAGAAGGCACCTATCGCCGTATGTATCGCCAGAACGACCTGCAAAACCCAAAGGATGATATTCATTGCCCTTCCCCCTGTTCTGCGATCCGGGCCACGACTTTCTCCAGTGCGTCCAGAAAACGCGGCCAGCCCGCCATTGCGCCCCGGTGATATGCGGTCTGCTGAGGCTGGAATCCGACCTGTTCCATCCGCAACAGCGTGCCCGCCGCCGTCGGCACAAGCGTCCAGGTCACGACGCTGTGCAAATCCTTCGTATCCCAGCGATAGGACAGTCTTTCATTCGGCTCGATGACCTGCACTTCGCAGGACACGCTGCCCCAATCCGCGGTCAGGCTGAAGCGATGCCCCATCTGCGGCAGGAAATCGTTTTGCATCAGCCATTCCGCGATCAGATGCGGCTCCGTCAGTGCCCTCCACAGCAAATCCGGTCGGCAGCGAAACTCGCGCTCGACCACGACGGAACCTTCGCCCCTGTGTTCATCCATCATCTGTCCATCCGTTTCAGCAGGTCTTCAAGCTTGTCGAATTTCTCGTCCCAGAAGCCGGTCATCTCGCGCACCCAGTTCTGCAACGGCGCCAGCGCCGCGACATCGGCCCGGTACAATGTCTCGCGCCCGTGAATGGTCCCCTGCACCAGACCAGAGCCCTTCAGGATGCGCAGATGCTTCGACACCGCCGGTTGCGAGATTGCCGCCTGCGCAGTGATGGTGCTGACCGATTGCGCACCGTCGCGGCACAGCCGCTCGAAAATCGCCCGTCGCGTCGGGTCGGCGAGGGATCTGAAAACTTCGTTCCGGGACTGGGACATTGTTCCATAACCGTTTGGCTATGTAATTCATATAACCGAATGGCTATTGATGTCAACCGGCAGCGGACAGACCATATTAAAAGCCATTCCCCGCTCGCCTCTCGGCACATAACACCCGCGACTCGCAGCCTTCCCTTCGCCACTGTCAAGCTGAACTTCTGCATGTGGGAAATTCGTGCATTTTTCCGCCGCCGCCGAAGACATCCGGCAGGATGATGGCCATTCCCGGATGATATTCGCTCAGAGCAATAGTTGACAATTTTACCCTGACGTTCGATACCCGGCGCGAGTCGCGCCAGGGTTAGGGTTGTTTCACGGCCGCCTTTATCCCAACAGCCTGCGGCAAGTCCGAATGCGGGAAAGAGACAAGGAACGTCATGAACCATAAGCCGCTGCCGCGTTTGAGCGCGGGGATCGTTGCAACGCTTGCCTGCCTGATCGCAGCGCCCGGCCTTGCGCAGGATACCACCCCGGCTGCTCCGCAGACCGAGACGCAGGTCCAGACAACGCCTGAGACCGAAACCCCCGAAGCCGCGGCCCCCGCAGGCGAGACGACCGGGACGCCGACCGATGACGCCGAGGCAGGCTCGTCCGAGACCGGGGCCGGGACCGGGACCGGGACCGCAGAAGAGGCTGACACCGGCTCTGGCGAAGCGGAAACACCTGCGGCCGAAACCCCGGCCGACGCGGCGGCTGACGGCGCGGAGGCTGACGGCGCGACCACATCCGGGGAACCGGCAACGCCCGACGAACCAGCGTCAGAGGAACAACCGGCGGATACCCCCGGCGAAACGGACGCCGGGGCAGAGACACCGGCTTCGGACGCGCCAGCCGCAGATGCCTCCACCACCGAAACGGGCGCCGGAACAGAGGCACCCGCAGCCGGCAGCCCGGCCACCGATGCGCCCGCAGAAGCGCCCGCCGAGGATCCCGGCTTCCTGCCGCAATCCATTCATGACGCGCTGTCCCCCATCCTGAACACGCCCGAGCGTGATCCGAACCTGCCGCATGACCTGTCGCCCGTCGGCATGTTTCTGGCCGCCGACTGGGTGGTGAAGGCGGTGATGATCGGTCTGGCCTTCGCCTCGGTCGTCACATGGACGGTCTTTGTGGTGAAGCTGCTGGAACTGTGGCGCGCGGGCGCGAATGTCCAGTCGGGCATCAACCGCATCGGACGCTCTGCCAACCTGCCCGCCGCACTTGCCGCGGCCGGTCGCCGCCGCGATCCCGTCTCTCGGATGATCCGCGCCGCATCGCAGGAATACGATCAGTCGGCCCCAGCCTTCGATCAGGCCGGCAATGACGGGATCAAAGAGCGCGTCGATTCGCATCTCGAACGCATCGAGGCCGTTGCCGGCCGCGGCATGGCCCGTGGAACCGGCATTCTGGCCACGATCGGCTCGACCGCGCCCTTCGTCGGTCTGTTCGGGACCGTCTGGGGGATCATGAACAGCTTCATCGGCATCTCGGAAGCGCAGACCACAAATCTTGCCGTCGTGGCGCCGGGTATCGCCGAAGCGCTGCTGGCCACCGCTCTGGGCCTTATCGCCGCCATTCCCGCCGTGGTCATCTATAACGTCTTCGCCCGCGCCATTGCCGGCTATCGCCTGCGCCTCGCGAATGCCGCCGCCGGCGTGCGCCGTCTGGTCAGCCGCGACCTGGATTTCCGTGGCATCGCGCCGGTCGCGGCATCAGCAACGGAGGCCTAGGCCATGGCTGGCGGTATCCGCGAATCCCAGGGCGACGATCTGGTCGAGAATCATGAGATCAACGTCACGCCCTTCATCGACGTCATGCTGGTGCTGCTGATCATCTTCATGGTCGCCGCGCCGCTGGCGACAGTGGATGTGAATGTCGATCTGCCGGTCTCGAACGCAACCCCGCAGCAGCGCCCCGATCAACCGGTCTATGTGACGGTGAAACCCGACATGACGCTGAATATCGGGAATGACGACGTGCCGGTGGCCCGTCTGGGACAGGCGCTGGACGCGGTGACCGAAAGCAACAAGGAAGAGCGCATCTTTCTGCGCGCCGACAAGGAGGTGCCTTATGGCGATCTCATGGAGGTGATGAACACGATGCGTGACACCGGCTACCTGAAGATCGCGCTGGTCGGTCTGGAAAACGGCGCGGCTCCCGCCTCACCCCAGGACGCCGCACCTGCCGCGACGACCCCCGATTCCGCCCCCCCCGCCCCATCCCCCCCGTGACTCCGAGTGGCCACGCCATGAGCGAACGCGCCTCGGTCATCACGCGCGAAACCGCGTTATGGGGCGCCGCCGGTGTTCTGGTTCTGGCGGCGCATATCGCCTTTGGGGTCTGGGTCACCCGTCAGGCCGAAGCGGCAGCCCCTCCGGGTCTGCCCGAACCGGTCTTTGTCGATCTGATGCCCGCCCCCGAACCGGCCGAGGCCCCCGCTGCCGAACAGACGGTGGAAGAGACCGAACCCGAAGAGCCCGAGGCCGAGCCGGAACCCGAGCCCGAGCCCGAGCCGGAGCCCGAATCCGAAGCGGTCGAACTGCCGCCGCTTCAGGAACTGGAGCCGATCGAGGATTTCAGCGAGTTGTTTCCCGAACCGCAGGAAGAGGAAGCGACTCCGCCCGAGGTGGAATCGACTCCGGAACTGACACTCAGCGCGTCGACTCGCCCGATGCGCCGCCCGCCCGAGCCAGAGCCGGAACCCGAGCCGCAGCCAGAGCCCGAACCCCGTCGTGAACCGGAACCGCAGCGTCAGACGCAGCAGGCACCGGAACCGCAACAGCAACCCGCCCCGCAGCCGGCGGGTCAACAGGCCCCGCAGGGCGCAGCCGGACAGGGCGCCAGCGGCATCAGCCCGCAACAGGAGGCAAATCTGCTTCAGCAGTGGGGCGGCAGCATCGGCGCCTGCATTCAGCGGCGGGCGCGTCTGCCGCGCGGAGTGCGCAACGGCGGCACCGTCACGCTGGCATTGGCAGTATCGCGCAGCGGCACTGTGCAGGTTCAGGGCGTGGCCGGGTCTTCCGGTCTGCCCGAACTGGATCAGGCAGCATTGCAGGCGGCACAGCGCGCCGGTCGCTGCCCACCTGCACCGGCCGGACTGACCGACGCTTCCTATAGCTTCGCCCTGCCGATCCGGATTGCCCAGTAACCAGCCCTGCCCCGCACGAATGCTGCGCGGGGCGGGTGCGTTGATTCCTCCCGACAAATTCCCCGGCGGCAGCTTCCGTCAGACCACAGCTTCCCCCACCCGGATTCGCTTCCCCTCCCCCTGCTTCTTCTTTGTCCAAATACCTCAGGGGGTCACCGCGGGACACAAGTAACCGGCGTTTCCGATTTAGTACGGCGCATTCTAGCGTGGATAATCCCGGAAACCGCCAGGTTCGACAGAAACATTTCCTCCCGACCGGACGGCAGATTGGCGATCGAAGCTATTTATAGAAACCGTCGCGCAGGTTGATACCGTGCTCCATCCACGCCTTCATCGCGCAAATCATACCGGTCCAGCCTTCGCAATTGCCCAGACAGCCCTTCAGGCCGGTCTCGGTATCGGGCCAGCCATATTCGCTGATCCGCACCAATGTGCGCCCCTCCTCCAGCGGCTGGAAGGTCATGGTCACGGTGGTCCAGCTATCAGGACTGCCCTCGACCTCCCATTGCAGGACGATCCGTTCGTTGGGTACGACCTCTTGTACCAGCACCGGGAAGGCGCCGGGGAAATCATGGAAATCCCAGGTCACTTCCGCGCCAGTGTCCAGACGGCCCTTCGCGCCGCCGGTGGTGAAGAATTTCGATAACCTGTCCGGGTTCACCACAGTCTCGAACACCTCGTCGACCGGCTTCGATATCCGGCCACTAACCGTAAATTTCAGTTCCATAGCGATGATTCTCCTTGTCCCGCGCTCTATTATGTTATATAATTATAACATGTCAATCGAAGATCAGGATGACGCGCTGTTCAAGGCGCTGGGGCACCGGGCACGCCGGCAAATGCTGGACCTGCTGAAGGCGGGGCCGAAAACCACCGGCGCACTGTGCGAAGCGTTGCCGCAACTGGATCGCTGCACGGTCATGCAACATCTGCGGGTGCTGGAAACGGCCGGATTGATCATCGTCGAAAGACGGGGCCGCGAAAGATGGAATCACCTCGACGCCCTGCCGATCCACGCCCTGAATGAACGCTGGATCGGCCGTTATGCCGCCTATGCGGTCAATATGCTCAGCGAAATCAGGCAGGCATCGGAAAACCCGCAGCGGCAGGACCGGGATGAGGTCCTGCCGGAATAACGCGGCCCATCCGGTTCAATATTCGTCATGCAGCTTCAGCCAGCTCATCGCGCCGTTTTCATTGCGGCCCTTTGGGGTCAGGTCAAGCCAGTTGAACGCACCCATCACCAGTTCGACACCGCGATGATAGGTTGAATAACTGTGGAAGATTTCCCCCTTCTTATCCTTTGTGAAAATGCTGATTCCGAACATGTCCGGGCTGTTCTGAATGACCGAGCCGTAATTGTAGATGGCCCGCCCGGCCGCGCGGTCCGCCTTGGTGAAGGAAACGCCGAAATCATAGTTGAAATCGCCCTCCCCCGACGACACCCACGGAAAGCTCCAGCCCATCCGCCGCCTGACCTTTTCGATCTGCTGAAGCGGCGCGCGGGAAACCGCCGCGAAGGCCAGATCCGCCTGCTCGAAATGCTGCCGGGCCGCATCGATATGATCCGCGACGAAACAACAGCCCGAGCAGATATGATCCGATCCCGGTGTCAGCATGAAATGATAGATGGCAAGCTGATCGCGATCACCGAAAAGATCGCCAAGCCCGCACTCGCCTTTGGGGCCTTCGAAACGATAGGGTTTGTCGATATGGACCCATGGCATCCGCCTGCGCTCGGCACGCAGCGCGTCAAGCTGATGGGTCATGTCGCGCTCTTTGGCCAGCAGCGCCTTGCGGGCCGTCAGCCAGTCTTCGCGTGAAACGACGGGATGTGTCATGATCGATCTCCTGTAGGATTGGCGTGACAATCTGTTCCCTTGCGGCCCGACAGCAGTCTTAGCCAGGGCGGCAGGTGAAACAGGCTCATCAGCAGATAAATCGTGGTCATGCCATTCATCGGCAGCATGCCCGGATCCGACAGGCAGAGCGCATTCATATCCGTCGAGGTGATCCCGGCCATAAAGGCGAAGCCCGGCGTGGCCGCAAGGGTCAGCCAGCCTGCCGCGCCGGACGTTCCTGCCGTCGAAAGCGTTGTCATTTTGCACCCTCCGTCCGATGATCTGCTGAATAGGGAGAAATCTACGACAGGACGGAAGCCGGGTGAGAGTAACAAGCGTGACGGGATTTCGATGGACGGGCTGATTGCCTCTGCGGCGCAGTCTCTGGCAAGGGGCGATGCGCTGTCGGCACTGAAGCGGATCGCCTTGCGCGACGACCCGCCCGCGCTGGCGCTGCGCGGCACCGCCATGGCGCAACTGGGCGATCTGGCACGGGCGCGGGAATTGCTGCGGGCCGCCTCGCGCGGGTTTGGCACAAGGGACCCCGTGGCCCGCGCCCGCTGCATTCTGGCCAGCGCCGAGATCGCATTGGTTACGCGCGATCTGGTCGCTGCGTTGCGGGCGCTTGGCACGGCGCAGACGGTGCTGGAGGCTCATGCCGACCGGGCGAATGCCGCCCATGCCGCCTGTCTTCAGGCCCGGCTGCTGCTGTTGACCGGGCGTCCCGATGATGCCGAACAACGTTGCGATACGCTGGAGTGCGATGCGTTGCCCGCCGCGTCACGTCCCGGCTATTGGCTGGTTGCGGCGGGTATCGCCATGCGGCGCATCCGGACCGGGGAAGCGCGGGCGGCACTGAACCGGGCTGCTCGGGCCGCGCAGGAAACAGGCATCGCCGCGCTGGTGGCCGAGGTGGCGCAGGCACGCGCCGCGTTCGATGCTCCGGCCGCGCAGTTGATCGAAAACGGGGGTGACCGGCTGCTGAGTCTGGCCAAGGTGGAAGCCTTGATCTCCACTGACATGCTGCTTGTAGATATCTGCCGCAATGTCCTTCGATGCGGCACAACTGTGATCCCGCTTGCCGGGCGCCCCGTACTGCTTGCTCTGCTGCGCAAACTGGCCGAGGCGTGGCCCCGCGACGCCACGCGCGAGGCGCTGCTTTTGCATGCCTTTCGCGCGCGCCATGTGGACGAATCGCACCGCGCAAGGCTGCGGGTCGAGATCGGGCGGTTGCGCGGGCTGCTGAAACCACTGGCCGGGGTAAAGGCGACCAGCCGGGGTTTCGTAGTGGAACCCCGTGACGCGCGGAAGATCGCCGTGCTCGCCCCGCCGGTCGAGGGGGAACATGCCGCGCTGCTGGCGCTGCTTGCCGATGGCGAGGCCTGGTCGAGTTCGGCGCTGGCGCTCGCGCTGGATGTCAGCCCCCGTACCGTGCTGCGCGGGCTGGAGGCACTGAAAGAGGCGGGGCAGGTCGATTGGTTCGGCTATGGCAGGGCGCGCCGCTGGATCGCGCGAAACGTGCCGGGTTTCCCGACAAGTTTGTTACTCCCGGTTCCGCTGCCGAAAGGATAGGATGGGTTCCATGAAACATATGGCTGAAATCATCCGCGAATATGGTCCCTTTCATGGCGTCGAAGATGTGCATGGCGTGACCTTCGACGGGCATCAGGTCTGGTTCGCCAGCGGCGACCGGCTGAACGCGCTTGATCCCGACAGCGGAACGGTTCTGCGCGCGCTGGAAATTCCAGCCGATGCCGGAACCGCATTCGACGGCACGCATCTGTACCAGATCGCCGGGCCGGTCATCCGCAGGATCGATCCTCATAACGGCAAGGTACTGGGCACGATCCCGGCCCCGGAAGGCGGCAATTCCGGGCTGGCATGGGCCGAGGGCATGCTTTGGGTCGGCCAGCACCGCGGCCGCAGGATCCATCAGGTCGATCCCGATAGCGGGGCAGTGCTGCGCGTCATCGAATCCGATCGCTTCGTCACCGGCGTCACCTGGGTCGACGGGGAATTATGGCATGGCACATGGCAGGATGGAAAAAGCGATATCCGGCGCATCGACTCCGGGACCGGCAAGGTGCTGGAACAGCTGGAAATGCCGGCAGGTGTCGGAGTCTCGGGGCTGGAATCGGATGGCGATGAACGGTTCTTCTGCGGCAGCGACGGCGGAAAGCTCAGGGTTGTCCGCCACCCCGGAAAGGCAAATATCCCCGCGAAATAATACCGGGCGGGATATTCCACCGGCCTGCTATCCTGCCCCCGCTCCCATGGTCCAGAGCGTGTCGTGCCCGCTTGGCCTCGCTTCCCCCCTTCTTCTTTGTCCAAATACCTCGGGGGTGCCGGGGCCGCGCCCCCCGCCGGATGGTGGGCCCCAGGTTCAAGGGGGCCACCAGCGACCGCCCCTCGCCCCCCCCGCCGCCCCCCCCCCCCCCCCCCCCCCCCCCCCCCCCCCAGCTGTTGGTGCGCCACTGGTTCAAGGGGCCAACCTGCGACGGGCAGTGCCCCCGGCCGTCACGGAGCCCGCACCGCCGCCATTTCCGCCCTGCCATATAGCCGCGCCATGGCCACACCGCGCGTTGCATTCAGGATCATCAGGGCAGCCCATAGCCCATGATTGCCCATCACCGGCGGCAACAGCAGCAGCGCGACCGCATAAAGCGCGACCGCCTGCATCATCGCCTTTCGCATCTCGCGGGTCAGGGTGGCGCCGATGAAGATGCCGTCATACATATAGCTGGCCACGCTGATGGCCGGGGCGAACCCAAGCCAGACCAGATAGAAACGCGCCTCTTCGCGGACCTCGGGCGAAGTGGTCAGCATGTCGATGATCGCACCCCCGCCAAGCCAGAAGACCAGCCCAAGCATGACCGCCCCGCCGACGCCCCATTGCGAGGTGACGATCGAGGCCCGGCGCACATCGGCGGCCCGGCGGGCGCCGACAGCCTGCCCCACAAGGCTTTCGGCGGCAAAGGCGAACCCGTCCAGAGCGAATGAGGTAATCGCAAGAAACTGGATCAGCACCTGATTGGCGGCCAGCGTCACATCCCCCTGCGCGGCGCCAAGAAACAGGAAGCTGGTGATGCTGGCCTGCAAAAGCATCGAGCGGACCATGATATCGCCATTCACCCGCAGCAGGCGATCAAGCCTGTCCCGGGCGAACAGAACGGCAAGGTTGCGGGCCGCGATGACCGCCGCGCGCAGCGCATGCCGGGCCAGCCACAGGCCCAGCAGAATCCCGCTCCATTCGGCGATCAGGGTCGCCAGCGCGACACCCGGAACGCCCATGCCCAATCCCAGCACGAACCAGATATCAAGCGCGACATTCAGTCCGTTCTGCAGCAATTGCAGCGCCAGAACCGCCCCGGTCCGTTCGATGGCGATCAGCCAGCCGGTTATGGCGTAAAGCCCGATCGTCGCGGGCGCCCCCCAGATCCGGATCGACAGGTAGTCACGGGCAAGCGCCTCGACCTCGACCGATGCCGGGGCGATCCGGAACGCCGCCCAGAAGACCGGCAGTTGTATCAGGATCAGCACCAGTCCCGCAGCGGCAGCGATGGTCAGGGCGCGCAGCAGATGCGCCCCCGCCTCGGCCCCGTCTCCCGCACCGTGACTTTGCGCGACAAGGCCCGAGGTACCCATCCGCAGGAACCCGAAGATCCAGTAGATCGAGGTCAGGATCACCGCGCCGATCCCGACCGCGCCGATAGGTTCGGCCCGCCCAAGCTGCCCCACGACACCGGTGTCGACCAATCCCAGAAGCGGGACGGTCACATTGGACAGGACGATGGGAATGGCGATGTTCAGAACCCGCCGATGCGTGATCTTCATGGCCGTGCTGTAAATCCCCTTGGCATGGCGTTCCCGATATTACCCCTGGGGCATCAGGAAATGTCCAGTCGCCTGAGCGAACAGCCGCGACCGGTTATCCTGCCACGCCTCGACATGGACCGAAGCGTAGCGCCGCCCCGACCGTACCACATTGGCACGGGCATAGGCGTCGCGCGGTAATCCCGAGCGAAGGTAATCGACGGTGAAATCGATGGTCTTGGGAAGTCGCGGCAGACTGTCCGGCATCGCCGCATCGGGCGCGATCCGGCCCGATTCCAGATCCTCCCACATCGCGGCCCATGCCAGTTCGACGATGGCGGTCATCTCCAGAAAGGCCGCCGTCACGCCGCCATGCAGGGCAGGCAGATGCGGATTGCCGATCAGCTTCCGGTCGAACGGCAGCACCGCCGTCAACTCATCCCCGCGCCGGTCGAAGCGGATGCCCAGCCAGTTCATATAGGGCACGCCGGAAACAAGCGCCTTCAATGCCGAATCGCGGCGGGACTTGATCTGGTCCAAGGGTTCGTTGCGATCCATCGCCCTGCCCCTACCGCTCTGCCGTGAAGGCGCCGGTCGCGGTCGCCACCGGATTGCCGACATCATCGTCATCCAGCGCAACCGCCCGCATGAAGGCGACCCGTCGGGTCATGTGAAACACTTCGGCCCGCGCGGTGATCCTGTGACCCGGCCGTGCCGTCCGCATATAGTCGATCCGCAGATCGATCGTCGCGGTCGAGCTGGGCTTGCTGTCATCCGCCATCACCGCCGCCCCGCAACAGGTATCCATCAGGGCCGAGATCACGCCACCATGAACCACCCCGCTGCGCGGATCGCCCACCAGATGCTCGGCCCAGGGCATGGAGATCACCGCACGACCGCCGCCGATCTCATCGATTCGCATCTGCAATGCCCGCGCATGGGGAATCGCCTCGATGAATTGCTGCGCGATCCGGGTATGGTCGGCATCCCCCGCTTTGGCAGTTTCCGTGTCGTCCATCGACCGGACCTCCTTGTCTGGCAGCCCCGAATATCCCGGGACGATTCCCGGTCAGGGCCAATGGCGCATCGGTTGCGCCTTTCGGTTGAGATGCAAATTGCGTCAGGATAGCCTCATAGGCAAGCAGATGCCGGGAGCGAGTGAATGACGAACGAGCAGGAGATCAGTTTCAAGGAAATGTGTGCGAAGTTCGACGTCACCCCGCGAACATTGCGTTATTACGAGTATATCGAGCTGCTTCAACCCCGGAAAGAGGGTCGCGCCCGCTTCTACGGGCCCCGCGAAACCGCCCGCCTGACCCTGATCCTGCGGGGACGGAGATTCGGTTTTTCACTGGAAGAGATTCGGCAATGGTTGCTTATATATGAACAGAAGGGCAGCCGTGAACAATTGCAGGTGTGGCTGGAACTTGCCGACCGGCAATTGCGCGTTCTGGCAGATCAGATCGCGGAATTGCAGGCGGTCCGCGCCGATTTGCAGGATTTGCGCAATACGGCCGCCGATGAACTGAAAGGAGCCGATTGACCCTCCGCCACGGAACCGGCCGGAGTGGGCCAAAACGGATCCAGGACTGTGACGCAGCGTTTCGATTACGTGAACGTCAACTTTCGGCTAGAGTTCTGTCCAAGGACGACAGACGGTGAATGAGGAGGAACCGCGATCCATGTCCGACGAGCTGATGACTATCCGGCAGATGTGCGATGCCTTCGGCGTCACCCCACGCACCCTGCGCTTCTATGAAGCGCGGGAACTGATCTTTCCCCAGCGTCGCGGCCAGCACCGGCTGTATGACCGCAGGGACAGAGCGCGGCTGACGCTGATCCTTCGCGGCAAACGGTTCGGTTTCAGCCTCGA
Source organism: Paracoccus wurundjeri (assembly GCF_030678915.1). Lineage (GTDB taxonomy): Bacteria > Pseudomonadota > Alphaproteobacteria > Rhodobacterales > Rhodobacteraceae > Paracoccus > Paracoccus onubensis_A. Next base: position 170,819 of record NZ_JAUUTZ010000009.1, on the reverse strand, counting down.
ACAGATCCGCCAGTTGCTTGAACTTTACGAACCGGGCAGCAGGAACGAGACGCAGATCGCCGCCACGATCACGATCGCGCGGGAACGTCTTGCGGATATGGAACGCCAATATGCGGAACTCCGCGAAGCGATCGCCGATCTGGCAGAACAGATCAACGATGCCGAAACCCGTCTGTCCGACGCCACTCACAGCAAGCGTTCAGGATAAGCCATGCCGATTTACACTCCCCCGATCCGCGACCTTCAGTTCGCCCTTCACGACGTGCTGGGACTGTCGCAAACCGGCCTGCCCGGCCATGACGAACTCGACCGCGATTTCACCGAGGCGGTGCTGGACGCAGCCGGCAAACTGGCGTCCGAGGTTCTGGCCCCCCTGAACGCCATCGGCGATCAGCAGGGCTGCAGGCTGGAAAATGGCGTTGTCCGCACGCCCGAAGGTTTCGGCAAGGCGTTCGAGGCGATGAAGGAAGGCGGCTGGACCGCGCTTGACTGCGATCCGGAATATGGCGGTCAGGGCATGCCCTATGTGCTGGGCGTGGCGACAGGCGAGATGTTCGTATCCGCCAATATGGCCTTCAACATGTATCAGGGCCTGACCCACGGCGCCTATTCGGCCATCCACACCCACGGCACCGACGCGCAGAAGCAGACTTACCTGCCGAAAATGGTCAGTTGCGACTGGACCGGTACCATGAACCTGACCGAGCCGCATTGCGGCACCGATCTGGGCATGCTGCGCACCAAGGCAGATCCGCAGGACGATGGCAGTTATCTGATCACCGGCCAGAAGATATTCATCTCGGCGGGCGATCACGACCTGTCGGAAAACGTCATCCATCTGGTGCTCGCCAAGGCACCCGGCGGGGGCGAGGGTACCAGGGGTATCTCACTCTTCATCGTGCCTAAATTCCTGGTGAATGAAGACGGCTCTCTGGGCGACCGCAACGCGGTTTCCGTCGGCAATCTCGAAGAGAAGATGGGGATTCACGGCAATTCGACCTGCGTGATGAATTATGACGGCGCGAAGGGCTGGCTGCTGGGCGATTTGCACAAGGGCATGCGGGCCATGTTCACGATGATGAACGAAGCCCGGGTGGGCGTCGGATTGCAGGGCTATGCGGTCGCCGTGCCCGCCTATCAGAACGCCGTCGAATATGCCCGCGAGCGGCTTCAGGGCCGCGCCGTGACCGGCGCAGCAAATCCCGACGGCCCCGCCGACCCGCTGATCGTGCATCCCGATATCCGCCGCAGCCTGATGGATCAGAAATCCTTCCTTGAAGGCGCCCGGATGCTGGCACTGTGGGGGGCGCATCTGATCGACCGCAGCCATCTTGACGGGGATGCCGCAGCCGAGGGGCTGGTCTCGCTGCTGACCCCGGTCATCAAGGGCTTCCTGACCGACAAGGGCTTCGAGACAGCAGTTCTGGCGCAGCAAATCTATGGCGGCCATGGCTATATCGAGGAACAGGGCATGAGCCAGTTCGTCCGCGATGCCCGCATCACCATGATCTACGAAGGCGCGAACGGCGTACAGGCGCTTGACCTGGTGGGGCGCAAACTGGCGCAGGACGGCGGCAAGCATGTCATGGCGTTCTTCGAGATGGTGAAATCCTTCTGCAAGGAACATGGCGGGAACGAGACGCTGGCCAAAGACTTCATCGCGCCGCTGAAAGCTGCCTCCAAGGATCTACAGGCAGCGGGCATGTTCTTCATGGAAAAGGGCATGAAAAACCCCAACGACGCGCTGTCCGGCTCTTACGACTTCATGCATCTCTTCGGGCATGTCACACTGGGCCTCATGTGGGCGAAAATGGCCGTTGCCGCGCAAACGGCGCTGGATGCGGGCGACAGCAACGCAGAATATCTGAAAACCAAGCTCACCACCGGCCGACACTATATGAAACGGCAACTGCCGATGACGGCAACGCATCTGTCGCGAATTCAGTCCGGTGCCGATACGGTCATGGCGCTCGATGCGGAATCATTCTGAAACGGTGGTCCGAATGGGAAAGGCCGAAACAGGTATTTGTGCAAAGAAGCAGCACAAGGCTGCGTCCCGGCCTCTCCCGCCTCGCAGCAGGTCAGGCGTTATCGGCCCACAGACCGGGACGACTTCTCCTTTGGCGGTCATCGGCTCCTCAGCCTGTACCGCATCGCCCATTCTGATCTGAAAACGTTGCATTAACCCTAACAGCCCCCTTCTTCTTTGTTCAAATACCTTGCGGGGGGTTCGGGGGGCGCAAAGCCCCCCGCTTCGAGGAGAGAACATATGGCCGCGCAACTCTGGTGCTTTGGTGAATCGGGTAACGCCTACAAGGCAGCCCTGACGATGGAACTCGCGGGTTATGACTGGACGCCCGTCTATGTTGATTTCTTCAACGGCGAGGCGCGGACACCCGAATTCCGCGAAATCAACGAGATGGGCGAGGTGCCGGTCTTCCGCGAGGTCGATCTGACGCTGACCCAGTCCGCGGTGATCCAGCTTCATATCGCCGAAAAGACCGGGAAATTTCAGGGCAGGGACCGGAACGAGGTTCTTCGCTGGCTGATGTTCGACAATCACAAACTGTCCGGCCAGGCCGGAGCCACCCGTTTCCTGATGAATTTCCTGCCGGAGGAAAAGCGCCCAAAAGAGGCGATTGCGTTCATGCAGGGACGGTTGAAGGCCACTTACAAGGTGTTGGAGCATCATCTCGCGGGCCGCGACTGGGTGGCCGATAGCGGCCCGACGATCGCGGATTTCGCCTGTTGCGGATATCTGTTCTATCCCGAACCTTTCGGCTTCGACCGCGCCGAATGGCCGAATATCGACCGCTGGCTGGATGGCGTCGCCGCCTTGCCCGGCTGGAAACATCCCTATGATCTGATGCCCGGCAATCCGTCCGACCGGGCCTAAGGAGGCAATATGACCGAAGCATATATCTATGACGCCGCCCGCACGCCGCGCGGCAAGGGCCGCCCCGATGGCAGCCTGCATGAAGTGACCTCGCTGGCGCTGTCGGCGCGGCTGCTGAACGCCGTGAAAGAGCGTAACGGGCTGGAGGGTCATGCGGTCGAGGATGTGATCTGGGGCAATGTCACTCAGGTCAAGGAACAGGGCGGATGTCTGGCGCGCTCGGCCGTGCTGGCCTCGGGCCTGGACGAATCCATTCCGGGCCTGTCGATCAACCGTTTTTGCGCCAGCGGGATGGAGGCAGTTAACCTTGCCGCCAATCAGATCAAGGGCGGCGCAGGGCACGGCTATATCGCCGGCGGTGTCGAGATGATGGGCCGTGTGGCCATGGGCAGTGACGGCGCCGCGATTGCCGTTGACCCGAGCCTTGCGATGAAGACTTATTTCGTGCCGCAGGGGATCAGTGCCGATATCATCGCGACCGAATATGGTTTCAGCCGTAAAGAATGCGATGCGCTCGCCGTGGAATCGCAGCGCCGTGCCGCACTGGCCTGGGACGAGAACCGCTTTGCCAAATCCATCGTTCCGGTCACCGATCAGAACGGGCTGACCATTCTGGAGCGCGACGAATACATGCGCCCCGGAACCAGTGTCGAGGATCTGGCGAAGCTGAAGGCCAGCTTCAAGGAAATGGGCGAGATCATGCCCGGTTTCGATCAGGTGGCGATGCTGAAATATCCGCATCTGGACCATATCGATCATGTCCACCATGCCGGAAATTCCTCGGGCATCGTCGATGGGGCGGCGGCTGTTCTGCTGGGCAGCAAGGAATTCGGCGAGGCGCATGGGTTGAAACCCCGCGCCCGGATCCGCTCGACCGCCAAGATCGGCACGGATCCCACGATCATGCTGACCGGGCCGGTTCCCGTGACCGAAAAGATCCTGGCCGACAGCGGCATGTCCATCGGCGATATCGACCTGTTCGAGGTGAACGAGGCATTCGCCGCGGTCGTGCTGCGCTTTATGCAGGCATTCCAGGTCGATCCGGCAAAGGTTAATGTGAATGGCGGCGCGATCGCGATGGGGCATCCTCTGGGCGCGACCGGGGCGATCATCATCGGCACGCTTCTGGATGAACTCGAACGGCAGGATAAGCAGGTCGGCCTTGCGACCCTGTGCATCGCGTCCGGCATGGGCGCGGCCACCATTATCGAGCGCGTGTAAGGAAGGGTACGGATATGACCGATTTCACCATCAAGACCGACGCCGATGGCGTGGCGATCATTACCTGGGACGTGCCGGGCAAGTCGATGAATGTGCTGTCTCTGGACGGCGCGGCAGAGCTGGACAAGCTGATCGACAGCGCTTTGGCGGATGATGCCGTCAAGGGAATCGTCATCACCAGCGGCAAGAAGGATTTCGCCGCCGGAATGGATCTGAACGTCATTGCCGGGATGAAGGACAATGGCGGGGCGCAGGGCGTGTTTGACGGCGTAATGACGCTGCACCACCTGCTGCGCAAAATCGAACGCGCCGGGATGGATCCCAAGACGCTGAAAGGCGGTAAGCCGATTGCGAGCGCCCTGCCCGGCACGGCGCTTGGCATCGGGCTGGAACTGCCTCTGGCGACGCATCGCATCTTTGCCGCCGATAACGCCAAGGCCAAGATCGGCCTGCCCGAAATCATGGTCGGCATCTTCCCCGGCGGCGGCGGTACGACCCGGCTGGTTCGCAAACTGGGGGCGATGGCGGCGGCGCCGTTCCTGCTGGAAGGCAAGCTGAACAATCCGGCCAAGGCGAAAGCGGCAGGGCTTGTCGACGAGGTGGTCGCGGATCCGCTAGCGGCGGCCCGTGAATGGGTGCTGAGCGCCAAGGACGAGGATCTGGTCAAGCCATGGGACAAGAAGGGCTACAAGATGCCGGGCGGAGAACCCTATCACCCGGCGGGATTCATGACCTTTGTCGGCGCAAGCGCCATGGTGCATGGCAAGACCAAAGGGGTCTATCCTGCGGCAAAAGCTTTGCTGTCTGCCGTGTATGAAGGCGCCATGGTGCCTTTCGATCAGGCTTTGCGCATCGAGGCGCGCTGGTTCACCAATGTGCTGATGAACCCCTCGTCAACGGCGATGATCCGCAGCCTTTTCATCAACAAGGAAGCCTTGGAAAAAGGTGCGAACCGGCCCGATGCCCCCGATCAGACGGTGAAGAAACTCGGCATTCTGGGCGCGGGGATGATGGGCGCAGGGATCGCCTATGTCAGTGCGAAGGCCGGGATCGAGGTCGTGCTGATCGACGCCAGGCAGGAGGCTGCCGATAAGGGTAAATCCTATTCCGAGGGGTTGATGGACAAGGCCATCAGCCGCAAGAAGGCAACCGAGGATCAGAAAACCGAATTGCTGGGCCGTATTCTGGCGACGACGGATTACGCCGCGCTTGACGGCTGTGATCTGATTATCGAGGCGGTATTCGAGGATCCCGGCATCAAGGCCGAAGTGACGAAAAAGGCCGAGGCCGTCATCCCGCAGGATGCGATCTTCGCCACCAATACCTCGACCCTGCCGATCAGCGATCTGGCCCGCGCAAGCGCCCGGCCGGAACAGTTCATCGGCATCCATTTCTTCAGTCCCGTGGACAAGATGCTGCTGGTCGAGATCATCAAGGGCCGCGAAACCGGCCCCCGCGCCGTGGCCAAGGCGCTGGATTTCGTGCGCCAGATCCGCAAGACGCCCATCGTGGTGAACGATGCGCGGTTCTTTTATGCCAATCGCTGCATCATCCCCTATATCAACGAAGGCATCCGCATGGTCGCCGAGGGTGTGAACCCGGTGCTGATCGAGAATGCCGCGAAGATGCTGGGAATGCCTCTTGGTCCGCTGCAACTGGTCGATGAGACCTCGATCGATCTGGGCGTCAAGATCGCCAAGGCGACCAAAGCCGCGATGGGCGATGTCTATCCCGACGGCGCGGTTGATGATGTGCTGTTCTGGATGGCCGATCAGGGACGGTTGGGCCGCAAGTCCAATGCGGGCTTCTATGCCTATGATGACAAGGGCAAGCGACAGGGGCTTTGGGACAGGCTGGAAGCGCAATATCCCGAAGCAAAAGAGCAGCCCGAACTGACCGAGATACAGCACCGTCTGATGTTCGCGCAATCGCTCGAGGCGGTGCGGGCGCTTGAGGAAGGCGTGCTTGAGGATATCCGCGAAGGCGATGTCGGCGCGATCCTTGGCTGGGGCTTTGCGCCCTGGTCGGGCGGGCCCTTCGGCTGGCTGGACATTCTGGGCGCTGCGCGCGCCGTCGAGATTTGCGACGGGCTGACCGAACGGCATGGCGCGCGGTTCGAAACGCCCGGATTGCTGCGTGAACTGGCGGAAAAGGATCAGACATTCTACGGCCGCTTCGTCGCGCAGCCCAAGGCCGCCTGACGCTGTCCGATGTGATGCAATCAGGTCACAGGAGATCGTTGCAATCTGCAAGAGGGGCGAGATTTTCGCCCCTCATTCGTGTTGTAAGCGTAACGAATCACCCTATGCTGCGCCGCAATACGGCCAACGCGGTCGTCAAAGTCAAAAGGGAAAACATGTCATGACCGAAGAGACGAAGCGTCGCGCCGAAGCCGTTACCAAGGATATCGAGGACGTCACCAAGGTTGTACTGCCCGAACCCGAGAGCAATCAGATCCAGATGGATTCCGCCGATCCCGGCACCACCGAGGAAATCCGCAAGCGGATGGATGAGATCGACATGACCGACTCGGCCTCGGTCATGCATTTCGGGGTTCGCGCCCAGACGGAGCTTCAGCAGATCAGCCAGAAAATGCTGTCGGATGTGAAGAACAAGGATGTCGGGCCGGCCGGGGAATCCCTGCGCGAGATCGTTACCACTATTCGCGGCTTTTCGGCCTCTGAACTCGATACGCGGCGCAAGCAAAGCTGGTGGGAAAGACTGCTGGGGCGCTCGGCTCCCTTTGCGAAATTCATTGCCAATTACGAGAATGTGCAAAGTCAGATCGATCAGGTGACAATCGATCTGGAAGGCCACGAACAGAAACTGCTGAAAGACATCAAGTCGCTGGACATTCTTTATGACCGCACATTGTCATTCTATGACGAGCTGGCACTGTATATCGCCGCCGGTGAAGCAAAACTTCGCGAGTTGGACCAGGATGTGATCCCCGCGAAAGAAGCCGTCATGAACGCGGCGAATGACGATGACAAGGTCATGGAAGCGCAGGAACTGCGCGACCTGCGGGCCATGCGCGACGACCTTGACCGCCGCGTGCATGACCTCAAGCTGACGCGGCAGGTCACGATGCAGTCGCTGCCCTCGATCCGGCTGGTGCAGGAGAATGACAAATCCCTTGTCACCAAGATCAATTCGACGCTGGTCAATACCGTGCCGCTTTGGGAAACGCAGCTCGCGCAGGCCGTCACCATTCAACGCAGCGCGGAAGCTGCAGGCGCGGTCAAGGCGGCAAACGACCTGACCAATGACCTGCTGACCAGCAATGCCAAGAACCTGCGTAAGGCCAATGCAGAGATCCGCACCCAGACCGAGCGGGGCGTCTTCGACATCGAGTCGGTCCGCACTGCCAATGCGGAACTGATCTCGACCATCGAGGATAGTTTGCGGATCGCGGACGAAGGCCGCGCCCGCCGCGCCGCCGCCGAAGACGAGCTGACGCAGATGGAGAAGGAATTGCGCAACACGCTTGCCGCCGCAAGCGCACAGCGCCAGGAGATCTCGAAGGGAGCGGGCAGGCAGCCCAAAGGGAAGTGATGTGATGCAAGCGACGGCCGGTTTTCCCTCTCATGTCTCTGCACGGCGTTCGTGGGCGATTCTGGCCCTTATGCTGACAATTGCCGTGACGGCCTGCACGGATCAACGCGGAAAGGACGTCCCTGTCACTCCGCCTCCTGTCGCCAAGCCGACGCCACCTGATCCGGGCCCCACACAGGCGGAGCTTCGCGAGGCGCGGGCGAAACGCAACCGCGAAGCCAATCTGGCGGCCTCTCGTGCGGCAGCCAATTCCACCAGTCAATCGCGCCGCAGCTATTACTCTGAAGTCGAGCAGCGGCTTCTTGCCGCCGGCCGGCTGCGTCAGGACCGCATTCCCGCGGATATTCCGATGAACGCCGAGTCATTGACGCAGGATTTCATCCAGGTCGCCCTGCGGGACGAATATGACAGCAACGGCGTGCAGAACCCGCAAGGCGCAGAAGCGGCGGCACCGCTGCGCAGATGGGAACAGCCGGTCAGTATCAAAATCGCATTCGGCCCATCGTCCGATGTGGCGGTCAGACGCGAGATTCGGGGCGAGGTCGCGGCCTATTCCGCCCGGCTGGCGGAAACATCCGGTCATACGGTCGGCACGACCGAGGGTAATGGCAATTTCACCCTGCTGGTGCTGGCGGAAGAAGAGCGGCATAATATCGGGCAATATCTGCGCGACATCGCCCCTTCGATTCCAAGCCATGACGTCACCACGCTCGGCCGGCTGTCGCCGGACATCTATTGCACGGTATTCGCCTATTCGCAGGGCAATTCCTACAGCTACGCCCATGCCGTCGCATTGATCCGGGCGGAATTGCCGCCGCTGCTGCGGCTGTCCTGCATTCACGAAGAGCTTGCGCAGGGCATGGGTCTTGCCAATGACAGCCCGACGGTTCGCCCCTCGATCTTCAACGATGACGAGGAATTCGCATTGCTGACAAGGCATGACGAATTGTTGCTGCGGATCCTTTACGATCCGCGCCTGCGCCCCGGCATGACCGAGGAGGAGGCAGCCCCGATTGTCCGGACGATTGCAGGAGAGCTTCTGGCCGACTAAGTTCCTGTTTATCACCATTGCTGATGTAAGGGCGGAACCATGAGTATCTTCGATATATTGGGCGGCGAATTCATCGAGGTCATCGAATGGGTCGACGACACGCGCGATACCATGGTCTGGCGCTTCGATACGGTCGGGCGGGCGATCAAATACGGCGCCAAGCTGACAGTGCGCGAAGGACAGACGGCGGTCTTCATCCATGAAGGACAACTGGCCGATGTGTTCACGCCCGGTCTTTACATGCTGGAAACCAACAACATGCCGGTGATGACCCGGCTTCAGCACTGGGATCACGGCTTCCGGAGCCCCTTCAAATCCGAGATTTATTTCGTCAACACTACCCGTTTCAACGAGATGAAATGGGGCACCAAGAACCCGATCATGGCGCGCGATCCGGAATTCGGCCCGGTCAGATTGCGCGCCTTCGGCACCTATTCCATGCGGGTCACAGATCCGGCCCGCTTCATGACCGAGATCGTGGGGACGGATGGTGAATTCACCAGCGACGAGATTTCCTTTCAGATCCGCAATGTGATCGTCCAGGAATTTTCCCGCATGATCGCGGGTGCGGGCATTCCGGTCCTTGATATGGCCGCCAATACCGCCGATCTGGGAAAACTGGTCGCGGATGCGATCAAGCCGGTGATCGACGAATATGGTCTGAGCATTCCGGAATTCTATATCGAGAATATCAGCCTGCCCCAAGAGGTTGAGAAGGTGCTCGACAAGCGCACCTCGATGGGCATCATCGGGGATCTCAGCCGTTACCGCGAATATGCGGCAAGCGAAGCGATGCTGAATGCCAGCAACAATCCCGGCGGCGCCGGTGCGGGCATGGGCGCGGCAATGGGGGCTGCGATGGGAATGGGCATGGCCGCTGGCGGCCCGTGGGGACAAGGACAGGAACAGCAGCGGGTTCCGTCGCAGAATGCCGCCGGTGCGACCCCTCCGCCGCTTCCCGGCCAACAGGACGCGCAGTGGCATGTGGCCATCGAGGGGCAGGCCAAGGGGCCATTCGGACAATCGCAGCTTCAGCAGATGGTCACAGATGGCAGCCTGACCCGCGAGACGCTTGTCTGGGCGCAGGGGCGCGACGGCTGGACCGCCGCAGGAGAAATATCGGAACTGTCGCGATTGTTTTCGGACATTCCGCCACCGCTTCCGGACTGATCCTGAATGACCGCGTTGTCGGCCGAGCATCGGTATCCCTGCGAGAATTGCGGCGCCAGTCTTCGCTATCAGCCGGGGCAGGAATATCTGGCCTGCGATTATTGCGGCCATCAGCAGCATATCGTCCCGAATCCGTCCAATGACGGCGATCCGTCGCGCATACCCAAAACCGGCCATGCGCTCCAATGGGATGCGGCGCATAAATCGCCTCAACTGACCGAGATCCCGCTTGATAAGGGATTGCGCCTCGATGCCGCTTCCGACATGGCCGAGAACATCCGCACCCTGTCCTGCCCGAATTGCGGCGCGCGTATCCAGATCACCGGGGCAAGCCATTCCAGAGACTGCCCTTTCTGCGCGACTCCGGTGGTCACGGATACCGGCGCCACCCGTCAGATCAAGCCGCAGGGGGTATTGCCCTTTGTCCTGAATGAAAATCAGGCACGCAGGGCCATGGAGGACTGGCTGGGCAAGCTGTGGTTCGCGCCGTCAGGACTTGTGGCCTATGCGCGGCGCGGTCGCCGGATGACAGGGATTTATTCACCCTTCTGGACCTTCGACGCCAGTACCCGCTCCTCTTACAGCGGGCGGCGCGGTGATGCCTATTACCAGACCGTCTATGTCACGCAAAACGTGAACGGCCGCCAACAGCGCGTGGCGCGGCAGGTTCGCCGCATTCGCTGGCGTCCTGTCTCCGGTCGTATCGCGCGGGATTTCAACGATGTGCTGGTGCTGGCCGCGGAATCGCTACCGCGGAATTTCTCGGACGGGCTGGCGCCGTGGGATCTGTCGCATCTGGCTGAATACCGGCCCGATTACCTTGCCGGGTTCAATGCCGAAGGATACACGGTTGCGCTTGCCGATGGCCACCAGATCGCCCGACAGGAAATGGCCAGCGTGATCGTGAACGACGCCCGGCGCGACATTGGCGGCGACGAACAGCGCGTCACCCATGTGCAGACCGATTACAGCGCCGAAACCTTCAAGCATATCCTGCTGCCCATCTGGATCGCCGCGTATAAATATAACGGCAAAAGCTATCGCTTTCTCGTCAACGGCCAATCCGGGCGGGTTCAGGGGGAACGTCCCTGGTCGATCTGGAAAATCGCGGCTGCCATTATCGCAGCCCTGATTGCGCTAACAGTTTTTCTGTATTTCGGTGAATCGACAGGTTATATCCAGCTTGGCGGCATCGAGCCGGCGGAAACTGTCGCCTTGGGCTAACACACAGGCGCAAGCAGTATAGGGAAGGACGCGATCATGATCCTGTGTTCGGGGGAAGCACTGATCGACATGGTGCCGGAGAATGGCGTTTTCAGGCCGCTTGCGGGTGGCGCGGTATATAATACCGCCATCGCTTTGGGCCGTCTTGGCGAGCCGACCGCCTATCTGTGGCCGATCAGCCGGGATTCCTTTGGCGAGGTTCTGCTGCGCCCGCTGACCGAGGCTGGGGTGGATACCGGGTTATGCCCCCGCTCGGATCGGCTGACCACGCTGGCGCTTGTGACCCTGGCCGGTGGCGAGGCGCGATATGCGTTCTACGACGAGGGCTCGGCAGGCCGTATGCTGTCTCCTGACGAGATCCCGGCCCTGCCCGCACAGACCGAGGCGATTTTCGCCGGCGGCATCAGCCTTGTGCCCGACCCTTGCGGCGCAGCGATCGAAGCCCTGATTCAGCGGAACCACGCCAAGCTGCCTGTCATGGTCGATCCCAATATCCGTCCGTTCTTCATCAAAGACGAACAAGCCTATCGCGCGCGGCTTGCCCGTATTCTGCCACAGGCGGATATCGTGAAATTATCCGCCGACGATCTGGAATGGCTGTATCCCGGATTTGGCATCGAAGACGCCGCGCGGCAGGTGCTGGCGCTTGGCGCCAGGATCGTCCTGCAAACCGGAGGCGCATCCGGCGCCCGCGCGATCTGGTCCGGCGAGACTGTCGAGGCCCCCGCAATCCGCACCAGTGTCGCGGACACGATCGGGGCCGGCGACACATTCAATGCCGGCGTGCTTGCCAGTCTGCGCAGGCAGGGCATCCTGAGCAAACCCGGCATCGCCGCGATCACAGGCGATCAGCTTCACGCGGCCTTGGGTCTGGGCGCGCAGGCCGCCGCGATCACCGTATCGCGCCCCGGGGCAAACCCGCCCTGGGCGCATGAGATGCCGTAACCGGCACATTCAAAGCACGGCCGCATCGCTGCGTCACGGGTTGAACCCCGCCGTCACTCGCGTCATCCTTTCCGGACCTGCAAGGAGAAACCCATGCTGCCACCCATTCTGCAAAATCTGCGCATTCCCGTTGTGGCGTCGCCGATGTTCATTGTTTCCGGCCCCTCTCTGGTCATCGAGCAATGCAAGGCCGGTATCGTGGGTAGTTTCCCCGCCCTGAACGCCCGCGAAAAGGATGGGGATCCGATTCAGCTTGAGGCGTGGCTGACGCGGATCACGGAAGAGCTGGACCAGCACAATCAGGACAATCCCGACCAGCCCGCCGCGCCTTTCGCAGTCAACCAGATCGTGCATCGCAGCAATGCCCGGCTGGAACGCGATATCGAAATCTGTCACCGCTTCAAGGTGCCGATCTGGATCACCTCGCTTGGCGCCCGCCCCGAAGTCAACGAGGCCGCGCATGATTGCGGCGGGATCGCCCTGCATGACATCATCAATAATCATTTTGCGAAGAAAGCCATCGAGAAAGGCGCCGACGGGCTGATCGCCGTCGCGGCCGGTGCCGGTGGCCATGCCGGTCCGCAATCGCCCTTTGCCCTGGTTCAGGAAATTCGCGAATGGTTCGACGGGCCGTTACTTCTGTCAGGCGCCATCGCCACGGGGCGTTCGGTGCTGGCGGCGCAGGTGATGGGAGCCGATCTGGCCTATATCGGCAGCCCCTTCATCGCCACCATGGAGGCGCGCGGCACCGAGGAATACAAGCAGATGATCTGCGACAGCGGAGCAATGGATATCGTCACCTCGTCGCTTTTCACGGGGGTTTCGGGCAATTACCTGGCGCCTTCGATCCGCAATGCCGGGCTTGACCCCGACAATCTGGAAAAGTCGGACGCCTCGAAGATGAATTTCGCTCAGGGTTCGTCCAAACCCAAGGCATGGAGCCAGATTCTAGGCGCGGGACAAGGGATCGGAGCCATACATGACGTCGTTCCGGCCGCCACCTATATCGACCGGCTTGCCAAGGAATATGCCGAAGCCAAGGCCCGGATGGCGAAGCTGTGAAGGCTGTGGCGCGGCCGGTCATCGGACGCCACGCGAAGGCTGCCCATCTTGGCAAATCGCGGCTGTCTTCCCATATAATCGCGCACGGAAGGTCATTTTACGGAGTGTTCAATGAATTTTACCAAATCACAGGACGCAATCGACAAGCTGACCCCAGAACAATACCGGGTCACGCAGGAAAACGGGACCGAGCGCGCCTTTACCGGGAAATATGACAAGCATTTCGAGCCGGGCATCTATGTCGATATCGTCACCGGAGAGCCACTTTTCGCCAGCTCGGCAAAATACAATTCGGGCTGTGGCTGGCCCGCTTTCACCAAGCCGATCGACAACAATATCACCGAACTCCGTGATGATTCTTTCGGAATGGTCCGGACCGAGGTTCGTTCCAGACATGGCGACAGCCATCTGGGACATGTATTTCCCGACGGCCCGGCCGAAGCGGGTGGGCTGCGCTATTGCATCAATTCGGCCTCGCTGCGTTTCGTTCCCAAAGACCGCATGGAATCCGAAGGTTATGGCGAGTATCTGAACCAGATAGAGGAGGGCTGAATGTCTGAACGTGCAGTATTGGCCGGAGGATGTTTCTGGGGCATGCAGGATCTGATCCGGAAGCTGCCCGGCGTCGTTTCGACCCGCGTGGGCTATACCGGCGGCGATGTGCCGAACGCCACCTATCGCGATCATGGCACCCATGCCGAGGGGATCGAGATCACATTCGATCCCGAGGTGATCAGTTACCGCCGGATTCTGGAATATTTTTTCCAGATCCACGATCCAACCACGCCCAACCGGCAGGGCAACGACCTTGGCTCCAGCTATCGCTCGGCCATTTATTACGTGGACGAAGCGCAGAAACAGGTCGCGCTGGACACGATAGCCGATGTGGATGCCTCTGGCTTGTGGCCCGGCAAGGTCGTGACCGAACTGGAACCGGTCGGCGATTTCTGGACTGCCGAGCCAGAGCATCAGGATTATCTGGTGCGTATCCCCAACGGCTATACATGCCATTTTCCGCGCCCGGATTGGGTATTGCCGAAACACGCCGCGGCAGAGTGATCGTCGGGCAGGCTCCTTGCCCAACGGGTTTGACTCGGGATCGGGCTTCGCGCCACTCTTCCCCTTAACCGAACCAAGGGGGCAGTATGTTCGAAGGATTCGTTGAGGAAACCGTAAAGATCGGCGATGGCCGGATCTTCATCCGGCGCGGCGGAAACCCGGACGCCGCGCCGGTACTGCTACTGCATGGCTATCCCCAGACTTCTGCAATGTGGCACGGGGTTGCGCCGTTATTGGCACGGGATTTTCAGGTCATCTGCGCAGATCTGCGTGGCTATGGCCGGTCGCACAAGCCTGAATCAGCTCCCGATCACGCCCCCTATTCCAAACGGGCGATGGCTGCCGAGATGGGCTTGCTGATGCAGGAACTGGGTTTTCCGCGCTTCCATATCGGCGCCCATGATCGCGGTGCCCGCGTGGCGCATCGTCTGGGGCTGGACATGCCGGACAGGGTTCTGTCGATGGTGCTGCTGGATATTGCCCCCACCCGCGAGATGTATGGCGCCACGAGCCGGGATTTCGCCGCAACCTATTGGCATTGGTTTTACCTTATCCAGCCCTATCCGATGCCGGAACGCATGATAGGCCACGATCCGGAGGCCTTCTGGAAGGAAAAATGCGGTAAACAAGCGGGCGGCGGGAATCCTTTTACCAAGGACGCGCTTGCCGAATATCTTGCCGCCTTCTCTGATCCTGCGTGCATCCACGCCACCTGCGAGGATTACCGCGCCGCCGCCACGATAGATCTCCGTCACGACGATGAGGACGAAGGGCGCAAGCTGACGATGCCGTTGCAGGTTGTTTGGGCGCGGCGCGGTGTTATCGAGAAATGTTTCGATGCGCTTGCCCTATGGCGGCTTCGCGCGGAAAAAGTCGAGGGAGGGGCCGTAGACGCAACGCATTACATGTCCGAGGAAATTCCCAAGGATATCGCGCAACGGATGGCAAATTTCTTTGCGCGTCATTCCGGTGGCGGCGCAACGAGTGATTAAATCGTTTCAGACCCAAGTTGAAACGCCTTTGCCGGTTGCCTGAAGCCTGTCGCGCACGCCCGGCTTCACATCCTCCTCTTCTTCTTTGCGGTAAATACCTCGGGGGTCGCCGGCTGGTGCGCCACTGGTTCAAGAACCAGCCGGCGACGGGCAGCGATACCTGACCGCCCTATCCCGCCACCCTTCGCCCCTGACGGGCCATGAGCAGACGCTCCAACCCCGACAATGCGTCATAGATCAGCACCGCCAGCGTGCCGACGATCAGCCCCCCTTGCAGGACAAAGGCCGTGTTGCCCGTCAGCAATCCGGCGATGATGACCTCTCCCAGCGTCCGGGCGGCGACTGTCGAGCCGATCGTGGCGGTGGCCAGTGCGATCACGGTTGAAATCCGGATGCCGGCCAGAATGACCGGCAGCGCCAGCGGCAACTCCACCTGCAACAGCCGCTGCCGTCCCGTCATCCCCGCACCACGCGCCGCCTCCATGACCCGGGGCGGCAGATTGGTGAATCCGGTCAGCGTATTCTCGAATACCGGCAGCAGGCCATAAAGGAACAGCGCCACCAGCGTGGGCCCGGTGCCAAAGCCCAGCACCGGCACCGCAAGCGCAAGCACCGCGACCGGGGGGAATGTCTGGCCGATATTCGCGATAGCGCGTGAAAGTGGCAGGAACTCCGCCCCGGCGGGCCGCGTCACCAATATGCCCAGCCCCACCGCGACAATTGTCGAGCCCAGGACAGCAACGGCAACAATCAGCAGGTGACTGATGGTGATGGCCAGTAAATTTCCCTGATTGTAGATTACCGGCTGCCCGGGTCTGGCAAACAGGGCAAAAAATCCGGCGAAGAGATCAGGACGTAACAGCAGGGCAATCAGAACCGCAAGGACCAAAAGCCTTATCAGGTTTCCAATCGTCATTTCGGGGCCACGGCCAGTCTGGTCAGGCTTTCAAGCCGGATACGGCCGATTACATTTCCCGCGGCGGTCACCACCGGCGCTGCGGTTCTGCCGGACCATAAAAGCTCGGAATAGGCGTCGCGCAGACTGGCGGTCGATGGCAGTGCTTCACCCATCGCCTCGCCGGGCTCGACATGATCGGCAAGCCGGGACAGTGATAACAGACGGAATGCACGATCCGACGGGCCCAGCAATTCGGCGACGAAGTCAGAGGCGGGGTTGCCTATGATCTCGGCCGGAGGTGCGAATTGCACCAGCTTGCCCTCGTCCATCACGGCAATGCGGTCGCCCAGATGAATCGCCTCTTCCATGTCATGCGTCACCAGCACGATCGTGGTGCCGAAGCGCTTCTGGATCGCAAGTAGATCGTCCTGCGCCTTGGTGCGGATCACAGGATCAAGCGCACCGAAAGGTTCATCCATCAGCAGGATATTGGGCTTGGCGGCCAGCGCTCTTGCGACGCCGACACGCTGTTGCTGCCCGCCTGAAAGTTCATGCGGCATCCGATCCCGAAACATGTCCGGATCAAGCTGGAACAGGCCCAGCAATTCATCCACCCGGGCCGAGATACGCTTTTCATTCCAGCCCAAGAGCCGCGGCACCGTGGCGATGTTCTGGCCAACATTCTTGTGCGGGAACAATCCATTCCCCTGAATGGCATAACCGATGCGACGGCGCAGCTCATGCGCGGGAACCGCTGTCACATCTTCGCTGTCGATACGGATCTGGCCCGAGGTCGGCTCGACCAGGCGGTTGATCATCCGCATCAGCGTGGTCTTTCCCGATCCGGACGTCCCGACCACGGCACAAATCGTATGGGGCTGGATGGTCAGGCTGACATCGTTCACCGCCAGATTATCGCCATAAGCCTTGCTGACACCGTCGATCTCGATCATGGGAACCTCTTAGCTTATCATCTCGACGATGGCGTCCAGCACGACCGCCGCCGCAAAGGCCAGCGCCACGGTCGGCACCGCGCCCAGCAGCACCAGATCCATCGCGGTCTGTCCGATGCCCTGAAAGACGAAGACCCCGAAACCGCCTCCACCGATCAGGGCGGCAATCGTGGCAAGTCCGATATTCTGCACAAGGACGATCCGGATCCCGGTCAGGATCACCGGAAAGGCCAGCGGCAATTCGACACCCAGCAATCGCTGACGCCGGGTCATTCCCATGCCGCGCGCCGCATCGACCGCCGCCGCCGACACGCCCAGAAGCCCGACGACCGTATTTGAGACGACGGGCAGAAGCGAGTAGGCGAACAGGGCCACCAGAGCAGGCGCGGTGCCGATGCCCGAGATGCCGATGGCGGAGGCGCCGGGGATGGTCGCGGCGATCCATGCCATCGGCGCAATCAGCAGGCCGAACAGCGCAATTGACGGAATCGTCTGCACGATATTGAGCACATTCAGCACCGCGGCACGCAGCGCCTTGCGCCTGTAACACAGAACCCCTATCGGAATACCGACAAGGATCGCCGCCGCGACCGAGCCGAAGGTCAGCAGGATATGCGTCCGGGCTTCTTGCCAGAACGCGCGGGAACGCGTCGCATATTCCTTGAGCATGGAAAGATCGTTCCAGCTGCCGCTCCAGAGCAGCAGCGTCACCACGACGCAGACCCCCAGCAGGATCCCGATCCGTATCCACGGGCCCAGCCGCAGCCGGGTCAGGACATCTGCCAGCATCAGCGAATTGGCGAATACCAATAGCCAGAACCCGGATGACGGAGAAACCCGCGCATAATTGTTCTCGGGCGGCATCAGGTTGCTGGCGGCCACGCCGATCAGCAGGAACAGCGCAAGCAATGCCGTGGCACTGGCGCCAAGCTTGACCATATTCGGGACGCGCAACAGCGCCGCCAGGATGCAGGCGATCAGCAAAGCCAGGAAAATAAAGCCCGGACCGCCGGGAAGCCCTTCCAGAATGCTACGGGCTTCACCCGGCACGATGCGGTTTGCCTTGAGCAATGCGAAAGGCAGTGCCAACCCCGCAGCCGCGATCAACGCAATCAACACGCCAAGCTTATCCAGAGTCAGCCATGCCGGACGGTTCCGCAGGTCGGTAACATCTGTCATTCCCAGCCGCCTTTCGGTGCTGCCTTCACGCAAGACGGGGCGGCAGTGCCTGCATCGCGCCCGGGCGCGCGCGCCCCGTATCCGGCCAGAACCGGCGCCCCTAGTTCAGAAGACCGTTCTGCGTAAGGTAATCCTCTGCGACGCTTGCCGCCGCTTCGCCACCGACCTGCACCCTGCCATTCAGCTCTTGCAGGACATCCAGCGTCAAGCCCTCGAAAACCGGTTTCAGCAGATCCTCGATCGCGGGATATTCCTCCAGAACCTCCTGGCGGATTACCGGGGCCGGCTGATAGACGGGCTGAACGCCCTTATCGTCTTCCAGAACGACCAGTCCCGAAGGTGCGATCCCGCCATCCGTGCCGTAGACCATGGCGGCATTCGCGCCGTTGGTCTGTTGCGCAGCAGCGGCGATCGTGGCAGCCGTATCGCCGCCCGACAGGGTGATCAGCTGATCAGGCTGAAGCGTAAAGCCGTAAACTTCCTGAAACCGGGGCAAGGCCGCCTCGGAATTCACGAATTCAGACGACGCCGCCAGTTTCACCTCGCCGCCGCCAGCGACATATTCCCCGAAATCGCTGAAAGTCTGAAGCCCTGCTTCCTTTGCAAGGTCACCGCGAATGGCGACCGCCCAGGTGTTATTGGCAGGAGAGGGCGTCAGCCAGACGATCTCATTTGCTTCAAGATCCAGTTTCGCGGCCTCCTGATAGGCGCTTTCGGCATCATTCCACAGCGGATCGCCCGCCTTCTCGAAAAAGAACGCGGCATTGCCGGTATATTCGGGATAGATATCGACCTCGCCCGCAAGAATGGCTTCGCGCAGGATCGGCGTCGCGCCAAGCTGGATCCGGCTTTCGACGGGGATGTCATTGGCCTCCAGCATCTGCAGGATGATGTTGCCCAGAACGCCACCCTCGGTGTCGATCTTGGACGAAACCACCACCTGCGCCGACGCCATGCCCGCGGCCAGGGTGAAGGCCGCGGCCGTCACGGATAGTATCTTCATCGGTCTCATCTCGTTTCCTCCGTGTTCCGGGCAGCCCCCGGCTTCGCCTGCCCCCTACCCTGCCATGTATGAAACGATTTGACAGCGATAAATTTTCCCACCCCTGGCGCAGGAACTCAAGTCACTGACTATACATAGAAAATATAGAAAATCACGCTGTAGCGGGACTTGCTGGCGGCAGGCGTGACGGAGCTTCACGGATGGGAAGATGGATCAGGGCACTGAACGCGCCGACCCCCACGCCGACCCACCAGACCAATGTGTAATCGCCAAAGCGGTCATAAAGCGTTCCGCCCAGCCAGACCCCCAGAAACGACCCGATCTGATGCGACAGGAACACGAACCCGTATAGCGTTCCCATATAGCGCAGCCCGTAGATATAGGCGACCAGCCCCGAAGTCAGCGGCACCGTCGCCAGCCACAGCCCGCCCATCACCACCGAGAAGATGATGACGGTTGCCGGCGTGATGGGGGTCAGGATGAATGCCGCCGCAGCGATCGTGCGCAGCGTATAAATGCCCGCCAGCAGGTATTTCTTGCTATAGCGCTTGCCCAGCCACCCGGCAAAGATCGCACCCGCCATATTCGCCAGTCCGATCAGCGAAATGGCGGCGGCGCCCAGCGCCGATGTCGTGGTGATCCCGATCGAGGCAAGCGTGCCCAGCGGATTGATCGGGCCGCACATTTCGGTGATCATTGCGGGGAAATGTGCCGTGATGAAGGCAAGCTGATAGCCGCAGGAAAAGAACCCGGCGAAGATCATCAGATAGGTCGGGTCGCGAAAGGCGCGCCGCAGCACGCTGCCCAGACTCTCTTCCAGTTCCGAGCGGGTGGCGGGTTTGCCGCCGCCCAGCATCGGCAGGAACAGCAGGCACAGCAGAACCAGCCCCCCGAAGATGATGAACACCATCTGCCATGTATAGAATCCAAGCAGGATCTCGGCCAGCGGCGCACCGATCACCTGCCCGGCCGAACCGGCCGCGGTCGCGATGCCAAGGGCAAGGCTGCGATTCTCGTCGCTCGCCGCGCGGCCCACGACGGCAAGGATAACCCCGAAACCCGTCCCCGCAACGCCGAATCCGACGATGATTTCCAGCAATTGCATCGTCGCGGGCGAGGTCGCGAAGGCGGTCAGAACCAGTCCGGCGGCATAAAGGAACGCGCCCAATATGATCGCCTGACGATCTCCCCAGCGTTCGGCGAAGGCACCGAAGATCGGCTGCCCGATTCCCCAAGCGAGATTCTGGATGGCAATTGCAAGCGAGAACTCGGCGCGCGGCCAGCCGAACTCCTCTCCGATCGGAATCTGGAACACGCCGAAACTGGCGCGAAGTGAGAAATTGATCAGCAGGATGAAACAGCCGCCAATCAGGACGGGCGTGAAAATCCGGGCTTGGCTCGACATGCAATAAACCTGGCAGCAAAGGCGAGGCTTACCGTTGACCTACACCGCCCCAGAGTTCAAGTGCGCTTTCGTGATAAATTACATCAACCAGACTGATGATTTGGCCCGGTTGATGCAGATCGGACAATGATTGGCGACAATTATTTGCGGCGTGCCAACTCATTCCTGATCGAGAATTTGGAGGACGCGATCGAGCCGCCCTTGCTCATCTCGCCAAGAATCACGGTGGTTTTCTCACCTGCGTCGTCGGTGACGACCCATTGACGCAATTCGGTTGGGCCGGGGGTGAAGACCATCTGGATATTGCCATATTCCGGATGTTCGGGGTCCTGAGCGGTCACGATGGTCGAGTTCTTGCCCTCGCTATGGCCGGTGACCATGTTTGCCCGGCTAAGATCGACATTGGCATCGAGGATGATCGAAAGCGGGGTCTGCGACAGCGGATATTGCTGCGGCCCGCCACTGGATTTCGGATCGAATATCGCGACATTGCCCGCCGATGCCAGGACCAGCGTGGAATCGTTGTTATATTCGAACCTGACACGGCCCGGTCGCTGGATATAGACTGTTCCGGTCGAAATCGATCCGTCGTTATTGACCTGCGTAAAAGCGCCCGTGAGCGTTTTCAGGCTGTTGAGATAATTCGAGATCTCATTCAGCGGAATCTTCTCGGCCAGTGCCGGAACAGCAAGGCCGATGATCAGGGCGGGCGCAAGTGCGAGTGAGCGTAGGTTCATATCGCCAATATATCCTTCTTCGTTGCAGACTGCACATCACGTCTGTTTCAGATGTCAGCGGCGAACGTCCCGGATGCCACGATGGTTCCGGGCGATCACAAGCAGTTGCAAAACAACCGGGAACTTACCGCGCCATACCCTGCCGGCAATCCGTCCGGTCTTGCTTGACATCACAACATACCGGCGTCAAATATCGCGTCGATGGGGCCGTAGCTCAGTTGGTAGAGCGCATCGTTCGCAATGATGAGGCCAGGGGTTCGATTCCCCTCGGCTCCACCAGAAGCATCCGTCCCTTTCGGCAGCAGCTCTGCAACTGAATTCACGCAGACGATGCAACCGCGGCAAAGCTATGCTGCGATTGCAAAACAGCTATGCGCTCTCTGGTATAACTAATTCCAGTTGCGCTCCCTATATAGACCGTATCGTTGAGCACACACTCAAGCATATGGAGCAAAAATCATGGCCTACACAAACATCGAACACTACATCCCTTCCGCCAAACGCGGCAGTTTCCTCGCAACCGTTTTCGCATTCCTGCGAGCCGGAGCATCGGTAAGAAGCGGTCGTAAACCCGCCGGAACCGAGCCTCTTCACTTCCACGGCAATCCCCGGGCTTTCTAAGCCGTGACGCGGATCAGGATCCCGTCTCCATCCAATGGCGACTCCAAGGCTGTCACCGAAAGAGAGCAGCTTTGGAGTCGTCGCATCCTGAACGAATTGTTACGAATCAGCTCGGGCGGATTATCCTGTCAGGAACATTGTCCCGGCCCGATCTGCAAGCCGAACCGCGCCGGCCCCGGTCTGTCGGGTGCGATGCGGTTTACCTGAACCTCGACCCGGCAGTCCCGACTGGCGATCTGATAGCCGTTCTCGATACTGGTGATACTCTCGATGGGTTGCTGCCCAAGGGCGTCAGCCACCCGATCATTGCCCAGAATGGCGTGAATGACCTTGGAACTATCCCAATAGCCGCTGAGCGCAGCAGAAACAGGCGTGGCGGCGGCAAGGCCGATAATGGCAGGGATAGCGAGGCGTCTCATCTCATGACCTCCGATATACGAACGGCCTCATATTGGCTGTTCATGGCATTAACGGCAAACTGTCGGCATGTCCCGATCCGCGTGCCGTTCGAAGCCCGGTTCCAATATGTCTTTTTTGCCGTATCTCATTCGTCAGGGCCGCGACAGCATCTGACGATAAGATCTGCGGCAACCGATCTGCATGCCAGGCGTTGTATTACAACGCAACCGATGGAGGCGGCTATGACAGATCAATCCAAAAAGGATAAGTCCCGGGAAAAGGCGAAGAAAGAGCGCGACGAGTTAAAGGACGCGGTCAAATCTCTTGATGACGAGGATGAAAAGCGCCCCGGCACGGATGATGATGACGATGCGGGCGAGGAAGCCGAGGAATAAGACCGGCACATGAACATGCCCGCACCTGAGAAGGCGCGGGCTCAATCGTAAAGTGACATATTCACCCTAAAATGCTCGTCGTTAATAGGGATGCATATAGACGATCTGACAGCAATCTGGATATGCGTAAGATTGCCTAGGTAAAATTACTCAAATCCGGCGCAACAAAACTCGCACGGGCCGGGTTGCGGGATGATTTTCGCGAAACACGGCGACAGGCGGGCCGATATCGCAACTTAATTCCTGATTAAATTACCCTGAAATTATTTACATACCTGAATGGGGGAGGTAATCCATCTTCCTGATACGGGCCGTTTATCCGGCAAGCTCCAATGTCGAGGAAAGAAATTCAATGCGTTACATCCCGCTGTCAGGGCTGTTTGCGCTGTCGCTCTGCGCCGCTGCGTCCGCAGCAGACGTAACCATCACTACATCGCAAGGCGAGGTAACCCTGCCCGAACGTCCGGAAAAGGTGGCCATTCTGGACGTCGCCGCAATCGATAGTTTGCACGCGCTGGGCGTCCTGCCTGCGGGACGTCCGGACAATATCCTTGTCGACTACCTGGACGACGTGACAGAAGCTGCCAAGCCCGTCGGCACACTGTTCGAACCCGATCTCGAAGCATTGGCTACGCTGGAACCCGATCTCATCGTGGTCGGAGGGCGTTCCGCCACGCAGCTTGATGCCGTGTCGCAAGTTGCCATGGCCATCGACATGACGATCGGCGCCGATCTCGTATCGGATGCCAAGGCACATATCGCAGCCTATGGGGAACTGTTCGGCAAGCAGGACAAAGCCGCGGAACTGGCCGCGGCTCTGGATCAGAAACTGACCGAAGCGCGGGAAGCGGGCGAGGGTAAGGGCACCGCTCTGATGGTCCTGACCAATGGGCCGAAAATGTCGGCTTTCGGCAAGGGCTCCCGTTTTGGCTGGGTCTTTGACGCAACCGGACTGCAAGAGGCCGCAACAGGCCTGAAAACGGATACCCACGGCAATGCGATCAGCCATGAATTCATTGCTCAGCACGATCCCGACTGGCTGATTGTTCTGGATCGCGGGGCGGCGGTCGGACAGGATGGGGCTTCGGCGGAAGTAACGCTGAAAAACCCTTTGATCGAGGGTACGAAGGCCTGGAAAAACGGCAATGTCGTGTATCTGAATCCGGCCAGCACCTATATTTCGGGCGGCGGCTATACATCCCTTATCGGAAATCTCGATATTCTGACGGATGCTTTGAACGCCTCGGACAGCTGATGCGCTTTTACCGGAACGATCTTCGGTGATCCAACCGTCTCTGATGCCGGGCAGCCCGTTACCCGGCATCGCAGCCGATAAAGCATCCTGCCCGGATCAGGCATTATCGCAACATAGGCAAAAAGCGATTCAGTTCAGATCCATAGCCCATTGATTACGCTCATACACTCGGCTAATAAAATTCCCGACAAATTTACATGGATATTCGCAGCAAGTCGATGCTGCCCCAATACTCAACCAATCGCCCCGAGGTCATGATGCCGAACCACACGCCCCGCATATCCAAACTCAGTACAGCGCTGCTTTCCTTCACTGCGCTTGTGATCCCCGCCATTGCGCTGGCACAGACCGAGGACACGAATGTTACCGCCCTGGATGAAATCGTCCTGACTGCGGGCGGTTTCGAGCAGGCATTGAGAGATGCTCCGGCAAGTGTTTCGGTGATTTCCTCGGAAGAGCTTGCGAAAGGCAGCTTTACCTCGCTGACGGATGCATTGCGTGAGGTTCAGGGCGTGGCCACCACGGGAACAGCGAATGAGCAGGATATCTTTATCCGCGGGTTGCCCGGCCAGTACACGCTTATCCTGATTGACGGGAAGCGCCAGAATACCCGCGATGCCCGCACCAACGGCAATGCCGGGATAGAGCAAAGCTTCATCCCTCCCGTCCAGGCTATCGAGCGTATCGAGGTCGTGCGCGGGCCGATGTCATCCCTTTATGGCTCGGACGCGATGGGCGGGGTCATCAATATCATCACGAAACCCGTTGCGGATCGCTGGACCGGCTCGGTCACGGCCGAAACGACGCTGCCAAGCGAAGACGGCTTTGAAAACAGCAGGCAATTGTCGTTCTATGCCTCGGGTCCGATCGTCAAGGATTCTCTGGGCCTGCAAATCTGGGGCCGGAAATTCGATCAGAACGCGTCATCTGTCACAGGCGGGCCGAACGCATCGGATGATTACGACATTACCGGCCGGCTGACCTGGCAGATAGATGACCGGAACGAATTGCTGCTTGAAGCCGGACGCACGCGGGTCACCAACGAGGAATATGGCGATCTGCGCTATCAGGACAACGACCGCTCGCATTGGTCGCTGACGCATAACGGCCAGATCGGCGATATGACAACCGAATTCAGCATCTCGCAGGAAACTGGCGAGCGCACCACTTATGATCGCCTGGATTCCGGAAGCGCCTTTGCCGAGGACATCCGTTCACCCAGGATCCGTAACACCGTCGTCGATGCCAAGGGCAACAAGGCCTTCGAGTGGAATGGTCATCATCAATTGACTTTCGGCAGCCAGTTCATCCGAACCGTCCTGCATGACCAGAATCCGGGCGCGCAGGCGCATTTGCCGGAAGACGAGCATTACGACGAGAAATTCTCGGTCGATCAGTGGGCGCTTTATATCGAGGACGAATGGCGGATGCGCGATGATTTCGCACTGACCCTTGGCATGCGGTATAGCGATCACGAACATTATGGCGGCCAGATCAATCCGCGGATCTATGGGGTCTGGGACGCAAGCCCCAACCTGACCGTCAAGGGCGGCATTTCTACGGGCTTCCGCGCTCCCGACATTCGAACGATCGCGCCGGGCTATGCCTATACGACCGGCGGCCGGGGATGCAGCGGAAACAATCCGCCGTCCTGCGGGGTCATTCTGGGCAATCCCGAGCTGGAGCCCGAAGAAACGACCAATATCGAAATCGGCATGACCTATGAGGCAGACAGCTTTTCGGTTAGCGCGACGGCATTCCATACCCGGTTCAAGAACAAGCTTCAGCAGATCAATACCGGAGAACTGTGGCTTGACGGTCCGCAATACACCGCGGATGACGGAAGCCGCCACCACTACATTCTGTACAAGGAATTCAATGTCGATAAAGCCGAGATTACCGGGATTGAATTGGCCGGGGATTGGTCGATCACCCCGACATTATCGGCCCGTGCATCCTACACCTACACGGATTCTGAACAAAAAACCGGTGATTTCGAAGGCTTCCCGCTTGCCCGGACGCCCGAACACATGGCAAGCCTGCGCTTCGACTGGGCCACGCCCGTTACCGGGCTGGATACCTGGGTCAGCGCCAATTATCACGGTTCGGAAATCGCATCCGGACTGCGTATCGGGGAGGATGGCCGCGAGGTGGAAATCAACGGTCAGACCGGTCGGAAATATGCGCCCTACACGACCGTGAATCTTGGCGTGAACTATCAGGTAAACCAGTATGCAACCCTGAACGCCGCCATATACAACGTTCTGAACAAGGAAATCCGAGAGGACGAGTTCAGAACCGTGGAAGAGGGGCGCCGGTTGTGGCTGGGTCTCACCACCAGTTTCTGAGGATGGGCATGATCGGCGCCATGCTTTTTGACACGGCTTCCCAGACGACAAGAGGTGCGACGTGATCGCAAAAAGCCGCCGCTCCCTGTTGGCGAGCATCCCCACCATCTGCCTTGCCGGGAAGCTTGCCGCACAGGGAAGCACGCGCCCGGATTTCACCGAAGCCCCGGAATACCGGATATTCGACGCTCCGCCCGATACGCACACGCTGTCCCGGCAGGACATGACCGTAGACGGGTCCGGCTATCGTCTGTTCCTTGCCGTGCCCAAGGCCACGGCTCCGGCTGATGGCTGGCCGTCCCTCTGGATGCTTGACGGGAATGCGGTATTCGACCGGATCGGGGCGGGTGATCTGGCCAGCCATCCCGGGCTGACCGTCATCGGGATCGGCTATCCCGTCGATCAGATTTTCGATACCACAGCACGGGCACTAGACTACACGCCGGGCAGCCGGGTCCCGGATCCGGAAGCTGGCAGAGGCCGCGCCACCGGCGGAGCCGACAGCTTTCGCGCGCGCCTGTTGGGCCCTTTACGCGATGCGGTGGAAAATCACGTTCCGATTGATCCGGCGCGGCGGGTGCTTTGGGGGCATTCCTATGGCGGACTGTTTGCGCTGCATTGCCTTTTGTCGGAACCGCAGGCCTTTGCGGGCTGGGTGCCAACCAGCCCCTCAAGCGGTTTTGGCGGGAATGTCCTGCGGCACCTGTCTGACGACGCGCCGCATCTGGAGTCGGGAAAGATTACTCCGGTTCACATCATGCTTGGCGATAGCGAATATCGGCGCGGCACCGAACCGCCGCCCGTTCCGCAACCTTCGCCTGACACGATGGCGCTGGCGAAGCTGCTGGAGCAGCGCGAGGATCTGGATGTACGGGTCACCGTCCTGAAAGGATTGGGTCATGGCCAGACCTTTGCCGCATCCTTTCCGCAAGCGCTCGATCTGGCTGCGCGCCTGCCAGGCAACTAAAGCGCGGCGTCTGCCGGCGGTGTTTTCAGCTATAACGACATTGGCGACGAAGCGTCGGGCCGGCAGGGCAAGCCTATCCCAAACACCCGGAACCCCGCCCTCACGCGGTTTCTGCAGCAACGTCGCCTTATTCCGGACACACCACCCGCAGAATTGCCGTTAGGAATGATGTAATTATCGTTTGATAGTCTTTCCCTCAGGTAGTAGTCTCTGGGTTTCAGTGGGCCGTCATGTGCCCATCGGCTCCGTCAGACTTGTATGAAGTGTTGTTTGTTTTCATGGAAAGGACCCGTTACACATGCCATTCTTATCACCCCCATATAGCTAAACAGCAATATCCGGCCCGGACGGCAGGTCTGCAATCGATGCGGGCTGACGTCGGCATGTGATATGGCCAGGCGCGGATCATCATTCAATCCGCCGAATTCGCCCTGCTGGTATTCCAGTTTGAACCTGCGCTGCCGGGCTGTCCAGTCAGTGCGCATTCTTCCCTGCCCGGCAGGTGGTCAGCGATTCGCACGTCCGCGCTTCGGTAATTTTCTTGCATTTCCAAACAGGACAAAACCTGATGTTCTATCCGCTTGCCAGCTCGACATGGGACGAAACGGAATACACGGCACTGCAGGAGGTGATTGCCTCGGGGCGGTTCACGATGGGCAGCCGGGTGCGGGCATATGAAGACGCTTTCGCCGCCCGGTTTGGCAAAAAATATGCGGTCATGACCTCTTCCGGATCGACAGCGAACCTTCTTGCCGTGGCTTCGGCCTTCTGGCATCCGGATCTGGGCTGGCGGCAGGGCGACGAAATCATCGTGCCCGCCGTAAGCTGGTCCACAACCTATTTCCCGATCACACAAACTGGCCTGAAACTGCGCTTCGTTGATATCGATCCCGCGACGCTGAACATCGATCTGAACAAGCTTGCCGATGCCATCACGCCGCATACGCGCGGGGTCTTTGCCGTCAATCTGCTTGGTAATCCCGTCCAGGCGGACAGGCTGCGGGCCCTGTGCGCCGAAGCAGGCATCCCGCTGTTTGAAGACAACTGCGAATCCATGGGCGCCCGCTACAATTCCGAGATGGCCGGCAGCTTTGGATTATTCGGCACATTCAGCAGCTTCTTTTCCCATCACATCTGCACGATGGAAGGTGGCATGGTCATTACCGACGACCGGAAGCTTTATGACATCATGATTTCGATGCGCGCACATGGCTGGGTGCGCGATTTGCCCGAGGACACCCATCTGCCGCTTGATCAGGATCCGTTCCTGCGCCAGTTTCGCTTCGTCCTGCCCGGATACAACCTGCGCCCGCTGGAGATGGAAGGGGCGATCGGCTTGCCGCAGCTTGCGAAATTACCCGGTTTCATTGCCGAACGCCGCAAAAATGCCACGATGTTCCAGCGGGATTTCGGCCAGCTCGATTTTCTCGATATACAACAGGAAACCGGTGAATCCTCGTGGTTCGGCTTCGCGATGATCCTGAAGGGGCGGCTGGCCGGTCAACGCGGTTCTCTGGTCGAGGCGCTGCGTGACGCCGAAATAGAATGCCGCCCGATCGTTACCGGAAACTTCCTGAACAATCCGGTTATCTCGAAACTTGATCACAGTATCGGATCGGAAATCGTCGCGGCAGAGCATGTCGACCGGAACGGGCTTTTCGTCGGCAATCACCATTACCCGATTGAACCGCAGATCACCCGATTGCGCGAAGTCGTTCAATCTGTTGCAGACCGTTTTTAACAAGGGCATTTTTCATGGCAAAAACCGCGCTCATAACCGGCATCACCGGACAGGACGGCGCCTATCTGGCAGAGCTTCTGTTATCCAAGGGATATGATGTCCACGGCATCAAGCGCCGTTCTTCCAGCTTCAATACCGGCCGTATCGATCATTTGCAGATCGACACGCACAGGCAGGGGAATTTCCACCTTCATTACGGTGACATGACCGATTCCACCGCGGTGATCCGCACCATCGCAGAGGTTCAGCCTGACGAAATCTATAATCTGGCCGCACAAAGTCACGTCAAGGTCAGCTTTGAAATGCCGGAATATACCGCGAATGCCGATGCGGTTGGCACGCTGCGCATCCTTGAGGCGATCCGGTTGCTGAACCTGTCCGACAAGACCCGGTTTTACCAGGCTTCGACTTCCGAACTTTACGGCAAGGTCCAGGAGGTGCCGCAACGCGAAATCACACCCTTCTATCCCCGCTCTCCATATGCGGCGGCCAAGCTTTACGCTTACTGGATTACGGTCAATTATCGCGAAGGTTACGGGATGTTCGCCTGCAACGGCATTCTTTTCAATCACGAAAGCCCGATTCGCGGCGAAACCTTTGTTACCCGCAAGATCACCCGTGCCGTTGCGGCAATCACGCTGGGGTTGCAGGATCGGTTGTTTCTTGGCAATCTCGATGCCCAACGCGACTGGGGGCATGCCCGCGATTATGTAGAAGGAATGTGGCGCATTCTGCAACATGACACGCCCGAGGATTTCGTACTGGCCACAGGCGAAATGCACAGCGTCCGCGAATTCTGCGAGCTTGCCTTTGCAGAGATCGGAACCACGATCGAATGGCGCGGCGAGGGTGTCGAGGAAAAGGGCTATGCCGCCGGAACCGATCGCTGCCTGATCGAGATCGATCCGGTTTATTTCCGGCCGACCGAGGTGGAACAATTGCTTGGCGATCCGACGAAGGCACGCGAAAAACTGAACTGGAACCACGAGACAAGCTTTCCACAGCTTGTCAGAGAAATGGTTGCCGAGGACAGGCGCCTGCTGGAAACCGAACGTCTGGCCCGTCGCGCTTACGGGGTCGCAGAATGACGATTACTCCGGTCCTGCTCTCTGGTGGTAACGGCACAAGGCTTTGGCCGGCGTCGCGTAAATCCTTCCCCAAGCAATTCGCGCCGCTGATCGGCGAGCATACGTTATTTCAAGCGTCTGCGCTGCGCCTGTCGGGCAGCGAATTCGGCGCCCCTGTGGTGATGACAGGCGCGGAGTTCCGCTTTATCGTGGCCGAACAGCTTTCCGAAATCGGCATCGATCCTGCTGCGGTCCTGATTGAGCCATCGGCGCGCAACACCGCCCCTGCTATCCTGGCTGCGGCACTCTATCTTGCCGCGAAAGATCCCGAAGCACTGATGCTGGTTGCGCCATCCGATCACGTCGTCCCCGATAGTGAAGCATTCGCGCGGGTCGTTCATCAAGGTGTCCCGATCGCGCGGCGAGGGCGCATCGTCACTTTTGGCATCCAACCCAGCCATCCCGAAACCGGTTATGGTTATCTTGAACTGGACGGCACGCCTTCCGATAATGTGTCCGCCTTGCGTCGTTTCGTCGAGAAACCGGACGAAAAGACCGCCGCCGACATGATAGCGGCAGGCAACTTCCTTTGGAATGCCGGTATTTTTCTGTTCGAAGCCCGAACCATGATCCTGGCCTTCGAAACATATGCACCGGAATTTCTGGAGCCGGTACGCGCGGCACTGAAAGAGTCGCAATGCGATCTTGGCTTTCTGCGGCTGGCAGCCGATCCCTGGAAGAACCTGCCCGATCTCTCGATCGATTACGCCATCATGGAAAACGCTTCCAATCTGAGCGTCGTCCGCTTTGCGGAACATTGGTCTGACCTGGGCGGTTGGGACGCAATCTGGCGCGAGGCCCAAAAGGACAAGCCCGCCATCCGCGGCGTGGTGACCGATGCCCGGTCGACGGCGGTAGATTGCGATAATGTCCTGTTACGTTCCGAAGAGGAAGGGATGGAACTTGTCGGGATCGGCCTCAGGGATCTGATCGTGGTAACCACGCGCGACGCGGTTCTTGTTGCGGATATGAACCGCGCGCAGGATGTCCGCGAAGCGGTTGGCGCACTGAGGGAAAAGAATGCGCGCCAAGCCGAAAACTTTCCGCGTGATCATCGACCCTGGGGCTGGTATGAAACGCTGGCACTCGCCGAACGATTTCAGGTCAAGCGCATCGTCGTCAAACCCGGCGCGGCCCTGTCGTTGCAATCCCATTTCCATAGGTCGGAACATTGGGTCGTGGTCAGTGGCACGGCACGCGTGACGATAGACGATACGGTAACGCTCGTTACAGAAAACCAGTCAATCTATGTCCCGGTCGGCAGCGTTCATCGGATGGAGAATCCCGGCAAGGTTCCGATGGTGCTTATTGAAGTCCAGACCGGAGCTTATTTGGCAGAAGACGACATCATCCGTTACGAAGATGTATATGCGAGGACGTAAACCATGCGCGTCCTGCTGACCGGCGGCACAGGCATGCTGGGGCGTGCCATGCGACGCATCCAGCCGCAACACGCACCCGCAATAAGGCTGTACACGCCGACCCGCGATGAGTTGCCGTTGACCGACCGCTCTGCCGTCGTCAGTTGGTTAAACATGAATCCGGTCGATGCCGTCATTCATGCCGCTGCCCGCGTCGGCGGCATACAGGCGAATATGAACGACCCCGTTGGATATCTGTCTGAAAACCTGCGGATAAATGATGCGGTCATCATGGGCGCATATGAGGCAGGGGTTGAACGGCTGATATTTCTTGGCTCTTCCTGCATGTATCCAAAGGATTATCGCCAGCCATTGGTCGAACAGGACATACTGGCCGCGCCACTGGAGCCGACGAATGAAGGATATGCTCTTTCGAAGATAGCTGCTGCGCGACTTTGCGACTATGTCTCGCGTCAATACCCCACGCGGGCCTTTCGGACACTGGTACCGTGCAATCTTTTCGGAATCGAAGATCATTTCTGCTCGATCGCGTCCCATCTGATTGCTGCCATCGTGACCAAGGTCATTGACGCACGCGATGACGGTCACAGTGAGGTCGAAATCTGGGGAAGCGGCAATGCGCGGCGGGAATTCCTGTTCGTGGACGATTTTGCGCGCTTTATAATGGACATTCTGCCGCGCCTTGAAACATTGCCCGATCTTCTCAATATCGGGATGGACCGCGATCATTCGGTAACAGAGTATTACCGGATGATCGCGCAGATCGCAGGATGGCAAGGGCGATTCACCCATGATCTCACCCGGCCAGAGGGGATGATGGCCAAGCTTATGTCCTCGTCACGCGCCCGCGAATATGGCTGGGCCCCGCCCAAAGATCTTGCATCGGCCTTGCGCCTCACGATCGCGGCGTATGAACAGCAAAAGGCGAGTGGCGTATGATTATACGCCAATAGCGGGGTCGACCCAAAACCTGTCGCGCCTACCGGATGTGCTTTTCCTTCTCCACTCAAATATCCCGGGGATTGCCGGCGGGTCGCGCCACTGGTTCGGGAAACCTGCCAGCAACGGCGCAGCGCCCCCGGCCATCATCGGCATCCGTAAATTCAGCACCTGTCTTTCACGGATAGTCCTGGCAAACACACATCATGACGGCTTTCTCATCTTGTGAATTTGTTTCTTGGCAAGATCCGTGACCTTTGACCCGGGCCATATTTCCTTCGCCATATCCGTATGCTTCTTAGCCAGGTTAAACTGACCAGAGCGCGCATAGCCAAGCGCGCAAGAAAGCTGCAGCCCATGACAATCCGGAGCAAGCTCCACTGCTTCCTTCAGATACATCAATGCCTTCGCTTCATGGCCGATACGATAATGAAGATCGGCTTGACGCTTCAGGTTCATCGGGGTGACTTCATTCCGAAGCAGAGCGTTCAAAAGATCAAGCGCCTTCTTGTAGCGACCGAATAACGACAAGCTCGACGCCATGCGGCCAAGCTGTAATTGGTGCAAGTGATCAGTCGGAGTCTGTCCGGCTGATAAGACATTTTGTAGAACTGCATTCATGTCCGGGCCAAATGCGTCAAGGCGTGGGTGCAGTGATGGGGTAGTACTTATTTCTCGTCGTCCACGGTTCCCTTTAATCAGATCAATCCAGTCCGTCATAATAGGCCAAAGCGACGTCAGTTTCACTTCTTCTTCCTGTGAAACAGCTTGCAATATTGTTTTTTTCCCTGAAACATTTTCGCCAAGCACGTCCAATCCATCGGGCTCTACCAGAAATGCCCTGCAGAACTTCGCATTCCCCAGATATTCCGTAGTTATGTTCTTAAGCAGATGCGATGCGGATGTTTCATTGGAATAATCGAAGATGGCGGCACAATAATCTTCCAATATTGCCAATGACTCAGGTTTTCGCCACTTTCGCGCGGCCAGATTTACGATTTTCGCCGCAATTTTATCGCGCTTCCAGATACCTTCCGCGGCGAAAGCTTTTTTCGAGAAAGCAAGTGCCACGTCACCATTTCCAGAGGCAATGGCCAGTTCTGATGTCAAACGCAACAGGAACGGATGATGAGAAAATATATTTTCGTCAAGTTTCATCATCGAATCGAGAAGTGGTTTGGTACGATTCGTAACCATCGCGTGACGCGCTGCAAATTGCAGCGACTGGGCAAGATCGCCGGGCACGAAAAAGCTTTCCGGTTTATCAATAGCTCTGTTCAATAGCCTGTCATGGGCGTCTTCAAGATGTCCCGAACCTAACCCCCGGGGCAGTGGGACAATAGGATTTCCTGAAATCAGGCTTGCCGCCGTCGAAAATGCGCTTTGCACCGGGGCATAGATTTTCGCAGCGTGGGACAGCACCAGCAATTCCAGCAAATCCCGCTGCGAGCGTGAAGATTTCTTCAGATCAAGTGCATCATAAATAGGGGTGATCCGTTCAGCACCGGGTTGCGTGCGGCGCAGATGTTCAAGCGCTGCCGGAGTATCGGTAAAGGCAACGATCGGACCGTCAACCTGCTTGACGGCTGCGGCATAAAATTCATCCGGAACATATTTCCGCGGCCAGCGGGTCAGAGACCAGGGGTCGCCGTCCAGAATATCTCCGCGCCGAACATGAAACGCTGCCAGAGAATCATCCGCTCCTATGTGGGACATTGCTTTCTTAAAACGCGCATTGATGAATTTCGAGAATTTTATTTCTGAAAAGGCAGCCCGAAACTCCATTGCCACCGTTTTCGGATTTTCATCCATCAAGTATAGTATATCAGAACCGTTCTCGGTCCAGAACCGGTCTCCCTGCTTCATCTTATTCAATGCATTCGTTTTATTTATTTTCTTGAACTCGATTGCACAATTATACCTGTCTTGCAGATCGGAAGGGATATCGGAAACAATCCGGATCCATTTTGCGATAAATTCTTCTGAAAATATCTCTGCCGGATCGGTGAGATCGGGATATGGCCCATCGGGCTGGCTGAGCCAAAGATATCGTCCATCGATATCCAACGCCCTGGCTACGCGAATAACGTTTGCCAATGTAACCAACCTGGCCCCCAACCGATCCTGACGGAAGCCAATCAGAAGCAGCGGGTTTTCATCCCCGGCATCAACGTTTGAATTTTTCATCCTGAACTCTCACATGCACCGCGTTACAACTTAACCTGAGCGTGAAATCCGTGATCTGATTTCAGCACGACATCGGAATGGTATCTCACATAACCATTAACAAGTCTTCAGAAAACCCACACGGGCCGTCTCCCCTGCCTTACCGATTGACTCCCCGTGTGGAATTAAGGCCGATGGCGATGAACGGAGCTTTTCAAAGGAATGTCGTCGGCCTTGGCAAAGGTCACTTTCACGCAAAATCCGTCATCGCGGTTTTCCAATGCAAGCGTGCCGCCATTCGCGTCCACGATTTCCTGCGCAAGAGCAAGGCCCAGCCCGGTGCCATCCGGGTCCTGCAACAGACGGACACCGCGCCGGGTCACTGTGCTCAGCTGCCCCTCGGGAATGCCCGCGCCGTCATCCCGGATACAGATCGAAAGCGTTGCGATATCGGCCTCGCTCCAGATATGCACCTGGCTGCGTGCATGACGCATGGCATTCTCTGCCAGACTTCCGACGATCTCGGTCAGATCATGGGGATCGACCCGGATGTTCTGCGCCGCGATCTCCTGCCCGATCGTAACTTCGCTCCCCCGCGCTGTGCGCCGCAATACCGCCGCGACCTTGCGAACGACTACAGCAGGATTGCTGACACCCTTGCCGCCGATCCTGTCACGCCCCAATTCGTGGTCGATCCGGCTTTGGATCATCTGCACGATTTCTTCGATTGCGTCGGCAGCATCCCCCTGCCCCGCGTCTCGCAAGCGCCCGGTTTCGCCGAACAACGCTTGCAAAGGCGTTTTCAGGGTATGCGCAAGGTCAGAGGACCGGTTGCGCGCCTTTTCAATCCGTGCCTCGCGATCGTCAAGAAGCCGGTTGACCGCTTCTGCAAGGGGGCGCACCTCATCGGGCATATCCCGTCCCAGCCTTGGCAGGCGACCCGCATTCAGATCGTCGATTCGGCGTCCGATCTGACGAAACGGACGCAATCCGACCGCCACCTGCAAGACCGACGCGCCGATCAGCACCAATCCCAGCACGATAAGGAAAGGGACAAGGCTGCGCGCGAATAATCCCTGTGCCTCGACCTGCGTGGCGCGGTTGATGGCGACCGAGACACGGGTTTCAACCTCACCGGGGCCAAGAAGAAGGGTCTGGTCAAGGATGATCAGCTCTTGCCCGTCAGGACCGGGGCCGGTCGTCACCCTGCTTTCGCCACGGGGCGGAGGTGCGGCAAGAGGCAATGTCGCATCCCAAAGCGACTCAGAGCGATAGGTCCGGTCGGCGACCCGGATACGCCAGTAGAAACCCGAATAGGGTTGCAGATATCGGGGATCCCCGCCAATGGTGTCCGCCGGTTCGCGCAGCGGAGCATTCGGATCCAGCCCTGACATCAGCGTGATCGCGCGATCGGCAAGTTCGTTCTCGGCCATCCGTCTAAGCTGATGACTGAACATGGCCGCGAGCGCCAGCCCTGCAAGGATTAACGCGACAGAGATCATCAACGCCGCCGCCAATGTCAATCGCCGTCGGATGGAATGGTTGCGGCTCACCTTCTCTGTTCCAGTTGTTCCAGATAATAGCCGAAACCGCGCCGGGTGCCGATGATCCCCGGCCCGGTCTTTCGCCGAAGGCGCGCCACGACCGCCTCTACCGCGTTCACATCGCGACTATCGTCATCGCCATAGAGATGTTCAAGCAGTTCGGTCGGCGGCACCACGCGAGCGGTGTTATATACCAGATAGGCCAGCAGCCGGAATTCCAGCGGCGTAATGCTCAACTGCCGTCCCGCAACGGAAACGCTTTGTCGGTTCGTGTCGATGACAAGCTCTCCTGCCTGCTGGATCGGGTTCATTCGTCCCGAGGCGCGCCGGACCAATGCGCGGGCACGGGCGACAAGCTCTTCCATGCGGAAGGGCTTGGGCAGATAATCGTCGGCGCCTGCATCGATTCCCTCGACCCGGTCGTTCCAGTCGCCGCGGGCGGTCAGGATCAGGATCGGCATATTGCGCCCCTCTGCCCGCCACCGTTTAAGAACCGTCATCCCGTCAAGCAGCGGCAATCCAAGATCCAGGACGACCAGATCATAATCCTCGGTGCCCCCGGCGAACCATGCCATTTCACCGTCCGCAAGCCGCTCTGAGCGAAACCCGGACGCGTTAAGCGCCGCCGCCATATCCGCCGCGATTCTGTCGTCGTCCTCGACGATCAAACAGCGCATTTTACCCTCTTACTCATTATCTTCCTCTTCAACCTCCAGAACGCGTCCCGTCGCGGCCTCGATCTCGATTTCATTCAATCGGCCGTCGGGACTGAGGATGTCGAATTCATAGATCAGTATCCCGTCCTCGAGTTCCAGCTGAATCTCGACGATTTCTCCCGGAAAATCCTTGCGCAGGATATCGAGTATCCGGTCAAGCGAAAGGATTTCGCCACGCAGCACAGCAGCGCGGGCCTCTCCGGCATCAAGGCCGTCTTCCATCTGAATGGAAGGCAAACGCTGCGCCGCCGCCACCGCTGGCAGAAGGCAGAGCAGGCAAAGCAGGATGATCCGGTGTCTGAGCATGGAAAATCTTACCCCGGCGTCGCTGACAAACCGCTGACAACCGGTGTCAGCGCCGCGTCAGGGTCAATGGCTATATTACTCCCTGTAGTCAGGAAGACACGTACCAAAAGGAAAAAATATGAAATATCTTGTCCTTACCTTACTTGCACTTGGCGCTGCCGTTTCCAGCCCGGCCATTGCGCAACAAAAGCCACTTCGCCCGCTATCGGAAACTGTGCTGTCCTTTGAAAAGCGCGGCTATGTCGTGACTAGCGCCGAAGATGATGGCCGGACCCATGAAATCGAGGCCATCGCACCCGACAACCGCCGCATCGAAGCCGTGATCGAGGCCGCGACCGGCGAGGTGCTGGAAGAGCGTCCGGATAACTGACACATCAATAAAATCAAAGGAGCTGTCATGATGAAGATTAAGAGTACTGCCATGTTTGGTGTTTTGTCTGTGCTTGCGGCATGTAGTGGCGGTAGCGGCGGCGGCGGTGACAACCCGGTTGCGGAATATGCCTCTGATTCTGGCCGCGCCGCCAGACTCGTTGCGGAAACCTCGGCCAGCAGCAGCACTGGTGTCGCCAGTATGCCGACGCAGGGCCGCGCGGAATATGACGGCATCGTCGGCATGGCATTCGGAGGCCAGCCCGCCTCACTCAGCGAGGCCGAGATGATCGGGGAAGTGGATATGAACGCCAATTTCGCGACAAACCGGATCACGGGCGAGCTGGACGATTTCAATACCCGCTCGGGCGAGAAAATTCGCGGAGAACTGCGGATGACGAACGGCCAGATCAACGGCTCCGGCTTTTCCAGCGACATCTCGGGCCGGCTGAGCGGTGGTTCCAGAAGCCCGGGGAATGTTTCGGGCAATATCTCGGGTGATTTCCTTGGCGAGAACGCCGCTTCCATCACCGGGCAGGGTTCGGCGACAAGCGATGGCGGCCGACTGGGTCTGAGCATTGTGGGCAGACGGGATCGTGATTGACCATAAAATATCAATGCGCCGGTTGCTCGGCGCATTGATACTGATTTTCGGTTTTGCGGGCGCGGCCGCAGCGCAGGATCTGCGCCTGCCGCTTCAACAGGGCAAACCGGATCTGGCGCTGTTCGTGCTTGAGCGGACAGAGACGCAAATCTCCGAGGCCGGCTGGCAGCTCTTGCATCTTCAGGGTTTTCTGCACCAGCGCGGGGGCGCGGCGCTCCAACCATTGACGTCCGGCCAGAATCTGGTGCCGACCCTGCGCCATGACCCGAACGTAAATGACGGTATCCCTTCGGATCATATCACGCTGGGCGGGCTGCGCTTTCGGGTGGATAAGGACTCACGCGCCAAAGGCGCCCTGCTGCCAGGGTTGCGATATACGCAATGGACCAATTATTCCTATGCCCCCGGAGCCCGGCTGCGCATTGCGCAATCCTACGCCGTGGAACCGGAACCCGTCTATGGCTATCATCAGGCCGCCGCGACCGCCCATATCTGCGCCGAGCAGCCCGTTGCCGATTGGACATGGATGGATGCCTGCCTGTCCGGCAGCGCGGCCTATGACGGCATCAAGACGGAATATTCGCTGGACAGCCGCCTGACAGCACGCCGGATTTTCAACACCGCTTTCGGCGCCCAGCAGGCCAGCTTCACGATCGGGCGGGTGACAACACAGGATTACGGCAAGGCAATACTGCAATTCGATACGACTCTTTTGACCGAAGATCACGGGATGTGGAGTCTTGGACTGACATGGGGCGAACGGGTCGCGGACGAAAACACCTTGCGCCAGGGTATCAGCCTTGAATGGTCGGGCACGTTGATGGAACGTGACCTTACCCTGGGTCTAAGCGAAATCCGCACGGATGGCGGCGCGCTGTTCGGCATCGCCCGCGAAGACCGAAGAACGCGGCTCAGCGTGGTTGTGCCAATGCGCAAATTCGATATCGGCGCCTATATCGATCGCAAACGCTCGACGATCGACGCATATCGGGGCACGTCCTTCGGAATGGATATCCGGTTTCGGATGAATTTGCTGTGACGGCGCGATGTGCGGGCCAAAGCGATCACGGAGCGCGCAAATACCGGCTTGGTCGCATCGATGGTCTCAGTCGCAAGAGTCAACCCGCGCCACTCACTCCCGCGATGCGGCGGCCCCGCCCAGAAGCCTGAAGAACCGGCCGGTTCCTGCGCCACTGCCAAGCTGCAATACGGCGTCCTCCAGCTCGGCACTCGTCGCAGCGCCCAGCACCGGCGTGGCATAGCGCCGGAATTTGTCTCGGACGGTCATATGAGTGACCGGAGCATCCGGGTCACCAGGGGCTTCAGTAGGCCCCGACTGTATGACCCGGCCGTCAGCCAGTTCCAGCCGCAGATCGGCAAAACGCCGGGCCGGAAACGCGGCGTTGAACTTGGGGCTTTCCCGTATGACCATATTGCTGGCCAGACGTCGAATTTCGGGATTCACACGATCCTGCCCGCCGACGTCACCCGGCCCGATCCGGCCATGCACAAGGGCCACGGCGGTCGGGAAAGCCGTGGAATACTGGGCCTGCTCCGTGGTTGCCGGATTGCGGCAGGCCAGACGAAGCGACTGGTGGAATGTGGTGATTTCGATCCTGCGAATCTGTTCGGAATCTAGGGTATATGTATCGCGCAACATCAGTGCCGCCTGCACGGCGGGCTGTGCCCATCGGCAGATCGGCCAGTGTTTGAAATATTGTTCGCGAATACGCCAATTGCTGCCCAAATCCGACCAGAGATCGGACAGGTCATCAGTTTCGACCGTAAGCGCGGGGGCGCCGGTAAAGCCTTCAGCCGCCAGATAGGCCGCCGAAACCCCCGCCATGGCGCCCCACCCCGAACCATCCTTGACCATGGTCGGATGATCTATGCAGCGCATCATTTGACTGCGGGGGCCGTGATATTCGGCAATGCCGATCGCCTCGCGCGTGCGGCGGCTGTCCAGTCCCAATAACCGCGCCCCGACGGCCGCGCAGGCGATGGCCACCCATGCGCCAGAGCTGTGATAATCGCAGGCGCTGCGATGCAAGGCGATGCCGGCGCGGGTTCCGATCTCGTATCCCAGCGCCAGCGCAGTCAGGAAGGCGCGGTCATCGGTAACGGCTTCGGCCTGCGCGACGGCAAGCAAAGCCGGGAACAGGCCGCAACCGACATGGCCCTTGGTCAGCTTGTGACCGTCATGCGCATCCATCGCATCTATCGTCATCCCGCCCGCCAAAGCCGCGCCTGCAGGGCTGACTTGGCGCCCATCCAGCAGCATGATCGCGGGTTTACGTCCCGGCGCGAAATGCTCTGCGGCATGGTCGCGGATAATACGCGACAATGCGGTCTGACTGCCTGCCGCCGCCACGCCGATCAGATCCAGCAGGGCGTGACGGGCCAGCGCCAGAACCTCGTCCGGCAGATCTTCGGCATGGGTATCGTGAAGGAAATCGGCAAAAGCCAGTGTCATGATCGGCCTCAGTCGCGCAGAAAATCAGGCACACCCAGAGTGCCAAGCAAACGCGCCGTCTCGTTATGGACCAATGCGATATTGCTGTCGCGCACGGTCGGCAACTGATGCCGCGCACGGCGAAGCTGGTCATAGTCGAGTGTGGCGGTAATCAGTTCTTCGCCCTCTCCGGCCACGGCCAGTTCCCGGCCGAAAGGATCGACGATGCGCGAGCCGCCCCAGAAGGTCAGATCACGCTCTGTCCCGGTCCGGTTCACCATGATTACCGGAGCACCATAGATCATGGCATAGAACCGGCAGGTCAGTGCCCAGCCGCCCGGATTGTCGAATTCCGCGCCCACAGCCTCGATGCCGGAACTGACCGGGCAGATCAGCATGGTTGCGCCATGCTGAAAGGCCAGATGGGTCAGGGCGGGATTCCAGACATCGGCGCAGATCAGCAGCCCGGCGCGCCAGTTTTCGTCAAGCGCCCATGTCTCGACAAAACGCCCCGAGGCATAATGCTTGCCTTCCTCGAGCTTGCCGTAATTGGGGATATTCACCTTGCGGTGCAGGTGAACAAGCTTGCCGTCCCTGAGGATGGCGGACGAGTTATAGAACTGCGCGGCCGGGCCTTCTTCGATGAAACCCAGGGTCAAAGCCATCGGCCCCGCAGCCTCGGCCAGCTTTTGCAGCCGGGAATCCTTGCGCGACATTGCGGTTTCAAGCAAGCATTCGGTGCCGTGATGACCATTCAAGGACAATTCGGGCAGAACCAGCAGATCCAGCCCGGCGGCGCGGCCCTGTGCAATCCAGTCCAGATGCAGCGCGATACCGGCATCGATATCGCCGATCACACTGGCGAATTGCGCGGCGCCGACGGATAAGGTGGTACGGTTACTCATGACCGGGGCCTTTTGGCGTTACAGTATTCCGACATTTCGTTGAAACATCGGCGTGCTGCAATTCTTCGTTTTCATGCTTTTCCGGACACAAGAACAATACCGGCTTTTACCGGGAATGCGTCAGGGCCGGGGGGGAGGATGGAAAGGCAGGGATACCGCCTTTCCGGTTTTTGAAATCAGATCAGTCCGTTATCCTTGAGAAATTTTGCCGCGGCATTCTCGATCGAAACCTTTTCGACATCGACGCTGGCGTTCAGCTGCGCCATGACCTCATCGTTCAGTTTGGCCGAAACCTCGTTCAGTACCTCGCCGATATCGGGATTGGCCTCCAACACCTCGTCGCGGATCACCGGCGCAAGGGCATAGCTGGGAAAATAGCCCTGATTGTCCTGAAGCATAGTGAAGTTGAAGGCGGGGATGCGGCCATCAGTAGCGAAAACCAGTCCGACATCGACCTGCCCATCCTTTAACGCCTGATAAACCAGCCCGGTATCCATGCGTTTGACATTGGCGCGGCCGAATTCAAAGCCATATGCCTCTTCAAGCGGTTTCAACCCATCCGAACGGGCATAGAACTCGGCGTTCGAGGCAAAGGTCAGCCCGGAGCCATCATTGATCGACTTGGCCAGATCGGAAATCGTGGCGATACCCTTTTCGGTGGCGTCATCGGCGCGCATCGCGAACCCATAGGTATTGTTGGCTTCGGACGGGTTCAGCCAGACGATGCCTTTCTCGGCATCAAGTTCTTTCACCTTTTCATAGGTCGCCTCGGGGTCAAGTTTTTCCTCGATCTTGTTATAGGTGATCAGCGATGTGCCGGTATATTCCCAGTAAACATCGATCTGCTTGTTCTCCATCGCCTGCCGCACGGCAGCTGAACCCATGCCGGAACGGTTGTCGACCTTGTGTCCCTTGGCCTCCAGCACCTGTTGGGTGATGGCCGA
The DNA here is from genome assembly GCF_030678915.1 of Paracoccus wurundjeri. Lineage (GTDB taxonomy): Bacteria > Pseudomonadota > Alphaproteobacteria > Rhodobacterales > Rhodobacteraceae > Paracoccus > Paracoccus onubensis_A. The sequence continues at coordinate 128,289 of NZ_JAUUTZ010000009.1, read as the reverse complement.
CAGAAGTTGCTGTTCGGTAAAGTTTTTACCGCCCACAACGATGTCCGCAGCCTGAGCACTGAATGCGAATGCGGTCAGGGCAATCCCGGTCAAAGCGGATTTGATGCTGATATTCATCTTACACTCCCTTGTTTTTTGCTGGATTATATCTTGCTTAACGAAGCGGGTTCACGCCTTTCGGGATCAGCCGCAACTGGGCCTGCCCCATCAGGAAATCGACGGCGACGGCAAGGGCCGCGGTCGGGATGGCCCCGGCCAGCAGCATGCCCGTATCCATCAGGTCGATACCGGTAAAGATCAGCTCTCCCAGCCCGCCGCCACCGATCAGAAACGCCAGCGGCGTCGTGCCGACATTGATCGCCAGCGCTGTGCGGATACCCGAAAAGATCACATAAAGCGCATTCGGCAACTCGACCCGCCACAGGATTTGCTGCCGCGTCATGCCCATGCCGGTTGCTGCCTCCTTCAGATGCGCAGGCACGGTCAGAAGCCCGGCATAGGTGTTGCGGACGATCGGCAGCAGCGACGCAACGAACAAGCCGAAAAATGCCGGAGGGAATCCGATGCCAAGAATGGTCATCGACAAGGCGATGACGGCCAATGTCGGGATTGTGGTGCCGACGTTGAAAACCTGCATGATCGTTTCGGCATATTTCTCCATCGACGGGCGCGACAACAACACGCCGACCGGCACCCCGATCAGAATTGCCGCAAAGCCGGATGAACAGACCAGAACCAGATGCTGCTTGGTCAGATAAACGATATCATCCCAATACATGGCAATCGACTCGGTCAGGCCCGAGGCCGACACCCATATCCCAAGTGCGAAGACCAGAAAGAACGAGGCGATGCGTCCCAAACCCAGCGATTGTGTCATGGCGCCCCCGGATCATGCGCGGCATCCGGCGCAGAGGCATAAGTCGCGCGCAACGCCGTTGTCACATCCGGCTGCGAGATCACCCCGGCATAACGGCCGTTGTCATCGGTACAGGCCAGCCACATGGTATCATGGGCAAACATTTCGGACACCACGGCGCGCAGATCGGCACGGATCGGAACCGTGGCGGGCAGCCGGTTTGCCAATTCGCGAACCGTGCCCGATGCCCCGCGCATTTCATCCGCGGTGATAAAGCCGACCGGACGGTTTTCGCCGTCGATCACGACCGCAAAGCGGGCTTTGGATGCGGCCAGAACCTGTCTGGCATCGTCAACCTTGGTCGATCGCGACGTAATCGGGGCGTTCCGGTCGGCGACCTCTTCCGCGGTCAGCAGGCGCAGGCGTTTCAGGGTGCGGTCGGTGCCCACGAAATCCGCGACAAAGGCATTTTCGGGATGCGCCAGGATCTGGTCGGGCGAGGCATATTGCTCGATCTTTCCGGCCCGGAAAATGGCGATCTTGTCACCCATTTTCACCGCCTCATCTATGTCGTGACTGACAAACATGATGGTCTTTTTCAGCTCGGACTGCATCTTCAGGAATTCATCCTGGATGATCTCGCGATTGATCGGGTCGATGGCCCCGAAAGGCTCATCCATCAGCATCACCGGCGGATCGGCGGCCAATGCCCTGATCACGCCGACACGCTGCTGCTGCCCGCCCGACAATTCCTTCGGATACCGCTTGAGATACTGGCGGGCATCAAGACCGACCAGATCAAGCAGTTCCGCCGCCCGGGTTCTGGCCCTTTTGATGTCCCATTGCAGCAGCCGGGGCACGACGCAGATGTTTTCCTCGATGGTCATGTTGGGAAACAGGCCGATCTGCTGGATGACATAGCCGATATTGCGGCGCAGCTCGATATCGTTAAGCTGTGACGTATCCTTGCCGCCAATGAAAATCTTTCCGCTGGTGGGCGGGATCAGCCGGTTGATCATTTTCAGCGCGGTGGTCTTGCCGCAGCCCGACGGCCCCAGCAGAATGCAGATCTCACCTTCCGGAACTTCCATGTTCACGCGGTCGGCGGCAACGATGTCACCGCTGGGCGTTCTGAAAATCTTGGTCAGGTCTTCAAGGCGGATCATGCTGATACCCCGGCCGCCGCAAAAAAGCCGCGCCCCTTGAAATCCCGGGAATGGTGATCGCTTCCAACGGTGGGTGGCTTGATCCTGATCATGGCTGACTCCCTGTTATCTGATTTTGCTTGTTCCGAGATGTTCCGGTTGATGACTTCCCGTCTGGTTCAACGTTTCAAGCCGGCCGGGGTCAGCCGCTTCTGCAGCTTGAGCAATCCCCAGTCCGCGACGATGGCGAGGATCGACACCGCAATTGCCCCCGCGATCAGCTGGCGCGGGTCGGTTTGCGAAATGCCGCGGGCGATCAACACCCCAAGCCCGCCAGCGCCGATATAGGCCGCGATTGCCGCAACGCCGATATTCATCACGACCGCCGTCCGGACCCCGGCCATGATGACCGGCAGGGCAACGGGAATTTCAAGCCGCATCAGGCGCTGCATCGGCGTCATCCCCATACCGATTGCCGCCTCGCGCAGGGCCGGATCGACATTGGTGATTGCCGTGTAGGTGTTTCGGATGATCGGCAATTGCGAATAAAGCAGGATCGCGATCACCGCAGGCAGCCAGCCGATGCCCTGCCCGATCTTGGACAGCACCGGAATCATCAGACCGAACAATGCGATCGACGGGATAGTGACGATGATCGAGGTGATATAAAGAATCACATTGGCGACCCGCTTGTTCTGGGTGATGGCAATGCCGATGGGCACGCCGGTCAGGATCGCAAGACCGACAGCGACGATAACGATCGACAGATGCTCACCCGCCAGCCCAAGGATCACCAGCCAATTGCCCGTGATAAAACTTAGAACTTCCATATATACCCCCCTCTGAGCTCGGATCACGATCTGGTCAGTGGTTTACAAGGGATAACGCGGATCATCCTTTGCAACGTTACGCATTTCCGCCATCAGCTTGCATGAATCCGCCATCTGAACCAATAGCGGCCTTCCGGCGGGCTGAACGGACATTCCGCAGAACATTGCTCATGCATGGAATGCCGATACAGGCCCGGCCAGCTTTGCCACGTCAGTCATACGCCCGCGCGGATCAGCCCGGATCACCGGACACGAACCTGTCCTGCAGTTCCCGATCGCGCTTCAGACGGCTTCTCGTTCGCAGATTTGTTGGGGTTATACTATTGAATTCTTTAAACCATTTCGAGAAATGAGAGGTCGAGGCAAAACCGGTTGCGATAGCTATATCCATAATGGATTGTTCGGTATAAAGCAACATTTCCCGCGCCCGCTCGACCCGCAGAGACAGGTAATATCGTACCGGCGTCATTCCCAGATAGATCCGGAACAGCCTTTCAAGCTGCCGGGCGCTCAGGCCCGATGCCTCGGCAAGGACATCAATTTGCAAGGGTGTCTCGAGATTGCTCTGCATCTGCCGGATAACGCTTTGCAGGGGTTGGGGAAGTGCATTCATGCGTTGCAGTTTTCCGCCTTGCTGATCCTCATTCGCGGCGCGGATTCTTTCGTGATGGAATTGGTTGGCCACCGACTGCGCCAGATCCGCACCATGCCGATCCGCGATGATCCGCAGCATCAGATCCATCGCAGCCGTCCCGCCGGAACAGGTCAGCCGGTTGCGGTCGATCTCGTAAAGCGTGCCGGTGGGCGACAGATGCGGGAAATCCTCTTCGAAAGCGGCGCGGTTTTCCCAGTGAATGGTGCAGCGATAGCCATCAAGCAGCCCCGCCCGCGCCAGAAGATGGCTGGCCGTCGACAAGGCACCGATCGCAAGCCCGCCGCGCGCCGCCTTGCGCATCGCCGCCAGGTAAGGGCGTTCATCCACCGGATTCACCCGGAATCCGCCGCAAAGGAATATCGCGTGATTGCGCGACAAACCGATCTCGACCGGCGCCGCATGAAACGGCAACCCGTTCGAAGCCTGCACCGGATGGCCGTCAAGGCTACACAGCTCCCACCGGAAAGCTTCGCGCTGCAACAGGCGATTGGCGGCGCGCAACGGCTCGGTCGCGGACGCCAGGCTCATCATGGATTGCCCTTCGGTCATCAGAAAGGCGAAACAGAGCGGCTCGGGGATGGTGCTGTAAAACATCATTCGTTCCTGGCGGCGATCCGCCATTCTTGACCGACCCCTGATGCAACCGCAAGCAGCCGGATTCAGACGGCTGCCAGCCCGGCGGGCAACCAGCCCTGCAATTCCGCCCAGTCCGGCTCCAATGCACTGAAACGATCAAGCCCAAGACTGGAGATATCGGCGAAATCGCAATGCCCCTGCAGGACCAGCTGCATCAATGCCCGTCCGCTGGCAGGTGACAGGCCAAAGCCCACGCCGGACATGGTCGCCACGGTCAGATTGCCGGGACCGGCCGGGTTATCCAGAACCGGGCGGCCGTCCGGAGTATTCTCGATAATACCCGACCAGCTACGGATAACGCGGGCATGGGCGGCCTTTGGCAGAAGCTCGGCCACCCGGCGCGCGATACTGCCCGCCAGAGGCGTCGAGGGCCGTATGCCACCCGCGTCCTCCTCGGTCTCGACCCATTCATGCGGACCGCCGCCATAGGCAAGATTGCCGCGCAGCGTCTGACGGCCGTAAAGCCCATTGCCATCGATCCCGCCAAGCGGCATCAGCGGCAAAGGCTCTGTCACGATCATCTCGGCGCGGGCAGAGCGCATCGGGATGGTCACATCCAGTCGCGCCGCCAATTGACCGGTCTGAGGACCTGCCGCAATCAGCAGATGATCACAACCGAACACCCCCTGATCGGTTTCGACCGCGGTCACCCGCCCCCCCGCCTGCCGGAAGCCGGTCACACGGATATGCTGCCGCACCCGGCCGCCGCGATCCCGCAGCGCCCACGCGAATGCCTGCACGGTCCGGTGCGGGTTCGCATGGCCGCCGAAATGATAATAATGCCCGGCATGGACGTTATCGCCCGCCAAAGGCACCAGTTCGCGTACCGTCTGCGCATCCAGATCGTCAGCGCGAAAGCCCTGTTTGCGGGCATTGGTTACCGCACGACCATAAAGCCGGGATTGTTCAGGACTCAGGGCGATGCGGATACGGTCGGGGCGAAATTCGGTCGGATAGCCCAGCAATTCGTCCATCATCGGCCAAAGCCGCTGCTCTTCCGCGAAAAGCGGACTGTGATGATGCGAGCAGCCCCCACCATTGCGGCCCGAGGCTTCCCAACCCACGATGCCCCGTTCAAGCACCAGCACATCGACGCCGGCTTCGGCCAGCCAGAATGCCGCGCTAAGACCGGTAACGCCGCCGCCGACGATAACAACGGCTGCGCCCCGGGACGTATCGCCTTCCAGACCGGAAACGGGATTATTCGCTGACATGATCTTTTTCCGTTACAAGCGAGGCGACGGTATATTTTTCCTCGACCTCCCAATAAGGCACCCATTGGCGCGGCATTCCGAACCAGGAATCCCAGACTCCGGCGATTGCGGGATCCTCGGGCAATGAGGCTGCGGCCAGCGTCATCGGCCGGACCGGGCTGCGATATCCGGCCAACGGCACCGCTTCAAGCGGCAGGTCCTCGTGCAGCGCCACCAATGCCTGTATCTGTTCGCGGCAGCGGCGACCCTGACAGGGGCCCATACCCGCGCGGGTCAACCGTTTGATGTGATCGGGATCCGGGGGGCCATCGCCAAGGATCTCGGCCAGACTGCGCTGCGTATTCGGCAGTCGCGGCGCATCAAGGTAACGGGGCGGGCTGACATCAAGGATCTCTGCCGCGGTGATCTCCTCGCATTGGCAGACATGGGTTTCGGAGGGCGCCCCGACGACAGACGCATGAACCCATGCTTTGCGATAATCGCCAAGACCGTCACCGGCAGGATCGCCGGAACGTTCCGGCCGGGGCACGGCGATATCAGGCACAGTGGCGGCCAATCCCATCGCGTCAAGTGCCGCTGCGGCGGCCAGCCGCCCCTCGGCTTCCGCCAGTGACGCATCGGCGGATTTCTTCGCCCAGATCCCGGCACAATCACCGACTGCACGAATGGCTTTCAGGCTGGTTTCGAACCCGGCTCCAAGTGCCGGGACATAGCCGCTGCGCATACCATCAAAGCGGCAATCCGCACCGGCGGCCTGCAACAGATCGATCATCGGCACCGCACCGACACCCAGAATGACAGTATCGCAACTGATCGTCCGGTCCTGCAAAACCAGCCCGGTGACGCCGTTTGCATCAGAGGTCACGCCTTTTGGCGCTTCATTCAGCATGATCTCGATACCGGCATCGTGAATTCGTCTTGCCAGTTCTTCATCAGCCACGGATGCGCCCGCCTGTTCGACGACCGCGACGATCTCGATACCGTCAGCGATCAGGTCCAGCGCCGCGATAAGCGCCTCGGATGTCGCGCCAAGCATCACCGCGCGTTTACTGTCCAGCGCACCATATAGCCGCGACAGCGTAAGCGCCGCATTGGCCCCCATAACCCCCGGTTGATCCCAGCCGGGAAAAGCAAGGCCCATGTCACGCCGCCCGGTAGCGATAATGGCCTGCTGAAAACCGATCAGATGGCTGTTTTTCTCGATATCCATCAGACCGGCCACGCGGCCCGGCATCCAGCCCAGATTGGTCTGATTGGTGAACACCCCCCAACAGGCTGTCCCCAGACGTATATCGACACCTGCCTCGAACAATTGCATCAGATCGGGTCTGGCGTCGAGCATCTGCTCTTGTATGGCATTGCGGTTGCGAACCGCACCGCCCATCCTTCCGCCCCAGATCTGCGGCACATGCTCGGCCATCGTCTCATAGGGAACCGGGTTTTCGTCGATCAGCACCACCTCCGCGCCACCGGCCCGCGCCTCGCGTGCGGCGGCAACCCCTGCGGGTCCGGCACCGACAACCAGGATCTGGATGGCCTCATCGATCACAAGCTGCTTGCCCGCGACGGATCTGGGATCGGCAATCATTGCCCTGTCCCGGCTGGTCTGCGGCGCGACAGCCCAGGTCTTTGGCAATGGAAAGCAGATTTTTGCATGATACTCTCTTAGTTCAGGGAAATTTCGACATCCGAGGTCGCGCGGCTTGAACAGGCAAGAATATAACCGTCTTCCGCCTCTTCGGGGGTAATGCCGCCATTCGGACTGGCGGTAATATCGCCGGATACCAGCCGGACCATGCAGGTGCCGCAACGCCCTTCGCCGCAGCCGCATGGAATGACGACGCCCTGACGCAAGCTGGCTTGCAGCAGCGTCTCATCCGGGGTGGTGGCCAAAGCCCGGCCGTTCACCTTCAGTTGAAACGAAGGTCCCGTGACACCCGCCGGACTTGCCAGGACCGGGGTCACGACGGGACCGGTATCACCGCCGAAGCTTTCGGTATGAAACCGTGAACTTGCGCCGCCTTCGGCTGCGTGGATCAGTTGCGTCTCCTGCATGAAGCCTTGCGGGCCGCAGCAGAATACCTCGCGCCGGCCGAAATCCGGCACTGCCGTGGCCATCAGCCGGCGATTCAGGCGTCCGCGATATCCGAACCAGCCCGGCGCGGTCCGGCTTACCGTAACGGCGACTGTCAACCGGGGCATGATGCGCTGCAACCTGATCAGTTCGGCGGCGAACAACACCTCGTCCGGGTCACGAGCGGCATGAAACCATGCCACATCGGCCAGCGGTTCCGTTTCCGCCAGTTCGCGCAGCATGGCCATCATCGGCGTGGCCCCCGATCCGCCGGAAACAAAGGCGAGCGCAGGCTGCTGGCGCAATGCAAGCGTGAAGTCACCACGAGGCGCACGCGCGTCAACATCGCATCCGGCGATGACATTATCATGCAGCCAGCGGGTCGCCCCGCCCTCGGACTGTGCCTTGATCGTCAGTTCCAGATCGCCATCCCGCACACCCGACACGGTGAAACTGCGCCACACAGGACCGGAAGGCAAAGGCACCTTAAGCACCAATGCCTGACCGGGAATGACAGGAACCTGGCCGGACCCTGCCCGCAGGCGGAAGGTCTTGATCGATGCTGTTTCGTCGCGCACCAAAACGCAGGCGAATGACAGCAGCCCTTTGGGCGGAACCCTCATATCCATGTGTCACTCGGCCGCGAACTGGGTTTGCCGGACGCCCGCATATTCGGCCATCTTGCCCGCATACCAGTCGGTAAAATGGTTCAGCATGAATTCCGATGGCGCATAGGGTCCCGGCCGGTAGGCGCGAGACAATATGCCGAGATGGTTGTTCTCGGCCAGTTCGCCGTCCTCGCTATTGGTCGCCAGCCACACAGCGGTAAGATGCTCGACATCATAGTCGACACCTTCGACCGCATCCTCATGCACCAGCCAGGTGGTCCGCAGTTCGGTGCGGTTGGCCGAGATCGGCAAGACGCGAAAATGGATGATGTGATCGGACAGGAAATGGTTCCAGTTATTCGGCACCCTGAACATCCTGACCGAACCCAGATCCGGCTCGGTGAAATCTGCCAGCAGCTTCTTGCAGGCAGATGTGCCGTCCATCGTGAACGAGATGCAGTTTTCGTTGAACGGCAGGCGGATGCAGCGGAATTCATTGCCGCCATCCGCCGGCTGATGCGGCAAGCCCAGCGCATCCCAGCGCGAGGTCGAGCGATCCATCAACGCCTGGAAGCGACCGGCGACCTGCGGGTCATCCGGCAAAGCGAACTCGACCATCGAAACCAGCAGTTCCGGATGGTTTGCCGCACAATGATAGCATTCGCGGTTATTCTCGATCACCAGCTTCCAATTGGCTTCCTCGACGATGGTCGAGGTAAACGCGACCTTGGTGCGGTCGGGCATATGGGGCGCGATATAAGGCGTGACACCGGCACGAAAGCGATGCAGCGACGGCGGCGTGTCGGCAAGGCAGATATAGACCATGCCACAGACAAGTTCGACATGCACCGGGGTAAGGCTGTGCTGCGTGGTATCGAATCCCTCGGGCATCTGGCGGGCATGGATCAGACTGCCGTCAAGCTCGTACACCCATTGATGATAAGGACAGACAAGCCGGTTGGCGCGCCCCTTGTCCTTCAGGCACAGCTTCGATCCGCGATGGCGGCAGGTGTTATGAAACGCCGAGATGCCGCCGTCACGGTTGCGCAGCACCACGACCGGATTATCGCCCACCTGCAGGGTCAGATAATCGCCGGGGCGCGGGATCTCGGTTACCGAACATGCAAACAGCCAGTCGGTTTCATACACCGCCTTCATATCGGCGCGGAACATATCCTCATCCACGTAAAAGTCGCGCGGCAGTGAATATCCGGGTTTCCGCTGCGAAAGCAGGTCCGCGATCCGTTCTTTCTGCATCAGCACGTTCTCCTGGTTCACGTTGTCTGGGGTGCGTCACTGGGTTCCTTGTCCCGCCCATTCTGCCCAGCTTGCCGCGAAGATTGCGCCAACGATCCGACATCAAGCGCCAGAATTCCGACCGCCCGCGCGGGTCGCGGCCACATCCGCCACCGCCAGGAAACCACGCCGGGAGGCGCATATCGCGCGCCGAGCGCGACATGCCCGGCACAGACGCATCGGCGAAATCCGTCCGCAGCTTGCAAAGCCGCACAGATTAAGCGACCAATCGAGAAAATCAGGGAGGTAAGGAATGCGCTTTTCGGGCAAGCACAGGATGCTGTTGACGGTCATGGCGCTGTCCGTGGCGTGGCCCGGTCTTTCCATGGCCGAGAACTACCCCCATGCCGACGAAGAGATCGGCACGGTCGAACAGATATATGACGGTCACCTGACCCCTGATCTGGCCGTCAGCACATTTCGCAATATCGACAGGCTTTTTCCGGTGCGCAGCATTCCGGCCGGGAATGCGGTTCGCGATCTGCCAGAGGCACCGCAGAACCTGCCCGGCAAGGTGGCCTTTGATATCGACGGGACGGAATATGACTTCTTCGACTTCCTTTCGCTGGACAACGTGACCGGCCTGATCGTCCTGAAGGACGGTCAGGTGGTCCATGAAACCTATCAACGTGGGAACACGCCCGAGACGCGCTGGATGTCGATGTCGGTCGCCAAGTCGATCACCTCGACCCTTGTCGGCGCAGCCATCGAGGATGGGCTTATCGGCAGCGTGGATGACATGGTGGTGGACTATGTGCCCAGCCTGGCGGGCAGTGCCTATGAAGGCGTCAGCATCCACGATATCCTGATCATGGCATCGGGCGTGAAATGGGACGAAACCTATACCAACCCGGACTCCGACCGGCGCGAACTGCTTCGCGCGCAGATCGCACAGGAACCGGGCGCCGCCATGCAGGTTATGGCCGCCCTGCCGCGTGCGGCCGAGCCCGGTACCGTGCATGTCTATTCCACCGGCGAAACGCAGGTCCTGGGCGAGATCGTCCATGGAGCGGTCGGCAAACCGCTGGCCGAATACCTGTCCGAGAAAATCTGGCAGCCTTACGGAATGGAGGCTGACGCGAACTGGTGGCTGGATTCGCCCGATGGCGTCGAGATCGGCGGCAGCGGTATCTCGGCCACATTGCGGGACTTTGCGCGCTTCGGGCAGTTTTTCCTTGATGGCGGCGTGATCGACGGAGATCGGGTGCTACCGGAAGGCTGGACAGAAACCGCCGGCAAGCCACAGCAACTGGCTGACGGATCGACCATCGAATACGGGCTGATGTGGTGGCCCGGATGGACTGACGCGTCCATTGCCGACGGCGCTTATGCGGCAATCGGCATTCAGGGCCAGAACATCTATATCAACCCGACGAAGAACATCGTCATCGCAACCCATATGGCGCAACCGAAACCATTGGGAGCAGAGCCGATCGATCCAATGGTGTTCTTCGACGCGGTTGCGGCAGCGCTGGAGTAACGGATGCCTATTGAGTGATGGCGCCCCCTTGCTGCCATCACCCTGCTCGCCCCTCCACGGACAGGCCGTCGCGATCAACCCGACCTTTGCCCGACATGCCGCCCCATCGCGGACGGGCGGGGCATATGCGCATGGGCCTGCGCCAGTGCCGTCACGCGAGCGATCAGATCGGGCGGGGCGGCCACCGCCTTTTGCGCCTTTGCGTCGACATGCAGCAGCATCTGTTCGGCAGAGGCAAGGACCGCGCCCGTATCCCTGTTGCGGATATGGTGGAAAACATGCAGCCGCTTGTCATCGGCATGAAGGATCTGCGTCGTCGTGTCGTAATGCGCACCCTGCCGGGCCTCGCCCAGATGCATGATATGGGTCTCGACCGTGTAATAGCTGCGCCCGGAAGCGATATAATCGGCATCGACCCCGATCTGCTCCAACAGGGCATCGGTGGTATTGCCGAAAACCTCGAGATAGCGGTGTTCGGTCATATGGCCGTTATAATCGATCCACTCGGCGGGAACGGTGCCGCTGACCAGTTGCAGGGGCTCCGCGGAATCTGTGCCACGCAACGCCGCTTCCTGCTGGCGCAGCAAGTCGCCCGCACCCCAGCCGCGCCCGCCCTGCTGCGCCGCAAGCGCCCGCATGATCGCCACCAGATTGTCGTCGCGGATGCGTTCCAGTTCGCGGATCGACAGACCGGCGGCCTGTTCATCGGACTGATCGGCGATGCGGGTGATCAGTGCCTCATCCATCTCTGGCACGTCCATCAGTTTGGTCCATGGCCATTTCAGTGCCGGCCCGAACTGGCTCAGAAAATGGCGCATCCCGGCCTCGCCCCCGGCAATGCGGTAAGTCTGGAACAGCCCCATCTGCGCCCAGCGCAGCCCGAAGGAATAACGGATCACATCGTCGATCTCGGTCACGCTGGCGATATCGTCATGAACCAGCCATAGCGCCTCCCGCCACAGGGCTTCCAGAAGACGGTCACCGACAAATGCCTCGATCTCGCGGCGGATGGCGACGGGCTTCATGCCAAGCGTGGTATAGATCGCCTGCGCCCGTGTCAGGGTTTCCGGTGTGGTGGCCTGACCGCCGACCAGTTCCACCAGCGGCAGCAGATAGACCGGGTTATAGGGATGCGCGACGACCAGCCGTTCGGGATGCGCCATCCCCTGTTGCAGATCGCTGGGCAGCAGCCCCGAGGTCGAAGAGCCGATGATCGCATCCGCCGGCGCGGCGGCGTCGATGGCGGCCAGAACGGCGCGTTTCAGATCCAGCCTTTCGGGCACGCTTTCCTGCACCAGTTCGGCACCTGCCACCGCATCGGCAAGGTCTTCGGCAAAGCGCAGCCGCCCCGGGGGTGGCAAGGATATATCCAGCAGGCGCGGCATGGATCGCCGGGCATTGGCAAAAACTTCCGCCACCACCCTTTCGGCGTCGGGCGCGGGATCATAGACATCGACATCCACGCCAGACAGGATCAGCCGCGCCACCCAGCCCGCGCCGATCACGCCGCCGCCGATACAGGCGGCCTTTGCAATGGTCCCGTTCACCAGCGTTTCTCCAACCCTAGTTTGGCGCGTGTTTCGGCAGGCCCCAGAATACTGCCTCCCAGCGATTGCACCACATTCACCGCGCGGGCCACCAATGCCTCATTCGTGGCCAGAACGCCCTTGTCCAGCCAGATGTTATCCTCTAGCCCGACGCGGATATTCCCGCCCCCCAGCATCGCCAGCGCCGCATAGGGCATCTGATTGCGCCCGATCGAAAAGGCCGAGAAAGTCCAGTCATCCGGCACATTGTCCACGATGGCCTTGAACGTTCCCAGATCGTCTGGCGCGCCCCACGGAATGCCCATGCAAAGCTGGATCATCACCGGATCATCGATCACTCCCTGCGCTTTCAGCCATTTGGCCAGCAGCAGATGGCCGGTATCGAACACCTCGATCTCGGGGCGCACGCCAAGCGCCTGAATCTGCCGTGCCATCTCTTTCAGCATGGCGGGGGTGTTGGTCATCACGTAATCGCCCTCGCCGAAATTCATGGTGCCGCAGTCCAGCGTGCAGATTTCGGGCTTCAGTTCCGCGATATGAACCAGACGCTCGGTTGCGCCCACCATGTCGGTGCCGGCAGGATCGGCGGGAAACGGAGCTTCGGTCGAGCCAAGGACAAGGTCGCCCCCCATCCCAGCGGTCAGGTTCAGCACCATGTCGGTGCCGGAATCGCGGATGCGCTCGACCACCTCGCGATACAGGGCCGGGTCGCGCGACCCCTTGCCCGTTTCGGGATCGCGGACATGGATATGCGCGATGGCGGCGCCAGCCCGGGCGGCCGCGACCGAGGCTTCGGCGATCTGTTCGGGTGTGACCGGAACCTTATCCGACCGGCCGGTCGTGTCGCCCGCGCCGGTGACGGCACAGGTGATGAACACCTCTCGGTTGGGGGTAAGCGGCATCTGCGGTTCCTCACTGGTTATGCAGCTTGAACTTGACGCAAAGCGGAATTACGCATTTAACATAAAACGCATGTAAGTTGACAAACAGCGCAAAGATGGTGTTACAGCAATCCGATCAGCCCCTGACCGTCACGATCCTTGTCCTGCCCGAGGCGTCGTTGATGAGCCTTGCCGCCACGCTGGACCCGATGCGGGCGGCGAATCGGATCACGGGCGAGCCTTCCTATCGCTGGAAAGTGGTATCCTTCGAGGGACAGGCTGTCGCCACAAGCTGCGGATTGAAAGTCGAGGTCGATGCCACATTCGACCCGCGCGAGGGATGTGATCTGCTGATCGTGGTCGCCGCTTTCAACGCCACCCGCCATGCCAGCCCGGCGCTGGTCGCGGCGGTGCGGCAGGGCGCAAGACATGCGCGGATGGTCGGCGGAGTCGAGGCAGGCAGTTGGGTTCTGGCCATGACCGGTCTGCTGGACGATCGCCGCGCCACCACCCATTGGGAGGATTTCGAGGATTTCGCCGCCCGTTTTCCGCAGGTGCAGGTGATCCCGGACCGCTGGATCGTGGACGGACCGGTTTTGACCACCGGCGCCGCCGTGCCAGCGCTGGATTTCATGCTGGCACTGATCCGGGCGCGGCAGGGTTTCGCCGCCGCACTGAATGTCGCCAGCCTTTATGTCTATGACGAGACGCGGCGACCATCGGATGCGCAACCGCTTGTCTCGATGGGGCGGGTCGGCCAGCAAGAGCCCCGTCTGGCTGCCGCCGTGCGGATCATGGAAGAGCATCTGGATGCGCCCCTGCCCGTCCGGGCCATCGCCAGCCGGACGGGATGTTCGGTGCGCACGTTGGAAGGACTGTTCCGCGATGTGGTGCAGATTTCCCCCGGCGCCTACTACCTGTCGCTCAGGTTGCAGGCCGCACGGCGGCTGACCGTGGATACAAGGTTGTCCATGGCCGAGATCGCCGTGCGCACCGGCTTTTCCTCGGTCGCGTCACTGTCGCGGGCGTTCAAGCGGCATTACGGGTACCCGCCCTCGACCGCCCGGCGGCGGCTACAGGCCTAGCGATTGCTGCACCGCCGGCAGGCCCGGCTCGCCGTCCAGCGTGGTGACATCGGCCAGCCAGGCATCCAGCACTTCCGGATTCTCGGACAGCCAGCGTTCGGCAGCGTCGCGCGGCTCCAGCCCTTCGTCAAGAATATAGGCCATCATCAGATCCTCGGCCTCGACGTTAAAGACGAGGTTTTTGAAGAACTTGCCCAGATTCGGACAATCCTCGGAAAAGCCTGCGCGGGAAACGGTCAGCACCGTGGCCGCGCCATCATCTGGCCCGAACATGTCGTCTCCGTCGGTCAGATATTCCATTTCATAGCGCACATTCATCGGATGCGGGCGCCAGCCGAAAAACAGGATATCCCCATCCGCGCCCATCGCGCGTTCGACTTGCGCAAGCATTCCCTGTTCACTGGACTCGACCAGTTCGAAATCGGACAGGCCAAATGTGTCATCCGTGATCGCCTCCAGGATCGTGGCATTGGCGCTGCTGCCAGCCTCGATGCTGTAGATTTTGCCGTCCAGTTGATCATGAAACGCAGCAATGTCGGAATAGGTCTTCAACCCCGCGTCAAAGGTATGTTTCGGAACCGCAAAACCGATCCGGGCACCTTCAAGATTTGTCTGGATGATTTCGATATCGCCCGCCTCGACCAGCGGCGGCTGAATCTGTTCCTGCACCGGCATCCAGTTACCCAGAAAGATGTCGGTATCGCCCTGTTTCAGCGACTCGAAAGTCACCGCCACCGACAGGACCGAGACATCGGGCGCGTAGCCCAGCCCTTCCAGAATTCGCGCCGCCGTTGCCGTCGTCGCCGAGATATCCGTCCAGCCCACATCCGAAAAGCTGGGTGCCTGGCAGGTGGCCGGATCATCCGCCGCGCTGGCCTGACCGGCCGCAAGCGATGCCACAATACCGGCTGCAAGAATGCGCTTCATTATCATCCCCTCCGTTGTTGGATCGGCTGGCGACAAGGGCGCGCCGCGCCGTCCCGGCAAAGATAGGTGAAAATGTTGCTGTCTGATTGTCGTATTACGTAATTAATTTTGCATTTTACGCAGCGGCGCCGGCTGAACCACCATATAGCAGTTACGGTCCTATGTGCAGCGCCGACCTTACCGTTTGTGCCGAAGTCCGGCATAATGCCATATCCCATGCGGATATCGCGGAGGGATTTTTCACGACCGATGCCGATCTGCTGGCCGCGCCGCCCGCCGCCCGATATCATGACAACCTAGTTTCGCGATCATCGCCGGCAATACTGACGTCACCGGGGTTCCGAATCCTGAACCGCGGCCAATACGAATAGCC
This sequence comes from Paracoccus wurundjeri, assembly GCF_030678915.1. Lineage (GTDB taxonomy): Bacteria > Pseudomonadota > Alphaproteobacteria > Rhodobacterales > Rhodobacteraceae > Paracoccus > Paracoccus onubensis_A. Next base: position 112,682 of record NZ_JAUUTZ010000009.1, on the reverse strand, counting down.
GCAGGGCCGTGGCCAGCCCGATCTCGGGCGCGCGGCACCGATCGATCTGGCCGATCAGCGTGACACGGGTTATGCCGCGCCGTTCCGCAAGCTGACCCAATGCCTGCCAGAACGCATCTTCAAGCGACACCGATGTCCGATGCCCGTCAATCGTGACCGACCGCTTCAGCGGAGGGGTCATCGGCGGCAGTTCAATCATCGCGTTTATGCGCTTCGTGCAGCCGCGTCACTCGCTGCGCCTCGCTGTCGCGCGCCTTCCGCTGATGCTTCCTTTCGCCGAACTTCGCGGCATTCGCATCGCCCTGCGCCCGTTTCTCCTGCCGCGCATGCTGTTTGCGGTGCTGCCGAAGATTGACGGGTTTGTTCATCCCTGCCCCTCGGGCTGCTGCATGAGCTGCCAGCTGACGCCAAAACGATCCGCGATCCAGGTGAAGCGCGGCGAGAACGGATAGCTGTCCAGCGGCATGAAGGTCTTGCCCCCGTCGCCAAGCACCCCGGCCAGATGATCCACCTCATCCGCCCGCTCGCAACTCACGACAATAGAGATCGAAGGCGTGAAGTCGAACTGATGGCTGACCGGGCTGTGAAACAGGATCAGCTCCTGCCCGGCCGGATTCACGCTGACCCGGCGGGGTTCACCCTTGGCTGCCAGTTCAGTCACGGTCATATCCGGAAATGCCTGCGTCCACAGCGCGACAACCTCGCCCAGATCACGCTGAAACATGAGTTGCGGTAGCGCCTTCATATCTCCTCCGGGATGATCAGTCTTTGGGGCCGATCATGTCTTCGGGTCGGACGATCCTGTCGAATGTCTCGCCGTCCACCAATCCTAGCGCAATCGCCTCTTCGCGCAAAGTCGTGCCGTTTTTATGCGCGGTCTTGGCCACTTTGGTGGCGTTGTCATAGCCGATGGTCGGCGCCAATGCCGTCACCAGCATCAGCGATTCCTTCATCAGTTTCTCGATCCGCGCGGTATTGGCCTTGGTCCCCACAACCATGTTGTCGGTAAAGGATGACGCGGCATCGCCCAAAAGCTGCATGGATTGCAGCACGTTATATGACATCATCGGGTTATAGACATTCAGCTCGAAATGCCCCTGCGACCCGGCAAACCCAACGGCAGCGTCATTCCCCATGACATGGGCGCAAACCATCGTCAGTGCCTCTGCCTGCGTCGGGTTGACCTTGCCCGGCATGATCGAGGAACCCGGCTCATTCTCGGGCAGGATCAGCTCGCCCAGACCCGAGCGGGGGCCGGAACCCAGCAGCCGCATGTCATTGGCGATCTTGAACAGCGATGCCGCCACGGTCTTGAGCGCGCCCGAAAAGAACACCATCGCGTCATGCGCGGCCAATGCCTCGAATTTATTGGGGGCGGTGACAAAGGGCAGATCGGTGATTTTCGCGATCTCGGCAGCGATTGCCGTGTCCCAGCCCTTATCCGTGTTCAGCCCGGTGCCGACGGCGGTGCCGCCCTGCGCGAGTTCATAGATATGCGGCAGGGCGAGTTTCACCCGCTCGATCCCCATTTTTACCTGATGGGCATATCCGCCGAATTCCTGCCCAAGGGTCAGGGGCGTTGCATCCTGCGTATGGGTGCGGCCGATCTTGATGATATCCTTGAACTCTTCAGATTTCGCGACCAGAGCCTTGTGCAGCTTTTCCAGTCCCGGCAGCAGCACATCGCGCGCCATCATGCCGATGGCGACATGCATCGCGGTCGGAAAAGTGTCGTTCGAGGATTGCCCCATATTGCAATGATCGTTGGGATGAACCGGGTCTTTCGATCCCATCTCACCGCCCAGAATCTGAATCGCACGGTTCGAGACAACCTCATTCGCATTCATGTTCGATTGCGTGCCCGATCCGGTCTGCCACACGACCAGCGGGAAATTGTCGTTCAGCTTGCCCTCGAACACTTCGGTAGCAGCTTGTTCCATCGCCCGGCCGATCTTTTCGTCCAGCTTGCCCGAGGCCATGTTGACCCGTGCCGCCGCCAGCTTGATCGCGCCAAGCGCACGAATGATCGCAACCGGCTGACGTTCCCAGCCGATAGGAAAATTCATGATCGAACGCTGCGTCTGCGCGCCCCAGTATTTCGAGGCGTCGACTTCAAGCGGGCCGAAGCTGTCGGTTTCGGTGCGGGTCTTGGTCATGGCAATGGCTCCGTCGCGGTTTTGCCGGAGTTTTATCCCCCGCAGCGGGGAGAAGCAATCGGTATGCTATTGTATGCGAAATAGAAGATTAACGCCGCCGGAATATATAGACCTGCGCAGGCGGCAGATTGGCCCAGATCCGGCGACTGCGCTCATGCTGCAGGCCGAAATGACGGCGCACATTCTCGGACAGAGGCGGTAGCGGGCCATAAGTGATCTGCACGAAGGGCGCCCCGGGCAGCATCACCGACAAAGCCGCACCAACGATCGAAGCCTGCAACTCATCCGGCATCGGCAGGATCGGTACGCCCGAGATCACCATGTCATATGGCTCGCCATTCTCGTTGGCCATGTCCTGAGCGGGCCGGTTATGAACGCGAACGCCCGGGAAATGCGCGCGCAAATGGTCGCAGAAGGCAGCGTTCAGTTCATACAGGTCCAACCGTTCGGGCGGCAATCCACGGGCCAGAATCGCGTTTGTAACCGTACCCGTTCCCGCGCCGATCTCGGCCACGCGCATGCCGGGGGGCCCCCCCCGCCCAATTGGGGGGGCGGTGACCCGACCAGTGGGAATGACCGAGCGAATCTCGGACGGGCGACGAATGAACTGACTGACGAATAACGACAGATCCGACATGGCAATCTCCTGCAGCGCTGCTGGACATGGCCTATTGCAGAGAGGTGACAGCCGCGTGACGGCCTATTTCCGCCAGTGATCCAGTTGCACGATCTCGCCGCCTCCGGGCGAATCGTCAGGATCATCGTCATCGGCGGGAACCTCTTCATAGGTGTCATCCGCGTCTTCTTCGTCGTCATCGCCGTCCTGAGTCTCGAAACGAAGGCCGAACTCGACCGAGGGATCGACAAAAGTCCGCAGGGCATCGAACGGAATTCGCATCGGCTCGGGTGAATTGCCGAAATTGAGCGTGATCGTGAAGCCTTGGTCATCCACAGTCAGATTGTCGAACCAGTGCTGAATGACGATGGTCATTTCCTCGGGATACCGCTCACGCAGCCAGTCGGCCATCTCGACACCCTCGTCGCGGGTGTCGAAGGTAATGAAGAAGTGATGTTCACCCGGCAAACCGTTCCGGGCCACATCGCGCAGTACATCGGCAATCAGGCTCTGCATTGCGCGATGCATCATTCCGCCATAATCAATTCCCGACTGCGTCATCAGACATTCCCTCTCAACATGTCGGCAAGCATAGGCAAATGGGCGTCGATGAAAAGGGGGGAAGGCGCGGATATCGTATCGCAACGATGATGTCCCGCCCTGAAAGGCGGGACCGGACGGATCATCGTTCAGGCGACCGAATCATATAGCGGCCGCTGGTTTCTTATGCTGCGCCGCACCAGTTTGCGTGTCGGCGACCCCCTCACAAAGCTTCGTGCGGGCTCTTGCCGGGCTTCCTTTTCCGGAAGACCGGGATAGATCGCGGCAATCTCCTGCAGTTGCGATTCCGTCAGGCTCAACCGGGCCTGTTCCCCGATATAAAGGCTTTCGGTCCACGCCCCATCAGCCCGCACGATTTCGTGTCTATCGAGCATGAGATGAAAATACCTGATCTCCGCGATGTCTTCCGCGATCTCGACGCCGGGGAGTTCAAGCAGGTTCTTTGCCGCAGTGAGTATCGCAGGGGAACCGAACATCCGCTGCGCGATCTTCGATTGCAGCAGAATGCGATGCTGGGGCGACACGACAAGATCGCGCGCAGGGCATCCCTGGCCAAGCGCACCGGCACGGATACGAATGGGCCGAAGCTTCGGGCTGGTCTGCAAACGGACCTGGGTCATTACACTCGATCCCACCCAGAGCAACAGCTGGGCGCCGTGATCTCGGGTATTCACCAGATCGCCGGAACGCAGCGTTTCAACTCTCTTTTCTCCCTCGGGCGTATCGATCAGAGTGCCAGCGCCAAAGCAGAGCGGATTATAGGTCCCATCATAACTCGGACCATAATATCTGCCATAGGCAGAGTTCTGGGTGGCATTCGAGGGAATCGAAATCTTGGCGACAGGCGCGCTCGCGTTCAGGGCGTTCAACCAGTTGTCGCTGAAATCGATCAGCACTTTGCGACCGCTGGCGGCATCCAGAATCCGTATCGGCAGTTCGCCGCCCAGATCCGCTTGGGTCAGAACGGTCCCGTCAGTGAGTTCGACGGAATATTGTTGAATGCCGACGATCCAGTCGAGCAGACCTGATTTGGCTTCCAAAGTCGCGCCCGGCCCAACCGTGATCCGATCCTGAACACGAGAGCCATCCAGATCATCGACATAAGGGTCCGTCGTGGTGGTAGACCTTTCCACGATATAAGCATTGGTGCTTTCAGCGATATAGTTCCCCGTAGAATGCCCATCTACGCCAAAGGAACGGCCTCTCATCTGATCGATTATCGAACCGATGCCATCCCAGTTCAGATTCGTATTCAACATGAATGGATCAGTATGTGTTACCATCGGTACCTCCCCCTTAAACTGCAACACTCGATTAAAACTCTATCAACCATCACTGCGGATAACCGACTTTGCACCAGTTGTCACTTGACATCTTTACTCGCGTGGCAGGTGATCTCGGCGATCGGGCAACCGGGCAAAAATTCGGAACCCCGGGATAGTTGCGCTTACCCGACCGCATCCACGCGTTACACGGGTATCGTTACTGAGTCCGCCTCTTGCCACGCTCCCCCTTCCATCCCACGCCACGTTGCGTTAAACGCCAGCGATCGCAGGAAAGGAGGCCCCGATGGGCTACAAAGTCGTTGTTGCCGGCGCCACGGGAAATGTGGGCCGTGAAATGCTGAATATTCTGGATGAACGTCAGTTTCCGGTGGATGAGATCGCGGTGCTTGCCTCGCGCCGCTCGCAGGGGACCGAGGTCAGCTTTGGCGACAAGACTCTGAAGATCAAGGATATCGAGCAGTTCGATTTTACCGGCTGGGATATCGCGCTTTTTGCCATCGGTTCCGATGCGACCAAGAAATACGCCCCCATCGCCGCCAAATCCGGTTGTGTGGTGATCGATAACTCTTCGCTTTACCGCTATGACCCCGATGTCCCCCTGATCGTGCCCGAGGTGAATCCCGACGCGATCGAGGGCTATGCGAAGAAGAACATCATCGCCAATCCGAATTGCTCGACCGCGCAGATGGTTGTGGCTTTGAAGCCACTGCATGACCGCGCCCGGATCAAACGCGTGGTCGTCTCGACCTATCAGTCGGTCAGCGGCGCGGGCAAGGAAGGCATGGATGAGCTGTGGGATCAGACCAAGGGCATGTATGTGCCCGGGCAAGAGGTCGAGCCCAGCAAATTCCAGAAACAGATCGCCTTCAACGTGATTCCGCAGATCGACGTCTTCATGGAGGATGGCTCGACCAAGGAAGAATGGAAGATGGTCGCCGAGACCAAGAAAATCGTCGATCCCAAGATCAAGGTTACCGCCACCTGCGTGCGCGTGCCGGTCTTTGTCGGCCATTCCGAGGCGATCAATATCGAGTTCGAGGATTTCCTTGACGAGGATGAGGCCCGCGACATCCTGCGCGAAGCCCCCGGCATCCTGGTCGTCGATAAACGCGAACCGGGCGGCTATACAACGCCGGTCGAATGCGTGGGCGATTTCGCCACCTTCATCAGCCGCATCCGTCAGGATTCAACCATCGAGAACGGGCTGAACCTGTGGTGCGTCAGCGACAACCTGCGCAAGGGTGCGGCTCTGAACGCGGTTCAGATCGCCGAGCTTCTGGGTAATCGCGTTCTGAAGAAGGGCTGACCGCCCCGTCATGTTCGACTGGATCTCCAGCTTTCTTGAAGGTGGCGGGGCCTGGGCCATCGCCGCCCTCATGCTGCTGGAGAATGTCTTTCCGCCTATTCCGTCGGAACTGGTCATGCCGCTGGCCGGGTTCAACGCAGCACGGGGCGGCACGCCTCTGTGGCTGACCATTCTTTCAGGCACGGCAGGATCGCTGGCCGGGGCGTGGCTGTGGTATCTTGTCGGTCGCGCCTTTGGCGACAAACGGCTGCGTCGGCTGATCGCTCGACATGGACGCTGGCTGACCATGACGCCATCCGAACTGGACCGGGCGCAAGCATGGTTCGAACGGCATGGCGCCGCGGCGGTGTTCTTCGGACGGCTTGTGCCGACGATCCGCACATTGATTTCAATTCCGGCCGGAATCGCGCGGATGTCCACCCGGCGCTTCCTGCTGTTCTCGGCACTGGGCAGCTTTCTGTGGTGCACATTTCTGGCGCTTGCCGGCTATTGGCTGGAAGGCAGTTATGAACAGGTCAGCGAATGGCTGAACCCCGCCTCGATGCTGATCGTCCTCGGGCTGATCGGAATATATCTGTGGCGCGTGATCCGCTGGCAGCCGGACAGCTAGAGCCGGATACAGGTCCGGAAATGCGTCGGGGCCGGTCGGCGGACCTTATAGCGCAATCCAGCGCTTGCCGCCGTCTTCAGCCTGCCAAAGAGTTCCTTCGCGGATATCGTGGACCAGCCCATGCAGCGACAATTCCTCGCTTTCGACGGCGGATTTCACGAAGGGGAAAGTCATCAGATTCTCGATCGAGATCATCACCGCCTCGCGCTCCAGCGCCCGGATCTGCTCTCCTTCAGGCAGCGCGCTCACCCGTTCATAGCCGGGGCGAAGGATATCCATCCAGCGGCCGACAAAGCTGGATTTCTCTTCGAGTTCCGGCGCATTTCCCGAGCACATCGCATGACATCCGGCCACACCGCCGCAATTCGTATGCCCGACCACGATCAGATGCGCCACGCGCAGCGCCTCCACCGCGTATTCAACCGCCGCCGAGGTGCCGTGCTGCTGCCCGTCCGGCGCATGGGGCGGAACCAGATTGGCAATATTCCGATGGATGAAGAACTCGCCCGAATCCGCGCCGAATATGCTGGTGACATGTACGCGCGAATCGCAACACGAGATGACCATCGCCCTTGGACGCTGGCCGTCATCCGCCAATCTCCGGTACCAGGCGCTGTTCTCGGCATAGGCTGTGGCCTTCCAGCCATGATAGCGGCTGATCAGATATTGCGGCAATGGGCGGACATTATGCATGATGACCTCTTGTAAACTTGCCAGTTGATAAGCGCATAATGACTAAAATTCGAGAAGAAATTCCCCGCGCTAGCAAGTTGTTCATTCTCTTACCGCAATCTCCGCCTCCAACACAAATGAGAGGCCGGAGATTCCTGCTTGGCAAATGTCATGTCCTTGCCGATATTCGAGCCGGTTCGCTTCGACAGGCGGCGGATCGCGGATATTGTCGGAGAACTGGGGGAAGCGGCGGCACGGAACACGATCCGCCTGGCATTGGGCGAGATCGAGACTGCGCTTTTCCGGGCCGGCCAGGCCATGGATTGCCATGACGATACGGATGCCCTGGCTCATGCCGAATCGCTGGCGCGTCTTGCCTGGCAGCTGGGGCTGCCGACACTGGCCACCGTGGCGCAGAACCTTCGGGATTGCATCCAGCAGCGCAATCATATCGCTGTCGCGGCAATCGGCGCCAGACTGAGACGGGTCGGCAATCGCTCGCTGGCCACGATCCGGTGCGATACCGGCCTTTCCTGACTGCCGCACTTGCGAAGGCCCCGCCAGCGTGTAGTTTGTCCCCCGGACAACAAGGAAACTGCGATGCCGGTCGAATTTGCCCCAACCTCCGATCAATCACTGCCAATCTGGTGCGTCCCGCAAGACGCGGAAATTCCCGAAGATGCCATGGCGGGCAACTGGCCCGCGGCCTGTGGCTTCACCGGCAAGACAGGCGAGCTGTGCCTGCTGCCGGCTGCGGATGGCACGGTGCAGGGCGCGCTATTCGGGCTTGGCCATCCCTCCAGGGCCGGGCGGGAGCGGTTCACCCTTGCCCGCGCCGTCTCGGCACTGCCCCAGGGGGACTGGCGGCTTGCCTATGTTCCCGAGGGCCGCGATCCCGAGGAACTGGCGCTTGGCTGGTTGCTGGGCCAATATCGCTTCACACGGTACAAAGGCGACGCGCCCGCCCGGCCGCGGCTTGTCTGCCCCGACGGCGTGGATGCCGACCGTCTTCTTGCCATCGCGGCGGGCGAATTTCTGACCCGCGATCTGATCAATACGCCGGCAAGCGATATGGGACCCAAACAGCTTGAAGCCTCGGCCCGCAAGCTGGCCAATGATATCGGCGCCTCGATCGAGGTGACGACGGGCGAGGCCCTGCTGAAATCCAACCTGCCACTGATCCACGCGGTCGGCCGCGCTGCGGAACAGGCGCCACGGCTGATCGACATCCGGCTGGGCGACAGCGGCCCGATGCTGACGCTGGTCGGCAAAGGCGTGTGTTTCGACACTGGCGGGCTGGATATCAAACCCCCATCCTCGATGGGGCTGATGAAGAAAGATATGGGCGGTGCGGCGACCGTTCTGGGGCTGCTGAAGATGCTGGCCGGAACGGGAGCGGCACAGCGGCTGCGGCTGCGTGTGCTGATCCCGGCGGTGGAAAACAGCATCGCCGGCAATGCCTTTCGTCCCGGTGACGTGCTTGGCAGCCGCAAGGGCCTGACGGTCGAGGTGAACAATACCGACGCCGAGGGGCGGCTGGTGCTGGCCGACGCATTGACGATGGGTGCCGAGGAAAATCCGGATCTGATGATCTCTTACGCGACGCTGACAGGCGCGGCGCGGGTGGCGCTTGGCCCGGATATCCCGCCTTTCTACTGCGACGATGATGCAACCGCGCAAATCATCCAGACCTCGGCGATGCAGGCAGGCGATCCGCTGTGGCGGATGCCGTTCTGGGAGCCTTACGAGGCGATGATCGAGCCAGATATCGCCGATCTGGACAACGCGCCGTCCGGCGGCATGGCCGGTTCGATCACCGCCGCGCTGTTCCTGCGCCGCTTCGCCGAGGGCGCGGGGCGCTATGTCCATCTTGATATCTACGGCTGGCAACCCGCCGCGAAGCCCGGCAGGCCAAAAGGCGGTGTGGGTCAGGGGGCGCGGGCAGTTCTGGACGCCTTGCCGCGATTGCTGACATGACCCATGATCGCCGCCTGACCCCGGCGACCGAGCGGGTTGCCCTGGAATCCCTGCGCGGCGTCCTGAAGCGCCCGGAATACACAGCCGGACGGCCCGCGCGTCTAAGCGCCCCTCTTGCCGATCTGCTGAACGCACCGGAAGGCCGCCGGGACCGGCAGGTGATTTTCGGCGCGGACCTGACCGTGATCGAGGCTCGCGGCGGATGGGCCTTTGTCCAGACGGCACAGGACGGCTATTGCGGCTGGCTGCCCGAAAATGTGCTGGGAACCGGAACCGCGCCTATCACGCATCGCGTTACCGCCCCTGCAAGCCATCTTTATTCCGCGCCGGATATGAAGCAGTCCGAGTTCTGCGGATTGTCCATCGGTGCCAGATTGTCCGTAGCCGGAACCATGCCGGGCTTCGCACAGCTTGCAACCGGCGGCTTCATTCCCCTGCAACATATCGGTGACAAGCCTTCCGCGGATCCCGTCACGACCGCGGAGTCACTATTGGGGGCGCCCTATCTCTGGGGAGGCAACAGCTATGCGGGGCTGGATTGCTCGGGGTTGATCCAGATCGCATTGACGGATTGCGGCATCCCCTGCCCGGGCGATTCCGATCTGCAACGCGATGCCTTCCCGATGGTTTCCGGCATCGCGCGCGGCGATCTGCTGTTCTGGCCCGGCCATGTTGCCATGGCGATCTCGGCCGATGTCATGATTCACGCGACCGCATGGAAAATGGCCGTCATCCGCGAAGGGATTCAGGACGCCATCGCCCGGATCGATGCTGCGGGCGAAGGGCCGTTTCTGGGCGTGAGACGGCCCGGATAGAACGGGGCTTCGTCACAGGCTTGATCGGCTTGCGCAAATGTTCATCTTTGCGGCGGCTTCCAGTCCGATGGCGGAATCAGGCGGCGGCGCAGGCGGATTGCCAGCCCCAGCGCCACACCAACGCCGATTGCAACGGTCAGATCGGCCACAACGGTCAGGACAAGCGTCACGACCAGAAGAAACTGATCCGACCGCCTCTCGTGCAGATATTCCGGCCAGCGATGGGGCTCGCTCATGTTCCATGCCGTCAGGATCAGCAGCCCGGCAAGCGCGGGCATCGCCATATAGCCCGCCAGCGGCGCGGCGATCAGCATCACGATCAGGATCGTCATGGCGTGAATCAGGCCGGCCACCGGCGTTTTGCCACCGGCGCGGATATTGGTGGCCGTGCGGGCGATTGCGCCGGTCGCCGGCAATCCGCCGAACAGCGCCGATCCCAGATTTGCCGCCCCCTGGGCGATCAGTTCGGCATTGGAGCGATGCCTGCCTGCGATCATCCGGTCAGCGACCATGGCCGACAGCAGCGATTCGACACCTGCGAGAAACGCGATGACGAAAGCCGACGGCAGCAGTTCCCCAATCCGTTCCATATTCAACGAGGGAATCGCCGGAGCCGGCAGGCCGCGCGGCAAATCTCCGAAACGCGACTGGATCGTATCGACCGGCAGACCGAATATGGCGACGATGGCAGAGGTGACGGCAACGGCGATGATCAGTCCCGGCAACCGCGGCGCGGCGCGTTTCAGACCGACGATCAGCACCATCGTCAGCCCGCCGATCAGCAGCGCCGGGATGCTCAGACCGGCTTTCGCGGCCCAAAGCGCCTTCAGTTTGCCGAAAAATTCGGCCGGAACCTGCGCGACCGTCAGGCCGAACAGATCCATAAGCTGACTCGTCGCGATGATGATCGCGATACCGATGGTGAAACCGTTGATGACAGGTTCAGGCACAAGCTGGATCAATCGCCCTGCCCGCAAAAACCCCGCCACGAGCAGGATCAGCCCGGCCATGAAGGTCGCGATGACAAGCCCGTCATAGCCATGATCGGCAATGACCGCAAAGACGACGACGATAAACGCCCCCGTCGGGCCACCGATCTGAACCCGGCTGCCCCCCAGAAGCGAAATCAGAAAGCCTGCAACGATCGCGGTGACCAGTCCGGTCGCGGGATCGGCGCCCGAGGCGATCGCGATCGCAAGGCTAAGCGGCAGGGCCACCATCGCAACACTGATGCCGGCGGCAAGATCAGCCATGAAAAGCTGTCTGCTATAGGTCTGAAGAGTCGTCAGAATCTTGGGTTTCATGCCACGAAAGCTATTTCATGCCGGGGACAGGTTCCAGTTGAAAGCACATCCGATCTGCCTGAATGAAAGGCCGGCATGGTTATGGAACATTGTAAAAGGAAAAGGGCTGACCAATCGGTCAGCCCATTGAAAACAGTCAGATCGAAATTCGATCTGTTCTGAAATCAGCTGTCGTCATCGTCAGCAGCAACCGCGGCGATCACACCCAGCAGCAGCAGGGCGGGAACAACCAGGCCGGCGTTCGAGGATGCCGACTGCTCTTCGACAACAACAGGCTCAACGTCGACGACGGGGGCAACATAGCCACCGGCGAAAGCCGAAGAAGCGGTCAGGCCGAGAGCGGCAGCGAAAGTAGCGAATTTGGTCATGATCATGCTCCGTTTCGTTTTGAAAGCTGCCGTTTCCGGCAACATCGATGTGACACTTACACAATCCCACGCAGTTGAAAAGGAACAATACCTTCTTGTCAGCGCGGGGCTGCGCCCACTGTTGCATATTGGCCAACACTTCAACCACGGGGTGCTACCCATAGGCCACGAGACGCCGCGATAATGGGGTGTTTTGTAATTAATGTGAACGAAATACCTGCGCAAACATGAAAAAAGCTGCTGCGGAGGCGACAATCGACGGACCGGCAGGCGTATCGAGCCGCAGGCTTGCCCATAGCCCCGCCAAAACCGACAGCGCCGCGATAATGCAGGCAATGGCGGCCATCCGCTCGGGGGTGGCGGCAAATCGGCGGGCGGTTGCCGCAGGAATAATCAGCATTGCCGAGATCAGAAGCGACCCGACGATCCGAATCGCGATTGCAACCAGAAGGGCAAGCGCGACCGACATCACAAGCCGCTCCAGACGGGGATCGATACCCGCGGCCATCGCCAGTTCCTCATTGACCGAAGCAGTCACTAAGTTCTGCCAGCGCCAGCATAAAAGCCCAAGTATCAGGAACGATCCGCCCCAGATCCACAGCAGATCGCTGCGGCCGACGGCAAGGATATCCCCGAAAAGATAGCTTGCCAGATCGACCCGCGCCGAAGGAACGAAACTGATCGCGACAAGCCCGAAGGCAAGCGCGGAATGCGCGATGACGCCCAGTACCGTATCCATCGCATGCCCGCGCGAGGTCAGCATCGATACCAGCAGCGCCACGGCAAGCGCGGTCGCAATGGTGCCGGCATAGATGGACAGATCGAACGCCAGGCTAAGCGCCACCCCCAGAATCGCGGCATGCGCGGTAGAATCGCCAAAATAAGCCATGCGCCGCCAGACAACGAAGCAGCCAAGCACGCCGGCGGCAACCGCCAGCCCAAGACCTGCCAGAACGGCCCGGATCAGAAAATCATCAAGCATGGGAACCCTTGTTGGCCGATATGCGTTGCCATCGCTTCATTTCAGAATTCATTCGCCGTGATGGGCACAATCATGATGCGAATCATGGTCATGGTCATGATGGTGTCGGTAAAGAGCCAGGGTACCCTTGCTATCCGCCCCGAACAGGGCGCGGTATTCTGGCGCGTTGCCGACATATTGGGGCGTTCCCTCGCAGCAGACATGCCCATTCAGGCAGATCACCCGGTCCGATGCGCCCATCACGACAAGCAAATCGTGACTGACCATCAGCACCGCGGCGCCGGTCTGGCGCCGAACCTCTTCGATAAGCTGATAAAAGGCGACGATTCCCGGCTGATCCAGCCCCTGCGTCGGCTCATCCAACACCAGAAGATGCGGATCGTGCAGAAGCGCCCGGGCAAGCAGGACACGCTGAAACTGCCCCCCCGAAAGCTCGGTCAATTGACGCGCCTCCAACCCGGCGACTCCGGTGCGCGCAAGGGCAAGCGCAGCCACCTGCCCCCCGACCCAGCGGGGAAGGGACAAAAAGCGCCGCACGGTCATCGGGATCGACCGGTCAAGCTGAACCCGCTGTGGCACATAGCCGATTCTCAGCCCCGCGCGGCGGTCGATTCGCCCCGCGATCAGCGGCATGTGCCCCAGAAGTGCGCGGATAAGCGAGGATTTCCCCGAGCCATTGGGGCCAACGACCGTCACGATCTCGCCCGGCGCAATGTGGAAATCGACATCGCGCAAAACCGGATCGGCCGTACCGGGGCGATTGATGCTCAGCTTTTCAGAAGCGATCAGAGCGGTCATTCCGCGTCCCGTCCGGCGCAGGCGGGGCAGAGCCCCAAAGCCTCGACAGTCGCACGCTCGACCGTGAAGCCAAGTTCACCTGCCGCCGAACTTAATTCGCTGCGGACATTGCCCGCATGGGCTTCGGCCACCTTGTCACATACCCGGCAGATCAGAAAAACCGGGGCGTGATCCTCGCCGGGATGCAGACAGGCGGCAAAGGCGTTCAGCCGCTGCAGGCGATGCGCCAGCCCATGCTCGACCAGAAACTCAAGCGCACGATAGGCGACCGGCGGCTGGCGGCCGAAACCTGCCTCGGCCAGCCGGTCAAGCACTTCGTAAGCGCCCATCGCCCGATGCGCTTCAAGCAGGATCTCCAATGTGCGCCGGCGGACCGGCGTCAGCCTTGCACCTTGCTGCCTCAGACGTTCCTCGGCTTCAGCCAATGCCCGCGATTGGCAAAGCGCATGATCATGCGGGGCGAAAGCGTCGCCTTGATCCGGTTCATGCCACAATTTGTTACCTTATTACAATTCGATTGACTTGTTATCACATAACATGAGAAAGCTTTCACCCGCAACACGAGACTTATTATTCAGGACAGGCATCATGCGACTTTTGACGACCACAGCGATTCTGGGCTTGCTGGCAGCAAAGGCCATGGCCGCGCCCCCGCAGATCGTCACCGATATTCCCGTGACCGGGTCACTTGTACAGCAGGTTCTGGGCGATCTTGGCGATGTGCGGGTGCTGATCGGCGATGGCGCGGATCCGCATCACTTCCAGCTAAAGCCCTCGGATGCCGCTGCCCTGCAATCGGCAGAGCTTCTGGTCTGGATCGGGCCGGAAATGACGCCGTGGCTGGAACGTGCGGCGGATAATCTGGGGGATGGCAGTTCGTTACCGCTGCTGACCGTTCCCGGTACGCATCTGCGGGAATTCGGCGCAGAAGGGGATGATCATGCCGAGCACGCGCATGACGATCACGGCCATGATCACGATCATGACGAAGAGCACGGGCATGACGAAGAGCACGCGCATGACGGGCATGACCACGATGACGACCATGGCCACAGCCATGATGGTGCCGATCCGCATGCCTGGCTGGATCCCCACAATGCGCAGACATGGCTGACGGCAATCGCCAGGGAACTGGCCACGCACGATCCCGAGAATGCCGAAACCTATGCCGCCAATGCCGAAGCTTCGGTGAAGCAGATCGGAGAGTTGGAAGCACAGCTCAACGCGCAGCTCGAACCGGTGAAAGACCGGCCTTTTGCAGTATTCCATGATGCCTATGGCTATTTCACCGCGCATTTCGGGCTTTTGCCGGGAATCGCGGTGTCGCTTGGGGATGCCTCGGCGCCTTCGGCCGCACGGCTCAGCGAGATCTCAGCCCAGATCGCCGATTCGGGGGCTGAATGCGCTTTTCCCGAATACGGGCATAAACAGGCACTGATCCAAAGCGCGATCGAGGGCAGCGATACGCGAATCGGCGCGGAACTGGATCCGGAAGGGCGCGGGATCGAGGCCGGGGCCGGCCTGTATGCGGAGATGTTGCAGAACATGGGCGATGCGCTTGCCGAATGCCTTTCCGGCAAGGGCTGACATCCTCCCCTCATGCGTCCCATTGCGGCGGTATCCTGCTTGGATATCGCCGCTTTTTTATTTCCGACTCTTTTCCTTTGACATTACCGAGTAAATTAGTCAGATTTGTTTCAGACGCATTTTTCAGGAATGAGGCTGACCATGACCGCTACGCGCCCTGCCGATTTTACCCGCCCCGGAACCAGCGTTCTCGCGCGGCTGCCTCAGCACGACGCCAACGAGCTGACACGTGGTGGAAATCAGGCACTTATCGTCCTTGACGAACAGGTTTACCAACTGCGCATCACCCGCGCCGGCAAGCTGATCTTGACAAAATAAAAGGGCGCTGTTGCGCCCTTCGATCAGGTTCTGGGTCCGCGCGGCTTGCCACCGGGGCGTCCGCCTGGCTTGCCGCCAAAGGGCCTGCCGGATCCGGCATTGCTTTTTGCCGGCCCGCGCGATCCTCCGCGTGGCCCTTTGAATCCTGGTTTTCCCGAGAATTCGCGCGCAGGCTGTCCCTTGGCAGTTTTTGCGCCGAAGTTGCGCCGCGGCTCCTCACCCGCTGCGCCATCCCCGGTGCGAGGCTCGCTTGTCCGTTCCCTCTTGTTCCAAGGCTTGCCGCCTCGCGCCGGACTCTCTTCATTTTTCATCCGCGCGGCACCGAATTTCCGGGGCGGTTTGCCGTCCGGCCCCGCGCTGCGGCCCGGCCTGTCGTCATCGCTGCGAAATGACGGACGGCGGGCATCGCCGAAACCCGGTTTGCCGCGTGGCTTGCGCGGCGCGTCGCTCCCACGGGGACCGCGGTCCTTCGTTTCGGCCTCGCCGGTCATCAATCCGCCAAGCTGATCGCGCAAGACCCGCCGCTTGACCTCAACCACCTGATTCTTCTCCATGCCGGTCAGGCGGAAGGGGCCATAGCCGACGCGGATCAGCCGGTTCACCTGAAGACCGACATGCGCCATGGCACGCCGGATTTCACGGTTCCGGCCTTCGCGGATCCCCACGGTCAGCCAGGCATTCGCGCCCTGCTGACTGTCCAGCCGGATCTCCATCGGCGCGAATTCCTCGCCGTCGATGGTTGCACCGCGACGCAAAGGCGCAAATGTCAGATCATTCGGCACGCCGTTCACACGCACACGATAACGGCGCAGCCAACCCGTAGAGGGCAGTTCCAGACTGCGTTTCAGTTCGCCGTCATTCGTCAGCAGCAAAAGCCCTTCGGAATTGAGGTCAAGCCGGCCAACCGTCATCACCCGCGGCAGATCGCGGGGCAAGGCGTCGAATACGGTCTGACGGCCCTTCTCGTCCGAAGCCGAGGTCACAAGTCCGATCGGCTTGTAGTAAAGCCACAGCCGGGCTTCTTGCGGCTCGTCCAGTTTCCTGCCGTCTACGGTAATCCTGTCACTGGGCAGGACATCCAGAGCCGGGCTGGTGATTTTTTCACCGTTCACGGTGACACGGCCTTCCAGAATCATCCGCTCGGATTCGCGGCGGCTGGCGATGCCCGCACGCGCCATCACCTTGGCGATACGGTCGGCAGAGGGGGATTCGGGGGCTGTCTTGTCGGTCATGGCGATGTCTCCTGCGCATCTCTGCGGTGGCAAGCTGCATTCCTTACGTGAAATCCATCATACAGGAAAGCCGTATCTTGCGCGATGCCCCCTGCCCTGCGACAACCCCGACAATGACAGAGTTCAAATCCCATATGCCGCTGGCGCTGGCCGAAGCGCGGGCCGCCGCAAAGCGGGGCGAGGTGCCGGTGGGCGCGGTGCTGATCTCTGCCGATGGGCGGATCGTAGCGGCGACGGGAAACCGCATGCGGGAATTGTCGGATCCAACCGCCCATGCCGAGATCCTGGCAATCCGGCAGGCTTGCGCCGCTGCCGGCTCGGAACGGCTTCCCGGTCATACCCTGTGGGTCACGCTGGAACCCTGCCCGATGTGCGCGGCGGCAATCTCGGCGGCTCGTATCGCAGTGCTTTACTATGGGGCCGGCGATCCCAGAATGGGTGGTGTCGCGCATGGCGCGCGGGTTTTCGATCATCCCCAATGCCACCACCGCCCCGAGATTTACGACGGGATAAGCGCCGAGGCGTCCCGTGATCTTCTGAAATCCTTTTTCGAGGCTCGCCGCTGATGAAACATATCGTATTCGACCTTGGCCGGGTTCTGATCGACTGGTTCCCCGAACGGGCATTCGCCACGCATTTCACCGATTCCACCGCTATCCGCGACTGGATGGCGCGTGTGGATTTTCACGGCTGGAACTACCGGCAAGACGGCGGACGCCCGCTTTCCGACGGTCTGGCCGCGGCTCGCCGCGCCCATGGCGAGGATGCTACGCCGCTAGAGGATTATACGGCGAATTTTCACCTGACCATTCAGGATCCCGTCGCCGGAAGCTGGGAAATCGCCGAGACCCTGCAATCGGCCGGCCACCGGCTTTTCGCGATCACCAACTGGTCGCGTGACAACTGGCCTGCCGCTTTGGCCCAATATCCACGGCTGGAGACATTGTTCGAGGATATCGTCGTATCGGGCGTCGAAGGGCTGCTGAAACCTCAGCCCGAGATTTATCGCACCCTGCTTGACCGCAACGGGATCAAGGCCGGAGATTGCGTCTTCATCGACGACAGCCCGGCAAATGTCGAAGGCGCCAGGGCGGTCGGCATGGAGGCGATCCATTTCACCGAAGCGGAAGCGTTGCGTCTTGCGCTGAGAGAATCTGGCATCTGACAGGTTGCACCCGGCAACGCAGGCTTTTATATGGGTTGGAACGCGGGTGTAGCTCAATGGTAGAGCAGCAGCCTTCCAAGCTGAATACGTGGGTTCGATTCCCATCACCCGCTCCATAAAATCCCGTAGAAATCTTAACATCAGCCATTTGCCGGAAAATGCTCCCCACAGTAAAACCGCTATCGGGACATTTGGTTGAATGAATCGCGACGATCTCTTGGGCTCTGAATACTGATATTCCCCGCTTCGGAAGCCGGTACGGTGGCATGAATGCAGCGCAGGACGGCAAGACATTCACTCTGACCGGAAAACAATGGGCGGTGACACATCCGCCGTTTCTGCATGAAAAAGCCCGCGCCATGGGAGAGAGGGGAACGGCGCGGGCCAGAGCAGGGAGTAATTCAGATGTGGAGATCGCTCCTTCGGTGATCAACGGCAATATCTGCGGCCAGTTGTCGCAAGCGTTGAGGCTGCTACAATCGCGTCAAAAGCGGAGTGATGCACGGAGCCGTATGTATATGCCTGACTATTTAGATATCGGAATCGGAGTTGCTGCGGCCGCCGCGTATGCATTTGTATGGTGGGTGTCGGAAAAGCGGCGCAGATCAGGAGTCCATCATAGCGAGACATGGGTGGACGTGGACAGCGCGGGCCATAGCGATCGATGTGACTGACGGTGCATGGAAAAGCCCGCGCCGATGGAGGGCTGGCGCGGGCAATCTGCAATAAATACGTGAAAACATCTGTATTCTGCCCGCTGGTAGTTACAGGCGTGTGACAGAGGTTAAAAAAAGCCCGCGCCAGTAAGGAGCAGCGTGAGCTAGGCTCGTGTTGGGCATCGCGCTGACGTGTACAAGATGCCCAACATGGATAATTCTGTCTGCGCAATATCCATTCGCCAAGCGGGAATGGGCGATTTCCGCGGGAATCCCTTCGAATGACCTGTTTGTCATCACCGGAATCGTTCCGATGCAGAGAAAACGGGCATAAAAAAACCCACGGAATGGCAAAGCTGGCCGCGATATATGCCACCGTTCCAACAGGCAACGATGGTCTGAGCGGAAATGAAGAGGCGGACAACCACTCTGTCTCGTGATATCGGGACACTGAAAGTAGGTATTTCCGCAAGCCATCAGAAAGGGCTTATCCGAACCTTTGCCAGCAGGGGAATGACAATGACGCCCATCGCAAGCCAGCCCACCGAAGGCTCACTGACCTCTAACGCTATCTTTCTGACGCTGACGCTGAACCGGGAAGATGCGGCGCTGGACAGGTTTCGCGATTTCTGCGCCGATCTGCCCTCGCTGATCCGCGCCGTGGGCTTTCGCAGCCCCGCGGCGGGGCTAAGCTGCGTGATCGGGATCGGCTCGGCCCTGTGGGACCGGCTGAGCATGGGCGCGCGTCCACAGGGCCTGCATCCTTTCCGAGAGATCGCGGGCACCCATCACGCCCCATCGACACCGGCCGATATCCTGTTCCACATCCGCGCCGAGCGGCCCGATTTCTGTTTCGAACTGGCCAGCCAGATCATGCTGCGTCTTGGCCCGGTCTCGACTGTCGAGGACGAGACTCAGGGTTTCAAGTTCTTCGACAATCGCGATCTTCTGGGCTTCGTGGACGGGACCGAGAACCCGAACGGCGCGGACCGGACCGCCGCAGTGATCATCGGGCCCGAGGAACCGGTCTTTGCCGGGGGCAGCTATGTCATCACCCAGAAATACCTGCACGATATGGCAAAATGGACCGCGATGACGGTCGAGGCGCAAGAGCGCGTCATCGGACGGCACAAGCTGTCCGATATCGAGTTTCCCGATGCCGAAAAGGCCAGCTATGCCCATAACGTGCTGACCAATATCAACGATGCCGAGGGCAACCAATTACAGATCCTGCGCGACAACATGCCTTTCGGCAGCCCCGCGCGGGGCGAGTTCGGCACCTATTTTATCGGCTATGCGCGCGAACCGGGCCGGATCGAGACGATGCTGAACAACATGTTCATCGGCCTGCCACCGGGGAATTACGACCGCATCCTTGATGTCTCGGAAGCGGTGACGGGCGCGCTGTTCTTCGTACCCAGTGAGAACGTGCTGGACGCGATCGGCGCGGGCAGGACTCTGGAACAGCCGGAAGCGAAGGAACCGGCCGGCCAGGCACAGGATTCACCCGGCGTTGGATCATTGCAGACGCAGAAGTAAGGGCGGTCCCAATCAGGGTACCATGAGACGCCCGGCATTCACATGCCGCGCTATCTCGATTGCGGCCATATGTGATATAGTGCTGCCACTGCCACGAAAAATGAAAGGAGTACGCCATGAAACGTCTGAGCTTCGCCGTGGCCTTCGCCGCATTCGCTGCCAGCCCCGCCCTTGCCTTCCACTGCCCCCAGGATATGAGCGAAATCGACGCCGCGCTGGAAACCGCTTCGCTCTCGGAAGCCGATCTGGCAAAGGTGGAAGAATTGCGCGCCCTCGGAGAGACAGAGCATGATGCCGGCAATCATCAGGCTGCGGTTGACGCACTCGCCGAAGCGAAAGAAATCCTTGGTCTTTGAACCAGTTCGTCAGCCGAATTCGGCTGACGAATGATGAATATCAGGGCAAGTCGGGTTAAGATGGGTCTGATATCGCCCTCTTCCGATGCAATGCCATGTATTGTGCCTGTAAAGTCGCCCCGGGCCTTCAGCAGTTGCGGCGGCAATACCGGCAGATAGGCGAGACGCATACCCTTCCATCGCGCCAATTTACAGAATGGATGGCGCGACATCTGATGCTCTGATGGAACCTTGAGGACTGCCAGCCGGTTTCCCTTTCATCCTGATCAGGAGAAATGCAGATGGCCCGCAAAGCCCGAAACCGTGATCACGACGATGAACAGCGCATCCCCGGACAACCTGCGCAAGAACGGAAAACATATCCTGAAGGCATGGAGCGCGAGCGAAAGCAGCCCGCCGATGGAAAGGACAAGCCTCGCCCACCGGATCCGGACGATAAATGATGGATACAGGCCCGGAAACGAGGCATGTCCGTGAGGGATAGGCACCGGGGAAGGATTTTGCGCGTGGCAGAGATCGACGCGGGTAGAGTTTTCTCTGGGGCCATAGCGACATCCGAAACGTGATTAGCTAATGTCCGCTTTGGCCGAACGCTCTGACTCCAAATGACGACGCTCCGACTTCGCGCCGGTTTGCAAACCGCACTTTGAGTTGTCGAAGACGGTCGCTAGAATCCCTTTTTCCTGCGCGAACTAACTGCCAATTTCTCAACTAACTCACCAGTGATAGGCTTACTTATCGAGAACGTAACTCCGGTCTTGGTTGCCTTGAGTTTCAAAGAAGCGATCTCGTCGGCATGGGCAGCGATTGCACCCGGGTCAACATATAGACCACATTGTTTGCTAAAGGCAGCATAGCCCGCGATGATCGTTCCTTCGATCTGAAATCCGGGCATATCGTACTTAACGACTTCTTCGGCATCTGGCAGCGCCCGTGATAGCTGCGCACGCAGTTGACCCAACATGGCGCGAAACTGCTCCGGTGCGGCGGCTATATAAGCGTCATGGTTCTTCATCATGCTGACAATATGCCGTCCGGCATGTTCGAAGACAACCAATGAGGCGCTAAAGCACTTGATGCAGTTGTGTTTCTCAACGCTCCGAATATACCGATTGCCGGCATTGGATCGTTGATGATCGAGGACAGCTTCGTTCCGCAAAGCTCCGCTCACATATAACCCATCCTACGCTCCAACACGGCCACATGAGCGCCAGCCAGTCGCTTGGCGCTCCTCCAGCAACAACCGCGCTACCCGCCACTTTCGCCGGTCAGATCGCTGCGCAGGCGCCGCAGCACGTCGCGCATCATGTCCAGATCCGCATCGTCAAGCTGGGCGAACAGGCGGTCAATCGTGGCGCGGTGCCTGACCGCCAAGGCCTCGAATTGCGCCACCCCCTTGGGCGTCAGGATCACGGTGACGCGGCGACGGTCCGCGTCGGAATGAATACGCCGCACCAGCCCGTCGCGGACCAGACGATCCACCACCGCCGTCGCATTGCCATTCGAAATCAGCAGGGTCCGCGACAGTTCCGTCATGCTCAGCCCGTCGCGGCGTCTGTGCAGCGTCGCCATGACGTCAAAGCGCGGCAAGGTCGTGTCATGGTCGACGCGCAGAAACTCGCGAAGCTGGTTCTCGACCAGCCGGGTGACGCCAAGCATCCGAATCCACAGCTTCAGCCGCCGCACGGCCAGGGCGCCATCGTCTGACGAAGCGAAATCTTGCTTTTCGTCCGGTTGCTTACCTTCGAGCATGCGATCCTCTTTTCTTCGCAGAACAAGGTTTCACGTCGGGCCGAAAACTTTCAAGGCGAAAACGTCTTCAGCATGCCAACATCGCCTGCGGCCCATAATTACTTCAAGCTTAAAATTTTTTAGTTGAAATAACCAGCCCTCTCTTCTACTTTTCCCCGGCAGCATGAACAGGAGGCGGAGGATCATGGCGATGCGCGTGGCGTGTATAGGCGGCGGCCCGTCCGGGCTTTATTTCGCGATCTCGCTGAAGCTGCGCCAACCCGAATCAGAGGTCGTGGTGATCGAGCGCAACCGCCCCGATGATACATTCGGCTGGGGCGTCGTGCTGTCCGATGAAACGCTGGACAATCTGCATCGCAACGATCCGAAAAGTGCCGCGGAAATTCGCGCTCATTTCGCGTATTGGGACGATATCGCCGTTCATTACCGGGGCGAAAAACTGGTTTCCACCGGACATGGTTTCTGCGGAATCGGGCGCAAGAAGCTGTTATTGCTGTTGCAGGAACGTGCACGGGAGCTGGGCGTCGAGCTGCGCTTCGAAACCGAGGTGGAAAGCGCCGCCGATTATGCGCGCGACTACGATCTGGTCGTGGCCTGCGACGGCGTGAACTCCCGGATCCGTCAGGAATATGCCGCACAGTTCAAGCCCGATATCGATCTGCGCGCCTGCAAATTCGTCTGGCTTGGCACCCATCAGAAATTCGACGACGCATTTACCTTTATCTTCGAGGAAACCGACAAGGGCTGGCTTTGGGCCCATGCCTATCAGTTCGACGAGGATACCGCGACCTTCATCGTCGAAACCGATCAGGCCACATGGGACGCCTATGGCTTCGGCGAGATGAGCCAGCAGGAAAGCATCGCCATTTGTGAAAAGATTTTCCAAAAACATCTGAACGGGCGCAGCCTGATGACCAATGCCGGCCATATCCGTGGCTCGGCATGGTTGAACTTCCCGCGCGTGCTTTGCGAGAAATGGCATCATGAGAATATCGTGCTGATGGGCGATGCCTCGGCCAGCGCGCATTTTTCCATCGGATCGGGCACCAAGCTGGCACTGGAAAGCGCCATTGCGCTTGCCGATTACGTGACCTCGCAGCCTGACCTGGAACAGGCTTTCCGGCTGTATCAGGACGAGCGGCGGCTGGAGGTGCTGCGCCTGCAATCTGCGGCACGCAACTCTCTGGAATGGTTCGAGGATGTGCATCGCTATCTGCGTCTTGATCCCGTGCAGTTCAACTATTCGCTGCTGACCCGGTCGCAGCGGATCAGTCACGAAAACCTGCGTCTGCGCGATCCCGAATGGCTGAAAGATGCGGAACGCTGGTTTCAGACCCATGCGGGCGGGCCGGAAACGCCAGTTCGCGCGCCGATGTTCGCACCCTTCAAGCTGCGCGACCTGAGATTGAAGAACCGGATCGTTCTGTCGCCCATGGCGCAATACAAGGCAAAGGATGGCTGCCCGACCGACTGGCATCTTGTGCATTTGGGCGAGCGGGCGAAGGGCGGCGCCGGGCTGATCTTTACCGAGATGACATGCGTCAGTGCGCAAGGCCGGATCACACCGGGATGTCCGGGCCTCTATGCCGCTGAACATGAAGCGAAATGGCGGCAGATCGTGGATTTCATCCACGAAGAAACCGCAGCGAAGATCTGTTGCCAGATCGGCCATTCGGGCCGCAAGGGCTCGACTCAGCTGGGCTGGCAGAAAATGGATGCGCCGCTTGAGGCGGATAACTGGGAACTGCTGTCGGCATCGGCGATCCCATGGTCCGGCAACAACCAGACCCCGCGCGAGATGACCCGGGAAGATATGGACCGGGTCCGCGACGAATTCGTGGCCGCGACCCGGATGGCGGAACGCGCCGGTTTCGACATGATCGAACTACATGCCGCGCATGGATATCTCGTGTCGTCCTTCATTTCGCCCCTGTCCAATATCCGGCAGGACGAATATGGCGGATCACTGGAAAACCGGATGCGCTATCCGCTGGAACTGTTCCGCGCGATGCGTGAGGTCTGGCCCGGGGACAAGCCCATGTCGGTCAGGATATCGGCGAATGACTGGGTTGGCGAGGATGGCGTGACCCCGGAAGAAGCCGTCGCCATCGCCCGCGCCTTCAACGACGCGGGGGCGGATATCATCGACGTTTCCGCCGGGCAGACATCGACGCAGGCAAGGCCCGTCTATGGCCGGATGTTCCAGACGCCGTTCTCGGATCGGATTCGCAACGAAACCGGTATCGCAACCATGGCGGTTGGCAATATTTACGAAGCCGATCACGCCAATTCCATCCTGATGGCTGGGCGGGCCGATCTGGTCTGTCTGGCACGACCGCATCTGGCCGATCCCTATTGGACCCTGCATGCGGCAACCGCCATCGGCGACCGGCATGAAGAATGGCCCCTGCCCTATCAGGCGGGTCGCGATCAGGCATGGCGGCTGGCCGACCGCGATACAGAGGTCACTCCGGTATGAGTATGGCGGGCAAGCATGTGGTGGTTACCGGTGGCGGATCGGGTGTCGGTGCCGAGATCGCCCGGCAATTCGCGGCGGGCGGCGCACGCGTGACAATCATGGGTCGCCGCGAGGCTCCCTTGCGTGCCATAGCGAAGGAAACCGGGGCTTTCGCCGTCACCGCTGACGTCACCGACCGCGACGAACTCGATGTCGCTCTGTCAACCGCCCGTGCAGAGAACGGCCCGATCAGCATCGCCATCGCCAATGCGGGCGCCGCGCCAAGCACCCCGTTCCGCAAGATTACGGGTGCGGATTTCAGGGCGTCGCTGGCCGTCAATCTGGAAGGCGTTTTCAATCTGTGGCAGGCCACGCATGAAGAGATGAAAACCGCCGGCTGGGGGCGGCTGATCGCCATCGCCTCGACCGCCGGGCTGAAGGGTTATCCCTATGTCGCGCCCTATTGCGCCGCCAAGCATGGAGTCATCGGGTTGACCCGGGCGCTTGCGCAGGAACTGGGGCGCAGCGGGCTGACGGTGAATGCGATCTGCCCCGGCTTTATGGACACGCCGCTATTGCAGGACTCGATCCGGACGATCATGGCCGGAACCGGCGTGGACAAGGATGCTGCGACGAAAACCCTGATCGCCGGGAACCCGCAGAAGCGCCTGATCGATGTAGCAGAGGTCGCGGGCACCGCGCTGTGGCTGTGCTCGGACGCGGCGACATCGGTGAACGGTCACGCGCTTAGCCTGTCGGGGGGTGAGGTGTGAGGGAGGTGGTAGGACTCGGGGTCAATAGGCCGCCCTTGGTCTCGACAACCGAGAGAAGCCGCGCAGTGCCCGGCCGCGGATGGGCGCAGGCGCGGTTGTGGTCGGCACTTTATGGTGAAACCCCGAACGACGCCCGACCCGCCGAATTAACGTCACCCAAGCGCCCGTCCGTGGGAGCGGCGGGGCGCCGCGCGGCGGGCCTCCGGCCCTCGATTCCGCGCCGGGATATAGCGGTGCGCCCAAGGATGCCTGCCAAGTCCGAAACGATCCAAAAAGGAAACAGCCATGCGAAGTGACGTTCAGCATTTCAAATGCCGTATCGAGGACGGCATCGCCCATCTTGCGCTTGACCGGCCCGAACGCAAGAACCCGCTGACCTTCGACAGCTATGCCGAGCTGCGCGACTGGTTCCGCGATCTGCATTATTCCGACGATATCCGCGCCGTGGTCTTTGCCCCCAATGGCGGCAATTTCAGTTCCGGCGGGGATGTGCATGACATCATCGGCCCGCTGACGGGCATGAGCATGAAAGATCTGCTGAGCTTCACCCGAATGACGGGGGATCTGGTCAAGGCCATGGTGAATTGCGGCAAGCCGATCATCGCCGCCGTCGACGGTATTTGCGCCGGTGCGGGCGCGATCATCGCCATGGCCTCGGATCTGCGCATCGCCACGCCCGAGGCGAAGACCGCATTTTTGTTCACCCGCGTCGGGCTTGCTGGTTGCGATATGGGGGCCTGCGCCATCCTGCCCCGGATCATCGGACAGGGACGCGCGGCGGAACTGCTTTACACCGGACGCGCGATGAGCGCCGAGGAAGGCGCGGCATGGGGATTCTACAACCGCGTGGTCGCCGCCGATGCATTGGAGGCCGAAGCGACGGAAATGGCCCGGCGCATCGCGGCAGGCCCCAATTTCGCGCATATGATGACCAAGACGATGCTGGCACAGGAATGGGCAATGTCCATCGAGCAGGCCATCGAGGCCGAGGCGCAGGCGCAGGCGATTTGCATGCAAACCGAGGATTTCACCCGCGCCTACAACGCCTTTGTCGCCAAGGGCAAACCGGTATTCGAGGGCAACTGATGGCGGATCGCAGCTTTCTTGACTGGCCGTTTTTCGAACCGCATCACCGCGATTTCGCGGAAGAACTGGACGAATGGGCAAGCCGCAACCTTACGGGCATCGACCATAGCGACACCGACAGCACCTGCCGCAAACTGGTCGCAGAACTGGGTGGGGCCGGTTGGCTGGACCATACCGCAAGCTTTGACGCCACGCCTCTGGATGTGCGAAAACTGGCCCTTTCGCGCGAGATACTGGCCCGGCATGACGGGCTGGCGGATTTCTCCTTCGCGATGCAGGGGTTGGGAACCGGGGCGATCTCGCTTTTCGGCACGGCCGAGCAAAAGCAGCGATGGTTGCCCCTGACCACGACAGGCCGCGCGATATCCGCATTCGCCCTGACCGAGCCGCAATCGGGCTCCGATGTCGCGAATTCGACCATGACCGCCACGAAGGACGGCAACGATTATATCCTGAACGGCGAGAAAACATGGATTTCGAATGGCGGAATCGCCGATCTCTACACGGTGTTCGCCCGCACCGGCGAAGCGCCGGGGGCAAAGGGGTTGTCCGCCTTTATCGTCACCCCCGACATGCCCGGTTTCGAGGTGGTCGAACGGTTACAAGTCATGGCCCCGCATCCGCTGGCCCGGCTGCGCTTTTCCGATCTGCGCCTGCCCGCTTCGGCCATGATCGGCGCGCCGGGGCAGGGGTTCAAACTTGCGATGTCGGTTCTGGACGTCTTCCGCACCACGGTTGCCGCCGCCGCGCTTGGCTTTGCCCGCCGCGCGCTGGATGAATCCGTAGCCCGTGTGACCGAGCGCCATATCGCGGGCAAACCGCTTGCTGATATGCAGATGGTACAGGCGCATATCGCCGATATGGCCGTGGATGTGGATGCAAGCGCGCTGCTGATCTATCGCGCCGCATGGCTCAAGGATCAGGGTGCGGCGCGGGTCAGCCGAGAGGCGGCGATGGCCAAGCTGTTCTCGACCGATCAGGCCCAGCAGGTGATTGACCGCGCCGTGCAGTTGCATGGCGGCGATGGCGTGCGCAGCGGCCAGAAGGTCGAGGCGCTTTACCGCGATATCCGCGCCCTGCGCATCTATGAGGGCGCCTCTGACGTGCAACGGATCATCATCGCGCGGCAGGTTTTGGATCAACTGAGGGGGAGTTGACGATGTCTGGCTATACAGCCCATATCGATACATTCACGCGGGACAATCTGCCGCCGCCCAAGGCGCAGCCGGATTTCCTGCTGGCCGGATTCGACTATCCCGAGAAACTGAATATCGGCGTGGAACTGACCGATCGCATGGTCGAGCGCGGCTTTGGCGACCACACCGCCCTGATCGGAAACGGCCGCCGCCGCACCTATAAGGAACTGGCGGACTGGACCAACCGGCTGGCCCATGTACTGGTCGAGGATCTGGGTGTCAGGCCGGGCAATCGCGTGCTGGTCCGTTCGGCCAACAATCCGGCCATGGTCGCAGTCTGGCTGGCAGCCACGAAAGCCGGCGCAGTGGTCGTCAATACCATGCCCATGCTGCGGGCGGGAGAATTGGCCAAGATCGTGGACAAGGCTCAGGTCACCCATGCGCTTTGCGACACCAGGCTGATGGATGAAATGGTCAGCTGCGCGAAAACTTCGGATCATCTGAAATCGGTGGTTGGCTTTGACGGCACCCTGAACCACGATGCGGAACTCGACCGGCTGGCGCTTGAAAAGCCCGTCAGCTTCGATGCCGTCCAGACCTCGCGCGACGATGTGGCTCTGCTTGGCTTTACCTCGGGCACCACGGGCAAACCCAAGGCAACGGCGCATTATCATCGCGATCTGCTGATTATCGCGGATGGCTATGCGAAGGAAGTCCTTGGCGTAACACCGGATGATATCTTTGTCGGCTCTCCGCCTTTGGCATTTACCTTTGGTCTGGGCGGGCTGGCGGTGTTTCCCCTGCGCTTCGGGGCAACGGCAACGCTTCTGGAAACCGCGTCGCCGCCCAATATGATCGAGATCATCGAGAAGTTCCGCGCCACGGTCTGCTTTACCGCCCCCACGGCCTACCGCGCCATGCTGCGGGCCATGGATGAGGGCGCGGATCTGTCCAGCCTGCGCGCCGCAGTCTCGGCGGGCGAGACCCTTCCGCGCCCGGTTTACGAAGAATGGATGGCCAAGACCGGCAAGCCCATGCTGGACGGGATCGGCTCTACCGAGATGCTGCATATCTTCATCTCGAACCGTTTCGACGATCACCGCCCCGCATGTACCGGGCGACCCGTCAGCGGATATGAGGCGAAAATCGTCGATGACGCGGGCAAACCCGTTCCTGCCGGAGAACCCGGGCGGCTGGCGGTACGCGGCCCGACCGGATGCCGCTATCTGGCCGATGACCGGCAGGCGGATTACGTGCAGGACGGCTGGAACATCACCGGCGATACCTTCGTGATGGACGAGGACGGCTACCTGCATTTCGCCGCCCGCAGCGACGATATGATCGTTTCCGCAGGCTACAATATCGCCGGACCCGAGGTGGAAGCGGCGCTTCTCTCGCATCCCGCCGTTGTCGAATGCGCGGTGGTGGCCGCGCCCGATGACGAACGTGGTCAGATCGTTCAGGCACATGTCGTCCTGTCCGAGGGACAGGCAGGCGACGAAAATATGGTCAAGCTGCTGCAGGCGCATGTGAAAGCGGAAATCGCGCCCTATAAATATCCCCGCTCGATCAAATTCATCACCGCGCTTCCGAAAACGGAATCAGGCAAAATTCAGCGTTTCCGATTGCGCGACGGGCAGGGTTGATGACTCTCCGCACCGATATCACCATTCCCGGCCACGCATTCCTGCGGGACGAGAAGATATTGTTCCGCCATTGCGACCCGGCGGGGATCGTTTTCTATCCCCGCTATTTCGAGATGATGAATGACACGGTCGAAGCATTCTTCGATCATATCGGCCACCCGTTCGAAAAACTCCATCACGACGGCGCGGTCCCGACGGCGCAGCTTGAAGCGCGTTTCACGCACCCGTCGCGGCATGGCGACAGGCTGCGCTTTGCGCTGTGGCTGGCGCGGCTGGGCAAGACAAGCGCGCATATGCGGGTCACCGCGCATGCGGGCGGGGAACCCCGGATGATATTCCGCTCGGCGCTGGTTCTGGTGGACGCAGAGGGCCACCCCTGCCCCTGGCCCAAGGATATCCGCCGCGATCTCATGCCATATCTACAGAATGAGGAAGAATAGATGGGACATAGCTTTATCACCCCCGAAAACTGGGCCGCGCCCAAAGGCTATGCCAATGGCGTATTGACCCGGGACCGGCAGCTTTTCGTTGGCGGCCAGATCGGCTGGAACGAACGGCAGGAATTCGAAAGCAGCGATTTCATCGGCCAGATGGAACAGGCCCTGCGCAATGTCATGGCAATCGTCGAAGCGGCCGGCGGATCCGCGCAGGATATCACCCGCCTGACATGGTATGTCACCGACAAGGCCGAATATCTTGCCCGCCAGAAAGAAGTGGGCGAAGTTTATCGCAAGGTTCTGGGCCGGCATTTCCCGGCGATGACGATGGTCGTGGTGGCGGCCCTGATCGAGGATCAGGCCCTGATCGAGATCGAGGCGACAGCGGTTCTGGCCGATTGACGGACAGGGCCGGGCAAGGGGGGAAGCGGATGAAAATACTGATCGCAGGGGGCGGCATCGGTGGCCTGACACTGGCCCTGATGCTGCATGAGCGCGGGATCGATGCGCGGATCTTCGAACAATCGCGCGAAATCCGTGAATTGGGGGTCGGCATCAACACCCTGCCCCATGCGATTGCGGAACTGGAGCGGCTGGGCCTTCTTCCCGCGCTTGACGCGGTGGCGGTGCGCACGCGGCGGCTGATCTACAAGACCGGGCGCGGGCAGGATATCGTGGCGCAGCCGCGCGGAACATGGGCGGGGCTGAATTCGCCGCAATTCTCGATCCATCGCGGCAGGTTGCAGAAAACCATCCATGACGCGGTTCTGGACCGGCTTGGCCCGGATGCGGTCAGCGGCGACCGGCGGCTTGTCTCGTTCGAGCAATCCGCCGAACAGGTCACCGCATGGTTCGAATCTCGCGACGGATCGCGCTTCCAGGAAACCGGCGATGTGCTGATCGGGGCCGATGGCATTCATTCGGTGGTGCGCGGCAGTTTCTATCCCGATCAGGGGGCGCCGCAATGGAACGGTGTCCTGATGTGGCGCGGCGCCGTCTGGTGGCCGCGTTTCCTTGACGGCGCGTCGATGATCGTGGCGGGCGGGATGAGGCACAAGCTGGTGCTGTACCCGATCGCCCATGATCCTGACCGGCCCGGTGAGGCATTGACCAACTGGGTTGTGTGTTCCCGGCTGGGCGACGGTTCGGCCCCGATCCCCACGCGCGAGGACTGGTCGCGCAAGGCCCCTGCGGAAGAGGCGCTGCGGATGGCCAAAGGGCATCTGTCTGTTCCCGAACTGGATATCACGGATCTGATCCGCGCGACCGAAGATATCTTCGTCTACCCGATGTGCGACCGCGACGCCCTGCCCCGCTGGTCGCATGGGCGGGTTACGCTTCTGGGCGACGCCGCGCATCCCATGTATCCGGTTGGCTCGAACGGCGCGAGCCAGGCGATCCTTGACGCCCGCGATCTGGCCGACCGGCTGGCGCAGGGCGGCGATGTCATTCAGGCGCTGGAGGCCTATGACGCGAAACGCCGACCGGCGACGGCGGCGATCGTCGCGGCCAACCGCTCGGGCGGGCCGGAAGGCGTGATCGATTTCGTCGAGAACCGCGCGCCGGATGGGTTTGCCGATATTCACGACATCGCCACCCCCGAAGAGCTTCGGGCCATCGTCGGGGATTACGAAACGCTGGCGGGATTTGCCGCGCCGGAAGCGGACGGCTGAAGAAACGGGAAACCGCGAAGCCCCATATGGATGACGGCTGCGGGGCGACCGGGATTGAGGTTTTTTTGCCTCCGGCGATCGCTGGGGGATTTTGCATCCCCCAGACCCCCGGCAAGGTATTTGAACAAAGAAGAAATATCGGTGTGCCGGCCGGGGTAGCGGGCGGCGGGCGACAGCGTCCTGTATTGTGGATAAGGGGCCGCGGGAAAACACCACGGCCACGGTTTCCGTCATCGGGCGGTATTGCGCTCAGCCCGGAGGCGGAAGGAAATCCACGTCATGCTCGGCCGAGATACGGACCAGTTCCTGCGGATCGGTGACGCCGTCCAGTCTGCCGAACAGCTCGAACAGCCTGCCGGTCGGCGCGACCCCGAAGGTGCAGCTTGCCGTCTTGCCCGAGCGGTTGAAGATTCCATGCGCGATGCCTTTGGGCATGAACACGGTATCCCCAGGTCCGGCGGAATGTTTTTCCGCGCCGAACTCGATTTCAAGGTGACCTTCCAGCACATATATCCATTCGTCCTGCAACGGATGGATATGCGGCGGCACGAAAGTATCCGCCGGAATAACCGCATGCCAGATGAAGGCGTTTTCAGAACGCAGTTTCGGCGTATAGGTCTGCCCGACGACGGTCCATGCCTTGCCGCCCAACGCATCGGCGGCCGGTGTTACTCCATGATCCATGCTGTCTTCCTCCTGTTATCGAATACATGTCAGAGATGCAGATGCCGTTCCAGCGTCGCCGCGACCTCCTGCCCCGCGGGCACCGTCGAGACGATCTCGCCCTTCTCGATGACGTAATGCCGGTCCGCCAGTTCGGTCAGCGCGTCCAGATTTTTGTCGATCAGCAGGATCGCCTCGCCCTCGGCCTTCAGCTCCGCCAGCCGCTGCCAGATTTCGGCGCGGATCAGAGGCGCAAGCCCCTCGGTCGCCTCGTCAAGGATCAGCAAGCGCGGATTGGTCATCAGGGCGCGACCGATGGCCAGCATCTGCTGCTCGCCGCCCGACAGCTGCGATCCTAGATGGCCGCGCCGTTCCTGAAGCCGGGGAAAGAATCCGTAGACCGCCGCAAGATCCCAGCGGTTGCGCCCTTCGGGCGTTCTGGCCGTGGCAAGCAGGTTCTCTTCCACCGAAAGGGTCGGGAACACCTGCCGCCCCTCGGGCACGAGCCCGATCCCGGCACGACCGATACGATATGGCGGCTGTCCGGTAAGATCCTGTCCGGCGATGCGGATTTCGCCCTGCCAGGGGCGCAACAGCCCCATGATCGCGCGAACCGTCGTCGTCTTGCCCATGCCGTTGCGGCCCAGAAGCGTGACGACCTCGCCCTGGCCGATATCCAGATCGACGCCGAACAAAACCTGAGCCGCGCCATAGCCTGCGGTGACCCCTTTCAGCGACAGCAGACTCATGCCGCGCCCTCCGGATGGTCATCGCCCAGATAGGCGGCCCGCGCTTTGGGATCGGCCCGAACCTCATCCGGTGTGCCTGTCGCGACGATTGCCCCTGCCACCAGCACCGAGACCCGGTCGGCAAGCTGGAACACCGCCTCCATGTCATGCTCGATCAGCAGGATGGGATATTCGGCCTTCAATGCCAGCAGCACCTGCGTCAGGCTGGCGCTTTCGGCGCGCCCCATACCGGCCAGCGGCTCGTCCAGCAAAAGCGCATGGGGGCGGCCCGCGATTGCGATGGCAAGCTCCAGCAGGCGCTTTTCGCCGTAGGACAGCGTACCCGCCACCATTTCCGACTTTCCCGCCAGCCCGATCCGCGACAGAGCCGAGATCGCGGCTTCGTTCAACAGCGGCTCATCCGCGACGCGGCCAAGAAAGCGGAAGCTGGATCCGGCCCGAACCTGCGCGGCAAGCGCGACATTCTCCAGCACCGTAAATTCAGGCAGGATCGAGGTAATCTGGAACGAGCGGCCCAACCCTGCCAGCGCGCGCTCAGACTGGCTGAGGCGGGTCACGTCCTGCCCCATGAAAACGATGCTTCCCGCATCCGGTTGCAGCATTCCCGACAATTGATGGATCAGCGTCGATTTTCCTGCGCCATTCGGGCCGATCAAGGCGTGACACTCGCCCCGGCGCAGTTCCAGATGAACGTCATCGGTCACGACAAGCGCACCGAAGGCTTTGCGCAAACCGGATAATTGCAGGATCGCCTCGCTCATTGCGGCCCCCTCATCCGGTCAAGCAGCCCCGCAAGCCCGCCGCGCGCGTAAAGCGCGATCAGCACCAGGAACGGGCCAAAGATCAGGCGCCAGTCATTGGTGATCGCGGAAAGGCTTTCCTCGATCAGGATGAAGCACAACGCCCCGATCAATGCGCCGTTGCGACTGGCCATCCCGCCAAGGATCACCATCACGATCAGATCGCCCGAACTTTGCCATGCCGACAAAGACGGGCTGACGAATGCGAACTGCACTGCCCACATGACCCCGGCCACCGAGGCGATAATTCCGGCGATGCAATAGGCCGCCAACTGATAGCGGCGCACCGGATAGCCCATCGAGGCCACACGGACAGGGTTTTGCCGCGCCGCGCGCAGTACTCTGCCAAAGCGCGAACCGGTGATCCGGTGGACCAGCACCCATGTCCCGATCAGCAACAGCAGGACCGTGACATATACGCCGATATCCGAGGCAAGCCATTTGCCGCCCAGAAAACCCGGCGCCGCCCACAGGGTCAGCCCGTCATCCGCACCGTATTGCGCCAGCGAACCAAGCGCGAAATAGACCATCTGGCCGAAAGCCAGCGTGATCATGATAAAGGAAACGCCCGAGGTCCGCAGACTGATTGCGCCGCTGACAAGGGCAAAGCCGCCTGCCACGGCCATGGCGACCGGCAGGATCAGGGCGATCTCGTCCACCCCCTCGGTGATCATGATCCCGCAGGTATAGGCCCCGATCGCGATAAAGGCGCTGTGCCCGAAGCTGACCAGCCCGCCATGCCCGATCAGCAGATCAAGGGATATGGCCGCGATCGCCAGCAGCATCGCCCGCACCGCGAGCGAGGTCAGCCAGCCACCGCCATAGAACTGGGCAAGAAGCGGGATCAGGGCAAGCGCCGCGAAAAGGACGAGTGTCACGATCAGCGGCATGGCGGCTGCGGTTGCCGCCTTGGCTTCCGGGTTTGTCTGCTCGCTCATCCCGTCACCTCGCGGCTTTCGGGGCGAAAAGCCCCTGTGGCCGCCAGAACAGCACCAGCGCCATCAGCACATAGATCAGCATCGAGGCAATGGCCGGGCCGACCTGATTGGCCGCCGAGGGGTTCATGATCAGCCGCAACCCGTCGATCACCAGCATCCGTCCCAGCGTATCCACCAGCCCGACCAGCAGCGCCGCAACGAAGGCGCCCCGGATCGAGCCCGCGCCGCCGATGATGATCACGACAAAAGCCACGATCAGCAGATTGTCCCCCATGCCCGGCTCGACCGCGAAGATGGGCGCGGCCATCACTCCGGCGAAACCCGCCAGCATCGCGCCGAAACCGAAGACACATAGGAACAGCCGCCGGACATCCACGCCCAGCGCGGATACCATGTCAGGCGTAGTCGCCCCTGCGCGGATCAGCATCCCGATGCGCGTGCGCGTGATCACCAGCCACAGGCCAAGCGCCACAAGCAGCCCCGCCACAATCACCGCCAGTTTATAGGCGGGATAAAGCAGCCCATCGACCAGCTTGAACGAGAAATTCAGGAATTCCGGAGGCGGAACGCTCAGCGTCGCCGGCCCGAACAGCATTTTCATGAGTTCGTTGAGAAACAGGATCACCCCGAATGTCGCCAGCACCTGACTAAGATGATCGCGGTCGTAAAGATGCCGGAACACAAGGAATTCCAGCAGCAGCCCCAGCAACAGCGCAAGCGGCAGCGCCAGGACCAGCGCGGCGACGAAATTGCCGGTCAGCCCGTAAAGGAACACCGCCAGATAGGCGCCAAGCATATATTGCACGCCATGGGCGAGATTGATGAATCCCATGACC
Source organism: Paracoccus wurundjeri (assembly GCF_030678915.1). GTDB lineage: Bacteria > Pseudomonadota > Alphaproteobacteria > Rhodobacterales > Rhodobacteraceae > Paracoccus > Paracoccus onubensis_A. The sequence goes on along the minus strand of NZ_JAUUTZ010000009.1, from coordinate 77,431 downwards.
CCGAAAACCAGCGTCAGCCCGGCGGCAATCAGGAACAGGATCACGCCAAGCTGTAGCCCGTTCAGAATCTGGAGGATGAGCAGCGTCAATGACATCAGGATTCTATCCGCAAATCGGCGGAACCGCAGCCGGTCCCGCCAGAAAGCTTACATGCTGCATTCTTCAGCCAAATTGTCGGCATAATCCTTGATGACCAGTTCACCCATCGCCGTGGCCCATTGGCCGTCTTCGCGCTTGGCAACCGATAGCTGATAGAAATCCTGCACCGGATAATGGTTGCTGTTGAAGCTGAAATCACCGCGCAACGAGGTGAAATCCGCCGCTTCAAGCGCAGCCTGCACCGCGGCCTTGTCGCTCAGGTCGCCGTCGACGGCACTGACGGCGCTGTCGATCAGCATGGCTGCGTCATAAGCCTGCATGGCATAGCCGCCCGGGACATAACCGAATTTCTCCTGGAAGGCGGCGACAAAGGCCTGGCTTGCCTCGCCCTCGAAATCCGGCGCCCAGTTTCCTGCGGCGATAAAGCCCTCTGCCGCGTCTTTCTGCGCCGGAAGGGTGGTTTCATCCGTGGTGAAAACCGACATGAACTGAACCTTGTCGGCAAGCCCGCTGTCGCGGAACTGCCCGACAAGGCGCACGCCCATGCCACCCGGAGCAAAGGCAAAGACCGCATCGGCCCCGGATGTCGCGATCCGGGCGATCTCGGCGGAATAGTCCTGACTGTTCAGCGGAACATAGGTTTCATCGACGATCTCGCCCTCGTAATGGACCCGGAAGCCTTCCAGATTATCCCGCCCGGCCTGATAATTGGGCGCAAGCATGAACACTTTTTCATAGCCTGCCTCCTGCGCGTATTTACCCATCACCTCGGCATTCTGGTTGTTCAGATACGAGGTCACGAAGAAATAGGGATTGCAGGCATTCCCCGCGAAAGTCGAAGGCCCGGCATTCGGGCTGATGAGAAAGGTTTCGGATTCGACCACGGGCCGGAAAATCGCCTGCAACATGTTCGAGAAAACCGTGCCGACGACGAAATCGACCTGCTCCTGCTCGACCAGAGAGGTTGCGGCGGAAAGCGCCACCTCTGGCTTCAGCCCGTCATCCTCGACGACCAGCTTGGCCTCCTCGCCGCCCAGTTTGCCGTCAAGATCCTCCAGAGCAAGCTTGAACCCGTCCACTGCCTGCTGGCCAAGCGCCGCAGGTGGCCCCGACAGGGTCACGATCATCCCCACCTTGATCTCGGCAGCGGCAGAACCGCCAATGCCGATTACGCCCGCCGCGACCGCTGCTCCGAGTTTTTTCATAATTTTTCTCCCTGTTGCCTGACCGAAATGCCTTCCGGCATGCGGATCCGCATGGCCAGAGCGCCTTGCAGCCAGATATGCCTGTCGTGATACCGCAGACCATTTTAGAATCATAGCTTGGGAGAATAGTGGTGGAAAACGGATTTTGCTTCAAGTTTAAAATTTTAATGTCGAAAAGAAATTGCACCCTCGAAAAACGGTCGCGACAATGCTTCCAGTGGTCAGATATGCGGTTGTAACACGACAGGACGCGGCCTGCCGGTAACAGGGAAGGTTACAACGGGTAGCTCGTCCTTTTGACAACGCTCTGTTATCTGACACGCACCGCACCGCTGCCACCGATAGCAGCGCCGGCGACTGCACCAACAGGCCCGGCGACGACCGCACCCGTCGCGGCGCCGGTGGTGGCGCGGGTTGCGGTATTGGGTCCACAGGCGGTGACCGCCAGCGTCAGGCCGCAAAACAGGATAGCGGTCAGTTTCTGCATGATTATACCCTTTTCTCGGGAAAGTTTCACGAATTGAAACGTTTCGGTTCAGTTATGGTTCCGCGCCAAGTCATCCGGAAACCCCGGTCTTGACGCAAAAATGCAAGACCAGCGCAGAAGGGATCAGATGCAGCCGGCCGGAACAATCGCCGTGACGCGGAAATTACCGCGAAAAAGCGTCAATCAGGTTCAGAACCGCCAGAACTTTCCGGGTTCCGCTGTCCACGCGATAAATCTGGTTGTCATTGCGGTAGTAATTCCAGCCATCGCGCCGTTCGAGACCATAGCGATCATAATCGTTGATCCGGACATAATCAGCGATTCGCAGGATGTCACCGATACCGGTTCCATAGCGGACCGCGTGTTTCCGCGCCTGCCCCGGAGGCACGCAGGCCGGATATTTTTTCGCCAGCCCCGGAGGACAGTTCGAACCGTATCGGACATGCCCGCGATGCTTATACGCGTGCTTGTGCTTATGTTTTTGCGCGTGCTTATGGCCCTTGCCCTTCCCCGGATCCGCGACAGCCGGCGTCACGCCGGCCACCGCAACCGCCATGGCGGCGGCAAGCAGCATCGAGATCGTCTTCATGTCAAACACTCCTGCAGGGTATTCCCGGAGATTCATTACCCGAACACGCCTTTTGGTTGCATCACATTTTCACTTTGAGTGAAAAAAAATTGTTCTGGCAATCGTTCAACCCGGCCCTCTTGGCGGGCGAGGCCGGTAAACGGGCAGTTTCCACCCCCATATCAGACTGCCGGCGCGCAGAATCCAGACCACCGCCGCGCAGGCGATCAAAGCGTCGCCCTGCCGAAACCCGAGCCAGTTCAGCAAGGCAGCCGTAAATGTCCCACCAAAAGCCGCAGTCAGATAAAGCTGCCCCTGCTTCAGCACGAGGGGAACCTCGTTCCCGACGACATCGCGCATCAGCCCGCCGAATGTGCCGGTCACGATTCCCATGATCACGACGATCACCGGGCCCGCGCCGCTTTCCATGGCCACCCCCGCCCCGGCTGCGGCCGCGACCGCCAAGGCGACGCTGTCCAGCCAGACCAGCAGCCGGTAGCGGCTTTCGATCAGATGCGCGGTCCAGAACACCAGCAGGGCCGCCGCAGCAGCCATCAGCACATATGAGGGATGTTCGATCCAGAACACCGTCTCGCGCCCCAATATCAAATCCCGCAAAGTACCGCCGCCCACCGCTGTCAGGGCCGCCATGAAAATGAACCCCACCGGATCAAGCTGCGCGCGGCTGGCGACAAGCGCCCCGGTCAGGGCGAATATCAGGACCGCCCCGTAATCCAGCGCCACCAGCAGCGCCTCGAAGCTCATCTGAAAGGCCCCATCCCGGCGCGGGCCAACTCGTCCGCGCGCTCGTTCTCGGCATGGCCGGCATGGCCCTTGATCCATTGCCACTCGACCCGGTGCCGCGCCTGCGCCTCGTCCAGCCGCCGCCACAATTCCTCGTTCTTCACCGGCTTCCTGCCCGCGGTGCGCCAGCCATTCCGTTTCCAGCCATGCAACCATTGGGTGACGCCGTTCTTCACATAGGCGCTGTCGGTGATCACGGTAATCTCGCTTGGCCGGGTCAGCGCCTCGAGCGCCGAGATCGCCGCCATCAGTTCCATGCGGTTATTGGTGGTCGCGGCCTCGCCGCCCTGCAATTCCCGCTCCTTGACGATCCTGTCGCCCTCCTTGGCCCGCAACAATACACCCCAGCCTCCGGGACCGGGATTGCCGCTGCAAGCCCCGTCGGTCCATGCGAAAATTGTTGTCACGCCCGGCTCACCGCCAGTTTCAGCCCCAGCATAGCGAATGACGCCGCAAAGACCCGCCGCAGCCATCGCATCGCGGATTCCGATGCCAGCACCGCATCCCGGCCACTGGCGGCAAGGGCGGCATAAAGCACGAAGACGCCAAAGGTCATTCCGGTAAATCCCAGGCCCAGTTCGAATAGCGCGCCGATCCCAGCATTGGCGGGCAGGAATTGCGGCAAGAACGCCATGAAGAACATCGGCAGTTTGGGATTCAACAGGTTAAGCAGTATTCCGCGCCAGATCAGCCGTCGCGGCGGAACCTGCGCTGCCGCATGAAACCGCAAGCCTCCCTCGCCCTTCAATACGCCCCATGCCATCCAGAGCAGATAGGCGACACCCGCGAATTTCACCGCCTGGAACAGGACGGCGCTGGCATGCAGCAGTGCCGCCAACCCGGCCATGGCCACCAGCATGTGAATCACCGTCGCAATGGTGCAGCCAAGCGCGGCCCAAAGCCCGGCACGCATCCCGCCGCCAAGCGTCGAGGACAGGGTATAGATCACCCCAAGCCCCGGCACGGCGCAGACGATGAACGCCGTCAGCAGATATTCGAAACTCATTCACTCAGCTCCTTATACCCGGGCAGCGCTTCGATCCTGCGCAGCCATGCGCCGATTGCGGGGAACCGCTCCATCCCGAACCCCCCGCGTGTTCCGGCAGAATGGGTATAGGCGTAAAGACAGATATCCGCCAGACTCGGCCCGCCTGTCAGCCAGTCATTTCCGGCCAGATGCTCTTCCATGACCTGCAGCAGCGCATGACCCCGGTGCAGCAGATCATCCAGTCTCGCGGGCGTCGCCTCTGCGGCACGGCGCGGATAATTCAGAAGCGCTTGGCGCACCGCGATGACTGGCTCGTGATTATATTGCTCCCAGAACATCCAGCCCAGCATCTGCGCCCGCAGAACCGGATCGCCGGGCACGAAATCCGTCCCCTCCCCCAGATACCACAGGATCGCCCCGGATTCGGCCAGCTTATGCCCGTCGTCCAGCTCCAGCACCGGAACCTTGCCGAAGGGCAGAACACCTCCGGCTCTGGCCTGCGCCAGTGCCTCGGATCCGTCCTCGCAATCGACCACCTCGGCCCGCCGCCCGGTCAGAGACAACAAAAGCCTGATCTTGTAGCTGTTTCCCGAAGACGGCATCGAATAAAGACGCATTTCCCTACCTTCTTCTTTGCCCAAATACCTCGGGGTGAATTGGCCGCAGGCCAAGAGGGGCGGCGCCCCTCGCTATGCTGTCTCCCGCAGAACCCGCGGCACCTTGAATTCGATATTCTCCTGCGCGGTCTCGACAATTTCGACGGTTACATCATAACGTGCGCGGAAAGCGTCAATCACCTCGTCGATCAGCACTTCGGGTGCGCTTGCGCCCGCTGTCACGCCGACATTGCGCACACCGTCGATCGCCCGCCAGTCGATCTGATCCGCCCGCAGCACAAGCTGCGAATAAGCACAGCCCGAGGCCCGCCCCACCTCAACCAGCCGCTTGGAATTACTGGAATTCTGCGCACCGATCACCAGCAGCGCGTCGATCTTCGGCGCGATCGCCTTGACTGCCGCCTGACGGTTGGTGGTGGCATAGCAGATATCCTCGCGGGCGGGGCCGATGATCCCCGGGAACCGCGCCTGTAGCGCCGTCACGATCTGCGCGGTGTCATCGACCGACAGCGTGGTCTGGGTGATGAAGGCCAGCCGTTCGGGATCGCGCGGGGTCAGGCAGGCCACATCCTCGACCGTCTCGACAAGAATCACCTCGCCCTCGGGCAGTTGTCCCATCGTGCCCAGCACCTCGGGATGGCCGGCATGACCGATCATGACCAGTTGCAACCCCTCGGCATGATGACGCGCCGCCTCCATATGGACCTTGCTGACCAGAGGACAGGTCGCGTCAACGAACACCATCTCGCGCTGCTTCGCGGTGGCCGGGACGGATTTCGGCACGCCATGGGCCGAGAAGATCACCGGGCGGTCATCGGGGCATTCGTCCAGTTCCTCGACAAAGACCGCGCCCTGTTCACGCAGGGAATCGACGACATATTTGTTATGCACGATCTCGTGGCGCACATAGACCGGAGCGCCCCATTTCTGCAGCGCCAGTTCCACGATCTTGATAGCCCGGTCCACGCCCGCGCAGAAACCTCGCGGGGCGGCCAGATAAAGCGTCAGGGGCGGTTTCTTCTGTTCCATTGTCATGCCCTAACCTGAGCGCGATCCGTCGTCCAGACAAGAGCCTGTGCAAATTCGCCGGCAAGATCGTCATTGCGTCACGCGAATGCCGGGGCGTCCCGCGAATGCCGGGGGCTGTCTGCCCCCGGACCCCCGAAGGTATTTCGACAAAGAAGAAGGACCGCCCAAAATCACCACGGGGATCATCAGGCTCGGGAAAAAATCCCGAAAACTGCGCCAGAGAGCGGCAGCAGCGTCGATACCCGGCGCAGAGCGGTTTCAATCCGCAAGAGCCAGAAGCGCGGATATATCCAGATGCGCTTCGAGATGCCGTGCAAGACCGTCCAATGTCTCTTCCACACCAGCCTCATATCCGGGTTGCGAGGCCACGCCGAGACGCGCAAGAAAACCGGCGCGAAACCGGTCATCGGCAAAGAGCCCGTGCAGATAGCTGCCCTGGATCCTTCCGTCGCGGCTGATCGCTCCGTCGGGGCCGGGGATCTGTGCGAAGGGGCGCGCGCAGTCGGGGCCGAAGGTCCGGCCCATATGGATCTCGTAGCCCGTCACCGGCTTGCCAAGCGCAGTGCCGGTGGCGCGAATCGTGCGTTTGGCCGCGGACATTGTGGTTTCGACATCCAGAAGGCCCAGCCCCTCGACCTCGCCCGCCATCCCGTCGGAACCGCCGGGATCGCGGATCACCCGGCCCAGCATCTGATAGCCGCCGCAGATGCCAAGCACATGCCCGCCGCGCCGGACATGCGCGACAAGATCGATATCCCAGCCCTGGGCGCGCAGGAATGCCAGATCGCCAAGCGTGGATTTCGTGCCCGGCAGGATCACCAGATCGGCATCCCCGGGAATTGCACGTCCCGGCCCCAGCATGGTCAGCCGGACCCCCGGCTCGGCGGCCAGCGGATCGAGATCATCGAAATTCGCGATGCGCGAGAGGGTAAGGCAAACGACATGCAGCCCCTCGCCCCCCGGTACCCGCAGATCGACGGCATCTTCGGCAGGCAGGCGATGCGCCGCCGCGAACCAGGGCAGCACGCCGAAACCGCGCCAGCCGGTGCGGCGCTCGATCTCGCGATAGCCGTCGTCGAACAGGCACGGATCGCCGCGGAACTTGTTGACAAGGAAGCCGCGGATCAGGGCGGCATCCACCGGATCAATCACTGCCTGCGTACCCACGATCTGCGCGATCACCCCGCCCCGGTCGATATCTCCGGCCAGCACCACCGGCACAGCCGCCGCCCGCGCGAAGCCCATATTGGCGATATCGCGCGGGCGCAGGTTGATCTCGGCCGGACTGCCCGCCCCCTCGACGATCACAAGATCATATGCGGTACGCAACCGCGCGAAACTGTCCAGCACGCCCTGCATCAGCCGGGGCCTCAGCGCGGCGTAATCCCGTGCCTCGGCCCTTGCGATGGCGCGGCCGTGCAGGATCACCTGCGCGCCGGTATCGGTTTCGGGTTTCAGCAGCACCGGATTCATATCGGTGACCGGCTCCAGCCCGCAGGCACGGGCCTGCAGGGCCTGCGCGCGGCCGATCTCGCCCCCATCGACAGTGACGGCGGCGTTATTCGACATGTTCTGCGGCTTGAAGGGCGCGACCTTCAGCCCCCGCCGCAGCGCCGCACGGCACAGGCCCGCGACCAGAAGCGACTTGCCGATATTCGAGCCGGTGCCCTGAATCATCACCGCGCGGGGTTTTGTGGCGGGCATGAGACACTCCGCTTGCCTTCATCTGCATGGATGACTAGATAGGCCCGTCCGCAAATGAAAGGCCGAATTCTGTGGAAAACGTCGTGCTGACCGTTCACCTGATCCTGGCAGTCCTGCTGACCGGGGTCGTGCTTCTGCAACGCTCTGAAGGGGGCGGGCTTGGAATGGGCAGCGGCGGCGGCGGTGGCGGCGTGATGTCGGGACGCCAGGCCGCGAACTGGATGACGCGATTCACCTGGGCGCTGGGCATCGCCCTGTTCGCGACCTCGATCGGCCTGACGATCATCGCGGCGCGGAGCGTCTCGAACAGTTCGATCATGGATCAGATCGGCGTGCCCGAATCACGGCAGGGCTCGACCATGCCCGCATTGCCGGAATACACGCCCCCGCCCTCGACCGGCGGTGACCCGTTGACGCCTCCGGCACCCGATGCGCCAGCAGGCAGCAGCACCGCACCGGCAGCGGATGATGGCCAGGCAGCACCAGACGCCGCAGCACCCGAGGCGGCAGCGCCCGAAGCTCCGGCCGCTGATGTGGAAGCGCCTGCCGCAAGCGAAGTGGAAACGCCGCCCGCCGCAGAGAGTGCCGCGCCGGAAGCTGCATCTGAGCCCGCAGCGGAAAACGCAGAACCCGCTGCGCCGGAACAACAGCAACCGGCGAATTAACGACATACAAGACATAGGGGAATAAGTAATTTTCCCTACATCAACTTGCGGTCCATTGCGGCCACGGGACGAATCGGTTATAACTTAAGTCCCGTGATGCAGGCTGTTCCACGGCCCGCAAAATCGCCGAATTTTATCATCACGGGGGCTCCATGGCGCGTTATATTTTTATCACTGGCGGCGTGGTTTCGTCCCTTGGAAAGGGATTGGCATCCGCGGCGCTTGGCGCTCTGTTGCAGGCGCGCGGCTTTACCGTCAGGCTTCGCAAACTGGATCCCTATCTGAATGTCGATCCCGGCACCATGTCACCGTTCGAGCATGGCGAAGTCTTCGTCACCGATGACGGCGCGGAAACGGATCTGGATCTGGGCCATTACGAACGCTTCACGGGCGTTTCCGCGCGGCGCACCGATTCCGTCAGTTCGGGACGCATCTATTCCAACGTGCTGGAGAAAGAGCGCCGGGGCGAATATCTGGGAAAAACCATTCAGGTCATCCCCCACGTTACCAATGAAATCAAAGATTTCCTTGCCATAGGCGAAGATGAGGTCGATTTCATGCTCTGCGAGATCGGCGGCACTGTCGGCGATATCGAGGGCCTGCCCTTCTTCGAGGCCATCCGCCAGTTCAGTCAGGACCGGCCGCGTGGGCAATGCATTTTCATGCATCTGACGCTGCTGCCATGGCTTGCGGCCTCGGGTGAGCTGAAGACCAAGCCCACCCAGCACAGCGTCAAGGAACTTCGCTCGATCGGCATCGCGCCGGATGTGCTGGTCTGCCGCTCGGAACAGCCCATTCCCGAAAAGGAACGCGCCAAAATCGCACTGTTCTGTAATGTCCGGCCGGATGCGGTCATACCCGCCTATGATCTCAGTTCGATCTATGACGCGCCGCTGGCCTATCACCGTGCCGGTCTTGACCGTGCGGTTCTGGACGCATTCCGGATCAGCCCGGCCCCGCGGCCCGATCTGGCCCGCTGGGAAGATGTGATGGACCGGCTGGAGCATGCCGAAGGACAGGTCCGGATTGCCGTGGTCGGAAAATATACGCAGCTTGAGGATGCCTATAAATCCATTGCCGAGGCCTTGACCCATGGCGGCATGGCGAACCGGGTCCGGGTTCAGGCCGACTGGGTCGACAGCGAGAAGCTGGAAGGCGATGGGGTCACGCTGCTGGACGGTTATCACGGCATCGTCGTGCCGGGCGGTTTCGGCGAGCGCGGAACCGAAGGCATGATCGCCGCGGCCCGTTATGCCCGCGAAAAGAAAGTGCCTTATCTGGGCATTTGTCTGGGCATGCAGATGGCGGTGATCGAGGCGGCCCGGAACCTTGCCGGAATGCCCGGCGCGGGTTCCGAGGAATTCGATCACGAGGCGGGCGAGACGCGGTTCACCCCGGTTGTCTATCATCTGAAGGAATGGGTGCAGGGCAATTACAAGGTGCAGCGCAAACTGACCGACGACAAGGGCGGCACGATGCGCCTGGGCGCCTATACCGCCGTGCTGACCCCCGGTTCGAAGGTGTCCGAGGCTTATGACGGCGCGTTGGAAATCGAGGACCGTCATCGTCACCGCTACGAGGTCGATGCGACCTATCGGGATGCGCTGGAAAAGGTCGGGCTGGTCTTTTCGGGCATGTCGCCCGATGGCAAACTGCCGGAAGTGATCGAATATCCCGATCACCCGTGGTTCATCGGCGTGCAGTCGCATCCGGAACTGAAGTCCAAGCCCTTCGAGCCCGCGCCGCTATTCGCAGGGTTCGTCCGCGCCGCGATGGATGAGGGGCGGCTGGTCTAAAGCCCGTCTTGCTGAACTGGAAAGGCCATTGTTATGCGTCCCGCGATGGCCGGCGGGCGCTGCCCCGTCCTGCGGTTCACGCGGCTCCCCCGGGATTTGGAAGGGAAAGAAAGACACGCAGTTGCGGCAACCCCTGATTGCCGGCACAGATATGACGGCGGCGGTTTGCCTGCATGCTCTGCTTTGGGCGCGCGGAAGCGTTACCCAGCCCGCCCGCCGATCAGCCGGGCGCGAAGCCAGCCCGAGAACCAGTCCATCGCCATCACAATCAGCACCACCAGCACGATATAATAGCTGACCTCTTCCCAGTCTTGCTGGGTCTGAAGCGCCTGTGTCAGCAGCAATCCGATGCCGCCACCGGTGATCGCGCCGATGATGGTCGCGCTTCGGGTATTCGATTCGAACAGATACAGAATCTGACTGAGCAGGACCGGCGTCACCTGCGGCAGAACGCCGAAACGATAGCGCTGCACCGGGTTCGCGCCGGTCGAGGCAATGCCCTCGATCTGTTTGTCATCGACATTTTCAAGCGCCTCCGAGAAGGTCTTGCCGAATGTGCCGGTATCGGTCAGCAGGATCGCCAGTGCCCCGGTCATGGGTCCCGGGCCAAAGGCGCGCGACAGCACCACCGTCCAGATCAGCCCGTCGACGCCCCGGATGAAATCGAAAATCCGCCGCATCCCGAAACGGACCGCCATCAGCGGCGCGAACCGCTTTGCCGCAAGAAACGCCAGCGGCAGTGCGATGATGGCCGCGCCGAACGTGCCCAGAAACGCCATCAGCATGGTTTCAAAGATCGCCCATGCGACCTTGGCGTGCAGCCACATCGGATTATACCAGAAATCATGCCATGCCCCGGCGATATTCGGGCGGTCCGGGTCGATACGTTCCCCGAACAGGATATCAAGCGGACCGTGGCCGTGATAGGGGCTGTCCAGCGTGAAGAAGAACAGCTCCCATCCCGGAAAATATCGGAAAACCTCTGTTTTCGAGCGGGTTATGGTCACGCGCCCGCCCTCGGTCGTGATGCCCACACGGCGCGGGTTCAGCGTGATCCAGTCAGGCGCGGGTCCGATCACATCCACGACCAACTCGTCATCCATCAGCCGGATGGTGACGGGATCGGTTCCCGGATAGCGATATTCCGTGACATTGCCCGGCAGCAGCCGCAGCGAATGGCCGTTTTTCAGCTCGACAGTCACGGCGTCGCCATCGCCGCTGACCCATTCGGGCCGCTCGCCTTCGGGATAGGCCCCCTTCCGCTGCCCCTCGATGGCATAAGAAATCGCGCCGCTGCGATGATCGCGGGTCACATGCGTCTTGTAGGACCAGCTGTCCGACAACAGCGTGACCGCATTATCCATCCTTGCCCGCTGCGCCAGACCGGGAATGTCAAAGGCGAAGAAGACATAGGCCAGATACAGCCCGATCAGTGCCATGACCGCGTAGGCCGCCGTTCTTTTGCGGGAAAGACGGGTCGCTGCCGCGTCCTTCATCATGGCCAGCGTGGCGGCGGTCATTGCCAGTCCCCCTTGACCAGACGGTTGCGATAGCTGCTGGAAAGCTGATCGAACAGCACGATGGTGCCGAAGAGCAGGATGAAGATCGCGGCGGCGGCGTCGAATTTTCCCTGCCCCCATGACATGGCGTTTTTCAGCTCGTACCCGATTCCACCCGCGCCCACGAAGCCAAGGATTGCCGAGGCGCGGATATTGATCTCGAAGCGCAGCAGCGCATAGCTGAGGAAATTCGGCGCGACCTGGGGCAGCACCCCCAGCAACATCCGTTGCGACCAGCTTGCCCCGGTCGAGGCCAGTCCCTCGACAGGCTTCGGATCTGCGTTTTCCGCCACCTCTGAGAAAAGCTTGCCCAATGCGCCAATGGAATGCAGGGTGATTGCGATCATGGCGGGAACCGGCCCGCCGCCCAGTACGAAGATCAGGACAAGCGCGACGACGATCTCGGGGATGGCGCGCATGATATCCATCATGCGACGGAACAGCGGCACAAGCCGCGGCCAGCAGGCCAGCCCGCGCACCGACAGAAAGGCGAAAAGCATCCCGCCGATCGATCCGATCAGCGTCGAGATGGCAGCGATATTGATGGTTTCCACCAATGCCGGAAAGAATTTGACCAGATGTCCGGGCAGTTCCTGACGCTTCGCCCAGGCCTCGGACAGGACCGCCGCCGGATAATCGAAGACATGCCCGATTCCGTTCCAGAAACCGCCCGCATTCCGGGAATCCGCCAGATGGAAGCCGGGCAGCAAAAGCAGCAGGAAGATGATCAGCGTCAGTGCCCCATAAAGCCGGCGGCGGCGCGCCTGATCCAGATAGGCTGATTGCATCTGACGCAGATGGGACGGGTTGGAGATATCGGTCATGAAGCAGGTCCGGACAGGGATGAGGGCGACAGAGTGTCGCCCTCCGGATGGATCAGGGATCAGCCGCCGATTTCGGCCTTGCGGGCCTCGATCACCGATTCATAGGCGTCATGGGTGATCGGCTGTGCGCCCAGGGTTTCCCCCGCGAAAACCCCATAGGCGCAATCGGGGTCGTTTTCGTAAAGATTGTCCACCAGTTCGGTCATCTTCGCCTTCACGTCATCGGGCAAAGCCTTGCGCAGCACGACCGGGCCTTCCGGGATGGGCTTGGATTTCCAGATCTCGACAAGCTGAGTCATATCGACAAGCCCGGCATCCACCGCCTTGCGCAATGCGCCCGAGTTGTAGCCGTCTTCCCACTCGCCCTGACCATCGGCCCAGCTGACGCCGCCATCCACATCGCCATTCGCAACCGCCACGATGGTCTGTTCATGCCCGCCGGTGAACTTTACCTCGCCGAAATAGTCACCCGATTCCATCGATGCGCCGGTTTCCTGCGGAATCTCGACCGAAGGGATCAGATAGCCGGAGGTCGAGTTGGGATCGCCGAAACCGAAACTCTTGCCCTTCATGTCTTCCAGCGAGGTGATCCCGCTGTCTTTCAGGGCAAAACCGATGGAGTGATAGGCATGGCTGCCATCCGCGTTGATCTTGACCAGAACCGGCTCGACCGCCTCGGGATCGTCCAGATAGACGGCCGCATAGGCCGAAGCGCCCAGCCAGGCCATGTCAAGCGTACCGCCCAATAAGCCCTGAATGACACCGTTGTAATCGGCGGGAGCGAACAGCTTGACGGGCACGCCAAGGGCTTCCTCGGTATAATCCTGCATGCAGGCATAGCTGTTCATGCGATCCTGCGCGTTCTCGCCGCCCAGAATACCGATATTGAACTCGTTAATCTCCTGCGCATGGGCCGCCGGCATCAAGGCCGCGCCAAGAATGAAAGCCAGCGAAAGGGTCTTGGTCATCGTCATCTCCAGATTATTCGTTCCGGTCGGGAACTGCGGGAAAATTGTCAGGCCGGTTCGGCCATGCGGGCGGCTGGCCGTTCCGCCTCATCCAACTCGATGGCGGTCGAGGTTGCGCTTTCCGAGAAATCCGCCCCCGCGCCATAGATATCGCGCGCGACTCCGGTGGTCAGTTGCGCGGGCGTACCGTCGAAAACGATCCGCCCGGCACGCATGCCGATGATCCGGTCGCAATAGCGCCTTGCGGTATCCAGCGTATGCAGATTGGCGATGACCATGCGCCCGTCCTCGTCATGAATGCGGCGCAGCCTATCCATGACGATCTGGGCATTCATCGGATCCAGCGAAGCAATCGGCTCATCCGCCAGAATGATCGCCGGGTCCTGCATCAATGCCCGCGCGATGGCGACGCGCTGCTGCTGCCCGCCCGAAAGCGCCTCGGCGCGTTTGGCGGCATGCTCGGCAACGCCAAGCCGGTCGAGGATCTCGATGGCCGTCTCGACATCCTCGCGCGGATACAGGTTGAACATCGTCGCCAGGGTCGAGCGCCGGTTCAGCGTGCCATGCAGCACATTCGACACCACATCCATCCGTGGAACCAGATTGAATTGCTGGAAGATCATCGCGCAGCGCGATTGCCATTTCCGCCTGGCCCGCCCCGTCAGTGCAGTGATATCCTGCCCCTGAAAGCGGATCGCGCCTTCGCTGGCATCGGTCAGCCGGTTAAGCATGCGCAACATGGTGGATTTGCCCGCGCCGGAACTGCCGATGATCCCGATCATCGCCGGTTCGGTCACGACGAAACTTGCCTTGTCCACTGCCGTGCGATCTCCGAACCGTTTCGTCAGAGCGCTTATTTCCAGCATCCGAATACCCCAATTATCTGGGGCCGTCGCTAGCGATGGAATCCGACAGTTCTGCAACGATCATGTAAATATTTTATAAAGTTTCGCCGCCTGCATTCCGGTAATGCGGCAGCAGACTGCCCGAAACTCCGTGGACGAAGCACATATGACTTCTGGCTTATGGCAAGGGACTCGCGCGGTCTCCGCCATCCGGATAAGCACACTTGCAACATCGCAGGGCCTCGGATACCGATCACCGGGTATATTTCGGCACTCGCCGGTCGCGACCGTGGTCCTGATATCCTTTCCGGATGATCGGGAATCCAGGCAGCAAAAGGTAACATCGTGGACTCGTTGTCTCCTCTGACACTTGGCTTTCTTGGCAGCCTCGCCGCCGGTTTACTGACTGCGGTCGGCGCGCTTCCCGTGCTTTTCGGTGGCGTTCCGTCCCGTGCGTCGCGCGATCTTCTGCTTGGCTTCGCGGCCGGGGTCATGCTGGCCGCGTCCTTCTTTTCGCTCATCATTCCCGCGCTCGACGCTGCCGAGCCGCGTTACGAGGCCAGCGCGACCCCCGCCCTGATCGTCTGCGTCGCGATCCTTCTGGGCATGGGTGTGGTGGCCCTGCTGAACGAGCGTCTTCCGCATGAGCATTTCAGGACGGGGCGAGAGGGGCCGGCAGCGGATTCGCTGCGCCGGGTCTGGCTGTTCATCATCGCCATCACCATCCATAATTTCCCCGAGGGGCTGGCGGTCGGCGTCGGTTTCGGCTCGGGCGGCATGTCCGGAGGATTGCCGCTGGCGATCGGGATCGGCTTGCAGAATGCGCCCGAGGGGTTGGCCGTGGCCGTTTCGCTTCTGGGCGAAGGATACAGCAAGGCGCGCGCCTGGCGTATCGCCGCGCTCACCGGGCTGGTCGAACCAATAGGCGGCCTGCTTGGCGCCGGGGTGGTCAGCCTGTCGGAGCCGCTTCTGCCCTGGGGGCTTGCCTTCGCCGCCGGCGCGATGCTTTACGTCATCAGCCACGAGATCATCCCCGAAACCCATCGCAACGGCCATCAGAACAAGGCGACCGCGGGACTGGCGGTCGGCCTTGCCCTCATGTTGTTCCTTGATGTCTGGTTGGGTTAAGCCCCCGGGCAACCGGCATCGCCGCCGGAAACAAGATTTATTGCCCCGGGTTCTGATGATACGCGAAGCAGCCATCTGACAATACCCTGCGCTCGCCGACCCGTGCGATAAATGCCGCCTGCCCCGGCTCCGTGCGCCACCAGTCTATCGTCAGGGTTTCGCCGGGATAGATCGGCGCCGAAAAGCGGCCCGCCAGCTTGCGCACCCGCCGGGGTTCATTACCGACGACCCCCGCCATCAAGGCACGGCAGGCAATGCCGAATGTCGAAAGCCCGTGCAGAATGGGGCGGTCGAACCCGGCCTTGCGGGCAATCTCCGGATTCGAATGCAGCGGATTCAGATCCCCCGAAAGACGATAAATCAATGCAAGCTGCGGCTGCGTCGGGATATCCATGCTGCCATCCGGGGCGCGATCCGGAATTGCACGGGGCTGACGGCCTTGCACGGATTTCCCGCCAAAACCGCCCGCACCGCGGCAAAACGCGGTATTCCTGACCGTGGCGTAATGCGTGCCGTCCTCTGCATCGCGAATCTCCCGGCAGGCGGTCACCAGCGCCGCCTTGCCCGCACCCTTGTCCACCAGTTCCTCGACCCGGATCCGCGCGGTCACCCGCCCCTCCGGCGGCAGGGGATGATGGATCTCCATCTCCTGCTCTCCGTGAACCACCCGCAGATAGTCGATCCCGCTGGCCGGATCGCGCAGCCATGCGCCATCATAGGCCAGCACATTCGCCATTGCCGGATGTGCCTGCATCTGCTGTTCCCGGTCCAGAAACCGCAATTGCCCGCTATCGGTGGGATCGCTGCCATAGCCCAGCCCAAGCGCATAAATCGCGGCATCGCGCCAATCATATGCCTGAATAACAGGCTCACGCTCAAGATTTTTCAGGTAATCAACATTCAAGGGCATCGGACCGGGTCTCATGAGATCATTCAGAGGAACGCTCCGGCGATATCAGGAAAGACGAAGCATATCGGCGTAGTATTTCAGCGATGTCTTTCGCGGTCCAGCCGGCGATGGCCCCGGTCACCGGAACGCAGGAGAACAAGAAGGCACAAGCTCAACCGACGCTGGTCAAAGCATTTGCACCTTGCGCAAAATTCGTGCAGCTGCCTATAACACAGGCAATCCGAAATGAGAGTGAGCCATTGTCAAATATCGACGAAAAACTGGAACCCATCCTTGCGGAAATACTGCTTAGAAACGCCGGTGAGCCGGAATTCCATCAGGCCGTCCGCGAAGTCATCGAAAGCCTTGGCCGCGTTATCGCCAAGCGGCCCGATTACGCGGATCACGCGCTTATACAGCGTATTTGCGAACCTGAACGCCAGATCATCTTCCGCGTGCCATGGGTTGATGATCGTGGACGGACACAGGTCAATCGCGGCTTCCGGGTCCAGTTCAATTCGGCGCTTGGCCCCTATAAGGGCGGACTTCGCTTTCACCCCTCGGTCAATCTGAGCATTATCAAGTTCCTGGGTTTCGAGCAGATCTTCAAGAACGCTTTGACCGGGCTTCCGATCGGCGGTGGCAAGGGTGGATCGGATTTCGATCCCCGCGACCGCTCGGACGGGGAAATCATGCGCTTCTGCCAATCCTTCATGACCGAGCTTTACTATCATATCGGCGACAAGACCGATGTGCCCGCAGGGGATATCGGTGTTGGCGCCCGCGAGATCGGCTATATGTTCGGCCAGTACAAACGTCTTGCCAACCGCTTCGAAGCGGGCGTCCTGACCGGCAAGGGATTGCTTTACGGCGGCTCGCGCGCGCGGACCGAGGCGACGGGCTACGGCAATACCTATTTCGTTCAAAGCATGCTGGGCACCAAGGGCCACAGCTTTGACGGCAGGAAGGTCGTGGTTTCCGGCTCGGGCAATGTCGCGATCTATACGATGGAAAAAATCCAGTCTTTCGGCGGCAAGATCATGGCCTGTTCGGATTCCAGCGGCTATGTCGTCGACGAAAACGGAATCGATCTTGAACTGATCAAGGAAATCAAGCTGGTCCGCCGGGACCGCATCAGCGAATATGCCCGCCTGAAAGGTACCGGAACGCATTACATCCGGGACGGGCGCATCTGGGATGTGCCCTGCGATGTGGCCATGCCATCGGCGACGCAGAACGAATTGACCGGCCGCGATGCCAGGACTCTGGTGGCTAACGGCGTCATCGCCGTGGGTGAAGGCGCCAATATGCCCTCTACCCCCGAGGCGATCCGCGTGCTTCGGGATGCCAATGTGCTGTTCGGGCCGGGCAAGGCCG
The DNA here is from genome assembly GCF_030678915.1 of Paracoccus wurundjeri. Lineage (GTDB taxonomy): Bacteria > Pseudomonadota > Alphaproteobacteria > Rhodobacterales > Rhodobacteraceae > Paracoccus > Paracoccus onubensis_A. The sequence goes on along the minus strand of NZ_JAUUTZ010000009.1, from coordinate 59,879 downwards.
CGAATGCCGGCGGCGTTGCCACCTCGGCGCTTGAAATGCAGCAGAATGCCTCGCGCGACAGCTGGACCTTCCAGCGCACGGAAGAGCGGCTGGCCGAGATCATGCGCAATATCCACGACACCTGCGCCAGCACCGCAGAAGAATACGGCACGCCCGGCGATTACGTGCTGGGCGCCAATATCGCAGGCTTCGTGCGGGTCGCCGAGGCGATGCGGGCGCAGGGTGTGATCTGAACGGTTTCGCCTGTCTCATCTCTTCACAAAGCCGGGGGGGCGCCCCCCCGGACCCCCGAGGTATTTGGACAAAGAAGAAGGGGAGGAGGCGAATTCGATCCGGGCCGGAAGCGTTCCCTGTTGCCTGAATACTTCGCATTCCAGGCAGGGCGATTGACTTTGCGCCGCCGGCTGCCTAGCTGTTATCCCATGTCGTTGCATGAGATGCATATCAGCAGGTTGATCCTGTTTCCGGGTTCGCTTCTGACCCGCCCCCTTCCCCGGGCGGTGTCGGCATGCGTGCTGATATAATCGTTCGGGGCTTTCCTCACACCGTCTTGACTATGTGAACCGCGCAGGCCGCGGTCGGGGGAATTTCCATGCAACGTCTATCCGGGCAGGATTGCGATCCTGCGTTGGGCTTGCGGCACAGCAAATGCCGGCAATCATTCGATCACGATCAGCATATCGAGCAGTTGCGCCCGATCCGCGCTACATTGTCCGAAACCGATTTCTGGCAGCTGCAGGATCAGCGGCGACGGCGGGAAATCGGCGGGCCGGCCGAGGATCCGCATCTGGCGGCCTATCTCCGGGCAAAGCTGGCCGATGCAAGGATCATCCCCGAGCCGGAGGCCCGGCGCGCCTTTGTCACTGCCGGAAGCGTGGTCGCCTGCCGGATCGATCATCACCTGCCTAGATGTTTCCGGCTGTATCACTGGACCCCGCCGGTTCAGCGTTGCGCGATTTCGACCGGAACCTGGCTTGGTGCGGTTCTGATCGGCATGGCACCGCATCAGATCGTCACCTTTTCCGACCCCGGAGCAGGTTTCCGGCGCATCGAGATACTGCATATCAATGCCAAGGATTTTCTTCCGGCGGATAACCGGAACTCCCGCAGCTTTCACCCTGTCGATACCATTCATTCTCATCTCTGAAGGAGATACCCCATGAATCATTCCCCTCCTGCCCGCGCGCGTGCGGCGCGGCGTGTCATTTCCGAAGATCATCTTGACCTGCTTGAAAGGCTGGAAGCGGGGCTTGTCCGCAGAAATCCGGAACTCTCTGCCCTGTTGCTGTCGACCCTGGCGCGGGCACGGATCGTGCCTGCGGACCGGCTTCCCGATGACGTGGTCGCCCTTGGCAGACGGGTGACATATCTGGACGAGGATACCCAGGTAAACCGCCACATGACCCTGGTGCCACCCGCCGAGGCGGATATCGCGCGTGACCATGTCTCGGTCATGACCCCGATCGGCATTGCCCTGATAGGGTTGCCGGTCGGCGCGAAAGCGTCGTGGAAGGCAAGGAACAACGAGAGCCGCCGGCTGCGCCTGCTTGAGGTCGAACGACGAGAAGACCGATCCCGATGAGACCCCAACCGGATTGCCGTATCTGCGGAAAACCCGTGCCGCGCGCCGCATATTCACGCTGCCCCGCCTGCCGGTCGCCGCTGCGGTCGATTCACAAATATGTCCGGTCATGCAAAAATTGCGGATCGGTCCTGCCGCTCAGCCTGGTCCGCAATTGCCCGGCCTGTCGCACGGAAATCGTCGAGCCATGAGATCGCTGCCGCCGCATTCGGCAGAGCCGTGATCGATCGCATCACGGCAAAACCGCGGCAAAGTTCATGACCCGGATGGCATCCCGCCGATGGAATGCCATCCGGTCATGCGCTAACTATCCCCAAACGATCCGAACATGAGGCAATATGATGAATAGCAAGACCTATGAACGCATAACCCGGCAGCGCGCCGCGGATCTGGCGGCGGCCATCCTGACCAAAGCCGGATTTTCCGGGGCGCATGTTTCTGTGATGGCGCAGAACATGCTGGATGCGCAGGCGCAGGAATGCCATTCTCACGGGCTTTACCGGCTGATCACCTGTTCGGACATGGCGGCAACCGGGCTGGTGAACCTGACCGCCGAGCCGAAACTGACGGATCACGCCCCAGCTATCGTCAAGGCGGATGCGCAAGGCGGCAACTCGCTTCTCGCGTTCAAGACCGCCCTGGACATGCTGACAGGCAAGGCAAACGACAGCGGCATCGCCGCGCTCGCCATCAATAATTGTTTCCACTATTCGGCGCTGTGGTGGGAGGTCGAGCAGCTTTCAAAGCGGGGTTTCGTGGCGCTTGCCATGACACCGACACATCCCTATGTCGCGCCTTTCGGTGGCAAAGAACCGCTTTTTGGAACCAACCCGCTTGCATTCTCGTGGCCCCGGCCAGAGGGTGAGCCCTATACGTTCGACTTCGCGACAAGCGCGGCTGCGCGCGGTGAAGTCGAGATCCGCAGCCGCAGAGGAGAGTCGCTGCCTGCGGGCTGGGCCATCGACAAGGACGGAAACCCCACCACCGAAAGCGCAAGCGCCCTGTCGGGCGCGTTGCTGCCATTCGGCGGGCATAAGGGCTCTGCCATTTCAACAATGATCGAGCTGATGGCCGGCCCGCTGATCGGCGACATGCTGAGCAGCCAGACCTCGGCACCCGGCACGAAAAACGACAAGGGCATTCTGCATGGCGAACTGGTCATCGTGTTCGACCCGAAACGCTTTGGCATCTCACCGGATTCCGGCGAGTCATTGTTCCGGCAAATCATTGATCAGGGCGCAAGATTGCCATCCCAGCGCCGCCGCGCCGCCCGGCTGCAATCCGACAAAGACGGATTGCTTGTCTCGTCCGAGCTTCTTGCAGAGCTGAACCGGATGGCCTGATGTGCATCCCCAACGATGTTACCGCCGCCAATCAAATGCGGCGGCTGGTCCGGCTCCGGGATCATGAGCGATACCCGCATGGCCCGGGATTCGTTCAATGAATACGGGATGCCGCGATATTCACATATGAACCAACCAATGCCCCGGCCCAATTGCCGCGCCCGTGCAAAGTTATGCTCTCTGCACGGGCGCGCCCTGCTCGAAACCTGATCCTGACATTCTGCGTCAGGTCACGGCGGTCCGGGATATTGCCGGCATCCGATGGTCAGAGCTGTACGGGCCACGCGGCGCCATCGGCCCATGACCAGTCCGGGTAGGACATCAGGCATTGCGTGGTGGCCGAATCTTCACAGCCCGATACCGAGCCGCCGGAAGGCGCGTTGCAGGCACCAAGACCGAACAGACTCAGCAGGACCAGAAGCGGGCGGAGGATGGTCGGATAGGCTCTTGTCATATCGCTCCCCATATCGATGATCCGGCCGCAACGTCAGGAAATACTTCGCCGCCGGATCGGATCCCGGTTAAGATACCGGCGGCTAAACTTACGAGTCTACCTACCAATTCGATGGAATTCTTCGGAAATCTTGCATATGGCATGCGGCGCTTGCCTGATGCCGAAACTCCTGCAACGGTAAAATCTCGACCCGTATGCAAGACAGAAGAAGGGCGCCGGGAGATATTCAGTCATGCTTGATCTCAAGACTGTGCTGATTGTCACATTTGCAATCGCGAGTTTGCAGGCCGTCGCCTGGATCTTTGTGTGGCTCGCATGGCGGCATCTTTACGAACTCAAGTTTCTCGCCGCGGGGCTGGGCGCCATCGCGCTTGGGCTTTTTCTTATGATCATGCGCAGTGTCGAGCCGTCGGGATGGAGCATCGTGCTGGCCAATACGACGATCAAGGTTGGACTGGTCCTGCTTGCCGAAGGGCTGGCCCGCTTTCTTGGCCAGCCTCGCTATAGCTGGATCGGGATATCGCTGCTTGTCCTGCATGTCATCGGCTGGAGTACCGCCGTCATCCTTGATCCGGGCAATGTCGCCATCCGGGTGCATATGTCGACGATTTTCACGGTGATCATGATGTCGGTGATTTGCCTGGCCCTCAGCCGCGACCGGACACAGCCGATCCTGCTGCGCTGGATTACCATCGGGATATTCGTCGAATACATGGCTTCGAGCATCGCGCAAAGCGTTTTCGAATTTCGGATGGTCGGGCAAGGAAATTCGCTGGTACTGGCCAACCATAACAGCTGGTATCTGCTGCAGGGATCATTGTTCCAGATCGCCTTCTTCGCCTGCATGCTGTTCATGGTCAGCACGCGGCTGTCGAACGATCTGCGCGAAAAGAACACCGCCTTGTCCCGCGAGATCACGATGCGCCGCCAGCTTGAGACCCGGCTAAGCGCAAGTCTCGAAACCGAACGCGGACTACGCGAGGAACAGACCGATTTCATGCGGATCGTCGGTCATGAATTCCGCACCCCGCTTGCCATCATCCGCAATGCGACGGACATGATCGAACTTGTTGGAGACAAATCGCCCTCGGCAACGAAGGACCGGATTGCCGCGATCGGCGAGGCGAGCGACCGGCTGGTTTCGCTGATCGAGCGTTTCATGGCCAAGGATCGTGATACGGGTTTCCAGCCGGAGCCGATCAGGATCGGCCTGCTCATCTCGGATGTAAGATTGCATTTCGAGCTGACGGGCCGCGGCGAACGGCTGATCTTCACCTCCGATGACGGTGGAACATTGCTGTTCGCGGATCCCGAGATGCTGGCGACCGTGCTGATCAACCTGATTGACAATGCTCTCAAATATTCACCCGAGGATCAGCCGATCGAAATCGATATCCGAACCGCCGGGAACAAGATCACCATCAGAATCCGTGACCGCGGCATCGGCATCCCGCAGGCGGATTTCCACAAGATCGGCCGCCGCTTCTTCCGGGGCTCGAATACAAAGGCAGGAACCGGCACCGGGCTTGGCCTTTACATGTCGCGCAAGCTGCTTGGCTATCACGGCGGCAAACTGCACTTGTCACCCAATGAGAGCCGGGGCATGACCGCGATTGTAAGCCTGCCCCTGCCGCATGGATCGGCGCAGCCCGCTCTGCCAAAGGAAATGATGGCATGACACATATTCTTATCGTCGAGGATGAATCCCGTCTTCGCCGCGATTTGGCGGATTTTCTCGAACTGACGGGATATACGACAATGGGGGTCGCGACGGCACGGGATCTGCGCCTGACCCTTGCCGAGGGCACTCCGCCGGATGTCGTCATTCTGGATGTCGGGCTGCCGGACGGAAACGGCTTCGAACTTGCCGGAGAAATTCGCGGATCACATCATTGCGGCATCATCATGCTGACCGCGCTTGGGGATAGCGACGACCGCATTCGCGGCTATGAGAGTGGCGCGGATATCTATCTGGTCAAGCACAGCACTCTGCGAGAGATCGAAGCCGCGATCCGCAGCCTTCTGAGGCGCACAAATGATGCGCCCGGCTCCGGAAGCGAAGACGCGGGGCAGTGGATTCTGGACACCATAGACTGGACGCTGATCGCGCCGAACGGTCATGCCCTGAAGCTGACCGCAACTGAATTCGCCTTCATGCATCTGCTGTGCAAGCGTTCGGGGGGGATTTGCTCGCGCGACGAACTGGCGAATGTCGTGGCCCGGCCCAACTGGCCCTTCGATCACCGGCATCTGGATGCGGTGGTCAGCCGGCTTCGCCGCAAGATCGAACAACGGGTCAATCTGCCCGCACCGATCAAGGTCGTCTACGGCGTCGGTTATACATTCGCGGCCGGGCTGAGCCTGTCGTGACGGCGGCGGGTGCATTTGCACGAACTGCACAACACCTCAAAATATTCTGACGTTACAGCGTTCTGCGCGTTGTCATTTGTTGTTTTCTGGCCTACCAACCTTTCAGGAACTTGTCGGCGGGAAAAATACGAACCGTCCAGCCAGGCATTGCCTCGCCCTTCCCATAAGCCGCCAGGTCCTCCGATCCGCCAGTCATGCTGATCGGTATTGCGGTACGGTCCGCAGCATTTCGGACCGTGTGAGAAAGGAACATCGGATGTCCATGAACAATTTGCAAAGCAAGCCGCCGGAAGGTGGCGGGTTGCTGTTGCGTATCGTCGGCATACTCATCGCGCTGGCCGGGCTGCCACTGGCCTGGAGCGGCGCACAGCTTATCGGTCTTGGCGGGTCGTGGTATTACCTCCTCGCCGGCCTGTGCATCGTCGTTACCGGTATCTTGTTCTTCATACGCAATAAGGCCGGGATCTGGCTTTATGCGCTTGTGTTCCTTGCCACGGTCGCCTGGGCGCTGTGGGAAGCCGGCATGGATTTCTGGCCGCTCGTGCCGCGTCTGGTGGCGCCGATGGTTCTGGCGATCATCGTCGCGCTATGCGTGCCGCTGTTTCCGGGGCGCCCGCGCAAGGCACTTCCCTTCACCATTGCCGCCATCCTTGTTCTGGCACTGGCCGCGACCGGCTATCTGGCGTTCCAGCCTCATGGAGTGATCCGGGGCACCGCGCCGGATGCGGTTGCGGAAGTGCCCGCGGATGCCCGGACGGATTGGCCCGCCTATGCCCGGACCACACATGGCACCCGCTTCGCGCAGATCGATCAGATCAATGCCGGGAATGTCGGTGAACTCGAGGTCGCCTGGACCTTTCAGACCGGCGATACCGCGGAAGATCCTGCGCAGGATCAGAATACGCCGCTGATGGTGAACGACACCGTCTATACCTGCTCGCCGCATAATATCGTTCACGCCCTGAACGCCGAGACGGGCGAACTTCGCTGGAAATACGATCCCGAAGCCAGTTCGCCATTGTGGCAGCGTTGCCGTGGGGTCAGCTATTAAGAACCTTCGGATGCAGCCCTTGCCGCCGGTGCCACCGCGACCGCGCAGCACGACGATCCCGCGACGTCAGAAGAGGGCCCGGAAACTGCCGAAGGCCCCGCAGCAACGGAAACGCCCGACACTGCGGAAACAGAGGAAACCGCAGCAGCGGAACCCCAAGCCTGCGCGCAGCGCATCGTATTGACCACCATCGATGCGCGGCTGATCCAGATCGACGCGGCGACGGGCGAGCCCTGTGCCGGTTTCGGCGATGCAGGCATTGTCGATCTCAAACAGGGTATGGGCGAAGTCGAGGAAGGCTTCTATTTCCAGACCTCTGCTCCGACCGTCGCGGATGACCTGATCGTCGTCGGCGGCTGGGTGTGGGACAATGTCAAGACCGGCGAGCCTTCGGGTGCTGTCCGGGCATTTTCCGCAGTCACGGGTGAGCTTGCCTGGGCATGGGATCTTGGCAATCCCGCGATCACCGGAGCGCCCCCGGAGGGTGAAACCTATACCCCCGGAACACCGAATGTCTGGTCGACTCCGGCCGTGGATGAGGAACTGGGGCTGATCTATCTGCCTACTGGCAACGCAACCCCGGATTTCTTCGGCGCCCACCGTTCGGAAGCCGCCGAGGAATATTCCGCCGCAGTTGTGGCGCTTGATCTGGCCACGGGCAAGGAACGCTGGAAATTCCAGACCGTCCATCACGATATCTGGGATTATGACGTTCCGTCGCAACCGGCGCTTTACGATGTCCCTGACGGAGACGGCGGCACGATTCCCGCGCTTATCCAGGTGACCAAGCGGGGCCAGATCTTCATGCTGGATCGCCGCGACGGCAATCCGATCGCCGAGGTCGAAGAAAAGCCGGTGCCGCAGACCGGGGGGGTGCCGGAAGATTTCCTGTCCGAAACCCAGCCCTATTCCGTGGGCATGCCCGCCATCGGCACCGAACCCTTCACCGAGGCACGGATGTGGGGCGCGACGCCCTATGACCTGCTTTATTGCCGGATCCAGTTCCGCAAGATGCGCTACGAAGGTGAATTCACGCCTCCGGGCACGGATATGAGCCTGATCATGCCGGGCTATTACGGTGGGATGAACTGGGGTTCCGCCTCGGTCGACGAAGGCAATTCGATGCTGATCGTCAATGATATCCGCATGCCGCAATTCGTCCAGCTTATCCCGCAGGCCGAGGTCGAATCCGGCGCGGTATCGTCGGATTCGCATGAAGGGCTGGCGACCCAGACCGGGACTCCTTACGCGGCGTGGAAGAACGGTTTCTTCTCGCCCCTGCAGGTTCCCTGTCATCAGCCTCCCTATGGCACCATCACCGGCATCGACCTGAAAACCCGCGAGATCGCATGGCAGGTTCCCGCAGGGACATTGCAGGATAGCGGCCCACTGGGACTGAAGACTAATCTGCCGATCCCCGTGGGCATGCCTTCTCTGGGCGGGCCGATGACCACTGCCGGAGGGCTGACCTTCTACGCCGGAACGCAGGATTACTATCTGCGCGCCTTCGACACCTTCACCGGCGAGGAATTGTGGAAAGCTCGCCTGCCAGTCGGCGCACAGGCAACGCCGATGACTTATGTATCGCCCGAAAGCGGCCGGCAATTCGTCGTCGTCTCTGCAGGTGGCGCACGGCAATCGCCCGATCGGGGTGATTACATCGTCGCCTATGCCCTGCCGGAAGCAAACTGACTTCCGATAGACGGAACAAGGCAAAGCCCTGATATGCGGTCCGTTTCAAGGCGGGCCGCATATTTATTTCAAGGAGCCGATATCCGGGGCCAGCAGAGGAGATGAAATCGGAACGCGGACAACCGGCTGTCCCGTATTCCTCCCCCGGATCAGAGACCGCCGGCCGGTGTCGGGGTTACGGAGCGCTTGGCCGCCATGATTTCCTCAAGCAAACCCAACGCGCGCGAGCGATGCCGGTCCCTGTGGCGGATCATATGGAACGGACGCGCCGGCAGATCGAAGGGCGGCGCAACCATGCGGCCGGCACTCAGATAGGGTTGCGCGACATCCTTCGAAATCACGGTCGCCAGTTTCGAGCCCTCGACAGCGGCGCAAACCGACTCGTTGCTGGGAAGTTCAAGAAAGATGTCGAGCTGTTCGGGATCATACCCCTCGGCGCGCAGTTTCTGCTCGAATGTCGCGCGGGTGCCCGAGCCCGCTTCACGCAGAATCCAGCCGGTTTCGAACAATGCGGCAAAACCGCGCGGAGGCGTCCTGCTCCAGCGATGCTGCTCGCCGACAAGCAGCACCAACTGATCAAGCCCCACCGGGATCTGGCAAAGCTCGGCATTATTGACCGAAGCTTCGATAAAGGCCGCGTCGGCCTTGCCCTGGATAATCGCATCCACGCAGTTCTGCGTATTGCTGACCTCAAGCCCGATGCTGATTGCCGGACAGTGCTGATGAAACTGCACCAGACGCTGGGGCAACCAGACGCTGGCGACGGTCTGGCTGGCGAATATCTTCAGCCGACCGGCATTGCCAACGCCGAAATCCTGCAGCAACTGCTCGGCATCGCGCACAGAGGCCAGAACCTTTTCGGCCAGAGCAACGAATTGCTCGCCCTCTCGGGTAAGGTGAATGCCGCGGCCAAGCCGGTTGAAAAGCTGCACGTCATGCCGCGTCTCCAGCGCCTTGATCGCGGCACTGACCGTTGATTGGGTCAGATTCAGCACGGCTGCTGCCTGGGTAACATGCTGCTGCCGGGCCACCTCAAGGAAAATCCGCAGCTGGTCAATGGTCATGGGCGGTACTTTCAGATGGCCGCAATCCGAAGATCGGAAGCCGCCTCGATATCACATCGACACGAGAATATAGGAAAGCGTGGTGATGACAATCGTACCCAATCCGCAAAGGATCAGCGGCTTCACGCCCAATTCGCGCAGCTTGTCGAACCGCGTGCAAAGCCCCAGCGCCGCAAGCGCGGCAGTCAACAGGACGGGCGTCACATCGATGATCGCCTCGCGGGGCATCTCGGGCAGCAGGCCGCCCGAATTCATCAGAACCAGCCCCAGAAAACAAAGGATGAAGCCGGGAACCAGCGGAACACCGGCAGAGGTCTTGTCCGCTTCCGCGCCGTCTCTTTTCCGGAAGGCAAGCACAAGCCCGGATACCAGAACGGCAAGCAGCAAGACCCGCACAAGCTTGGTAATGACCGCGGTTTTCCCGGCAAATTCACCGCTTTGGAATCCGGCACCCACCACCTGCGCGACCTCATGCACCGAAAGCCCGACCCAGGTGCCATAGGCCTGCGTCTCCATGCCCAGAAGCCGGCCGATCAGGGGAAGGCTGAACATCGCGATCGTGCCGAACAGCGTAATGCTTGCGACCGCATAGGTCACATCTTCATCCGAGCCGCGGGCGGCGCTGTTCGCCCCCGCAATCGCAGCGGCGCCGCAAACCGAGGTTCCTGCCGCGATCAGCACCGTAAGCGAGCGCCCGACCCCCATCAGCCGCCCAACCCAGAGGATAAAGAAAAATGTGGTGAATAACGCGATGACCGCGCTGGCCAACCCCCAGGCGCCGATCCCGATCAGCTCACCAATGGTGATCTGCACACCAAGAAGGGCGACGGCGGCACGCAGCAGCCCCTTGCCGGCGATGGCAATGCCGGGGCGGAATATCTCGGCCGTGGGCGCGAGATTGCACATCATTACGCCCAATATGATGCCGATGATCATCGGGCTAAGCTGTGCAAGTCCGGGAAACGAACGCAATCCGTAAGAGGCCGCCGTCAGAAGACCGACCAGCCAAAGCCCCGGCAGATAACGCCGTATCCACAGCCCGGGTGCCCAGGATGTCTTGCTGTCCCCAGCGGTTTTCGGAAGCTTCTCGGTCGTGACATGCGACATGGTGATCTGGCCATTCGATAGGATAATTTTCGCTATTTCACGGCTTATGGGGGATTTTTTATCTGTATTCCAACAAGAAAAAAGAATTGTTTTGTTCTATATTTTCGATCAATCGATGGGCTTCCACGGCGAAGCCCGCCCCTTATCGCGGCATGCAGATACGACGCATCGACCGGCATGATCTTTCACCCATGCGTGATGACGATAGCCGCCCCTATTTTTCACATTATGAAATTCTGTCGCAATTCCGATACACGCATTGATGGAATTTCGGGACGTGATAGCCTTGTCGCGACGGCATCGAAAGGGGAGGTTTGCATGCAGCAGGTATCGAATGCGTTGACGGCGGCGAACAGCAAGCGGGCGTCTCATTACAGGCATCTGTCCCCTGCCCTGCCCGGCGAGGAACGCGGCAAAAGCATCCAGTCCGTCGATCGCGTGCTGTCGATCATCGAGATCCTGTCGCTCAGCGACCGGCCGTTGATGCTGAAGGACATCGCCGATCTGGCCGATCTGAACCTGTCGACATGCCATCACCTGATCAATACTCTGGTCCGCCGCGGCTATGTGATCAATTCGGGACGGGCTCAGGGCTATAGTCTCAGCTCCAAATTCGAGATCCTGTCGCGCCGCTCCGAGCGTGAGGCGAAACTGATCGAATTCGTGAAACCGTCCTTGCACGAGTTGAACGAGGATATCCGCGAAGCCGTGCAGATGACGGTGCTGCGGGGATCGTCGCTGGTCAGCTATGTCCGCCTGCCCTCGCAGATCCGCGGCAGCGCCATTGATCTTGCCAACCGCCCCCTGACCCATGCCGTCCATACCGTGGCCAATGGCAAGGCGATCCTTGCATGGCTGCCTCAGGCTGAACTGGCGCGGGTCGTGGCCGATAACGGGCTGACTGCGTTCACTCCCCATACGATCACCTCGCTGTCGGATCTGACCGAAGAGCTGCGGCTGGTGCGGCGGTCGGGCTTCGCGGTCGAGGATGGCGAATTCCATACCGGGCAAGCTGGCTTTGCCGCTCCGGTACGGGACATGTCGGGCGCCGTCGTCGGCTCGATCGGCGTAACAGTAGAGCGGCGGCGGGCCAGCGACGCCTATAGCGATTACCTTACCCGCGCGGTGGTGAAATGCGCCAATGACCTGTCCAGCCGGATGCCCGCAGGCTGCTTTACCTGAAACCGGGCGCGGCGGCACTTCGTTTCGGATTGCGCGATTTCAGCCCATTCTGCCTGCCAGGGCCGTCCCTTCTTCTTTGTCCAAATACCTCGGGGTGAATTGGCCGCAGGCCAAGAGGGGCAGCGCCCCGGGCGTGGCGGGCCCCATGGGTTAGTTCCGACAGGTCGGGACGCGCTCCGAATCCGCGGACGCCCGTCTTATCCGGTCGCTTTGGTCCCGGAACCGGCCCAATCCGCACCCATCCAGCCCAATCCCGCCACCGTCTCGCCCGCAGGCGCATATTCGCAGCCCAGCACGCCCTCATACCCGCATTCGGCAAGAGTCGCAGCAATCGCCGCAAAACCCAGCTTGCCCGAACCGGGTTCATGGCGACCGGGATAATCGGCGATATGAACGTGCCGGATCAGGGACGCATGGTCGCGGATGGTCTGATGAATATCCTGCCCGATGGCAGCGGTATGGAAAATATCCAGAAGCAGACCGATATTCCCTGCCCCCGTCTCGGCGATGATCTGCGCGGCGCCCTGCGGAGTATCGATGAAATAATCCGGCACCGCCGCCGCGCTCATCGGTTCGATGATGATGCTGATATCACGCTTTGCGGCTTCGGCTGCCGCAAGGCGCAGATTCCCGACATAGCAGTCCCGATGCTCCGGGCGGCGTTGACCGGCCGGCAGGATCCCCGACATCGCATGGAGCATGCGCACGCCAATGGCCTCGGCATAATCCAGCGCTTCGGTCAGGCTGGCGCGGAATTCCTCGCGCCGGTCAGGGAAAATTCCGATGCCCTTCTCACCCCGGGCGGCATCGCCGGATCTTAGACCGAACTGCGTATAACGCAGCCCGGAAGCATTCAGCAATTCCGCCATTTGCCGGGCCGGAATGTCATAGGGCGCGGGATATTCGACCGCCGCGAAGCCGTGATCACATGCCGCAGCGACCCTGTCGGTCAACGGGAGTTCCGTGAAGAGATAACCCATATGGGCACTGAGCGGGAATGCTTTTACCATGATATGATCCATGAAAAACTGCAATTCGGACCGCCACTGGCCTCGCGGCGGCCCGGACAGATGCATCAGCCGCCCGCGATATTCCATCCGCGGCCGGTATCGCCATAAGCTTCCCAGCCGTCGGCGGTAATGGCAATCGTGTCTTCCAGCTTGATGAAACCGCGCTCGGTATGATGCAGCTCGGTCTCGATCGAGATCACCATGCCTTCCTCAAGCGGGCGGTCCGCGTGATATGCAGGATAGGTCGGCACGGCAGTACTCATCAGCCAGGGCGCTTCGTGGCTGACGATGCCCATGCCGTGGGCCGAGAAGAACATCCGCCTCCTCTCGCCGCATCTGTCCAGCGCGGCATTGGCCCATTCGAAGATATCGCCGCCGATGGCCCCGGGCTTCAACCCGCTGCGGCCGGCCTGCTGCACCTCTTCCACCTGACCCAGCAGATCGACCAGTTCCTGATCCGGCTCGCCGGTAAAGGCCATCCGGCACAGATCGCCGATATAGCCCTTGTAATTGCCGCCTGAATCCAGTGCCAGTGTCTCGCCCTCTTCCCAGATCTTGTCATAGGGGGCACGGTTGAAGGCGGTTCCGATATTGGTCAGTGCATATTCGAATTTCAGGCCGCGCTTGGTTTCCTCTTGCCGCAGCGCCTCGAACAGGGCGCGCTTGGTCACGCCCGGACCGTGACTGCCGATCACCGCCAGCATCGCATCGACCACCTTTTCCGAGGCTTCGCGCAGAAGGTTCAGTTCCTCGGGCGTCTTGAGGGCGCGCAGCAATTCAAGCGTGAAAGTGGCATCGGTCAGCGTGGCGTCGGGTAGCTGCTCTTCCAGCACCTGATAAGCGTCGATGGGCATGAAGCCAACCTCGATGCCCACACGGCCGCCGCCGCCATTGATCCCCTTCAGCATATCGGCCGCCGCCGCCGCGAAGCCCTTGCTTTGAAAATTCTTCAGGTTCAGGTCCGAGACCCAGAAACTGCCCAGTTGCTTCTCATACCGCTCCATCGGCACGCCGACATAACCGGAGTCCTTCGGGCGGCCCTTTACATAGACGAAAAACGGCAGATAGCGACTAAGGCCATGCGCATCCATGTAATCGTAGAAGAAGAAGCGATAACCACCCAGCAGGTACTGGATGCTGTGCTTCGACGTCACCAGCAGGGCGTCCAGCCGGGCATCCTCCATCAGCCGGTCCAGCCGCTCGGTATCGAAGGGCGGCTTGTGCAGCCGGGATGTATCTTCAGGCGGATTTCCTTCAGAAAAAGCGAAGCTCATGGATTCTCCTTTGCGGTCTTTGCCGGGTCCGGGCCGGTCAGGGTCCGGAGTGAGTTTTCCTGTTGCGGGGAAACGCCCCCGAACGATTGCCGATATGTCAATGTCCGGGGGCGGTTGGTTAACGCGCGGGGGCAAGCCCCATCGCGTCGGAAGAATCGGCGCCGGCCTGCGCCGATACCGGTTGTTGCGGCAGATCCGGAACCTCCTCGCCATTCAGGATCGCGTTCGCCCGCTTCTTGTCGACATTGCCTGTCCACGAGCCGACGACCAGCGTGGCGATGATATTGCTGGCCAGATTGGTCGCCGCGCGGATTTCGGCCATGAAGCGGTCGACACCGATCAGCAGCGCCAGCGAGGCGACCGGCAGCACGCCGATGGCGGGCATGGTCGCCGCCAAAGCGATGAAACCGCCGCCCGTCACGCCTGCCGCGCCTTTCGACGTGAACAGCATGATGAACAGGATCGTCAACTGATGCATAATCGTCAGGTCGGTATTCGTCGCATGGGCAAGAAACAGAACCGCCATGGTCATGTAGATCGCTGTCCCGTCCATGTTGAAGGAAAAGCCGGTCGGTATGACCAGCCCGACGGTTTCCTTCTGCACGCCCAGCCGCTCCAGTTTCTGCATGCTGCGCGGAATCATGGTTTCGGCCGAGGTGGCGGCGAAGACGATGATGATCTCGTCCTTGAAATAGGCCAGTACCTTGAAGATGTTGAACCCGGCAAGGCGCAGGAAGAAGCCCAGCACGAAAATCACGAACAGACCGCTGACCAGATAGACCGCAAGGACAAGCTGACCCAGATCCAGCAGCGTCGAGAAGCCATATTTGCCAATGGTGAAAGCCATTGCACCCGCCGCCGCCAAAGGGGCGGCGCGCATGATGATATTGACCATGCCGAACAGGCCGTGCGCCGCCGTGTCAAGCAGCGCGATCAGCGGCTGCGCCCGCTCGCCCAGCTTGCAAAGACCAAGCCCGAACAGCACCGCAACGAACAGCACCGGCAGGATCTGCCCGGTAACGAAAGGCTCGACAAAAGTGTTGGGCACCATGTTGATCAGAAAGTCGATCAGCGTCATCTTCTCGCCTTGCTGGACATAGCTGGACACGGCGCCGGCATCCAGTGTCGCCGGATCGGCGTTGATGCCGCTTCCGAATTTCCAGATATTGCCCACCGCCATGCCGATCAGCAGGGCACAGGTCGAGGCGATCTCGAAATAGATCAATGCTTTCAGGCCGACATTCGCAACCTTGCGCATATCGCCGATGGCGGCGATGCCCACCACGATCGTCAGAAAGATGATCGGCGTGACGATGACCTTGATCGCCCGGATAAAGACATCGCCCAGGGGTTTCAGGGTAACCGCGATATCGGGGGCGACAAAGCCCAGCACTGTCCCGATGATCACCCCGATAATCACCTGGACATATAGTTTGCTCAACCAGCGCATGACGCCACTGCGTTCCGGCGCTGTCGGGGCGGCCTCCGTCGGCGTGAGATGCGCCATGATTTTTCCTCCCTTGTGTTTCGTTCGACGCCGGGCAAGCTCCACCCTTGCCCGGCATATCGCCATTCACCGATCTAACGGATCACTCGGCGGCCTCGACCATCTGGGCCGCATGGCGGTTCTTCACCACGACCTTGATCGCATCCTCGACCCGGTCCTTGGCATAGCGCAACGCCTCGGGCAGATCATCCATCTCGAATGTATGCGTATGGATCAGCCGGGCGTCGAAGCGTTTCTGGCGCATATAGGCTTCGGCGCGATGGGTAGCCGTCTTGCCCTCGCCGCGGATGCCGTAAAGATAGATATTGTTGCGCACCAGATAGGCCACATCCACCGGCACCGAATCGGACGGGAAAGCCGCGAGGCAAATCTTGCCGCCACGGTTCAGCATCTGCGCGGCCTCGTTCACTGCATTCGGCGCGCCCGAGCATTCCAGCACGTAATCGACGCCCTTGCCCCCGGTCAGCTTGCGCACGGCCTCGACCGGATCTTCCTTGCGGATGTTGATCACATGGTCGGCGCCAAGCTGTTTGCCGATCTCCAGCCGGTTATCGCGGGTGCCGGTCAGGATGACGGGCTGCGCGCCAAGCGCCTTTGCAACCGCCGCGCCCAGAAGCCCGATCGGACCCGGTCCGCTGACGACGATGCTTTCCCCGGCGATCAGCCCGCCGATCTCGGTCAAACCATACATCGAGGTCCCGGCGGTGACGACCAAGGTCGCCTCTTCGTCGCTCATGGAATCGTCCACATGGACCAGCGTATTGATATTGTTCACCTGATATTCGCAAAAGCCGCCATCGGTGGTGAAACCGTTGGCCCGGTGTCCCTTGTCTACATCACCGTAATTCTTGCCGTAATTGTGGCACGAGGTATACATGCCCTGACGGCAACGTTTGCATTGGCCGCAACCGGCATGAATTTCCACCGTCACACGTTCACCGATGGCGAATTCGTCCACGCCCGGCCCAAGCGCCACGACGGTGCCCATATATTCATGACCCGGCGTATAGTTCTTGTTGAACGGCAGGTCGCCTTCGATCATCGCGGGCGGACCGTGATGGATGATTTCGAGATCGGTCGCGCAGATCGCCACGGCATCGATCCGCACCAGGACTTCGGCCCTTTTCGGTGTGGGAACCGGTTTATCGACATAGGTCAGTTCGCCGGGATCGCCCAGAACCCAGGCTTTCATGGTTTCCGGGATCGGGAAATCCTTATCTGTCGTAACATTTTCTGGCATCGCCATAATATCCAGTTCCTCCTTAGAACAGTTAGACCAGTGCTGCCGGTTCCGGCAGCATCTTGCATTCGGATGATCTTGGCCGGGGAAATCCCGAGATCGTCGCCCGCCAGTCCGTGCGAGCTTTTGTCCAGCGGAGGATGTGGGTGATGCCGCTTCCGATCAACTGTAACGGATTTGCTTTCGCAATGTGAAAATCTCCCTGAGCAGCGATATGCGACACCGTCAGTTTCCCGCCGCGGAAAAGGCTATCCACGGCAGAAAATCGCCCGTTTCATGGCGTTTCACGATAGTTTCATCGATTGCCATCGCCCACTTCCACAGGGCAAAACGCATGTCAGCTTGGGAAGGTGGCGTTCAGTTCGGCCAATGCGCGGGCATCCAGAGGCCGGGTCGGCCGGTCGCCAAGGATGAAGAACAGCTTCGCTGTCTCTTCCAGTTCCTCATAGGTATAGATCGCCTGTTCCAGCGACTTCGCCGACACGATGGGGCCGTGATTGGCCAGCAGCATGGAATGCGCGTTCCGGGCGGTCTTGCGGACCGCATCGGCAAGCGCCCGGTCGCCGGGCCGGTAGTAATCGACCAATGGCAACTTACCCACACGCATGGCGTGATAGGCCGTCAATGGCGGCAACACGTCATCGGTGCAATCATGGCACATGCATGAGACGGCCACCGCATAGGTCGAATGCAGATGCACCACGGCACCGGTCCGGGGCCGCTCTTCATACATGGCAAGGTGGAAGAACGCCTCTTTCGACGGCGGGTCTCCGTCCAGCAATTCACCCTCCGCAGATACCCGCGAAACCTGATCGGGATGCAGCAACCCAAGACAGCTATTCGTCGGCGTCACCAGAATACTGCCGTCAGCCAGCCGCGCCGACAGGTTTCCGGCGCTGCCATGCGCAAGCTGACGGTTGTACAGCAATGCGCCCAACCGGACGATCCTGCTGCGCAGATCGGCTTCCTCACTCATGCGCGTGCCCCCGCCAGCATGTTTGTGGCCTTGCTGAAGAAATCCTGTTGCCCGAAATTCCCGGATTTCAGTGCCAGCGCCGCGTCACGCCGCGCCGAGATCAGGATGGGAACCCCCGGATCGATCTCGGGGCCGATCATCACTTCGCCCAGATCCAGCGCCTGCGCCACCGCGCCCGAGGTCTCGCCCCCCGCCACGACCAGCCGCTTGCCGCCCCGATCCAGAAATGCCTGCGCCGTGGATGCAAACAGCCTGTCCAGCGCGTTCGAGACATTCTCGCGCCCATAACGTTCCTGCGCCGCCCGCACCTCCTCCGGCGTGGCCGAGGAATAGGCCAGCGGCGCCCTGCCGGTATGCTCCAGCAGGAATGACAGCAATTGCGGGATGCCGATCTCGCCGGTCATCACCTGATCGACAGGGATCGGCAGAACGGGATGGCCCTTCGCATGACGATCCACCTGCCCGCGCGTCGCGCCCGAACAGCTTCCGGCAAGGATGGCTTCGGGGCCGTCTATCCCGGCGAACCCGCCTCCGTGATATCCGCGCGCCTGACCCGTGGCGATGAAATTCGCAGGCAGGCCCAATGCCACGCCAGATCCGCCCGTGACCAGCGGCGCCCCCGCACAGGCCCGCCCGATGATCGCCAGATCCGTGTCGTCCACGGCGTCCACCACGACCAGCTGCCGCCCGTCCTGCACCAGGGACTGCCGTAAAGCGTCTGCACCCTGGCGGACGGTATTCAATGGTATCAGTCCGACGCCGCCGGTGACCTGAAGCGACAGCCAGCGGCGGATATCGGCATCGGTCATCGGCGTCAGCGGGTGGTTTTGCATCCCGGATTCGTTCAGTAGCCGGTCATGGACAAACAGATGCCCCTGATAGATCGTGCGGCCCGCCTTTGGGAATGCGGGACAGACAACCACCCCGTCAACCCCCAGCTCCGCCGCCAATGCCTGCGCGACCGGCCCGATATTGCCTTCGGGCGTGGAATCGAAGGTCGAGCAATATTTGAACACGATCTGCCGGCAGCCCTGCGCTTTCAGCCAGCGCAGCGCTTCAAGCGACTGCGCCACGGCATCCGCTTTCGGCACGGACCGGCTTTTCAGAGAGATCACCCCAGCCTCGACCGCAGGACCCGCATCGTAATCGGGGATGCCCATATATTGCGATGTGACCAACCCGCCGGTTTCGCCATCGCCGCAGGCAATGGTATTGGCGATGTCGCTGGCACCGGTGAAATCGTCGGCGATAACCCCCAGAAGCATGGATTACCCCGCCACCAGTTCGCGCATCCGCGTAACCGCCGCATCGGGTGCGGTAAACACCGGGACGCTGACCGCCGCGCGCACCTTTTCCGCCGCGCGAGAGGTCGAGAAATGCGCCAGCATGATCGCATCGCGATCCGCCAGACCGGGAGCCATGTCGCCCACCAGACGGTTATGGGTCTCGGCATCACCCTTGCGCAGAATATCGATGGCGTCCGGCACGACGATCGTGTCCAGCTTGCTGTCGGCACCTGCCTGCGCCGCAAATTCGGCAAACTCGGCCTCCATCGTCGGAACCGAGGGCGCGAATGTCGCCAGCATACCGATGCGTTTGCCCTGCCGGATCGCGGCCCGGAACATCGCCTCGTTCGGCTTCAGCACCGGCACCGGCAGCGTCTCGATCATGCGATCGATGGCGGGCCCGAAGGCCGAGCAGGTGACAAGGATCCCGTCGGCACCGGCGCGGCAGGCATAGCGGCCAAGATCCACGAAACGCTCGATCAGGATCTCGGACAATTCGTCGCCTTCTCGCGCCCGGTCGATGGTCAGACCGTCATCCAGCAGATTGACCGCCTCAGCCTCTGGCCATAGCCGCGCCATCGAGGCTTTGATTGGTTCCATCGCGACCGGCGTGGCGTGGAACAGAACGATACGGGGCGAGCGTGACATGGCGAACTCCGGTTCAGGCGGCGGGTTGAGCGGCGACAAGGGAATCAAGGCCACCATCCCGATAGGCCCGTTGCGATTGCGGCGATTTCAGGTGATCAAGGAAAGCACGGGCATTCGCAGCATTCGGGGCATCCGCAAAGATGGCACAAGCGAAATCGGTTGTCTGCTGCAATGCCTCGGGGAACGGACCGACAATCTCGACGCCCTTCACAAGCATCAGCTCACTGATTTGCTGCACAGCAAGATCCGCCTCTCCCGAGACCAGTTTCTCGGCGGTGAAGCCCGCCTGAATGGGCGTGGCCCGGTCCAGCACATCCGTCATTCCGCGATCCTGCAGAATTTTGCGAAAATGGATACCGCTGGCACCCGCCAGCGAATAGGCGATACTGCGTGCGGCACGGATCGCGTCAAGAAAATCCTCGGCGGTGTCGATTGCCGGATGCGCGGCACCCGCCAGCACGCCCAGCCCGAACCGTGCCCGCGCAAGCGGAGTGATCGAGCCGGCTTCGATGATGCCTTCCGCCTCCAGCGCTTCAAGCTGACGTTCGATCATGATGATCGCATCGGCCCGCTTTCCCTGCCGGATCTCCTGAACCAGTACGGTTGTCGGCGACCATTGTACGCTGGTGTCGATCCCCTTCTCCTGCCACGCGGGCAGGATATCGCGCTTGAACGCAAGTTCCACCGCAAGGGTGCTCATGATCTGCAAATTCCCGGGCATCCGGTTTCCTCCATCCCTTTAGCGGTACTGAACGAACTCGGGGCCGCCAGCAGCTTGCGCATATTGGACGAAGCCTGCGCGCGACCGTCAATGAAAGCGGACCCGGTTTCACAGTGTGAAAACGCGCCGCCATCTGGCAGGCTGAGACAGCCCGGATCATCCATGATCGTATAGCTTTCTGAGGCGACGAATCCATGAAGGAATCAGTATCAATGATCTGATTCAAAATAGATTATGTTATTTTCAATATTATAGAAAAATATTCCATATTATTCACTGATTCTCGGCGCGAGCCACCATTCCCGCCCCTTGCATATCGACGCCACGGCGGCTAATTCAATGACATGTCATCAATTTCACCGGCCAAAGCGACCAAAGCGGAACCGCAGGCAGATCCCTCTGCCCGGTTCGGTCGCCTTCTGGGAGGCGTCTTCCGAAAATGGCGCCGTTATATAGATGACGAGTTTCGCGCCGTCGGCTTCACCGATGCGACCCGCAGCCCGCTGATTGCGCTTTACGATCATAATCAGCCGATGCGCCAACGGGATCTTGCCACCCAGCTTGGCCTTGATCCGTCCGCACTGGTTCGTGTCATCCAGCTTTTGATCGAGCGCGATCTTGTCACCTCTGCGACCGACCCCGAGGACAAGCGCACGAAACGCATCTCGCTTACGGTGGAAGGGCGGCGCTGGGCGGAATTCATCATCGCCAAAAGCATGGAGGCCGAACGGAAATTCCTCGCCTCCGTCTCAGGCAAGGAAATTGCCGCCATGCGTTCGGTACTTGTCAGGATTTCGGCAAATATTCCGGATGGATGATCCAGCCCGCCATGCATTCCTGCCCCAGCATCCTCGAATGTCGCTCCGCCCGAAAAATACCCCTGCCTGTGTCCCGACACCGATCACATGACCACCACGCCCACGGATAAACCCCCGCACGCCTCACTTGCGCTTCTGGTACTGATCGCTTTCAGCGGCACGCTGGCGATGCATATCTTCGTGCCCGCGCTGCCTCAGGCTGCTCTGGCCCTGCATACGGACAGCCAGACCATCCAGTTGACGGTCACCGTTTATATCCTTGGTCTGGCGCTTGGGCAGTTGATCTACGGCCCGTTATCGGATGCGATAGGACGGCGCCCCGCGGTTCTTGGCGCGTTGTGCATCTATTGCACCGGGGCGATCGCATCCTATCTTGCCACGGGAATCGAGTTCCTGATTGCCGCGCGCTTCCTGCAGGCTTTGGGCGGTGCGGGCGGGCTGGCACTGACCCGCGTCATCGTGGCCGACACAAGCAAGGGCATAAGCACCACGCGCAGCATCGCCATCCTGAACCTGATCCTGCTTCTTGGCCCCGGTCTGGCGCCCGTGATCGGCGCCGAGATCGCCGGTCTGTTCGGGTGGCGGACGATTTTCGGGGCGCTGGCGCTTATGGGATTGATAACCATCGCACTCGCGATCCGATATCTGCCCGAAACCGCCGCCCCAAGCGGAACGCTGAACGCCACGCGCATCTACACGACATTTCGGGATCTTCTTGCCGGGAAAGCCTTTTTCAGGGCCATAACCGGCGGAGCATTCGGATCGACGGCGTGCTATGCCTATTTCGTCTCTGCACCGTTCATCCTGACTTCCGAAATGGGTCTGAGCGTTCAGGCGGTCGGGTATTGCGTCGGAAGCACGCTTGCGGCGGCGGCGGCCGGCTCACTGCTGACCCGTTCCATGGTGGGGCGCGTAAGGGACCGCCTGATCCTAAGAAGCTTTTCCGTCATCGGAGTTCTTGCGGGGCTGGCATTCCTGATCGGCGCGATCACCGACATGCTGACACCGGTTTCCGTCGTCACCATAAGCCTGATTATCCTTTTCGCCGCCGGAGGTCTGGGGCCGGTCGCGATCGGCACCACGCTTCGGCTGGCCGGCAGCAATGTGGGATCCGCCTCGGGGCTTTATGGCTGCTTCCAGATGCTGAGCGGCGTGATCTGCAGTTTCGCGGCAGGGTTGTTCACAGACCATGCGCTTGGCTGCGGATTGGTCTTGTTCCTCGCCTATCTGTTCTGCGTCATTCAATTCATCCGCCTTAAGGAACAATAGCAGCCAGGGCCGACGACATGACATCTTTGGTCCCGTTCGGTCTCTGATGGTTTTATCCTGACTTCGAATGCCGGAACATGTGGCCGCGCAACTCATCAATCCGGTTCCCCGGCGAACGCTGGTTCCGGGCTATCCCGCCGACCGGCCCGCGATTCATCCGGCTCACAATCCGCTTGCTGCAGATCAGATGAAACCGCCCTGCGGCGAAAGCGGTCGCAGGATGCAGGGCAGTTCGATGCGGTCCGACGGATTGCCTTCCGCCGAGGAGACGATCTGGAATAACCGGGTCAGCATCGCCGGGACGTCCTGTTCCGCCATGCCGACATTCTGCGGCAGAAGTGCCGCGAACGGGTCCCAGTCGAAACAGCCCAGCCGGACACGGTCCATCGCGACATTGCCAGTCAGCCAGCGGACCACGCCTTCCATGGAAATCGTCGAATTCACGAAAATGCCGCATGATTGCGTGAATTCGCGGCCTTCCAGCGCGGCGAAAGCCTTGTCCGGCGAATAACCCGGCATCAGGATGCGGTCTTCGGACAGGGTCAGTCCCGCCTCCTGATGGGCGGTGCGGAAACCGCGCAGCCGTTCCATCGTATTGTGATCATGCGAACGCCCGCCAATGAACCATAACGGCGGCACGGCGCCGAAATCCTGCCCTGTGCGGGTTATGATCAACCGTGTCAGATCGCGCGCGCCGCCGAAATTATCCGAAAGAACCGACGGTGCCTTGCTGCCCGGCAGATCCAGATTGATCGTCCGCACCCCCGCCGCCGCGCAGAATTCGGCGATACGGTCGGGATCCGTCGCCCCGGTCACCACCAGCGTCTCGGCCTGATACGAGACCAGTTCGCGAGCCGCCTCGAATTCCAGTTCCGGATCGCGCTGCGTGCAGGTCACGACCGGGAACAGATCGCGCGCGCGGGCCATTTCCTCGAATTTCTCGGCAATGGCACCGAAATAACGGTTGTCGTATTTGGGAACGATCATGCCGATGATATGCGACCGCTCTCGCCGCAGCATGCTGGCCTGAAGATTGACGGCATAGCCCTGTTCCGCCGCGATCTTCATGACCTTTTCGGCGGTCCGCGAACTGATTCGGCGCTTCTTCCACGTTCCGTTCAGGATCGAACTCACGGCGCTGGGGCTGGAGCCCGCGATCTGCGCCAGATCGTAGATGGTTGGCCGCCTTGATGAATTTCCGCCGTTCCCGGCCATATTGCTGCCCCGTCAGACTGGCCGATATGGCCGGAAGACTTGCATCTTGACAGCAAACCGCAATTTGCACAATGTTGCTAAATCGATTGAGCGTGCATGCTCTATCGGTTGTGCTAGTGGGAAGAACTGGTCAGGAAATTGCTGAAAGCGGCGTGAATCCCGCTTCTGCGGGATGCCCGTTCCGCCGGGCTGCCCCTGTTGGGGCATGTGACAATTGGAGGAGACTCGAGATGAAGAAACGATATTCGATCGCCGCCGCTTCGGCGCTGGTGACGGGCCTTTTGAGCACCGCCGCGCTGGCCCAGGAAGCGGCGACCGTCGCATTCCTGATGCCGGATCAGGCCTCGACGCGATATGAAGAGCATGATTTCCCGGGCTTCAAGGCCGCCATGGATGAACTGTGCCCGGATTGCACCGTGGTTTACCAGAACGCCAATGCCGATGCCTCGTTGCAGCAGCAGCAGATCAACTCGGTCATCGCGCAAGGGGCGAAGATCGTGGTTTTGGATCCGGTCGACAGTTCGGCGGCCGCCGGGTTGGTGCAGATCGCCCAAAGCCAGGACGTGAAGATCATCGCCTATGACCGCCCGATTCCGGATGTTCCGGCCGATTATTATGTGTCCTTCGACAACGAGGGCATCGGCGAGGCCATCGCCCAGTCGCTGGTTGATCACCTGAAGGCCGAAGGCGTCGAGGCAGGCGCGGGCGTTCTGCAAATCAACGGTTCGCCCACCGATGCAGCAGCCGGGCTGATCCGCGACGGGATCGATTCCGCGCTGGACGGATCGGAATACGAGACTTTGGCCGAATATGACACGCCCGACTGGGCACCGCCCAAGGCGCAGGAATGGGCCGCTGGCCAGATCACCCGCTTTGGCGATGAGATCACCGGCATCGTCGCCGCCAATGACGGTACCGCAGGCGGCGCCATTGCCGCATTGAAGGCCGCCGGGGTCGATCCGGTGCCGCCGGTCACCGGCAATGACGCGACCATCGCGGCGCTGCAACTGATCATCGCGGGCGATCAGTACAACACCATCTCGAAACCGTCCGAGATCGTGGCCCGCGCCGCCGCCGAAGTCGTCGCCACCTTCCTGAAAGGTGAGACGCCCGAGGCCAAGACGACGCTGTACGACACGCCTTCCGAACTGTTCGTGCCTGCCGTGGTCACGCGCGAAAACATCAAGGCCGAGATCTTCGACAAGGGCATCCAGACGCCCGAAGAAGTCTGTACGGCGGAATATGCAGATGCCTGCAAGGAATTGGGTATTCTGGAATAGGTCCGGCAACTCTGCATCCTGCGAAACGGAACCCCAAGAACACGGTGCGCGCTCATCCCGCGCGCACCCGCATTCCGGGAGGAAATCGAATGACCAGCCAGACAACGGCGCAAGAGCCGATCCTGAAACTGCGCGGCGTCTCCAAGCAGTTCGGCGCGGTCTCGGCGCTTAGCGATATCGAACTGGACATCCATGCAGGCGAGGTCGTCGCGCTTGTGGGCGATAACGGTGCCGGTAAATCGACGCTGGTCAAAGTGCTGGCCGGTGTTCATCAGCCCACGGCGGGCAGCATTGAATTCATGGGCAAACCCGTGACGCTGGACAGTCCCGGCACCGCGCTGGAAATGGGCATCGCCACGGTCTTTCAGGATCTGGCGCTTTGCGAAAACCTCGATGTGGTCGCGAATCTGTTTCTGGGCCATGAAATCGGTCCCTGGGCACTGGACGAGGTGCAGATGGAGGTTCGCGCCTGGACATTGCTGCAGGAACTGGCTGCCCGTATCCCCTCGGTCCGCGAACCGATCGCCTCACTGTCGGGCGGGCAGCGTCAGACCGTCGCTATTGCCCGGTCGCTGCTGCTGGACCCGAAAATCATCATGCTGGACGAACCCACCGCCGCGCTTGGCGTGGCGCAGACCGCCGAGGTGCTGAACCTGATCGAACGGGTGCGCGACCGGGGTCACGGCGTCGTCCTGATCTCGCATAATATGGAGGATGTGCGCGCCGTCGCCGACCGCATCGTGGTGCTGCGCCTTGGCCGCAATAATGGCGTGTTCACGCAGGAAACCACACATGAGGAACTGGTCGCCGCAATTACCGGCGCGTCCGAAAATTCCGTGTCGCGCCGCCGTGCGCGCAAGCTGGAAGAGGTGAAGCAATGACCATGCCCGATCCCAAGACCTCGCCTGCTCTCGATCGCTCGGACAGCCGCGTCCGCCATGACGAGGGCATCGCCGGTGCCATCCGCGCCTTTATCGACCGCGTTCGTTCCGGTGATCTGGGAATGCTGCCGGTGGCCGTGGGACTGGTGCTGATCGCGGTGGTCTTCACTTCGCTGAACCCGGTCTTTCTGGCCCCGAACAACCTTGTGAACCTGTTATTCGACGCCGCCGCCATCGGCTGCATCTCGCTGGGCATCGTCTGCGTGCTGATGCTTGGCCAGATCGACCTTTCGGTCGGCTCGATGAGCGGTCTTGCCTCGGCGATGGTTGGCGTGCTGTGGATCAATATGGGCCTGCCGGTCGTGGTGGCCATTCTTGCCGCATTGTCTGCGGGCGCAGTTATGGGGCTGATCTACGGGATGTTGCTGAACCGTTTCGGCATGCCGAGCTTCGTCTCGACACTGGCCGGGCTTCTGGCGATGCTGGGGATGCAGCTTTACATCCTTGGGCCAACCGGCTCGATCAACCTTAGCTATAGCTCGCCGCTGGTCCGGTTCGGTCAGGTCATGATCATGCCCGCGTGGCTAAGTTATGTTCTGGCGGTGGTGCCGGGGATTGTCATGCTGGCGCAGGGATTGCGCACCATGCGATTGCGGGCTGCGGCAAATCTGTCGAATGCCGGGATCAGCGTATTGATTGCCAAGACCGCAATGCTAACGGCGGCGCTGCTGATTGCAGTCATCTATCTGAATCAGGGACGCGGCGTGCCCTATATGTTCGGGCTGTTCGTCCTGCTGGTCGTAATCATGAATTATGCGCTTACCCGCACCAAATGGGGCCGCTCGATGTTCGCGGTCGGCGGAAACACCGAAGCAGCGCGGCGTTCCGGGATCAATGTGAACCGGATCCGGCTGTCGGCCTTCATGCTGTGTTCGACACTGGCCGCATTGGGCGGTGTGCTGTCGGCAGCACGGCTGGCATCCTCCAGTCAGCAAGCGGGGACCGGCGACGTGAACCTGAACGCTATCGCCGCGGCGGTGATCGGCGGCACCTCGCTGTTCGGCGGGCGGGGATCGGCCTGGTCGGCATTGCTGGGCATTCTGGTGATTCAGGCGATTTCCAACGGCCTGACGCTGCTGAACCTCAGTTCCTCGCTGCGCTATATGATCACCGGCGCGGTGCTGGCCATCGCCGTTGTCGTCGACTCGCTTGCCCGGCAATCCCGCGCCAGCCACGGCCGCGCATAAGGAGAAATCATCATGAGCGAAGAATTGAAAGGCAAGGTGGCTGCGGTCACGGGCGCCGCCTCGGGGATCGGGCTTGCCTGCGCGAAAGCCATGCTGTCCGAGGGCGCGACCGTCGTCCTGATCGACCGGGCCGAAGACAAACTGACCGCGCTGTGCGAGGAACTGGGACCAAAAGCGAAGCCGCTGGTGCTTGACCTGATGGATGGCGCGCAGATCGATGGCATGGCGGATAAGATCGGCAGGATCGCCGGACCGCTGGACATTCTGCACGCAAATGCCGGGGCCTATGTCGGCGGAGCAGCGGCCGAGGGCGATCCCGACCAGTGGGACCGCATGCTGCATCTGAATATCAATGCGGCTTTCCGCTGTGTGCGGGCGGTGCTGCCCGGCATGATCGAGCGCAAGACCGGCGACGTGATCTTCACCTCATCCGTGGCAGGCGTCGTTCCGGTCGTGTGGGAGCCGATCTATACCGCCTCGAAATTCGCCGTGCAGGCATTTCTGCACGCGACGCGGCGGCAGGTGTCGCAGCACGGCATCCGCATGGGCGCGGTGCTGCCCGGTCCGGTCGTCACCGCGCTGTTGGACGACTGGCCCAAGGCCAAGATGGAAGAGGCGCTGGCTAACGGCTCGCTGATGCAACCTGAAGTGGTCGCGCATGCGGTGCTGTTCATGCTGACCCGTCCGCGCGGTGTGGTGATCCGCGATCTCGTCATCCTGCCCAACAGCGTCGATCTGTAAGCGCAACCGGAGGAAGCCATGACGAAGCAAGGGTTTTTCCTGGGCGTCGATGTCGGATCGGGCAGCGCGCGGGCCGGAATTTTTGATACCGCCGGACACATGCTGGCCGTGGCCAAGCGCGATATCACGATCTGGCGCGAGGGCGCGGATGTCGTCGAGCAATCCAGCGAAGATATCTGGTCCGCCGTCTGCGCCTCCACCCGCGAGGCGCTGGGCAATGCCGGGATCGATCCGGCCGATGTCAGGGGGATCGGTTTCGACGCGACCTGTTCGCTTGTCGTGCTGGGAGAAGGCGGCACGGCTTTGACCGTCAGCCAGTCGGGCGATCCGCAG
This sequence comes from Paracoccus wurundjeri, assembly GCF_030678915.1. Taxonomy (GTDB): domain Bacteria; phylum Pseudomonadota; class Alphaproteobacteria; order Rhodobacterales; family Rhodobacteraceae; genus Paracoccus; species Paracoccus onubensis_A. The sequence goes on along the minus strand of NZ_JAUUTZ010000009.1, from coordinate 31,588 downwards.
CGGAATATCATCGTCTGGATGGACCACCGCGCCATTCAGCAGGCCGAACGGATCAACGCCACTGGCCATCCGGTGCTGCGCTATGTCGGCGGCGTGATCTCGCCCGAGATGGAGACACCCAAGCTGTTATGGCTGAAAGAGAACCTTCCGGATACCTATGCCAATGCATGGCAATTCCTGGATCTCGCCGATTTCCTGACATGGCGGGCAACCGGCGATCTTTCCCGTTCTGCCTGCACCGTGACCTGCAAATGGACCTATCTGGCGCATGAGAACCGCTGGGATCCCGATTATTTCCACCGGATCGGCCTGAATGAACTGGCGGATGAGGATTTCGCCCGGATCGGACAGAATGTCGTCGCGCCCGGCACCGCCTTGGGGCGGGGCCTGTCGGAACAGGCAGCGAAGGATCTTGGCCTCATGCCCGGCACGGCGGTCGCGGCGGGGCTGATCGACGCCCATGCCGGGGGGATCGGCACCGTGGGCGTTCAGGGTACGCCGCAATCGAACCTCGCCTATGTCTTCGGCACCTCGTCCTGCACCATGACCTCGACGGATGGGCCGGTCTTCGTTCCGGGTGTCTGGGGGCCCTATTATCAGGCGATGGTGCCGGGCATGTGGCTGAACGAGGGTGGGCAATCCGCAGCCGGGGCGGCGATGGATCAGCTTTTGTCATTCCACCCGGCCGCCGCCGAAGCAGAGAAGGCGGCACAGGACGCGGGCCAATCCCTGCCGGTCTGGCTGGCCGAACGTGCGGCGGCGGCGGTCTCACCTTCGGAGGCCATCATGCTTGCCGGAGGGCTGCATGTCGTTCCGGAATTTCTGGGCAACCGCGCGCCTTTCGGCGATCCCCATGCCCGCGCGATCATCGCCGGGCTTGGCATGGAGCGCGACATCGACAATCTTGTCGCGCTTTATATCGCCGGGCTTTCCGGCATCGGCTATGGCCTGCGCCAGATCATCGAAGCCCAGGACCGCGCCGGAGCCTCGGTCGAGCGGATCGTCATCTCGGGCGGAGCGGGGCAATCGCCGCTGGTGCGTCAGCTTATTGCGGATGCGGCGGGCAAGCCGCTGGTCTCGGTGCAGGCGGAAGAGCCGGTGCTTGCCGGTTCCGCCATCCTTGGCGCCGTCGCAGCCGGAGTTTACGCCACGATGCCAGAGGCAATGAAAAGCATGTCGGCAAGATCATCCGAATATATGCCTTCCGCCGAAACCGGAACGCTTCATCAAAGGCGCTATGACGCATTCTGCGCCTTGCAGAATGTCGGCAGGTCGTTTGGATGAATAGCCCGCCGCATTCTGAGCCAGTTTCATCCCGGCCGGGATAAAGCGGAACCGACAGAGCAGGCGGCATGAGTTTCTGCGAGGGCAAAACCCGGTCCCCCATCAAAGCATATCGCGCCTGCCCGGCATCTCTCCTTCCCTTCTTCTTTGTCCAAATACCTCGGGGGTCCGGGGGCTGGCCCCCGGCCATCGCGGGACGCAAGTGACCGGCGTTTTCGATTCAACAACGCCCCACCCGAGACTGAAAAGTCAGGCGGCAAGTATTTCGTCCGTAGGCCCGAAGAATTCATAATGAATGCGATCCGGCGACACATTCGCGCCGATCAGGCTGGAAACGTAATGCCGAAGGAACGGTCTGGGACCGCAGAGGAAAATATCCGCCTCATTCAGCGGCAGTTCGGATTTCAGCCAGTCCACAGAGATATATCCCTCATATGCGGCATCGGCCGGCTCCATCCGTTCGTAGAAGGTCGCGATCTCGGTATTGCCATGCTGCCGCGCAAGCTGGCGGATATGGGCAGCAAGGGCATGGCTATGGCGATCTGTCGTACCGTGAATGAAATAGGCGGGCAGCGCTTTATGCTTATCGGCGATTTCCTCAAGCATGCTGACCATCGGCGTAAGCCCGACACCACCCGAAAGCAGCACAACCGGCCGATCGGGAACCTCGCGAAGGTAGAAATCGCCCGCCGGTGCGGTCAACTCGAAAATGCTGCCAATTGCGGCCCGGTCATGCAGGAATCGTGACGCTTCCCCGTCCGGCTCGCGCTTGACGGTGATCCGGTAGTGATCGTTATTCGGCCCGCAGGAAATCGAATAATTCCTGATCACGCCTTTCAGCCCCGCCGTGTCGAAGCGAAGGGTCAGATATTGTCCCGGCCTGTGCCGGATGACCGGCGCGCCATCTTCGGGACGCAGCGTGAAGGACATGATCTGGTCGCTTTCAGCCCGCCTTTCTGTGATGGCAAAATGGCGCCATCCGGTCCACCCCCCGGTCTGCGCTTCGATTTCCTCGCGAATGCCGGCCTCGCGTCCCTTCAGGATATCCGCGAGGAACCAATAGGCCTCACCCCAGGCAGCAAGAATTTCCGGCGTCGCGGCGTCGCCAAGCACCTCTTCAATGGCGCCAAGCAGCGCAGTCGCGACATAGGGATAATGCTCGGGCAGGATCGCATAACCGACATGCTTCTGCGCGATCCGTTCGACCGCCGATGCAAGCGCCCCCGGATTGTCGATATTCTGCGCATAAGCCAGAACGGCATTCGCCAGCGCGAAACGCTGCGCGCCGCTTTTCTGGTTCGCCTGGTTGAAAAGGCGCGCGATATGCTCGTCCTCGAACAGACGTCGATACATGACCTCGGTGATCGTCGCACCATGCTCGGCGATGGCCGGCACGGTGGCCTTCACGACAGCGACGGTTTCAGCGGAAAGATGGTTCGACATGGAGAGCTTCCTTATACATGTATATTTTCTGCATCTTATATGCGATCATATACATGTAGATAAAATGCATGTAATGTGACAAAATGAAGCTGACCCGCTATACAGATTACGCATTGCGCCTGATGACACATCTGGCCGCCCGCCCGGACGAGCTTTCCTCGATCCGGGAGATTGCGCATGCTCATGCCATCTCGCAGAACCATCTGATGAAGGTCGTCAACGACCTGTCCCGCGCGGGCTTTATCGAGACCGTTCGCGGAAGACATGGCGGCGTCAGGCTGGGCAGACCTGCCGGGGAAGTCACCATAGGCGAGATCGTCCGGCATACCGAAGGACATGCTGCGCTTGTCGAATGCGCCGGCTGCGTGATCGCACCTGCCTGCACCCTGCCACGAATCCTGGCAGAGGCAGCCGAGGCTTTCATGCAGTCGCTGGATCGGTATCCACTTTCCGATCTGGTGCGTTCGCGGGAGATCCTTGATCTGATCCTGAAATCCCTTGCCGGTCAGGATGCGGATAAGGTCGCATAGGTCAGGGCCTATTGACCGCAGTCCCGGCATTTCCTGTTCCGGCAGACTGCCCGATATTGCGGCCATTCAGGAACCGCCGGCAGAAGCTTTGCGGCATCTTGCGGCGCTTGGCATGAAAAATCTGTGAATTTCAGCCAGAAGGCCTCATAAATGACCAAGAGGGAACCTATCCCGGCCATCCAGGGTCCGGATATGACTGACGGCAAAAAGGAGTGATCAATTGCAATCCATCATCATGGCCCTCATCATGGGTCTTCTGGGCGGGCCAGCCATTGCATTGGTATTTCGCATGCAGCATCTGCAGGCGGCCCATCAAAAGCGGAAAGAGGATTTTATGGCGGGCAAGGGCCGTGATCCCGACACCGCGCCTTTCGGTCCGCACAAGTCATTCACGCAGAACGCAATCCTGTTCGGACTGATATTCGCGGCAATCGGATTCTTTATCGGGACGCTTGCCTGACCTGCCGCCCGGCAGCAACTTGTCCGGGCAGGCGGGGTTCACCGGCCTTTCGCCGTTTTTTGGCGTCAGTTAACGATGAAGCGCATGGATCATTGCCAGACCGCCATAAGCAGCGGCAGGCTTATCAGCGACAGCACGGTCGAGATCAGGATCACCCGTCCCGTAAGCAATGCTTCCCGCTCGTGAAACTCTGCCAGCATGAACGGGCCCGTGCCGGTTGGCAGTGCCGCAAGCAGAACCGCGGCCTGCGCCATCAGGGGCGGCAGACCCAGAACCGGCACCGCCACGACCCAGGTGACAAGCGGCTGCCCGACCAGCTTCAGACCAATCAACGCGGCCTGCACCCCGCCACCCGCACGCGGGCGACGGCCTGAATTCTGGGCCAGAAACAGGCCAAGCACGACCAACGCGCAAGGAGGCGCCGCCCCTCCCAGCAATGCAAGATAGGTGTCAAGCGCCGGTGGCATGGCGATTCCGCTGATCATGAAGATCGCGCCCAGCAATGGCGCCACCAGCAGCGGGTTCTTCACCAGCGACAGAAACGTCCTGCGGGCGATGTCACGCCGCCGCGCCGCGCTTTGCAGGGCGCTTTCGATCAGGATGATCGCGACAGAGAAAAGAATACAGGCGGTGATGATGGTTGCGATCAGCGTCGCCGCCAGCCCCTCGGGGCCCATGATTGCGGCGATCAGCGGAAAGCCCATGAAACCCACATTGGCATATCCCGAATTCAGCCCGTCGATCGCGGCATCCGCCAGATGACTTCCCTGCCTCAGCCGCAGCGCCAGGGTCGCGGCGAAGACCACAGCACAACCGGTCATGAAGGCGGCGATGAAGCCGGGTTGCCAGATCGCGGCGGGATCGGCATTGGCCATGATATCGAACAGCATCGCCGGAAGAGCAAGATAGACCACCAGCCGGTTGACCTCGCGCGTTGCGCCGGGACCAAGCGCACCAAGCCGCGATGTGATCCAGCCGGTGAAAATCAATGCAAAGATGGGCAGAACGATGGCGATATTCGATAGCATGAAATGGCGGCCTTCTGGAAAAAACGGATGCCTTCTACGTAGCCGCCCCGGTCAGGACAATCCATCTTGGCTGGCACCCTCTGGCGAAGCCCGGCCTTCATGCAGGAAATCAGATGGTGTGGCACGGGCAATGACGAACGACCCCCGGCGTTTTTACAGGGATCGCGGCCTTCGGGCAATGGACGCCCGCCGCCACAAGATCAGGTCACAGCGGCACGAATGCCGAAACGCGCATCCCGCCATTCGCCGCCGCGCAGAATGTCTTCAAGAATGTCGACCGCATGCCACAGATCGGCATAGCTGGTATAAAGCGGCGTGAAGCCAAAGCGCATGGTCGAGGGCGCGCGGAAATCGCCGATGACGCCCCGCGCGATCAATGCCTGCATGATCTCATAGGCATTCGGATGGCCGAACGAAACCTGACTGCCGCGCCTGACGCCATCGCGCGGACTCTCAAGTTCCAGCCCGTGACCCGCGCATTTTCCTTCGACAAGCGCGATGAAAAGATCGGTGAGGCGCAGGCTTTTTTCCCGCAGCGCGGTCATGTCGACCTCGTCCCAGATATCCAGCGCACCTTTCAACGCGCGAAGCGAAAGGATCGGTTGCGTGCCGCACAGAAAGCGCCGGATTCCTTCGCCCGCAGCATAGCGCTGTTCGAAAGCGAAGGGCCGGGCATGGCCCCACCACCCGCTGAGCGGCTGGCGAATGTCACCGTGATGTCGTGCGGCGGCATAGATGAAAGCAGGCGCGCCGGGGCCGCCATTCAGATATTTATAGGTGCAGCCGACGGCGAAATCGACATTCGCGCCGTCAAGCCCGACCGGCAGCGCCCCCGCGCTGTGACAGAGATCCCAGATGATTAGCGCGCCATTCGCGTGGGCCATCCGCGTCAGCTTCGCCATGTCGCGCAGCTCACCGGTCTTGTAGTTGACATGGTTGACCAGAACCACCGCAACATCGTCGTCGATCAGATCTTCGATATCTGACGCATCCACGCCTTCAAGGCGCAGCGAGGCATCTTCGCGCGTCGAAACCACGCCCTCTGCCATATAGATATCGGTTGGAAAGCTGCCGCCTTCAGAGACGATCACCGACCGATCCGGCCGCAGGGCAAGCGCGGCATGCAGCAGCTTGTAGATATTGATCGAGGTCGTGTCGCAGACAACCGTCTGACCGGCGGCAGCGCCGATAAGACGCCCGACGCGATCCCCAAGATCAAGCGGCATGTCGAACCAGCCCGCGGTATTCCAGCTGCGGATAAGCTCCTGCCCCCATTCCTCTGTCGCCGCTTTCTGCAATTCTGCGAAAGCGGCGGCCGAGGCGGCCCCAAGGGAATTGCCGTCAAGATAGATGACGCCCCGCGGCAGCACGAAACGCGCGCGCATGGGGCGCAACGGATCGGCGGCATCCATAGCCTCGATTGCAGCGAGATCGGGAAATACAGACATGAGGCGGTCCTTGCCAAGCGTATCACTGCCTTGATGACAACCGATATCGGCCTGACGATCAACGCCTTTTCACGGCCTCTTACGGATCACCGGCATGATGACACGGCATTCGCGCTGCCAAAGGCAAGGCCATTCCTTATGGCAGATGCCGACATGCCCTGTATTCCATTACACCCGATCCCTGTGACCAGCTCTGGTTTGAGAGCATTTTGCCCTTCATCAAACCCGCGCCCGCTGCTTCTTCTTTGTCCAAATACCTCGGGGGTGGCCGGCGGGTCGCGCCATTGCTTCAAGAGACCAGCCGGCGACGGGCAGCGCCCCCGGCCATCGCGGGGGCAATCCGCTCTACCCCAAAAGCCTGTCGCAAAAGAGTTTTCCGATCTCGGGGAAAACCGTTGGATGGTCTTCGCAAATACCCTTGCCCTGAGTCATCAGGCACAGAATGACCGGCGCCTTGCCCGGCAGGGCGATCCTGATCAGATCGTGCTTGTAATAAGAGGCCATATCGTCGCCAGTCCAGCTGTTCTTTCCTGCCTTGCTCCACAGGGTGGCCTCGGCAGGGGTGCCGCCGCCAAGATAGGTCTTGACCTGAAAATGGGGAAGTTCCGCCTCGGCGCTGCTGCGGTCGCGCAGCAGGATATTCTGCGCCCGCCCGCGGGCAGCGGCGGACAAGGGCACGTCACCGGCGAAGATTTCAAAAAAGATGCGCGCGGCGGCAATCGGGGTCAGGGCGTTCAGGTTCTGGCCTGACGGGCCTGCATATTGCGCCTCGCGCCCATAGCGGATGTCGTCCATCAGCTTCTGGGTGATATTGCATCGCACGAAATCGGGCGCGAATTCCGGCCAGCCGGCGGTTGTGAAAAAGCGGTTCAGCTCATCGCGCCGGTTGCGCCAGTCATCGAAATCCGCGCCGGACAGCATCGTATCGCCGGTCGTTCCGGTCAGCATGTCGATCACGTAATTGGTGCCGGTATTCGACGACCACAGGATCATGTCACGCATGGCGCGGGACAACTCGTCATGATCTTCGACCCGGCCCGCATCGATCGCGTGCAGGACGTGAATCAGATGGAACACCTTCACCAGACTGCACGGATAGCAGCGCCAGTCTCCGCGATAGGCGAAACCGTCGGGCATCTGGCCCGCGCCATTCTCGCGCAGCGCCACGAAGCCGAAATTGTCGGGACGCAGCCCCTTTTCGGCAAAACGGTCGACCAGTTCCGCCGCGATGGGTTCACAGCGTCCGGACCAGTCCGGGTCGGTTCTGAAGAGCATCTTGGTGACTTTCATGAGGGGAGTGACGTTAATCGGAGGGGATGGCCTTCCAGCAGCGAACGCCCCCCGCCCGGCCAAGCGGAAGCATCTCCTGCGGATTTTGACAGGCGGTCTCGGCAAACGGGCAGCGGGTGGCGAAACGGCAGCCGCGCGGGATAGCGAACGGATCGGGGATTTCGCCGGTGATGGGCTCGGCCAGCGATTGCGCATGCCGCACATCCGGCACGGCCGCGATCAACGCCCTTGTATAGGGATGGCGGGGATCGCCGAACAAATCCTGACTGTCCTGCAATTCCACGATTTCGCCCAGATACATGACAGCAACCCGGTCGCAGAGATAGCGAACCACGTTCATGTCATGCGAGATGAAGATAATCGTCAGCCCCTTCTCGCGGTTCAGCCGTTTCAGCAGATTGATGATCTGCGCCTGAACCGAGGCATCAAGCGCCGAGACGGGTTCATCCGCCACAAGGATTTCAGGATCCGGACACAGGGCGCGGGCAATCGAAACGCGCTGCCGCTGCCCGCCCGACAAGGCATGCGGGAATTTCAGGGCGGTTTCAGGATCAAGACTGACTTCTGCAAGAATCTCGGCAACCCGCGCTGCCCGCCTGGCACGGGGCAGTTTCGGGAAGTAATGGGCGACGACCTCTTCTAGCTGCGCTCCGATGGTCATGCGCGGGTTCAGCGAGGAATAGGGATCCTGAAACACCATCTGAAGCCTGCCTGCCGGATCGGGGCCGGCAAGGGGCCTGCCGTCGAAAACGACCTGTCCGCCATCGCTTTGCTGAAGCCCGACGCCGATGCGGGCCAGCGTGCTTTTGCCGCAACCGCTTTCACCGACGATGCCAAGAATATCCCCCGGGCTGACCCGCAGATCAACGCCGCGCACGGCGTGCAGATAGATCCTGTCCCGCCGCGCCACGATGTCAAGCAATCCGCGCTTGACCGGAAACCGGCGCTCGACCCTTTGGAAATCAAGCTGCGCCATGGGCGACCTCGTTCAGAATGCAGGCATCCACATGCCCGCTAGACACACCATCGCGCGCATGCAGCGGTGGCGGCGGACCAATCGCGCAGTCCGGCTGCGCAAGCTTGCAGCGCGGCGCAAAGCGGCAACCGGGCGGGGGCGAGATCAGGCTTGGCGGCGCGCCCTCGATCGGGGTCAGGGCCTGTTCGCGACCGACCTGTCCGGGCAAGGCAGCAAGCAGGGCCTGCGTATAGGGATGGGACGGGGAATCCAGCACCTCGCGCACCGGGCCGGTTTCAACGACGCGCCCCGCATACATGACCGCCATCCGGTCGCAGATCTGAGAGACGACGCCCAGATCATGGGTGATCAGGATGATCGAGGTCCCCAACCTGTCGCGGCGCTCTTTCAGCAGCCGCAGGATCTGGTCCTGAACGGTGACATCCAAAGCCGTGGTCGGTTCATCCGCGATGATCAGCCGTGGCCGCAAGGCCAGCGCCATTGCGATGACCACGCGCTGTCGCAGCCCGCCCGACAATTCATGCGGATAGGAGTCCAGCCGTCGTTCGGGCGAGGTGATATGCACATCCCTCAGCAATTGCAGCGCCGCCGCGCGGGCCTTGGCGCGGGTGATGTTCTGGTGGCGACGAATGACCTCGGTGATCTGCCTGCCGATCTTCATTGTCGGATTCAGGGCAGTCAGCGGATCCTGGAAGATGAAGGCGACGTCCCTCCCCCTGACCTGTGCAAGCTGTCGCTCATGAAGCGCCGCCAGATCGCCCACCCCATCCAGCAGGATCCGCCCACCAGCGATCCGGGCCGGCGCGCCGCCGAACAACCGCAGGATCGCGCGACAGGTGGCGGATTTTCCGCAACCGGATTCGCCTACGATGCCGAAAATCTCGCCGGGCTGGACGTCGAAGCTGACGCCATCCACAGCGCGGGCAATGCCCGAAGGGCTGTCGAATTCTGCAACCAGATCATGGATACTCAGCAGGCTCATTGCTTATCCCTTTGGCTTCAGAGCAGTCGAGAGCCCCTCGCCCAGAAGAGCGAAGGCGATCCCGATCCAGACAATGGCTAGTCCGGGAAACACAGTCATCCACGGAGCGTCGCGCATATAGTCGATGCTTTCGACAATCAGCAGCCCCCATTCCGGCGCAGGCGGCTGCACCCCAAGGCCGAAAAAGGACATGGCGGCGACGGCCTGAACGGTCAGCACCACATCCGACATCGAATAGACCAGCGCCGGCGTGATCGCGTTCGGCAGGATATGCCGCAATGTCACCCGCAGCTTGCCAAATCGCAGAACGCGGGTCGCCTCGATGAATTCCAGCCGCGAGATCAGCAATGTCTCGCCGCGGATGATCCGCGCATAGCCGATCCAGTTCACGAGGAAGAAGGCGATATACAGATTCGTCTCGCTTGGCCCCAGCACACCGACAATGGCCAGCACCAGCACATAGAACGGAAACGCCCAGACGATATCCGTCAGTCGCATAAGCGCCGCGTCGATCCTGCCGCCCAGATAGCCGGCGACAAGGCCGATCAACACGCCGATGGCCATGGGCCCGAAAACACAGATCAGGGCCAGCCGCATATCATAGACCGCGCCCGCCATGACCCGGGTGAAAATGTCCCGTCCGAAATTGTCGGTGCCGAACCAATGCGCGGCCGAGGGTGGCTGCATCGCATTCGCGAAATCCAGCGCAAAGGGATCATAGGGCGACAGAAAGGGTGTCAGCACGGTCGAGGCGATCGTGATGATCAGCATGATCAGCCCGACGGAACCCGACACCGTGCGCAGAAGGTTTCGCAGCACGCGCATCATTCACTCCAGCCGGATGCGCGGATCGGCCAGCGCATAGCAGATATCGGCAATCAGGTTCACGGTCACCACCAGGATGGCGAAGAACACCGTCAGCCCCCGGATAACCGGCAGATCGCGCGAAACGATAGAGTCGATCAGCAGACTGCCAAGGCCCGGAACCGAGAATATCTTTTCGACGACGACGGTGCCGCCGATGATCCAGCTTACCCGGACGCCGATGATCGAAATCGTGGAAATCAGGCTGTTCGGCAGAATATGCCGCAAGAACACCTCGTATCCCCGCAGCCCCTTGGCCCGGGCGGTGTCGACGTAATCCGCCTTCATCGCGTCGATCAGGGCGGCGCGCAGGCTTTGCTGGATAAGCGCGGCGGTCGACAGCCCGACCACCAGCGAGGGCAGGAACAGACGATAGAGATTTTCGAAGAACCCCGTGCCCACGCCGCCGGTCGGGAACATTCCCAGGTTAAGCGCCAGCCACAGGATCAGCACATAGCAAAGCCAGAAAGGCGGCAGCGCGATCAGGACGACAAAAATCTGCCGGATCGCCACGTCCAGAAAGCGCCCGCGATTGGCCGCGGCCAGGATCGCGAATGGCAAGGCGATCACAAGGGCGATTACCGTCGAATAAAGGACGATCGCCAAAGTATATGGCAATCTGTCGGCAACAAGGGTGATAATCGGCTGCTTGTGGAAAATCGAGACGCCGAAGCTGCCGGTCACGCAATCGCGCAGGAAGTAGAAATATTGCACCCAGATCGGCTTATCCAGACCCCATAGCTCGCGCATCGCCTGCAGGTCTTCCGCACTGGCGCGCGAACCCATCGCCCGCGATGCCGGATCTCCGGGCATGATTTGCAATAACAGGAAGCTGATCAGCGTGATCCCGATCAGGACCGGGATCAGCATCAGCAGGCGTTTTAGAATGGCGAGGAACATGGGCTCTCGTCAGGCTACTGGCCGCGAATGGGCCGATTGCATTGCGATGGCGAGGTTGGGTCCCTGTAAGGCAGGGACCCGTTCATCACTTCTCGATCTTCACCTCTTCAAGGCGGAAATTCGATGTCGGCAGGATCTCGAAATCCTTGACGTAATCCTGCGCCGCCCATGCAGAAGCCGGATGATACAGGAAGATATAGGGTGCTTCGTCATGCAGGATCTGGACCATTTCCCTGAACATCCCGCCACGCTCGTCGCCATCCGGCGTCTTGCGCTCTTCCTCGTAGAGTTCGTTCAGGCGCTCGCTTTTCCATTCGGTGTGATAGGCATTCGCCCGTTCGGGGTTCACACCGACGAAGCCGATGATCTGATCGGGATCGATCGTGTCCGAGGTCGCATAGGATACCGACATGTCATAATTGCCGGACTTGGTGGTTTCCCACTGGGTTCCGCCCTCAAGCATCTGCACCTCGACCCTGACGCCCACTTGCTGAAGCATCGCCTGTAACGTAATCGCCGCGTTGCGGCTGGTCGCGGCGCCCGAATCGACCAGAAGCTGCGCCTCGAAACCGTCGGCATAACCGGCTTCGGCCAGCAATTCCTTGGCCGCGGCGGGGTCATAGGGATATGGCGCCAGTTCCGGATCGGCATAGGCCATGACCGGCATGGCGGCGGCGGCGGGTTCGCCCGCGCCGTAAAGCACGCCCTGAACCAGTGCATCCTTGTCGATCGCCATATTCAGGGCTTTCCTGACCCGCTCATCGTCAAAGGGTTCCCGGGTGGTGTTGAGCTGGACGAAATCGGCGCGGTAGGGAATGATCTGGCCGGTGGAGATGCCATCTTTGCCATCAAGATCCTCAAGCTGGTTCAATGGCGGGTCAAGCGCCACATCCACCTCTCCGGCTTCCAGCTTGATCACCCGCGCCGAGGGCTCCGTGACGATCTCGAGAACCGCGTCATCGACATAGGGCTTGCCCTCCTGCCAGTAATTCGGGTTTTTCTCCAGTTCGATCCGCGAACCGCGCGCCCAGTTCTTCAGCATGAAGGGGCCCGCACCGACCGGCGCATCGAAAAAGGCGTCGCCCTTTTCCTCGACCTGCGCCTTGGGCAGGATCGCGGCGGCGAACAGCGCAAGATTGTTGAAGGCCGGGGTGAAAGGTTCGGCAAGTGTCATCACGATCTGGCGGTCGTTCACGATCTCGAAGCTGGTGATCGGGCGATAGAACCGTGCCCAGCCCGATTCCTCGGATGCGGCGCGTTCGATCGAGAATTGCACATCTTCCGCAGTGACCGGCGTGCCATCCGAGAATTTCGCCTCGCGCAGATTGAAGGTCAGCGTCAACCCGTCTTCAGAGACGGTCCAGCTTTCGGCAAGGCCCGGTTCAAGCCCCTCTCCGGTCTTGTCGGGGCGCACCAGGGTGTCAAAGATAAGAAGCTGTGTCCAGATAGAACCATTATCGCTGGTCGCGATCGGATCAAGGCTCAGCGGGTCGAACCCCATTGCAACGCGAAGCGTTTCCGCCGCCGCTGGCAGGCCGGTCAGTGCGACGGCTGAAGCAAGCAGCAGAGCTTTCAGATTAAGTCCGGGGATCATGAAGATTACTCCTACACCTGTCGTTGGGCGCTTCCTGATTTCGTTCGACAAGATTGCGCGTTGGCCTTGGGTTTGCGGATATGATCATAGACAGGTCAGCCCATGCAGAATAATAATAAATAAGCGGTCCAGCATAAGGTCAGTAATAGTGAACCTGCGCGAGCTTGAACTTTTCGGAACCCTGATGCGGGTGGGAACCACGACCGAAACCGCGCGGCTGCTGGGCATATCGCAGCCGGCCGTCAGCGGGCAGTTGAAACGGCTGGAAGGCAGGCTTGGCATGTCGCTGTTTCACCGGACCGGCAACCGGTTGGAACCAACGCATGAAGCAAACGAGCTTTTCGCGATGGCCGTGCCAATTTTCAACACCCATGCGACGATCCGTTCGAGACTGCCGACCCTGCGCGATCTTGCGGAAAAGCCGGTCGCTATATCGGCCACGCCGGCGCTTGTCGAAAGTTTTCTTGGCGCGGTTCTCATTCGCGCCGGATACCGGGACTGGAAGAAGCGCATCATCATGCGGGTTCATTCGCCCGAGGACGATCTGCGCAGCGGCGAAGCCGATATCGGCCTGCAAATGGCATTGCCGCCCAAAGCGGAATTTCAGGCTCACGCGCTTGGCAAGATCCCTCTGGTCGCCCTGCTGCCGGAAGATCACCCTCTTGCCCGCGAGCCCGAACTGACCTGCGCCGTGATCGCCGCCAACCCGCTGGTTTGCTATAGTCCGGACTGGTCGCCGATGGGGAACAGTATCCGCAACGCCTTTGTCGCTCAGGGCCTGTCCTATGATCCGGCCTGCGTGGTTCCGTTCTGCGCGAATGTCTGCAGCATGGTGCGCGTCTGCGGAGGCGTGGGAATCGTGGACGCGATGACCGCGCGCGATTACGTCATGCGCGGACTGGTTTCGCGCCCCATCCCGGATCTGCCGGATGTGTCCATCATCGCCTTTCACCGGCGGCACGAACCGATGCGCGCGCCTGTGCAGGATCTTTTAAGCGCGCTGTTGAAGTTTGAAACCAAACTTCTGCCAGAGCTTCCGCATTCCACCAACTGAACCCCGGCGCGATCGGGCCGGGATATCGCAGATAGGCGCCACGCCCTATCGCAGATCGGGCATGCCGGCGGTAGCGGGCCGGACACTCCGCCATTCCCTGCCGGCATCCCGCATGATCAGGACCGCACCCTGAAGCGCAAGACCGGACATCAGGCTTGCGACGACAAAATCAGGCCAGCCCGTTCCCGTACCGAAGACGCCAAGCGCGGCCAGCAGCACCGCCATGTTCGCGATCACGTCATTGCGCGAACAAATCCACACGGAACGCATATTCGCGTCTCCGTCCCGGAAAGCCATGAGAAGGATCAGACAGACAAGATTCATCACCAGAGCCAGAGTGCCGATAAGCCCCATTGTGGGCGCATGCGGCACCGTTCCATTGAGCCAGTGCCAGACCACGGTGCCCAGAACCCACAGTCCGAAAACGCCCATCGATGCGCCCTTGACCCATGCGGCACCGGCACGCCAACGCAGATTCATGCCCAGCACGGCAAGGCTGATGGCATAATTGGCTGCGTCGGCAAGAAAGTCGAGCGCGTCGGCTTGCAGCGCGGCAGAACCTGCCAACATGCCCGCGGCGATTTCCGTCACGAACATCCCGGCATTGATCGCAAGCGCGATCCACAGGACACGACGGAAACGGGATGATCCCTGAACGGCAGAGGAAGCGCAGCTATCGGAAGAGCAGCAGGGCATGGCGGACTCGCGGAATGTTTCGGTTCCGCCTAGAATGTAGCGGCTATAGCAACTATAGGGTCAAGCCATGCCCGAAGAGATTTATCGCATTGGCGATCTCGCGCGTCTGACCGGCACGAAGGTCGTCACGATCCGCTATTACGAAAAGATCGGCCTGATGCCCGCGCCGCATCGCAGTGCCGCCAATTATCGCATCTACAGCAAGGCCCAGCTGCATCGGTTGCAGTTCATTCGCCGCTGCCGCGAGCTTGGCTTTTCTTTGGAGCAGGTCGCCGAACTTGCCGCGCTGTCTTCGGATCGCGCCCGATCCTGCACGGAAGTCGATGATCTGACACGGGTGCATCTTGCCGAGATCGAAGACAAGATCGCCGATCTGACGGCACTGGCCGCCGAATTGCGCAGCATCGGTGCCCAATGCAAGGGTGGGACGACGATTTCAAACTGCCGGATCATCGAAGCATTGGGCCGAAATTGAAAAGCCGGTCCGGACGCGCTGCCGCCCGGCCCGGCTTTCCGTATGATTCAAGACGCCGATTTCGCGCCCCGTGGCGACAGCCTCAACCCTGTTGCGGTTCGAGGATATCCGTCGCGCGGTGCTGGTCATCCACGCCGTCCATAAGAAACACCTCCCCCTCCGAGCCTTGCTGACGCAAAGGGATAAGCGCCTGATAAGCAGGTGAGGAATACCACAAGCGCGCCGCTTCGATGGTCGGAAAGGCGATGACGATCAGGTCGTCGCGCGACACCCCTTCAAGCTGCTCTTTCCGGCCTCCATGAATGATGAAACGGCCGTCATATGGTTTCAGCGTGGCGTCAATCCCGTGCAGATAGTCCAGGATCCCCTGATTAAGATCGACGTTGCGCAATTGGCCTATGGCATAAGCTGTCATGTCTTTATCTCCTTCGAATAGTCGTCGGGCAAACGCGACGCAGCACAAAACTGCTGATCACAAAGCCGATCATCATGGCAAATTGTTCTGAGGTCGATTACCTCGAAGGTAATCGCAACGCTGTTTGAAACAGGATGGAATGCAAACATGCAGGACGAACAGCATTCCTTTGGCCAGATGCTGCGCGATTGGCGCTTGCGCCGCCGCTACAGCCAGCTTGCCCTTGCGCTTGAAGCCGAAATTTCTCAGCGGCATCTGAGCTTTCTGGAATCCGGGCGTTCGAATCCCAGCCGCGACATGATCCTGCGTCTGGCGGAATTCCTGCAGATGCCGCTGCGCGACAGAAACGCATTGCTGGCCGCCGCGGGCTATGCGCGGGTATATCGCGCACGCGGACTCGCGTCTCCCGATATGGAGCAGGCGCGAACCGCAATCGAACGGATCCTGACCGGGCACGAGCCCCACCCGGCCCTTGCCGTCGATCGCCGCTGGATGCTTCGCTCGGCCAACCGGGCGGTTGCGGTCCTGACCGAGGGCGCCGCACCCTCTCTGCTGGCGGGCGAGGTGAATGTGCTGCGCCTTAGCCTGCATCCCGAGGGGCTGGCACCCCGGATAGTCAATTTCAGGGAATGGCGCGATCATATACTGGCCCGGCTTACGCATGACATCGAGCTTACCGCCGACCGTCAGCTTATCGATCTGCGTAAGGAGTTGCGGGCCTATCCCGTGCCACCCGGCGCCGCGCCGATGCGCAAACCCGTCGCGGCAACATCCGAAATCGCCGTTCCCCTTGTCATCCGAAGCCGGGAAGGACCGCTTGCGTTTCTAAGCACGACAACACTTTTCGGCACTGCGGTCGACATCACCCTTGCGGATATCGTCATCGAAAGTTTCTTCCCGGCGGATCCGCAAACGGCGGCGGCGATGGTCAGACTGATGGCCGGCCCGTGAATCTGGCCCAGTTCGGGGTTGACCCCCGGCGCCACGGATAGGATCTGTATGGGCGTGAAAAACTCGCGACGCACAGGAAAGCCGATGACCAATCATTGCCCCATCATCCTGTCCGACGATCATGTCGCCCGCGTGGCCTCGGCTACGGGACCGCTGCATGATCCACGCTGGAGGATGCTGGAGGATGCCGATCTCGATCTGCTGGCCGCCAGGCTGACGCAGGACCGGCCTCGGCCGATTCCGGTCTTCGCCTATGGTTCGCTGATCTGGAATCCCGGCTTCGACATTCAGTCGCGCCGCCGCGCGACCGCTATCGGCTGGCATCGCAGCTTCTCGATCTCGCTTGACCATTTCCGCGGCTCGCCCGAGCGGCCTGGCCTGATGCTCGCGCTTGCCTCGGGGGGCAGTTGCGAGGGGCTGGTATTCGAGATCGCCGAGGGAACCGAGATGCAATCCCTGCGCGCCATCCTGCGGCGCGAGCTTGTCGCGCATGAATTGGCCGCCAACGCCCGCTGGATCGAGGTCGAGACCCAGCGAGGCCGCGAACAGGCCCTGACCTTCTACGCCGACCCGGTGGATGTGCAGATCGCCGAACTGACGGTCAGGGAACAGGCGCAAAGGCTTGCCCGCGCGGCAGGTGCTGCCGGATCGGGTGCGGAATATCTGCTGCGCACGGTCCTTGGGCTGGCGGAACTGGGCATTCACGACGAATATATCTGGACGCTCCAGCAGCTTGTGGCCGAAGAGATCGAGGCAGGAGACAGTTGACCCATCGTTATCGCCCGCTCAGAAGCTGTGGACCGGCTTGGGAAATGACGGCTTCTTCATGTCCGGCCTTGCTGATCGCACGCCGCATGAGATTTTCCCGAATT
Organism: Paracoccus wurundjeri; assembly: GCF_030678915.1. Classification (GTDB taxonomy): domain Bacteria; phylum Pseudomonadota; class Alphaproteobacteria; order Rhodobacterales; family Rhodobacteraceae; genus Paracoccus; species Paracoccus onubensis_A. The sequence goes on along the minus strand of NZ_JAUUTZ010000009.1, from coordinate 14,326 downwards.
CACCATAGCCGCCCATGACGAAGCTGTCACCGCAACCAAGGGTCAAGCTGTCCAGACTGCGCGATATCGGCTGGGCGTATTGGGATCCGATTGGATTGCTGGGACCGGAGGGATTGCATCCGGGTAAATGGGATGACGACGCCAATCTGCCCTTTGCGGACGAATATGACAGCTATCTTGTCTCTGCGGCTTCTCAACTGCGCAGGAACGTGCCCCGCGAACAGGTTGTCGATTACCTTGTACGGGCCGAGACGCAGGACATGTGCCTGCCGAAGACCCCCACGGCTCAGGCGCGGGCCGAAGCGGTTGTCGCCGCCATTCTTGCCGACAGGGAGCTATGGACCTGGCCGGACGAACAGGGGCGTTTTGGCTGACAAGGCAGTCACCGATGAAATCCCGGCACGGTCCCGCGTTAAACGGAAACGAAACGCGGTTAAACGGCCGCCGCCGCATCCCGCCCGAAATCAGGGGCCAAAGGCCCGTCGTAGCTTGCACGTATTTGCATGACGGGCAGCGCCCGGCTCTGGGGACGCGCGGGGATTTCGGCCCCTCGCCTGTAGAACGGCATCCCGGCAGCGTTCACAGACGAATATCGATCAGCATCGGCCCATCCTTGGCCAACGCGCGCCCGAAAGCTGCGTCCAGTTCCAGATTATCGAACACTGAGAGCGCCTCGACGCCGAAACCCTGCGCAATCGAAACCCAGTCGATATCAGGCCGTGACAGACTCATCATGTCATTCGCAGTCGGCCCCGGGCTGGCTCCGACCTTGGCATATTCGCCCAGCAGGATCGCGTAAGAGCGGTTGTTCAGAAGCAATGTCGTGACCGGCAGATTCTCACGCGCCTGCGTCCATAGCGCCTGCACCGTATAAGCTGCGGATCCATCGGCCTGCAGGGTGATGACGCGCCGGCCTTTCTGGCCACTGGCCTCGGCCCCGATTGCCGCGCCGGTCGCCAATGGGATGCCGCCACCGATCGCTCCGCCTATCACCGTCATCCAGTCGCAGGGCGCGGCCTTTCCCATCACCGCATCAAAACCCCCGCCCGAGGTCAAAGCCTCGCTTACCACGATACAGTTTTCGGGCAACTGCCCGGCCACGACCGCAGCCAGAGAGTCGGGCGTGATTGGCCCCGCCTGCGGCTTTTCGATTCGCCCGGACGTGACCTGAACCGGTCGCGGCGCGGCATTCAGCGTTTCGGCCAACGCGTTCAACGCCGACCGCGCATCCTGCTGCCGGTCGGTCAGGGTCAGGATCTCGGCATCCTCACGATGCAACAGGCTGGGAAGGCCGGGATAGCGGAAGAACCCGACCGGGGCCGGACAATTCACCAGCACCAGCAGATCATAGGGTTCCAACACCCGCAAAGCATCGGATACGGGATAGGGAACGGCTGACAGATCAAGACGCCCGCGCCCGCGTGGCTGGCTGGAAATCGCCGGGCTGCCCATCAGATCCGCGCCGGTGGTTTCGGAAATCCCAAGCAGAAGCGGGTGCAGATCCGCGACGACCGCCGGGGCGCCAAGCAGGATCAGGGCCCTGCGCCCGGATTGCAGGGCAGCGGCAACCCGGGCCACGGCTGCCGGATCATGCGGCCGCGGCCCCGCCGGCGGGGCACCGCCCACCGCCGCCGCCCCGCCTTTGGACCAGGACACATCCGCAGGCAGGACCAGCGACGCGATCTGACCGTAACCCTCGGTGGCGGCGCGCAAACCGTCCATGGCATCCTCGCCGATCTTCCCGGGCGAGACGCCGAACCGGAGCCAGTTCGAGGTGCTGCCGACCAGCGCCTCGACATTCGCCGTCAGCGGGCTGTCATGGGCAACGTGATCGGTCGCGTGATCGCCGACAATATTCAGCATCCCGCTGCCTGCCCGGCGGCCGTTATGGATATTCGCAATCCCGTTGGCGTATCCGGGGCCGCAATGCAGCAATGTCGCGGCGGGGCGCCCGACGACGCGGAAATAGCCATCCGCCATCCCCGTCACCGTGTTTTCCTGCAATCCCAGCACACAGCGGATGCCCGGGATCCGGTCCAGAGCGGCAACGAAATGCATTTCGCTGGTGCCCGGATTGGCAAAACAGGTATCCACATTTCCGGCCACGAGACTATGGACCAGCGCTTCGGCACCGCTAAGATTTTCATCGTTTTTCATTATCTTCCAACCTTCCTGTCCGCCATTCCCCGGCACCGTGAACGGATCAGCCACGATGTTCAACGATCAGGGCATCGACAGCCACCGCGCCTTTCGCCGACACCATCAGCGGATTGACATCCAGTTCAAGCAGGTCCTCCTGATGATCGCCTGCATAATCCGCTATCGCCATGATCGCGTCGATCACCGCGTCCAGATCGGCCAAAGCGCGGCCGCGGAACCCATCCAGCAGGGCGAAGCTTTTCAATCCCCGTAACGCGGTTTCGACCTCGGACCGGGTCACCGGCAACAGCAGGGGCGTGGCGTCCTGCATCAGTTCCACCAGGATGCCCCCTGCCCCGACGACCAGCACCATCCCGAACAAGGGGTCGCGCTTGACGCCCACGATCAGCTCCGCCAGCGGCGCGGCCTGCATCGGCTCGATCAGGAAATGCCCGAGCCTGATATCCGGATCATGCGCGGCGACCGAGGCGATCATGCGCTGTGCGGCGGCAGTCAATTCGCCACGGCTGCGCAGGTTCAGGGCAACGCCGCCGACCTCGGTTTTATGCGCCAGCCGGTCATGCAGCACCTTCAGCACGACCGGCTCGTCCAGCATTTCCGGCAGGGATGAAATTTCCGCCAAAGTCAGCACCCGGCCTTTGGGTACCTGCAAGCCATAACCGGCAAGGCGGCGCTTGGATTCGCCCTCGTTGACCGTCATGGCGCCGCCTGAAAGCGTAGCAATCGCAAAGGGCGCCTGAACCTCCACTCCGGTCCGGTCCGCCCTGACCAGCCTGCACCAGGCAACCCATTTGGCGATCACCTGCGCCGCGTCATGCAGCCCCTGCAAGGGTACGATCCCCTGCGCGATCAGGGCAGAGGCATCTTCGGGTGGGATGCTTTCGGTATTGACCGAGGCATGGAATACCGGCTTGCCGCTGGTCCTGCCTGCCGCCGCCAATGCACGGTCCATCGCCTGATGCGCGGTCTTGTCGCGGTAATGCGCCCCTGTGGGGGGATAATCGATGACCAGCATCCCGGCATCATAATCACCTTGCAGCATCGTGGTGAACATCGGGGTCAGTAATTCTTCGCTGCCCCAATAGCCGGCGGTAAAATCCAGCGGGTTCGAGACATGGCCAAAAGCGGGCAGCAGGGGCCTGATCGCGGCCACCTGCCGGTTATCGGGTTGCGGCAGAGCCAATCCGGCAAAGGAACAATAATCCGCCGCCAACCCGTTATCCCCGCCCGAGCTTGAAAACACCGCGATCCGGTCGCCCGAGACACGCGGCGCGACCGAAGCCAGCTTCATCATCTCCAGAAACTGCGGAACCGTGTCGGTTTCGATCACCCCAAGCCGCGTGAACAGCGCCTGATAATATTCGTTCTGCCCCGCAAGCGAACTGGTATGGCTGGCGGCCATTTCCGCACCCAGTTCCGAGCGGCCGGAGCGACAGACGATCACCGGCTTGCCGGACGCCCGCGCCCGCAGACATGCCCGCGCAAAACCCGCAACGTCGCGAATGCCTTCCATGAACAGGCCAAGGCAGGTCACATTCGGATCGTCGATCAGAAAATCGATATAATCCTCGAAGCCAAGAACTGCCTGATTCCCGGCGCTTATCAGGTAGGAATACGGCACCGAACGCGCATTGCTGACCAGATGCCCTGTCACATTGCCGCTTTGCGAGATGACCGCCGCGCCCCGGCCATTTGGCAGTTGCGGATAAAGCGCGGGCCAGATGCTGCCGTGACTGACGTAATTCACCAGCCCGTAACAATTTGGCCCGACCACCGCCATATCGCCCGCCGCCGCGATAAATTCACGGTTACGCTCATGCCCCGCCTCGCCGATTTCCGAAAAGCCCGAAGCATAGCAGACCACGCCGCCGGCCTTCATCGCCGCCAGTTCGCGCAATGCGATCACCGTCGCATCGGCATTGACCGCCAGAAATACCGCATCCGGCGAAACCGGCAGATCCGCGATCGAGGGCAGGCAGGGATATCCGGCAATCTCGTCGCGTTTGGGGTTCACGACATAGACATCACCGCCATATGCCTGTTCGCGCAATGTTTTCAGCGTATATTCCACCTGCGAACCGCCTATAAAGGCCATGCTTTCCGGAGCAAGCAGCCGTTTGAAGTTCTCTCGCATCGCCACGCCGGTTTCCCCTTCGGTTTCGAATGTATTATACGCTCGCATGTCTCATCCTCCCCATGAACGAGGTGTCGCAGATTGCCCGGTTTTGCCCTTATCGGTTGATGCCCGGTTCAGCCCCTCAGCCGCTTGGGCATCGGGGCGCTTGTCGGATATGTTTCCAGATCGATATCCGGCCGCAGCGGGTGCTTATCCGGATCCTCTCCGAACAGATCGCACAACCATTTCCGGATTATTATACAGCACTCGTCACTGGTGTAGGCTTCTTCCATGACCTTGCCGACCCACAATCCGTCCGAAAGCTGGGTTACGGTGATTGCAGACATCCTGATATCGATTTCCATCCCTCTTTCATGGGCGACCGCGGCCAGACGGCGGCCGATATAGGCACGGTATTTCCCCCATAATTCCTGATGCAACGCACGGATTTCGGGAACTATCCATGCCGCGCTCATGTAATGGATCAGAAGTTCCTCATAGCCAAGATCGCGAAGAAAGGGACCGCAGGCGGCATAGAACAGGCGATCGAAGCGATCCTCGATCGTGTTTGCCATATGCCGGTAGAAATCATCGGCATTCTGCAGGAAATACCGGTGCGCCGCGGTGATCAGATCGTCCTTGCTGGCGAAATAATGGTTGATAAGGCCGCGCGACAGACCCGATTCCTCGCTGATCGTATTGATCGTCGAGTTCAGATAGCCATGTTTGCAGATCGAATTCAGTGTGCCAACGATCAGTTCTCGTTTGCGCTGCTCACTGATCCTCGTCTCTCTTGTCACAGTTCTCATGCCGCCATTCCGCCACCACTGACCAACCGATATTCAACCGTTACCTGTAAGGTCGTAACAGATCTTTCGCAATTATGTCCTGATGAACCTCTGATGTGCCTTCCCAGATGCGTTCGATCCGGGCGTCGCGCCAGAAGCGCTGGATTGGAAGTTCTTCCATCACGCCCATGCCCCCGAAAATCTGGATCGCATCATCCGCGACCCGGAACACCATTTCCGAGCAGTAATAGTTTACCATCGACGCTTCGGTCCGGTTCATCTGATCATTATCTATTTTCCAGGCGGCTTCCTTGACCATAAGATCGCCCAGTTTGATATCAACGGCCATATTGGCGATCTTGAAGCCAACGCCCTGGAATTCACCGATCGTTTTTCCGAATGCCTTGCGGGTTCCGGCCCATTCCTTGCTCATGTCGAAAATGCGCTCCGCGCGGCCGACACAATGCGCAGACAGTGCAACCCGGCCATCATACAGCCATTCATTGGCCATATCGAAACCCTTGCCCTCTTCGCCCAGAATCTTGCTGTCATGAAGCCTGACATTATCCAGATAGATCATGGTCGGGTTATATCCGCGTGTCACGATGGATTTCATCGGCTCTACCCGCACGCCGGGCAGATCCTTGTCCATCAGGAACGAGGTGAAGCGCTTGCGCGGCCCCTGGGGCGTATCGTCAATGCCGGTCACCGCCGTGAGGATGATGAAATCGGCGATATCCGCATGAGAAATGAACTGCTTGACGCCGTTGACAACCCAGTGATCGCCATCGCGCACCGCCTTGGTGGTGATGCCCCGCGCATCGGAACCGGCCCCCGGTTCGGTCAGGGCAAAGGCATCCTTGCGTTCGCCGCGAATACAGGGCTTCAGATATTCCTCGATCTGCTCGCCCCGGCATTTGAACAGAATGCCGGTCACCCCGCGATTCATGCACATGGTCAAGGCGGCGCTGGACTTGCCAAGCACCCGCTCGGCCTGCATCTTGGTCTGCCGGTCCAGCCCCGGCCCGCCCCATTCTTCAGGCAGGTTCATTCCGGCAAACCCGGCCTCTTCCGATTTGCGCCGGATTTCCTGCTGAAGTTCTTCGGGGACATGGCGCAATTCCTCGACCAGATCTTCATGAGGATACAGCTCGCGCCTGCAAAATTCTTCCAGCGAGTCGATCAGGGTCTGTTGTTCGAAACTAAGTGCGAAATCCATATTTTTCTCCTTACGCGCCGGTAAAGCGCGGGGCGCGGCGCTCATTGGCGGCCGCCAAGCCTTCCTTGTGATCCTGTGTCTGTCCGCAGATCTTGCCTGCCGCCGCCTCTTCCAGCTGTTGATCCGAAAGGCTGCGAAGATGCGCCGTGTTCATCAGTTTCTTAGCCTGGGCAATCGCCACGGTCGGTCCGGAGGCAAGCAGTTGCGCAAAGGCCAGCGTGTCATCCCACAGCGCGTCCGGATCGCTGACATGGCTGACAAGACGGTTCTTCAAGGCAATCTCTGCCGTCCATAATTCACCGGTATAGGCAAAACGCTTGGCGGCCTCTAACCCGATGATCCGCGGCATCAGCCAGGTTCCGCCGCAATCGGGATTGAAGCCGACATTGGTATAGGAACAGATGAATTTGGCCCTGGCCGAGGCATAGCGGAAGTCGCAGGCCAAAGCCATGTCCAGCCCCGCCCCGACCGCCGCGCCATCGATCATCGCGATCACCGGCTTGGGCATATCATGCACCTGCTGAACCAGACGCAGCGATTCCTCGACCCAGTTCATATCGGGCCAGGGATTTTCTTCCGAAGCCCATTCCTTGACATCCGCCCCGGCGGAAAAGGCACCGCCGCGCCCGGTCAGGATCAGTGCCCGCATGGTCGTGTCGGCGGCCGCCTCGCGCAGGGCACGACGCAATTCGATCGTGATCCCCATTCCCAGCGCATTGCGGGCCTGCGGACGGTTAAGCGCGATGACCCCAACAGCATCATGCCGTTCAATTTCAAGAAATTTATACATTTTCCCCTCATTTCCGCTCTTCCCGCAGATCGGGCTGGCTTTGGTTGACGTTTCTTTGTCAGCAGCCGCGCCATCGCGGCATGCGTTTTTCCAGAAAGGCGCGCTGGCCCTCGATCATGTCCTCGGATCGCAGCATCGCGGCGTAATTCGTCAGGCCTTCGCGGCCATCGGCACGCAGGGCCATCGCCTCGCGATCCGGCAGGGCATCGACGGCGCGCAGCGTTTCCTTCAGGGCCTGCTGCGCCAACGGGGCAGAGCGCCCGATCCTTTCGGCGAGTTCCCAGGCAAGCGGCATCAGGCCCGCCCGGTCGCTCACGCGCCAGACCAGCCCCCAGCGATGCGCGTCGGATGCGCTCATCGGCTCGCCGGTCCAGATCATCGCGGTGGCGACATGATAGGGGATACGCCGGGGCAGCCGTTGAAGCCCGCCGCCATCGGGCAGCAACCCGCGCTCGAGTTCGGGCAATTGCAGGAACGCCTCATTGGCCATCACCAGCAGGTCGCAGGCCAATGCGAGTTCCAGACCACCCCCCACCGCAGGGCCGTTGATCGCCGCGATCAGCGGTTTCTTCAGGGACCACAGCGTGGTGATACCGCCAAACCCGCCTTCGACCGCGCCCTGCTTTGCCTCGGCTCCGGCAGGGTCGGTTCCCTCGTTGAAATCCATACCCGCAGAGAATGCCCGATCCGAACCGCTGGACAGGATACCGATCCGCAATTCGGGATCGGCCTGAAGATACAAAGCCGCCCGTTCCAGAGCGCGGCCAAGCCGGCGGCAGATCGCGTTGACCGGAGGCTTGACCATGCGGATCTCCAGCACCACGCCCTTGCGGATCAGCAGGACATAACCCGCCAGCTCGCGATTCAGATCATCCAGCATCGCGACCCTCCTTCCGGGCGGCACGCATGCTCAGCAGATGCAGGATCAGCGGCGGCAGGGATGTCACGACCAGCATCAGCGATGACGCTGCCGCCAGCGTCGGATCGACATCATCCCGCAGCGTCGCAAAGGTCACACGCGGCAAGGTGGACATCGGCCCCGACGACACCATCAACGAGATGATCAACTCGTCGAACGAAATGAGGAAGGACAGCAACATCGAGGTCGCAACCGAGAATTTCAGTTGCGGCAACGTCACCGTCAGAAAGGCTTTCAGCCGATTTGCGCCCAGACTGCGGGCGACCATCTCCTGGCTGGCGTCATAGCTGTTGAACCCGGCGGTCATGGTCAGGATGACGAAAGGCATCGCCACCACGGAATGGCCCAGGATCAGGCCCCAGATCGTGTTCAGCATGTTCCCGAGCGCCGCGTAGATGAAGAACACCCCCACCGCGATCAGAATGGCCGGCACCGCAAGGGGCGCGACAAGCGTGGTGCGGATCAGGTTCCTTAAGCCGAAGCGGCCCTGATTCAATGCGTAAGAGGCCGCGACACCTACGATCGTCGTCAGAATCATCGTCCCGAAGGCGACGCGCAGCGATACCCACAAGGCCCCGATCCATTTCTCTTGCTGAAAGAAGGATTCATACCAGCGCAGCGACCAGCCCGAAGGCGGAAACGACATCGCCATGGTCGAACTGAAGGACACCGGAATAACGATGATCGCAGGCGCGACCAGAAAGAACAGGACCAGACCGACGAGGCTGTAAAGCCACAGGCGCTCCCGGTGAGAAACATGAGATTCCATCGTTTACCTCACCCGTTCCGGAGACAGTCTGCGCACGAGGATCAGGCTGATCCACAGGCACAGCGCCGTCATGAGCAGAAGAAGAACGGCAAGCGCCGCCGCCGGACCCCAGGTCGGATAAAGCGCAAGCGATTCCTCGATGCGCTGGGCGATCATCTTGACCCTGCCGCCACCCAGCAATGCGGGCGTGATGTAGAAGCCCAGGCTCATCACGAAGATCATGATCGTTCCGGCAACCAGTCCCGGCATCGACAGCGGCAGGAAGATGCGGAAGAACGCATGAGTCGGCGATGACCCGACATTCGCGGCGGCACGCATCAGATTTCCGTCTATCGCCTTCATCGAGGCGTAAAGCGGCAGGATCAGGAACGGGATCATGATATGCACCATGCCGATCACCGTGCCGGTCATGTTATGCACCAGCGTCAATGGCCGCTCGATCAGGTTCAGCCATGACAGCGTCTCGTTGATCAGGCCCTTTCTTTGCAGAATGATCAGCCATGAAAAAGTGCGAACCAGTCCCGAGGTCCAGAACGACCAACACCGCCAGCATCATCAGACCCGCCCATTTCGCCGACAGGATCGACATCAGATAGGCCACCGGATAGCCCATCAGCACGCTGATCACGGTCACCATCAGGGCGATCTTGAACGTGTTCAGGAATATCTCGACATAGACCGGCTCGGAAAAGAACAGCCGGTAATTTCCCAGACCGTAATTCCCCTCGATATCGACGAAGGACATCGACAGCAGCCATAGCAGCGGGGCAACCATCAGCACGCCCACGATCAGCAAGGCGGGAATGGTCAGGCGAAGCATGGACCAGTTTTCGTGCCGCCGTTCACGGTTCAGCGTATGGCGGTTCTTGTCCAGCTGCGTCTGCGGAATTGCGGTTTCGGCCAGAGCGGCAGGTTCCATCGTCAGCCCCCCGCCCGGACAATTCTGGTATCCGCCCGGCCAAGCCGCAGCGTCACCTTTTCACCCGCCTGCGGCATGGCACGCAGGTTTTCCGACCGGTTGGCGGCGCGGACAAACACTTTCTGCCCGCCACTCAGCATCACCTCGTAAAGAAGGGATTCTCCCTGGAACGCGGCCGTGACCACCTGACCGTCGAACAGGTTGTCATCCATATTGGTCACATCGCCCTGCGACACGATCCGCAGACGCTCGGGCCGAAGCATCAGCAAGCTGTCGCCATCGACGCCACCGGCATCCTGCGCCAGATTGATCTGCTGATCACCGAAATGCATCCCGCGCGCGTCGCGCTGCAGCGGCAGGAAGCTGGATTCACCGATGAACTCGGCGATAAACCGGCTTTCGGGGCGTTCATACAACTCGACCGGACTCGCCACCTGTTCAAGCCGGCCCTTCGAGAACACCGCGATCCGGTCCGACATGGTCAGAGCCTCGCGTTGATCATGCGTCACCGAAATCGTGGTCATTCGCAGACGATCATGCAGCTTGCGGATCTCGATCTGCATGGTTTCGCGCAACTGCTTGTCCAACGCCGAAAGCGGTTCATCCATCAGCAGGATACGCGGTTCGAACACGATGGCGCGGGCAAGGGCGATACGCTGTCTTTGCCCGCCCGACAGTTCCGTAATCCGGCGCGCGCCATATCCGGCCAGCCGCACCAGATCCAGAACCCTGTTCACCCGGTCCTCGATCTCGGTACGGGGGATTTTGCGCAGGCGCAGCGGATAGGCCACATTTTCGCCGACCGTCATATGCGGGAACAGCGCGTAATTCTGAAAAACCATTCCGATATTGCGCTTATGCGGCGGCAGGTGAACGATCTCCTGCCCGTCGATACGGATCGAACCCGCATTCGGGCGGGTAAAACCGGCGATCATCATCAGCAGCGTGGTTTTCCCCGAGCCCGAGGGTCCAAGCAGCGTCAGGAATTCACCCGCATCGATATCGAAAGACACCGAGTCGACGGCACGGACCGCCCCGTAATGTTTTGACAATGACTGGATCGATACCGGCAATGCCGTTGTCGAAGAATTCGTCATCCTTGCCCCATCTTTCAGCAATCAGATCGCCCGGCCATGTCAGCCCGACACTGGATTTCGCACGAAGATCCTTTGGATGCCGCAGCGGTCCCGCGCCATCCGGCCAGAAGCTCATTGCAGCATTATGGAATCCCATTTGGTCTGGGCTTCCGTCTGATGATCGGCCCACCACGGCATATCCGTGATCAGCTGTTTTTCCAGATTTTCACTGCTGGTCACGATATTCGCAGCGTCCTCGGGCGAGACCAGTCCCTGTTCGAAGGCATCCTGGTTCATCGGGCCATAGGGAATGAATTCCGGCAAACGCGCCTGATATTCCGGATCAAGCAAATGATTGATCAGTTTCATCGCGCCTTCGGGATTGGGCGAATTCTTGGGCACCACCAGGCATTCGACATCCATGACCGCATCCTGAAGCGTATAGGCATAGGGCGCGCCCTCATCGATGGCTGCGTCAATCCGCGCGGCCCAGATTGCGATCATGTCGACCTCTTCCGATGTCGCAAGCTGCGTGGCTTGCGCACCCGACGACCACATGACCGCGATATCCGGCAGCAATTCCTGCCATTTCCCCATCGCACGATCCATATCGACAGGATAGACATCGGCTTTATCCACCCCATCCGCCATCAATGCGATTTCCATATTGGTAGCCGGTGACTGGGCCGAAATGGCGCGGAGTCCGGGGAAATTCTCGGTATCGAAGAAATCGGCCCAGTTCTTTGGCGGATTATCCCCGTAAACATCGGTATTATACGCCAGAACCGTGCTATAGGCGGTGAACCCGACCCAATGCGTATTCCGCAAATGCTCGGGGATACCGCTGGCATTCGGGATCTGGGAATAATCGAGCTCCTCGATCAGCCCCTCTTTCGCCGCCAGATCGCAAAGCCCGCCATAAAGCTCGGCCACATCGATATCGACGGCATTGGCGCGGACCTTGCTGCGGATATCGCGGATGCCGCCCGCCAGCACGTAATCGACAACGGTCATGCCATGATCTTCGGGCAAATGGTCCAGGATGGCCTTGCGAACGCCCTCCTGATAGGCGCCGCCATAGGACGCATAGCTGACCGTTTCCTCGGCTGCCGCCATACCGGCGACAAGTGCAACCGACGTAGCAAGAATATATTTCCTGTTCATGAATTCCTCCCTTTTTGCGGCACCTCCCCGTGCCGTGCTGGTGATTGGTAGGCGTGTCTTTTGCCGCCGGAAATTCACCTTCCTGCGCGATGCCGTTCCCCGCATCCGGTGATCAACCCGAAAAGGCCGCCTGACCGATATCAATCGCCTTTCGGCAATCTCTGACGATCCGGTCGATCAGTTCCTGGCAACTGGGGATATCCTCGATCAGCCCCATTACCTGACTGGCCCAGACAAGGCCGTCATCGATCTTGCCACTGGTCAAAGCCGCCTTTCCTCGCGCGCCCGAAACCAGAGGCCGCACATCCTCGAACTCCGCGCCCCCGGGACGGCGCTCGATCCGGATAACCTCATCCGAGACTCCGTTTTTCAGCACCCGGCCGGTATTGCGGAACGGGCGGAAAATCAGGTTGGTGTCGCGCTCGCTGGCATCGACCATGGCCTGTTTGATATTGTCATGGATCGGCGCCTCCTGCGTGGCGCAGAACCGGGTGCCCATATTGATTCCCTCGGCCCCCAGCATCAGCGCCGCCGCGAACAGGATCAACCCGCCGATATCGTCTTCACCCGGATGCCCCGCAGCTTCGAAACCATCGATAGAGATCGCGTCGACCCCGGCGCGCTCGGCCGATACTGCATGACGGACGGCGGTGCACTTGTGAACGATCACCCCGCCGGCATCCTTGATCCTGGCGATGAACTCCCTTGGACTGCGTCCGGCCGTCTCGATCACCCTGATCCCTGAATCCAGCGCCGCATCCAGATAGTCTTTGTAGGGCGGAGGCGAGGTCGTGGGCAGAATGGTCAGATTCACGCCAAAGGGCTTATCGGTCATGGCGCGGCAACGCGCGATCTCGGCCCGCAGCGCATCCGGGTCCGGCTGCGTCAGCGCCGTCAGGATTCCCAGCCCGCCGGCATTCGACACCGCCGAGGCCAGTTCGGCGCGGCCGACCCACTGCATCCCGCCCTGAATGATCGGATAACTGATGTCCAGAAGATCTGTCACTCGCGTCCTCAAACCGTCCCCCTTGTCGATTCTGGTTTGTTGTCGGCAGTATTGAGTGATGTTGGACGTTGGTCAAATAATTTTTTTGCTGGACGTACAACTAACCTATAAGCTACGGATATTTAGGGTTGTTTTCGTAACAAACACGGAAGACGGGTCGAATGTCATGCAGAAAATTACATTTCCCGGTGAAACGTTGCGCCGAATCCGCACCGGCGACACAAGCTTTCGGATCACCTTTGTGATTCCCGATATGATCCGGCTTTCTCCCCTTTGCTCCGGTGGCCGGCAATGACTCCGTCGCGGACGCTGGCGGCGATTCTGGTCTGTTTCAGCGGTCTTTGCTACGTGCTCAATGACAGTGTCACCAAACTTCTGATCGACCGCTATGATGTCTCTTGCATCATTCTTATCCGCAGCCTCGTGGCGCTTCCGGTCCTGTATCTGCTGCATGCCCGCACCGCTGGGCGCCTGGGCATCGGATCCCGCAATCTTCCCCTCCATGCGATCCGGGGCGCGATCGGGTTGACGGCCGCCTATCTGTATATCGCCTCACTTGAACAGCTTACGGTTGCCGAGGCCACCGTCATCCTGTTCCTGTCCCCCGTCCTCATCACCGCCATATCCAGCATCGTGCTGAAAGAGCCGGTCAGCCTGACCTCGTGGCTATCGGTCAGCCTGTGTTTCCTGGGGGTCGTCATTGCGATCAATCCCGGTGGTGCGACCTTCAGGCTGTCGGCTCTGCTGGTGGTCGCCTCAAGCCTGATGTATGCTCTGAACGCCATCAATGCGCGCTGGATTCCGCCGAATGACAACCTGTGGACCATCGCCTTTTTCGGAGCATTGTTCTCGGCGCTGTTCATCACCCCGACCGCCCTTCGACATTGGAGCGGAATCCACCTGTCCGACCTGCTGCTGTTCGGGGGCGCAGCGGCGTTTTCCAGCCTTGGGATCGGCATGGCGGCTATCGCCTATCGCATGGCCCCGGCCGCGTTTCTGGCTGCCTTCGGGTATTCAGGGCTGGTCTGGTCGCTGTCGGTGACCTGGATCCTCTGGGGTGTCATCCCGTCGCTGCCATCGCTTCTGGGCGCCACAATCATCCTGTGCAGCGTGGCACTGAATTTCCGCAGGCATAATCGCCCGGTAACCGCACCTGGAACAAAGACGCAAATAGCTTGCCGCGAAAGAAAGAGGCCGGACTGAAAACGATCCGGGCCGGATACATGCCGGGCAGATAAGAGATCCAAAGCATATCGCGCCCGCCCGGATCGCTTTCTCCCCCTCTTCTTCTTTGTCCAAATACCTCGGGGGTGGGGGGGGGGGGGGGCCCGGCCGCGGGGGGGGGCGCCCCCCCCCCGGGGCGGGTGGCGGGGCGCCGGCGGGGGGGGGGGGCGGGTGGG
>NZ_JAUUTZ010000008.1 GCF_030678915.1 Paracoccus wurundjeri | reverse complement strand
CCCCCCCCCCCCCCCCCCCCCCCCCCCCCCCCCCCCCCCCCCCCCCCCCCCCCCCCCCCCCCCCCCCCCCCCCCCCCCCCCCCCCCCCCCCCCCCCCCCCCCCCCCCCCTCACAGGTCATTTCTGCGCGATCAGTTCCGCGCGATAGGCCCACTCGATCCACGGCATCAGCGCCGCCACGTCGCCGGCTTCCACCGTCGAGCCGCACCAGATGCGCAACCCCGGAGGCGCGTCGCGATATGCGCCAGCATCAAGCGCCACGCCTTCCGTCTCCAGCCGCTTGGCGACGGCTTTGGCGAAGGCGGCGCCATCCTTGATGGAGGGATCGGTGAATTTCAGGCAGACGCTCGTGGTCGAAGCCGTCACCGGATCCTCGGCCAGATCGGCGATCCAGTCCTTGTCAGTGATAAAATCGCGCACGGCTTTCGCATTCGCATCAGCTCGCGCGATCAGGCCCTGAAGGCCGCCGATCGATTGCGCCCATTTCAAAGCGACAAGATAATCCTCGACCGCCAGCATCGAGGGCGTGTTGATCGTTTCACCCCGGAAGATGCCCTCATTCAGCTTGCCGCCCTTGGTCAGCCGGAAAATCTTCGGCAGGGGACGGTCCGGCGTATAGCTTTCCAGCCGGGCGACGGCACGGGGCGACAGGATCAGCATGCCATGCGCCGCCTCGCCGCCCAGTACTTTCTGCCAGCTGAAGGTGACCACATCCAGCTTGTCGAACGGCAGATCCATTGCGAAAGCGGCGCTGGTCGCGTCGCAAATCGTCAGCCCGTCACGATCCGCGGGAATGGCCTCGCCATTGGGAACCCGTACGCCGCTGGTGGTGCCGTTCCAGGTGAAGACCACATCCTTGCCGAAATCCACCTGTGTGAAATCGACGATCTTGCCATAGTCGGCCTTGTGCACGGTGGCATCCAGCTTCAACTGCTTGACCGCATCGGTCACCCAGCCCTCACCAAAGCTTTCCCAGGCCAGCATCTCAACCGGACGCTCACCCAGCATCGACCACATCGCCATCTCGACCGCGCCGGTATCCGAGGCGGGCACGATGCCGATGCGGTAATCCGCGGGCACGCCCAATATTTCGCGCGTCAGATCGATGGCCTCGGCCAGCTTGCCTTTTCCGATGGCAGCGCGATGCGAGCGCCCAAGCGGCGCGTCCGACAGCATATCCAGATTATATTCGGGGATTTTGGCGCAAGGACCAGAAGAGAAACGCGGATTAACCGGCCGCGTGGCCGGGATCGGATGATCACTCATATCATTCAGCCTTCCAGCTAATTGCCCTTCGTTGGGGAAGGGTTGCCCAAGACGGCACCTACAGATCCGCCGCAGAGAGTGCAACAGAAAAACGCCCTCTCTTTTCCCGCGCAGCCGGCACGTCACGGTTTTTGCAAATAGTGCAAATCCGGCATTCCCTATTCCCGCCGGCCGGGCTAGCTTGCGCGCATGTTCGGCGTCGAAATCTGGCAATTCTGGGCGGCAATTGTGATCACGGCCTTCGCCGGTCTGGTGAAAGGCGCGATCGGTTTCGCCATGCCAATGATCATGCTGTCCGCATTCGGGTCGATCATGCCTGCGACCACGGCGCTGGCATCCCTGATCCTGCCCGTCCTGCTGACGAATATCTATCAGGCTTTCCGTCAGGGCCCGGGCGAGGCATGGAAATCGATCAGCCGGTTTCGACTTCATATCGCGATGGTCGTCATATTCATGTGCGTCTCCGCCGCCTTCGCGCAACGCATCCCGCAGCCTGTCATGTATGTCACGCTTGGGCTTCCAATCGTCGGCTTCGCAATATGGCAATTGTCGGGGCGATCCCTGGCGCTGCCGGTTCAGCACGACAAGCCGTTCGAGGCGATCACCGGCATTATCGGCGGTCTTTACGGCGGAATTTCCGGCATATGGGGACCGCCGCTGATCGTTTACCTGCTGTCGGCCGGGGTCGGAAAACGCGAGCAGATCCGGGTGCAGGGCGTGGTATTCCTGATCGGTGCGGTCGTTCTGACCGGCGCACATCTGACTTCGGGCCTGTTGAATTCCCAGACCCTGCCGCTGTCGTTCATTCTTTGCCTGCCTGCCTTTGCCGGGATGTTTGCGGGCTTTGCCTTGCAGGACCGGCTTGATGTGGTGCAGTTTCGGCGCTGGACGCTGGTGCTTCTGATCCTGACCGGACTGAACCTTGTTCGTCGTGCCATTGAAATCTGGATGTAAGCAAATGACCGATGCCGCCGACCTGACCGCCCGCCTGATCCGCTGCCCCTCCGTCACGCCCGAGGAAGGCGGAGCGCTTGTTCTGCTTGCCGAAATGCTGGGCAAGGCGGGGTTCGAGGTGCATCGCGTGGACCGCAACGGCACGCCGAATCTGTTTGCCCGCTGGGGCGCGAAAGGCGGCAGGACATTCGGCTTCAACGGGCATACCGATGTGGTGCCGCCCGGCGATTTGGGTTCATGGAGCCATCCGCCCTTCAGCGGACATGTCGAGGACGGGATTATCTGGGGCCGGGGCGCGACCGACATGAAATCGGGTGTCGCGGCATTTACTGCCGCCGCGATCGATTTCGTTACCCTGACCCCGCCGGATGGCGCGGTGATCCTGACGATCACCGGCGACGAAGAGGGTGCGTCAAAGGATGGCACCCCTGCCCTGCTGGACTGGATGACCGAACAGGGCGAGCGGATGGATGTCTGCATCGTCGGGGAACCAAGCAATCCCAATCATATGGGCGAGATGATGAAGATCGGCCGTCGCGGCTCGGTCACCTTTCATATCACCGCCACCGGGATTCAGGGTCATGCCGCCTATCCGCACCGTGCGAATAATCCGCTGCATGCCCTGACCCGCTATCTGAACGAACTGATTGCCGCGCCTTTGGATCAGGGAACGGATCATTTCGATCCTACGGGATTGCAGATCACCACGATCGATTGCGGCAACCCGGCCTCGAATGTCATTCCTGAAACCGCAACTGCGGTGGTCAATATCCGTTTCAACGATCTGCATAGCGGCGCTTCGCTGATCCACGATCTGACCGCGCGCGCCGACAAGCTAAGCGCCGAGACCGGTGTTTCACTGAAGATCGCTGCGGATATATCCGGCGAAGCCTTCCTGACCGAACCCGGCCCGTTCGTCGATCTGGTCCGTGATGTGGTCACAGCGGAATGCGGGCGGGAACCGGTCCTGTCCACATCGGGCGGCACCTCTGACGCCCGCTATATCAAGGATCATTGCCCGGTGGTCGAGTTCGGACTGGTCGGGCATTTCATGCATCAGGTCGATGAGCGTGTACCCAAGGCGCAGATCCGGCAGCTCAAGGATATCTATCAGAAGATCCTCGAAAGATATTTCGCATGAGAATCGAAGAGACTGATGACATCGATACCTGCCGCACCCTGCGCCGCGCCGTGTTCATCCATGAGCAGGGCGTGACAGAAGCCGATGAATGGGACGGTCTCGATGGTCAGGCGATCCATCTGCTGGCATGGCAGGAGGCCCGGCCTGTCGGCACCGCGCGGATCCTGCTATCCGGCGATATCGGCAAGATCGGCCGGGTCTGTGTGCTGCAGGATGCGCGAGGCATCGGGCTTGGTGTCGGGTTGATCCGGATGGCGGTAGACAAGCTGCGCGATTGCCCCGGCATAACCCAGGCCAAACTGAGTTCGCAGGTACATGCGGTCGGATTCTATGAAAAGCTGGGCTTTACGGCCATCGGCAAGGAATACGAGGATGCCGGAATCCCGCATCGCGACATGATCCTCGAATTGTAACACCAGCCCGCGACGATATCGCAGAGACCCCCGGCATGTAATGGCCGGGAAACTGGCCGGCCGGGATTGGTCGGGCGCGGCAGTGAAGAATGTTAAGTGCGTGTAAAATATCAGGTACGAGTAAATGGTAAATTTAGACATCTCCTACGAGAGCAATGTAGAATTTGGGCAGATCATTCAGAAATGCGGCTGTGCGGACGCTGTCGTCATGGTCGAACCCAGCCACGAACGCGATGCTGCGCCGATCCCCTTTGCAGCAACGCTACGCCGGATGGGGCGTGACAGCGCGTTGGAAGACAGCGGTGGAGAAGTGGAAATCTGGCAAACCAAAAAACACGGTATCAACATCTATAATCTCGATGTGAGGCCGCACACCGGCAGTTCACATCACGATTACCGGGATATTCCGCTGGACGCTTCCTTTCGGCATGACGTCCCCTTTCAGGGCAACCAGACCGCTTTCGTCCGGGTGAAAATCTCTCGCAAGGCGTCGATGATCTACGACATTCCGTATGATTTCCATATTGAGGATGATCATACTGCAAGTGAATATCCGACGTGGTACGAGAGCGAAACCATGGCGAAACTTACCAATGATCGTCCCGCCTGGCCACAATACATCAAGGCCAGTGCCGCCCGCTTTTCCGTCCCTGAAATCCTGATCTTATCGATTGCCGTGATGGAAACCACCCACGGATGGTATGATGCAATATTTCAACCATTTGGAGGTAACAAAACCATCCGTCCGATGAATATCAACGTACCCTACTGGTCAAAACTGTTCTCCGAGGATGACATGAACAACCCGGCCAAAAATTTCGATGCAGGCGCATTCATGCTGAAACGGATTATCGAGCGGTTGACCGTGAACGATCGAACCATTCGAAAAATTTCTACTCTTTACAATGATATAGATGCGAAAGTCGTCACCGATTACGGTGCTCGTGTCGAAGACTTCATGAACACCCTTCGTGAAGACTGGATTCCCAGTCCTCCGCATCCCGAAAGGCACCGGTAGGAAGGCCGTAGCCATGAAAATTTATGTGATTATCGCAATAATTATCTCCACCTTCTTCGGCCTTCTCCCCATCTATATTGGGACGAGATTCGACCAAGCAGAATTATGTGACCCTGAGCTGCTTTATTCGGCAGGGCGTACATGTGTCCCTCTGTGGGATCGAACACTCCTCTTCTTCGCCATCTATTTCGCGGTTGCTATCATATTCTTCACTGCTCTGTTCCTATACTGGAAGCTCATCATGTGGGCACTGAAAACGGTAGCGACCATGAAGAGCTATGCCATCATCGCAACGATCCTATCCGTGCTCTTTGGGATCCTGCCCCTGTATATGGCCAAGATCAGCGAGATGGATAACGAGATCTGCCACAGAGAAATCTGGCTCGAGACTGGAAAATGCGCAATCACCTTGGGGCAAGGATTGTTTACGTTTTCCCTCTATTTCGCGATCGCGGCCACATTCTTCATCGCTCTGGCACTGTTCTGGAAACTGATTATGCAGATGTCAGGGAAACAATGATGGCACCGCCCATCGCAACGACATCGTTGCAGTCCACCCCGGGCTGTCGCGGTGGTGACATCGATATGCGCAAGTCAGGTATGGAAGATTGCCGTTAGATCATGAATATTCAGCGTCAACAATCGGTCGCGTTTATCCGCACCCCCTGATAGGCTTGTCCCATGACCCAGATTCCCAGCAAGCAACAGATCATGGATTGGGTTGCCGACCACCCCGACGCCAATTCCAAGCGCGACATCGCCAAGGCGTTCGGTATCAAGGGCGCAGACCGGATCGAGCTCAAGCGGTTGCTCAAGGAACTCGAGGCCGACGGTCAGCTTGAACGCCGCCGCCGCCATTACCTTGACCCCGAGAAACTTCCATCGGTGACGGTACTGGAATTGCTGGCCCCGGACGGCTCGGGCGATCTGTTCGCGCGGCCGCTGCAATGGCGGGGCGATGGGCCGATGCCGCGTGTTCTTTATACGCCCCGCAAATCCGACCCGGCGCTGGGACAGGGCGATCGCATCCTTGCTCGCATGGTCGAGGCGCATGGCGAGGATTATCAATACGAGGCGCGATTCATGCGCCGCGTTCTAGCTCAGCCCAACCGGATACTCGGTATCTTCCGCAAAGAGACCGAAGGGGGGCGCATCGTACCCATCGACAAGGGCGCGGACAAGGAATGGCGGGTACGGGCGGATGATGCGCTGGGGGCGCAATCCGGCGAATTGGTGCAGGCCGAGCAAGCCGGACCGAAGGGGCGGATGGGCCTGCCGCTGGCCCGTGTGGTCGAACGGCTGGGTGATCCATCCGCGCCGCGCTCGGTCAGTCTGATCGCCATTCATCAGCATGGCATCCCCGACGAATTTCCGGGCAAGGTCACGGATGAGGCCGAAGCACAGAAACCGGCAAGCATGAAAGGCCGCGACGATCTGCGCGACCTGCATCTTGTCACCATCGATCCGGCGGATGCCCGCGATCATGACGACGCCGTTGCCGCAGAGATCGAACAGGATGGCGGTGCGGTGATATGGGTCGCCATCGCCGATGTCGCGCATTATGTCCGCCCAGGCTCTTCCCTTGACCGCGAGGCCTGGAAACGCGGCAATTCGACCTATTTCCCCGATCGCGTGGTTCCAATGCTGCCCGAGGCGCTGTCCGCCGATCTCTGCTCGCTGCATGAAGGCGAGGATCGCGCCGTGATCGCGGTCAGGATGCGGCTGGACGCAGAGGGAAACAAGGTCAGCCATAATTTTCATCGCGGCCTGATGAACAGCCGCGCCAGCCTGTCCTTTGAACAGGCGCAGGCCGCCGCAGATGGCAATCCCGATGATCAAACCGCACCGCTGATCGATACTGTCATCAAGCCTCTCTGGCACGCTTACGGGCTGCTGAAAGACGCCCGCAAGCGCCGCCAGCCCCTTGATCTGGACCTGCCCGAGCGCCGGATCGAACTCACCGCCGACGGGCGGGTGAAATCGGTAAACTTCCGCGAACGTTTCGACGCGCACAGACTGATCGAGGAATTCATGGTGCTGGCCAATGTCGCCGCCGCCGAGGAATTGTCCCGCCGTCAACGCCCGCTTCTGTTCCGCGTGCATGAAGAACCCGCGCTTGACAAGATCGATGCCCTGCGCGAGGTCGCGCAGGCGTCTGGCTTCACTCTGGCCAAGGGACAGGTGCTGCAAACCGGCCATCTGAACAAGCTGCTGGCGCAAGCCGAGGGCACGGATTTCGACGAGTTGATCAATATCACCACGCTTCGATCCATGACGCAGGCCTATTATCACCCCGAGAATTTCGGTCATTTCGGACTGGCCCTGAAAAGCTATGCGCATTTCACCTCGCCCATTCGCCGTTATTCGGATCTGATCGTGCATCGGGCATTGATCACCGCACATGGCTGGGGCGGCGGGCGTGACGGAAAACCGGATGGGTTGTCCCCCGACGATATCGAGCAGCTTTCGGAAACCGCCACCCATATCAGCGAAACCGAGCGCCGCAGCATGGCGGCCGAGCGTGACACGACGGACCGCTATCTCGCCGCCTATCTGGCCGACCGGGTGGGAACCGAAATGACCGGACGCATCAGCGGCATCCAGCGTTTCGGCGCCTTCGTCAAGCTGGACGAGACCGGGGCGGATGGGCTGCTGCCACTACGCGAGGTCGGGCATGAATATTTCCATTTCGATCCAGATACGCAGACCCTTCTGGGGGCGGATACCGGCACCGAGATCAGCGTGGGCCAGCGTGTCACCGTCCGATTGACGGAAGCGGTGCCGGTGACTGGCGGGTTGACGCTGGAACTGCTTGAACTGGAAGGCAAGGCGCTGCCGCGCGGTACCGCGAAGGGTAAGCGGGGGCGTAATCCCCGGCGCATGACCACGCAATCCCGACTGGCCGAGGTCAAACGGGCAAGAAAACGTCGCCGCAAGGGATAGCTGCCCGAAGATCGGCGATACTTGCGCAAAGGGCAAAATATTCGATTACAGGGCATGGATGAGCCGCGCGGTGGTTGCACCGCCACCCACACCGAAAGACGCGGGCATGGCGCATATCATCAGGACCGTTTTGCCGCGCCATCAAGCGCGTCGCATCATCTTCGCCATCGCCATTGCCGATAGAAATACTCTGTTATAAGCTGCATGTCTGAATCAGACCCGAAACAGGGAAAGACAAGCGGCGTGTCCCAATTACAAACCTTCCGCAGCACCGGTATCATCCCTCATCTTTCCGGTGCGGCGGTCGCTGCACTCAAGGCCCGTGCCTCAGCATGGGAAGTGCCATTGATCGAGTCTCCGGATCAACTGAGCATGTTTGTCTGGGACTGCGAGCTACGATTGAAGATCGAACCAGACTGCCTGCGCATCGACCTGAGCGGGCCTGAGGCGCGACTGATCGGCATCCTGCGGGACAGCGCAACCGAACTTTTCGAGGAAGCCGGCCTGACCGCCGAATGGGATCAGCTTGATATCGGCGCGCTTGCGCCGGGCCTGTCGCTGCTGCGGGTGGAAAGCGTCGCATCGCGCACGCCCGGCTTTATCCGGGTCAGGGTAACGGGACCCGAAGCAGGAAGATTCGCCGAACGTGGCCTGCATTTCCGTCTGCTGCTGCCGCCTTCCGGTCGCGATCCGGTCTGGCCCCGCATCTCGGCATCCGGGCGCACCGACTGGCCCAAGGGCGAGGACGCTTTGCACCGCCCGGTTTACACGGTCGTCGCGCAAGCCGATGACTGGCTGGATTTCGACATCTTCCGCCACGCGAACAGCCCGACCTGCGATTGGGCGCTATCCGAACCTGTCGGGCAACAGGTCGGGATACTTGGCCCCGGCGGCGGCTGGTGCCCTATCGCAAGGCGGCTTTGGCTGTTCGGCGATGAGACCGCCCTGCCCGCAATCGTGCGTATGCTGGATCTGGCCGAAGGAGAAGTCTTCGCTTCCATCTCGGCCTCGGTCGAGGATCTGGCAGAGATGACCACGGATCACCGTGTCACGCGGGTAAGCGATCTGTTATCCGCCTTGCGCGAACACGAACGGTTCGGCGAAGATGATTTTGTCTGGTTCGCAGGCCCTGCCGATCAGGCAAGGGAAGCACGCAAGCATCTGACATCGCTTGGACTTCCAAAAAAAAGCTTTACCGCCGCCGCCTATTGGGGATGAGACAGGCTGCGTCCTCTCGGTAGCGGCGATCCAGCCCATGACGACCGGCCATAACATGGGCTATTCCTCCATTCACAAAGAGCAGCCGGCCACTGACATGGTTCGAAAGCTCACCATCGGCAGCAGGAAGCGGATTTTCTGTTCACCGAGCGCTGCAGCGCGCATTTTTCCCGCAACCTGTTACGCGATGCGGTCATGCAGATACTGGCGCCAGGCTTGCCGGTTACCGTTCCAGGAATTACAGGTCGCTGACATGTTGCCTGCTGTGTGCTCCGCGCGGCGGGCATGATCTTTTCACAATGGGACGCGAATGCAGAACGTTACCAATCCTGGCAACCTGTGTGTTCTGGTCATGGGCCCAAGCGGAGTGGGAAAATCCACTTTCGCACAGGCGCTTGCCAGTGCATTGAACGCGAATTTCATCGAGGGTGACGATTTCCACCCCCCGCGAAACCGCGCAGCCATGAGTGCGGGCCAGCCGCTGACCGATGAAATGCGAATGCCCTGGCTGAACACGCTTGCCAATGCCGTCAGGACGTCAGCCGAACGGCAGGATACAGTCTTCACCTGCTCGGCGCTCAAGCTGCGCTATCGCGATCTGCTTCGGCTTGGCATCGGTAACCTCCAGCTTCTATGCCTGTCCGCACCGCGTGACCTTATCCGCGCAAGGATGAACGCGCGGCAGCATTTCATGCCAGCTGAACTGCTGGATTCTCAGATCGAAGCGCTTGAGATCCCGACATCCGAAGAAAACCCGATCATGTTGGACATGTCGCAGGATCTGGACGCGAATATCGGGATTGCGATCTCGGAATTGACGCGGCGACAGGATTAGGCCCGGAAAACAACGGCATTTACGTTTTGCGTTCAGCCGCGGGTCATTGTCAGGGTCACCCACTCCCCCAGATCGTCGCGGCGATCAAGCGAGAAGCCGGCATTCCGGTAAGCATCGATCACCTCAGGGCCCTGATCGGTCAGGATCCCGGACAGGATGATCTTGCCGCCCGGTTTGACAGAGCGCGCCATATCGGGAGACAGATCGATCAGGGGCTGCTTGAGGATATTCGCCAGCACAAGATCGAAAGGTGCCGCCTCTTCCAGTGTGGGATGATCGAAGCCCACCGCCTCGATACAGATCACCCGCCCGTCCAGCCCGTTTGCGATGACATTGGCGCTTGCCGTATCGACTGCAATCCGATCGATATCGCTGGCCAACACCGTCACCGGCCAGATGCGCGCCGCGCCCATGGCCAGAACCGCGGTGCCACAACCGATATCGGCGATGCGGCTGGGCTGATACCCTTCGTGAGCCAGCCGGTCGAGCGCTTCGAGGCAGCCTTTGGTCGTACCGTGATGCCCGGTGCCAAAGGCCATCGCGGCCTCTATGCACAATGCCTCGACGCCTTCGGGAATGCGATCGGAATCGTGGCTGCCGTGAACAAAGAACCGCCCGGCCTCGACCGGTGACAATTCGCGCCGGACATGCGCGACCCAGTCAACCTCCGGCAGTTCCGAGATGACGAATGGTTCCGCCTGATAGGCCGCAGCCAGCAAAGCCAGGGCAATTTCGTCCGGGCGTTCAAGGAAATAGACCCCGACTTCCCATCGATCCGATCCGTCTTCGATCTCGAACACGCCCGAACCAACCGGTTCGGGGGACAGATCCTCGCAGGCTTCGGCCAGCGCCTCGGCAGGCGCGCGTCCAGCGATATGGGTCAAAGCGGTGAATGTCGGCATGGTTGCAGGTTCCTGATCAGATTTTGCCGCCATAAACCGTTGGATCGCGGGACGCAATCGCCGCGACATTGCAGAACGCGCAACAATAGGTTAGCCGGAACCATCGATGACGATCCCAACCTGCGGGAGAGTGACCATGACAAGCGCAACAGAGATCCCTGCCCGTCCATCTTCCGAGGCACGGCCAGTCATTGCTGCGGCATGGATGATGGGCGCGGTGGCCTCTTTCACCTTTATGGCCGTGGCCGGACGAGCCGTTTCGCTGGAACTCGACACATTCGAGGTTCTGGGATGGCGTTCGCTCATGGGGGTGATCGTCATGGCTTTGGTGATCACCTTCAGCGGCTTGTGGAAGACAGTCAATCTGCATCGCTTCGATCTGCACCTGTCCCGCAATATCTTCCATTTCGCCGCACAGAATCTGTGGTTCTACGCGATCTTCACGATCCCGCTTGCGCAGGTTTTCGCGCTGGAGTTCACCGCGCCTCTCTGGGCACTGATCCTGTCGCGGGCCTTCCTCGGAGAACGGCTCAGCACTCCGCGGATCGTTGCCGCGCTTTTGGGTTTCATCGGTATCCTTCTGGTCACGCGGCCCGGTTCCGTGCCGATCACGCCGGGGCTGATCTCGGCTGCGTGCTGCGCCATCGGCTTCGCGATGACCTATGTTTTCACCAAGAAACTGACCACGGTGGCGCATACGGCTTCCATCCTGTTCTGGATGACTGTCCTGCAAGCCGTGTTCGGCTTTATATGCGCCGGAATCGACGGCGATATCGCGCTGCCTTCGCTTGCGGCGGCTCCGTGGGTGGCCGTGATCGGCGTGACCGGCCTGACCGCGCATTTCTGCATTACCTGCGCGTTACGGGTCGCCCCCGCAACGCTGGTCATGCCCTTCGATTTCCTGCGCCTGCCCGTGATAGCTTTAGTCGGGCTGCTTCTGTTCGATGAACCCGTCAGCCTGTTTCTGATCGCCGGAGCGGCCCTGATCCTGGGCGGCAACTATGTGAACATCAAAAGCGCAGCCGGTCGGTCGTCATAATAACGGCCTTCTCAGACCCCAAGACCGGGGGCACCGGGTCCCTGTCTGGCAGCACGGTCTTCCGGGTTGAACATTTCGCAAAGCTCATGCGACAGGCAGCCGCAACGGATACAGCCGCCCAGCCGGTCGCGGACCCGTTCAAGCATTCTGATCCGCCGCTCCAGATCATCGTGCCAGGCTTCGGAAATCCGTACCCATTCCTCACGGCCCAGCGGTCTACCTGAAAGCGCGGGCTTCAAAGCGGATCGGATCTCGGCCAGCGGAATCCCCGCCTGCTGACCGGCCTTGATGATCGCCAGAATGCGTAAACTGGCGCGTGAATAGCGCCGGTGATTGGCGGCATTGCGGGTCGAGCGAATCAGTCCTTCGCGTTCGTAGAAATGAATGGCAGAGATCGAGATTCCGCTGCGCTTCGATATCGCACCAACCGACATGATCGGAGCCGAGGGATCAATTTTGTTGATTTTACAAGACATTTTTATCTTGTCCTGAACTATAGTTAAGGTCTTAGGGTGGCAAACCATGATTTGAATTGCAAGGAGAAAGAGATGGCACAGGGCAATCGTATCGTGGTGGTTCTGGGATCGATCCGGGAAGGCCGCATGAATGACCGGGTCGCGGCATGGGTCTCAGGGCAGCTGAGGATGCACGGCTTCTTGCCGGATCTTCTGGACCCCGCAGATCCGGAAATTTTACCGGTGCAGACCGGCGACAAACCTGCCATAGAGTATCTGCGGCAACGCATGGGGAATGCCGATGGCTTCGTCATCGTGACGCCGGAATACAATCATTCGGCGCCGGGACCACTGAAGACCCTGATCGATTCGGTAAAGGACGGATGGATTGCGCGTCCGGTCGGGCTGATCAGTTATGGCGGCATCTCCGGCGGATTGCGCGCGATCGAGGCCTTGCGCCCGGTGCTGTCGGAATTACATGCTGTCACGCTGCGGGACACGGTAAGCTTTGCCGCGCCGTGGAACAGGTTCGACGAAACCGGGCGCATCACCGAGCCCGCGGATGCCAAGGCGGCAGAAACGGCAATGACGGTATTTTCCCGACGGCTGCACTGGTGGGCCAATGCCCTGAATGACGCAAGAACTGCACGACCCTTTGATCAGGAGTTTGCCTGAATGGACTATCTGCTGAAAGACCCGCGAAGCTGGGGGCTGATGTTGGCGGCAATGCTGACGATCATGTCAAACGCCACGATCACCCCCTCGCTGCCGGGACTCGAGGCAATATTCGCGGATAATTCAAGGGCGCCCCTGCTGACGCGCCTTCTGATCACAGCGCCCTCACTGCTGGTTGCCTGCGTCGCGCCCTTTGCCGGTGCAATGACTGATCGGCTGGGGCGCAAACGTCCCCTTCTGATCGGGTTGGTCATCTATGCGGTCGCGGGAACGGCGGGACTGTATCTGGACTCTCTCGAGGCGATATTGGCCAGCCGTCTGGCGCTTGGACTGGGCGTCGCCGCGATCATGACTGCTCAGGCCGCGCTGGTCGGAGATTATTTCGACGGCCCGGCGCGCGGGCGGTTGATGGGGTACCAGATGGGGGCGACCAATGTTGGCGGGCTGGTCTTTGTAACCCTGGCCGGGGCGCTTGCAGCGACCGACGCCCGTCTGCCCTTTGCGATCTATGGTCTGGCTGCGTTGCTGCTGCCGCTGCTGGCGGTGATCCTGCCCGAACCGGATCGTTTCTCGGGCACGGTCGGACATGCCGGCGGATCCGGTGACAGCGAACCGGGCTGGCGGATGACAGTCGCGGTCATGACGATCGCGGCAGGATTGACCTTTGTGATCTTTTACGCCGTGCCGACGCAGGTTCCCTATCATCTCCGGGGGATCGGGCTGGAAGATCCACGCAGTGCCGGGCTGGTCATGGGGGCGATGATGTTCGCCGCCGCGATCATGTCGGTCGTGTCGGGCCTGATCCGCCCCCGGCTGGGCAGGATCGGCACACCGGTTTCCGGCTATCTTTCACTTGCCGCCGGTTTCGCGGGCCTTGCCGCCGGACAATCGCTGCCGGTTGCCATGGTCTCGACCGCGTTGATCGGCGCAGGTCTTGGCATGTGCATGCCGACGTTCATCACCACTGCCCTGAATGTCACACCTGCACGGCGGCGGGGGCTGGTCACGGGGCTGGTCACCGCATCTATTTTTCTGGGTCAGTTCCTTTCGCCTCTGGCAAGTCAGCCTCTGGTTACCCATCTGGGGTATTCCGGTGCCTTCCGGATCGGAGCATTCGCCTTTGTCGCTCTGGCCGCGGCACTTACCGTGACCCTGCACAGACAGGCCGGGCCACGCAGCACCAATCCAATCCGCAGAATGCCGGCTGAACCCGGGCGGAAATCATAACGAGGGAGCCGGAACATGACCGGAATCATCGAAATCGACAATTTGTCGAAACAATATGACAGCGGAACCAAGGCGCTGTCCGACGTCACGATGTCCATCGAAGAAGGTGAGATCATCGCATTGCTCGGCCCCAACGGCGCCGGAAAAACCACGCTGATCTCGATCATCTGCGGGCTGGTCGTGCCTACGGGCGGCACCGTCCGCGTGGATGGGCACGATATTCGGACGGACTGGCGCGCGGCACGCAAGCTGATCGGACTGGTTCCGCAGGAAATTGCGCTGGAGCCGTTCGAGACCGTCTTCAACTCGGTCCGCTTCACCCGTGGGCTATATGGCGAGGGCCGCGACGATGCCTATATCGAACAGGTGCTGCGCAGCCTTGCGCTGTGGGACAAACGCGACGCCGCAACCAAGGATCTGTCGGGCGGGATGAAACGGCGGGTTCTGATCGCCAAGGCTCTGGCGCATCGCCCCAAGGTCCTGTTTCTGGACGAGCCGACCGCAGGTGTCGACGTCACCCTGCGCCGAGAGATGTGGCAAGTGGTCGGGCAGCTTCGCCGCGAGGGGGTCACCATCATCCTGACTACGCATTACCTTGAAGAGGCCGAAGAGATGGCCGACCGGGTCGGTGTCATCAGCAAGGGCCAGCTTTTGCTGATCAGGCCCAAGGATGAGCTGATGCGCGAATTCGGGCGCAAGACATTGACCATCGAGCTGGACGAAGCCTTGCATGCAATCCCGTCCGAACTTCTGGGACGCGGGCTGGAACTGGCCCCCGAAGGGGACAGGATCACCTATAATTACGACACGACCGCCGAACGGACCGGCATTGCCCGTCTGCTGGGCGAACTGGCCACGCTGGGCATAACCGTGCGTGACGTGTCGACACGGCAATCCAGCCTTGAAGAAGTCTTCATCTCGCTGGTTCAGGAAGGAGAGGCCGCATGACCCTGCTCAACTGGCCCGGAATCTGGGCGATCTTCCATCACGAAATGATGCGGTTCTTTCGGACGATCTGGCAGTCGCTGGCCTCGCCCGTAGTGTCCACGGTTCTGTATTTCGTCGTTTTCGGCGCAGCGATCGGCGGGCGCATCCAATCGGTCGAGGGCGTGCCTTACGGCGCCTTCATCGTGCCGGGGCTGATGATGCTGACCGTGTTGCAGCAAGCCGTCAGCAATGCCAGTTTCGGGATCTATTTCCCGAAATTCAGCGGCACGATCTATGAATATCTTGTCTCTCCCGTCGGCTGGATCGAGGTCACTCTGGGTTTCGTGGGCGCCGCAGCCGCCAAGGCGATCCTGATCGCTTTGGTCATCCTTGCCACCAGTTTCTTCTTCGTGGGCGTTCATATCCTGCACCCGCTCTGGATGCTTGCCTTCCTGTTCCTGACGGCGCTTGGCTTCAGCCTGCTGGGCTTCATTCTGGGCCTGTGGGCAAAATCCTTCGAACAATTGCAGATCGTGCCGATGATGGTGATCACGCCGCTGGTTTTCCTTGGCGGAGCCTTTTATTCGGCCAGCATGCTGCCGCCCTTCTGGGAAGGTGTCGCGAAGCTGAATCCGGTGCTTTACCTGATCTCGGGTTTCCGCTGGTCGTTCTTCGGGCTGGCGGATGTGCCGGTGGGCGTGTCGCTGTTCGCGGTGGCGATCTTCATTGTGATCTGTCTTGCCATCATCCGCTGGATCTTCGCGACCGGCTGGCGGCTAAGGGAATGAAACCGGCAGGCGCCCGCCCGGGCGCCTTTGCCATCATCGGCGCGACGGCTTGATGCTTTTGCATATTTGCGTCTGTGGGTCCAGCCGGACATATTCCCGGGCGGTGATCACATTCATGTTCAGCGAACGGTTCCAGCCACCGAACCAGCGGTCACGAATACCAGCGCGGTAATAACTGCCCATGATCTGATCGACATAAGGTGGAATGATGGTGGTGTTCGGAATGCGCGGCGCATGAAAGCCGATCCGCGCATTTGGCCCAAGGCAGGCATTCGGCAGGGTTGTCAGAATCGTGCAGGCAGAACGGCAATAACCCCGAATACGTACGGTTTTTCCTGAACGGGCCAGTTCTTCCCGCCGTTTGACCATCTCCAGCACGTTTCCCCCCCGATTGTTCGACACATCGATGAAGCGAGAGTTTTTTTGGCTCTGAGCATGAAGAGGCGTCGTCAAAATCATGAGCAACGCCGCCCCCAGTATGGCGAGTGCGAATAATTTTCGCAGGAGGGGCCAGTCCCGGTACATTGCAGCGCCCAAAGGGCTTGGCCCCGTCACCCCGGCTGCCCGGCTCTGATACTCTCGCGACGAAAGGGAAGACGATCTCATGGCAATGTCCTGAAGATAGATGAAACGCAGATATGGAATGCTAACTCGCGGTTATGTCCCTTGGTTGCAATCCTCTTTTCAGATGCCGCAGAATCGCCTATGTGCGGCGGATGCACAGGAACCCGCCAGATTTGCGCCCCGATCTTGCCCGCGCCGCCATCCCCGATGTACGGCGCAAGGGCCAGCCGACGATCGGCATGGTCAGCCTTGGCTGCCCCAAGGCGCTTGTCGACAGCGAGCGCATCCTGACCCGGCTGCGCGCCGAAGGCTATGCGATCAGCCCGGATTACGCAGGCGCGGATGCCGTGATCGTGAATACCTGCGGCTTTCTGGACAGCGCCAAGGCCGAGTCGCTGGAGGCCATCGGAGAAGCGCTGCACCAGAACGGGCGGGTCATCGTGACCGGCTGCCTGGGGGCAGAGCCGGAATATATCACCGGCGCGCATCCCAAGGTCATGGCTGTCACCGGGCCGCATCAATATGAATCGGTGCTGGATGCCGTGCATGGCGCGGTACCGCCCGCGCCCGATCCCTTTATCGACCTGTTGCCCGCAAGCGGTGTGAGCCTGACGCCACGCCATTACAGTTATCTCAAGATTTCAGAGGGCTGCAACCACAAGTGCAAGTTCTGCATTATCCCGGACATGCGTGGACGCCTGGTCAGCCGCCCCGCCCATGCAGTGATCCGTGAAGCCGAAAAGCTGGTGCAGGCCGGTGTCAAGGAACTGCTGGTCATCTCGCAGGATACCTCTGCCTATGGCGTTGACCGGAAATTCGCCGAAGAACGCGGCCACCGTGCCCATATCACCGATCTTGTCCGCGATCTGGGCAGTCTGGGCGCGTGGGTGCGGCTGCATTACGTCTATCCATATCCGCATGTGCGTGAATTGATCCCATTGATGGCCGCCCATGCCGAATCGGGCGGACAGGTGCTGCCCTATCTGGATATTCCCTTCCAGCATGCCCATCCCGATACGCTGAAACGCATGGCCCGCCCGGCCGCGGCGGCAAAAACGCTGGACGAGATCGCCGCATGGCGTGAAGTTTGCCCCGAAATCACGCTGCGTTCGACCTTTATCGTGGGATATCCGGGCGAGACCGAGGAAGAATTCCAGACCCTGCTGGACTGGCTTGACGAGGCGCAACTGGATCGTGTCGGTTGCTTCCAATATGAAAACGTCCAAGGCGCACGGGCGAATGATCTGCCCGACCATGTGCCGGACGAGATCAAGCAGGATCGTTTCGACCGCTTCATGCAGAAGGCGCAGGCAATCTCGGAAGCCAAGCTGGCGCGGAAGGTCGGACAGCGCCTTGAGGTCATCGTGGATGAGGTGGATGATGAAGGCGCGACCTGCCGCACCAAGGCAGACGCACCCGAAATCGACGGAAATCTGTTCATAGACACGGGTTTCGAGGCGTTGAACCCCGGCGATATCGTTTCGGTCACGGTGGATGAGGCGGGCGAATACGATCTTTGGGGCCGGTTGTGAAGGCCGACCGGCTGCCCGAGTTCATTCGCACGCATTACGAGGTTCATGAATGGCGCCATGCCAGTGCGATCCTTGCCCATGATTTTCCGGACGAATGGCGCGATATCCTTGACGTGCTGACCCAGTTCCGCCTGCATCGCGAATGGATCGAGATCGGCGGCGGCCAGAAATCGCGCGTCGCGGCAAATATCGATGGGTTCCTGACCCTGCGCGGCTGGCAGGAGAAACAGTTCCAGACGGCAGTCATGGTGGACGGGCGTCGTCTTGACAGTCCGACCCACAAGATCGACTGCTATCGCAACCAGATCGGGCTGGAAATCGAGTGGAACAACAAGGATCCCTTTTTCGACCGCGATCTGAACAATTTCCGCCTGCTATTCGATTTGCGTGCGCTGAGCGTTGGTGTCATCATAACAAGATCGGACGAGCTTCAGGATATTTTCAACAATCTTGGGCGAAAATCGTCCTTCGGGGCATCGACCACGCATATGTCCAAGCTCTTGCCACGGATTGAGGGTGGCGGCGGGGCCGGATGTCCTCTATTGGTGTTCGGTATAAGCAAGTCGCTATATGTAGATGGGGGCGGGGATGAACAGCGCATCTGACGAGTTGCTGGCATGTGCCGGCTCCACGCGCTTCGGCACGATCCTTGCCGATCCTCCGTGGCAGTTCCAGAACCGCACCGGCAAGATGGCGCCCGAGCATCGGCGGCTGTCGCGCTATCCGACAATGAGCCTGGATGCGATCTGCGATCTTCCGGTCGAGGCAATCGCCGCGTCCCGCGCCCATCTGTATCTGTGGGTCCCGAACGCGCTTTTGCCCGAAGGGCTGCGGGTCATGGAGCATTGGGGCTTTACCTATAAAAGCAACCTGATCTGGTACAAGATCCGCAAGGATGGCGGCCCCGACCGGCGCGGCGTGGGATTTTATTTCCGCAACGTGACCGAGATCCTGCTGTTCGGCGTGCGGGGCAAGGATGTCCGCACGCTGGATCCCGGCCGCTCGCAGGAAAACATCTTCGCCACCCGCAAGCGCGAACACAGCCGCAAACCCGATGAACAATATGATGTGATCGAGGCTTGCAGCTGGGGCCCCCGTCTGGAAATGTTCGCGCGCGGCAAGCGCAAGGGCTGGACGGTCTGGGGCAATCAATCCGAGGAGTACGAGCCCGACTGGCCTACCTATGCGAACCATTCGCAAAGCAATATCGTCAAACTTCGTTCCAAGTGATTTTTACATGATGACCGCCGGATTCCCATGCTGCGAGATTTGATCACCGTCAGTGCCAATTTCGACCCCAAGGGCCAGCCCCGCAAGCCCGGCGCGCTGTGCATAGGGGCGCAAAAGGCCGGAACCTCCTGGCTTGCCCAGATGCTTGGCCAGCATCCGCAGGTGTGGATACCTCCGTTCAAGGAGGTGCAGTTCTTCAATTACGTCTACATTCCCGGGCATCAATACTGGATCAAATGGCATTACCGGAACAAGCCCAAGGAAATCCGCGAACGTCATATCAAACGCGAAGAACCCCTGCCGCCGGAGCTTGATTCCTATCTGGACGGGCTGACCAGCGGGAAAATGTTTCACAATCATTGGTACAAGCGTGTCTTCGCCCCGGCGCCCGGAAATGCGGTCCCGATGGATTTCACGCCGGAATATTCGACCCTGCCCGAAGAGGGCGTCGAATTCGTGGCCGGTTTCCTGCGCAAGGTCAAAGTGATCTACATGATCCGCCATCCGGTCGACCGGGCGATTTCACAATTGCGGATGAACCTGCGCCGGGAAAAGCGCACTCCGAAAACCGAAGCCGACTGGCTGGAAGAGGTCCGGAACCCGGTTCTGTATGATCGGGGCGATTACGCAGCCTATCTTCCGCGCTGGCAAAAGCATTTCCCCGACATGAAGGTGATCCCCTTCGGCCGGATCGCCAGAGAGCCCGGCGAATTGATGGACGAGTTAGAGGAATATCTGGGAATTGGGCCTTATCCCTATGGCAATCTTGACAAAAAAGTCTTCGCAAATCCCCCTGGCCTGAACCCGCCCCCCGCCGCGGTCGCACTGCTGACAGAGCGGATGGAACCGCAGATGGAATTCCTGAGATCGCAATTTGGGGATAAATTCGTGAAGGATATCCGATAGCCCCAAAGATGCACGAGCGTCGGAAAACAGGGGCGGCGGATAACGGGCAAAGCGAAAACTCTGCCCTCAATGCCCCAGAATCTGACTAAGGAACAGCTTGGTCCGCTCTGACCGCGGGTTGTTGAAGAAATCATGCGGATTGTTCTGCTCGACGATCTGGCCCTGATCCATGAAGATCACCCGGTTCGCCACGGCCTGCGCAAAGCCCATCTCATGGGTCACGCAAAGCATCGTCATCCCGTCTTCGGCAAGTTCTATCATCGTATCCAGAACCTCCTTGATCATCTCGGGGTCCAGCGCCGATGTCGGCTCGTCGAACAGCATGATCCGGGGCTGCATGCAAAGCGACCGCGCGATAGCGACCCGCTGTTGCTGGCCTCCTGAAAGCTGGCCGGGATATTTGCCTGCCTGCTCCGGTATCCTGACTTTCTCAAGGAAATGCATTGCGACATCCTCGGCCTGCCGGCGCGGGGTCCGGCGGACCCAGATCGGGGCCAGTGTGCAATTTTCCAGCACGGTCAGATGCGGGAACAGATTGAAATGCTGAAAGACCATCCCGACTTCGGATCGTACCTTGTCGATATTCTTGATATCGCTGGTCAGTTCGATCCCGTCTACGACGATCCGCCCGTTCTGATGCTCTTCCAACCGGTTGATGCAGCGGATCAGCGTGGATTTTCCCGATCCCGAAGGACCGGCGATCACGATCCGCTCGCCACGATGCACGGCCAGGTCGATATCGCGCAAGACGTGGAAACTTCCGAACCATTTGTTCATCCGGATGATCTCGATCGCGATCTCGTCGCTGATGGTCATCTGATCGGGATCGACATCCCGCATCGGGGTCTGACTCATGAAAACCTCCTATCTGTTGTCGCGCTGCAGCCGACGCTCGAGATACATCGAGTAGCGCGACATGCTGAAGCAGATGATGAAGAAGATTGCGCCCACGAATATGAACGGCTCCCAGTAGATGCCTTTCCATTCGATATTGGCGCGAACCGCATCGGAAATATTCTTCAACGGCTCGTAAAGTCCGACGAAAGCAACCAGAGTCGTGTCCTTGAACATGCCGATGAATGTCGAAACGATCCCCGGAATACTGATCTTGAGTGCCTGCGGCAGCACGATCAGCCGCTGCGCCTTCCAGTAATCCAGCCCAAGCGCGTCGGCGGCCTCGTATTGCCCTGTGGGTAATGCGGCCAGCCCGCCCCTGATCACCTCGGCCATGTAGGCGGCGGCAAACAGCGTCACCATGATGATAACCCGCAGGACGATATCGAAACTGGTGCCGGGCGGCAGGAAGTAATTCAGCAGAAGCTGGGCGACGAAAAGCAGGGTGATCAGCGGCACGCCCCGAATGAACTCGATGAATATCACGGCAAGCGAACTGACAAGAAACATGTCCGAGCGCCGCGCCAGCGCCAGCACGATTCCCAGAGGTAGCGACATGGTGATGCCCGCAACGCCGATGGTGATCGCCAGAAGAAAACCGCCGATCGCTTCGGAATCCACACGGGCAATGGCAAGTGAATACAGATTTTCGGCGTCTTTGGCAGCGTCACCGGAAAGAAATACCCAGACCAGCAACGTCACCACGATGGCGGAACTGCCCGCCAGCAGCGGCGATAACCGTCCGGCGATGATAAATGCCAGCGAGCCAAAGCCCATACCGGCCAGAATCATGATGATCCACCAGAAGGAACCGCCCCAGATCAGCCAGACCCCAAGAAGCGGATAAAAGGCCGAAAAGCCAAGCAGCCACATCTGACGCCGTTCAGCCACAAGCAGCGCGACCGCAAAGATCGCAACGGCGACACCCAGCCAGATCGGTGGAGTATTCAGGGCAACAAGCGAAAGCACCGTCACGATGGCTGCGGTCAGCAGCACGATCCGGCGGATATTGCGCGAAATCGAAAACAGGATCGGCGCAAGCGCCACAAACAGCAGCCCGAATACCAGCGTCGGGCGCCAGTAAAGTCCGGGCGGATAGAATCCGTATATATACTGATTCCAGCGCTCGCGGATAACGGCAAAACAGGCTCCGCCTGCGCCCTCGCCCCATGTTTCGGCGATGATCTTGCGGCATTCCGGCAGGCTCGAGGCGTTCCAGACCGAATGCGCGAACCACGGATAGAAATGGTCGAACAGGAACCAGACAATCAACAACCCCAATACGGTCAACCCGGCATTCACCGGCCCCGAAAACAGGTTTTCATGCAGCCATTTCACCATTCCCGTTTCGCGAGGGGGCGGTGGCATCTCGGGAAGCATTTCCTCGCGAAGATAGGCATCCGGGCCATGGTTCGGATTGCTCATGTCAACGCTCCTTCAGCCTGACGCTTCGGTTGAAAGCGTTCATACCCGCCGAGATGATCAGGCTGAGCGCCAGATAGATCAGCATCATCAGTACGATCGATTCCAGCTCACGCCCGGTCTGATTCTGCGTCGTCCCACCCAGAGTACCCCGCAGATCCATGTAGCCCACGGCAATCGCAAGCGAGCTGTTCTTGGTCAGGTTCAGATATTGCGAAATCAGCGGCGGAATGATCACGCGCAATGCCTGCGGCAGGATCACCAGATTCATCGTCGCTTTCGGACGCAGCCCCAACGCGAAAGCGGCCTCGGTCTGCCCCTTGCTGACGGCAAGCACCCCGCCGCGGACGATCTCGGCAATGAACGCGCCGGTATAAAGGGTCAGGGCCAGCCACAGGACAACCAGCGCATTGTTCAGATTGTTCCCGCCGCTGAAATTGAAACCCTTGAGTTCCGGCGCCAGCAGATGCAAGCCGAAATACCAGATCAGCAGCACGGACGGCACGGTCATCACCGCCAGATTGATCCACCATGTCACCGGGCGATGCCCTGTCCGGTCCTGTATGGCCTGCGCGCGGGCAAGGATCGCCCGCCGTGCGATCCAGCCGCCGATAATGACAACCAGAAATGCGATGAGCGCCAGATTCACGGTGATGCGCGCGCCCAGATCGATGGTGCCGGGATCGTTGCTCATTCCGAATGCCGGAACCGCAGTATAACGATTGGTCAGTGCGACCTGATCGAAAAAGATCATCGACCATTGCGGATCATCGCCCCGATAGGCATTTGGCGGAGGCAGAACATCGGTAAAGATCGCGTAGATGATCAATATCCACAAAAGCAACGGGATATTGCGAAATACCTCGACATAGATCGCCATCAGCCGCGCAAAAAGCCAGTTATTCGACAGGCGGGCAATCCCGATGGCAACCCCAAGGATCGTCGCGGCGATACACCCCATAAACGAAATCAGTATCGTGTTCAGCAACCCCACGATCGTCGCGCGCAGATGCGTATCGTCGGAACTGTAGGGGATCAATCGCTGCGGAATATCGTAGCCCGCACGCTGGAACAGGAAACCGAAATTGAAATCCTTGCCCAACGCGGCAAGATTCCTGATGGTGTTGTTGACCAACCACCAGCCCAGCGCCATGACCAGAATAAATACGATCACCTGGAACGTCATCGAGCGGTAGCGTCGGTCATAGACCAGCATGCTCAGCCGAAATGGCTGTTCCGCCCCTAGCGGCACTTCAGTCATTTATGTTCCCCTGTCGTCGGTCCGCGACTTGGCGCCGCTTGCTTGTGACCTGATCGTTATCTTCGGAATGACCAGAGGGCGCCAAAGCGCCCTCTGGTATCAAGGATCAGCGGAAGGGTTGCGCGTAAAGCAATCCGCCCTGTGTCCATTGCGCATTCAGTCCCCGCGCAAGCCCGATCGGCGTCTGTTCCCCGACATTGGCGGCGAAGATCTCTCCGTAATTCCCGCTGGCCTGAATGGCGCGCTTGGCCCATTCCTTATCCAGCCCGATCATCGCTCCCAGATCGTCCGTGACGCCCAGAATCCGCTGTACTTCGGGGTTTTCCGAAGATTTCGCCAGTTCCTCGATATTCTTCGAGGTGATGCCATATTCCTCGGCGGCAATCAGTGCGTTCAGAGTCCAGCGGACGATATCGCCCCAATTGTTATCGCCATGACGAACCGCCGGGGCCAAAGGCTCTTTCGAGATCACCTCGGGCAGGATGACATGATTTTCGGGATCGGCAAACGCCGCACGGGTCGCGGCAAGCCCCGAAATATCGGTGGTGTAGGCATCGCATGCCCCGGCCATATATTGTTGCTCACCCTCGGCATTGCTGTCGATATTGACGGGCTGATATTCCATGCCGTTGGCCTTGAAATAATCGGCAAGGTTCAATTCGGTCGTGGTGCCGGTCTGGATGCAGATCGTCGCGCCATCCAGTTCCTTGGTCGAGGTGACACCAAGATCCTTGCGGACCATGAAGCCCTGACCATCATAATAATTCACCCCCGCGAAATCGAGCTTGAGGTCGGTATCGCGCGAAAAGCTCCAGGTCGAGTTCCGCGCCAGAAGATCCACCTCCCCCGAGGACAGACCGGTGAACCGCGTCTGTCCCGTCAGAGGGACATATTTGACCTTTCCCGGATCTCCCAGCACCGCGGCCGCAACCGCCTTGCACAGATCGACATCGAATCCCGCCCAATTGCCGTTCGCGTCAGGCGCAGCGAAACCGACCAGACCCGGATTGACGCCGCAATTCAACTCGCCACGATTTTTCACTTCGGAAAGAGTGTCGGCGGCGGCGGCACCTGCCGTCATGGCGGTTACCGCCAATGCGCCCCAAAATACCGTTCGTTTCATGCTTACCTCGCTGTTGAGACTGTCGAGGCGATGTGTTCCGCCCCGTTCAGACATTTATGGACATCGTTTAGTTAATATCCTCTTAAAAGAAGATGACACGAATACGATGCCTATCCAAATCATCTTGCCCATCCTGCCTCACAGGTCAAGCGTAGGGCCGGTTTCCGACCGTCAGCCGTTTTGCGAAAGCCCATGGAAACGTTCCGCTGAAATCATGGCGACAAGACGATTTTCGGCAGCTGTCATCGCCTCTTCGTCACGCCCCCAGATCCCGGCCTGATAATCTTCGTCGATACGTGAAAGACGATGTGCCTCGGTGGCGGTCAGGCGGCCCCGAACCACGGCAAGCCCAAGAATTAGTGAACCAGGCAAGGTCACAAGGTCATGCAATGCTGTCATGGCAAAACTGTCCAATGTCCCGACCTCGGACCGCAGCCGTGCAATCGACTCGTCGGGCTGGGCAATCGGAACGACGCCTCTGGTCAGGTTCAACGGCGCGTTCAGGCTGGTCGCCGCCCAATCGATCAGCGGATCCCATCCTTCTGACTGCATCGCTGCCAGTTCCTTGGGCTGCTCTGCGCGATAACACAGCAGATCCGTCACGCCATAATCGGCAAGCATGGCCGCGACATCCGAAAATTGCGGCGCAACCTTCTCGATGGCCGAATTTGCCGCGCGGGTCAGAGGCATGGAGTTCGGATCGATCACGTCGCTCTGGGCGTCCCATTCGTCCGCAATCGCAGCGGCAAGGGCCCGGGTCGGCAGGATGAGTGCATGCTTGCCCGGCGTTCTGACCGGACGGCCATCCAGCGCAACTTCCCAGCCGCCATCGGCATCCCGCGCTTCGGCCTGTTTCCAGAACCGCCTTGCCTTCCACTCGCTCATACCGCCCAATCCTCGATCGCGGCGCTCAGGGCGGAAAAGTCCTGCGCCACTTGTACCGCACCGGCATTCTGCAGCGCTTCGACCGGATGATAACCCCATGCGACGCCGAT
Source organism: Paracoccus wurundjeri (assembly GCF_030678915.1). Taxonomy (GTDB): domain Bacteria; phylum Pseudomonadota; class Alphaproteobacteria; order Rhodobacterales; family Rhodobacteraceae; genus Paracoccus; species Paracoccus onubensis_A. The sequence continues at coordinate 178,122 of NZ_JAUUTZ010000008.1, read as the reverse complement.
GGCGGGGATGCCGGCTGCAACGGCCATCTCGATATCATATGTCGTATCGCCGATCATGACCGCGCGTTCCGACTCGACCCCAGCCTCGGACATGGCCCGGTGCAGCATCGAGGGGTGCGGCTTGGAAGGATGGTCATCCGCCGTTTGCAACGAAAAGAACCGTCCGTGCAGGCCATATGTGTCCAGCATGGGCAGCAATCCCCGCCGTCCCTTGCCGGTCGCGATGGCCAGAAGCAGATCGTCGCGGGCGGACAGAGCCTCGATACATTCAAGCGCCCCCGGATAAAGCGGCGCGAATTCCTTGATCCGGGCTGCCGTGAACGCGTCCTTGTAGGCCTCGACCAGAAGGGCATGGACAGAGGTATCCGCATGCGGAGCAAGCCGCGCCATGGCGACCGGCAGCGACAGGCCAACCGTGGCCAACACCTGCTCTTTCGGCAGAACAGGCAGGCCCACGGCTTCAAAAGCCGCTGTCATACCCAGATGGATCACCTGCTGGCTATCCACCAGCGTTCCGTCCACATCGAAGATGACCAGCCTCATTCGTCCTCCGCAAAAGGATCCGCCGGCACGTCATTTTCATGCCAGCCAAGGGTGTCCCATGTCCGGCGCATGTGATCGGGCAAGGGTGCCGTGAGGGTGACGCGCCGTTTGGTAATGGGGTGGTCGAAAGACAGGCTGCGCGCATGCAGATGCAGCTTGCGGCTGATCTCCCCACCAAGTTGCGCGCCCCAGCCGTCGCCCAGATTTTCCTGTCCCGAGCCGCCATATTTCCCGTCACCGACAATCGGATGCCCCAGTTCGGCCATATGCGCCCGCAACTGATGGGTACGGCCGGTGATCGGCACGAGAGCGCACCAGCTTGCCCGCGTTCCAAGCGCATCCAGCACGGCATAATCGGTTGTCGCCCGCTTGGCGCCTTCGGTCGCGGGGATATCGCGGGGATGCACGGCGATCATTTTCTCGCCCTCGCCCCCGCGTCCGTGACCGCCCGCCTTGACCAGACCGTAACGGACCGTCCCCATCCGCGGGACCGGGACGCCGGCGACCGCCGCCCAGTAAATCTTGCGCGTGCTGCGCAACCGGAATGCTTCGGACAGTGCGCGGGCGATCCGGTCGGTCCGGGCCAGCAGAAGGATGCCCGAGGTATCCTTGTCCAGCCGATGCACCAGCTTGGGCCGGTCCTTGTAGCCGAACATCAGGGCTTCGGTCAGCCCGTCCACATGGCGATTGCCCTGCCCGCTGCCCCCCTGCGAAGGCAGACCGGGAGGCTTGTTCAGGGCAATGATATGTTCGTCCTTCCACAATACCGCCTGCTGGATCATCTTCTGATCGTTTTCGGGGATCCGCGCGGCAGGCGGTTTATCGGCCATTGCTCTGACATCCGGCAAGGGCGGCACGCGCACCTCCTGCCCCGCCTCGATCCGGGTCGAAGCCTTGACCCGCCCGCCATCCACGCGCAATTGCCCGGTGCGGCACATCTTCTCGACCGCGCCCTGTGTCAGTTGCGCGAAACGCTTCTTCAGCCAGCGGTCAAGGCGTTGCCCGCCCTCCTCCCGGTCTACGTGGATCAGTTGAACGCCGCTCATGCGAATATTCCCCGTCCCACGGCCAGACCGGCAATCACGGCGAGCAACGACAGCAGAACCGAGGCCACGACATAGATCGCCGCTCCTGATATCTGCCCTCTTTCCCACAGCGTCAACGCATCCAGCGAAAAGGCGGAAAAAGTGGTGAAGCCTCCCAGAACACCAGTCAGCAAAAAAGGCGCGTAGGCATTGCCCCATCTATGCGCCATGCCGGCGGCAAGCAGCCCCATCGCGAAACTGCCCAGAATATTGACTGCGGCCGTTGCAACGGGAAAGCCCGGCCCATGCCAGAACAGGGCGCGGTAAACGGCATAGCGTGCCGACGCACCAATCGCTCCGCCAATGGCGACCTGAAGAAAGGGGTTCATCATGGCGCGGTGATGTGACGCGGCGGGCGCAAAGTCAACCATTGGCGTCATTTCGCCCGCCCCTTCGCTGTATTCGCCGATGGCGCGGCCGGGGCCGGCCATCGGCGAAGCGACTGGCAAATCAGCCGTTCAGCAGCGGCATGCCGCGTTTCTTGTGGCGTGCGACCAGTTGCTTGATCTGCGCGCCCTTTTCAGGGATCGGGCGGGCTGACCGGGCTACGAAATCGGGTTCGGTGATCTCGGGGAACAGGGTCTCGATCTCTTTGCGGGCCTCTGGCGATACGCTTTGCAGGGCGATGGGGCCGGTGAACAGGCTTTCGGTGGGGGCATCCTCGGAGAAGATCACCTGATGCTTGTCGAACAGGATGTGGAAATAGGTCACCTCTTCGCAATCCCCGATGATCTCGATGCCGTCCAGACCGACCAGCCTGATGGCGGGGATCAGGATTTCCTCGGCGCCGAACATCCGTTGCGCGATCTTCGAGCGGATCAGGACGCGGTGCTGACGGCTGACGGTCAGGTCACGTTCCGGCAGGCCATTCCCAAGTGCTCCGGCGGCGATGCGGATCGGTTTCAGCTTCGGGTTCCGGGCCAGATCGATAGCGTCGCGGGTGGTGTGGCCGATCCAGCGGATGGGCTGATAGCCGTCATCCATCGTGGCGATGAGGTCGCCAACAGCCAATTCCTCGATGGGCTTGTTGCCTTCGTTCGTTTCGATCAGCGTGCCAAGGGTGAAGCATTGGAGGGAGTCTCCTCCCGTAAGGGTATCCCACCATGTCTCGATGTATGCCCCCCTCCTTTATATTCAGAAATTTCGTAGAATGTTCCACTTACGGGTGCATCGGTGACACCGCTACCAAAAGTAATGTATCTTTCACCGCCAATTGTAAATCTATAAATATTCCCATCTGCGATAGCTCGCGCCCTGACCATAGAGATATTCTCGCCAGAATAATGTCCCGGGATATCATTTAACAGGGCCTGATCATAATCTGGACCAAGATAATTTCCATGCGCATCTTGTTGAGAATAAGAAAAACCTAAATCATATACATCCCCCTGATCTCCATCGCTGACTTTAACTTCAACCCAATCATACGCGCTTACAGATACCGAATTGAAGGATTCAAAGTCACCTCCATAAAACGTTACATCCGATTCTTTCAACGCATAAAACTTATAATAACCAGGCACCTTACAACTCCTCGTAGATACACAAAAAACACACCAATCAGGAAAAGCACGATTCCACGCCCTCAATCAGGCGTATCATTTTCATTCCAATTCACAAAAACGCCAAATCCTCCAATAAAACGGACACCAGACCGCACCTCCGAATCTTGGTTAACGCGACTTTCCGAACACATCCAGAGAGGCTTACAATTACCTTCGGAAATCTGTTCCAAATCCGGAACAATGACCGCAATGAATTTCATGGCATGGGCCGGTGCCGTCAGCAGCGCGGCCCATGCCATGCCTTATAGCCATCCGGGGAGATTTATGCCCTGCGGCTTTCCAGCATACCATCACAATGAGCAGGCAGAGGAGCAGCGCGATATATCGGCGGCACCATCGATGCCCAGAAGAAAGCGGATCGCCATGGGCCGGAACAGGGTTCGGGCAAAGATAAAGACAACTGTTCAGCACCGCCGCCCCGGTGGATATCCGGGTTAGATACCGCATGGCCCTGTGGAAACAGGATCGGGACAGCCGGTGCCCTATAAGCGCCGGCTGTCCCGTGACATCACCAGAAATAAAGTACTTCTAAATCAAACAGATAGATTTCAGTACTGGGTCTGACCATATTGCGCCTCGGCGCTTTCCTGTTGAACCACCTGACCGGCGGTTTGCAGATCGCGGCCAGCGCCCTGCATGGTTTCACAAGCCGACACAGCCATCACCGCCAAAAGCACCGCAACTCCGAGCATTTTCTTTTGCATCTGTCTATCCTTGTCTCTCATATGAAACATCAACGTAACATTCCGAAATCGGTTCCGATGAACCTATTGATCGCACGGATGAATCCCTGCATCCCCGGCATGGAGGCAATTTAGTATGCACGTTTTTCCAACTGCAAGATCAGTTGGATAGTGGCCAGCGAAATTTCGCTGCCCGGACCGGCGGAATTTGATCGGACGGGCGTCATCTCCGGCGACTCTTCCGCCGCCTATCCCCCTCGTTTCAGCCGCCGGGACACGAACCAGTCCAGCCGTTTCTTCAACTCGCGCTCAAAGCCCCGCTCGACGGGGGTATACAGAACCGGGCGCTTCATACCTTCCGGGAAATAATCCTGCCCCGAGAAACCGTCCTCGGCATCGTGATCATAGGCATAACCCGCGCCATAGCCCTGATCTTTCATCATCTGGGTGGGTGCGTTCAGGATATGAGCGGGCGGCATCAGGCTGCCGGTGCGTTTCGCCTCGGCCCGCGCCCCTTTATAGGCCACGTAACCGGCGTTCGATTTGGGCGACAGCGCCAGATAGATCACCGCCTGCGCCAAAGCCAGCTCGCCCTCGGGGCTGCCCAATCGCTCATACATCGCCCAGGCATCCAGGCAATGCCGCGACGCCGCCGGATCGGCCAGACCTATATCCTCGATCGCCATCCGGGTGATGCGGCGGGCAAGATAACGGGGATCCTCGCCCCCTTCCAGCATTCGCGCGAACCAGTAAAGCGCGGCATCCGGATCCGATCCGCGCACCGATTTATGCAGCGCCGAAATCAGGTTGTAATGCTCGTCCCCGGATTTGTCATATCTGGCCGCCCGCCGCATCAGCCGCTGTGCCGTGGCCTGCACATCCAGTGGCTGATCGGTTTTCCACGCCGCGACCTGCTCGATCAGGTTCAGCACCGCGCGCCCGTCGCCATCCGCCATCTCCAGCAGCGCCTCCCGCGCTTCGGCGGTCAGGGGCATTTTGCGTCCCAGTTCCTTCTCGGCCCTTTGCGTCAACCGCTCGAGATCGGCAAGGCTCAGCCGTTCCAGCACGATCACCTGCGCACGCGACATCACGGCGGCATTCAGTTCGAATGATGGATTTTCGGTCGTGGCGCCGACCAGAAGGATGGTTCCATCCTCCATATGCGGCAGGAAACTGTCCTGCTGCGCCTTGTTGAAACGGTGAATTTCATCGACGAAAAGCAGCGTCCCCCGCCCCTGTCCACGCCGCAGTTTCGCGGCTTCAAACACCTTGCGCAGTTCCGGCACCCCCGAGAAAATCGCACTGATCTGCACAAAGCTTCTATCGGTCTCGTCAGCAAGCAGCCGCGCGATGGTCGTCTTGCCCACACCCGGAGGTCCCCACAGGATCAGCGATGACAGGCTTCCCGCCGCCAGCATCGAGCCCAAAGGGCCATCCGGGCCAAGCACCTTGTCCTGTCCGATCACCTCATCCAGCCGTGTCGGACGGATGCGGTCGGCAAGCGGACTCAGCGCCGGATCGGGCGGAGGATTGGCAGCAGAGGGTGTGTCGAAAAGATCGGCCATGATGTCGCCATTCTAAGCCATCGCGCATCAACGTAAATACGCGGTCTCGATCCTTTTGCGAGCCTATCTCTCCGGCCCGTTCCGAAGTAACCGCGTTCTGCCGTGTCAGGCATCACCCACCCACGGCAACGAACCGCCCGTTCGCCGGCAGGTTTCAACAGCCCCTCTTCCATGCTCGACATGGCCAGCGGAGAGGGTTTTACTGGCCGTGACGCGCGGCAGCGCTTTGCATCGAAACCCAGAACAGGCCGGTCAATGAATACGAGCAATCATAGCCACTCTACCCATGCAGCGGCGGAAGACATTCGCAATCGCGATATCAGGATCTATGTGAATGGCGACATCGTGCATCGGGACGAGGCGAAGGTCTCGGTCTACGACTCGGGCTTCATGCTGGGCGACGGGATGTGGGAAGGGATGCGTCTTTATAACGGCAAATGGGCCTTCTTCGACGAGCATATGGACCGTTTCTTCAACTCGTGCAAAGCGGTGTCGCTGGATGTCGGCATGACGAAGAACGAGATTCTCGACGCCCTGAACCGGACGGCCGAGGCGAATGGAATGACGACGGATGTCCATTGCCGGCTGATGTGTACCCGAGGCGTGAAGGATAAACCGTTCCAGCATCCGGGTCTCAGCCGCTCGGGACCGACAATCGTCATGATCCTCGAACATTCGAAACCGGTCGAAAGTCTTCAGACCAAAGGTATCCGTCTGGCCACGGTGCCGCAAGTGCGTGGCTTGCCGACAAGCCAGGATCCGAAGTTCAACAGTCATTCAAAGCTCAACTGCATCATCGCTTGCCTGCAAGCCGAAGCGGCGGGCGCGGAAGAGGCGTTGATGCTTGATCCGCATGGCTTTGTGAATACCACAAATGCCTGCAATTTCTTCATTGTGCGGAGAGGCGAAGTCTGGACCTCGACCGGAGATTACTGCATGAACGGGATAACCCGGGCAAAGGTCATCGCGCTTTGCCAGGCAGAGGGTATTCCCGTCTTCCAGAAGAATTTCTCGCTTTACGAGGCTTATGGCGCGGATGAAGCCTTCCTGACAGGAAGTTTCGGAGCACAGACGCCGGTGGCCTCGATCGACGGCAAGCCCATTGGCACCGGCGACAGGCCAATAACACGACGGATAAGGGAGCTTTACGCAGAACTGGTGCGGGAAAATACCGGCTGGGCGTGAAACCCCGGCTCCGAAGCCCGGCATCAGGGCGGCGGGCCGCATCCGACCCCGGCGGAATGGCGGTTTGCGTCCCGCGATGGCGGGGGCGTTGCCCCCCTGCCGGGATATTTAAGTGAGGAAGAAGGACGGGCGTGTTTGCCGATCAGAATGATCGCGGAAATGGCGTATTCAGGGTTTCCAGCTTTCCAGTGCCGCAACGAATGCCGACAGCCAGCCATTCGTCTGATGGCCGTCCAGCGCCCGGTGATCGATGGTCAGCGAGACATAGGCCATGGGCCGGATCTGGATCGAGTCACTGCCGTCCACCTGCCGCACGACCACACGCTTTTCCAGCTTGCCGACCCCAAGGATCGCCGATTGCGGCTGATTGATGATGATCGGGGCTGCCAAAAGTGAACCGGACACGCCATGATTGGAAATGGTGAAGGTGCCTCCGGACATGTCGGAGGCAGTCAGTTTTCCATCACGGGCACGCGTGGTCAGATCGTGAATCCGCGCTGCGATCCCTTTCAGCGACAGGTTCTGGGCCTGACGGATCACCGGCACGACCAGCCCCTTGTCCCCAAGCGCCGTGCCGATACCGATATTCACATCGCCGAAAATCTCCAGCCCGTTATCGTGCCATCGACTGTTGACCGCAGGGACCTTCATCATGGCCGCGACGCAGGCGTGAACGATATAAGCGGTGTAACTCAGCGGGATCCCTTCGGTTTCCAGCGCCTTTCGATAGGCGTCGCGATGCGCCATCAACGGACCGAAATCGGCCTCGAAAACAGCGGTGACCTGCGGGGCCGTCGCAACCGACTGCAACATGTTCCCGGCAATGCGCAGGCGCATGCGGTCATGAGGCACGAAGGTCGAACCTCCGGAAGCGCCCTCTGTCGCTATGCTGGCATGGGCCGGGACACAGGCCGGGGTCGGTTCATGCCGGACATCTGCCCTGGCAGCGGCATGGCGGACATCCTCGCGGGTCAGGCGACCATCCCTGCCCGTCCCCGTCAGCTTCGCCGGATCCAGTCCGGTCTCGGCAAGTGCCTTGCGGACGGCGGGCGAATGACGGGTTTCGCGGATCGGGCGGGCGGCGGGGGACGGTTCCGAGGCAAGATTATCCTTGGCGTTTCCTGCCGGAGCTTTCGCACTGAACCCGTCCGTATCGGGTTTGGCGACAGTTTCGATCCGGGCCAGAATCCCGCCGGGCTTCGCCTCGCTTCCCGGCGCCAACAGGATCTCCCGGAGGATACCGGCGACAGGCGCGGGGATTTCCATCGTCACCTTATCCGTCTCGAGCTCGACCAGCGGGTCGCCCTCTGACACCCGCTGGCCGGGTTTTGCGTACCAGTCCAGAACCTTGGCCTGCGTTCCTTCCTGCTCGAGCGGAACAATCAAGTCATGCATGGCTCAGAACCCCTTCAACTCGTCGATCTTCACGGCAATGGACGCGGAAGAGGGCACCGCATGTTCCAGCAGCACCGGATTATGGGGCGAGGGAATGTCGGGCATCGTCAGCCGTGCAACCGGCGCGTCAAGATCAAGAAAGGCCTCATCGGCAACCCGGGCTGCGATCTCGGCTCCGAAACCGGCGGTCTGCAAATCCTCATGCACGATCAGGCAGCGGCCCGTACGGCGAACCGAATCCAGCACCAGTTCGCTGTCCCATGGCATCAGGGTGCGTAGATCGATCACTTCCGCATCCCGTCCCTCTGCCGCCTCTTCGCAGCGGGGAACCATGGCTCCCCATGTCACCACGGTCAAAGCCTTGCCCGGGCGGGTGATCTTCGCCTTTCCAAAGGGCAGGGCAAAGGCATCGCCGGGCCAGGGCCGGCGCGCCCAGGGCAAATCCAGCATCGCGCGATGTTCGAAGAAGATCACCGGATCATTGCCGCGGAGGGCGGTTCGCAAAAGCCCCACGGCATCCTCGGCATTCGAGGGGACCGCGAATTTCCAGCCCGGATTGTGAACAAAGGCAACCTCATTCGTCTGGCTGTGCCACGGATCGCCGCATTTGAAAAAGCCGCCAGCCATGCGCAGCACCATCGGCGCGGCGAAACGGTTGGAACTGCGCCAGCGCATCGTGCCGCAATCATTGATCTGTTCGGTGGCAGGTTCGGCATATTTGCGGAACTGGATTTCCGGCACCGGCATCAACCCGGCCACCGCCATGCCGACGGCGCGACCCACGATCCCCTCCTCGGACAGGCTGGTATCGAAAACCCGGTTCTCGCCGAATTTCTCCTGCAAACCAAGCGTCACGGCATGCACACCGCCTTTCGGTCCGATATCCTCACCGAACAGGACGACGCGCTCGTTCAGGGTCATCTCCTGCTCCAGCGTGCGGCGGATCGCCGTGACCATGTTCAGCCGCGCGCCCTGCGGATCGGGATCGGCAAGGGTTTCGGGCGGGATATAGCCGTGATTATGCTGCCCGCCCATCCGCTGCATCTCACCCTCGAAAAAGACATGTCGCGTGACGGTCTCCGGTTCCGGGATATCGCGGGCCTCCGCCGCTTCCCGCGCGGCCTCGGCACGAGCATCTGCCGCCTCGGTCACGCGGGTCCATTCCGAGACATCGAGACGGTCAGGCACCAGATATGATCTCAGCTTGCTCCAGGGGTCGCGGGTGCGTTCGGCTGCGATCACCTCGTCGGATTTATAGGTCTGCGTGTCCTGATAGCTGTGACCCTGCAAGCGCGGAACGGTCAGGCGCAACAGGGCGGGTACGCGGGAAATCCGCACATGGGCGACAGCCTCGGCCGTCAGGCGCGCGGCCTCTTCGGGTTCGGTTCCATCGCCCGAAAAAATCGCCAGCCCCGACCACGACGCAAGGTTGGCGGCGATATCACCGCCAGGCGAATTGAAGCCGGACGGCACCGAGATCCCATAGCCGTTATCCTCGATATAAAACAGCATCGGTAATTTCCGGGTGGTCGCGATCACCAGGGCCGACCAGAAACCATTGGTCGCGACCGACCCGTCCCCGCCCAAGGCAACCGCAATGGAATTCCCGTGATCCGCCGATCCCATCTGCCGGGTATAATAATCCAGCGCCTGCGCCCATCCCGCCGTCGGCGTGAATTGCGCACCGACACCCCCGCACATCGGCAGGGCGGTCGCGCCGTCCGGGTTGGGATGGTTGAAGACCACGCCGATATCGCGGCCATCGGAATAGCCGCCCGACCGGCCCATCGCCGCAGCCAGCGCCTCTACCGGGTCGACTCCCAGCGATAGCAGGATAGGCCGCGACCGGTAATAGCCGCAAATCGCGTCATGCCGCCCGGTCAATTGCAGGCCCAGCAGGATCTGCGCCATGTCGTGGCCACGGGCGGAAAACTGGTAAAGAACCTTTTTTGCCGGGACCAGATGTTCTTCCTCCATCCGGTCAAGGGCGCGGGACAGCGCCATTATGGACAGAACGCGCGGCCAATCATGCCCGGATCCAGCCGCATTGCTTCGGGATTTCTGGGGTATGTCGTGGATCATCGGCGGCCTCCGGTCATTGCCTTGCCGCGCCGACGCGCCGTAGCTAGCGCGAAACCGGGCACGGGCAGACAGTTTGCTGCCGTTAGAATACGCCCCCTGCCCCGATATGACTTGACCAACGTTCTTTTCGAGATGCATAAATTTGAATGAAATTTATCGATTATGGTAAAATTATGAACGAATACTTTCATCTTGATGATCTGGATCGGAAAATCCTGACCATCCTGCAGAAGGATGCCTCACTGGGAACCAATACCCTGGCCGAGCGGGTGAATGCATCCGCAAGCTCCTGCTGGCGGCGTATCCGCGCGTTGGAGCAGGCAGGGGTTCTTGGCCCGCATGTGCGGCTTGTCGATCCGGTTGCGCTTGGTCGGACGTTGGACGTGTTCTGCCATGTGCGGATGAAATCCCAAGGGCCTCGCGCCCGGGCCAGTTTTCAACGGGCCATGGAAGCGGAACCGACCATCCTCGCGGCCTATTCCGTTTCAGGTGAATGGGATTACCTGCTGCATCTCATCGTCGAGGATATGCAGGATTACGAGCGGATCCTGATGGGACATGTGCTTGATCACGAAAGTGTGGCGGCGACCTCCAGCAATTTCGTGCTGCGGCGCGTCAAGCATACGACCGCTTTGCCGGTCTGAGTGATCGGCTTTCTGCGGTACAGTGCAGCCGAAGCAGCCCCTTCGGTCAGCCGTTATTGTAAGGGGTCGGCAGGGGGTGGTTCGCGAAATAGGCCACGACATTGTCCAGTACGAGTTGCGCCATTGCACGGCGTGCCTCGGTGGTGGCCGAAGCGATATGAGGGGCCAGCACGCAATTCGGCGCATTCAGCAGAATGTCGGGTACATCAGGCTCATCGTCGAACACATCCAGCCCGGCTCCGGCGATCCGTCCCGATTGCAGGGCATCGGCAAGCGCGGCGGAATCGACCACAGGTCCGCGGGCGACATTGACAACGATCCCCAGAGGCCCAAGCGCCGCCAGAACATCCGCGTCGACCAGTCCACGCGTATCCCTTCCTCCGGCAGCGGTCACGAAAAGCAATTCGCAATCGCGCGCCAGGGCAAGCGGATCGGGACGATAGGCATCGGGTGAATCGGATTTTTCGGAACGTGCCGTATACAACACCTCCATCCCCATGCCCCGCAGCAGATCGGCCAGCTTGCGGCCAATGCGCCCGTAACCAAGGATACCGGCACGACGCTCCAGCACAGATCCGCCCAGGGCGATCCTGCCGCCATCCGCCCATTCCCCCGCGCGGATGAAGCGGTCACCTTCGGCAATGCGACGACCCGCCGCCAGCGCAAGGCCAAGCGCCATTTCAGCAACAGCCAGCGAGAGAACGTCGGGGGTCGTGGTCACCGCAATATCGCGGCGGCGCGCCTCGTCCAGATCTATGGCATCAACACCGACACCATTCACCGCGATCAGCCGCAGGGCAGGCAGTGCCGCCATCTGTTCGGTTGACAACCCAAGCCCACCATTCGTCAGCACAACCTCGATATCCGCCGCCTGGGCGATATCGTGGATGATATCGTAATCGGCAGCCATGCGATCCGCTATGTCCTGCGGATGAATGGGCGTAAGAGCGAGAATACGCGGTCGGTTCATGCGAGTTGTCCCAGAAAGTTCTTCAGACGTTCGTTTTTCGGCGAGTTGAAGAATGCCTCGGGGGCATTCTCTTCTACGATCAATCCTTTATCCATGAAGATCACCCGATCGGCCACAGCACGGGCGAATTCCATCTCATGGGTGACGCAAATCATCGTCATGCCCTCGCGTGCGAGATCGATCATCGTGTCCAGAACCTCTTTGACCATCTCGGGATCCAACGCCGAGGTCGGTTCGTCGAACAGCATGATCCGGGGTTTCATGCATAAGGCGCGCGCTATCGCCACGCGCTGCTGCTGTCCGCCCGAAAGCTGTGCGGGATATTTCTCGGCCTGCTCGGGAATCTTCACCCGTTCCAGATAGTGACGCGCCGTTGCCTCGGCCTCGGCACGTGGAATTTTGCGGGTCTTCATCGGTGCGAGAATACAGTTTTCCAGCACGGTCATATGCGGAAACAGGTTGAAACTTTGAAAAACCATACCGACATCCTGCCGCACCCTGGCCACGTTGTCACCGCCGGCCGTCAGTTCAACCCCGTCAACCAGGATGGTGCCGGACCGGATCTCTTCCAGTTGATTTATGGTCCGGATCAGCGTCGATTTACCCGAGCCGGACGGGCCGCAAATGACGATCCGTTCGCCCCGTCCGACCGTCAGGTCGATATCGACCAATGCGTGAAAGTCCCCGTAGAACTTGTTCACCGCACGCATGATGATGGCACTGTCTGTCATGATCCGTGTTCCCCTGAAAAGCGCCCGGCCCATGGCCGGACGCATATCGTCACTCGGCTTCCTTCACGAAATCGGGCAGCGGCTCACCCAGCCATTTCTCGTGAATCTCGTCCAGCGTCCCGTCATCGCGCGCATCGCTGACGAAAGCATTAACCTTTTCCAGAAGCGCATCCGAGCCCGGCGCAACCGCGATGCCCTGCACCTGGCTGGACAGGTCGAACTTCTTGTCGAAGCGATCACCGGTGCTATCGGTGATCTGGGACATGACGACATTGGATGCGCCAATCAGCTTGACCTGCCCGGACATCAGGGCCTGCACCGCGCTGGCATCATCGTCAAAGCGGCGGATATCGGTGCCGTCCGGCGCGACCTCACTCACGCCCGTATCCTGCGTCGAGGCTCGCGCGACCGCGATCGACTGGCCTTCCAGCCCGCCTGCATCGCCGATCTCAAGCGATGAGTCGCCGTAAACCGCGATGCTGATCCCCGCGTAAGGGATCGAGAAGTCCACCTTCTGGGCACGTTCTTCGGTGATCCCAAGCGACGCGACCAGCACATCGACCTGACCGGACAGAAGATAGGGAATCCGGTTGGGGCCTGTCACCGGCACGATCTGCGCGGTCACGCCCAGATATTCGCCCAGTGCCTTGGCGACATCGGCATCATAACCATCCGGATTGCCCGAAGTATCCAGAATGCCGAAAGGCGGAAAATCCACCAGCATGCCGATTTTCACGGCACCTGCGGATTCGATATCCTCGAGTTCGGCGGCAAGCGCCGGCGCGGCAAGCCCGGCGGCGAATGCTCCGGCCGCGAGGGTCGTGAAGATACGGCGGTTCAGTTTCATGTTTCTTTCCTCCCAGATATTGTCAGCGTGTGATTGCCCGGCGCATGCGGGTTTCCATATGCCGTGCCAGTAGAGATAGCGGCCAGCACAGCACGAAATACAGGATTGCGACCGTCCCGAAGACGAGGAAGGGCTTGAAGGTCGCGTTATTGACGATCTGCCCCGCCCTGGTCAGTTCGGTAAAGCCGATGATCGAAGCAAGCGATGTGCCCTTGATCAGCTGCACGAGGAAACCGACCGTCGGCGCGGTCGCCACCCGCATCGCCTGCGGCAGGACGACATGCTGCATCCGATCCCTGTAAGACAGGCTAAGCGCCCTGGCTGCCTCGGTTTGTCCCGAGGGAACCGCTTCGATGGCCCCGCGCCAGATCTCGCCCAGGTAAGCACTGGCATGAAGCGTCAGCGCGACGGCGGCGGCCAGCAGCGGATCGATCGGCAAGCCCACGACAGAAAGGCCGAAATAGACCAGAAACAACTGCATCAGCAGCGGCGTTCCCTGAAAGACCTGGATGAACCACGCGGCCAGACGGCGCAAGATCACGCTGTGCGAACTGCGCGACAATGCGATCAGAAGCCCGCCGATGGCCCCTCCGAAGAAGGCAATGGCCGACAGGATCAAGGTCCAGCGCGCCGCGGTGACGATGAACAGGATATCTGCCGATGAAAATTCACGGATCATGTCAGCGCCCCGCCGGATAGGTGAAGAAGGCGCGCCGAATGACGCCGAACAGGGTCGAGAAGCCAAAGGCCAGCAGGAAGTAAAGGATCGTCAGGACAAGATAAATCTCGAAGCTGGCGAAGGTTTTCGCATTCAGATCCGCCCCCGCCGAGGCCAGATCATTTGCCGAGATGACCGAAACAACGCTGGAAGTCAGCATGAGATAAATGAACTGGCTGGTCAGCGAAGGATAGATATTCCGCAGCGCAGGCTTCAGAATCACGTATCGCAGGATCTGAACCGGGCTGAGGCTAAGCGCGCGGCCCGCCTCGATCTGGCCTCGCGGAATGGATTCGATTCCGGCGCGAATGATCTCGGTGCCGTAGGCGCCGACATTGATGACAAGCGCAACCAGCGCCGCAAGGTTCGGCGACATGCTGATCCCGGCGGCAGGAAGACCGAAAAAGATGAAAAAGATCTGCACGAGGAAAGGCGTGTTGCGAATCACCTCGATATAGATATCGACCAGCCAGCGCAGCGGACGGATGCCCGAGGTCTTTGCAACCGCTCCGAACACCGAAACGATCAGCCCCAGAAACATCGCCATGAAGGACAGCTTCACCGTTAACCATGCTCCATGAAGCAGCAGGTCGAGGTTTTCGAAAACGGGCTGGAAGTTGAACTGATACATCTGCCCTCCCCTGCGGATGTTGCGTTCTTACGGATTTAGAACGATCTAAATAATAAGTCAACACGTCAACTGACGCTTAAATTGCTGCTTTCCCGGATCATCAGGCTTGGAGCGACAACCGAGCGTTCGACCGGCGCATCGGGGGATTCAAGGCGACGGGCCAGCAGCCGGGCGGCAGCCGCACCGATCCGCTCGGGACACATCGCAACGCTTGTCATCGGCGGAAATGTAAGCTCTGCCAGAGGCAGATCATCCAAACCCACGACCGCGATATCCCGTCCGGGTTCGCGTCCGGCGCGGCGCAGACCAAGCATCAGCCCCGCGGCCAGAACATCGTTAAAGCACAGGACCGCCGATGGTGTGCCGCGCAGCGCCAGCACCTTCGCCGCCGATTGGGCGGCACCTTCCCAACTCAGTTCCGCCTCGACGATACCAGCATTCTGCGCTTCGGTGCCGGCAATAGCACGGCTGAACCCCTCCAGCCTCTCTACCCGGGCTGAAGTCCGGGCGGATACCGACAGGAAGGCGATCTGCCGATGGCCATGCTCGACCAGATGCCCAACCGCAAGCTGCACGCCCTTGATGTAATCCGCCCCGGCATAATCGGTTACGTTGTCACCGACCTCGCGCAGGGATTGCACTAACGGCAAACCCCATTGCCGCATCCGCATGGGAAGCTGGGGATCCGTACCCTCGGCAGGACAAAGAATGACGCCATCAACCCCGTGACCGCGGAAACGCTGAAGGATTTGCGATTGCCGGGTCAGATCATCGTCGCTATTGGCAAGCAGAACGACACGGTCATCCTCGCTCATCATTTGCTCGACGCCGGACAGGAACTCGGTAAAGAAGGAATTGACCAGATTGGGAACGATGACACCGATGGTCCGGCTACTGTTATTGCGCAGACGCGCAGCGCCGATATCGTGAACATAATCCAGATCAGCCAGAACCCGCTCGACCTTCTGCCGGGTATGATCGGCAACAAGCGGCGATTTACGAACAACCAGCGAAACGGTAGCCCGCGACACCCCGGCGACTTGGGCAACCTCGCCCAATGTGACTTTTCTCTGTTTCATGTCCATCCGCCGATGCTTGCGAGATCGCAGGTTTAAATCGTTCTAAATCCCTGTGACGCTACCGTCAAAGAATTTGATACAGGCGCACGCCACCGTTCAGCGGGATTATCGCCCGTAACACCGGATGCGATCAATCCCGTCAGCCCCTGCCGCGATAGCCGGGCACATCCTGCGCAGGCAGCCACAATCCCTGTGGCGCCTCACCCGTCTGCCAGAACACATCGATCGGCATCCCGCCGCGCGGATACCAATAGCCGCCGATCCTCAGCCATTGCGGCGCGAGGGCGGCGACCAGCCGTTTTCCGATCCCCACGGTGCAATCCTCATGAAATGCGCCATGATTGCGAAAACTGCCCAGATACAGCTTCAGGGACTTGGATTCGACCAGCCATTCGCCCGGCACGTAATCGATCACCAGATGCGCGAAATCGGGCTGGCCGGTGATCGGGCACAGGCTGGTGAATTCGGGCTGGGCAAAGCGGACCGTGTAAAGCTCGTTCGGCTGCGGGTTGGGCACACGTTCCAGAACCACAGCTTCCGGATTTTCGGGAAGCGCCGTCCGGGTACCGAGTTGGGTCAGTTTGTCGGTATAATGGCTCATTCATGCTCCTGTTTTGACCGGGTGGGCTGCGACCGGAAGGATTCGATAACAGCTCTTGCCGCGCTGCGTCAATCAATCAGCTTGCAACCCGGCGCGGGTCGGGCCACGAAGATATCATGAAGCTGAGAATTGCCATTATCGGAGCGGGAATAGGCGGGCTTGCCGCCGCCGCATTGCTGGCGCGCGACAGACATCACGTCACGATATTCGAGCGTTTCGACTTTCCGCGCCCGGTCGGCTCGGGGCTGGTCATACAGCCGGTCGGGCTGAGCGTTCTCGACAATCTGGGACTGGGACCAGAGGCGCGGCGGTTATCTTCTCCGATCAACCGCATGCTGGGGCATGACGCGCGGGCAGGCAGACTGGCGCTGGATGTATCCTACCCGCCGGATCATCCAGGGCGCGCTTTCCATCGCGCCAGCCTGTTTCACCTGCTGTGGCAACTTGTGGAAAGCTTCGATATCGACCTGATCACCTCGGCCACGGTCGCCGAAGCTACGCCGAACGGAAACAGACGCCGCGTGATCTTGCAGGACGGGCGCAATTACGGCCCCTTCGATCTGGTCATTGATGCAGCCGGCGCAGGATCGGCGATTTCGCCACTACGCGCTCGGCCCCTGGGCTATGGGGCGTTATGGGGTACGGTGCCGTGGCCGGACGCGCATGATCTGCCCATGGACCAGTTGCGGCAATGCTATCACGGCTCACGCCGCATGGCCGGAATCCTGCCGGTCGGCTGCCTGCCGGGAAGCAAGGCACCCGTCGCGACGATTTTCTGGTCACTGCCTGCCAACGAGCTTCCGGGCTGGCATGACCGGCCGCTGGATATCTGGCGCAAGGAGGCGGTTGAATTATGGCCCCGGATCGAGCCGTTCATCGCCGCGATAACCCGGCATGATCAGATGGTCCCCGCCATATACGGCCACGGAACCCTTGCCCGGCCGTTCGGGCCGGCACTGGCGCATATCGGAGATGCCGCCCACCGCACCAGCCCGCAATTGGGACAAGGGGCGAATATGGCTTTGCTGGATGCGCTTGCGCTTTGCACCGCCTTGCGGACCCTGCCGGTCGAGGACGCTTTGCCGGCCTATGCGGCGATGCGCCGCTGGCATGTGCGGATCTATCAGGGAATGAGCGCACTCTTCACGCCGATGTATCAATCCAGAATGAACACACTGTCACATCTGCGCGACCATATTCTTGCGCCGGTATCGCGATGGCCCGGAATCAGACATGTCCTGACCCGGCTGGTCGCGGGTACGCTTGTTCCGCCACTGGCCGGCGAAGCCCTGCCCGCTTTGGTACCGGGCGGCATCCAGACAAGGCAAAGCTCATGATTCCGCCACGTTTCGATCTGACCGAAGAACAACTCGAACAGGTGATACGGGTGTTCTACGCTGCGATCCGCCGGCACGAAACATTGGGGCCGGTCTTCGCGCGCCACGTCACGGACTGGCCCGCTCATGAAGCGAAGATCGTCGGTTTCTGGAAAAACGCCATTCTGCACCAACCGGGCTATGACGGAAATCCGATGCAGGTCCACATAGCTGCCGGCGATGTCCGCCCCGAACATTTCGCACTGTGGCTGACACTTTTCGACGAAACGCTTGGCCGTCTTCTGCCTCCGGCAACCGCCAGGGCGTGGTCCGCTTTGGCGCATCGGATCGGTAACGGGATGCGCATGGGGGTAGAGGACATGCGGCGCAAACAGGACCGCCCCCCTGTGCTGCGATAAATAGCGGGGCGATAAATCCGCAATCCCGTACTGCTGGACAGGCCGGGCCGCCGACAGGTCCGGCCGGTATCGAAACAGGTTATCGCTTACGCTCCCAGCGGCCGGATTCTTCGGACCAGTATTCTGCGGTGATGCTCGCACCGGTTAATGATTTCCATTGATCGCGGGCGCGCGCGACCGCCCCGGCATCGCCACCATCGAAAATGATACAAGCGCGTTCAAGCCGCCCGCATTCCTCGCTGTCCACCTCGGCTCCGTCAAGAACCATCAGGCAGGACGGATCATTGCCAGCCGCCTGCCCCGGCACCGTCAGCAACACAGGCTGCCGCGCGTCATGCGCCCCCCCGGCGAGTCCATGCGGCAGAAACCCCTCGCGCTGCCAAAGCTGACGGTCCAGCCAGTCCATCCGGCCCGGATCCGTTCCACGCAACTCGACCCGCCAGCCCGCCGCAAGCGATTTGCCGATCAGAACCGGCAACAATGCCTCGGCAGGCGAGCGGGTCAGGTGATAGAACAGCACATTGCCCATAGGGCGCTCACTTGCCCTCGAACTTGTCGCGCACCAGACGATCAAGCGTCATGACGCCCCAGCCGCTTGCGCCTTTCGGGGCCAGATCGGGGGCTTTCTCGGGCAGGGCCACACCGGCGATATCGATATGCGCCCAGGCCTGATCCTTGCGGATGAAATGCTGCAGGAATTGTGCCGCGGTGATCGACCCCGCCGAACGGCCGCCCGAATTCTTGATATCGGCCAGCCGCGACTTGATCAAGCTGTCATAACCCGGTCCCAGCGGCAGGCGCCACGCACCTTCGCCCTCGGCACCGGCGGCAGCAAGCAGATTGGCGGCAAGCTTGTCGTCATTCGCGAACACCCCCGCATTGTCATGCCCCAATGCGATAATCACGGCACCGGTCAGCGTGGCAAGATCGATCACCGCCGCAGGCTCGAACCGGGTCTGCGCGTACCACAGCACATCGGCCAGCACGAGACGGCCCTCGGCATCGGTATTGACGATCTCGATCGTGTCGCCCTTCATCGATTTGACGATATCGCCCGGGCGCTGTGCGCGACCATCGGGCATATTCTCGACCAGGCCGACCAATCCGACGACATTTGCCCGCGCCTGACGCAACGCCAATGTGCGCATGACGCCCGCCACGACACCCGCGCCGCCCATATCCATCGTCATGCTTTCCATGCCCGCAGCAGGCTTGATCGAGATCCCGCCCGTGTCGAACACAACCCCTTTGCCCACAAGCGCCAACGGAGCCTCGTCACCGCCGCCATTCCAGCGCATGACGACCACTTTCGAAGGACTTTCGCTACCCTGCCCCACGGCCAGAAGCGC
Source organism: Paracoccus wurundjeri (assembly GCF_030678915.1). Classification (GTDB taxonomy): domain Bacteria; phylum Pseudomonadota; class Alphaproteobacteria; order Rhodobacterales; family Rhodobacteraceae; genus Paracoccus; species Paracoccus onubensis_A. The sequence continues at coordinate 158,714 of NZ_JAUUTZ010000008.1, read as the reverse complement.
GCGCATGCCCAGTTTGGCGAGTTCATCTTCTTCCAGCACTTCGACCGTCAGCCCGATCTCTTCCATCGCCTTGAGCCGGTCGGCGAAATCGGTTGTGGTCAACACATTCGCAGGCTCGTTCACCAGATCGCGGGTGAAAAACACGCCCTCAGCGACGGCCGCCCCATCTTTCGCCGATTTTGCCAGCGCTTCGGGATCCTTGACCATAAATGTCACGCGCGGCTTATCGGAGTCGGACTCTGTATCGTCTTCATCCGGTTTGCTTTGATAAACCGAGAAATCATATCCCCTGAGCGCAATTCCAAGCGCGATCTCATTCGCCTGCCGATGCGCGCCTGCGACAACCAGCGTATGCACTGTCCCCAGTTTCGCACCGATCGCGGCACCCGCCTTGCGCGCCTCGGCGGCAGAGGCGCGGGCAGGCAGCGAAATCAATTGCAATGCCTCGGCGGCCATCCCGGCGGGAAAGGCAAGCTCGATCGAAGCGCCCGGCTTAAGCGCCTTTCCGGCCTTGGAATCAAGCGCCCGCCGCGCCGCAGCGCTTGCCGCACGTGGCAGACCGGCAGGCAACCGCCCACCCGGCGCAACGATCACGGCCACCCGGCCCTCATGTCCGGCAAGCTTATCAGCGGCGATCTGGGAAAACGAAATCTCGACGGGGTGTGTCATGCATCCTCCTGAAACGGTTGGCCATCCGGCCCGAACGACTCCGGCAACATGGGCGAATAACATCCGATGCGCTGCTGCGATTGGCTCACCGGACCCGGCTGGCGAACAGCCCCAGGTCCGGCCAAGACGCATGAACAGATGTTGCCGTTGGTCGCCAAACCGTTCTAGCGGCGGAACTTCCCCTTGGCCAGAGCCGTCCTTGCCGCTAATCAGGGCAGAACGCCGCAGGATCAAAAGGCCCGCCCCGAATGCCCCGGATTGACCGATACATTCTCAGCCAGTTGCTGACCCTGTTCGGCTTCTTCGCATTGGTATTGGTGTCTGTCTACTGGATCAACCGCGCCGTCAGCCTGTTCGATGACCTGCTGAGCGACGGCCAGACCGCACTGGTCGTCCTGGAATTCACCGCTCTGACATTGCCGATCGTGATTTCGGTCGTTCTGCCCGTCGCGGCCTTCGCCGCGTCCGCCTATGGCACCAACCGGCTGACGGGTGAATCCGAGATGGTCGCCATGCAGGCCGCCGGCCTTTCGCCGTGGAGACTGGCGCGACCGGTCCTGGTCTTCGGCATCTTCGTCGGGCTTCTGGTCGCCATTCTCGTTCACGGCCTTGTGCCGATGGCCCGCGCGCGGCTTGCCGAGCGCGAAACGGCAATCGCCGAAAATGTCACCGCGCAATTCCTGCGTCCGGGCGAATTTCAATATCCGACGGAAGGCGTCACCCTGTTCATCCGCGAGGTTGCAAAGGACGGTCGGCTGCTGGACCTGTTCATCGAAGACGCCCGCAATCCCGACAACCAGACGATATACAGCTCGGAAGAAGCTCTGGTAGTCCGCAAGGATACCGGCCCCGTGCTGGTGCTGCTTCAGGGCATGTCGCAGAATATGCGCAAGCAGGACGGCAACAGGCGTCTGTCGGTGGTTCGCTTTTCCGAATTCAGCTATGATATCGGAGCGATGTTCCACGCCAGGGACCGGCGCGGGCAGGATTTGCGTGAATATACGACCTGGCGTCTGCTATATCCGGACCGGGAACTGCTGGAAGCTACCGGCGCCAGTGCGGGGCAAGCAATACGCGAGGCACATGAACGTATTGCGCAGCCATTCCTGTCGCCGGTTTCCGCCATGATCGGTTTCGCCGCATTGCTGGTGGGTGGATTCTCGCGTTTCGGAGTCTGGCGACAGGTTTTCTGGGCGATTCTGCTGCTGATCTTCGTGCAATTCGTCAGTAATGCCGCCGCAGATCAGGTAGGTAAGAATTTCAATCTCTGGCCGTTATTATATATGCCGGCTCTGATCGGTGCCGCGATCAGTCTGATGTTGCTTTGGCTTGCCGCAAAACCACGGCCCCGGCCACGATTGAAATCACGCAAGGAGGGCACGGCGTGATTCTTGCCCGATATGTCGCCCGGCGTTTCCTGCGCAGCTTCCTGCTTATCGCCGGAGTTTTTCTGCTGATCCTGTTTCTAATCGACATGATCGAGATGATCCGCCGCTTTGCGGATCGGGACATCGGACTGACCGGAGCGGCGCGTCTTGCGGCACTTAATATCGCGGGCAGTTTCTACGCTATTCTGCCGTTGATTACGGTTCTGGGGGGCATTGCGCTGTTCATCAACCTCGCGCGGAGTTCCGAAATGGTGGCGATCCGCGCCTCGGGCCGTTCGGGCATCAAGGTTGTGACCGCGCCCGCCGTCACCGCGATGCTGATCGGGTTCCTGACCGTCGGGCTTTTCAATCCCATCGTTGCGGCAACCGGCAAGATGTTCGACTCGGCGGTCGCGAATATCGAGCGCGACGGCAGACAGACCGTTTCCGTCGGTGACAGCGCTGTCTGGCTTCGTCAGTCAGAGGCAGGGACCGGTGAAGATTCCGGCCAGATCGTCATCCGAGCCGCGCGCGCAAGCCCTGATGCGACCACGCTTTACGATGCCTGGTTCCTGATTTTCGAACGCGAAAGCGGACCGACACGCCGGATAGAGGCCCGCGAAGCGCGGCTTGCCCCCGGCGAATGGCACCTGACGGGGGTCAAGGAATATCCGCTGGATCGCCCTAATCCCGAGGCCACCGCGACAGAAAGCGAGACACTCACCCTGCCCTCCGAATTGACCGCCCAACGAATCCGCGATGGCTTCGGGCGGCCCGATTCGGTGCCGATCTGGCAATTGCCCGGCTTTATCGCGGGACTCGAGCGGGCAGGTTTCAGCGCCGCCCGGCATCGGGTCTGGTTGCAGATGGAACTGGCGCGGCCCTTCGTCATGGCTGCCATGGTCATGATCGCCGCCGCCTTCTCGATGCAGCATGTCCGTGGCAGAAATACCGGAATCGCGGTTCTTCTGGCCTTTGCCGCCGGGATCGGCTTGTTCTTCCTGCGTAATATGGCGCAAATTCTCGGCGAGAACGGACAGCTTCCACCCCCGCTGGCGGCGGCGGCACCTCCGCTGATCGGGGCGCTGCTGGCCCTTGGCCTGATCCTACACCGGGAGGACGGATGACCGCACGACGACACAAGGGTTTGCTCAGGACCACAGGGCTGGCTGGCATCGCGGGGCTGGCGGTGCTGCTGCCAGGGCTGGCGGCGGCACAGCAGAATGCCGCCCCCGGCTCAGCAGGCCCGGAATGGCAGGCGCCTGCCGGTTCCAGCATCCAGCAACGCGCAGGAGGCGCCGCGCTTGCGCCACAGGCCACCCCGCTGGCCAATCGGCCCGTCGCCGATCGCACGCCTTCCCCGCGCCTGCCGGAAACGGTAGAACCAACTGCGGATATTACCCTTGATGGAACGGTCTCCGACGCGGAAGCGCCCGATGAGGCGGCGACCGTTCTGGCCGACAGCCTGGTATTGCAGGGAGATCAAACGCTAATCGCCGCGGGCGGCGTTGTGGTCTGGTATCAGGGCGCGCGGCTGGTCGCCTCGCGCATGATCGTAGACGGCGAAAGCGGAGAGCTGACGATCGAGGGACCGATCCATCTGTCGCGGCCCGGCGCGGCGGATCCCGAAGCGGCAGCGATCCTGATCGCGGATTCGGCGCAATTGGACCGGGAACTGCAAGACGGCATCGTCCGCGGCGCAAGGCTGGTCATCGCCCATGAGCTGCAATTGGCGTCCAGACAGGCCACCCGCAGCGAACAGGGCCGTTTCACACGGCTGGACAATGTCGTGACCTCGGCCTGCCAGATCTGTGCCGAGAACCCGGTGCCCCTATGGGAAATCCGCGCGCGCAGCATCACCCATGACGCCCGGACGAGTCTGCTTCATCTTGATCACCCGCAGTTTCGCGCGTTCGGCCTGCCGCTTGCTTCCGTTCCCTTTACGGTGACCGCGCCCGATCCGACGGTCGAACGGCGCTCGGGCTTTCTCAGGCCGGAATTCCGGACCACCTCGCGGCTTGGCTTCGGGATGAAGCTTCCTTATTTTGTCACTCTCGGCGACCACGCCGATATGACGATCATCCCCTATTTCTCAACCAGTCGCACCCGCACGCTGGAACTGCGCTATCGTCAGGCATTCAGAAACGGCGCGATGGAGTGGAGCGGCGCGATCAGCCGGGACGATATCGAACCGGGCGAGACGCGCGGTTATCTGTTCGGGGCCGCCGAGTTCGAGTTGCCGCGCGGATACAATCTGGGGGTACGAATTCAGGCGGCCTCGGATCGCAGCTATCTGCTGGATTACGACGTCACCGAAGCAGACCGGCTCTGGAGTGGTGTGACTCTGGAACGGATCAAGCGCGACAAGCTGCTGATCGCGCGGATCGGCAATTATCATTCGCTTCGCGATTACGAAGATAATGACACATCGCCTGCGCAGGTTGCCGACGCACTTTGGCAGCGTCGCTTCACCCCGAACTATATCGGCGGAGAGGCATTGATGGAATGGTCGCTTCATGCACATCGCCGCCCCTCGGACGAAGACGTGAAGGGCCGCGACATCGCCCGAGCCTCGTTCGGACTGGACTGGCGTCGCAGCGAGATCCTTCCGGGTGGCTTCGTCGGCGCGGCGATATTGGGGCTGGACGCGGATCTTTACCACGTCGCGCAGGATAGTAACTACGAGGATGCAGTCCTCCGCGCCTATCCGACGACAGGTGTCGAACTTCGCTGGCCCCTGGCCGGATATTCCGGCGGCGCCACGCATATAGTCGAGCCGGTGATACAGCTTCTCTGGTCCCCTCGCGGCGGTGACAACGATATCCCGAACGAGGATAGCCGCCTGATCGAATTCGATGAGGGCAATCTGTTCTCGACCAATCGTTTCCCGGGCTGGGATGCGCGGGAAACGGGATTGCGCGCAAATCTGGGCGTCAGCTGGACGCGAATCGATCCGCAAGGCTGGTCTATCGGCCTGACCGGCGGGCGGGTCTTTCGCGATCGGGCCGTCAACCAGTTCCCCAAGGATTCTCCGCTTAGCGGGCAGCACTCGGACTGGCTGCTGGCCGCGCATTACGATAGCGGAACCGGGCTGGCGATCTCGAACCGCGCGTTGTTTGATGATTCCTTCAACTTCTCGCGCAATGAATTGCGGCTTGGCTGGCTGCGCTCGGATCTGCAGCTTTCAGCCGGCCATCTGTGGATGGACAGCAATCAGGACGAGGGCCGTGGCACCGATATCAACGAATTCACTGCGAATATCGGCTGGCAAATCGCGGATGGCTGGTGGGGGAGTGCCGAGACACGCTATGATTTCACCGCAAATCAGGCACAGATGGCAGCTTTGGACGTCACCTACAGAAACGAATGCGTGAGCGTGGAGATGGGCCTGTCGCGCCGCTTCACCGATTCGGATAATGTGCGGCCAGAGACAAGTTTCGATCTGTCGGTCCGCCTTGGCGGGTTCGGCAGGCAAAAAGACATCCCGGGCACAGTGGCGCGGCGCAGTTGCATGCGCTAGTCTTGGGCCGAAGAAGAATTTGGGGGCAGCATATGCGGCATCTTATTTCCGGCATCGCCATCTCGGCCTGCATGGTGTTCGGGCAACTCTCGCCCGCCTTGGCGCAGAATCCGTTCGAGCCGGTGGTATATGTCAATGATCGTGCCGTTACGGGCTACGAGATAGATCAGCGGATACGCTTCATGCGGCTTCTCGGCGCCGGAGACACGGATCGCAAGGCAGCGGAGGATGCCCTGATTCAGGATCGGCTGCGGATGTTCGAGGCGCAGCAGATGGGCATCCAGGTCAGCGAAGAAGAGCTGGATACCGGGCTTGAGGAATTCGCCGGTCGCGCAAATATGAGCGCACCCGAATTCATCGCCGCGCTGGAAAATGCCGGGGTCGAATATCAGGTCTTCCGCGATTTCGTCGAGGCGGGCGTGGCATGGCGGGGCGTTATCCGTCAGCGACTCCTGCCGGCGATCAATGTCAGCGATGCCGAAGTGGATCAGGCCCTCAAACAGGTGATCGAAACCCCGATCGTGACACGGGTCCTGCTTTCAGAGCTGGTCATCCCCGCCCCGGAAGGTCAGGAAGATCAGGCAATGCAGCTTGCCAATTCCATCGCCGCGAGCAACCCGAGCGATGCCCAGTTCGCAGAGGCGGCGCGCCAATATTCCGCCGCCGATTCCGGCAGACAGGGCGGCCGATTGGAATGGGTCGGTATCGATAACCTGCCGCCGGGCCTGCGCCCAATCATTCTTGGACTTCAGCCCGGACAGGTCTCGCAACCTCTCAATGTGACCGGTGCGGTCGTCCTGTTCCGGCTTCGTGACAGCCAGGGTACATTGCGCCCCGGCGCGCGCGAACAATTGCTGGATTATGCGACCCTCCGGCTGACATCCGCCAGCGAGGCCGCCTCGCTTGCGGCACGCAGCCAGAGCTGTGCGGATCTTTATGTTCAGGCAGGCACGGCGTCCACGCGAATCAACCGCCAAACCGCGTCGCAAAGCGCAATCCCGACGCTGATCGCCACCCGGCTTGCCTCGCTGGATGCGGATGAGGCCAGTGTCGTGGATTATGGTGGCAGCGCGGATCTCGTCATGCTTTGCTCGCGTCAATCTGCATTGCTGGCGCAGGATGATTCAGATGTCGCCACCACCGCCGAAGAACCGGATGGGGTGGAAGCCGCCGTTCCCAATCAGTCGGACATTCCCGACCGCACGGCAATGCGCGAGCAATTATTCAACCGCAAGGCAAATGAAATGGCAAACGCCCTGCTGGAGGAATTGCGGGCGGATGCGGTTATCCGCCGGCCCTGACGACATGGCCGGACGCGTTCTGCTGACCTGCGGAGAGCCCGCCGGAATCGGACCGGAAATTGCCGCCCGCGCATTGGATTGTGGGGTGGATTATGTCTGGATCGGCGATGCGCGCCACCTGCCAGATAACCTCCCCCATACCCGGATCGCCGAAGTCGACGATCCGGTTCCGGCGGGTCATCTTCCGGTGCTACAGCATGATTTCCCCGCCGCTGTCACTGCCGGTCAGCCAAATCCGGAAAATGCGCAAGCGGTCATCGATGTAATCGCCCGTGCCGTCAATCTGGCATTGCGGGATCAGGTCCGCGCGGTGACAACCCTGCCGATCAACAAGCGTGTGCTGAAGGAAGGAGCAGGCTTTCCTTTCCCCGGGCATACCGAATATCTTGCCCATCTGGCGGGGGACCCTCCGGTCGCGATGATGCTGGCATCGACCTCTGTCGCGCCCCCTTGCCGCGTGGTTCCGGCAACCATCCATATCGCCCTGGCCGAGGTTCCTGCTACCCTGACCCCTGCCAGGCTTGAAGAAGCGATCAGGGTCACGCATGCCGCGATGATCCGTGATTTCGGCATCCCCGCGCCCCGCCTTGCCATCGCCGGTATCAACCCCCATGCGGGCGAAGGCGGCAATATGGGGCGCGAAGAGATCGATTTCATCGCGCCCCTTCTGGAACGGCTCCGCAATGAGGGCATTAACCTTACCGGGCCGCTACCGGCAGATACGATGTTTCACGCCCCCGCACGCAAGAAATATGACGCGGCGATCTGTGCCTATCACGATCAGGCCCTGATCCCGATCAAGACGTTGGATTTCGCGGGAGGGGTCAATGTCACGCTGGGCCTTCCCTTCATCCGCACTTCACCCGATCACGGCACCGCCTTCGATATTGCGGGCACCGGTCGGGCAGATCCCGCATCGACAATCGCGGCACTAAGGATGGCCAAAGACATGGCGGCACGGCGCAGATGATGGCACGTGACGGTCAAAGGGCGCGAATATGAGCAGCCTCGACGGCCTTCCCCCCTTGCGAGACGTCATCGCGCGTCATGAACTGCGCGCGAAGAAACAGCTTGGCCAGAATTTCCTGCTTGATCTGAACCTGACAGCCAAGATCGCCCGGCAAGCAGGGGATCTGACAGAATGCGATGTCCTGGAAATCGGCCCCGGCCCCGGAGGCTTGACCCGTGGGTTGTTGGCCGAGGGCGCCCGTCGGGTTCTGGCCATCGAAAAGGATGCCCGCGCTCTGCCCGCGCTGGAAGAGATCGCCTCGGCTTATCCCGGCCGTCTCAGCGTTCTTAATGACGATGCCCTCAAGATCGACCCGCTGGCCCATCTGACGCCACCGATCCGCATTATCGCCAATCTTCCCTATAATATCGGCACCGAATTGCTGATTCGCTGGCTGACGCCCCCGGAATGGCCACCATTCTGGCAATCACTGACCCTGATGTTCCAGAAAGAAGTCGCCGAACGTATCACGGCGCGACCGGGCAGCAAGGCCTATGGCCGGCTTGCGCTGCTTGCGCAATGGCGGGCGGATGCTCGGATCGTCATGACCCTGCCGCCGGAAGCCTTTGTCCCCGCGCCGAAGGTGCATTCCGCGGTCGTCCATATCACGGCATTGCCCAAGCCGCGTTTTCCCGCCAATCCGGCGATCCTGTCGCGAATTACGGCGGCGGCGTTCAACCAGCGTCGGAAAATGCTGCGGGCCTCGCTGCGCGGGGTGCATCCGGATATCGAAAGACTGCTGGAAGCCGCAGGAATTGCCCCCACATCACGCGCAGAAGAAATCGACCTTGAACAATTTTGCGCCCTCGCCCGACTGGTTGCAGAGACGCAAGGGAATTAACGCAAATCGCAGCCGACGAGACAGAGTTTCGTTACGCTTCCCGAGAGCTGGAACGCCCCCATCAGTCGGGATCAACCCTCGCTGTTGTCAGTGCCGTTCTTTTCCGGTGCCGGAACAGCACTAGCTTCCGCGCTGTCGTCAGAGGCCTTCGTGCTCTTCTTGCGGCTTGTTGTCGTCCGCGAGCTGCGGCTTCGGGCCGTGCTGGGCTTGGCACGCGATTTCCGTCCGCTCCCGCTTTCGGGGGTCTCGACCAGCCCGCCCTCTTCCGACGAGCCGACAACATCCGGCAATCCCAAAGCCGACGGTTCGGACTGTTCGGGTGCAGGGGAATCAGCAGGTTGGGATACGGGCTTTGCACGTCCGGCCCCGGTTTCCGCAGAGCTGCTGCGCGACCGGCTGGAACGACGGGGCGATCCGCCGGATTTGCTGGCGGTTTGCGGAATTTCCACCTGCGATCGTTCCGCGTCGGACGTCACGGCAGGTTCGGATTGGGATGTGGATGTCTCGTTCCCGGCCTGATTTGCATCAGCCTGCACTGAAGCAGCGCCCTCCCGGCCATGATCGCGTGACATATGGTCACGGCCACCATTTTCGCGATCATCCTCGCCATTCGGGCGATTATGCTGCTGTTGCTGGAATTGCTGTTGCCGCTCGGCCATTTCGCGCTGTGCTTCGCCCAGCAGCCGGGTGTAATGCTCGGCATGCTGAAAGAAGCTTTGCTCGGCCACGCGGTCATTGGATAATTGCGCATCGCGCGCCAGCATCAGATATTTGTCGATGATCTGCTGTGGCGTGCCGCGAACCTTACCCTCCGGGCCGGAGCTGTCGAAGACGCGATTGACGATATTCCCCAGCGAGCGCTGGCGATTGGACTTGTTGCGCGAACGTGATTTCGATGATCTCATCAGTTTGTCTGTATGTGGTTCCAGTTGTCTGGACAACGTTTAAGGCGGCCTCCGCGGCGAAATCCGCGCCCTGCCATTCAGCCTTGTCCTGCGTTCATGCGATGCGCTTCGCACATCAAACGGTTTCGGCATTGTCGGGCTGACATATGCGGCAGCCTTTCGGCCCCAGCATGTCGGTGACTAACCACGCTAGCAGGGCTATGACAAGGAAAAAGTTTCAAGTTTTCTTCATTTCCATGCAAATTCCGCCAATCAGTGGCTAAAAACGTGCCAATATGACACGATCCCGACCGTCAAGATCGGTAAGGCAGCGTGTTTCAGCACCATGACTGCGAAAAATCGTCGCAACCGCTTCGCCCTGTTTATGGCCGATCTCAACCAGAACATGGCCGTGCGGGGTCAGATGCCCGGCCGCGCTGCCGGCAATGACACGATAGGCGGATAACCCATCCGCGCCATCCGTCAATGCCCGGCGCGGCTCCCACTTGCCCACTTCGGGGGCAAGTCCGGCCATTTCATCAAGCGCGATATAAGGCGGATTCGAGACGATCAGGTCAAAGCGCCCATTCACGGTAGAAAACCAGTCCGAAACTGCCAACCGCGCTGTCACCCCAATCAGATGGGCATTCCGCCTCGCGACATCAAGCGCCGCTTCGGAAATATCGGTTCCTGTCCCCACACTGCCAGGCCGTGCAGACAGCAGCGAAATCAGGATCGCGCCTGTTCCCACCCCCAGGTCCAACACGCTGTGCCAAGGCAATTTCAACGCTTCTTCAACCAGGGTTTCCGTCTCTGGTCGCGGGTCCAGCGTGTCGCGGGTCACGATGAATTCATGTTCCCAAAAGGCGCGGCGACCGGTGATCTGGCTGACCGGTTGCCGCGTCGCGCGGGCATCGATCATCCGCCGATAAGCGGCTTCCAATTCGGGCGAGGCAACCGCCGCAAGATATTGCCCCCGATAGTGATCCTTGATCTGCTCTCCCGTAATCAGGCACAGCGCATGCATGAACAACAGTGACGCATCCCGATAACTATCCGCGATCCCCGCCGCTTCAAGCCGCTGCTGCGCGGCAAGGCACAGTTCTTTGCCTGTGGGTCTGCTCATTCCTGCGCGGCCAGCCGCGCGGCCTGATCATGCGAGATCAGCGCGTCGATGATATCGCCCAGATCGCCCTGCATCACCTTGTCCAGCGCATAAAGTGTCAGGTTGATCCGGTGATCGGTCAGCCGGCCCTGCGGAAAATTATAGGTCCGGATCCGTTCGCTGCGATCACCGCTGCCCACCTGGGATTTGCGATCCGCGGCGCGTTCGTCATCGCTGCGCTGCCGCTCGATATCGTAAAGCCGCGCGCGCAGGACCGCCATGGCGTTGGCGCGGTTCTGATGCTGGGATTTTTCCGAACTGGTTACCACGATTCCGGTAGGAATATGGGTCAGCCTCACCGCCGAATCGGTGGTGTTCACATGCTGCCCCCCCGCACCCGAGGCCCGCATCGTGTCGATGCGGATGTCGCTGGCCGGAATCTCGATATCGACCTCTTCCGCCTCAGGCAGCACCGCCACGGTGGCAGCACTGGTATGAATCCGCCCGCCCGATTCGGTTTCCGGCACCCGCTGCACCCGATGCACCCCCGATTCGTATTTCAGGCGGGCGAAGACGCCCTCTCCCTCGATCCGCGCCACGGCCTCCTTGATGCCGCCAAGCTCGGTTTCGCTATATTCCAGCAATTGAAACGACCAGCCCTGCATCTCGGCATAGCGGCGATACATGGCCAACAGATCGCCTGCGAACAATGCCGCTTCGTCCCCCCCGGTTCCCGGCCTGATCTCGACGATCGCTGGACGGGCATCGGCAGCATCCCGGGGCAGCAGCGCAAGGCGCAATTTCTGCTCGAGCTCTGGCAGTTCCTCGCGCAATCGGGACAGTTCATCCTCGGCCAGTTCCCGCATCTCGGGATCGGCAAGCATCGCCTGCGCCTCTGTAACCTGGGCACGCGCGTCCTGCCACTGGCCGATCTGTTCGACCACCGGCTTCAACTCGGCATATTCACGGCTGATTCCTGCGATCTGGGCAGGCGCGGCGCCGGCATTCAACTGCGCCTCGAGAAACTCGAAGCGCTGGACAATCTGTTCAAGGCGGTCTTCTGGCAGCATGAAAGGGAATTACCTCTGCCGTGGCCAGCCGTAAAGCGTGATAACAGCTATTCTCATACTGACGCAGGAATATCCGCCGCTTCCCGGCGAGGCTGCATTTCCCGAGAATTCCCTTGCATCTTCGGCAACCACCGCTATAAGACCCCATCTTTCCGCAGACTATTCGCAATCGGCGTAACCTCTCGTGGCGGGGGCGGAAAGACAAAGCCTGCCTTTGAAGTGCGCTTGACAAGATGAAAGGATCGCCATGCCTCTGTACGAGCATGTGCTGATCAGCCGTCAGGACCTGTCCAACACGCAGGCTGAAGGGCTGATTGAACATTTTTCGACCGTTCTCGCCGATAACGGCGGCAAGGTCGTAGATCATGAATACTGGGGTGTCCGCACCCTCGCCTATAAGATCAACAAGAACCGCAAGGGCCATTACGCCTTCCTGCGCAGCGACGCCCCCTCGGATGCCGTTCACGAGATGGAGCGTCTTGCCCGCCTGCATGACGACGTGATGCGTGTGATGACCATCCGCGTCGATGAGCACAAGGAAGGCCCCTCGGTGCAGATGCAGAAACGCGAAGAGCGCGGCGAGCGCCGCCGCGAGCGGAACTGAGAGGATCTGAACAATGGCAAGCAAACCGTTTTTCCGCCGCCGCAAGGTCTGCCCCTTCTCGGGCGAGAACGCGCCGGTCATCGACTACAAGGACACCCGTCTGCTGCAACGCTATATCAGCGAACGCGGCAAGATCGTTCCTTCCCGCATCACCGCCGTCTCGGCAAAGAAGCAGCGTGAGCTGGCCCGTGCAATCAAGCGCGCCCGCTTCCTTGCTCTGCTTCCCTATGCCGTGAAGTAAGGAGGACATATCATGCAAGTCATCCTGCTGGAACGTGTGGCCAAGCTTGGCCAGATGGGCGAAGTGGTCAACGTCAAGCACGGCTACGCCCGCAATTTCCTGCTGCCTCAGGGCAAGGCGCTTCGTGCATCCGAAGCCAATATGAAAGCCTTCGAAGAGCGTAAGGTTCAGCTTGAAGCCCGCAACGCCGAAACCAAGACCGACGCTCAGAAAGTCGCTGACAAGCTGGACGGTCAGTCCTTCGTCGTGATCCGCTCGGCTTCCGACTCGGGCGCGCTTTACGGTTCCGTCACCACCCGTGACGCGGCTGACGCCGCGACCGAAGCGGGCTTTACAGTAGATCGCAAACAGGTCGTTCTGGGTCAGCCCATCAAAGAGCTGGGCCTGCACAAGGTACAGATCATCCTGCATCCCGAGGTCGAGGCAACGATCACCCTGAACGTCGCCCGCACCAATGAAGAGGCCGAGATTCAGGCTCAGGGCAAATCCATTCAGGATATTGCCGCCGAGGCCGATGCCGAAGCCGAGTTCGAAATCGCCGAACTGTTCGACGATATCGGAAGCGCCACTTCGGACGAGGACGGCGCCGCGGACGAAGACCGCAGCTGATCCGGCGTTCACGATTCCTGAAAAGGCCGTTGCGGAAAACTGCAGCGGCCTTTTTCATGAGCCGGGTGCGCTTCCAGTCAGGTTTCACGACCCGAAGCGTATACCGCACCGCCTGATATACAGATCAGGCGAGCCCTCAGGAATTCCCGGATTTATAGCCCAAGCTGATTCAGAAACCGCTTCATATTCGGATCCATCGCTGCCTGATTGGCGAATAATGTCGCCTGCGAGCGCAAGATCGGCTCTTCCGACAGGATTTTCAGGTTATTCGCCCTCAGGGTTGCGCCAGAACTGGTGATATCGGCAATCGCCTCGGCCGTCTGATTGGCCACGGTGCCTTCGGTCGCGCCCTGACTGTCGACCAGTTGGTAATCTGCCACTTCATGCGCAGCCAACCATGCCCGCACCAACCGGTGATATTTGGTGGCGATTCGCAGGCGGAATCCATGCGCGGCGCGGAAATCACGGGCGATCGAGGTAAGGTCGTCCAAATTATCGCAATCACACCAGCATTCAGGCACTGCAAGGATCAGATCGGCATGACCGAATCCCATCGGTACCACCTCGACGATATCCGACTTCCAACCGGCCAGCTTTTCGCGGATCAGATCGGTGCCGGTCACGCCCAGTTCGATTCGCCCCGCCCGAAGTTCGCGGGGGATCTCTCCTGCTGACAACAGCACCAGTGAAACGCCCTCGGCGCCTTCGACCTGCCCCGCATATTCGCGGTCCGAACCGCTGCGCGACAGCCGCACGCCGCGATCTGCGAACCAATCGAAGGTCTGTTCCATCAGCCGCCCCTTGGACGGTACTCCCAGCCGGATCATGCCGTCTCCAGTTCCGCAAGCAGGCCGGGACGGATGATGCCCCCGACAGCAGGAATCCTGCGCCCTTTGCCCAGAACCGAGGTCAGTGCGTCATAACGCCCGCCCGAAGCAATCGGCGGCCAGCCGCGATCCCCGGCCATGAAGCTGAAGGTGAAACCGTCGTAATATTCCATCGTGGTCCGCCCGTGACTGGCGTCGAACACAACCTGTTCCGGAGCGACACCTGCGCGCGCGATCTTGTCGAAACGGGTTACGATCCGTTCGACCGCTCCCGCGATCTCTGGCCATTCCAAGGCGAGTTCCCGCAGCATGACGACAGCTTCGGATGCGGGCGCCCGGACCGCGAATAACCGCTTCAGCCGTTCAGTCCAGATCGCGGGCAATGGCGGGGATCCGGCATCCGCCCGCAGCCGGTCGATCCGGGCCTGCATCTCGGCCGTGCTGCGCAGCCCCGTCCAGGACGCCACGTTTTGCGGAAAATCACGCGGTCTGGTCTCGGCAGAAAACCGCACAAGCAATTGCTGAAACCGCCCTGCCCGCCAGATATGGTGCAGCAGGGCATCCCGGCGCGGCGCAGGCAACGGCAAGCCGCGCACGGCATCCAGCAACAAGCCCATATCTCCGGTTTCGGCACGTGCCCCATAGGGCGACAACAGACGATAGAACAGCGCAAACACCTCGGCATCCGCGCCGGTTTCATGCGAGAAAAGCTCGAACCCCGCTTGCAGATATTCGTTGTCGCGCGGCGTTTCGGAGCGGGTATCGCCCATGTCCTGCTTGCGGAATACCTCGCCCAGATAGCAATAGCGGGCCGGTTCCGCGCCATTCTCCATATGCGCCTGCACAACCGGCACAGTGAAATCCGGCCGCAGCATCATTTCGCCACGGATCGGATCGCTGGTGACATAGGCGCGGGCGCGGATATCCTCGCCATACAGATCCAACAGGCTTTCGGCGGGAAGCAGGATATCGGGCGCAACCTCTTCCGCGCCCGCCTCGCGGAACGCCGCGAGAAGCCTTTTTCCGACCGTCTGCTTGCCGCAATTCAGGGTCATCCGAGTATCCGCCGGACTTCAGCCACCAATTCGTTGCGTGGAACCTCGGTCTGGGCGGGTTGGGATTTCCATTCGTCAAGGCTGGCCTCGGCGGCGATTTTCGCACCAAGAACCAGATCCTTGACCTGAACCACGCCCCTTGCCGCCTCATCCGCGCCCTGGATAATCGCTACAGGAGCCCCACGCTTGTCGGCATATTTCAACTGGTTGCCGAAATTCTTCGGATTACCCAGATAGACCTCTGCCCGGATACCGGCGGCGCGCAGTTCGGCGGCCATGGCCTGATAATCCGCCATCCGGTCGCGATCCATAACGGTCACGACAACCGGTCCGCCCGTTTCGGCCCCGGCCAAACCCTTGGCACGCAAGGCGGCAAGCAGGCGGTCCACGCCGATACTGATCCCGGTCGCCGGCACTTTCTGTCCGGTGAACCGTTCGACCAGCCCATCATAGCGCCCGCCGCCCGCAACGCTGCCGAATTGCCGTTTGCGTCCCTTGTCATCAAGGATCTCGAAAGTCAGTTCCGCCTCGAAAACCGGCCCGGTATAATAACCCAACCCGCGCACGACAGAGGGATCGATCACCACACGATCTTCGTCTACCCTCATCGCCTTCAGCATGGCGGCAATCTGCGTGAGTTCATCCACGCCCTCGGTCCCGATCTCAGAATTGCCTACTGCCGCGCGCAGGTTCTCCAATGTTGCTGCATTGTCGTCACCTTTGGCGGTCAGAAAGACGAGCACCGGCGCAGCTAAATCTTCGCTCAGCCCGATGCCTTCTATGAAGGCACCGCTGTCATCTTTACGACCGGTGGTCAAAAGTTGTCGCACACCCTCTTTACCGACCTTGTCGAATTTATCGATCACTCTCAGGATATCATCACTCAAAAGCAATTCTGCGGTATATGTTCGCATTGCGCGAGTTACCGACTGCCCAATCGCTTCATGATGCGAATCTTGCTCTTTACTCGCGGGCATTGGTAAAACAGTCTCAAGCACGCCATTCAGAACCTTGCGATTATTGATCCGCACGATGTAATCGCCCCGCGCGATCCCCACCGCCTCAAGCGCATCGGCCAGCATCGCGCAAATCTCGGCATCCGCCGCGACCGAGGCCGAACCCACCGTATCCGCATCGCATTGATAGAACTGCCGGAACCGCCCCGGCCCCGGCTTTTCATTCCGCCAGACCGGACCCATGGCAAAGCGGCGATACGGCATCGGCAGATCATTGCGGAACTGCGCGGCGACACGGGCCAGCGGCGCGGTCAGGTCATAGCGCAGCGCCAGCCAGTCGCCCGAGCCTCCGCCCGGCACCGCCTCTTCCTGCCATGCGAAGACCCCGGCATTTGGCCGGTCGACATCGGGCAGGAATTTTCCCAGCGCCTCGACGGTCTCGACGGCGCTCGTTTCCAGAGGATCGAAACCGTGGCGATGATAGATTTCCGCGATACGGTCCAGCATCACCTTGCGTTCCGTCACATCCGCGCCAAAATAGTCACGAAAGCCCTTCGGCGTTTCCGCCTTGGGACGGGGCTGTTTCTTCTTATCCTTCGCCATGGTCCTGTGCCCTTCCGGCCAATCCGTGGCTGCTCTAACGGAAGGGGGCCAAATGGACAAGCAGCACGAGGCGCGAATCGAGCATCTTGAAGAGGTTCTGGCCCATCTGACACTTCTTACGGAGGATCTGAGCGAGGTCATCGCCCGTCAGGACGCGGAGATCGCACGCCTGACGCGCCGCGTCGAAATGCTGATGCAGGCCGAAGCGACTCGCGAGACCGAAGCGGGCAATACCGTCCCGCTGTCCGACCAGCGTCCCCCGCATTGGTAAGCCACACCGCTCCAATTTCCGGAATCGCCACCCCGACCCGGCACCACGGCAATTGCGAGGGTTGAAATCCGCTTTCCCCCGCAAGTGTCATGCGCTAGACCGCTTGGCGGACAGTTTTCGGGTAATGGAAGGACCTGCTCATGGCCAATGTGGTGGTTGTCGGCGCTCAGTGGGGTGACGAGGGCAAGGGTAAGATCGTCGACTGGCTCAGCGAACGGGCCGATGTGATCGCGCGATTTCAGGGCGGTCATAACGCCGGGCACACGCTGGTCATCGGTAACACGGTTTTCAAACTCTCTCTGCTGCCTTCCGGCATCGTGCGCGAAGGCAAGCTGGCGATCATCGGCAATGGCGTCGTACTGGACCCCTGGGCATTGTTCAGCGAGATCGACAAGATTTCCGCGCAGGGCATCTCCATCTCGACCGAAAACCTGATGATCGCCGAGAATGTTCCGCTGATCCTGCCGCTTCATCAGGATCTGGACCAGCTTCGGGAAGCGGCTGCAGGCAAGGCCAAGATCGGCACGACCGGTCGCGGCATCGGCCCCGCCTATGAAGACAAGGTGGGGCGTCGGGCGATCCGCCTTGCCGATCTTGGCGACGAAGAGACATTGGACGCCCGGCTTGACCGCCTGCTGGCGCATCACGATGCGCTGCGGCAGGGATTGGGCGCGGAACCTATCGACCGGGCCGCACTCAAGGCAAAACTGCAAGAGATCGCGCCACGTCTTCTGCCATATGCACAGCCGGTCTGGAAAATCATGGCCGATGCCAGGAAATCCGGCAAGCGCATCCTGTTCGAAGGCGCGCAGGGTTCGCTTCTGGATATCGATTTCGGCACTTACCCCTATGTCACCAGCTCAACCACGATGTCCGGCATGGCCGCGACCGGAACCGGAATGGGACCCGGAGCCGTGGATTTTGTACTGGGCATCGTCAAGGCCTATACGACTCGTGTCGGCGAAGGCCCCTTCCCGACCGAGCTTCATGATGAGGACGGCCAGCGACTGGGCGAACGCGGCCACGAATTCGGCACGGTCACCGGACGTCAGCGCCGCTGCGGCTGGTTCGATGCGGTGCTGGTACGCCAGACCTGCGCCATATCAGGCGTAAGCGGCATTGCCCTGACCAAGCTTGATGTGTTGGATGGCTTCAAAAAGCTGAAAATCTGCGTGGGATACGAGATCGACGGACAGCATTATGACTACCTGCCGACGGCTGCCGCGCTGCAATCCAGAGTGACGCCGGTTTACGAGGAAATGGACGGCTGGCAGGGCTCTACCTCGGGCGCGCGAAGTTGGGCCGATCTTCCGGCTGAGGCGATCAAATATGTGCGCCGCGTCGAAGAGCTGATTCAATGTCCCGTCGCCCTCCTGTCCACCAGCCCCGAGCGCGACGACACGATTCTGGTGACCGATCCTTTCTCGGATTAATAATGGTTTCGCGGAAAGGGGTGTCACCGCCGGAAGCGCATCGGCGGATTGCCCAAAACATCGAACCGGGAAGCTGAGACAATGGATTTGAAGACTCGGAAACGCCTCTCGATTCTTGTGCTCGTGCTGGGTCTTCCGGCGTATATCATTGTGGCTGTCACCTTGACGAACTGGATGGATGCGACCTGGGGTCGGCAGCCGATCTGGATCGAACTTCTGGTCTATGTCCTTCTGGGCATCATCTGGATCATGCCGTTCAAACGCCTGTTCACCGGCATAGGCAGGGACGAATGAACCCGCCGCTGGTCATCTGCGACACCGGCGTGACCGTCATCGGAGGAGGAGAGGTGCGCCCGGTCGAACTGATGACCGCGCTCAGTATCGCTCCGACCATCGTGGCCGCCGATGGCGGGGCGGATCGGGCCCTGTCTCTGGGGCAGGCTCCGGATTGGGTGATCGGAGATCTGGACAGTATCAGCGATGCCGCAAGAGAGATCATCCCGGCCGAACGAATCGTCCATGTCGCCGAACAGGACAGTACCGATTTCACCAAATGCCTGAAGCGGATACAGGCGCCTTTCGCGCTTGCGGTCGGCTTCTCGGGCCTGAGGCTTGATCATACATTGGCCGCACTGACCACGCTTGTCACGTGCAGCCTGCCGGTGCCGATCATGCTGACCGCCGAAGATATCGTGTTCCGGGCGCCATCACGGCTGACCCTGCCGCTGATGCCGGGCACGCGGGTTTCGCTGTATCCGATGGGTCCGGCGCGCGGAATCAGCACCGGGCTGGAATGGCCCATCGACGGAATCGAATTCACCCCGGGCCAGCGGGTCGGTACGTCGAACCGCGCGCATGGGCTGGTGACGTTGAAGATCGACGGGCCGATGCTGATCATCCTGCCGCGCGATACGCTGTCATCCGTACTGACGGCATTGGGGTTGCCAAAAGGATAACACCGCCGGACCAGATTCCGCAGGCCAGCCCCTGGCTGTTTGCCGAAATCCCGGACATGCAGCCACCAGAAGCTGGCCATGCCTGCCCCGGGCTTCCCCTATTTGCTTACTGGACCCGCACCCAGGTCTGGCTTTTGCACAACAGGCCGCCGGCGACACAGCCAGACAAGCTCATCTGATCGCCGGAAATCTTGGCCTTGCCCATATAAATCT
Organism: Paracoccus wurundjeri; assembly: GCF_030678915.1. Lineage (GTDB taxonomy): Bacteria > Pseudomonadota > Alphaproteobacteria > Rhodobacterales > Rhodobacteraceae > Paracoccus > Paracoccus onubensis_A. The sequence goes on along the minus strand of NZ_JAUUTZ010000008.1, from coordinate 139,180 downwards.
TGTTATTCGCAGGACGCCAGATCCTGCCTTCATAATTATCGCCGCCCTGCGCAGCCATATCGATCACGATCTGCCGGCCGATATTGGGCGATTGATATTCGGTCTTGTCCTTGAATGTCCGGCTGATCGTGCCGCAGAAAGCCTGGCCGCAAGGTGCGATGGTGACATGGGCGAAAGCACCCTCATCGGGCTGGGTCTGCCAGATCCCCTCGATCGGGTCGGCGCTCGCGGCACCCGCGCCAAGCAGGAATGCCGCGCTAAAGAACAGTTTTCTCATGATCATTCCTCCTCGGATCATAAACCGCAGTTTGTGCCTCAAAATACGCTCATGGCAAGCATGACGTCAGGTGAAACCCTTTCCCTTTCGTCAGCAAGATGGCAAAGGAAAGCCAGCAAGACGAATGAGAGAGCCGAGATGATCCTTTACCCCGCCATCGATCTGAAAGACGGAAACTGCGTACGCCTGCTGCGTGGCGACATGGACGCGGCAACCGTATTCGGCACCGACCCGGCAGCGCAGGCGCGCGCCTTTCAGGATGCGGGGGCGGAATGGCTGCATCTGGTCGACCTGAACGGCGCATTCGAGGGGAAACCGGTTAACGCAGCAGCGGTGGAAGCGATTCTTGCGGCGGTCGATATTCCTGCCCAGCTTGGCGGCGGGATCCGCGACATGGCGACGATCGAAAGCTGGCTCGACCGCGGATTGAACCGGATCATCCTTGGAACAGTCGCGGTCGAGAACCCTGCCCTGGTACGCGAAGCAGCAGAGGCATTTCCAGGCCGGATCGCGGTGGGTATCGATGCCCGTGCGGGCCGGGTCGCAACCCGGGGATGGGCAACCGAAACCGATGTGAAAGCCGCCGATCTCGCCCGCCAGTTCGAGGATGCGGGCGTGGCCGCGATCATCTATACCGATATCGATCGTGACGGCGCCATGCAGGGACCGAACATCCCCGCGACCGAGGCGCTTGCCCGGGCCGTACATATCCCTGTCATCGCCTCGGGCGGGGTGTCGAAGCTGGACGATCTGAAATCGCTTGCCGAGACCCGCATCATCGCCGGGGCAATCTCGGGGCGGGCGCTGTATGACGGAGCGCTTGATCTGGGCGAAGCCCTGGCCGCCCTGAAAGGATAACCGATGCTCAAGACCCGGATCATCCCCTGTCTCGATGTTGCCGACGGGCGCGTGGTGAAGGGCGTGAATTTCGTCGATCTGCGGGATGCCGGGGATCCGGTCGAGGCGGCGCGCGCCTATGATGCCGCCGGAGCAGACGAGATCTGCTTTCTGGACATTCATGCCACGCATGAAAACCGCGGCACCATGTTCGATCTTGTCACCCGAACGGCAGAACAGTGCTTTGTTCCGCTGACCGTCGGCGGCGGCGTTCGCAGCTCGGGTGATGTGCGCGACCTGCTGCTGGCCGGCGCGGACAAGGTCAGCTTCAACTCCGCCGCCGTCGCCAACCCCGATGTCGTCGCCGAATCCGCCGACCGTTTCGGCAGCCAATGCATCGTCACCGCCATCGACGCCAAGACCGTCGCGCCGGGCCGATGGGAGATCTTCACCCATGGCGGCCGCAAGCCTACCGGCATCAACGCCGTTGAATTTGCCCGTAAAGTCGAGGCGAAAGGCGCGGGAGAGATCCTGCTGACCAGCATGGATCGCGACGGAACCCGTTCGGGCTTCAACCTGCCCCTGACCCGGGCCATCGCGGATGCAGTGAATATCCCGGTCATCGCTTCGGGTGGGGTCGGCACGCTGGATCATCTGGTCGAAGGCGTCACCGAAGGCCATGCAAGCGCCGTTCTGGCCGCCTCGATTTTTCATTTCGGCACCTATACGATTGCCGAGGCCAAGGCCCATATGGCCGCCGCTGGTATCCCGATGAGGTTGACATGACCCGCCCGCTCGACCGTCTTGCCGCAACGATCGCTGCCCGAAAAACTGCCGATCCCGGCAGCAGCTGGACCGCGAAACTACTGGCCAGCGGCCCCGAGAAATGCGCCGAGAAATTCGGCGAAGAAGCCATTGAGGCGATCATCGAAGCCATCAAGGGCAACCGCGGACGGCTGACCTCGGAAGCCGCGGATGTGATCTATCACCTGATGGTGATGCTCGCTTCGCGCGACCTGACGCTGGCGGATGTCGAGGCGGAACTGGAACGGCGCGAAGGACAGTCGGGGCTGGAAGAAAAGGCGTCGCGTGGGACAAAATGATCCGGGACCGTTGCTGTCGCGTTAAGCTTGGGCCGGCCCCACAGGATTACGGAATTGGCAGATCATCTCTGCAAGGCGGCGGAAACTTGACGATTTGACGGAAACTCTTCCCCTTGGGCGGACATGAAGGCTATAAGCGGCCCAATTCAAGCGCCCTTCGGGATGACGCAAACATATTACAGAGGACGGCATGAGCAACGATTCAAACGACGGCAAGCATCACGATGGCGACGTGGCCTTTATCCAGTCGCTGGCCGAACTGCTGAATGCACGGGATCTGGCCGAACTATCGGTCAAACGCGAATATGGCGAACATGACCGGCTTACCGTCAGTCTGTCCAAACATGGCAAGCAAGTCACGGTACAGGCTGCGCCGGTCCATGCAGCCCCTGCTCCTTCGGCCCCTGCGCCCACCGCAACCATACCGGCACAGACCAGTGGCGACGATCCCGCCGATCTGCCCGGGGCGGTGACCTCGCCCATGGTCGGCACTGCCTATCTTGCACCGGAACCCGGCGCAGCGGCATTCGTTCAGATCGGTCAGCAGGTTGAGGAAGGCGACACGCTTCTGATCGTCGAGGCAATGAAAACCATGAATCACATTCCCGCCCCGCGCGCCGGAACTGTGAAACGGATATTGGTCGATGATGGCAGCCCGGTCGAGTTCGGCGCGCCCCTGATGGTTGTCGAGTGAGGCAGGCATGTTCGACAAGCTCCTGATCGCCAATCGCGGCGAGATCGCCCTTCGCGTGATCCGCGCCTGCCGCGAGATGGGCATTGCCTCGGTCGCGGTCCATTCCACTGCCGATGAGGATGCCATGCATGTCCGTATGGCCGACGAATCGGTCTGTATCGGTCCGGCTCCATCCTCGGCCAGCTATCTGTCGATGCCCGCCATCATCTCGGCCTGCGAGATTACCGGGGCGCAGGCAATCCATCCCGGTTACGGTTTCCTGTCCGAGAATGCCGGTTTCGTGCAGATGCTGGAGGATCACGGCATCACCTTCATCGGCCCCCGGGCCGAACATATCCGGATCATGGGCGACAAGATCACCGCCAAGGAAACGATGAAGGCGCTTGGCGTGCCCTGCGTTCCGGGCAGCGAGGGCGGCGTGGCCGATGTGGATGACGCCAAGCGCGTCGCCGCCGAGATCGGCTATCCGGTCATCATCAAGGCCACGGCAGGCGGCGGCGGGCGCGGCATGAAGGTCGCGCTGGACGAGAATGGGCTGGAGGTTGCGTTCCGCACCGCAAGAGCCGAAGCCAAGGCGGCTTTCGGCAATCCAGATGTCTATATCGAGAAATACCTGCAAAAACCGCGCCATATCGAAATTCAGGTCTTTGGCGACGGCAAGGGGCGCGCTGTGCATCTGGGCGAACGCGATTGTTCGCTGCAACGCCGACACCAGAAGGTTCTGGAAGAAGCCCCTGGCCCCGCCATCACCGCCGAACAACGCGCCCGGATCGGCACGATCTGCGCGGATGCAGTGGCCAAGATCGGCTATGCGGGTGCAGGCACGATCGAATTCCTGTTCGAGGATGACGAATTCTATTTCATCGAGATGAACACTCGTCTTCAGGTCGAACATCCCGTGACCGAGGCGATTTTCGGCGTCGATCTGGTTCGCCAGCAAATCCTGGTCGCGGCAGGCGAAGAGATGGAATTTCAGCAGGAAAACCTGTCGATCCGCGGCCATTCCATCGAGGTCCGCATCAATGCCGAGAAGGTACCGGGTTTCACCCCCTGCCCCGGCAGGATCAGCCAGTTTCATGCGCCGGGGGGCCTGGGCGTTCGGATGGATTCGGCGCTGTATCAGGGCTATTCGATCCCGCCCTATTACGACAGCCTGATCGGAAAGCTGATCGTACACGGCCGCGACCGGCGCGAGGCTTTGGCACGGCTTGATCGCGCCCTTGGCGAATTGATCGTGGATGGCGTCGATACCACTGTGCCGCTGTTCCGCGCGTTGCTGCAAGAGCCGGATATCCAGACGGGCAATTACTCGATTCACTGGCTGGAACGCTGGCTGGACCAGAATTTCGGCTGAACCCCGGTGCTGACGCCCGCGCAATTGCTGTCCGGCTACGCGCAGGGCGTCTTCCCGATGGCGGAACGTGCCGATGATCCGCATCTGCATTGGTTCGACCCACCGGTGCGGGGCGTCCTGCCTGTGGGCAAGATTCATGCTTCCCGCTCACTGCTGCGCGATTTGCGGCGCGGAGGATGGTCCGCGCATCTCGACACGGATTTCGACCGGGTCGTCGCAGCCTGCGCCGATCGGCGCGAAACATGGATCAACACGCCGCTGCGCCATCTCTATCGCGATCTGCATCAGGCGGACCACGCTCATGCCATTGAAATTCGTTACGAAAATCAGTTTGCGGGCGGCATCTTCGGCGTCACCCTGGGTTCGGCATTCTTTGGCGAATCGATGGTTTCAACCAGAACCAACGGATCGAAAATGGCGCTGCTTTGGACATCGTGCCATCTTGCCCGATGCGGTTTTACGCTATTCGACACGCAATTCCTGACACCGCATCTGGAGCGAATGGGCGGCCGCGAGATTCCACGCCTGGCCTATCGCCAGCAGCTCGCCAATGCCCTAAGATCAGAGGCGGATTTTAGGGCCTATTCTTTACCGGATTCCAATCAAATCTGGCAAGAAATCACCCAGACATCATAGCGCGCATCGTCAAGCGCCGAAAGCGCCGGGGAAGAGGCGATCATCCAGCCGCTGAACCGCGTCACATTTTCCGACTGATCGGTGATGGTAAGTTGCGCATAAGCATCAGAACTCGGATCATCGGCAGGGTAACGGCATTCACCCAACCGTATCTCCAGCCGCCCCAGCCGGACCGCCTCACCTACGCCGACCGTCAGATCGGTTGTCCGACCCGATACCTTGTCCAAGCCGCGCAGCAAGGCGGTATCCGCACGCGCGACCCTCTCCCGTATCACAGGCGGAGGGGTATCCTGATCCGATTCCACGATCTCCTGCGCCAGAAGCGGCAAGGCGGCAAAGCCATATACCGCCAGTGCCGCAGCAGCCCGTGTCAGCCGTCTGACAGACATCTATTCTGGCTGCCAGGCATCGTAATCGCGGCGCGCCACCGGCTCGGGACGCTGAAGCGACCCTTCCGGATAATAGGCTTCCTCGGTCCCGGTCATATTCGCCAGATGCGGCTGTTCCCAGGGCTTATGTGGCAAAGGCGCCTCGGTCGGCGGCTCGGCCCATGTGTGATGCAGCCAGCCATGCCATTCGGGGCTGACCCGGCTTGCCTGGGATTCACCGTTAAAGATCACCCAACGACGGCTGCCATCCCTGTTCTGATAGAACAAATTGCCTTCGCTATCCTCACCCACCTTGGTTCCGTTACGCCAGGTCCAGAACTGGGTATTGATCGTCTGGCTGTTCCACCAGGTCAGGGCACGAAGCAGAAACGACATGGGCGCAGACCTCATAACTCGGGTTCGTCAATGATATGGCGGAACTCACCGCGAAGATCCAGTCCCCGCACCGTATAATCAGCGGTCCGGCCTTCTTTCTTCACTCAAATATCCTCGGGGGAGTCCGATCAAAGGCCGGGCCGGGGGCAGACAACCCCCGATGCCCAAGCACCCCGCTCATCCGGCCGAGGCACTCTCTTTCTTGTTTTCGGCATGAATCAGCAAAGGCTTGGCCGATGCATTCTCGACCGCGTCCTCATTCACCACGACCTCTGAAACGCTATCCATGCCGGGCAAGTCGAACATGGTATCCAGAAGAATATCTTCCATGATCGAACGCAATCCTCGCGCGCCGGTCTTGCGCTTGATCGCGCGCTTCGCGATCGCGCTCAGGGCGTCGTCGGTAAATGTCAGCTGCACGTTTTCAAGATCGAACAGCCGTTGATACTGCTTGACCAAAGCGTTCTTGGGCTTGGTCAGGATGATGATCAGGGCTTCCTCGTCCAGATCGGTCAAGGTCGCGATCACCGGCAGACGACCGACGAATTCCGGGATAAGTCCGAATTTCAGCAGGTCTTCAGGTTCCAGATCCTTGAACAGCTCACCCACGCCGCGGTCGTCGTTTTCCTTGACCTCGGCGCCAAAGCCCATGGCGCTGCCCTTGTTGCGCTGCGAGATGATCCGATCAAGCCCGGCAAATGCGCCACCGCAGATGAACAGGATATTCGTCGTATCCACCTGCAGGAATTCCTGTTGCGGGTGCTTGCGGCCGCCCTGCGGAGGCACCGAGGCGACAGTCCCCTCCATGATCTTCAGAAGCGCCTGCTGCACCCCTTCGCCCGACACATCTCGGGTAATCGACGGATTGTCGGATTTGCGCGTGATCTTGTCGACCTCGTCGATGTAGACGATTCCGGACTGCGCGCGCTCAACATTGTATTCGCTGGCCTGCAACAGCTTAAGGATAATATTCTCGACATCCTCGCCGACATATCCCGCCTCGGTCAGCGTCGTCGCATCGGCCATGGTGAACGGCACGTCAAGAATGCGTGCCAGCGTCTGCGCCAGCAGCGTTTTGCCGCATCCCGTAGGACCAATCAGCAGGATATTCGACTTCGCCAGTTCGATATCGGATTTTGCGCCGTTATTCAGCCGTTTATAATGGTTATGCACCGCGACAGACAGGACACGCTTCGCATGTTCCTGACCGATGACATAATCGTCCAGAACCTGGCAGATTTCCTTGGGTGTCGGCACGCCATTATCGGATTTCAGCCCGGTCGACTTGGTTTCCTCGCGGATAATGTCCATGCAAAGCTCGACGCATTCATCGCAGATGAACACTGTCGGTCCTGCAATCAGCTTGCGAACCTCATGCTGGCTTTTACCGCAAAAGCTGCAGTAAAGCGTGTTCTTGCTGTCTGAGCCGGACTGGTTAGCCATCGTCCAATTCCTTCAATATAGCCAACGCCCTCCCGACGCGGCTGGCGATGCCGAACCAATTCCGATCATCGCCATTCAAATCCGCCATCCCGACCCATCGGCCGCGACACAACGCTTTTCCCACATGTTAGGGGTGACGCGCTTCCGTCACAATCCCCCCCAGCCTTATTTCTTCTCGGCCTCGGCTTTGCCGCGTGGTTCCAGAACTTCATCGATCAGGCCCCAGTCCCGGGCCTCTTCCGGAGCCATGAAACGGTCACGTTCCAATGCTTCTTCGACGTCTTCGAGCGATTTTCCGGTATGCTTCACATAGATTTCATTCAGACGGCGCTTCAGCTTCTCGGTTTCCCGCGCGTGAATCAGGATATCGGTCGCCTGCCCCTGATAGCCGCCCGAGGGCTGATGCACCATGATCCGGCTGTTGGGCAGCGAATAGCGCAGCCCCGACTCTCCGGCGGCCAGCAACAGCGATCCCATCGAGGCCGCCTGCCCCACGACCAGCGTCGAGACGCGGGGGCGGATATATTGCATGGTGTCATAGATCGACAGGCCCGAGGTCACCACGCCACCGGGGCTGTTGATATACATGCTGATATCCTTGGACGGATTTTCAGCCTCAAGGAACAGAAGCTGCGCGCAGATCAGCGTGGACATCCCGTCATGCACCGGTCCGGACACGAAAATGATTCGTTCCTTCAGCAAGCGCGAAAAGATATCATAGGCCCGTTCCCCGCGGGACGTCTGCTCCACCACCATGGGAACGAGGGTGTTCATGTAGAATTCTGCCGGATCGCTCATCGTTGTTCCTTGCCTGATAGCCCCATTTCCCACGATTCGACCGGGTATTCCACCCCGTCTTAGCCGCGAAAGGTTGACAGAGTCTTAGTAACGGGCAAGGTCCGCCGCAAGGGATTGAACGAAAATCGGCCGTGACATCTTTGGACCGCACGGCAGGAGACGAGCATGAAACTGATCGTGGGCCTGGGAAATCCGGGCGCGAAATACCGGGATAACCGTCACAATATCGGCTTTATGGCCGTGGATCGCATCGCGGGGGATCACGGGCTGGCGCCGTGGAAATCGCGGTTTCAGGGGCAGACGGCCGAGGGTCGCCTTGGCGATGACAGGGTTCTGCTGCTGAAACCGCAGACCTTCATGAATCTGTCGGGCCAGTCGGTCGGCGAGGCGATGCGTTATCTGAAGCTGACACCCGAAGATATCATCGTCCTGCATGACGAGTTGGATCTGGCTCCTGGGAAATGCCGCCTCAAACAGGGCGGAGGCCATGCCGGTCACAACGGCCTGCGCTCGATCCATCAGCATATCGGCCCGGAATATCATCGGGTCCGGCTGGGGATCGGACACCCGGGACACAAGGATCGGGTGGCGCAATATGTGCTGTCGGATTTCTCCAAAGCCGATCAGGACTGGTTGGACGATCTTTTACGGGGCATTTCCGAGGGCGCGGCGGCATTGGCTGCTGGCGATGGCGGGCGGTTTCAGAACGCAGTTGCCAACAGGGTAGCCCCCGCACGGAATGCCGGAAAGCCGGTCGAAACAGAACCACCCCGCGTCGCCCCCGCCAAACCCGATCCGCCCCGGAAAGCTGAAGAACCGCTTGGCTTTGCCGATCGTCTACGAGCGCTGGCGGATCGCTTCAAATGATCCTGCCCGCGGTCATGAGGCCTTGTGAACCATCGGGGCTTGGCGCTGGATATGGTCCGGGCTAACCTGACATAGAAAGAGAGGCGCCGATGGAGCCATCGTTGAATGTCCTGGGCGAAGCATTGCAGCCCTGCTCGACCAGTCCGATGACCGGGTTTTACCGCGACGGCTGCTGCAATACCGGCGCAGAAGATCGTGGCAGTCACACGGTCTGCGTGATCGTCAACGCCGAATTTCTCGCATTGTCGAAATATCTGGGAAACGATCTCAGCACGCCGCGTCCGGAATTTCATTTTCCCGGCCTGAAACCCGGGGATCGCTGGTGCCTTTGCGCCGCCCGGTTTCTGCAAGCGGCACAGGAATTTGCCGCCCCGAAAGTGGTGCTGGAGGCAACCCATGCCCGTGCTACGGAAATTGTCCCCCTTGAGCTCCTGCAAAATCATGCCCTCGATACCCGGACTTAACGCGATAATCGTCACATTTCTATGCAGCCTGACCGTTCTGCCTGGCGCAGTTCGGGAAGCTGCGGCGGATCAGCCCCATCTGGCGGATATGACCGAAATCCGTGCGGATGACGCCAGACGGCTGCAGGAACTGGATGCAAGCACCGGGGCCGCCTTGCGACAGGCCTTTGCGGGTGGCGCGCCCGAGGATGTCGCGGAATTGACCAGGGCACTTGCGGGGGACCCGCTCTCACCCGAAGATGCTTTGGCCGCCCTGCCTGGCGAATGGTCCTGCAGAACCATCAAACTCGGAAAGAACCTGCCGCTGGTGGTTTATCAGGAATTCCGCTGCCTCGTGTCCGAGAATGGGGAATTCGAAAAACTGACCGGATCGCAGCGTACCCGGGGGGAACTGCATCTCGATGGCGAAAGGCTGGTATATCTGGGAACCGGCTTTGTCAGTGGCGAAACTCCTGTTCCCTATGCCGACTTGCCGGAACAGGTCGATACGCAAACGACCCCACAACTCATGCCGGAAATCGGGGTGGTCGAAATGACCTCGTCAGATCACGCGCGAATCCTGTTCCCCGACCCTTATCTGGAATCGCGGATGGATCTGATCCTGCTGCGCCGCTAAGCCGCCAAAGGCGTGCCGGACAGGCTTTGCCGGCTCTGGCGGATTTACGCTTATCGGACGATCGATAGCCAAAGGTATGAACCTCTGGCGCATCGCTGCGTTGTGTTGCCGAAGCCAAGAATGGAGGCAACAGATGCTTAACGATACCAAATGGCTTATCACTACGGCCGGGAAGGCCGCTGTTCTGACTGTCCTGCTGGGCAGCACTGCACTCGCACAAGGTTCCACGGATAACGAGGCAATCGTCCCCGAGGCCGCCAAAACCTCCGAGCCCAATGCCGGCGCGGTTCGCGACAGCGATTTCCCTATTCCAGAACAACTGGATAATAACGATGCCGTTATCGATACCCTGATCTCACAGGGGTTCACAGATATTCATATTCTGCGCAAAGCCGCGATCATGACGGTTACCGCCATGCGCGACGGACAGCCGGTGGAACTGGTCTACAACGTCTCGAATGGCACTCTGGTGTCGGTCGACGGGCAGGAACTGAATCCGACGACGGTCGATGAATCGGGAAGCGGCAGTTCGGGAACCCCGACCGCCGATGCCACGGATCCGGCCGACCCCGGCGAAGATGGCGACGACGGCACCGCTGACGATGGCAGCCCCGATGATGGTACGCCGGATGACGGAGCATCCGACGGTACGGGAGATGACGGCGGTCCAGACGACGGCGCTTCTGACGATGGTTCGGCAGATACCGGCGGCGATGATGGTTCCTCGGATGATGGGGCGGATTCGGGAGATTCCTCGGATGGCAGTGACAGCGGTTCCGGTGATAGTTCCGATTCGGGAGACGGTTCCGATTCAGACGGTGGATCGGGTTCAGACGGCGGATCGGATTCGGGCGGAGGATCAGACTCGGACGGTGGCTCGGATTCGGGCGACAGTTCCGGCGGTGCCTGAAAACCCCACCGATGAACAATCCTCTTGTGCGCCGGCGGGTAAAACCGCCGGCGTTCGTTCATGGAACTTCAGGGCTTGCCCCGCATAACATGCCGCCCATCGATCAATGGCAATATTGTTTAATAAAATTATTTATATCAACATCTTGACAAGGGAATTATCGAAACAAGATCAGGTCTGGATATCAAAGCCCAGATGTTTGGCGACCGTAAAGATATCCTTGTCGCCGCGCCCGCACATATTCATGACGATCAGATGATCGGCGGGTAAATCGGGAGCGATTTTCATCACATGTGCCAGCGCGTGACAGGGTTCGAGCGCCGGAATGATGCCCTCGTTTTCACAGCAGAACTGAAACGCCTCAAGCGCCTCCTTGTCGGTGATGCTGACATATTCGGCGCGCCCCACATCCTTGAGCCAGGCGTGTTCGGGTCCGATGCCGGGATAATCCAGCCCCGCACTGATCGAATATCCTTCAAGGATCTGCCCGTCTTCATCCTGCAGCAGATAGGTGCGGTTGCCATGCAGCACACCGGCCCGGCCGCCCGACAACGAGGCGCAATGCTCCATCCGGTCATCGACGCCCTTGCCGCCAGCCTCAACCCCGATGATACCGACGCTTTTGTCATCGAGAAAAGGAAAGAACAGTCCCATGGCATTCGAGCCGCCGCCGATCGCGGCAATGATCGTGTCGGGCAGCCTGCCTTCGCGGGACAGAATCTGCTCGCGCGCTTCCTTGCCGATGATCGACTGGAAATCGCGGACCATCGCCGGATAGGGATGCGGCCCGGCAACCGTACCGATGCAATAGAAGGTGTCGCGCACATTCGTGACCCAGTCGCGCAGCGCGTCGTTCATGGCATCCTTCAGCGTGCCGCGCCCCGATGTCACCGGCACGACCTCGGCCCCCAAAAGACGCATGCGGAACACGTTCGGCGCCTGACGTTCGACGTCATGAGCGCCCATATAGACCACGCATTTCAAGCCGAAACGCGCGCAGACCGTCGCCGTCGCCACGCCGTGCTGACCGGCTCCGGTCTCGGCGATGATCCGGGTCTTGCCCATGCGCCGCGCCAGCAGGATCTGGCCCAGCACGTTGTTGATCTTATGCGCACCCGTATGGTTCAGCTCATCGCGTTTCAGATAGATTTTCGCACCACCCAGACGCGCGGTCAGGCGTTCGGCGAAATAAAGTGGTGAGGGGCGGCCCACGTAATGAGTCCAGAGATCGTCCATCTCAGCCCAGAATGCCGGATCCGTCTTGGCACGCCCATATTCCGCTTCGAGATCGAGGATCAGCGGCATCAGCGTCTCGCTGACGAAACGCCCGCCATAGATACCGAAGCGGCCCTGTTCATCGGGTCCGTTTTTGAAGCTGTTCACCAGATCATCGGGCATTGGGTGCGCCTTCGCGGTTGAAGAGGTATTTGGACAAAGAAGAAGCTCTAGAGGGATTTCTTATAACCGATATGGCTGGCCGTGAAGCCCATGCGGTCATAGAAACGATGCGCGTCGTTGCGGCTTTTATTCGTGGTGAACTGAAGGAGCGTGCAGCCTGCGGCTTGCGCGCGCTGTTCGGCATCCTCGATCATAGCCTCGCCGATCTTCCGGCCACGGCAGGAGGCGGCCACCCGCACAGCCTCGATCTGGGCACGGCGAGCGGCGGAAAGCGACAGGCCCGAGATGAACGTCAACTGATAGCAGGCAACGATCCGGCCATCATCCTCACCTACGATCAGGTGATTGCTCCCCTCGTCCTGCATGGCGTCGAATGCGGCAAGATAGCTTGCAGGCCCGGCAATTTCGCGGCCGCGGCCAAGCATGTCATCCGCCAGCAGCGCAACAACTTCCGGCACATCTTCGCGCCGGGCGAGACGAAACTGGACCATGACATCACCCTTCTGCAGCGGCGATAAAATCGCGGATCAACCCGGCATCCTTCTGCCCGCGCGCCGATTCGACGCCGGAGGATACGTCAACGCAGGGCGCGTTGGTCAGGCGGACCGCTTCGGCAACGTTCCCGGGCGTAAGGCCGCCGGCCAGCATCCAGGGTTTCAGCCAGCGGCGACCAGCCAGCAGGCGCCAATCAAAAGCCAGCCCGTTCCCGCCCGGCAAAATCGCATCCGCGGCCGGCTTGGCATCAACCAGCAGCATATCCGCCACCAGACCGTAATCGGTCAGCGCCGGCATATCATCGGGTGTCGCGATCCCGACCGCTTTCATCACCGGCAGGCCGAATCGCGATTTGACCTCGGCCACGCGCTGCGGAGACTCGTCGCCATGAAGCTGGATCAGATCAAGCGGAACCTCGCTCAGCACGGCCTGAAGCAATGCGTCATCAGGATTCACGAACAGCCCGACACGCGCGATCCCGGCAGGTATCCGAGAGGCCAGTTCCGCCGCTTGCGCGGCCGAAACGGCGCGCGGAGATTTGGGGAAAAAGACAAACCCAAGATATCGCGCGCCCGCATCAAGCGCGACGGTCACATGAGCCTGCTCGCGCAGGCCGCATATCTTGACCTGTGCCATCTGAAGCTATCTTGCCGCTGGCAGGGTCGTGCCGGTTGCCGGCGAGGCAGCCGACAGGGCCGGACGGGACGACTGAGATGTTCCGCCTTCCTTCGGCCGGTCCACGATCGCAAGAACCTCGTCGCGCGGATTGGCGTGACGGTCGCGCAGATTGTCGACTTCGTTTTCCAGCCTGCTGACCTGGGCGCTGCGGTTGCGGACCTCGCGTCGGATGCTGGCTTCGCGCAGATATTCCCACACCAGACCGGCAAGCATGCCAAAGGCCACAGCAACGAAAATCACCAGGAACAGCGGCAATTCGATCGAGGATTTAACGCCCAGGAATGCGCCCAGATTGGCGGGGAACGCGTTCAGCGTAACCATTTCCCGGTTGGCAAGGGCAACTGCCACCAGAACGATAGCAAGCAGAACGATGAACAGCAGGCGAAGAAAGCGCATCTGGAACCTCTTGTCTGGCGCAGGGTTGTCTGCGCCATTCCTTCTTCGCCTTTCTAGAACGATCAGGCGTTGTCGTTCAACCTGTCGCGCAAGAGCTTGCCGGTCTTGAAGAACGGCACATGCTTCTCTTCGACCTCGACGGATTCGCCTGTGCGCGGGTTGCGGCCAGTGCGCGCATCGCGCTTCTTGACCGAAAACGCCCCGAAACCACGCAACTCGACCCGATCGCCCCGCGCCATGGCATCAATGATCTCGTCAAAGACGGTACTGACGATTTTTTCGACATCGCGTCGAAACAAATGCGGGTTTTCGTCTGAGATCTTCTGAATCAGCTCGGACCGGATCATGTTACCTCCCAGGACAGCGGTTATGCCTCACGCGGGTACGCTTGGCAAAGGATTGCGGCCCAATTCATTGGCAGCGCAGGAAAACACATTACCTTATCACTCGATAACAGCCTCATACTAAGCTACAAGCAAAATGTTAACTAATTTTTCCACAGCTATCATCCATTTGGCTGATTATAGCTGGCCGAAGGCCCGAGCATGCCGGATATTGCTGTAGGGGGCAATCTTGCCATGCGCTTGCAGATATGGCCCGGCATAAGGCGAGTTCAGCTCTGCTGGAACAAATCCGAAGGCTTTATAATATCCCGGTTCCCCCAGCACGATCACCGGGGTCTGACCTGCATGAGCAAGGGCGTGATGGATCATCGCGGCACCGATCCCGCGGCGCTGCAGCTTCGGACTGACAGCTATCGGGGCAAGCGCCAGACCCGCGACATCCCCTGTCAGCGGAGAAAGCCCCAGATGACCGACCACTGTCCCGGCCGCCTCGGCGACCAGTGAGAATTGCAGATCACCCTGCCCCCGCAACTCGGCAACCAACCGGGCCTCGTCAGAACCGCCGAAAGCCTCGCGCAGCAAGCTGTCGATGCTGTCTATATCCGACGGCTGTTCTTCGCGCAGGACAGGCGAAATCTCGCGCTTGGCGAAATCACGCTCGATCTCGTGGCTTTGCAGGCTCCAATCGCTGCTGCCGGCGCGTTGCTGATGCGCTGCGAAAGCGTCGGCATCCGCGAATAATTCGGACAGGTGCCAGATCATCGGATCCTCATCCTGCCAGATATCGAAACGCAGGCAACCCGGCTCCGCCCGGCTTAGCCGGACATGTTCCGGCAGCAGCGAAAGCGCGGTCATCATCTGTGCGGTATCATGGCAAATCAGGCGGCCGGTCAAAGCGATCATCGGCCGGGTCAGCGAAATGGCCGCGCCATCCCCGCCCCGAACCGGTTTCGGATGATGATGTCCACAGGCGCAACTCATTCGCGTCTCCAATCCTGCCTTGTCCTGAAGACCCGCCCCCTGTTCTTGACGAGAAGCGCAACGATAAGCGGGCCAGTGTCCTTTCCAAAGGCTATCTGCCGGTCACGCCGTTCGCAATCCCATTCCCTTCACGTCGCTCCCATCCACTCAGGCATTGAACAGGAAATGCAGCACATCGCCATCCCTGACCTCGTAGCCCTTGCCTTCGACGCGCAGTTTTCCGGCTTCTCGTGCGCCAGCTTCACCATTTCCGGAAATGTAATCGTCATAGGCAATGGTTTCGGCCCGAATGAAGCCCTTCTCGAAATCGCCGTGAATGACTGCGGCGGCCTGCGGGGCCAAGGTACCCTTGCGGATCGTCCATGCCCGCGCCTCTTTCGGGCCGACCGTGAAATAGGTCTGCAACCCCAGCAGATCGTAACCGGCCCGGATCAGACGATCCAGTCCGGCCTCGTCCAATCCCATCTCACCCAGGAACATCTGAGCCTCGTCGGCGTCAAGCTGGCTGATCTCTTCCTCGATACGGGCCGAGATCACCACATGCCCCGCCCCCTGCTCTGCCGCCATATGTGCGACTTTTGCGGACCATTCATTCCCTGATGCGGCCTCGTCCTCGGCCACATTGCAGACGTAAAGCACCGGCTTCGCTGTCAGAAGCTGCAACATGTCCCATGCCTTGCGGTCATCTTCCGTCACCTCGACGCTACGGGCGGGCTTGCCGGTTTCAAGCGCGGCAAGCGCCTGTTTCAGAAGACGCTCCTGTGCGGCGGCTTCCTTGTCGCCGCCCTTCAGCTTGCGGGTCAGGTTGGCCATGCGGCGTTCGATGGATTCCATATCGGCGATCATCAGCTCGGTCTCGATCACCTCGGCATCACTGAGGGGATCGACCCTGCCTTCGACATGGGTGACGTCTCCGTCTTCGAAACAGCGCAGCACATGGGCGATCGCATCCACCTCGCGGATATTGGCAAGGAACTGGTTACCCAGCCCCTCGCCCTTGCTGGCGCCCTTCACCAGCCCGGCGATATCAACGAATGTGATCCGCGTCGGGATGATCTGCTTGCTGCCTGCGATGCCGGCCAGCTTCTCCAGCCGCGGATCGGGCACGGCGACCTCGCCCACATTCGGCTCGATCGTGCAGAACGGGAAATTCGCGGCCTGCGCGGCAGCCGTTTTCGTCAGCGCGTTGAACAGCGTGGATTTGCCGACATTCGGCAGCCCCACGATCCCCATGCGAAAGCCCATATTGCAACACTCCTTGAATTTCGCGGATACTTAGGGCGAGGCCCGCCACAAGTCCACCCCGCGGGAGCAAAGGAGGAGCCGTGAATTTTATCCCATATCTGTCCTTTCAGGGCGAATGCCACGAGGCGTTCGAAACCTATGCCCGGGTATTCGGAGGCGAGTTGCTGATCAACCGTTTCGATGAAATGCCCGAGGCCACCGGAATGCCGGAACTCGAGCCCGATCAGGCGGGCTGGGTTCTGCATGCCCAACTGACCCTGCCGGACGGCGGCAGATTGCTGGGAAGCGACACCCCCCAGCAATTCGGAGGCGAACGCATGGCCGGTTCTTCGATTGCGGTCACGCTGCAATCCGAAGCCGAGATCCGCCGCGTCTTCGATGAACTGGCTGAAGGCGGCACGGTCAAGATGGAGCCCGGCCCGACCTTCTTCGCCAAATCCTTTGCCATGCTGACCGACCGTTTCGGGGCAAGCTGGATGCTGGTGGTCGAGGCAGAGTGACAACAGCCCATCCGCCCGAACAGTCGGAGGCAATGCGCGTTTGCGACCAGCGGCCTTGCTGATCGGCATGCTGTTTCCGGCGAACGGACGGCTGTCCGACGTAAGGAGTCCTGCACCCTGCGCGCCCGCAGACTGACTCTCATTGCGCAGCCCGCCCATGTTGGCTAGTTCTGAGCCGAAGGATTGCAGGGACCCAAGATGACCAGAATCGACGACACATTCGCGCAGCTTCAGGCTCAAGGCAAAAAAGCCTTCGTGACCTATATCATGGCGTCGGACCCGGATGATGCGACCGCGCTTGAAATCATGCGCGGCCTGCCGGGAGCTGGCGCGGACATTATCGAACTGGGCATGCCCTTCACCGATCCGATGGCCGATGGCCCGACCGTTCAGGCGGCGGGGCAGCGGGCGCTGGCGGTTGGCGGCAGCGTCAGCCGTACGCTGGACCTGCTGCGCGAATTCCGCAAGCAGGATGACAGGACACCAGTCGTACTGATGGGCTATTACAATCCGATCTATGCCCGTCCCGGCGGAGTAGAGCGGTTCCTGTCTGACGCGAAAGAGGCCGGCGTCGATGGATTGATTATCGTCGATCTGCCGCCCGAAGAGGATGATGAACTTTGCCTGCCTGCCGCGCGCGCCGGGTTGAACTTCATCCGCCTTGCCACGCCCACCACCGATGACCGGCGCCTGCCCGCCGTCATCCGGAATACCAGCGGTTTCGTCTACTATGTCAGCGTCACGGGCATCACCGGCGGGCCCGCTGCCAATGCCGCCGAAGTCGCCCCGGAAGTCGCCCGGATCAAGGCGGCGGCCAATCTGCCGGTCGTGGTGGGCTTCGGCATCTCGACTCCCGAAGCCGCCGAGAAAGTCGCCTCGGTCGCCGATGGCTGCGTCGTCGGCAGCGCCATCGTCAAGCTGATCGGCGAAGGCCGCCCGGTACCCGAGATCCTTGATTTCGTACGCGATCTGGCGGCAGGGGCGCATCGCGGCTGAACGCCATGCTCGAATTCGATCATATCGCCATCGCCGCACGCAATCTGGAAGAAGGCGCCGCATGGCTGCACGAGCGGCTTGGGGCCGTGCTGCAGGCTGGCGGCAAACATCCACAGCTTGGCACTCATAACATGCTGCTGTCGCTGGGCGCCCGCGAATACCTTGAACTGATTGCCATGGATCCGGATTCCGGCCCCATAACAGGACCCGGATGGTTCGGGCTGAAAGATTTTGACGCCTCGCCATGCATTGCTGGCTGGGTTCTGCGTCAGTCTCCGCTTGAAGCTGATACGGCGACCACTGTCGCCGAAGTCAGTCGTGGTGATCTGCGTTGGCGAATTACTCTGCCGAAATCCGGGCAGATGCCCGGCAGTGGCACAATTCCCATGCGGATCGACTGGGGCAACGGGCCGCATCCCGCAGACCACCTGCCCCATCACGGGTTTCGTCTGACCGGGCTGGATGTGCAATGCCCCGAAAGGCTGGTCATGCCGGTGAGCGATTCCCGCATCCGGGTTTCGGTCGGAGCACCGGGTTTCACGGCTCGCATCGCCACCCCTCGCGGCGAGGTGGTTCTGTGACCTGGTTGCGCGATGCCGGGCCCGATGACGCCGCAGCCATCGCGGCAATCTGGAACCCGATCATCCGCGACACCCCGATCACCTTCTGGCCGCAGCAACGCAGCGAACCCGAAATCGCGGCCATCATCCACGACCGGCGGAAGGCAGGCCATCCCTTCCTTCTGTCATTGAGTGATGAGGGCGATGTGACCGGCTTTGCCTCTTACAGCCAGTTCCGCGCAGGGGGTGGCTATGCAAGAAGCATGGAGCATTCCATAAACCTGCATCCACAGGCCCGGGGGACCGGCACCGCCAAACTGCTGCTGAATGCGCTCGAGGATCATGCCCGTGCGGCAGGGCATCGGCTAATGATCGGGGGCATTACCGCCAGCAACGTGATCTCGATCCGCTTTCATGACCGGATGGGTTACAGTGAATGGGGGCGCATCCCGGCAGCGGGCTGGAAATTCGGACAATTTCACGATCTGGTTTTCATGGGCAAGGATCTGACCGCCTGAAACCCTGCTGAACTGGTGCCCAATCGCTACAGTGAAAAATCATCTCTCACGCAGCCGTGAACTCTTGAAATCCACGTCACTTTGTGACATTCGATACCTCTGCCCATTGTCAGGAACGACCAAAGGAGGGGTGATCATGCCAATATACCGCTTTGCACATGCCCTTCCCGTGATGGCTGACCGGTTCATCAACCGACAAGCCTGATTCGTTCCCGCAAGGGTAGATTCCAAGCTGACATGATCTGACTCACTGCGTTTTTTCGCGGCAATTTGTCATGTCTTTTTCTCAGCAACCCCAAGCAAATATGCCCATGCCCCGGCATGGGCAAACAAGGAGATCGCAATGATTGCGCAACTTCCCGCGCGCGTGCTGACGCCGCGTCCGACGATCGAACGCCTGATCCAGCATTATGGCGCGATGCCGGTCTTATGGGCCACGATCCGAGCCTTGCTGATGCCACGGCGAAGGCGGCCGCGGCCACCTGATACGGATCATCTCGGCGCGCATCTGCGGCGTGACATCGGGCTTCCCCCGACGCTGCCGCATGCACCGAAATACTACGATCTGAGATAAAGCAACAGGAAGGCGCGCGGTCCCTGCGCGCCTTACCACATTGTTCTGGCGGCGCGTTCCGGCCATTCGGCATCGTAACCTGCACCGCCAACCTCGCCACTGGTCATATTCGCAAGGATCTGTCCGGGAGTCGGCAACCCCTTGCTGTCATCCCGATCTTCCCAAAGGCCCGCGCGGATCACCGCCCTCGCGCATTGAAAATAGACCTCGCCGATCTGCACCACGATCACGGTGCGCGGTAATTTTCCGTTATGCGCAAAGCTTTGGCACAGTTCGGCATCATCGGTCAGTCGCGCCGTACCGTTCACCCGGATCGCATTGCCCGAGCCGCGCACAAGGAACATCAGGCTCACCCGTCCGTCACGCGCGATATTGCGCAGCGAATCGATCCGGTCATTTCCGCGCCAGTCGGGCAAGGCCAGATATTTCTCATCCAGCGCCCGCACCACCGGGCCATCGTCGCCACGCGGGCTGCCATCCGTGCCCTCTGGCCCGACCGTCCCCAACACACAGAAGCGCGCGGCCTCGATGAAACGCGCATATTCCGGGGTCAGCCGGTCCGCCACTTTCCGCAACGATGCTGCTCCCGGCGCACCGTAAATCCTCGCCAGATCACCTTCTTTCAGCCAGTTCATGCCCTGACCTCCGACAGCTGGAACCCCGCTTCCCGCATCAACCGGTCGGAATTCTCTTCGATCTGCTCGGATAGTTCCGACATGAAGGCCTCGGACGCCAATTGCGGATCGATCGGCGGCAGGAATTCCACCACCGCCCGTCCGGATCGCACGCCCCAGCCGCCACGCGGCCAGAACAAACCCGCATTTACCGCCACCGGCACCACGGGCAAACCTGTCGCCGCCCGAATCGTACCAACGCCGTGCTTGTAGCTTCGGCGCTCTCCGGGCCGTGTGCGTGTGCCTTCGGGATAGATGATCAATTGTCCAAGCCCCTCTTCTGCAATCCGCCGATTGATCGTGCTGCCGATGGCGCGCATCGCATCGCGCCCCCGCGTTCGATCAATCGGGATGCAGCCGACCTTATAGGCATACCAGCCCATGACCGGCACCCGCATCACCTCGCGCTTCATGATGAAATTCCGCTCGGGAACAGCATGTGCGATGGCAAGGATATCCAGAAAGCACTGATGCTTTGCAGCGACGATGCAATCGCCCACAGGCGGCGTGCCCCGCACCTCGCAGGATACCCCCATATGCAGCTTTGCGGCCCAGAGAACATAGCCGATCCAACCCGTCGCCACCCGGTTCGCACCGGCTCGGCCATGGCGTATGACCCGCAGGATACCGACGGCCCCCATCAGCAGGGTCGCCACGCTGACATGCAGATAGAACAGCGCATTCTGCAGATATTGCCACGGCCCCAACCTTCCCGGCACAAAAGAATCGGCGCGGCGGCTCATCTGACCGATTCCAGCATTTTCAATGCCGCCCAACGGGTTGCAAGGAACCCCACCACCGCAGCCACGAGTGGAACAAGAAGTGGCAAAAGCCAACTCCAGCCGGAAAAGCCAAGCCCGGTCAGAAAACCCCCTGCCGCCTGCATGTCGGGCAGCAAAGCAATCGCCGCCATGCCCAGAACGGTGCCGGCCGCTGCCCCGATCGCGGCCCGATGGGTAAAGCGGCGCACAAAGGCGATCGCAATGGTGATGTCACGCGCACCGATCAGCCGCAGGACCTGTATCACCTGACCATTTGCAGCCAGTGCCGCCTTGGCGGCCAGCGTGATCATCGCCGCCGACGCGGCCGTTATCAGCAGCAGCGAGATGACACCCAGCGCCTGCAACCGGTTCGCCGCCGAGACCAGAGGCCGGCGCCATTCTGTATGATCATCCAGCACCGCTCCGGGGACCTCGCCTTCCAATCGCAGCCGCAATCCCTCAGCATCGAAATCATCGCCTGCAATCGGCAATTCGATCAGATCCGGCACCGGTAGAGCATCGATCGGCATGTCCGGGCCGAACCACGGCGTCAGCAATGCCGCCACCTCATCCTGATCCAGAAGCCGGGGCTGCCCTGCGCCGGGCGTCGTCTGGAGGATGTCCAGGACGGATTGCGTCAGGGCCTCTTGTTCCTGCTGCTGACCGCTGACCCGAACGGTCACCGACTGGGAAAGCTCGGACGCCCAGCGATCGGCAAGGCGTTCGGTCGCAAGCGCAAGCGCAAGTGCGAAAACCGCCAGGAACGCCATGGCCCCGGCGGAGAACAGCGTCAGATGCGCGGTAAAGCCCGTCGGTGGCACGATACGGTTTGCCGCACCTCCGTCACGCCCGATCAAACCCTGCCACAGCGCCTTGAGTTTCAGCGCACGGAATTCGCTCTGCCTCACAGTTCCGCCCCCGCCAGTTGCAACCCGCCGCCCGCGATCCGCAAAACCCGCGCCGAAACCTGCGCCTTGACGGCGCGTATGAGATTCAGATCATGGGTGGCGACCAGCACCGCCTTGCCGGTCTTGTTCAGTTCCACCAGTAACTGCATCAACCGCATCGACATGTCCCAATCCAGATTGCCCGTCGGCTCATCGGCAAGCACGACATCGGGTGACAGGATGACCGCCCGCGCAAGCGCCGCCCTCTGCCTTTCTCCGCCTGACAACGAAGGCGGAAAAGCCCGGGCATGCTGCGAAAGCTGAACCCAGCCCAGAAGATCGCGCATCGCCTCGATATCTGCGGGCTGCCCCGAAACGCTTAACGGCAGGGCGACATTTTCCGCCACAGGCAAATGGTCCAGAAACTGGGTGTCCTGATGCACCACGCCCACCCGGCGACGCAGCATGGCGATTCCGTCGCGCGACAACCCTGCGACATCCTGCCCGAAAACGCTCAGCTTCCCACCGCTGGGCAGAAGATCGGCGTAACACAGCCGGAGAAGCGTGGTCTTGCCCGATCCCGAGGGACCCGTCAGGAAATGGAACATGCCCGGCTGCAAGCTCATCGTCATTCCCGACAACAGTTCGGAGCCGGGCCGGTAGCCAAAGCTCACATCCTGCATCTCGATCAAACGCATTCTCCTGTATCTGTCCCGCGGCCTGCGGCTTGGAAGCCGGCCCTGCGCTTGATAGAACAGGCAGAGGACGAATGCGAGAGGGCGACATGGGTGAAATAAGGCTGCAATGTCCGGAATGCGGAACCGAGTACCACCTGCCCGAAGGAGTGATCCCAAAGGAGGGCCGGCAAGTCGAATGCACGTCTTGCGATCATGTCTGGCTGGCCTTCGCGGAAAAACGCGACTCTCCAGACAGTTCCGAAGACAAGACTGCCAGCGTCGAACAGGCGGATGAAGGCGATAAATCAGGCATTATCCGCTATGCCGCGCCGCATGGCTCTGCTTCCGGCGGAATGGAAACAAGCAATCCGCCCGGCGATTTTGAAACGCCCCCACTGGCTCGCCGTATTCCCGAAAGCGTTCTGAACATCCTGCGCGAAGAGGTCGAATTCGAAAGGCGTGCCCGTCAGGCGGAGATCACGGAAAATTCATCGGGCCAGCCGGATCACGACTGGCCCGCCACGACCATAACGGATTCCGGCCCTGTTCCGGATATCCGTGATCTTCCTCATAGTATTCCGCTTGACGACCCGCAGCCGGATCAGCTGCCCGCCCCTGCCATGCCATCCGCCGAGATTGCAGCCAAGCACATCGCCCCCGCTGCCCCGGCCGAAGCAACCCTCCCGGAAAAACATGGGCAGAACCGTGGTTATGTCACCGGGTTCGGAACCGCATTGGTCGCGGCGGCAATCGCATTCGGGCTTTATGTCATTGCGCCGGATTTCGCGAATAATGACCGTTTCGGCACACAGTTTTCACAATACCGCGAAATAGTCGATGCCGGGCGGGACTGGCTTCAGACCCAGACTTCCAGACTGACACAAGGCAATTGATCCGGCGTCAATCGGGATAGCGGATCAGAACCTATCCAGCAACCGCTCCAGATAATCCCGCTCGGCGCGCGGCCGTTCCTGATCGCCGCTGCGGCGCCGGATTTCATCAAGCAGGCTACGCGCCCGCGCCGCCGGATCGATTTCACCCTCTGCCAGGCGGCCATCGGGCGTGGTGACGTTCCCGTTGCTTGACTGCTCGCGGCCAAGCGGATCCAACATGCTTTGTCCCTCGCGGGAATCGGATTGACCGCTCCGCCTCTGTTCACCCTCTGGCGCAGCGGATTGCGATCCCGACCCTTCCTGACCACGGTCCGAATCGTCCCCTGTACGCCGCTGCCCGTCTTGCCCAAGCATATCGCCCAGGGCGCGCATCCCCTCTCGCATGGACTGGATCGCATCGGCCTGCCGCTGCATCGCCCCGCCCGGATCGCCATTGCGCAAAGATTCCTCGGCATCTTCCATGGCACGACCGGCATCATCCAGACGCTGGCGCGCATCGTCCCCCTGCTGCGTTCCCTCGCCGGGCAGAAGACCACGTTGCTGGCCCAGTTCTTCGCGCAATTCACGCTGACGCTGTGCCAGTTCTTCCGAATTACCCGAGGATTCCCCCTCGCCCCGACCGAATTGCTCCTGCATCTCGCGGAAGGCTTCGTCGGACAGGCGCTGCTGCTCACGCAGAGTATCGGCAAGACCATTCATCGAGCGATTGCCCTGCCCGTCCGACGACCCGTTCGGATCCCCGTCGTTCGTAACTTGCAGATTTTCCATCATGCGGTTGAACTGTTCCAGCAATTGCTGGGCTTCCGCCATACGGCCCTCATTCATGAGTCGCTGGATCTCATCCATCATCTGCTGGATCTGATCGCCGGTAATCTGCTGCCGTTCCTGATTTTTAGTGAATCTTTCGGCCGGATCGGCCTTCCCCTGCTCGGCCAGCATTTGGGTGTAAGCGTCGGTCGCCTCTTTCAACTCGTTCATCAGCCGCTGGACCTCGTCCGGGCTGGCGCCGTTGCGGATCGCTTCGGACAGCTTTTCCTGCGCCTGTTTCATCCGTTCCAAAGCATCGGCCAGCCCGCCGTCCTCAAGCTGCACCGCCGCTTTCCACAAAGCCTCGGCCAGCTTGTCACGCTCGGCCTCATCCAGTGGTCCGGCTTCCAGAATCCGCACCGCGCCGCGCAATTGCAGGTATAACCCCTCTTCCACAAAGCCCTGGGGCTGCCAGGTCACGGCACGCAATATTTCGGCACTGCGTTTCGCATTCTCTCGCGACCACAGCAGATCGCGGCGAATCTCGATCAGGGCCGCAGCCAGAGGATCGAAGAACCGCCGTCCCGGCAGCACCATCGACTCCGGCTCGGCCGTTCCCTCCTGCCCGATCCCATCGACGGCCTGCAAGCTCAACCGAACAGGCAGATTGGCCCATGGGTGGCGCGAGAGATCCTCGACCAGTTGCCCGCTCATCCGGGATGGATCCCCTGAACGCGGAAGGGGAAGCTCCAGCGCGATGGCTTCGCGCGGCTCGGGCTCGACTGCCAGCCCATATTGCCGCGACACATTTTCCATATCCAGAGATATCAGAGCCTTGGCGGAAACAACTCCATGATCGTCCTCGGCCTCGAAAGGCTGAACCATACGGCCATCGGCGCGCCGGGATGCGGAATCGCCTGCACGAATGACCGGCGGCTGATCCGGCAGAACGGTAACCTCGAAACGCCGCCCGGCAATCTCGAACGTGCCGGAGTTTTCCGCCGTGATGTCACCGGCGCGAATCTCATCCCCCAACGCCGCGCCGATATCCTGTGTGACCTGCGACTCCTCGTCATACTGGCGGAAGCTGATTACCGAGCCCTTGGGTAATGTCAGCATTTCGCCCTCGGGCAGCGCGTTCAGATAGATCGTCGGACGGCGGGTATAATCTGGCGGTTTGGCCCAGCCTTCCCATGTAGGACCGCTTGCCATGTCGTCCGCCTGCCCGGCCGGACGACTGATCGTCGCGGCAAGAGCTGAAACCCCCTGCCCCATCTGCTCGGTACCGCCGAAGATCAGCGCCATGACCAAAGCGACCAAGGCAGCAAGCCGCAACGCGTATGGATCGCGCCGCGTCAGCCCCGCATCGGGCCGCACCGCCCGCGCCACCGCCGCTCGTTCCTGCATCTGCGTCAGATGCGCCTGCCAAAGCTCCCCCTCGCCGCCGATCGCGGCCCGATCCCGCAACGCGGTCAGAGGACGTCCGGGCAAGGTCCGATCCAGCCGCTCGACCACCTCGGTTTCACGCACATGCCGATATCGCAGCCCGCCCCAGATCGCAGCAGCCAGCAAGGCGATCAGCGCGCCCCCCACCAGCCAAAGCAGGCCCGGAACCGGCATAGCCGCCACACCCCCAAAGGCGAAGATCGCGAAGAAACAGGCCAGCAGCCCGGCCAGTGGCCAGAAGGCACGCGCCGCCCGCTCCCATATCATGCCCAGCCGGGTCAGGTGCAAAGCGCGGCCGATCCGCCCTTTCTTCTTCATCCAAACACCCCGGGGGTCCGTGGGCAGCGCCCCCGCCTTGGTTCTTTCTTGCTTCCTGTGCCGCCTCAGAGCCATGAGGGGATGCTATCGCGCGCCAGCATTTCCTCAAATGTCGGTCTTGCCCTGATGACGGCGAATTGATCGCCTTTCACCAACACCTCGGGGACCAGAGGGCGCGAATTATATTCCGATGCCATCACCGCCCCGTAAGCTCCGGCAGAACGGAATGCGACCAGATCGCCCCCGGCCAAAGCCGGAAGCTCCACCCCTTTCCGGAAAGTATCGCCGGTTTCGCAGATCGGGCCAACCACATCGAAAGCCTGCAATTCCGCGCCCAAAGCAGGTTCCGCCACCGGCACGATATCGTGATGGGCGCTATACATCGCCGGGCGCAACAGGTCGTTCATGGCGGCATCCACGATCAGGAAATCGCGCCCCTCACCCTCTTTCAGGTAAATCACGCTCGCCAGCAGAATCCCGGCATTGCCGACGATGTTCCGTCCCGGCTCGATCTCGATCTCGCAACCCAGATCGCCCACCGTCTCGCGAATCACCTGCCCGAATTCGATGGGCAGCGGCGGGGCGTTATTGTCGCGGCGATAGGGGATCCCCAGCCCACCCCCAAGATCCAGCCGGGAAATCGCATGACCGTCATCTCGCAGGGCGCGGGTCAGGTCGGCCACTTTGCTGTAAGCCTGACGATAAGGTTCCAGATCGGTCAGTTGGCTGCCGATATGCACGTCGACGCCCAGCACCCGCAGCCCCGGAAGCTCTGCCGCCTCGGCATAGACCTGCCGCGCCCTGGCGATCGGGATCCCGAACTTGTTTTCCGATTTTCCGGTGGCGATCTTCTCATGGGTCTTCGCATCCACATCCGGATTCACCCGAATGGCTATGGGCACCTCGGTCCCCATCGATACGGCAAGCTCGGACAAGGCCCGCATCTCGGGTTCGCTCTCGATATTGAACTGACGGATACCGCCTTCGATGGCCTGCCGCATCTCGGCCAGGGTCTTGCCCACGCCCGAGAACACGATCCGTTCACCCGGCACACCCGCTGCCCGGGCGCGCGCGTATTCTCCCCCCGAAACGACATCCATGCCCGCGCCCAGATCACCCATCAGTTTCAGCACGGCAAGATTGGAATTCGCCTTGACCGCAAAACAGACAAGGTGATCGGTCCAGTCCAGCGCCTGCCGGAACAGGCCGAAATGCCGGGTCAGGGTCGCGGTGGAATAGACATAGACCGGCGTGCCGACCTGTTCCGCGATCCGGTGCAGCGGCACGTCTTCGGCATGGAGTGCGCCGTCATGATAGTTGAAATGATCCATCAGAGATCTGTGACCGTACCAACCGTTGCATAACCGGACACCGTCACGCCCGAGTGTGACTGCGCGGCCGGTCTTTCGGGCGGGCCGTCCACCCCGCAGGCAGCTACTGCGGAAATTGCCAGAAATGCCAGAATTCTCATGCCAGTTTCTCCTTCCAGCGTGCAATTTGGGCCCGCACCTGATCGGGGGCCGTTCCGCCATAGCTTTGACGCGAGGCAACCGAATTGTGAACACCCAAAACGGAATAGACCGATTGGTTGATGGCCCCGTGAACCGATTGCATCTCGGTCAGCGACAAATCATCAAGATCGCAGCCCTTCGCTTCGGCCAGTGCCACCAGTGAACCGGTGACATGATGCGCGTCGCGGAACGGCAAACCGGCGTCGCGCACCAACCAGTCGGCAAGATCGGTCGCGGTCGAGAAACCGCTTGATGCCGCCGCCTCCATGTTCGCGCGATTGGCTGTCAGGTCGGAAAGCATCCCGCCCATCGCCGCCAAAGCCAGCAGCAGATGGTCGGCGGCATCAAAGACCTGCTCCTTGTCTTCCTGCATGTCCTTGGAATAGGCCAGCGGAAGCCCTTTCATCACCGTGAACAGCGCCACCGTCGCACCGAGGATACGGCCGATCTTGGCCCGGATCAGTTCGGCGGCATCCGGGTTGCGCTTTTGCGGCATGATGCTGGAACCGGTAGACCACTTGTCCGACATCGACACAAAGCGGAACTGCGCCGAGGACCAGATCACCAGTTCCTCCGCCAGGCGCGACAGGTGAACGGCGCAGATCGACGACGCCGACAGGAATTCCAGCGCGAAATCCCGGTCGCTTACCGCATCAAGGCTGTTGGCCATTGGGCGGTCGAAGCCCAGCGCCTTTGCCGTTGCTTCCCGGTCAAGAGGATAGCCGGTACCCGCCAGCGCCGCCGCCCCAAGAGGCGATTCGTTCATCCGGCGACGCGCGTCCTCGAAACGGGACAGGTCGCGCCCGAACATCTCGACATAGGCCATCATGTGATGGCCCCATGTCACCGGCTGCGCGGTCTGCAGATGGGTAAAGCCGGGCATGACCCAATCCGCGCCCGCCTCGGCCTGCGACAAGGCCGCGCGGATCAGCGCATGCAGCCCCTTGGTCGCGGCATCGCATTGATCACGCACCCACAGCCGGAAATCCGTCGCCACCTGATCGTTGCGCGAACGCCCGGTATGCAGACGGCCCGCAGGCTCGCCGATCAGATCCTTCAGCCGCGCCTCGACATTCATGTGAATATCCTCAAGCGTGGTACTAAAAGGAAAATTCCCGGCCTCAATCTCTGACAAGACCGTGAGAAGCCCTTCCCCGATCGCGGTTGCATCGTTATCGCTGATGATGCCTTGTGCTGCCAGCATGGCGGCATGGGCCCGGCTGCCCCGGATATCCTGGGCGTAGAGTCGCCGGTCGAATCCGATCGAGGCGTTGATCGCCTCCATGATCGCATCCGGCCCGGAGGCGAAGCGCCCGCCCCACATGCTGTTGGCGGCATCCTTGCGGTCGGTCATTGTCAGTCCTTCGGAGGTCAAATGCTGCGTTCCGTCCTGCTTTATACGGCACTGGTTTTAGGTGCAAATGGCGCATTCGCCGGAGAAGTCGACTGGCAAGCCGCCAAGGAGGGCGGGCTGGTCAAACTGGTCCCAAGCGAGGATGCCGCACCGCTGCCCGAAACCACATTCACCGATCCGGATGGCAATGAACACAGTCTTGCCGATTACGAAGGCAAGGTCGTGCTGCTGAATTTCTGGGCCACATGGTGCGCCCCCTGCCGCGAGGAAATGCCCTCGCTGGACGCTCTGCAATCCGAACTCGGTGGCGAGGATTTCCAGGTCGTGACCATTGCGACGGGCCGGAATCCCCCTGAACAGATCGATGATTTTTTCAAGGAAACCGGTGTCCAGAACCTTCCTGTTCTGCTGGATCCCAAGCAGAAACTGTCGCGCGAGATGGGCGTGGTGGGCCTGCCCGTCTCGGTTCTGATCGATCGCGAGGGCGTCGAGGTCGCGCGGCTTCTGGGCGATGCGGACTGGTCAGGCGAGGCCGCGAAAGAGGTTATCCGGCAACTGACAGCGCCCTGACCGGTGCATGACAGGGGCAATCGGTGACATGGTCGTTCACCATGCCCGTCGCCTGCATGAACGCATAGGTGATCACCGGGCCGCAGAAATTGAAACCACGCTTCTTCAGTGCCTTGGACATATTCAGGGATTCGGCCGTATCGGTCGGCACGTCAGCCAGCGACGCAAAGCCGTTTTGAATCGGGCTGCCACCCACGAAGGACCACAGGAAGGGCGAAAAACCTTCGCTCTCCTCGATCTCCAGAAAAAGCTTCGCGCCCCGTACGGTCGCGGCGATCTTGCCGCGATGGCGAATGATACCGGGATTCGTCAATGCCTTCTCGATCCGGGCCTCGTCCCAGCGCGCCACGCGCTCGGGGTCGAAACCGTCGAATTCCTCGCGGAAATTCTCGCGCTTGCGCAGAATGGTGATCCAGCTCAGGCCCGCCTGAAACCCGTCCAGAACCAGCTTTTCCCATAGAGCGCGGCCGTCATATTCGGGCACCCCCCATTCGGTATCGTGATAGGCGACATAAAGCGGATCCTCCCCGCACCAGCCACATCTCTTGTTCATATATTGTTTACTCCGAGTCCAGATTTTCTGCCCATAAGCGCGGAATTACGTAATCATAACAGGAATTCAAAGTAACCCACCCGATTGATGAGGCCGATGTGAGCGATACGATCAACCGCGATGATTCACCGCTGAATTATGTGATCAGCCAGCAAAGCCGCTTTACCCTTTCCTCGGTCCGCAACGCAGTCGAGCATGGCAAAGGCTTCCTGGCCTTTCAGCCGATTGTACAGGCAAGGCAATCACAACGCATCGCGTATTACGAAGGGTTGATCAGGATCGCGGACGAGACGGGCCGTCTAGTGCCTCTGAAGGATTTCATGCCCTATGCGGAAACCACCGAATTAGGCAGACAGATCGATTGCCTCGCGCTCTCGCTGGGCCTGCAGGCCTTGGAAGAAGAACCGGCGTTACGGCTTGCGGTCAACATGTCAGCCCGATCGATCGGCCACCCCGAATGGAACCGCATCCTATACGAAGGAGTCCGGCGCAATCCCCAGACCTCGGAACGGCTGATCCTCGAAATCACCGAAAATTCGGCAATGGAATTGCCGCAACAGGTCAATAAATTCATGCGCGAAATCCAGCAATACGGAGTCAGTCTGGCTTTGGATGACTTCGGTGCCGGCTATACCTCCTTTCGCTACTTGCGGGATTTCTGTTTTGACATGGTGAAGATCGACGGCCAATTCATCCGCAGAATCGCCAAACAACCGGACAATCAGGTTCTGACGCGGGCCCTGCAATCGATCGCATTACATTTTGACATGTTCACGGTGGCCGAATCGGTTGAAACGGCGGATGATGCCGCTTTCCTGATCGAGTTGGGAATTGATTGCCTTCAGGGCTTCTATTTCGGCGCGCCAACCCTTGCGCCACCTTGGAAAAAGCCTTCCGCAGCCGCGTGGTACTGACGGTAGGTTTTGCCGGTGTCCCCCGGCCTTTGGTCGAAAGCGTCGCCCGTAGCTTGACGCGATACCCTGAAACCGCATTCTAGGGAGGACCGCCGGGATCCCCGGCATTGATCCGAAGGAGCCAAACATGACCAAAGCCGTAATCGTATCCGCCGCCCGCACCCCGGTCGGCAGTTTCCTCGGCTCATTCGCAAATATCCCCGCACATGATCTGGGGGCCGCGGTTCTGAAAGAGGTTGTCGCCCGCGCGGGTGTTGATCCCGCGGAAATCAACGAAACCATTCTTGGGCAGGTGCTGACGGCCGGACAGGGTCAGAACCCTGCACGGCAAGCGCATATCAATGCCGGTTTACCGGTGGAATCCGCGGCGTGGCTGATCAATCAGGTTTGTGGTTCGGGCCTGCGCGCGGTTGCCCTGGCCGCGCAGCAGGTGATTCTGGGCGATGCCGGTATCGTTCTGGCAGGCGGACAGGAAAGCATGTCGCTGGCGCCCCACGCCTCTCATTTGCGGGCCGGTCAGAAGATGGGCGATATGAAGATGCTGGATACCATGATCGTTGACGGGCTATGGGACGCCTTCAACAATTACCATATGGGGCAGACGGCGGAGAATGTGGCCGAGCAATGGTCCATCGACCGCGATCAGCAGGACGAATTCGCCGTCGCGTCACAAAACAAGGCCGAAGCCGCGCAAAAAGCCGGTAAGTTCGACGACGAGATCCTCGCCTATACCGTCAAGACCCGCAAGGGCGAGGTCACCGTGGGCAAGGATGAATATATCCGCCACGGTGCCACACTGGACTCCATGCAGAAGCTGCGCCCGGCATTCACCCGTGATGGCTCCGTCACGGCTGCAAATGCCTCGGGCCTGAACGATGGTGCCGCTGCGGTCATGGTCATGTCCGAAGACGAGGCGAATCGCCGTGGTCTGACCCCTCTGGCGCGAATCGCTTCCTATGCCACGGCGGGCCTTGATCCCGCCATCATGGGTACCGGCCCGATCCCGGCCAGCCGCAAAGCGCTTGAGAAAGCGGGATGGAAGGTCGGTGATCTGGATCTGGTCGAGGCGAATGAAGCCTTTGCCGCACAGGCCTGTGCCGTGAACAAGGATATGGGCTGGAATCCCGAAATCGTGAATGTGAATGGCGGCGCGATCGCGATCGGCCACCCTATCGGTGCATCGGGCTGCCGGATTCTGAACACCCTGCTGTTCGAAATGAAGCGCCGCGACGCCAGGAAGGGCCTCGCAACCCTGTGCATCGGTGGCGGCATGGGCGTCGCCATGTGCCTTGAGCGGTGATCCGAAAATTCTGCGCGCAATTATCTTGCGCGCAGAATGTATTTTCGGTAGCAAGATTTTAAACGAGTTGAACAGAAAGTGGGGAGCACATGTCGAGAACGGCGTTGGTCACTGGAGGAACGCGCGGAATTGGCGCAGCTATTTCAAAGGCTTTGAAAGACGCCGGGTATAGCGTCGCCGCCAATTACGCGGGCAATGACGAAGCCGCTGCGAAATTCACCGAGGAAACCGGGATCAAGACCTATAAATGGTCGGTCGCGGATTATGATGCCTGCGCCTCGGGTATCAGACAGGTGGAAGATGAGCTTGGCCCCATTGCCGTGCTGGTAAACAATGCCGGCATTACGCGCGACGCAATGTTCCACAAGATGACCCCCCAGCAGTGGAAAGAAGTGATCGACACCAATCTGACCGGGGTATTCAACATGACCCACCCCGTTTGGGGCGGGATGCGCGATCGCAAATTCGGCCGCGTCATCAATATCAGTTCAATCAATGGGCAAAAGGGGCAGGCCGGACAAGCCAATTACTCGGCCGCCAAGGCGGGTGATCTGGGCATTACCAAGGCGCTTGCGCAGGAAGGGGCCCGGGCGGGCATTACGGTCAATGCCATTTGCCCCGGTTATATCGGAACCGAAATGGTCCGGGCCATTGATGAAAAGGTTCTGAATGAACGGATCATCCCGCAGATCCCCGTCGGCCGGCTGGGCGAGCCCGAAGAAATCGCGCGCAGTGTCGTTTTCCTTGCCTCGGATGACGCGGGCTTCATCACCGGCTCGACCATCACGGCGAATGGCGGTCAGTTCTTCGTCTGACCCGAAGCGATAGCAGAAACCACATGGCCCGCGCAATTCGCGCGGGCCATCGTTATTTCCATTGTCATTTCAGTCCAACAATTCGGCAGGATCAGTGCGACAGCCGGGAAATCTCTTCCTTGAGGCGCAGCTTTTCACGTTTCATCTCGACAATTTCAAGATCATTGCTACCCGGTCTTTTTTGTGCCTTTTCAACAGCATCCGAG
This sequence comes from Paracoccus wurundjeri, assembly GCF_030678915.1. GTDB lineage: Bacteria > Pseudomonadota > Alphaproteobacteria > Rhodobacterales > Rhodobacteraceae > Paracoccus > Paracoccus onubensis_A. The sequence goes on along the minus strand of NZ_JAUUTZ010000008.1, from coordinate 106,106 downwards.
AGCATTTGATGTTTCTTGCGAAGTTCTTCAACGTGGGAAGCAACCGACATCGCGTCCTCCTTTATATGTGTAGCGAACATTCCGATTGCAGCACAGAACATCGATTCTGTCACGAATCTTTCGCATCATGCCAAAGGATCGGTTTACCTTCGCGAAGAACTGCCGAAGCCGCCGCAGAAAAATCCTCTCCGTCCCGTAAATGCCTGGGCGCGTCATGCATGATGAACGGGGCAAGCAGCCGCAGCGCAGTACGCGATTCTTTACGGGCGGTCACGATGATTCGCCCGGCGTCTTGTCCCGCCCGGGCGGTAATCGGCAATATCGCGATTGCTCCTGCACGCCCATGCAAGGCAGTCAGAAGCGTTTCCAACCGGTCAGCCCGCTGAATGACCGTCAGCACCCCTTTTGGACGCAGACGCCGCAAGGCCGCGCCGATCCAGGCCTCCAGCGGAGTGACCTCTTGCCGCGCGGCGCTGCGCCCGGCATCGGAAGCCTCCGTGCCAGCCCTGAAATAGGGCGGGTTGGCGATGACGTGATCATAGTTTTCCTGTCGCAGCTCTGACGGCATCCGGGAAAGATCGCCGGTCACGACATGCAGGCCGATCCCATTCGCCCGGGCATTCCGCAGCGCCAGATTGGCGTAGTCCGCTTGCTGTTCCAGCCCGCTCAGGCGAAGTAAAGGCACCCGCCAGCCCAGGCACAGACTCGCAACCCCGGCCCCGCAGCCAAGTTCCAGCACGCTGTCGCCCGGTTTCGCCGGGCAGGCCGCCGCCAGCATCACCGCATCGGCACCCGAACGATACCCGCGCGCAGGCTGAAGAATGGTCAGCCGCCCGCCAAGGAAACCGTCTTCCCGCAGGTCACTCATCCAACCCTACATCGCGCAGAATACTGCGGGCCATGAATTCGTCGCGATCCGCGACCATGATCCGTCGGGGAAGAATCCCGATCGAGCCATCCAATATGCTCATATGCCCGTCCATTTCGAAGGTAATTATACCTTCCTGCTCCAACAGGCTGACTGCGCTGGAAATTCTGACGGGATCGTTGCTGCGAAACAGTTCTTTCATCGCTAAAATCATATGTTGCGGTTGCGCAATTGTCGATAGCATGGCAATGCGTTCGCCCAGAAACGGGGAATGGTCATGGGCGTGAACGAAAACGTTCTTAAACCGCTGGATCGTCTGGCGTCCGAGCTGTCGGCCGAGATGGAGGCCGTCAACGCGTTGATCCGCGCACGGATGTCCAGCCGCCATGCGCCGCGCATCCCCGAGGTCACCGCCCATCTGATCGAGGCCGGGGGCAAGCGGTTGCGCCCCATGCTGACTTTGGCGGCGGCGAAGCTGCTGGATTATCCGGGCGCGTATCATATCCATCTGGCCGCCACCGTGGAATTCATCCACACGGCCACTTTGCTGCATGACGATGTCGTCGATGAAAGCCGGCAGCGTCGCGGGCGGCCTACCGCCAATCTGCTCTGGGACAACAAATCCTCAGTTCTGGTCGGCGATTATCTCTTTGCCCGCAGTTTCCAGCTGATGGTCGAACCGGGCAACCTGCGCACATTGGAGATCCTTGCCAATGCAAGCGCCACCATTGCCGAGGGCGAGGTGCTGCAACTCACCGCAGCGCAGGATCTGAAGACCGATGAATCAATCTATCTTCAGGTGATCCGCGGCAAGACCGCCGCGCTGTTCTCGGCCGCGACCAAGGTCGGCGGCGTGATCGCGAACGCACCGGAACAGCAGGTCGAGGCGTTGTTCGATTATGGCGATGCTCTGGGGATCGCCTTTCAGATCGTCGATGATCTTCTGGATTACGGCGGTGCGACAGAAACCATCGGTAAAAATATCGGCGATGATTTCCGTGAACGCAAACTGACGCTGCCGGTCATCAAGGCCGTTGCGCAGGCCGATAACGAAGAACGGGCCTTCTGGTCACGCTGCATCGAAAAGGGCGATCAGCACGAGGGTGATCTGGAACATGCCCTGACCCTGCTAAGCCGACACGGTGCGATGGATGCCGCGCGGGCGGATGCGCTCGCGTGGGCAGAGCGGGCCAAATCAGCACTCGCCGCCCTGCCCGGCCATCCCATTCGCGAGATGCTGTCGGATCTGGCGGATTTCGTCGTCAGCCGGGTTGCCTGATATCCTTTCGGACTGATCGTGCGATTTATCTGTGGATCTGTTCGGGATGCCATCTGCAAAATCCAAGAGCGGACCGGTCCTCCGGCCCGCCCCCGGCGAAAAGCGATTGCTATTCCTATTTTGCCTGTATGAAATCCGGATAGGCTTCCATGCCCATCTCGCTTACATCCAGCCCGGTAATCTCGGCTTCCGGGGTGACCCGGATTCCCATCGTCGCCTTGAGGATCATCCAGATCGCGAAACTGGTGACAAAGGTAAATACGCCGATCACCACGATCCCGAAAATCTGCGTGCCAAAACTGGTGTCCGGGTTCGAAGCTGGCACGATCAGCGTTCCCCAGATGCCGGCAACCAAATGAACGGGAATCGCGCCAACCACATCATCGATCTTCAGCCTGTCCAGCACCGGCACGACAAGCACAGCAAGCGCCCCGCCCACGGCACCGATCAGGACAGAGCCGAAAATCGAGGGAAACAGCGGTTCGGCCGTGATCGAGACAAGCCCCGCCAATGCGCCGTTCAGCACCATGGTCAGGTCGATCTTGCCGTAAAGCACATGTGTCAGAGCAATCGCCGCAATCACACCCGCTGAGGCCGCCATATTGGTATTCACGAAAATCCGGCTGACATCCGCGGCATCATTGACAGAGCCGATCGCAAGCTGCGAAGCGCCATTGAAGCCAAACCAGCCCAGCCACAGAATAAATGTCCCCAATGTGGCAAGTGCAAGATTCGATCCCGGAAGCGGCTGCATCCGTCCATCCGCACGGTATTTACCCTCTCGGGCGCCAAGGACAATTGCCCCGGCCAGCGCCGCAAAGCCTCCGGTCGCATGCACCAGCGTCGAGCCCGCGAAATCAGAGAATCCCATCTCGCTCAGGAAGCCGCCGCCCCATTGCCAGCTTGCCTCGATGGGATAGATCAGCCCGGTCAGAATCACTGTGAAGATCATGAAGGGCCAAAGCCTGATGCGCTCGGCCAGGGTACCCGACACGATCGAGGCCGTAGTGGCACAGAACATCAGTTGAAAGAAGAAGTCTGATCCAGCGGAATACCCCCCCGCGACATCACCTGCGCCAACGGGATCGAGACTGACGGGGCTGAAAAATGTCCCGATGACGCCCGCAATCGTCCAGGTATCGTCGCTTGGATACATGAGATTGTAACCGATCAGCCAATACATCAGCCCGGCGATGGCAAAAAGCGAGACATTCTTGAAAAGCTGGACCGTGACATTCTTCGAACGCACCAGCCCCGCCTCAAGCATTGAAAAGCCTGCGGCCATCCACATCACCAGGAAACCGCCGATCAGGAACAGCAATGTATTGAAGACATAGGCGACATCTGCACTGACGGGGGCAGCGGCCTCCGTCGCGGCGGCGTCCTGCGCGAATGCAGGCAGAGCAAATGTCATGGCCAATGCCGCGAGTATCGGGGGAGTCTTTTTCATCTCGTTCACCTGTCTGCGTTTAAAGCCGCCGGACCGGCCGCCTTTCAGCATGTTGATCGACAAAGCAGGGCAGATTGAGCAAGCACGCCGATGTCCCAAACCTGTCGGTTCCGCGATTTGCTTGTTTATTATGCAGCTATCCGAGGATTTGCGCATGAAACGTGCAGTTCCGGCTTCTTTCGAACCCGGTCTGCCGCAAATTTTCGCGAAGGCCGCAAAACTCGTCGTTGCGGGATTTCGCTGGGTCATCACGGATTGTTCAGCGTAATTCCCTATTGGAACCTTCTCATGTATGCTTGCATTTTATATGGCCCCAATAATCGGCCAGGAAACGAGCAGGCATAATCAGGCATGAAACAACCTACGGGCACTCCAACGCGCAAGGGCCGCAGTCCGGTTGCGGATAAACGCACCCCCGCACCGGCCGACAAACCCACGAAAGTGAAGCGCAAATCCCGCGGTGGGAAACCCCCTCGCAGGGGCAATGTGGTGTTGCGCGGAATTTCCGGCACTTTCAGCCTGATATGGCGTGTGATCTGGGGCTCGGCCTGGCGTCTCGGGATGGTCGTATTCCTGATCATCGGTGCGGCAACCGCTTATTTCTACAGTGGCCTGCCCACGGCGCAGGAACTTTTCGACGCGCGCGCCCGTGGCTCGGTCACGATGCTCGACCGGAACGGTAAAGTCTTTGCCTGGCGCGGCGAAACCTTCGGCACCGTGGACAGCGACCAGATTGCGCCGGTGCTGAAACATGCCGTCATCGCCACCGAGGATAAACGCTATTACCTCCATCCCGGCATCGATCCGCAGGGTATCGCCAGCGCCATCAAGATCAACCTCGCTTCCGGACGCGGCCCGCTGGAAGGCAATGGTGGCTCGACCATTACCCAACAGGTCGCGAAGCTTCTGTGTCTGGGCGACAGTTTCGATCCGATTCGCTGGAAAAACGAAGCGGAATTCGAGGAAGATTGCCGCGTTTCCAGCCTGTGGCGGAAAGTGAAGGAAGTCCCCTTCTCCTTTGCGCTTGAGTTGAAATATTCCAAGGACGATATTCTCAATATCTACATGAACCGCTCTTATCTCGGAGCGGGCGCCCGCGGCTTCGAAGCCGCCAGTCAGCGTTACTTCAACAAATCCGCATCCGAGGTCAACGCGTCCGAGGCGGCGATGCTGGCCGGGCTGCTGAAAGCGCCCAGCTATTTCGCTCCGACAGCCAATCTTGAACGCAGTCAGGGACGCGCCGGGACGGTTCTGGATCTGATGCATAATCAGGGTTTTCTGGACGACACGCAGCTTGCCGAAGCCAAGGCGCATCCGGCAGTCCTGTCTCAGGCGGCAGCCGCGCGGGCCGGAGGATATTTCGCCGATTGGGTGATGGATACCGGCCCTGGCTTCCTGACGTCGGAAACGACCGAGGATGTCACGCTGCAAACCACCTTTGATCAGGACGTCCAGAAGATTGCCGAAGGTGCCGTCAAGCGGATCTTCGATGAAAAGGTCAAGGATGACAGCAAGGCCGAAGTCGCGGTTGTCGTCATGTCGGCTGATGGCGCAGTGCGGGCCATGATCGGCGGACGGGATACGACCGTGAATGGTGCCTTCAACCGTGCCATTCAGGCCAAACGGCAGACCGGTTCCAGCTTCAAGCCCTTTGTCTACGGGGCGGCGCTTGAAGCGGGCTATTCGCCCTCGGATGTGGTGCAGGACGGTCCGCTGACGATCCACATCCCGGGTGGCAAGGATTGGTCGCCAAAGAACTATACGCGCAGATATCACGGCAATGTCACGCTGACGGATGCCTTGAAGAATTCGCTCAACACCGCCACGATCCGCTTGCAGGAAGCCGTGGGACGTGACGAGGTTCGCCGCGTGGCGCATGATTTCGGGATCGTCAGCAATCTGACCACAAGCCCTTCGCTTGGGCTGGGCGCATCCGAAGCGACCTTGCTGGAATTGACCGGCGCATATGCCGGGATTCGCAATGGTGGGACCTCGGTCGCGCCTTACGGCGTGGTCGAACTCAAGATCCATGGCGACGATCAGCCCCTGATGGGTCAGCTTGGCGGTCTGGGCGAACGCGTGATAAGTCAGCGTGCGGCAGGGCAATTGATCTATATGATGCAGCAGGTGATCCAGTCCGGCACCGGCGGACGCGCCAAACTGGGCGACCGCGCCATCGCCGGCAAGACCGGGACCACCAGCAGCTATCGCGACGCATGGTTCGTCGGCTTCTCCGAACAATATGTAACCGGCGTCTGGATGGGCTATGACGATAACACCCCTCTGGCCGGTGTGACGGGCGGCGGCTTGCCTGCCGAGATCTGGCAGGCAGTGATGGCCGATATCCACAAGGACCTGCCCAAACTGCCATTGTCCACGGTTTCCCCCGATGGCAGCGGGATCATCGTTTCGAGTGGCGGCAACACCCCGAAAGTCGTCACCTCCGGTTCCGCGGACGATCCGCTGGCCTCGGCCCTGGCAGGGGCGATGCAGAACGCGGAAGGCCAGCGGCAGGCGCAGGGCGGAAGAATGGTCACGGCACCAACCGAGGTGCAGGGCGGCGGCGGTGGCGGCGGGACCGCTACGGAAGGCTCGTCTTCATCATCAAGTTCGGATGACGCGCTCAGCCGCGCCTTGAACGGTATTCTGGGCGGAAACTGATATGGACTTCTGCAGCAAGGGCCGCCGTTTCCCGATGGATCGTAAGCAAAGCTGATCTTGCGTTAGGGGGCGCATGAACCGAACTGACTTGCAGCGGCTTCTTGCGCGCCGTCGCTCGATCCGGGCCTATACCAGCGATCCGGTCGCGCGCGAAGATATCGAAACGATCCTGCGCCTTGCCCGCACCGCGCCAAGCGGTGCCAATCTGCAGCCGGGTCGGTTTCATGTCCTGACCGGGAAGGCGCTGGGCAGTCTTGTCAACGCGCTCGCATCCGCTATCGCGGCCGGGGAACCCCAAAGCAGGGAATATTCCTATTTCCCCGACCCGATGCCCAAAATGCTGCGTGCCCGGCAAGTGGCGGCAGGATACGCCCTTTACAATGCGCTTGGCATCGAACGCCGGGATCTTGACGCGCGGCGGCGGCAATTTCAGCGGAATTACGCATTTTTCGACGCTCCGGTCGGGATCGTCATCACCATCGACAGAGACATGGGCAAGGGCTGCTTCATGGATCTGGGGATGGCGGTGATGGCCCTGCTGCTGGCTGCTGAAGATCTGGGCTATGGGACAACCGGGCTCGGAGCTTTGGCGCATTACGGCCCGGTAGTGCATCGCCATCTTGACCTGCCCGAGGATGAATTGGTCGTGTGCGGGATTGCCCTTGGCGTGGCCGACCGGAATGCCGACGCGAATCAGGTAAGGACCGAACGCGAAGACCTGTCCGTCTTCGCAGAGTTCCACGGGTTCGACGCTAGGTCCTGAGCAAGAGCGCAGTTCCCAACCCGCCCGCAGCGGCAATAGCGGCAAGCCCGTATCCCTCGCGCCGCCGCAATTCATGGACCAGCCGCACAGCATTGATCGCGCCCGATGCACCGATGGGATGGCCACGGGCAAGCGCCCCGCCACCGGGATTGACGATTGCGGGATCGATCCCGGCCTGTTGCTGGCAGGCGATGGCCTGAACCGCAAAAGCCTCCATGATCTCGGCGCAGGCAAGATCGCCGGGGGTAAGCCCGGCTTCCTCCAGCGCCGCCTCTATTGCAGCGACCGGCGCAAGGCCAGGCAGTTCGGGGTCATCGCCAAGGGTTCTGCCTGCAAGGATCGCCGGACCGGAGAGGCCCAGATCTTCGGCCAGCCGATCCACAACAAGGATGCAAATCGCTGCGCCATCCGCCGCGGCCGCGGTTGTCGCGGATGTGACACTTCCCGCCAAGGGCCGGGTCCGCGCACAAAGCCGATGGGTCAGATGGCGGGCATAGCTATCCGCCGTTGCGCCTTCCAGTGGCAGGATTTCGGTCATTGGCTGTGCGGCAAGTGCCTTTGCATGGCTGGCAATGGCCCATTCCTCCTGCGCCTCACGCGATATGCCAAAGCGCCGCGCCAAAGTATCGGCAGCGGCAGGCATCAGCGGATCGCGGTCGGGCCAGGGCGTGAAAGGCGGCTGGTCATATGGTTGCGCTGCACCACCGTCCGGATCGGTGCGCAGCCGCAAGGGGCGGCGCGAATAGCTTTCCACGCCGCCGGCAATGACGATATCATGCAGCCCCGCGCAGATCATCGCATCACCCAACAAGATCGCATCCAGCCCGGCGCAGCATTGCCGGTCGATCGTCAGTCCCGCCACCTTCTCGGGCAAACCTGCCGCAAGCGCGGCAATCCGGGCCGGGTTTCCCCCTGCCCCAAGCGCATTGCCCAGAATGACCTCACCCACCCGCTCCGGTTCGAGACCGGCATCGCGCAGCGCCGCCTGCATCACCGTCGCGGCAAGTTCATGCATCTCCAGCGACCGGAAGCCACCGCCCCTTGGCAGGACGGCGCTGCGCCTTGCCGCGACGATATGGCTGCGACGACGCATCATGTCTCTTCGGCAAATCGTTGCAGTGCCAGCAGATCGGGCTTGCCCGAAGGCAGCATCGGCATCTGCCCGAGAAATTCGATCCGCCTAGGGGTAGAAAGCGGGCCAAGCGCATCGCGGCACTTCGTCAGTATCAATTCGGCCGTCAGGCCGTCGCTGCCGCCTTCCACGAAACCGATCACGGCATTTCCCCGCATCCGGTCACGAACCGAGACTGCCGCGCATGAACGCGCCCCGCATATGCCGGCCATGATCCTCTCGATATCTTCAAGGAATACGTTCACATCGGCCACCGTCACCATCCGCGATTTGCGCCCGCGCAGAACAAGATTTCCGGCACCATCCAGCCAGCCGATTTCACCCACCGTCAGGAACCCATCGCGCCATCTGGTATCGACGCTGCCTTCGCCGTCATATCCGTCGAACAGATAGGGGCTGCGCAGCCAGATCTCGCCTGTATTCCCAAGTCGCAGGTCCACATCCGGATAAGGCCGCCCCACCGATCCCGTTGGGGTATCCGGTCCCGAGATGGAAATGAAACTGGTCTCAGCGGCACCGTAGAATTCGTAAATAAGGGCATTGGGGAAAAATGCCGCGAACTCTTCGCGTTCACCGGGGGCAAGCAAGCCGCCTCCGCAGATCACATGCCGGATGCGGTCAAGCCGGGCGGCACCGGCCCGGCACAGGAGCCGGATTTGCGCCGGTGTCGCATACAGAACGCTAGCTTTGCCGACCCGTATAGCTTCGACCTGCCTGCGAGGACCATCCCCGCCAAGCGCCAGAACATTCGCTCCAAGATGCACAGCCTCGGTCACCGCGTAAAGCGATAGCGAATGCCCAAGATGCCCCAATACCGCGTAGCAATCATGGCTCCCAAGGCCGAAAAGCGAGCGGTTCACCTCGAAACTTGCAATCCATGAGGCGTGGCCGCGCCGGATCGTCTTGGCCCGCCCGGTGCTGCCCGAACTCTGGCAGAGCAGAAGGGGGCCACATTCCCGTGCCGCCGCGATAACCACCATGCTCTCCTGCCGGGCATGGATCGGCACCTGCCGGTCGATACAGTCAAGCAGCGCAGCGATTGCGGGACGGTTCTGCTCGCGGGAACCGCAGGAAAGAATCAGGCTTTCAACGGACCGGGAAAACCAGCGGTTCTGCCGATCTGCCCCGGTTCCGGTCATGAACCTCCCCGCGGCCTTAACGGAAGATATGGCTGACGGGGGCACGATACCAGGGCAACATCTGCGGGCGCAGTCTGGCAATGGCAGCAACCAGCATCCCGCACAGACCGGCCTTCAGTAGATCGCCCAGAACGAAAGCGCTGTTCAGCAAGGCGGCCTCGGTCAGGCTTTTGTTCAGCACGATCGCCATGCCGATGGTGCCAAAAGCGTACATCACGACGATTCCGCCGATAAATGCCCCGATCCCTGCATTGACGCCCGGCGGCAGGCGGTGCAGCTTCTCGACCACAAGGCCGGTCACGAAGGCTGCGACGGGAAACCCGACCACAAACCCGACCGTCGGTGAGGCGAATACGCCAAGCCCGCCCCGCCCTCCAGCAAGCAGCGGCAGGCCAAGCGCAGCGGCGAAAACGAACAGCAATACCGCCAGCCCGCCCTGGCGGGATCCAAGCACCGCCCCGGCCAGCATCACGCCAAGACTTTGCGCCGTGATCGGCACGCCGAAGCCAAGGGTGATCGCGGGGATCAGGCCGAGTATCGCGATCAATGCCGCGAAAAGGGCAATGCGGGCAAGGTCTTTTTCCATCCTAGTTCTCCTGTTCCGGCAGGGCTCCGCCCCTTGCCTTAAGGGCTTCGCCTACCCGGTCCGCATCGTCAAGCGCCATCAGCATCATCGGCAATACGATCCGGTAATTCGCCCGGCGCAACGAACGTGCCCGCCAGGACTGATGCATCTGCCCGGCCCGCAGGGTCAGCACCGGGACAAAGCGGATCAACAGCGGCAGCACGATTTCCAGAGGCGCAGTCGAAACACCCAGCCGCCGCAGTGGCGACGACATCCAGCGAACCACATCCATCAACGCGGTGAGAGAGGTTGTCATCGTCACAAGATTCGCCAAGGCGACCGCCGTGACCATGCGCATGATCGTCTTGATCCCCCCGGCGGGATCGCCCGTGACCAGATGCCAGATCAGCACGATGACGACAAAGGGGATCAGCACCCGCAGATGCCCTAGCCCCTCGCGCAGGAACACCATTCCCGGCAAACAGTAAAGCAGCAGGGCAAAGGCAAACGCGGCGGCCTGAAAGCCAATATTCCCGATGACGAACAGCAGCATCGTGGCCACGCAAAGCGCCGCCAGCTTGGTACCGGCGCGCCAGCCATGCGCCCATGTCCTAACCGGCGAGGAGAGAGAGATCATCCCCGCCTCCGATCCGCACCATCTCCTGCGTGAAATCCTGCAGGACCTGACGCGCAACGCCACTGGCCCGCAAATGCCCCCGGTCCAGCCAGAAGACCTGATCGTATTCCTCAAGGTCGCGCGTGTCATGCGTGATATGCAGCAACCGCGTCCCCGCATCGTTCAGATGCCGGGTTAGTTGCATCCGCGTGGGAATATCCAGCCCGGCGAAAGGCTCGTCCAGCACCAGCAACCGGGGACGCATCGCCAGAACCGACATCATGCAAACCAGATGTTTCTGCCCCTGAGACAGCGCATGGATCGGCGCGTCCTGCCAATGCGCCTTGCCGAACTGCGCAAGAACCTTTTGCGTCCCGGTAACCGCATCCGCTTTGCTGGCGCCAAGCTGGCGCAGGCCGAAGCCGATTTCCTCGCCCACTGTGGGAAAGATGATCTGATGTTCAGGGTTCTGGAACAGGATTCCAACGGTGCGGATCGCGGCCCGGCGGTCTTTATAAACATCCACGCCCTCGATCCTGATCTGGCCCTCTGACGGTTCCAGCAGGCCCGCGATCAGCCGCGCCAATGTGCTTTTGCCCGAACCGTTCCGCCCGATCACGCCAATCCGCATCGCCTCGGAGCGGACAGAGACGCCGGCCAGAACCGGCATATCGTTGATCCGGTAACCGACATCTTCCAGCAGAACCGGACTATCGGCCGATGAAATCGCCATATGGGCTTTCCTGAGATAGGTCACGGGCTGTAAGGATAACGGGATAAGCCTCACCCGCCCCAACGTCCAGCCCAAACCCGAACCCTGCCCCTTCCCTCGCCGCCCGCCCGGAGTTAGAACCGTATCATGAACATTCTCGAAAAGATCAAAGCCTATAAGCTGGAAGAGATCGCCGCGGCGAAGGCGGCGCGCCCTCTGGCCGATATCGAGGCCGTCGCTCGTGCAGCGTCCGCGCCACGAGGTTTCGCCCGCGCCCTGACCGACAAGGCCGTGACCGGACCGGCACTGATTGCCGAAATCAAGAAGGCCAGCCCCTCGAAAGGTCTGATCCGCCCCGATTTCGATCCACCGTCTCTGGCCTGCGCTTATGCCGAAGGCGGAGCGGCATGCCTGTCGGTCCTGACCGATGCGCCCAGCTTTCAGGGCGCGCCCGAATTTCTGGCCGCTGCCCGCGATGCCTGCGACCTTCCCGCATTGCGCAAGGATTTCCTCTATGACACCTATCAGGTGGCCGAGGCGCGGGCATGGGGCGCGGATTGCATCCTGATCATCATGGCCTCGGTCGATGATGTTCTTGCCGCCGAGTTGGAGAATGCCGCAATTCATTGGGGCATGGATGTGCTGATCGAGGTCCATGATGCAGCCGAACTCGACCGTGCCCTTATGTTGAAATCCTCGCTTATCGGAATAAATAATCGTAATCTCAAGACATTCGATGTCACTCTTGATGTGACACGCGAGCTTGCTCCGCGCATTCCCGACGACCGCGATATCGTCTGTGAAAGCGGGTTGTTCACCCCTGCCGACCTGTCCTCGATGATGGAGGTCGGCGCTCGTCGCTTCCTGATCGGGGAAAGCCTGATGCGTCAGGACGACGTCGCCACCGCCACCCGCAACCTGCTGGCCCCGACATGAGCCTGACGCATTTCGACAAATCCGGTCAGGCGCATATGGTCGATGTCTCGGGCAAGGCCGAAACCGCGCGTGAGGCCGTGGCAGAGGGCTGCGTGATCATGTCGCCTGAAACACTGGCGCTGGCGCAAGGCGGGGCGGCGAAGGGTGACGTTATGGGCGTCGCGCGGCTTGCCGGGATCATGGGGGCCAAGCGCACCTCTGATCTGATCCCGTTATGTCACCCCCTGCCGATCTCGAAAGTCGCGCTGGATCTGCAGCCCGATCCCGACCTGCCCGGCATCCGCGTCATGGCAACGGTCCGCACCACGGGCCGCACCGGTGTCGAGATGGAGGCCCTGACTGCGGTCACCACTGCCTGCCTGACCATCTATGACATGCTCAAGGCCGCCGAAAAGGGAATGCGGATCGAAAATATCCGATTGCTGCGCAAAAGCGGCGGAAAATCCGGTGATTACGAGGCAAATTCATGATTTCTGTCAATGAGGCGCTTGACCGGGTTCTGGCATTGGCGAATCCGCCCGAAGGCGAAAGCGTACCCCTTGAGCAGGCCGCAGGCCGGGTTTTGCATGCGGCAGCGATATCCCGTCTGACTCAGCCCCCCTTCGATTCAGCGGCGATGGACGGCTATGCCTATCGCCATGCGGATCAGGGGCAACCGCTTCGCGTTATCGGCGAATCCGCAGCCGGGCATCCCTGGACCGGGACGCCGGCCCCCGGCACCGCGATCCGCATCTTTACCGGCGCTGCGGTTCCGCCCGGCTATGACCGCGTCGAGATGCAGGAAAATACCCGGCGCGACGGCGATATGCTGACCATCACCGAACCATCGGCAGGGGCGCATATCCGCAGCCGGGGCTGCGATTTCAGTGAAGGCGACCGGGTCGAGCCGGGGCGGGTTCTAACCGCCGCGGATATCGCGCTTCTGGCGGGGATGAACCTGCCGCAGATCACAGTCGCGAAACGCCCAAGGGTTGCGGTGCTGGCCGGCGGCGACGAATTGATCCGGCCGGGCGAAAATCCCGCCGCGGGGCAGATCATCTGCTCGAACGATCTTGCCATCGCCGCCATCGCCCGCGCCGCCGGGGCCGAAGCTGAAATCCTGCCGATTGCCCGCGATACCGAAGACAGCATTCGCGAAAGCTTCGATCGCGCGAAGACCTCCGATCTTCTGGTCACCATCGGTGGTGCCTCGGTCGGTGATCACGATCTGATCGGCAAGGTCGCGGGCGCTTTGGGAATGGAACGCTCTTTCTACAAGATCGCCATGCGTCCCGGAAAGCCCCTGATGGCAGGAAAAATTTCCGAGATGGCAATGCTAGGTCTTCCGGGAAATCCTGTATCTGCAATTGTTTGCGCGACATTGTTCATGCGCCCCCTTATTCATGCGATGCAAGGGCTGCCATTACAGCGACCGATCCGCCGCGCCCGGCTGACCGCCGGGCTGCCGCCCGAGGGAGACAGGGAACATTACCTGCGCGCACAGCTTTTCCCCGGAGATGATCTTCCGGCGATTACCGCTTTCGACAAACAGGATTCCTCGTTGCTTTCGGTTCTGTCAAAAGCGGACGCGCTGCTGATCCGGCCTCCGCATGATCCCGCGCATAAAGCGGGTGAAATAGTGGAATACATGCCGCTGTTTCACTGATCGTTTACCGCGATCAGCAATGACAGGGCCAAACAGATTGACGCGGCGCCCTGGCTCGTGTAGAACATTAGAAGAACACTTGTTGCATGAGGCAAGGATATGCTGACGAAAAAACAGATTCAGCTTCTGGAATTCATCAGTCGCAGAATGGCGCGGGATGGTGTGCCGCCGTCATTCGATGAGATGAAGGAAGCGCTTGATCTGCGCTCGAAATCCGGCATTCACCGCCTTGTCACCGCATTGGAGGAACGCGGCTTCATCCGCCGCCTGCCGCACCGGGCCCGCGCGCTTGAAATCCTCCGCCTGCCCGATACGCTGGCGCAAGCCGACAGAAACGGCTCTTCCGGCAGCTTTTCTCCCAGAGTCATCGACAATCCGCGCCCGAAACGCAGCAACGATGCCATGCAACCCGACAATGCCATGCAAATTACGAGCAGTTCCGCAATGGAATTACCCTTGATGGGCAGGATCGCGGCCGGTGTCCCGATAGAGGCGATCTCGGAAATATCGCATCACATCTCGGTCCCGGACAGCATGCTGTCCGGAAATGGCGAACATTACGCACTTGAGGTCAAGGGCGACTCGATGATCGAGGCTGGCATTAACGATGGCGATATCGTCGTGATACGCCAGCAGGATCGGGTCGAGAATGGCGATATCGTCGTAGCCCTGATCGATGGGGCGGAAGCCACGCTGAAGCGGTTCCGCCGCAAAGGCAAGATGATTGCGCTCGAAGCCGCCAATCCTGCCTATGAAACCCGTATTCTGCGTGAAGATGCCGTCAAGGTGCAGGGACGGCTGGTCGGTCTGATCCGTAATTATTAGACCGACTTACAGGTGATCGAAAAACCCCTGCCCTGCACGGGTCAGCAATTCTTCCGCGAGATCCCGACCCATTGCCGGACCATCGGCAATCTCACCCTCACGCGTTCCGGCAAGCGCCTGTGACCCATCCGGCCGCAGGATTTCGCCCCGCAGCGAAAGGCGCGTACCCTGCAATTCGGCATATCCCGCGATTGGCGTCTGACATGAGCCGTCCAGGCGCGCAAGAAAGGCGCGCTCTGCCGCGACACGCTGAGCGGTTTCGACATCATTGACCGGGCGCAGCAATGCCGCGATCCCGTCGTCATCTGAACGCCGCTCGATACCGATGGCGCCCTGAGCGACAGCGGGCAGCATCTCTGCCGGATCGATGGGACTGCGCGCAACATGCAGCATGTCCAGACGGGACAATCCCGCCATCGCCAGGAATGTCGCCACCGCCACGCCATCTTCAAGCTTCTGAAGCCGGGTCTGCACATTTCCGCGAAACTCGACCAGGCGCAGATCGGGCCGCCGATGCGCAAGTTGCGCCCGTCGCCGCAAACTGGACGAACCGACCACGGCGCCTTCCGGCAATTCCACAATCGAGCCAACATGCGGGCTGACAAAGGCGTCTCGCGCATCCTCGCGCGGCAGCAGGCAATCGATAACCATGCCGTCGGGCTGAACCGTCGGCATATCCTTCATCGAATGCACGGCGATATCGATCCCGCCTTCGGCTAATGCCTCTTCGATTTCCTTTGTAAACAGACCTTTACCGCCTATTTCCTTCAAGGGACGGTCAGTCACACGATCACCGGTCGTGCGGATCACGACGATCTCGAAAGCCTCGGCGGGAAGGTCATGCGCGGCCATCACCCGCGCCCGCAACTCATAAGCCTGGGCAAGTGCGAGCTTCGAGCCTCTGGTGCCGATCTTGAGCGGGCGGTCAGGGTCAGGAAAATTCTTCATGCACGTGACTTATCCGCCCCTGCATCGCTTGACAATGCCTGCCCTCTGGCCATGAAAGAGGCAGGAGGCACCATGACCAAACTCTTGCTGCGCGCCTTGGCGGGCGAAACCTTACCCACCCCACCGATCTGGATGATGCGTCAGGCCGGGCGTTATCTGCCCGAATATCGCGCTACCCGTGCAAAAGCGGGTGATTTCCTGTCGCTTTGCTACACGCCGGAACTAGCGGCCGAGGTGACCTTGCAACCGCTGCGCCGGTTCGATTTCGACGCGGCGATCCTGTTTGCCGATATTCTGCTTCTTCCACAAGCGCTGGGATCAGAGCTGTGGTTCGTCACGGGCGAAGGTCCGCGCCTTTCCACGATCACCACACGCGCTCAGGTAGATGCATTGAAACCCGGCGATGCAATACACGAGCGTCTCTCACCAATTTACGAAACGATCCGGATATTGGCCGGTGAGTTGCCCAAGGAAACCACATTAATCGGCTTCGCCGGAGCCCCGTGGACCGTGGCCACCTATATGATCGCCGGACGTGGAACGCCGGATCAAGGTCCCGCGCATGACTTCAAGACCGCGGACCGCGCCGCATTCTCGGCATTAATCGACCGGATCACAGAGGCTACCATTCTCTATCTTTCCGCCCAGATCGAGGCTGGCGCCGAAGTGATCAAGCTTTTCGATAGCTGGGCCGGAAGTCTGCGCGACGAGAATGACCGCCATGAATTCGCGATAGAGCCGACCCGGAGAATTGTCTCCGCCCTGAAAACCCGTCATCCGGGCATCCCCGTCATCGCCTTCCCGCGCGGTCTGGGTGAAGGCTACAGGGGATTTGCGCAGGCAACCGGCGCGGATTGCGTTGCGCTGGACAATTCGGTTAGCCCGGACTGGGCCGCCCGGCATCTGCAATGCGACAGCTGCGTGCAGGGCAATCTCGACCCGCAATTGTTGATCACCGGTGGCGACGCGCTAATTTCCGAGGCCGGCCGCATCACCCGCGCATTGCGGAATGGACCGCATATCTTCAATCTGGGTCACGGTATCACACCCGATGCCGACCCCGATAATGTCACGCGCATGATCGAAGCCGTTCGCGGCGCATGATCTGGGTCGCGGCCACATTGATCGCAGCGGTTGCCCAAACCGCACGGAATGCCGCGCAGGCGGGACTGGGTGGCCGGATCGGCACGATTGGCGCAACTTCGGTCCGGTTCATTTTCGGATTTCCCTTCGCCGCGCTGTTCCTGTTGCTGTTAACGCCCTTTACCGATCTGCCTCCGCTGAATGCCACGGCGATCGGTTTCACCGCAATGGGCGCAGGGGCACAGATCGGGGCGACCGCCTTCATGCTGTTAACCATGCGCGGGCAAAATTTCGGCGTTGCGACCGCCCTGATGAAGACCGAACCGGTCACCCTTGCACTGATCGGAATCCTTATCCTGAACGAGCCGATGGGGCCGGTCAGTCTTGCAGCAATCGGCCTTGCCACGCTTGGCGTGATGCTGAGTTCGGGCGCGCGCTGGTCCCGGGCCGGGCTGATCCCGGTGGTGAACGGTATTACCGCAGGTGCCTTGTTTGGCCTGTCGGCCATCGGGTTCCGGGGCGCTTTACTGACCCTGCCCGAGGGCAGTTTTTTCGTTCATGCCTTGACCATCCTGGTCCTGACATTGGGTCTGCAATCCTCGATAACTCTGGCTTGGATGCTGATCGCGGATCGTCGGGCATTACGGGGAATCATGGGTGAATGGCGGGTTTCGCTTGCGGCGGGCGGATTGGGCGCCTTTGCCTCGCTATTCTGGTTCATCGGTTTCGCCCTGACCCCGGCCGCGAATGTCCGGACACTGGCTTTGATCGAGGTGGTTTTCGCACAAATCGTTTCTGGCCGCTTTTTGCACGAATCGACCGGGCGCATCCAATTGATTGGGATGGCCTTGATTGCCGCCGGCGTGGGTTGGCTTTTGGTCCTGACGGCGACAGGAGGCTGAACAGGGAACCGGCTTCCCGGAAAACGATCTCAGACCTGCTTTCGCAGGACAACCACCCGTCCGGACCAGGGCCAGCCATACCAGCCCCGCGTCTCTTCGACGAACCCCAACCGTTGATAGAATGCCAATGCCGATCGGTTGCGAAGCACGACTTCCGCCCGTAATCCGGGACGGCAACGATGGCGGGCCTCGATTTCCGCGGCGGCGACAAGAGCGCGGCCATATCCGCGGCGCCTGTGCCGCACAACAATACCGTCAAGAACCAGATCCGAGGTCGGCGGCGCAGGCCGGAACAAAATCCGGGACAGCGGCGGGGGCGTCGTCAGAAAACCTCCCTTATCATCGCGGAGGCCGACAACGCCTTCAAGCCCGTCCGAACTTATCACCACGATGGCATTTTCCGGGCAGACCCGCAGCTTGCCGCGACGATGACCAAAAGCACTGTGCCAAAGCCCTGCGGCTTCGGGTAATATCGTCTCAGGGATCGGAGCGTAAATTTTCATCGGATGCTTGCCTCTCCCTGCACATCATGCAAGCAAGAGGCCCACACGCAAGTGATGGATATCCGCTTCATGTCGCCCTCACCAGCCCCACGCCCCCAGCAGCAGCAAGCCGCAGCCGACCCGGCAGATATACGCGCCCTGGCCCGCAGTCCGGCGCAGGCATTCCGATACGCCATGGTGCAAAGCGTGCCCATGTTGATCGTGATCGTCCCGTTTGCGCTTCTGTTCGGCGTGGTGGCACGCGAAGCCGGGATCGATATTGCGCAGGTAATGGGCTTTTCGGTTCTGGTGCTTGCAGGAGCATCGCAATTCACCGCCGTTCAGCTTTTGTCGGATAATGCCCCGGTCTGGATCGTGATCCTGTCGGGTTTGGCCGTCAATCTGCGGATGGCGATGTATTCCGCATCCCTTGTGCCCTGGTTCCGGGGCACGTCCGGCGCGCAAAAAGCCTGGATCGCCTATACATTGATCGATCAAAGCTATGCCCTGTCGATCCAGCATTATGAACGTCATCCCAAACTGACGCTTTCCCAGCGGATTGCCTATTTCTCGGGAACCGCCGTGGCGATATGCGTCCCGTGGATGCTCGCAAGCTGGGTGGGTGCGGTTCTTGGCAGTGTCATTCCAGACGATATCGCACTGGATTTCGCGATGCCGATCACCTTCCTGGCCATGATCGCACCGATGCTGCGCAGCGCGGCCCATCTTGCGGCCTGTTTCGTCGCAATCGTTGCCTCCCTCGCCTTTGCGGGCCTGCCATCGGGACTGGGCCTGATGCTGGCGGCTCCACTTGGAATGGCCACGGGTGCGGTGGTCGAGGTGCTGACCGAAAAACGGAAAAGGGCGTAAGCGGGATGGAGAATGCTTCTGATCTGACCATCTGGCTCGTAATCCTGATCCTGGGAACAGGCACGTTCCTGATTCGCTGGTCGTTCCTTGGCGCGCTGGGGGATCGGGAGTTACCGCAATGGATCATGCGCATGCTGCGCTATACCCCCGTAGCCGTGCTGCCCGCCCTGTCTGCTCCGCTGGTGATGTGGCCCGCCGCCACCGGAGGCCAGCCCGATCTGGCGCGGCTAAGTGCCGCTGCCGTGACCATGCTGATCGGCATGCTTACCAGAAATATCATCCTCGCCATTCTGGGAGGCGCAGCCACGCTGTTCGGAATGCTTTATCTTCTGGCGTAACCGGTAAACTCTCCGTTTTTCTGACGGATAAGCACATTATGGTTATTGGCGGGATCCCCGTCCATATGGCGCTTTGAGGTCACGCCCGGCAGCGTCATGAACCAGTTCCGCAGCTTGAGCGGAGAAAAGCCTGAAGGCGCATTCTCGAATCCCGGCAGCCCCCGCAGCACGGCACTTGTCTCTACTGCGCAGAAAGCCTTGTTGGCCGAGCCGTTCGCCTCGGCCCTGCGGATTGCAAGATCGGCAACCTCGCGTGAGACCGGCACACGTTCTTCCGCAACCCAATAGGTTTCGCGCGCGTGGTAATCTATGTAAAAATTCTTGAAATTGTCGGTAATCCCGTAAAGCACGTCATGCCGCTCGGGGATGGAGGGATGATTCCATGTACCGGCAGGATCATAGATGACCCGTTGACTGCCATTGATCATCAACGCGCTATGCCCGCCCTCGCCCCGCGGGATCCCGATCACGGTGAACAGCGTGATGGAAGGGGGCTCGTTAGATACGAAGCGCGCGGCTTTTACCGCTTCGGCGTCGTCCCACACATTATCGGCGCCGCAAGCTGCCAGTGCCGCGGGCAACGCAGCGGCGATAAAAACTCGTCTTTTCATGATCCGTCCTGTGCAGCCCGATCAGGCGTTTGTCAGTGCCAAGAAGATCAGCACCAGAATCGAGATGACGGCAGTCCAGGTGCTGACCCGGACAAAGCCCGCAAAGGTTTTCCTATGCTCGGTAATATCCATGCTGCCATGTTCGTGTTCGGTTACTTCGTGATGCGTGGCCATGCGCCTGCCCTCCGGTATTTGTCCTTGACACCCCGATAGCCGAAACTGCGCACGCTGTCACGCCCCCCAAAGCACGGCACCATCCCTTTCGCCGACCGCAAGGATCACATCCTTGCCACGCAAGTGATTGACATGCGCAACCGCTTCGGCAAGGGCAAGTCCGAATTCCGCTTCCCCGATCCTGCGCTTGAACAGGATGTCAAAGCATTCAACCACAGTTCGGGGCGATTTGCGCAATGCAATCTCCATCCGTTGCAACGCGCCGTGATGATTGTCGATCAGTTGGCGAAGACGTTCAGGTAGCCCGGTAAAGGGCAGCTTGTGCCCAGGAAGAACCAGATGCCGCTCTTCGGCCAGTGCCAGAAGACGGTAACAGCTTTCCAGCCATTCTCCGACCGGATCGGCATCGGGTTCGGTCGGATGAACGCCGAGATTGGGTGAGATAGAGGCCAGCAACTGATCGCCTCCGATCACCAGATCATCGTCCAGAGACCAGAAAGTCGCGTGGCAGGGCGCATGGCCATGTGCCATTTCCACCCGCCAGCGACGGCCCCCCAGGCGAATCTCCTGCCCCGCGACTAGCCGCGTAAAACCCGGAGGCAGCGGATGCACCATATCCGCGAAGTTGAAAGGGCGCTCGGCTGCGCGCTTTTCCCGAAGCTCAGCGGGCATGCCCGCATGCCGCCAGAACGCAATGGCCTGCGGCGTCGGGCTTTCCTGCCGGTCAAGCTGCAACATCCGGGCAGTCAGCCATGCCGTCCGACTCATCACCAGCCCGGCGCTGTGTTCCTGCACGAACCATCCGGCAAGGCCGATGTGATCCGGATGGTGATGGGTGCCGATAATCCGCAGGATCGGGCGGCCCGCAAGCGGGTCCGCCAGCAGCGATTGCCATATCCTGCGTGTTCGCCCGGTATCAAAACCGGTATCGACGATCGTCCAGCCATCCCCTTCGTCCAAAGCATAGACATTCACGTGATCCAGCGCCATGGGCAGGGGCAGGCGCAGCCATAGCACTCCGTCGGCAATCGCGATCGCCTCGCCTTCGGCGGGCGGATTTTCGAACGGGAATGCGATCACGCGCCCGACTGCCCCGTCAGCACATCATCGCCAAGATTGGCGAGATCCTCCAACCCGGCAAGCGCCTCGGTCAGGTCAGTGGCAAAATGCGGCAGGACGCGACGGATGAACACCCGGGCAAGGCCCACTTCCGCCTCACCCCCGGAACGTGCGGCAAGCAGGTGATAATATCCCCCCAGAACACGGGCGAAAGCCGTCAGATAAGGCGCGGCTCCGGCAAAACGCTGCGGTATTTCGCGTTCCAGCAAATCCTGCGTACCCTCGCGCAGGGTTTCGGCCGATTGCCAGACCTCATGCGCCAGATCGGGATGGTCGGCCTGTGCGGATTTTGCGCCATCGAGGATTTCGTCCAGAAGCCGCATGGCGGCCTCGCCCCCGTCGGCCAGTTTGCGGCCCACGAGATCCATGGCCTGAATACCGTTCGTGCCCTCATAAATCTGGGTGATGCGGACATCGCGCAGATACTGCGCCGCGCCGGTCTCCTCGATATAGCCCATGCCGCCATGAACCTGCACGGCAGCATCGGCGGCACGCAGGCCGGTATCGGTGCCGTAAGCTTTGGCGATCGGGGTCAGGAAGGCTGCACGCGCCGCGTGATCCGCCTCGCCCGTAGCGCGTTCAAGGTCAATCGCGGTCGCGCAGGCGAGCGCAATGCAACGGGCAGCAAAAAGTTCGGCCCGCGCCATAGCCAGCATACGGCGGACATCGGGATGCCGGATGATCGGCCCCATCTGGTTCCGCTCCTGCGCGTAAAGCGCAGCCTGCTGCAATGCCGCCTCGCCGACGCCGATGCCCTGCATGCCGACGCCCAGCCGGGCGCAGTTCATCATCGTGAACATAGCGGCCATGCCCTTATGCTCTTCCCCGATCAGCCAGCCCGTCGCACCCTCATAGCTCATGACACAGGTCGGGCTGCCATGGATGCCCAGCTTCTCCTCCAGGCCGACCACCCTGAGATCATTGGCAACGCCGGGATTGCCGTTTTCATCGGGGATGAATTTCGGCACCATGAACAGGCTGATACCCCGCGTGCCCTTGGCACCGTCGGGCAGACGCGCCAGCACGGCATGACAGATATTCTCCGTCATATCGCTGTCGCCCCATGTGATGAAGATCTTCTGCCCGGTGATCCTGTAGCTGCCGTCACCGTTCGGCTCGGCCCGGGTTGTCAATGCCCCGACATCGCTGCCCGCCCCCGGTTCGGTCAGGTTCATCGTACCCGACCATTCACCACTGATCAGCTTGGGCAGATAAAGCGCTTTCAACTCGTCGCTTGCGTGATGCTCAAGCGCCTCGATCTGGCCCTGTGTCAGAAGCGGGTTGAGTTGCAGCGACAGACAGGCCGCCGCCATCATCTCGGCCACGGCCATGTTGAGCGCCTGCGGCAGGCCCACACCCCCATATTCCGGATCTGCAGCCAGCCCGACCCAGCCACCCTCGGCGATTGCCCTGAAACCTTCGGCAAATCCGGGGGAGGACCGGACCTTGCCGTTTTCAAGTCGCGCCGGTGTCAGATCGCCATTGCGGTTCAACGGGGCAAGCACATTCGCTGCAAGTTTCCCCGCCTCTGTCAGGATCGCGTTCGCCGTATCGAACCCCGCTTCGGCGAAACGTTCCGTTCGAGCCACCTGATCATAAGGCACGACATGCCTCAGAATGAAATCGATCTGCCCGACTGGTGCGCAATAGCTCATCCGTTCCTCCCATGCAGAGCGCTGTTCCGGGGTCATATTACGAAGCGCCACACCGGTCACAACCAAAACCCCGCGTCACAATGGGAAACAAATTCCGTCCGGGCAGGATGACAGGAAGAACAAACGGCCAATGCCGCGCCGATCGCCGGCGCGGCATTGGCTTAGAGAGCCAGTCTCCGAAAGCTTACAGGCCCAGCGAGCCGTAAACGTTGGAAATTCTGCGGATGGCGACGACATACGCCGCTGTCCGCATGTCATCCACCTTGCTGTTATTGACCCAGACTTCCTTCATCTTGCCGAATGCCTCGCGCATCGTGTCGTCCAGCCCCGAGCGCACCAGTTCCAGCTCATCGGCACCGGTCAGGAACGCTTCCTTGAAGCCCTTGGACAAAGTCCAGTTCAGTCCGGTATCCGCCGACAGACGCTCCAGCTCTTCGACCAGCACGCGGGCACGAGCCTCTTCATGACGGCGTTCAAGCCTGCCCAGGCTGATCTGCGACAGGTTCTTGACCCATTCGAAATAGGACACCGTCACACCGCCCGAGTTTGCGTACATATCGGGGATAATAACCATCCCCTTATGCTTCAGTATCGCATCGGCATCCGCCGTCACCGGCCCGTTCGCAGCCTCGACGATGACCTTGGCCCTGATGCGATCCGCATTGTCGGCATGGATCACGCTTTCCACGGCGGCCGGAATCAGCACGTCGCACTCATCTTCAAGCGCGGCAAGGCCTTCCGGCCGGAAATCACCGCCGGTAAAGCCCCCGACTCCGCCGGTCGCCGCGATATGCGCCTTAAGCGCTCCGACATCCAGACCCCGAGGATTGCTGACAGCGCCGTCGCGTTCGATCACGGTCGTGATCAGTGCCTTGTCCTCTTGCGACAGGAACAGCGCGGCGTGATAGCCCACATTCCCCAGCCCCTGCACGACGATCCGCTTACCCGCCAATCCGCCTTCCAGCCCGGCGCGCTTCATCACATCATCATGGCGGAAAAACTCGCGCAGCGCATATTGCACGCCACGGCCCGTCGCCTCGACCCGGCCGTCGATCCCGCCCGCGGTGCGCGGTTTACCGGTCACGCAGGCCTTGGCGTTGATATCGTCGGGATGCAGGCGCTTATAGGCGTCTGCCATCCACGCCATCTCACGCTCGCCCGTGCCCATATCGGGAGCGGGCACGTTCTGGCTGGGCGAGATCAGGTTGCGGCGCGACAATTCATAGGTGAACCGACGGGTGATCCGCTCAAGCTCGTCCTCGTTCCATTCGCGCGGGTCGATGCGCAACCCGCCCTTCGAGCCGCCGAAAGGCACCTCGACCAGAGCGCATTTATAGGTCATCAGTGCGGCAAGCGCCTCGACCTCGTCCTGATTGACATCCATCGAATAGCGGATGCCGCCCTTGACCGGCTCCATATGTTCGGAATGGACCGAACGATAACCGGTAAAGGTCTGGATCTCGCCGCGCAGACGCACACCGAAACGAACCGTATAGGTGGAATTGCAAACGCGAATTTTTTCTTCCAACCCGGGTGGCAGAGACATCAACCCTGCGGCATGGGTGAACATCTTATCGACAGAATCACGAAATGACTTATGTTTAATGGCCATCGCGGGCTCCCTTTCACGTAAACGATTCGATAGATCCTGGGCGGGAGGCTACGAGAATGCTGTGACAGGTTCCACCGGCTTCCGCGAAGTTAGGTCAAATTTTAGGCAATTTTGAAATCATGGGCATTCCTTGCCGATTGGCCCGGCCTGTCGAAGCTGGCATGAAACCATCAGCTTCCCGAAACATTGTTATATTGATATTGCAGAAGAGACGGTTTGAATGATTGGTACAAAAAGACATGGAAACGCCGTATTCGGGCGTAAGGCGGATCAGGTACTGAATGGTGCCTGGCGCATATTTTTACGGGACGGGTATGCCGGTGCGGCGGTGGATGACATCGTGCGTTCGGCGGGCGTTTCGAAAGCGACCCTATATGCCTATTTTCCGGATAAGCGGCTATTGTTTGAAACCGCCATGCAGAATGTGCTGGGGGGGGATCGCACACAGCCCTTTGCAGATATCGGCAAGGACCTGCCTGCCGAAAAGGCTGTTCCGCGAATAACCGCCGCCATGACCGCATGGCTGAGATCGGATCGCGAAACCGACCTTTTCCGGATTGCCATCGGCGAGGCGAACCGCTTTCCCGATATCGCCGCAACTTATCACGAACGCATCGAAACGCTGCTGGAACAGCCTTTGCGCGATCACATTGACGGCTTCGTCAACCGGGGAGAACTGGTGGTTGATGACGTCGCACTGGCCGCCCGACAGTTGATCGGGCTCTGCGGGCTTACCTTCTATGATCGGGCGATATCCGGCCCCGCGCTGGAAACCGAGATGCCGGTCAAACGCACCGCCGAAACCGCCGCCACGATGTTTCTGCGCGCTTACGGAGCCGGGATCGACCAGCAATCCAGACAGCCGGACAAATCGGAAAACGGGGCAATGTCGTCACGCTAATGCAATATTGATCGTGGAACCGGTTCTCAACCCGCTTGCCGGATCGTATAATTCATGTTGTGATTCATAATAAACGCCCGTTCAGGCACACGAGGGAAACAGACAAGATGATCAAGACCGCGCTCCTGCCCGCTGTCGCCACAGCCATGATGCTTGCAGGCTGCATGCCGGCCCCGCAACCTGCCCCCGCCCCTGCGCCAGCAGCACCCGTGCCGACAGCCCCGCCACCTGTTGCCGGAGTCTCTGGCCTGGAAGAGCGTCAACCCGATCTGTGCGGTGCCAAGGAATATACGCAATATCTGTCGCAACCCGGCAGTGTCATCTCGACCATCGGACTGACCAAGGAATATCGTGTCGTCGAACATCGCGGGATCGAGCCTCAGGATTACGACCCGAACCGGATCGTCTTCCGCCTTGATGCCGCAGGCAATATCAACAATATCGATTGTGGATGAAAATGCGCCATCTCCTGATATTCCCGCTATTATCGGCAGCCGCTCTGGCTGCCTGCACACCACCCGAGGAAAGCTCGACCGCACCGGTGCTGGATCTGCCGCAAAGCTGTGGAGCTGACGAATTGCAGGGTCTGGTCGGGCAACCGCAATCGGTAGTGTCCTCACGGGAATTCGCACCGGGCACCCGCATTATCGGCCCCGAGGATCCGGTTACCGCAGATTATCGGGGGGACCGGCTGAATATCGAGATCGGGCCTGACGGCAATGTTGCCAAGGTCGCCTGCTTCTAACCCGCTCACGGGGGAACGCACGAAGGCTTTGGGCGGATAGCCCGATCTAGAACGGCACGTCCTGATCGCCGCCCGCAGGTTGAATATACGCGGCTTTGACGGTCTTGAAGCTGGTGCCGAACTGGATTGTAAGCGTATCTTCTGCGATTCCCATGATCTGCCCCTCGCCGAATTTCGCGTGGGATACCCGGTCGCCAACACTGAATTTCGCCGCAGCTTCGGAATCTATCGTCACCGCAGCAACTTTCGGTGTCCGCCGTTCTGATGCGCGAGCCTGCATCCGCTTCCATCCGGGCGAGTTATAGACATCCGCCCGCGCCGCCCGGTCATGCATATCGGTTCCGGCATTCGCGCCCGCAAAGGCCATTGCCGTTCCATAGCCGCCCCCGTACAGTCCGGGAGGCGTCAGAATCTCGATATGCGCCTCGGGCAATTCGTCAATAAAGCGCGACGGCATCTGGCTTTGCCATTGCCCGTAAAGCCGCCGGTTCCCCGCAAAACTGATGATCGCCAGCCGCTCGGCGCGGGTAATGCCGACATAGGCCAGCCGTCGCTCTTCTTCCAACCCTTTGGTGCCGTTCTCGTCCATGGCGCGTTGATTGGGGAAAAGCCCGTCCTCCCAGCCGGGCAGAAAGACAACGGGAAATTCCAGACCCTTGGCCGCGTGCAGGGTCATGATGCTGACTTCTTCGCCGCGATCGCCCTCGTCCCGGTCCATGACAAGCGCGATATGTTCAAGAAAACCCTGAAGATTGTCGAATTCCTCAAGCGCCTTGACCAGTTCCTTGAGATTGTCCAGCCGGCCGGGCGCATCCGGCGATTTGTCATTCTGCCACATGGCGGTATAGCCGGATTCGTCCAGTATCCGTTCGGCCAGTTCCACATGACTGGCATCAGGATCAAGCGCATCCACGCGCCATCGGTCGAACGAGGCAACGAATTCGCGCAGATTGGTCAAACCCTTGCCGCCAAGCTGCTTTTCCTCGACCACGATCCGGGCACCTTCCAGCAGCGGCACGCCATTCCGCCGCGCCGCCATCTGGATCACCTGCAAAGCCTTGTCACCCAGCCCTCGCTTCGGTGTATTCACGATCCGCTCGAATGCCAGATCGTCCGATGGGCTGACAGCCAGCCGGAAATAAGCCATGGCGTCGCGTATCTCGGCCCGTTCATAGAAGCGCGGCCCACCGATCACGCGATAAGGCAAGCCAATCGTCAGGAAGCGATCCTCGAAAGCCCGCATCTGATGACTGGCCCGCACCAAAATCGCAATCCCGTCAAGGTTAACCGCGCCCATTACGGCCCGGTGCCCGCCCTGAAACGCCTCTATCTCTTCGCCGATCCAGCGCGCCTCGGCCTCGCTGTCCCAATGGCCGATCAGGCGCACCTTTTCGCCCTGTTCCGCATCGGTCCACAGCGTCTTGCCAAGCCGCCCGCTATTCGCTTCGATCAATCCCGAGGCAGCACCAAGGATCTGCGGGGTCGAACGGTAGTTCTGCTCCAGCCGGATGACCTGAGCGCCGGGGAAATCCTGTTCGAAGCGCAGGATATTGCCGACCTCCGCCCCGCGCCAGCCATAGATCGACTGATCGTCGTCACCGACGCAGCAGATATTCCGGTGCCCCTGCGCCAACAGCCGCAACCACATATATTGCGCGACATTGGTATCCTGATACTCGTCCACCAATATATAACGGAACCGGTCCTGCCATTGCTTCAACACATCGGGATGCGCCTGAAACAGCCTCACGCAATGCATCAGCAGATCACCGAAATCGACGGCATTCAGGGTCAGCAACCGATCCTGATAGGCTGCGTAAAGCCGACCGCCCCAACCGTCGAAAGCCGCCATCTCACCCTTGGGCAGGTTCTCGGGCGTCAGGCCGCGGTTTTTCCAGCCATCGATCAGATGCGCCAATTGCCGCGCGGGCCAGCGTTTCTCATCAAGGTTTTCAGCTTGAATCAACTGCTTGAGCAGACGAATCTGATCATCCGTATCCAGAATGGTGAACGAAGGCTTCAAATGCAGCTCGCCATTGCCGATCAATTCGGCATGGCGGCGCAGCAGCTTGACACAGATCGAGTGGAAAGTACCCAGCCACGGCATCCCCTCGACCGTTTCGCCCAATAAGGCCCCGATCCGCGTTTTCATCTCGCGGGCGGCCTTGTTGGTGAATGTGACAGCCAGTATCTGCCCGGGCCGCGCCCGACCCAGTGTCAGCAAATGCGCGATCCGCGTCGTCAGTGCCCGCGTCTTGCCTGTACCGGCCCCGGCCAGCATCAGAACCGGACCGTCAAGCAGTTCGACAGCCGCCCGCTGAGCAGCGTTCAACCCGTCCAGATAAGGCGCGGGCCGCGCGGCTATGGCACGTTGCGACAAGGGAAGAGTATCGGAATCGTGGTTCTGCTCCATACCGTCACCATAGCCCTGTCATCGTCGCAAGAAAAGCCGATGTTCATAATTTGTTCATCACTTCGCGTCAAGCAGTAGGTCAGGTCTCGCGCAGCAGGATGATCTCTGCCGTGACACAAACGGGATTCGCGCCGGATTTCAGCAAACCTGCCGCGCGGATGCCGCCGATACCAACGATATCAATGGCGATTTCCGCTTCTGTGTCCGTCGCGATCCCGTTCGAGATCAGGAATTCAGAAGCATGGCTGTCCAGCAATGTACCATCGGCGAAACGGGCAGTGTTCAGGCTGCCGATGCCCTCGACCTGCGCACGCGACCAACCCAGTTTTCGGACGGCCTCCACGATACCGTCGCAAAGATCGACATGCGGAGCCAACCGTAGCAGGGCAGCATCCGCATAGCCATTCACACCGCCTTCCGGCTTGAACAGAGTAAAGGCCGTCTCTGCATCCTCGGACGCGATGAAACGCGCATCGGGAAACAGCATCGCACGGGCCTGAACCGGCCGGGTCAATCGAGAGGCATCCAGCAGCAGATGCCCCATCGTCTCGCCCCACAGCCCGTGACAATGCCCGAACGCCCTGCCCTCACGCCGTCCCCAGACGATACCGGCGCGATGCAGGGGCGTATCGGCGGCATCGCGGGGGGTGGAATACCACGCGCCATGCAAGCCATCCGTCGCCCGGTCGGGCAGAACGAAACGCAAATCGCCATGTCCATCCGCAAAACTGATCCATGCGCTGTCTGCGCCATTCAATGCCTCGGCAATCGCGGTCTCCAGCGGTATCCCGGCGGCCAGTGTCGCGACGCGCTCTTCCATCCGGGTGCCTGACAGCATCAGACGAGGACCATCCGCCGGGCCGGGATGGCGCAGCGATTCAGCCATTTCCGGCCCCGGCATCGCGGCGGATCAGTTCTTCACGCACCAGCTTCTTGGTGATCTTGCCATAGCCGGATTTCGGCAACTCCTCCCAGAACTCGAAACGGCGAGGCAATTTATACCGCGCCAGCCGCGAGCCCAGCCACTCCCCAAGCTCGGGCTGTCCGCCATCACGGGTCACGCAGATGGCGACGCCCACCTCGCCCCATTTCGGATCGGGCATGCCGACAACCGCGCATTCGGCAATGTCGGGATGCAGCAACAGCTTTTCCTCGATCTCGCGCGGATGGATATTCGAGCCACCCGAGATGAACATGTCGCTTTCGCGCCCGGTCAGGAAGAAAAAGCCCTGCTCGTCCATATGTCCCAGATCGCCGGTGCGGAACCAGCCGTTGCGGAAACTCTTGGCGTTGGCTTCGTCGTTGTTCCAGTAGCCCGCAAAAACCGCGCCGCCCGTCACGCAAAGCTCGCCAGTTTTGCCCAGAGGTAGCGGATTGCCGGCCTCATCCTGAACCTCGATCTGAATCCCGGTTCGCGGTATGCCGCAGGATCCCTCCAATGCCCAGCCCTCGCCCGTCTCGTGCAGACGCGCAGGCAGAACGGTGATGCAGCCCGTAACCTCACCCAGCCCGAAATACTGCACCAGAACCGGGCCAAGCTTTTCCAGCGCCCGGATCTGATCGGCACGATACATCGGCGCACCGGCATAGATGACATGGCGCAGGCTGGAATGATCGAATTCGTCCACCGCCGGATGCTCGGTCAGCAGTTTCACGATGGTCGGCACGGTGAACATGTTCGAGACGCGATATTCCTGCACCAGCCGCCAGATTTCCTGCGGATCAAAGCCGCCTTCGGGCAGGATCGAAGGGACCCCGCGCGCGACCTGCAACATCTGATGGATCCCGGCTCCGTGGCTTAGCGGGGCAACGACCAGCGAGGCGTCCTGTTCCGTCGTCCCGGGGATCAGGTCGGCAAGGTGATTGGCGATGACAAAGCCCATCTGGCCATGCGTCAACACCGCCGCCTTGGGTTTGCCGGTCGAGCCGGAGGTAAAGAACAGCCACGCCGGATCGTCACGCTCGACATCGGCGGCACGCAACGGGGATGTATCGAAACCCGCAAGTTCCGCGTCGATATCGGGGCCGAAATCCGCCTGCCCAATGGCCAGAACCGGCAAATCGCATATCGCCGCGTGATCGGGAAAATCCGCATGGCATATCAGTAGCTTCGGCTGGGTCAGTTCGACCATCCAACGCAGATCGTCCGGCGCGCCGCGGAAATTCGCCGGCACCCAGACCGCCCCCAGCTTGAGACTGGCCCACAGGCTTTCCCACATCTGGTTGTTATTGGGCGATTGTACCAGCACGCGGTCGCCCTTGCCGATTCCCCTTGATGCCAACAGCCGCGCCAGGGCATCGACGCGGGACCGCATCTGTTCCCAGCTCCACCGCTGCCCGCCATGGACCATCGCCGAATGATCCGGCAGGCGGCGGGCGGTCTGGTCCAGCAGATGCCCCAGATTCATCGTGCGGGTCGAATAGGGCAGGTTCATTTCACGCGCTCTAGGATGGAAAGGTAATTGGCGACCGCCACTCCTCCCATATTGAACACCCCGGCAAGCGTGGCCCCCGGTATCTGCATCCCCCCGGCCTCGCCCGTCAATTGCATCGCGGCCATGACATGCTGCGAAACGCCCGTCGCTCCGATGGGATGGCCCTTGGATTTCAACCCGCCGGACGGATTCACCGGCAGTTTTCCGTCCCGCGCAGTCAACCCTTCGGCAATCACCCTGCCCCCCTGTCCGCGTTCGGCCAGCCCCATCGCCTCGTATTCCAGCAATTCGGCGATGGTAAAGCAATCATGCGTCTCGACCAGTGACAAATCGTCCAGCGTCATGCCCGCCTGCTCCAGCCCCTCGGCCCATGCCCGCCGCGCACCCGCCAGTTCCAGCGGATCGCGGCGCGACAATGGCAAATAATCATTCGCCTGCCGCTGCGCCCGAAAGGCAATGGCACGGGATGCCTCGGCGGCGATATCGGGATGCGCGATCACAAGCGCCGCCGCACCGTCCGACACAAGCGAGCAATCGGTGCGCCGCAAGGGACCGGCGGCAATGGGGTTCTTTTCGCTGACCGTATTGCAGAAATCGAAACCGAAATCCTTCTGCATATGCGCATAGGGGTTCTGCGCACCATTCGCATGGTTCTTGGCCGCGATCATGGCCAGTTCACGCGATACATCGCCGTAACGCTGAAAATAGCTGTTCGCGATCCCGCCGAACACGCCTGCGAAACCGCCGGGCGTATCGCCCTCTTCCGCGCGGTAAGAGGCACCCAGCAGGATATCCCCGACCTCGGCCCCCGGCGTCGCGGTCATCTTTTCGGCGCCGACCACCAAAGCGACCTTGCCACGGCCCGAGCCGATGAAATCCAGTGCTGCCGTAATCGCCGCCGAGCCGGTCGCGCAGGCATTCTCGAGCCGCACCGCGGGCGTATGGGCCAGACCTTCCGCACCAAGTGCGACAAGCGCCGCCTCGAAGCCCTGTTTCTGAAAACCGCCATTGAAGACACCGGCGAAAATCCCGCCGACCTGTTCGGCCCCAATCCCCGCATGTTCCAGCGCGACCGACGTGACCTCGGCCATCAAAGCCTCGACATCCGCGGCTTCGGATTTGCCAAAGCGGCTATGCGCCCAGCCGATGATCTGCCCCTCTGGTGCGGGCGGCACAGTGATCTGGTCTGTCATGATCCCCTCCATCTTCTTGCCGAAACTTATTGCATGCCCCGGCCCGAGCCGTAAATATGCCGCAAATCGGAATCGGAGGAGAAGCCATGTTCACGAAATTCGCCCTTGGGCTGACCACTGCGCTTGCGCTTTGCCTGCCAGCCACCGCGGAAACCCTGCGCCTGTCGCATAATACCGGCGACACCACCACATGGCAGCAGGGCGCAGATAAATTCGCCGAACTTCTGGCTGCGGAAACCGGCGACGAATACGAGGTGCGGGTTTTTCCGAATGCTCAGCTTTCCGGCGGCGATCAGATGAAGCAGGCCGAGATGACCGGGCGCGGCGCAATCGATTTCGTGCTGACCTCGGCCATCAATGTCACGCCGCTTGCCCCGGAAATGGCGGCATTCTCGCTGCCTTACCTCTATCCCGATTACGAAGCCGTCGACCGCACCACGGCCGGCAAGGCAGGCGACAAGATGGAAGAGATTATGGAGGCGCATGGCATCCATATTCTTGCGTGGGGCGAGAACGGCTTCCGCGAAGTCACCAATTCCAAACACCCGATCAAAGCGCCTTCCGATATGCAGGGTCTAAAGATGCGCGTCGCGGGTCCGATGTATATCGACGTGATGAACGATCTTGGCGCCAATCCGCAGCAAATGCAGTGGACCGAGACATTCCCGGCACTACAGCAAGGCGTCGTGGACGGTCAGGAAAACCCCATCGGCGCGGTGATCATCCCGCAACGGGTCTATGAGGTTCAGAAATACATCACGGCGTGGCATTACAGCTATGATCCGCTGTTCCTGGGTATCTCGAAGGCGAAATGGGACGGTCTGGACGACGACACCAAGGCAAAATTCCAGAAGGCCGCCGATGAGGCGATGCAATACCAGATCGAGATCAGCCGCAAGGCGACGGCCGAAGGGCTGGAATTCCTGAAAGAGCAGGGCATGGAAGTCTATGAACCGACGCCCGAGGAACTCGTGGCCTTCAAGGAAGCCACCCAGCCAAGCTTCGACAAATGGGCCGGGCAGATCGGCGAGGATATCGTCGAGCTCTTCACCGAAGAAGCGAACGCGCAGTAAATGCGCATCCTCGATCAGTTCGAAAAAATCGTCTGCGCAGCGCTGCTGCTGTTCATGGCAATCCTGGGCTTCGCCAATGTGGTTGTCCGCTACGGCACCAATAAATCGCTGGCCGCGACCGAGGAATTGCTGACCGGAGGTTTCGTCCTGCTGACCGTCTTCGGTGCCGCAATTGCAGCGCGGCGGGGTGAGCATCTGGCCGTCGAACTGATCTCTGATATGCTGCCCGCACCCTTGCGGCGGGTGGTCATTGTCATTGCCGCGCTGCTGTCGGTCGTACTGCTGACGGCATCGGTCTGGTTCTGCTGGCAACTGGTGCTGAATCAGATGGGGAACGGCATGCGCAGCTATGCGCTCGGCCTGCCTCTGTGGTGGTATTCCGCCGCGCTTCCTCTTGGTTTCGCGCTTGTGCTGTTCCGCTATATTCAGGCCGTATGGGGTACGATCTCCGGGCGGAACGGGAAGGCAGCAGAATGATTGATATCGGTGCCGGCAGCCTGATGGTCGGGCTTTTCGTCCTGTTCCTGATCCTGCGGGTTCCGGTGGCTTTCGCGCTTGGCCTGTCGGCGCTGGCAGCCATGTGGAAGCTTGGCTTCGGACTTGATCTCGTCGGCGATCTGCTGACGGCGGGCATCGGAAAATTCTCGCTGCTGGCGATCCCGTTCTTCATCCTTGCCGGCAACCTGATGGGCCGTCTGGGAATAGCCGACCGGATGATCCGCTTCTTTCGTGTGCTAGTCGGAGGGCTACCGGGCGGCATGGGTCTTGTCGGCACCGTGGTCTGCCTGTTCTGGGGTGCGGTCAGCGGCTCAGGCCCGGCCTCGGTCGCCGCCATCGGGCCGATGATCATCCGCTCTATGGAAGATGATGGTTATACCCGCGCATTCGCCGCCGGACTGGTCTGCACCGGCGCGGCCCTCTCCATCGTCATCCCTCCTTCGATCGGGCTGGTGATCTATGGCGTGCTGGCCGAGACCTCGATCGCGGATCTGTTCATCGCCGCGATCATTCCGGGCCTCGTCTGCGGTGCCCTGATGCTGGTCGCCCTGCCCTTCGGTCGCGGCAATCCATCCTCTACCCGTGATCTTGTGCCCGATCCCTATCCCGGCCTGTCATATGGAGCGGCGCTGTGGCGCAGCTTTCTGGACAGTTTCTGGGGCCTGATGACCCCTGTGGTAATCCTTGGCGGCATCTATTCCGGCATCTTCACGCCGACCGAGGCCGCCATCGTCGCCTCGGTCTACGCCCTTGCCGTTGGCGGGTTGATCTATCGGACACTCAACCTGCGCAGCTTGTACAACTGCCTTGTCGACAGCGCCTCGGGTTCTGCAGTGGTCATGCTGGTGGTCGCCTATGCGGGGCTGTTCGGCTGGGTGGTTACGGTAGACGATTTGATCGGGCAATATTCCGGCACATTGCTGGGCCTGTCCGATAACCAATGGGTGATCCTTGCCGTAATCATGCTGGTCCTGTTGATCGCAGGCATGTTCATGGATGCGGTGACAATCATGTTCATCTGCCTGCCCATCTTCCTGCCGGTGATGCGCGAGTTGCAATGGGATCCGATCTGGTTTGGCGTTCTGGTCATGGTCAATCTGGCCATAGGGCTGATCACCCCTCCGGTCGGGATCAACCTCTATGTCGCCGCCAATATCACCCGCCTGCCGCTAGAGCGCATCGCGCGGGGCGCCCTTCCCTTCCTGCTGACCAGCGTTATCGGCCTGTTGGTGATCGCGGCATTTCCGGGTCTGACGCGGGTGATGCTGCCTTAAAGGCCCCGCATCACCTCGGCCGCGATCTCGAAACTGCGCAGCCGTGCCTGTTGATCATGAATCTGGCCGGTCAGGATAACCTCGTCGGGGCGGTGCGCATCGATCAGTGCGGCCAGTTGCTCTTTCACCTGCGCCGGATTACCCACAGCCGTAATCCGCAAAGCCTGATCGACCATGCGGCGCATCTGGGGGCTGATTTCCGCGTCCAGATCGCGGGTCGGTCGCGGCAGTTTGCCCGGTTTCCCGGTGCGCAACCGCGCGAATGCAAGCTGCATCGAACTGCGCAGATAATGCGCCTCTTCCGCATCATCGGCAGCGAATACATTGATCGCAATCATCAGCCTTGGCTTCTCGCCCCATTGGGTCTGCTGAAACCGGTCATGATAGATCGCCAGGGCCTGCTCCATATCCCCGGGCGCAAAATGGCTTGCAAAAGCATAGGGCAGGCCCAGATGCGCGGCAAGCTGCGCCCCGAACAGGCTGCTGCCCAGAATCCAGATCGGAACATGCGTTCCCTCGCCGGGCAAGGCTCGGACCGGTGCGTTCGGGCGCGCGGGTCCTAAATAATCCAGCAATTCCACCACATCCTGCGGGAAACTGTCCGCCATCGGATCACGCCGAAGCGCCCGGATCACCGCACCATCCCCTCCCGGCGCGCGCCCAAGCCCCAGATCGATCCGATCGGGAAATATCGTCGCCAGTGTTCCGAAATTCTCGGCCACGGTCAGCGGCGCATGGTTCGGCAGCATGATGCCTCCGGCCCCCACACGCATCCGTTCGGTCGCCTGTGCGATCAGCGAGATCAGCACCGCGGTCGCCGCGCTGGCTATACCGGGCATGTTGTGATGCTCGGCCAGCCAATAACGCCGATAGCCCCAGCCTTCGGCATGACGGGCAAGATCGATACTGTTGGAGATTGCGTCCGCAGCCTCGGAACCTTCGGGCACCGGCGACAGATCAAGAAGGGAATATGGAATGCTCATATTCCCGAATTATGCTGCCCCCAAACGAATACAAGGGCTGAGATTGCAGATTCTGCATCTCTCTTCTTCTTCACGAAAAATATCCTTGGGGGTGAAATGCGCGGCAGCGCAAGAGAAGGGCGCAAGCCCCCCTTCTTCCTCAGATCATCTTGCGCAGATAGGTCCATGTCGGCACACGCGCGTTCCGCGCCACGGACCAGCTTTCAGCATCGCCCAGATAGACAAATCCGCTATTGGTCAGCACACGGGCCGAGCCGGGATTGTCCTGAAATGCCTCTGCGAACAGTGTCCGCGCCTTATGCGGATTCGCGGCAACCAATGCCTCGACCGCTTCGGTCGCAAAGCCGGTATTCCAGAAACCGGCACCGATCCAGAATCCCAGTTCGGACTGATCACTGTCCATCCGGGTCAGCGATACGACGCCCAGAACCTCATCCAGCCGATGGGCCGAACCGTCAATCGCCCAGACATCCTCGACCCTGTCGGCAGACAGGGCCCGCGCCACAAAATTTTCCGAGGCGCCGGGCGGCAACGGATGGGGAATGGCCCGGGTTCCTTCCGCCACCCTGCGATCAGAGGTGTAATGGGCGATCATACCCGCATCGGAGGGCCTCAGCGGGCGCAATATGAAACGGCTGGTTTCGATAACCGGCTGGTTCAGAACCACCGTTTCAACAAGTTTCATATCGTCCAACCGTGTACCCTCCCGCATTGGAGCAGACATCATCATTTTTCCTCCCCCGGAAAACGGAGCGGGGGACCGGCTTTCGCCGATCCCCCTTGCTAACATTGGAATGTTACCCTTGGGTTACTCGGCTGCCACCTGTGTGGCCGGAATTACCGAAATATAGGTGCGACCCTTGAGGCCTTTTTTAAAGGCCACATGACCGTCGGTCAGTGCAAAAAGAGTGTGATCCTTGCCCATACCGACGTTATCGCCCGCCCACCATTTGGTGCCGCGCTGGCGCACAATGATGTTACCGGCGGTCGCAGCTTGGCCGCCATAAAGCTTCACGCCAAGGCGACGCCCCGCGGAATCGCGACCGTTGCGGGACGAACCGCCTGCTTTCTTATGTGCCATGGTTCAGTCTCCTTACGCTTCGGTGGCATCAGAGGCCGGTTCAGCCTCATCCGCTTTTTTCTTGGCCTTGGCGGCATTCGCCCTGGCCGGTTTCGCAGCAACTTCCTCGACCTTGGTGCGAGCGCCCACGGCAGCCTTCACACCGGATTTGGCCGCGCCTTTTTCCAGCACGTCGGTCACGCGCAGCAGGGTCAGTTGCTGACGATGCCCACGGGTCCGCTGCGAGCTGTGCTTGCGACGGCGCTTGACGTATTTGATGACCTTGTCACCCTTGATCTGATCGATCACCTCGGCCTGCACCGCAGCACCCTCAACCAGCGGCGCGCCAAGGGTCGAACCGACCATCAGAATCTCGTTGAACTGGACTTTCTCGCCAGCGGCGGCATTCAGCTTTTCAACGCGCAGCACATCACCCGCCTGCACCTTGTATTGCTTGCCGCCAGTTTTAAGAACAGCGAACATCGCTTTGCTTTCCTTTGGTTTCCGCGTCCTTCGGCCCCGGTTTGACCCGGCGTTTGGTGCCTGCGAACAGCGCCCCGTGCAAAGACGGAGATCATATAAATAACATACCGGCCGAAGGGCAACCTTGGCCGGTCCGCATGGATATGGAGGATTCGCGCCGACAAGTCAAGCAAATCCCCGGTTTCAACCTGCCCCGGCCGATTTTTCCTCGAGCATCAGCCATTCCTCTTCAGCCGCATTCAAAGCCGCCTGACGGGCACTCAGCGCTTCGGTGGCTTTCTGAAACTTGGCCGGCGCGGTCTGATACAGATCGGGATCTGCGAGGAACTCGGACAGTTTGGCAATCTCGGCTTCGAGACGCTCGATAACGGCAGGCAATTCGTCCAGCCGGTGCTTTTCGGTGAAACTCAGCCCTGCTTTCGTAAGGCTCGATCTGTCTGGCGTTTTGGGCGATTGCGGGGCCTTTCCGGGCCGCGCGGGCACCCGGACAGCCTCGGTTCCCCGCTGCGCGCGGTAATCGCTCCAGCCTCCGGCATAAGCCACGGCACGGCCATCGCCTTCCATCGCAACGGTCGTTGTTGCGATACGGTCGATGAAATCCCGGTCGTGGCTGACCAGAAGCACCGTACCGTCATAATCACCCAATATATCCTGCAGAAGATCCAGCGTCTCGACATCCAGATCGTTCGTCGGTTCGTCCAGGACAAGCAGGTTCGACGGTTTCGCCATCAACCGCGCAAGCAGCAGCCGCGCCTTTTCTCCACCGGACAGGCTGCGGACCGGCGCGCGCGCCTGTGCATCGTCGAACAGAAAATCTTTCAGGTAAGCCACGACATGACGGGGTTGCCCGCGCACCATGACCTGATCGGCGCGGCCGGATACGCGCATGTCCGCATCTCCGGTCAGCGATTCCCACAGGCTCAGATCGGGGTTCAGGGCAGCACGAGCCTGATCGAATATCGCGATCTCAAGGTTGGTGCCGTGCTTGACGCTGCCTTCATCCGCCGGGAGTTCACCGGTCAGCATCTTGATAAGCGTCGTCTTTCCGGCGCCATTGGGACCAACAAAGGCGATCCGGTCACCCCTGCGAACCAGCAGATTGAACGGGCGCAAGATGGTGCGGTCGCCGAAAGCCTTGCCGATGCCCTGCGCCTCGATCACCTTCTTCCCCGATTGCGCCCCGGCTTCAAGCGCCATCGCCGCCGCGCCCTGACGGGTGATCTGCGCCGCACGCTCGGCCCGCAGCGCCTGCAAGGCCCGCACCCTGCCCTGGTTGCGCTTGCGCCGGGCACTGATCCCCTCGACCGCCCAACGAGCCTCGGCCTTGATCTTGCGGTCCAGCTTGTGGCGTGCGTCGTCCTCTGTCGTCCAGACAGCCTCGCGCCATTCCTCGAAATGCTCGAAACCCCGATCCTGCCGCCGAACCTCGCCCCGGTCGATCCACAGGGTCGCGCGGGTCAGGCGGCGCAGGAAAGCACGGTCATGGCTGATGATGACATAGGCGGCCCGCGTCTGGTTCAGATGGTCTTCAAGCCAGCCGATCGCCTCGATATCCAGATGGTTGGTCGGTTCATCCAGAAGCATCAGTTCGGGCGCCTGCGCGAGAAGACGTGCCAAAGCAGCCCGCCGCCGCTCGCCCCCGGATGCGGTGGAAACCGGGCGATCGGGATCGAATTTCAGCCCTTCGGCGGCCATCTCGACGCGATAGCCCTCGGCCTCGGGTAATCCTGCACGGGCGAAATCGCCAAGTGTCGCGAAAGCCGACAGGTCCGGCTCCTGCTCCATATAGCCGACATGGCTTCCGGCATTCAGCACCACCTCGCCGCGGTCAGGCTCCACAAGACCGGCCATGACCTTCATCAAGGTCGATTTGCCCGATCCGTTCCGCCCGACCAAGGCAATCCTGTCGCCCTGCTGTACCGTTAGGGAGAGGCCGTCAAAGACAGGATTGCCGCCAAAGGTCAGCGAGATATCGGTCAGTTGTAACAGGGGTGCGCGTGCCATTGCCGCGCCTTATCCTGCGGCAGGCGGATGGTCAACGGCAAGCCCGCTCAGATCGCCGATCCGTACCGGTGCATGTAAGATGGCGTGTTTAGGACAGGCACAACACCCGCATAACGTGCAAATTTCTAACCTGTCGCAACTTATTATTGACTGGCCCGTAATCGGAATGCGAAAACAAGCACATTAACCTGACCAAAGGAGTCAAGAATGCGTAACCTGTTGCTTGCTTCCCTTATGGGCGCGACCGCACTGCCCGCCCTGGCCGAGGAGGTAAATGTTTATTCCCACCGCCAGCCGGAACTGCTGAAACCCTTGACCGATGCCTTCACTGAAGCGACCGGCATTACCGTGAACACCGCCTATGTGGACAAGGGCATGGTCGAACGGCTGAAGGCCGAGGGCGACCGCTCGCCCGCCGATCTGATCATGACGGTGGATGTCGCCCGGCTGGGCGAGGTCAAGGATGCCGGAGTGACCCAGCCCGTCGAAAGCGAGGCTTTGGACGTCGTTCCCGAAGCCCTGCGCGACGCCGATCGCAACTGGTTCGGGCTGACCACCCGCGCGCGCATCGTCTATGCCAGCAAAGAGCGGGTCGCCGACGGCGAGGTAACGACCTATGAGGATCTGGCCGATCCGAAATGGAAGGGCCGTATCTGCACGCGCCCCTTTACCCATGACTACAACGTTGCACTGACCGCCGCCCATCTGGCCCATCACGGCGCCGAGGAAACCAAGGCGTGGCTGGAGGGGATCAAGGCGAATCTGGCCAAGCAACCCGAGGGCGGCGACCGCGATCAGGTCAAATCGATCTGGGCGGGCGAATGCGATATCAGTCTGGGCAATACCTATTACATGGGCCAGATGCTTGCCGATGACGAGCAGAAAGACTGGGCGGAGTCGGTCGATATCGTCTTCCCGGTCTTTGACGGCGGCGGCACCCATGTGAACGTGTCGGGCGTGGCCCTGGCGGCGGCATCGCCGAACAAGGACGCGGCGCTCAAGCTGATCGAGTTTCTGGTCGGTGACGAGGCCCAGAAAATCTATGCAGAGACCAACCACGAGTTTCCGGTATCCGACCATGTGGAGCGTTCGGAACTGGTGACGAGCTGGGGTGAGTTCACACCCGACACGATGTCGCTGAGTGAAATTTCGGATCTGCGCTCCGAAGCTCTGACCCTGATCGAAGAGGTCGATTTCGACGGCTGATCCGGATGGCGGGCCATGCGCGGGGCGGAACCGGAAAGGGGGTTCTGCCCCGCCACGCATATGCGTGGTTCCCCGGGGATATTTATGTAAAAGAGAAGCCGGTAAAGGCGTTACTGGATGCGGTGCGCCGCCAATTCACGACGGGTACGTCGCCTTGCGCTGGCCTCGCGGAACAGTGAGACGGAATAAAGCGCAAGCGCCGCCCAGATCATCGGGAAAGCGATCATGCGGGCCGTGTCGAAGGGTTCGCCGAACAGCAGCACCGCCGTCAGGAAAAGCATGGTCGGCGTCAGATATTGCAGGATGCCAATGGTCGAAAGCCGCAGCAGCTTGGCTCCGTTGGCATAGAAAAGAAGCGGAATCGCCGTGATCGGGCCGCAGCCCAGCAGCAGCAGGTTATCCACCATATTGCCCTCTCCGAACGTGCCCTGCCCGGTTGTGCCAAGCCAGATCAGATAGGCCAGCGCGATCGGGGTCAGCAACAGGACCTCCAGAGTGAAGCCCTGATTGGGTCCAAGCGGCAGGCTTTTCTTGAAATAGGCGTAGAAGCCCCAGGTCAGCGTCAGGCCAACGGCGACCAGCGGCAGGCTGCCGGCCGTCACAGTCAGGATCACAACCGCCGCGAAAGCCAGAGCGACAGCGAACATCTTAAGGCGGCTGAGTTTTTCCCCCAGCAGAACCGCCCCCAGCATCACGCTGAACAGCGGGTTGATGTAATAGCCAAGCGCAGCGTCAAGCGTGTGGCCATTGGCGACAGCCCAGACATAAGTCAGCCAGTTGCCCGTGATCAAAGCCGCCGTCAGGGCCGCCATCGCCAGAAGCCGCGGTTTTTTTACGGCGGCGATCACCTCATCGCTGCGCCGCTGCCAGATCAGGACTGCAGCAGCAATCGGCAGAGACCAGAGCGCGCGATGGGCGATAACCTCCATGGGCGGGATATGCGCAATTGCCTTGAGATACAGCGGCATAAGCCCCCATAGAACATAGGCTGCAAGCGCGAAGCCGAAGCCGTGGGGCGAATCGCTGTCTATGCCGGGTTTGCTGCTCATACCTTGTGCATAATCTGCAATTCGAGAGGGCGCCAGAGGCTGAATGAGCTGTTGCAAAAAGCAGAGCCGGGCTGGAAACACAGGGCGATGACGGCATGGGCCTCAA
Source organism: Paracoccus wurundjeri (assembly GCF_030678915.1). Taxonomy (GTDB): domain Bacteria; phylum Pseudomonadota; class Alphaproteobacteria; order Rhodobacterales; family Rhodobacteraceae; genus Paracoccus; species Paracoccus onubensis_A. Next base: position 64,298 of record NZ_JAUUTZ010000008.1, on the reverse strand, counting down.
GTCCGCATGACCTGACTGCCGCCGCCCCTATCTCAAACCTTCCTCATCCAGCAAAACCCGCCCATCCCGGCTTTCGATCTCGATCACCCAAAGGTCGGGATCGAAGCCGCGTTGTCTGCGGATGGCCTCATCCACTTGCGCTTCAGGGCCGTCGACAATCCGGTTCCACGAACGGATATCCGTCTCGAAATCCCATTCGCGGGCATAAAGCTGCGCCGTGCCGTCAAGCCGGGCGCATTTGACCAGCACCGCGCCCGCAGTATCATCGCCATGCTCCGACACATAAGCCGGGATATTCGCCTGCCCCAGCCGCGCCAGATAGGCGGAAACCCAGATGCCCGTGGCAAGCCGCGGTTCCGCCATGCCGTCACCCGCCGTCGCGGAAATCGAGGCCCATCTCGCTGTAACGCTCGGCCTCGTTCTGCCAGTTCTCGCGGACCCGAACCTGAAGGAACAGATGGATACGGCGCCCCATGAATTCCTCCAGTTCTGCCCGCGCCGCCTGCCCTACCGCCTTGACCGTCTCTCCGCCCTTGCCCAGTACGATGCCCTTGTGGCCGGTACGGGCGACATAGATCACCTGATCGACGCGGGCGGAACCGTCCTTGCGTTCCTCCCATCCTTCAGTCTCGACGGTGAGCTGATAGGGGATCTCTTCATGCAGGCGCAGGGTCAGCTTCTCGCGGGTGATCTCGGCGGCAATCATGCGCATGGGCAGATCGGCGATCTGATCTTCGGGATAGAGCCAGGGACCTTCGGACAGGGTTTCCGCAAGCCATTTGCGCAGATCGTCGCAGCCATGACCGCGCTCGGCCGAGATCATGAAGCTGCGTTCAAAGGTGAAAGCATCGTTCAGTTGCCGGGACAAGGCCAGCAGGACTTCGGATTTCACCCGGTCGATCTTGTTGATGATCAGGGCGACAGGGGTGCGGGTTTCCTGTTCCTTCAGCGCATCGATGATGGATTGCACGCCGTCAGTCAGGCCGCGATGAGCCTCGACCAGCAGCAGGATGATATCCGCATCTGATGCGCCACCCCATGCCGCCGCCACCATCGAACGATCCAGCCTGCGCCGGGGGCGGAAGATGCCGGGTGTATCGACAAAGACGATCTGCGTCGCGCCCTCAAGGGCGATTCCCCGGATACGGGCGCGAGTCGTCTGTACCTTGTGTGTCACGATCGACACCTTGGCACCGACCATGCGGTTCAGCAGGGTCGATTTGCCGGCATTCGGCTCGCCGATCAGGGCGACGAATCCGGCGCGTGTGGTGCTGTCGCTCATTCACGGCCCTCCAGCCGGTCCAGCAGGGTTTGGGCCGCTGCCTGTTCGATGCTGCGCTTGGTGCCGGTACCGCTGGCTTCGGCACTGCGCCCATCAGCCAGCCGGACGGTGATGAAAAAGACCGGCGCATGGTCCGGTCCACTGCGGCCGGTTTGCTCATAGGTCGGCGGACCCATTCCCTGCGCCTGCGCCCATTCCTGAAGCGCGGTCTTGGCATCGCGGGGATCGTCCTCGACACTGTCCAGACGGTCGCGCCACAGTCGCAAAATCACCTGACGCGCCGCCTCGAAACCGGCATCCAGATAGACCGCGGCCAGAACGGCTTCCATCGCATCGGCCAGAACGGCCTCTTTTCGTCGCCCTCCGGACAGCATCTCCGAGCGGCCCAGCCTGAGCACATCGCCAAGCCCGATCACACGGGCAATCGCCGCGCAGGTCTCGCCCTTGACCAGCGCATTGAAACGGGGGGCAAGCTGACCCTCGGTGGCATCTGCATCGGCAGCGTAAAGCGCCTCGGCCATCACGAGACCCAGCACACGGTCGCCCAGAAATTCCAGACGCTGATTATCGGGGCGGGTCGGCGTCGCCACCGAGCCATGCGTCAGCGCACGGATCAGCAACTCGGGCCGTTCGAACTCATGACCAAGCCGGGCCATGAAGGCACGGATATCACCGCCAAGCCTCACTCGACCGCCTTGAAGAAACGGTCGCCGCGCCATGTCCAGAAATACAACAGCGAGCGACCGGCGGATGAGAACATGATCCGGTCGGCGCGACCGATCAGGAATTCGGCTGGCACGAAACCAAGACCACCGACTTCCTGCGGAAAGCGGGAATCCTCGGAATTGTCACGGTTGTCGCCCATGAAGAAATATTGACCTTCGGGAACCGTGAATGTCGCGGTGTCGTCGGCAACCCAACCCTCGGTAATGTTCAGGATGCTGTGGCTGACGCCATTTGGCAGGGTTTCGGTGTAACGCTCCTTGATGCAGTCGCCGCCTTCGGGCACCGGATCATTGACGCAACGCGGGATCAGGCCCTGCGGTCCCTGCTGTTCCTTGATCTCGGTGAAATCCTCGACGCGCTCACGCCCGGTTTCTTCGCCATTGATCCACAGACGACCGCCCTTCATCTGGATTTCATCGCCGGGCAAGCCAACGACACGCTTGATGAAATCAACGCCGCGGGTGGGATGGCGGAACACGACGACATCGCCCCGCTCGGGCTCGGAACCCAGAATCCGGCCCGAGATCGGGCACATCGAGAACGGGCAGGAATATTGCGAATAGCCATAGGCCATCTTGTTGACGAAAAGGAAATCGCCGATCAGCAATGTGTCCTTCATGCTGCCCGAGGGAATCCAGAAGGGCTGAAAGAACAGGGTGCGGAAAACACCTGCAATCACAAGTGCCCAGAAGATGGTCTTGACCGTCTCCCAGATGCCTTCCTTTTTCTTGCCGGCCGTGCTGTCAGCCATGACTCATGTCCTTCCAGATTACGCAAGGCGCGGCTGCGCCCGCATGTGTTTGGTCTTTTGCAGGGGGCAAAGTCAAGTCACGGCAAACGCCGGGCCTCGATCAGCACAAAAGCCTGTGCCCAGGGGTGGTCATCGGTCAGGGTGACATGGACAACGGCGTCATGGCCGGGCGGGGTCATCCGCGCCAGCCTGTCCGCCGCCCAGCCGGTCAGCGCCATGACGGGCTGCCCGGTCGGCAGATTGCTGACCGCCATGTCGCGCCAGCTGATTCCCATCGCCAACCCGGTTCCAAGCGCTTTCGAGCAGGCCTCTTTTGCGGCCCATCTTTTCGCCAAGGTCCCTGCCTCGTCCTTGCGGCGGGCAGCTTTGGCAAGTTCGGTTTCGGTAAAGACGCGATTGCGGAATCGATCCCCGAAGCGATCCAGCGTGTCCTGGATGCGTTCAATATTCGCAAGATCGGTGCCTATGCCCAGTATCATGCCTTTGGCTGCCCTGCCGGGATCGTGGATATCCGGGCAAAGAAGGAATCTTCCGCTGTCACCTGACCTCCTGCAAGGCAATATCGCCGGTTTTCTGATCGATGGTGATTCCAAGCTGAAACCAGCCGCCATCCTCACCCTGATCGTTTTCCGTCGGATATTGCCGGACCGGAATGGTCAAGGTCAGGCCCGTGGCGGGATCATATTCGGCCTGCCGCTTGCCGAAATCGATCCCGTAGAAACCCTGACGATCCGGAACTCCGACGATCCGGCATTGCCGCCGGCCGATCTCGTCATGCGGCGGGCTGAGAATCAGCAGCTTCATCGCCGCCCCCGCAGGCTCGATATAATCCAGCAAGGTGACGCGAATCCTGCCATCGGCATATGTTGCGGTATTCTGCTCCCACGGCTCGGCAATGACATCTGCCCGCGTCGCGTCATCGCAGGGATATGTTGTCGCATCTTGCGGACCGGCCTGCGCAAGGGCCGGAGCCGCGATCATGCACAGGGTTGCGGCGATCAGGCGTTTCATGACCGGGCCTCGTCCATACGGCGGCGCATTTCGCGGATCGCACCCTCGAGTCCCGAAAAGACGGATTCGGCAATCAGGAAATGACCGATATTCAGTTCCGCAACCTGAGGCAGCGCCGCGATCGGTCCGACGGTATCGAAGGTCAGGCCATGGCCGGCATGAACCTCGAGCCCAAGGCTCGCGGCGAGTTCCGCGCCTCTGGTCAGCCCCGCAAGCTCGGCATCGCGCTCGGCGATGCGGCCCTCGGTGTCGAAATCGCAATAGGCCCCGGTATGCAATTCTACCACCGCCGCGCCGATACGGGCGGCAGCCTCGATCTGGTGGGGATCATGGCCGATGAACAGCGAGACACGGCTGCCAGCCTCGCGCAGGGCGGCGATGAAATCGGCAAGAAATCCCTCATTTCCCGCCACATCAAGACCACCTTCGGTCGTGCGCTCTTCCCGTTTTTCGGGGACCAGGCAGACGGCATGCGGGCGGTGACGCAAAGCGATCCGATGCATTTCCGAAGTGGCGGCCATTTCCAGATTGAGCGGCAACCGCAGATTGGCCATCAGCCCGTCGATATCCGCGTCGGAAATATGGCGGCGATCCTCGCGTAGATGCGCGGTGATGCCATCGGCCCCCGCTTCTTCCGCGATGCGGGCGGCGCGAAGAGGCTCGGGCCAGGGCGTGCCGCGGGCGTTACGGATCGTGGCAACATGGTCGATATTCACGCCAAGACGCAGCATGTGGGTTCTCCGGTATCTTGAGGCAGTTTAACCAGTGGCGGGCGGCGGCGCCAGTTCCGTATGAACCGCCCACCAGCCATGTTGCCGCAACCGCTTGGCGGCATTGGCGGCGCGGCTGGCATTTTCGAAAATCCCGAAACAGGTCGCGCCGGAACCGGACATGCGCGCAAGCACCGCGCCCGAGCCCAGTAAAGCCAAAATCACTTCTCCAATCACCGGAGCAAGGCGAAGCGCAGGAGCTTCGAGATCGTTGCCCGTACCACGCAGCCAGTGGATCAGGGCAGCAAGATCAGGAAAATCGGGAACCGGCGGAAGTGGCGGGTTCTGCCGGTTCTCCATCTGCGCGAACACCTGTGGCGTCGACAGCGACAAACCGGGATTGGCCAGTACCAGCTGCAGCGGAGGAAGCGGGGGAAGCGGCGTCAATTGCTCGCCGATGCCTTGCATCCGAACCGGTTGAGAAGCCAGACAGACTGGCACATCAGCTCCAAGACCCTCCAACCCGCCGGGCAGTATATGCCCCATTCGCCGCAACCCGCGCAGGACCGCAGCCGCATCCGCCGAACCACCGCCGATGCCCGAGGCAACGGGCAGGTTCTTGGTCAGACTGATGGCGGCCTGCACACCGGCCAGCCGGGCAGCGCGCAAGCAAAGATTATCGTCCCCGGGGTCAAGCCCCCCACCGAAAGGGCCGTTAATCGTCAGAGAAAGTGGGCCAGGCGACAGATGCACCACATCCCCGATCGCCGCGAAACAAACCAGCGAATCAACCAGATGATACCCGTCACCGCGCTGGCCGGTCACATGCAGCGCCAGATTCAGCTTGGCCGGAGCATGCTCCGACAATTCCATTGCATTCATTGGGCGTCAGTCGCCGTTTGAGGGTTCGGCATTCGCCTCGGCCTTTGGATCCGGCAATTCCGCCGTTTCGCCGGATGCCTCCTCTTCCTTCAGAACCGTGTCCAGCCCGCGATCCAGCTTGGCCCGGATCCGCTCGGGATCGACCTCGCCGCTTTCGGTCGGCTCGAAGGACAGGGCGCGCCGCCACTGCACCTCGGCCTCGCGTTGACGTCCGACCTTCCAGTAGATATCGCCCAGATGATCGTTCACCACCGGGTCCGAAGACATCGAGGCGACCGCCTTTTCCATTGGGTCGATTGCTTCCTCATAGCGGCCAAGACGATAATAAGCCCAGGCAAGCGAATCGAGGATATATCCGTCATCCGGCGACAGCTCGACCGCTTTGCGGATCAGTTCCAGTCCACGATCCAGATTCTCGTTCCGGTCGATCCAGCTATAGCCCAGATAATTCAGCAAGCTGGGTTCCTCTGGCTGGATTTCTATCGCGGCAAGCAGATCTTTCTCGGCACGCTTGAACTGCCCGGCGCGTTCAAGCGCGATGCCACGGGCATAATAGGCAAACCATTTTTCCTGCGGCTGCGCATCGGCAAGTAGCGAAAGCGCCTTGTCATAGGCCGGCACCGCCTGCGAGAATTTCTGTTGCTGACGCAGCAGATCCCCGAGCGCGATCCAGGCCTGAGGCAGTTCGGGATAAGCGGCGGTCAGTGTCAGGGCGGCACTTTCCGCTTCGTCAGGACGCTCCGCCTGCGACAAAGCCTCTATGCGTGACAATTCCGCAAGCGGCCGCATTTCGCCCATGCGGCGAAGCGCCTCGAATTCCTGTTCGGCCAGGTCGAACTGACTCCGGCTTTGCAATAGTTGCGCGACAGTCAGGCGGGCCGCGCCAAGTTCGGGTGCAAGCCGCACCGCCAACCTTGCATGGATCAGGGACAATGGTTCCGGATCGGGATTCGCGGCAAGCGCCGATGCGAAGGTCAGCAGCAACTGGGCAATACCGTCGGCGGGGGTTTGAACCAGATCGAAGGCGATCGGCTCTCCGGTTTGCAGCTTTTCCCTGAGATCGACAAGCTGGGGTTCCGTTTCAAGCCCCTGAACATCGTTCAGCAGTGCAAGCGCCTCATCCCGGCGCTCAAGCTGCACGAGGATCTGCACCCGCGCGATCACACCCAGAAGATTTTCGCCGATGCGCCTGTCGGACAGCAGCTTATGCGCCCCTTCGTAATCCCCGACCATCGCCCGGGCGAGTGCGAGATGGTAGTGAACCATCGGTGCCACATCCCGGACATTCGCCATCTCTTCGAAGCTTTCCAGTGCGACCGATGCATTCCCGGCACCCAGCAAGGCCCATGCACGCATCATCCCGTCCAGCAGGTTGCCGTTCTCACCGCCCCGCTCGACGCCGCTTTCTTCCAGATTTTCAACCAATCCCGTCCAGTCGCCGTGACGCGCCAGGTCAACCCGGCGAACCAGTTCGGAAAGTTCGGTTCCGCCACCCTGAGCCGCAATTTGCCCGGCCAGCTCGGTCGCGCGCTCGACATCACCGGCCGAGATCTGCGCGACAAGCGCCCCATCCTGAAGGTAAAGATCGTTCGGATCGCTGGCCACGGCCTGCGAGAAATATCGCGCGGCTGCCCGGTAATCGTTAAGGACGGTTGCCATCCTCGCCGCAAGGAAAGGCCCCGCAAGCCCCTTCGTCAGCGGCGCTGGCTCCTCTTGCGCGGCGGTTTCCGCCGGAGCATCCTCTTCGGCGGCGGGAACCGGATCGCTGTCCTGAAATTCCTCGGGCCGCGGCGGCGGCGGTTCCTGCGCGGTGGCGGGCGAGGTCAACGGCCAAAGCAATCCCGCACATAACGTTGCGGTCAAAGCCAAATTCGGACGGGTCATAGTCACTTCATACACCGGCTGGGCAAGGTTGAATTTACCGTAACCCTAACGCCCCCCCAGTTGATGAGCAATGACCGCCACGCGGCACGGCTTCACATATTCGGGTAGTTCGGCCCGTCACCGCCCTGCGGCGTCACCCAGTTGATGTTCTGGCTGGGATCCTTGATGTCGCAGGTCTTGCAATGGACGCAGTTCTGGAAATTGATCACGAAGCGCGGGTCCCCCGCATCCTCGACCACTTCATAGACGCCGGCCGGACAATAGCGCTGTGCCGGTTCCGCATATTGCGGCAGATTGACTGCGATCGGAATCGTTTCGTCCTTCAGCGTCAGATGGCAGGGCTGGCTTTCTTCGTGATTGGTGAAGGAAAACGAGACATTGGTCAGCCGGTCGAACGACAGTTTCCCGTCAGGTCTGGGGTAATCGATCGGCTGGAAATCGCTGGCCTTGCCGGTCGCCTGCGCATCCGTCTTGCCGTGCTTCCACGTGCCCAGAGGGTTCCAGCCGGTCAGATTGGCCACCCACATGTCGAAACCGCCAAGCGCAAGGCTGGCCCAAAGCCCCAGTTTCGACCAAAGCGGCTTGACGTTGCGCACGCGTTTCAGATCCTTGCCGATCTCGCCGCCGTGCACGGCTTCGTCATACGCGGTCAGCCGATCACCGGCGCGGCCTTTCGCCAGGGCCGCCGCAGCAGCCTCGGCCGCCTCGATCCCGGATAACATGGCGTTATGGTTGCCCTTGATCCGCGGCACATTTACCATGCCTGCCGAACAGCCCAGCAAGACCCCGCCATCGAATGACAGTTCGGGGACCGACTGCCAGCCACCCTCGGTGATCGCGCGGGCTCCGTAAGCCACCCGTTTGCCGCCCTCCAGCAGTTCGGCCACCATCGGGTGATGCTTGAAACGCTGAAATTCCATATAGGGGTAAAGATACGGGTTCTGGTAATTCAGATGGACGACGAAGCCGACCAGAACCTGATTATCCTCGAAATGATAGATGAAACTGCCGCCCCCGGCATTCTTGCCCAGCGGCCAGCCCATCGTATGCACGACCCGGCCCTTCCTGAACTTAGCGGGATCGACCTCCCAGATCTCCTTCATTCCAAGCCCGAATTTCTGCGGTTCGTGCCCTTCTGACAGGTTCAGCCTGTTGATGATTTCCTTCGCAAGACTGCCGCGCACGCCTTCGGCGATGAAGACATATTTGCCGTGCAGTTCCATCCCCGGCTCAAATTGGGGTCCCGGCGTGCCGTCCGCGTTCAGCCCCATAACACCGGCCACGACACCCTTCACCCGATCCGCGCCGTTTTCACCCTTGTCCCAGACGATCTCGCTTGCCGCCATGCCGGGAAAGATCTCGACTCCCAGTTCCTCGGCCTGCTCGGCCAGCCAGCGGCAGACATTGCCCATGCTGACGACGTAATTGCCGTGATTATTCATCAGCGGAGGCATCGGCCAGTTCGGCACCCGGATCTGGCCGGACTCGCCCAGGATATAGAAATTGTCGTCCACGACCTCGGTATTCAGCGGCGCGCCTTTTTCCTTCCAGTCGGGGATCAGCCGGTTCAGCCCGGACGGGTCAAGCACGGCACCCGACAGGATATGCGCCCCGACTTCTGAGCCTTTTTCCAGAACCACGACCTCGATTTCGGGATTAATCTGTTTCAGCCGGATCGCCGCAGACAGACCGGCAGGCCCCGCACCCACGATCACAACGTCATATTCCATCGATTCGCGTTCGAACTGCGCGGCTTCCGTCATGGCTGGAATTCTCCTCATCCCTTCTGGCTGAGACAGCACTACATGGCGATATCGCAATGCGCAATCATGACGCAGCGGATTGAACTGGCCAAAAACTGCCATCAAAGCAACCGCCGCTCTTGCAAAGCCTGTGGATTTGGAGTCACGATGCCTGTCAACGGTTCCGGCGCCCCTGTCATGTCAAATGGCGGGGGCGTTCGGTTAACTCCGACAGGATGATGCAATCCGAAAGGACAAGGCAACGATGGACAAGTTACCGATCACAAGGCGCGGCTATCAAGCGCTCGAACAAGAGCTTACCCGGTTGAAATCGACCGAACGGCCGGCGATCATCCGCGCAATCGCCGAAGCACGCGAGCATGGCGATCTGTCGGAAAATGCCGAATATCATGCCGCGCGCGAGAAACAGGGCTTCATCGAAGGCAGGATCAAGGAGCTGGAAGCGATCCTGTCGCGTGCCGACGTCATCGATCCGGCCAAACTGTCGGGATCGATCAAGTTCGGCGCCACTGTCGATCTGATCGACGAGGATACCGAGGAAAAGCGCCGATACCAGATCGTCGGCGAGGCCGAGGCCGATATCGAGCGTGGACTACTTAACATGCGTTCGCCTCTGGCCCGTGCACTGATCGGCAAGGACGAGGGCGACAGCATCGAGGTGAACACGCCCGGCGGCCAGCGCAGCTACGAGATCCTCGCCATCCGGTATGAGTGACTTATGCCCCCCGGCAGCAACGGCACAGCGATGACAGAGCACAAACCGGTCCTGATGATCGGCCTGGCACTGAGTGCGATCTGGGTGGCTCTTCTACTGGGGTTCTGGTTACTGATCCCGGTCAGGACGGATGCGGAAACCGGCGGGATCACCCGGCTCGTGATCATTATCGGGATCGTGATGCCTCTTATCCTGATCTGGATGGCGGTCGGGCTTGCCCGCGCAATCAGCGATTTGCGCGCGGAAGCGGCGGAACTGCGCTCTGATCTCGATCAGTTGAAGCAACTCGCGTCCAAGCCACCCAAATCCACCACGCCGCAAGTCGTGCCGGAACCGATACCAACACAGCCACTCCCCGCAGCGCAACCGCGCCCTGCCCCCCCTGCCGCGATCGCGCAGCCAAGGCAACCCGCGGCAGCCCCGCATCAGGCAAGCATGGATTTCGATTCCCCCGAGCCGGCACCCATCCCGGCAGATACGCTAGTTCTTGCGCTCAATTTCCCCGACGATGCGGACGATCACGAAACCATTGCGGCGCTGCGCACCGCATTGAAGGAGCCCGAGACCGCCCGCGTCCTTCGCGCCGCTCAGGATGTTGTGACATTGCTCGCCGGGCATGGCATCTTTATGGACGATCTGCCGCCAGAACATGCGTCGCCTGCCATCTGGAGAAAATTCGCGGAAGGTGAGCGCGGTAAGATCGCTGCCAAAATCGGCGGCATTCGCGATGCTGACGCGTTGGAGATCGTATCCGCCCTGTTACGCGGTGACGAGATTTTCCGCGATACCGCGCATCACTTCCTGCGTCATTTCGATACGTTATTGACCCGCGACCTGCCTCGTCTGGAAGATGTTCATGTGCAAGCCTTGGCCGATACCCGCACCGCGCGTGGCTTTATGTTGATCGGACGCGCTGCGGGCGTATTCGGTCAGACCGGGGCGTGAACATGGAATACCCGCGCCCCTATCTATAAACCTGAATACCGGTTCGAGCGGTCTATTGCGCCGCGCCCCAGCTCAACGATTCATATTTGCGGGCGGCGAAGTTGATCAGCAACCCGACCATCAGCAATCCGATGAAAACCCATATCGCATAATGGTAATCGGTCTTTTGCGGTGTGTAATTGACGAACAGATATCCGCGAAGCTGGTCCACGACGTGAAACAGCGGGTTCCAGGAGAACCACGGCAGCACGAAATTCGGCAAGGAATTCGCAACGAACATCTTGCCCGAGGCGATCATGTTCACCCGCTGATAGACTTGGGTCATGATCCCGACCGCCTTTGGCATCCATGGTCGAATCCCGACGAAGACCAATCCCACGCAGACGCCCCCGAACCATCCCAGCAGAAAGATGGCAAGGCAGCCGGGGAAGAAATAGAATGTGATCGGCGTCACCGCGAGGTGATACAGCCCGAGAATCACGATCCCGCTCAGCATCTGTCGGTAAAGAACGGCAAGCGCCGCCGCAGCGATCATGACCGCGGCATTCATCGGCCCATGTTTGGCCAGACCTCCGCCGACGGAATAGCTTCCGGAGACCTGTGCGACGGTCTGCACATGTGTCATGAACACGAAGATGCCCGACATCATGAACAGGATGAAATCGCCCCGGATCGGGGATGATCGAATTCCGACAACGAAATACAAAAGCGCAAAAAAACCAACAAAGATAGCAGTCTGGGCAATCGTGAAAAGCAGGCCCATGACCGCGTTCCGGTCGTTATTGCGCAGATTGTAAACCGTCTGATGATAGATCAGATTCAGCGTCGTAAAGATCGCATCCAGGAAATTTCGGTTTCGGCGCTGTGTAAACAATGTAAAAATCAATCGAATTTGTGCTGCGGGTGCACACGAAATACATAATTCCGTGAGATTAGGCGGTACCATAGGCGGACCGCGGTTGCACGAGGATACCCGGATATGTAAGCCCGCACAATCAAGACTTGGGCACCGAACCGCGAAGCAGAGGAAAAGTCGATGCAATTTGATCTACTTGTTACTGAAATGCGCCGCCTCGCCTTGCAGGCGGGCGAAAAGATCATGGAAATCTATAATGCCGACGATTTCGCTGTCCGGGCCAAGTCCGACGATTCGCCCGTCACCGCCGCGGACGAAGCCGCAGATGCACTGATTTCCGCGGGGCTGCGCGCAACATTCCCCGATATCCCGCTGGTCACAGAAGAACAGGCCGCGACTCACGGGCAGACGGTCGGGACCTTCCTGATCGTCGATCCGCTGGATGGTACAAAGGAATTCGTACAGCGCCGGGGGGATTTCACCGTCAATATCGCCTATGTCGAGAACGGCGTCCCCCTGCGCGGTGTGGTTTACGCGCCGGCAAAGGACCGTCTGTTCTATACTACGGCGGATGGACGCTCGGTCGAGGAACGCGGGCCGTTCGGGAAAGAACCTGGCGAGGTGAACTCGATCGGGGTGAACCCGACTCCGGATAACCGGGGGCTGATGGTCGTGGCGTCGAAGTCGCATCGTGATGCCGCCACGGACGAATATATCGCGCGCTATTCGGCGCGGGACATGACCAGTGCCGGATCGTCGCTGAAATTCTGCCTTGTCGCGACCGGTGAGGCCGATCTTTATCCCCGGCTTGGCCGGACCATGGAATGGGACACCGCAGCCGGCGATGCCGTGCTTCGCGGTGCCGGGGGCGAGGTCGTGCGCTTCGACGATCACGCACCGCTCGCCTACGGCAAACCCGGCTTCGAGAATCCGTTCTTTATCGCATTCGCACCCGGTGTATTGCTAGTGAAGGACTGACGATGTCGGTCCTCATCCTCATTCCGGCGCGTTACGCTTCAAGCCGTTATCCCGGCAAACCGCTGGTCGGGCTGAAGGGGGCGTCGGGTGAAACGCGCAGTCTGATTCGCCGAAGCTGGGAAGCGGCCATGGCCGTGCAAGGGGCAGACCATGTCGCCGTCGCCACCGATGACGAGCGGATCCGGGATCACGCCCAGGCTTTTGGCGCCAGAGTCATCATGACCTCGTCGGATTGCCGCAATGGCACCGAACGCTGCGCGGAAGCCATGACCGCGTTTGACGATATTCCCGAGATCGTAGTTAATCTTCAGGGTGACGCGCCTCTGACGCCCGCGTGGTTCATCGAGGATCTGATCGCCGGGCTGCGTGCCGATCCCGCTGCGGATGTCGCCACACCGGTTTTGCGCTGCACCGGACAGATGCGCGACGACCTGCTGGCCGACCGTATGGCGGGACGGATCGGCGGCACCACGGCCGTTTTCGGGCATGACAGGCAGGCGCTGTATTTCTCGAAGGAAGTCATCCCCTATACCGGGGAAAGCTATGGCCCGGACGATCCCAGCCCGGTCTATCATCATGTGGGTGTCTATGCTTATCGTCCACCCGCTTTGACCGCCTATCCGACATGGTCCGAGGGAACGCTTGAAAAGCTGGAGGGGCTCGAACAATTGCGGTTCCTTGAACGGGGCCGCAGGCTGCTTTGCGTCGAGGTCGAAGCCCGCGGACGTCAATTCTGGGAACTGAACAACCCCCAGGACGTTACACGTCTGGAAACCATGATGAAGCAAATGGAAATCGATTGACAAAATGGCGTAACGTCAGGTGTTAAACATGTGATAATTGTTTGAGTGGAAACCAGCCTATGATAGCATTTTAACCAGATTGCCGTCTTTCAAAGCATAAGTGATCAAACTATTTTGCGCGCGACGCGTTAGGCGCAGTGAACGTAAACATTCTTTAACTATTTCGCTTTCACATCTGTGATAAGCAGACAGCAACTAAAGGGGCACTTGTATGAGCCGTAAAGTCACCAAAGCCATTTTCCCGGTTGCCGGCCTGGGAACGCGCTTCCTGCCTGCGACGAAAAGCATTCCGAAAGAGATCATGACTCTGGTCGACCGACCGCTGATCCAATACGCCATCGATGAGGCGCGGGCTGCCGGGATCAAGGAATTCATCTTCGTGACCTCTCGTGGCAAGGGTGCCCTCGAAGATTACTTCGATCACGCGCATGAGCTTGAATCCAATCTCAAAAAGGCGGGCAAGACCGGGCTTCTGGATACGCTGCGCAAGACCAATATGGAATCCGGCGCGATTGCCTATATCCGCCAGCACAAGGCGTTGGGTTTGGGCCATGCAGTCTGGTGCGCCCGCCGGTTGCTGGCCGATGACGAAGCCTTTGCGGTGATCCTGACCGATGACGTCATCATGGGCGAACCTCCCTGTCTCCAGCAGATGATCGAGGCTTATGGCGAGACCGGCGGCAGCATGGTCGCCACGATGGAAGTCCCCGAAGAAAAAGCCTCTGCCTACGGCGTTCTGGACGTGGATGAAGACATGGGCGCCATCGTCCGCGCCAAGGGCATGGTGGAAAAGCCCGCGCTTGGTTCCGCGCCGTCCAATCTTGCGGTCATCGGACGTTATATCCTTGCCCCCACGGTGATGCAGAACCTGAACAAGCTCAAGCAGGGCTCGGGTGGCGAAATTCAGCTGACCGATGCGATTGCCGATGAGATCAATGCCGGGCGCGATGTTTACGGCCTGCGCTTCCGTGGTCAGCGTTTCGACTGCGGTTCCAAGGCCGGTTTCCTTCAGGCAACGGTTGCCTTCGGACTCGAACGCGACGAACTGCGCGATGAATTTCTGGATTTCCTGCATGGCATAACCGCTATGCGCCGCGCCGCGGAGTAAACGATGTCCGGAAAAGTATTGGTGACCGGCGGTGCCGGTTATATCGGTTCGCATGCCTGCAAGGCGCTTGCGAAGGCGGGTTATATACCTGTAACTCTGGACAATCTTTCGACAGGCTGGGCCGATGCGGTCAAGTTCGGGCCATTGGTCAGGGCGGACCTGGCCGATCGCGCCTCGCTGGATGCCGCATTTGCCGAGCATAAACCGATTGCCGTGCTGCATTTCGCCGCGCTCAGTCAGGTCGGCGAGGCAATGGCCGAGCCGGGCAAATACTGGCGGAACAATGTCTGGGGATCGCTGAATCTGATCGAGGCTGCGGTCGCGGCGGACTGTATGAATTTCGTCTTCAGTTCGACCTGCGCGACCTATGGCGATTGCGATGGCGAAGTTCTGGACGAAAGCTCGGCGCAAGCGCCGCTGAACGCCTATGGCGCCAGCAAGCGCGCGATCGAAAACATGCTGACGGATTTCGAGGCTGCGCATGGGCTGCGCCATGTGATCTTCCGCTATTTCAACGTAGCTGGCGCCGATCCGGATTCCGAGGTGGGCGAATTCCACCGCCCCGAAACCCATCTGATCCCGCTGATCCTCGATGCCGTCGACGGCAAACGCGATGCCCTGACGATCCACGGCACCGATTATCCGACACCGGACGGCACCTGCATCCGCGACTATGTCCATGTCATGGATCTGGTCGATGCTCATGTCCAGGGGCTGGAATGGCTGCGGACGGGCAAGGGCAGCCGGGTCTTCTGCCTTGGCACGGGCGACGGTTTCTCGGTTCGCGAAGTTGTAGAGGCAACGCGCAGCGTCACCAACCGCCCCGTCCCGATGGTGGACGGCCCGCGCCGTGGCGGGGATGCGGTCAAACTGGTCTGCGGTAGCCAGCGCGCGAAGGACGAACTGGGCTGGCGGCCCGGGCGTTCGACCATGAAGCAGATGATCGCCGACGCCTGGCGTTGGCATCAAAACGGCAATTACCAGGCTTGACCACGGTATCCGGACAGCAAGCCAGCCGTCTGCGGCGGCTCTGGTCCCGATATCGCCTGCGATGGAAGCGGCGTGAGATCCTGTGGCGCGCCATTCGCGTGGGCCGCAGACTCACGCCGCTTGCCGATCGCACCGCGGCAATCCGCAAGAAGGACATCCTGCTATTCGCGACCATCCGGAACGAAGCCGGCAGGCTTCCGGAATTTCTGGCGCATTACAGGAAGCTGGGCGTCCAGCATTTCCTGATCGTGGATAATGACAGTAATGACGGCTCGACCGCGCTTCTGCTTGAACAGCCGGATCTGTCCCTATGGCGCAGTCGGGACAGTTATCGCGCCGCGCGGTTCGGCATGGACTGGATCGGGGCGCTTTTGCTGCGATACGGTCACGATCACTGGTGTGTGACGGTCGATGCCGATGAGCTGTTGATCTATCCCGATTGGGAACGCCGCGACCTTTCGCGGCTGACCGGTTTTCTTGAAGAACAGCAGATGGCCGGCATGGGTGCCCTGATGCTGGACCTGTATCCGCGGCTGCCATTGGGTCAATCCGAAGCGCCTTGGGATGCCCCCCTGACCGAGCGGCTGCCCTGGTTTGATGCCGGCCCCTATCGCTGCGAAATCTCGCGCCCCAAGGGCAACCGCATTCTGCGCGGCGGCGTGCGGGAGCGGGTCTTCTTTCAGGACGACCGTGATATCTCGCCCACTCTGAACAAACTTCCGCTGATCCGCTGGCATTGGCGATATGTCTATGTGAATTCGACACATTCGCTTCTGCCCGGTCATCTGAACGAGCTTTATGACGGCCCCGGTGATCCCCGACTCAGCGGCGTGCTGCTGCACAGCAAGTTCCTGCCGGAAATCATCGGAAAATCTTCGGAAGAGCTGAAAAGACGTCAGCATTTTTCGGATCCGGATCAGTTCGTGGATTATCATCAGACTCTCGTCGAAGGGCCGATATTGTGGAACAGCAACTCTCGGCGTTATACGGGATGGAAGAATCTGGTCGAGCTTGGCCTGATGGGAACGGGGCAGGCACCGGACTTGCCCCTTGAAGCGGCAAGGCATAGTGCAGAAACTGAATAGATTTTTATGTTATCGCATTGACGGGTGCCAATCGTGCAGGGTCTGAAACATCTGCCTTTACCGGCCAGGCTACGTCGCCGCGCAGAGCGTCAATGGCTGATCGCCCGCGCGATCAATCGCCGTCGTGCCCTGACCCCGGTAAGCGACCGCACCGATCAGATCCGGAAACGGGATATTCTGGCATTCGTAACGCAGCGGAACGAAAGGGTACGGCTTCCCTATTTCCTGGAATATTACCGCAATCTTGGCGTTCGGCATTTCCTGTTCGTCGATAACGCCAGTACGGATGGCAGTGCGGAGTATCTGAAAACACAGACCGATGTCTCGCTATGGCGGACCCGTGCGAGCTACAAGCAATCGCGTTTCGGGATGGACTGGCTGGGCTGGTTGTTGTTTCGATATGGTCACAACCACTGGTGCCTGACGGTCGATCCCGATGAATTCCTGATCTATCCGCATTGCGACACCCGTCCGTTAACTGCCCTGACCGATTGGCTGTCTGATTCCGGGCACAGATCATTCCCGGCGATGCTTCTGGATATGTATCCCAAGGGCAATCTGGACGATGAAACCTATCGCGAGGGACAGAACCCGTTCGAGATCGCCTGCTGGTTCGACCCCGCCAATTATTCGATCCGGAAGAATAATTATCTTGGCAATCTCTGGGTACAGGGCGGCCCGCGGACCCGGGCATTCTTTCCCTATAACCCTCAGTCGGGCCCGGCATTGAACAAGATTCCGCTGGTTCGATGGAACAGACGCTTCACCTATTACAGCTCGACCCATATGCTGCTTCCCCGGTCATTGAATCAGGTTTTCGACGAAGACGGAGGAGAGATGGCATCGGGCTGCCTGTTACATGCCAAATTCCTGTCCACATTCGCGAAAAAATCCACCGAAGAACTGGATCGCGGCCAGCATTACGGAAACAGCCAGGAATACCGCGCCTATCATGCCGGATTGCAGCAGGGCGTGCGCCTGTGGTGCAACGAGTCGCGCAGGTTTCGCGACTGGCGGCAGCTTGAGGATCTTGGCCTGATCTCAAGCGGGAACTGGCCATGAGCGTGCCGGTCAATATGGGCGTGGTCCTTCTGTGCCACGAGAATTTGCAGATGGCGGCGCGGATCGCCCGGATCTGGGCCGAGGGCGGGGCGAAAGTCGCGATCCATGTCGATGCAAAATCTCCCGAAACCGAAATAGATCAGATGAAGACTTCCCTGTCGGATCTGCCCGACATTCGCTTTTCCCGCCGGATCCGCTGCGGTTGGGGCCGCTTCAGCCTGATCGAGGCAACTCAGCATGCGGCGTCCTTGCTGCTGGAGGAATTCCCCGACTGCACGCATGTCTATCTTGCATCCGGTTCCTGCCTGCCATTGCGCCCGATCTCGGAACTCGCCGCATTTCTCGCCCTGTCTCCCGATCGCGACTATATCGAAAGCGTTGACGCGAATGAGGTCGCATGGGTCATTGGCGGGCTGAACAAAGAACGCTTCACGATGTATTTTCCGTTCGACTGGCGCAAACGACGCAAACTGTTCGATTCCTGCGTCAACCTTCAGCGGCGGCTGGGCATCAGGCGAAGATTGCCGCGCGGTCTTACCCCACATCTCGGCTCGCAATGGTGGTGCCTGACCGCGCGGACGCTGCGTGCAATCCTGGACGATCCGCGGCGCTGGGAATATGACCGTTACTTCCGTCGAAGCTGGATCCCCGATGAAAGCTACTTCCAGACGCTGGCTCGGCGACATTCGAACAGGATCGAAAGCCGTTCGCTGACATTCTCGCGGTTTGACCATCGTGGACGGCCCTACCGGGCCTATGACGACCACATTCCGATACTCGAGGAATCGAATTGTTTCGTCGCGCGGAAAATCTGGCCGGGTGCGACCCGCCTGCTGGAGCATTTTCCCAGGCCCGCCAAACCCGACCCCGATCCCTCACCCCCGCAACCCGCCCATATCGAAAGACTGATCGCGCGCGCGCTCAGCCGCCGGGTTCTGGGGCGCCCCGGCCTGTATATGCAAAGCCGTTTCCCCCGGAAGGATGCCGAAAACGGAAAGACCTCTGCGCCCTACGCCTTGTTTCAGGGACTGACTGACATTTTCCCCGATTTCGAGACATGGCTGGCCGAACATCTTTCCGGCGATGTTCACGGCCATCTTCTGGGGCCGGAAAAGGTGGAATTCGCAGGCCGGCCCGAGATCGGGCCCGGAGCATTGTCCTGCAGCGCCGAAATCCGCGATTACGACACCCAGCGCTTCCTTGCCGCATTGATCCGCGTCACCGAAAAGATGCAGATCTTTCAGTTCAGTCCCCGCGACAATCAAAGCCTTAACTGGTTCATGGCAACCGATCCCAATGCGACGCTTTTCGTGGTGACCGGCGCCTGGAATCTGCCTTTGCTCGAAACCGGGATGCCCTTCGACGATGTGCGCAGAATTACCGCCATGCTCCAGCGAACCGAGATGGCCCAGCTTGAAATTCTCAATTCGGTCTGGGTCAAGGCCCGTGTTCAGCTTTGGGAATTCAACGATTTCATCGCAAGACCGCAGGCGATTCTCGAGAAGGCGCTGGGCCAGATCGACCCGAATGCCAAACCCATCACCAGCCTGCCCCCCACGCGCGACACCACGGGACTGGCAGAACATCTGCAACGTCTGCGCAATTCTGGCCTGCATCCTCGCCTGACGGGTGACCAGCCGATCACCAAGGCATCGCATATCCTGACAAGGAACGAAATCTGATGACCGAAGCTTTCTGCAGTTTTGTGATCTTCGCCGAAATGCGCACCGGCTCGAATCTGCTCGAGGCGACGCTGAACGCCGTCAGGAAAGTCACCTGTTTCGGGGAGGCGTTCAATCCCTATATGATGGGCTGGCCCGACAAGGACGAGATGCTGGGGATCACCCGCGATGAGCGGGAAGCCGATCCGATGCGGCTGCTTGACAAGCTTTTCAACAAACCCGATCACCTGCCGGGATTCCGCTATTTTCACGATCACGATCCGCGGGTGTTTGACGCCATCATGGACGACCGGCGCTGTGCAAAGGTCATCCTGACCCGCAATCCATTGGAAAGCTATGTCTCGACCCGGTTGGCCTGGGAAACGAACCAATGGAAGCTGAACGAAACCGAAACCCCGATCCCGGCATCGATCACCTATAACCGCGAGGAGTTTCGCCAGACCCTGTCGAAACAGACAGAGTTTCAGCGGCGGATCGTTCATCATCTTCAGGCCACCGGTCAGAGTGCATTCTGGCTTGACTACAACGATCTCCGCGACAGCGCGGTGATGACCGGACTGCTGCACTGGCTTGGCCGCAGCGATGTGCAGAATGTCAAACCCGCAAGCGATCAGGTTCCGCAAAATCCGCGTGCGATGGAAGAGAAGGTCACGAATTTTCAAGAGATGCAGGACGATCTGCAGCAACTGGACCCGTTCGCGATCGGGCAGATTCCGAATTTCGAGCCCAGCCGGGGTCCCGCCGTCCCCAGTTTTCTGACCAGCGAGGCAGGCTCGGGCCTGCTTTATATGCCAGTCAAGGACGGAGGAGCAGTTCCGCAAGAAGGGTGGTTCGAGGTTTTGGGGCAAACCGGGCGCAATCACACGCAAAACAGCCTGCGCCAGTGGAAACGACAGCATCCGGGCCATCGCAGCTTCATCATCCTGCGGCACCCGCTGCACCGGGCATGGGAAGCCTTCCTGCATCTGCTGTCAGGGGCCAAACCTGAACTGCGGCAATTGATGCGCCAGGTTCATCGCGTGGATTTGCCCCCCGATGACGCATTGACCGATCTGGACGATGCCAGCACAGTCAGGTTGTTCCATCAGTTCCTTGGATTTCTGGGCCGCAATCTCAACGGCCAGACCACGCTTCCGACTCATCCTCATTGGGCTAGTCAGTCCGCGGTGCTGGCGGGTTTCAGCCAGTTCGTGCAGCCCGATATTCTGATCCGCGAGGATCGTCTTCAGGAAGATATCGCCTATCTGTGCCAAAGCGCGAATATCCCCGACCCACAGCTTGAGCGTATCGAAATCCCGGCACCGCCGGCATTCCTGTCGGATAAAGAGCTGATAACCGCCGCCTTTTCCGCTTATCAACGCGATTATGTCGCATTCGGCTTCCGGAAGAATCCCGCAAACGGTAAGTGAACGGCATCATCGCCCGGAGCCTTTCGAATTTAACGCCGATTACGTCAGACGAATTCCGCTCCGTCCCTCTCTTCTTCACTCAAATATCCTGGGGGTGCAGAGGCAGCGCGCCAATCACTCCTCTTCGGCGGCCGGGGTCTCATCGGGCAAATCCGGAGTTTCCACCGCTTCATCCTGCTGTTCGGGTTCCGAAGCGGCAGCATCATCATCGGGATCAACCAGCCGGTTTTCCTCCCATTCGCCGGACGCCACCTGTCCGGTTGCGTAGCGCATGATCCCCTGACCCTGACGCTTGCCGACAACGAAATTTCCCTCGTAACGGTCGCCATTGGAATAGGTCGCAACGCCCTTGCCGTGGATCTCGCCTTCTTTCCAGCCGCCATCGTAAACGAATCCATCGGGGGTAGTCAGCTTGCCCTGCCCCTCGCGCAGCCCGTTGACGAATCCGCCAGTATAAACCGTTCCATCGGCATAGGTGGCCTGACCTTCTCCGTGCCGCTGCCCGTCTTTCCACGCGCCGGTATAGACATAACCATCGGGATAGGACATCCGGCCCTGGCCGTCATTCTGGGCGTTCTTGAAACTCCCTTCGTAAACCGTGCCATTGGCATAGGTCGCCTTACCGTCACCCGCGATCACACCCTCGGCCCATTGGCCCTCATAATTCGAGCCGTCGGGATAGGTGATCTTGCCCACTCCATGAGGTCGGTCCTCTTTCATGTCTCCTTCATAGACCGAACCATCGGGATAGGTGATCTTGCCCTTCCCCTCCATCCGGCCCTCGACCCACTGGCCGGTATAGACATAGCCGTCCTTGCCTGTGAATGTTCCCTGCCCATGCCTGCGGTCATTCCTGAACTGGCCGTCATAGACATCGCCATTGGTATAGGTGGCCACGCCATGCCCCTCGCGCTTGCCCTGCCGCATCTCGCCTTCGTAACGGTCGCCCGAAGGTTGCTCCAGAACACCCTTGCCCGACATCTGCCCGGCCGCCCAGATACCGTCATAGATCATCCCGTCGGGCATGGTCAGCTCGCCCTGTCCCGCGGGCTGTCCCGCAAGCATCGCGCCCTCGTAAACCGAACCGTCGGGATAGGTGACCTTGCCCTGCCCCTCCTTGACGCCGTTATTCCAGTCGCCTTCGTAACGATAGCCGTTTTCCTGCGTCAGCCTGCCCTTGCCGTGGTGCTTCCCGTCGACGAACTGACCGATATAGACACTGCCATTGGCATAATGCGCCTCGCCCTCGCCGGTCGGCTCTCCGGCGGTCCAGTCTCCCTCATAGGTGCTGCCGTCGGCATAGGTGATCTTGCCTTCACCATCCGGTTTGCTGCCAGCGAAATGTCCCTCATAGACCGAGCCGTTGGGAAAGGTGGCCTTGCCCTGACCTAGGATCTCGCCATCCACCCAATCGCCCTCGTAACGATAGCCGTTGGGCAGACTATAGGTGCCCTGCCCGTGCTGACGGCCATTGCGGAACGTGCCTTCGTAGACGCCGCCGTCATCATACTCCTTGGTGATGACGTCTTGCGCCGATGCCGCATCGCCTGCCGCTGCCAGCATCAGAGCAAACAAACCCGCTTTCATCGACGCCCGAATTGCCGCCATCATCGCCTCGTCCTTGACCTTTTGCCCCATGGTCTACCCTAAGCGCCCTGCTTGCGCAAAGGCCGACTTTTCCTTTCCCGCATCATCCCCTATCACAGGGGCGAGAGAACAGGGGCAATGCCATGACCGACCACTTCCGTCTGACCATCGGTCAGTTGAACGCCACCGTCGGCGACCTTGCCGGCAACTCCGCCCGCGCCATCGAGGCATGGCAGACGGCCAAATCGGCGGGCGCCGATATGCTGGCACTGCCCGAGATGTTCATCACCGGATATCAGACGCAGGATCTGGTGCTGAAACCGGCATTTACAGAACAGGCGGTCGAGGCGATCCAGAAAGTCGGTGCGGCCTGCACGGATGGCCCGGCGATCGGCATTGGCGGTCCTTGGCGCGACGGCGACAAGCTGCACAACGCCTATTGGATTTTCAAGGATGGCAAACTGATTGCCCGGATTCTGAAGCATCACTTGCCTCACAAACAGCTTTTCGATGAATTACGCCTGTTCGATAGCGGTCCGATCAGCGGTCCCTATCCGGTCGGCGCGGCCCGGATCGGCTCGCCCATCTGTGAGGATAGCTGGTATCCCGACGTCGCCGAAACGCTGGCGGAAACCGGGGCCGAGCTTCTGATCGTCCCGAACGGCTCACCCTATCACCGCGAGAAGCTGGATCTGCGCATGGGCCACATGGTCGGGCGCGTGGTCGAAACCGGCCTGCCGCTGGTCTATGTTAATCTGGTAGGTGGTCAGGACGATCAAATCTATGATGGCGCAAGCTTCGTGCTGAACCCCGGCGGTCAAAAGGTCGTGCAGCTTCCCGCTTTTGAGGAAGCCATCGCCCATGTCGATTTCATCCGTGCGTCAGAAGGCTGGCGGGCCCAGCCGGGCGAGATGGTGACCCAACCCGATATATGGGAGCAGGACTACCACGCCATGATGCTTGGCCTGCGCGAATATCTGCACAAATCGGGCTTTGGCAAGGTGGTATTGGGCCTGTCCGGCGGTATCGATTCGGCACTTGTCGCGACGATCGCCGCCGACGCGATCGGCCCCGAAAATACCCGCTGCGTCATGCTGCCCTCGGAATATACATCGCAGGGCAGTCTGGATGACGCCGCCGATTGTGCCGGGCGGCTGGGAACCCGACTGGATACCGTCCGGATCGACGGCGCACGCAATGCCGTGGAGGGGGCGCTCTCGCATCTGATGGAAGGCACCAGCCCCGACATCACCGAAGAGAACATCCAGTCCCGCCTGCGTGGTCTGATGCTGATGGCGATCTCGAACAAGTTCGGCGAGATGTTACTGACCACCGGCAACAAATCGGAAGTCGCGGTGGGTTATGCCACAGTCTATGGCGACATGGCGGGCGGCTATAATCCGATCAAGGATCTGTACAAGACCCGCGTGTTCGAAACCTGCCGCTGGCGCAACGCCAATCACCGCCCGTGGATGAAAGGCCCGGCGGGTGAGGTGATCCCGCCGCAGATCATCTCGAAGCCACCCTCGGCCGAGTTGCGCCCCGATCAGAAGGATGAGGATTCGCTTCCGCCCTATGAGGTGCTGGACGCGATCCTGGAAGGGCTGGTCGAAAAGGATCTCGCGCTGGGCGATCTGGTAAAGCAGGGCTTCGATGCCGAAACGGTAAAAAAGGTCGAAAAGCTGCTGTATATCAGCGAATGGAAGCGATATCAGGCCGCCCCCGGCCCGCGTATCTCGACCAAGGCGTTCTGGCTGGATCGCCGCTATCCATTGGTCAACCGTTGGCGGGACGAGCTCTAGGCATCAGCCGCCCGGCCGCCCATCGGGCCGCATCGGCAACGGTTTCGTCGGCATCATCCGTCAGGCCCTGCGCCACTGCCGTTAATTCCGGTTTCCCGGAATTACCGATGGCGTAAAGCACATTCCGCACGAAACGGTCCCGCCCAATCCGCTTGATCGGACTACCCGAAAAGCGCGCGCGGAATCCGGCATCGTCCAGCCGCGCCAGTTCTTCCAGCGGCGGCGCATCGACAATGCCGCGATAACGCATTTCCGTTCCGGCCTGCGCGAACTTGTTCCATGGACAAACCGCAAGACAATCGTCGCAGCCATAGATACGGTTGCCCATCAAAGGCCGCAATTCTGGATCGACCGGCCCTTTATGCTCGATCGTCAGATAGGAAATGCAGCGCCGCGCATCCAGTTGAAACGGCGCGGGGAACGCGCCTGTCGGGCAGATATCCAGACAGGCGCGGCAAGAGCCGCATCGCTCCTGCTCCGGCTCATCCACCGGAAGTTCCAGCGTGGTGAATATCGACCCCAGGAAAAACCAGCTTCCCAGTTCCCGCGACAGCAGGTTGGTATGCTTGCCCTGCCAACCCAGCCCAGCCGCCTGTGCCAGCGGTTTCTCCATCACCGGGGCGGTATCCACGAATACCTTGATTTCATTTCCGGGATTCTGCTCCAGCAGCCACCGGCCCAGCCGCTTGAGTCGTTTCTTGACCAGATCGTGATAATCCTTACCTTGCGCATAAACGCTGATCGCCGCCCGCTCTTGCTGTTCCAGCACCGCCAGCGGATCGTGATCCGGCGTGTAAAGTTCGGCCAGCATGATGACCGAACGCGCCTCGGGCCATAAAGCTGCCGGATTTCCACGCCAATGGGCGCGTTCAGCCATCCACTCCATCTGTCCGTGCCGTCCGGCCGAAACGAAAGCCTGCAATCTTCCGGCAATTTCGGGCGCGGCATCGGGCCGCGTCACGCGCATGGCCGAGAACCCCACGGCACGGGCCTCGGCCATCAGGTCGGCTTTCTTCTTCACGGAAATATTCCGGGGGGAATCGCCGGCAGGCAACGGGGAGCAGCGCCCCCCTGAGCTATCCGAAGTCCAGCTCGGCATAATGTGGAGCCGGTTGAATACCCGGCACCTGATCCGCAAGAATCGGGCGGAAAGCCGGTCGCGACTTGATCGTCGCATACCAGTCGCGCACCATCTCGGACCGGTCCCAATCCACGTCCGAAATATAATCCAGACAAGAGAAATGCGCCGCCGCGGTGAAATCCGCCAATGTCAGGTTGTTACCCGCAAGCCAGCGACGCGCCTCGAGCAGGCTGGCCAGATAGTCGATATGCTCCTTGACGGCGCGCAGCCCGTCCTTGACTGCGCGGCTGTCGGGATAGCCCGTGCGGGTGATTTTCTTCCAGACCCGCTCTTCAAGGATCGGGCGCGTCACCTCGGCATTGAACTTGTCGTCAAACCAGGCGCAAAGCCTGCGGACCTCATGTCGTTCGGCCGGTGATTTGGGCATCAGGGATGGATTGGGGACTGTTTCGTCGATAAACTCAACGATGGCCTGACTTTCGGCCAGCATATTGCCACGATAACGCAGGACCGGCAGCTTTCCGGCGGGATTGCGCCGCTTCAGATCGGGCGGATTCTCCCAATACCGCTCTTCGACCAGTTCCACTTCGATCTTCTTTTCCGCAAGGACCAGCCGCACCTTGCGACAGAAGGGGGACAGCATCGTGTGGTATAG
This sequence comes from Paracoccus wurundjeri, assembly GCF_030678915.1. GTDB lineage: Bacteria > Pseudomonadota > Alphaproteobacteria > Rhodobacterales > Rhodobacteraceae > Paracoccus > Paracoccus onubensis_A. The sequence goes on along the minus strand of NZ_JAUUTZ010000008.1, from coordinate 38,531 downwards.
TCGGGTGGTCTGGGTTGAACTGTTCATCGCCTGTCTTGAAATCTCTTCTTTGTGCAACGCTGTATTGTTAAGATCCCCCGCCCCGCGTTGCAACCGGTGCCGCAACTCACAGGCAATCCGCGCGCCCGTCCCGCGCAATCGTGGCAGCGCCATCGGCAATTGCCCGCGACCGGTTCGAGGCCTGTTGCGGGCTGCGCGATTTCGGCGCGGGCAGGATTGCCGCCAGCCGGGCGGATTGCACCGGAGTCAGCATGTCCGGCGTTGTTCCGAAATATTCCCGGGCGGCGGCATATATACCGAAAATCCCCGGCCCGAATTCGGCCACGTTCAGATAGACCTCAAGAATGCGCTGCTTCGACCAGAGCGCCTCGACCAGCGGCGTAAGGACGGTTTCCAGAAACTTGCGCGACCAGCTGCGCTCCTGCCACAGAAAAACGTTCTTCGCCGTTTGCTGGCTGATCGTCGAGGCCCCTCGCGAACTGCCCGAGGCAATGACGCGGCGGATCTCGATCATGTCGAACCCCCAGTGCCGGCAGAAATTCGCATCCTCCGCCGCCACGACCGAGCGGCGCATGACCGGGGCGATATCCTCGAAATCCGTCCATTGGCGTGGCTTGATCGAATGGTTGCGGGAATCGGCCATGATCGTCCATGTGGTCGGTGGATTGATCAGCCCGAAGAACCCGACCACCAGCGCCATCAGCAGGAACAATCGCAGCAGAATCCATCGCAACCAGATCATCAGCCGGCGCATGGGTCGCCAGCGGCTGCCTGTGGCAGCCGGGACGGGCGCGTCATGCGCAGGCGTTCTGAGCAACATCCGAAGGATCATGATCGGGCTTTGTCACGTCATATCGCGTGCAGTCAAGCTAAAGGATTGAAAATGATGGAAACGGCCCCGATCAGAGCCGTTTCCTGAAGTCGCAACCATCTTGGCGGATTATTCCGCCGGGATCGATTTTGTGTCGTCGACCGCCTGAATCGGATGCGCCAGATGCGGCAGCATCTCTTTCGGGCAGACCTGAAGGAAATTATGCTTCTCGCGTTCCCAGTTCTGCAGGATCTCGTCAGCCTTACGGGACAGGGTTTCCTTGCGATGCCGTTCGATCAGCTCCTTCAGCTCGGTCTCCCAATGTTCCTGTGTCACCGGGCACATGACCAGGGATTCCGGGTTGATATAGTCGCGCGCAATGCCGTCGGGATCGTAAAGATAGGCCATGCCGCCCGTCATTCCGGCACCGAAATTCGCACCAATGGGTCCAAGGATCACCGCGACGCCCCCGGTCATGTATTCGCAACCATTGGTCCCGCAGCCCTCAATCACCACTTTCGCGCCGCTATTGCGGACGGCAAAGCGTTCGCCGGCGCGGCCCGCCGCGAAAAGATAGCCATCGGTCGCACCGTAAAGCACGGTATTGCCGATGATGGTGTTATCCGATGCCGTCAATGGCGAGATCATCGGCGGGCGTACGGTAATGGTGCCACCGGAAAGCCCCTTGCCGACATAGTCATTGGCATCGCCCGAGACTTCCAGCTTCAGCCCCGGCGCGGCAAAGGCACCCAGCGACTGCCCGGCGCTGCCGGTCAGCCTGACCGTCAGGTGATCGGGTTGCAGATTGTTCCGCATCCCGAATTTCTGCACGATCATGCTGGATGTCCGTGTCCCGATGGTCCGCAGCGTGTTGCGCACGGCATAGGACAACTGCATCTTTTCGCCATCCGAAAAGAACCGCTCGGCATCGCGGATGATTTCCGCGTCCAGCGTGTCCATCACCGCGTTGCGGGGTTTCGAGCGGTCATAGACGATCTTGTCCCAGCCATCGACGGTGATCAGCAGCGGATTCAGGTCCAGATCGTCCAGATGCGCGGCGCCGCGGCTGACCTGCGTCAGCAAATCTGCACGTCCGATCACCTCATCCAGCGAACGGGCGCCAATGCTGGCAAGGATTTCCCGCACCTCCTGCGCATAGAAGGTGATCAGGTTCACCACCTTATCGGCGCTGCCGGTGAACATGGCCCGCAGTTTTTCGTCCTGCGTGCAAACGCCCACCGGACAGGTGTTCGACTGACATTGCCGGACCATGATGCAGCCCATGGCGATCAGGGCGGCGGTGCCGATGCCGTATTCTTCAGCCCCCATCATCGCCGCCATGACGATGTCGCGCCCTGTGCGCAAGCCCCCGTCGGTGCGCAGGGTCACACGTTCGCGCAGCCGGTTCATTGCCAGAACCTGATGCGCCTCGGTCAACCCCATCTCCCATGGCAGGCCGGCGAATTTGATCGAGGTCGCGGGACTGGCGCCGGTGCCGCCATTATGGCCCGAGATCAGGATCACATCGGCCTTGGCCTTGGCCACGCCCGCCGCAATCGTGCCGACACCGCTTGAAGCAACCAGCTTCACGGTGATCTTGGCGCGCGGATTGATCTGCTTGAGGTCATAGATCAACTGCGCCAGATCCTCGATACTGTAGATATCGTGATGCGGCGGCGGCGAGATCAGCATCACCCCCGGCGTCGAATGCCGCAGCCGGGCAATCAGCTTCGTCACTTTCATGCCGGGAAGCTGACCGCCCTCGCCGGGTTTCGCCCCCTGCGCGACCTTGATTTCCAGTTCTTCGCAGGCGTTCAGATATTCCGCCGTCACCCCAAAACGGCCCGATGCAACCTGCTTGATCTTGGCAGAGCGATTGTCGCCATTGGCCATCGGATAGCTATGTTCCGGATCTTCCCCACCCTCTCCGGAATCCGATTTCGCGCCGATCCGGTTCATGGCGATGTTCAGCGTCATATGCGCCTCGGGCGACAATGCGCCCAGTGACATGCCAGGCGTCACGAAACGCTTGCGGATCGCAGTGATGCTTTCGACCTCTTCAATCGGAACCGGTTTGCCCAGCGGCTTGATATCCAGCAGATCGCGGATATGGATCGGCGGATTGGCCCGCATCTGCGCCGAGAACTGCTTCCACAGATCATAGGATGCCTTGTCGCAGGCCATTTGCAGCATCTTCATCGTCCTGGCTTCCCAGGCGTGTTTCTCGCCCGAGCGGCGCAGCTTGTAAAAACCGCCAACCGGTAGCAGCTCGACATTCTCGGCGTGCCAGCCCCGGTGGTGAATATCCTCCAGCTTGTCCTGCAACCCGTAAAGACCGATCCCGCTGATCCGGCTATGCATGCCGGGGAAATACTCGGCCACCATGGCGCGGGAAAGACCCACAGCCTCGAAGTTCAACCCACCACGATAAGAGGACAGCACCGAGATGCCCATCTTCGCCATGATCTTCAAAAGACCCGCATCGATGGCATCCCGGTAGCGGCGCATATTCTCGATCAGGCTGCCCTCCAGAAGGCCCCGGTCGATCCGGTCGCTGATCGAATCCTGTGCGAGATAGGGGTTCACCGTCGTCGCCCCGGCACTGATCAGCACGGCGAAATAATGCGGGTCGACACATTCAGCAGCGCGTACATTAATGGAGCAGAAGGTGCGAAGCCCCTTGCGCGTCAGCCAGCTATGCACCGCGCTGGTAGCAAGGATCATCGGCATGCCGATCCGCTCTGGCCCCTGATGCTCATCCGTCAGCACCAGATGCCCGGCGCCCGAGCGAACCGCATCTTCAGCCTCTGCACGGATACGGGCCAGCCCCTGGGACAGCGCTTCCTGTCCCGCACCATCGGCAAATGTGCAGTCGATATGCGTTACGGCCTCGCCGAACATCCGGCACATCTCGGCATATTCGCCGTTGGCGATAAACGGGCTTTCCAGAATCAGGATCTCGGTCTGGGACGAATTTTCATCCAGCACATTCTTAAGGTTCCCGAAACGGGTCTTGAGACTCATCACCCGCGTTTCGCGCAAGCTGTCGATGGGCGGATTCGTAACCTGAGAGAAGTTCTGCCGGAAGAAATGGCTCAGCGGCCGGTACTGCCCGGACAGAACCGCTGGCGGCGTATCATCGCCCATCGAGGCAAGCGCCTCTTTCCCGTCCTCGGCCATGGGTGACAGGACATGTTCCAGATCCTCCATGGTGAAACCGGCGGCGATCTGACGGCGGCGCAGTTCTTCACCCTGATAATGGGTGCCTTCGGGCAAATTGCGCATGATGTGATTCAGGTCCACGACCTTCTCGATCCATTCGCCAAAGGGCTGGCTGGCGGCAAGACGGTCCTTGATCTCGGAATCGCGGTAAAGCTTGCCGTCCCACATATCGACCGCGATCATCTGGCCCGGGCCAAGCGCCCCCTTTTCCTTAACCGCGCTTTCATCGACGGGCACCATGCCAACCTCGGACCCGGCGATCAGCAGGTCGTCCCCGGTCACGACATAACGCATCGGGCGCAGCCCGTTCCGGTCAAGCCCGCCACAAACCCAGCGGCCATCGGTCATTGCCAATGCGGCAGGACCATCCCAGGGTTCCATCACCGCATTGCAATAGGCATACATATCGGCCCATGCCTGCGGCATATCGGTCGTCGAGTTCGACCAACTTTCCGGCACCAGCATCGTCTTGGTCATCGGCGCAGAGCGACCTGAACGGACCATCACCTCGAACACCGCGTCAAGCGCAGCCGAGTCCGACGATCCCGCAGAGACGATCGGTTTGATATCTTCAGCCATCTCGCCGAACGCATTGGAAGCCATGCGGATTTCATGGCTTTTCAGCCAGTTGAGATTACCCTTGAGCGTGTTGATCTCGCCGTTATGCGCCAGCATCCGGAATGGTTGCGCAAGCCACCATTGCGGAAAAGTATTGGTGGAATAGCGTTGATGATACAGCGCAAAGGCGGATTCGAACCGCTCATCCTTCAGGTCGGGATAGAATTCCGCCACCTGCTCGGCCAGCATCATCCCCTTGTAGATGATCGACCGGCAGGAGAGAGAGCAGAAATACAGCTGCGAGATCTGCGCGGCCACGGCAGCCTTCTCGATCCGGCGGCGGATGATGTAAAGTTCGCGCTCGAACTGGACGGTATCGATATCTTTCTCGCAGCGGATCAGGATCTGCTCGATCTCGGGGCGTGTCGCATTGGCCTTTTCGCCAAGGACCGAGGTATCGACCGGCACATGCCGCCAGCCATAGATGTAATGCCCCATCCGCAGGACCTCGGATTCCACGATGGTCCGGCAGGCTTCCTGTGCGGCGAAATTCGTGCGCGGCAGGAAGACCTGCCCCACGGCGATCAGCTTTTCGCGGTCGGGTTCGTGTCCGGTGCGGCGGATCTGATCATAGAAGAAGGGCACCGGAATCTGCACATGGATGCCCGCCCCGTCGCCGGTCTTGCCATCCGCATCCACCGCGCCGCGATGCCAGATCGCTTTCAGCGCATCGATCCCGTTTTGCACCACCTGACGGCTGGGCTTGCCATCGATGCTGACCACAAATCCCACCCCACAGGACGAATGCTCGTCATCCGCGCGATACAGGCTGTTTTCGGCCATCCAGTCGCGGCGGGCTTGTTCCTTGGCTTGCCAATCTTTCATTTCGGGCCTCTCTGAGGAAAGTCGGGATCCGTCTGTACGGAAGCCGAATAAATGTTGGTTTGGAATCACGCTGTTGAAGGGCAGAAGCGCAATTCGCCGCGGTCAGGGTTTCACCTCAAGGTCATGACGAAGGCTCCGACACTTTCCGTCCGCCCCCTGATGCCAGCATCTCGCTGCAATCGAATTGCGGGGTCGTGTCCGCGAAACCATCTTCGCCGGGGAAGCTGAAAATCACCGGAGAATCGTTGCTTTCCTGCTGCTGCCCGGTCCAATCCCGCATCGTCTCGACGCCGCCGAAGAAGCGGCCCATGGCGCGATTGATGAACTGCTGGCCCTCGCGCTCGATCAGAACCTCGTCATTCTGGCTGCTTGTCGTCAGCTTGAACCGGGTTTTTTCAAGCTCGATCCCGTCGATTGTCACCTTCTCGCCGGTCAACTCGTCCTGGCCCACATGGTGAAGCCGTTCACCAGTGTTGGATTCGGTCCAGAAGTCGAAATCATCCCTGCCGGTTTCAAGCAGGGTGCTGAAACTGGCGTGGTCCTTGGCCTCTTCGACCAGCAGATCCTCGATACCGGTATCGGGATCGTTGCTTTCGATCCAGCGGGTCTCGGCATCGATCCGCGACTGATAGGTCAGCCCTTCTTCATCGAAAATCGCGCTGCGTTGATGGCCCTGGGGATCCTGCTCACAGCGGAAGATCTGCGAGACGGTGCATCCCCGATTCTGAACCGTGACTTCCAGCTTGCAGCCATCCGGCGGGGTGTAATTTCCGGCATGCACCGGAAACACCCACCCCGCGGTCATCACGACAAGCGACAGGCATGCCGCCCGTCCTGTTGTCAATTTCATCGAAGCGTCGGGTTTCATCTCCACACCCTCACTCTGCGGCGACACGTGCTTCGCCGATCAGGAAATCCGCAATTGCTTCTGCGGCCTCACGGCCATCGCGGACCGCCCAAACCACAAGGCTGGCCCCGCGCACGATATCACCAACAGCATAAACCCCGGGGATTGAGGTCTGATGCGTTTGGAACTCTGCCTTGATCGTACCCCAACGAGTCACTTCCAACCCTTCGACCCCCCAAAGGCGGGGAAGATCCTCGGGCTCGAAGCCAAGCGCCTTGATGACCAGTTCGGCGGGTTCATCGTAATCCGCGCCCTCGATCAATTCGGGCGATTGACGGCCACTGACATCGGGGGCGCCCAGACGCATCGTTTGCACCCGGACGGTGTCGACCGTGCCCTGCGCCGCGAATGCTCCGGGGGCGGACAGCCATACGAATTCAACGCCCTCCTCTTCGGCATTCTGTACCTCGCGCTGCGAGCCGGGCATATTCGCGCGGTCGCGGCGATACAGGCATTTGACCGATTGCGCGCCCTGACGGATCGCCGTGCGCACACAATCCATTGCGGTGTCACCGCCACCAATAACGATGACCCTTTTGCCTTTCGCGTTCAACTCGCCGTCGTTGAAATCGGGGACATCATCGCCGAAATCGACCTTGTTAGAGGCGGTCAGATAGTCGATCGCGCGCACGACGCCGCCCGCGTCGGCATTGTCGATATCCAGATCGCGGGTCTTGTAGACTCCTGTCGCGATCAGCACCGCGTCGTGCTTGCCCCTGATCGCGTCGAAGCTGATATCCTCGCCGACATTGCAGTTCAGTACATATTCGACGCCGCCATCCTCCAGCAATTTGCTGCGGCGCATGACGATATCTTTTTCCAGCTTGAAGCCGGGGATGCCGTAGGTCAGCAATCCGCCGGCGCGGTCATAGCGGTCATAGATCGTCACCTGAAAACCCATCCGGCGCAGCGAATCCGCCGCCGCCTGCCCGCCCGGCCCGGCACCGATGATCCCGATGCTTTCAGCCCGTTCCTGTTTCGGAGTGATCGGCTGCACCCAGCCGTTTTCCCACGCGGTATCGGTAATGTATTTCTCGACCGCGCCGATCGTGACGGTGCCGTGGCCTGACTGTTCGATCACGCAATTGCCCTCGCACAGGCGATCTTGCGGACAGATCCGGCCGCAGATTTCGGGAAAAGTGTTGGTCGATTGACTGACCCGATACGCCTCTTCAAGCCGCCCTTCGGCGGTCAGGCGCAACCAGTCCGGGATATTGTTGTGCAAAGGACAATGCGTCTGGCAGTAAGGCACTCCGCATTGGCTGCAGCGACCGGCCTGCTCGGCGGCCTTCTGTTCAGCAAATTCGCGGTAAATTTCGTTGAAATCCTCGCTGCGCTCTTGCGCGCTGCGTTTCTCCGGCATCTCGCGCGGGGTGGAAACGAATTTCAACATCTTCTGCGTGGCCATTGCTGCGCAACCTTCCAAGTGACAGGAACTCCCGTCGCCGGAATAAACCAAGGCGCAGCGAATAAAAAGTCAGTAATATTGACCTAAATATAGATTTTTTATGTTATCGAAGAGTTTTATCGCAACTAAATTCCAAATTCAGGTCAGCAATACTTACATACCCGCCGCGAGAGCGAGCAAAACAACACTACCGACAATGATTCGCCACCAACCGAAAAGCGCGTATCCCTGCTTTGAGACATAATCGAGCAGCCAGCGAACGACGATGATCGCCGTAATCATCGCAAAGACAAAGCCGATGACGATATTCCCCATCGCCCCGGCGTCCAGAACATCCAGATTCTTGTAGAGATCGTAGGTGAACGCCCCTAGCATTGTGGGCATCGACAGGAAGAATGAAAACTCTGCCGCCGATCTCTTGTCCGCCCCCAGAAGCAGGGCGCCGACGATCGTCGCCCCCGAACGGGAAACACCGGGAATCATCGCCAGACATTGAATGAACCCGATTTTCAACGCCATCCCCAAGGGAAAATCCTCGGCACGGTGATAGGTCGGGTTCCTTGCCCAGCGATCCACGTAAAGAATCACGATCCCGCCAAGGACCAGCATCACCGCGATCAATGCCGGCGACTCGAACAGCACCCGCTTGATGATGTCATGCGCAAGCACGCCGATCACGACCGCAGGCAGGAATGCCAGCAGCACCGCGAAAATGAAACGACGGGATTCCGGATCACGCGGCGCGGTCGAGAAGATGCCCCAAAGCCGTGTGGCATATATGGTCAGCACAGCCAGAACGGCCCCAAGCTGAATCACGACCTCGAATGCCCGACCGGGAGAGTCGAAGCCAAGGAAATGCCCGGCCAACAGAACATGACCGGTCGAAGAGACCGGGATGAATTCGGTCAGCCCTTCGAGTATCCCAAGGGCGACTGCAACAATGCTATTGCTTTCCATCAGAGAGTACGAAGATTCTTGGCCGAACGCTTGATGTCGTCATACTCGCCCGACGGACGGAAGCGCCACAGATATTCCTCGATCACCGCCGCAGGTGAAATTGGGTCAATGCCCAGTTCTGCAAATCCTCTGCCACCATCGCTGACAACATTATCACGCTGCAGCAATGCCAGCTGATCACGGTTCATGATAGTATTCGTGAACAGCCCGCCTGTGACCATTTGTACGACATTCAGCACAGCCGAACCAATCCGTGCCAGCCAGAAGGGCACATTCAGCACCAGCCGGCGGCGGTAGATGACTTCCAGTATCTGCCTGGCGATTTCGCGCAGGGTCAAAATATCCGGCCCGCCCAGTTCATAAATGCCCGGCTCTGCCTTGCCTTCAGCGGCCATGACGGCAGCGGTCGCCACGTCATCCACATGCACCGGCTGCAACCGGGTATTTGCGCCCACAACCGGCATCATCGGACCGAATCGCGCAAGGCTGGCAAGACGATTGTAGAAAACATCCCCCGAGCCGAACATCACCGAAGGCCGCAGCACCACGGCGTCCGGCCGATGCTCAAGCACCAAAGCCTCGCCCCGGGCCTTGGAGGCGATATATTCACTGACGGAATCGGCGTCGACGCCCAGCCCCGAGACATGCACGAGTTTGGGAACCCCCATCTCTTTCGAGAGGCGGGCGATATGTTGACTGCCATCTTCAAATACGGTCTTGAAGGTGCTTTTCCCTTGCCGTGACAAGATATTGACGCAATTCACGACAGCATCTGCATCGGTCATGGCGGCGCGGACCGACGCTTCGTCGCGGATATTGCACAAAACCGGCACGACCTGCCCGACCGCGCCATAGGTGCGCGTGAACAACGCCTCGTTGGGGCGGCGCACAGCGATCCGTACGCGCCAGCCGCGCCCGGCCATCTGCCGTGCCACCTGACGCCCCAGAAACCCCGAGCCGCCGAAGATCGTGACAAGTTTCGCCATGGGCCTTTGCCTCCTTCGTCCGCGTCCTGGCTTTCAATACTGAAGGTCGGGCCAATCGACAAGCCGCCTGCCCGTTCTCCGCAGCGGAAAAGCGCAAATATTCGTGTAAAATCCAACCCGATCATCCCGGCCGAACCATGTGAAGCACCCCGGTCGGCAATTGGCGATTTTTTTTTCAAACTTCCCATTGACGACCCCCACGACTGGTTATAGTTACCCCGCTCACACCACCTGCCCAGGTGGCGGAACTGGTAGACGCGCACGGTTCAGGTCCGTGTGCCGCAAGGCGTGGAGGTTCGAGTCCTCTCCTGGGCACCATTAAATGACAAGAAGCCGTGTAATTTCAATAAATTGCACGGCTTCTGTGTTTTCAATCCTTCTTATTGCCCGTCTTTCGGCTCGGGTGTATCGAGGCGGCAGGTGAGTGTTGGAAACCACACTTCATGGACAGGCGGCCATCCGCTGCACCCCTGAAGAAAGCCGCATAGCCCGATCGGCGATAATGCCCCTATTACGCTGATGAAATCGGGCGGCATCATCAGCCTGTCGCCCTGATCGAAGCCGGAAAACCTTGCCGAAGGCAGAAGAAGATTCAGGCAACGGACCAGCGGCATGCATCCGGAAGGAAAATGTCAAAAAGGCGGCGATGACGCTCTTAAAGCCGCGTCAGGGTCCTCCTGGCATAAAGCTGCCTCACCTGTTCCGCGCGACATAGCTCGGTCGCCGGGGTCATCACTGCCGCCGACGCAGCGGCAGCGCCAAGCGCCAGCGCCTCCTCGACCGGCTGATCACGGGATGCTGCAAGCACAAAGCCGGCGACAAAGCTGTCGCCCGCGCCAACCGCACTGATCACCGGAACCCTTGCCGCTTCGGCATGCCATGCCCCACCATCGCCGGCGATGATCGAGCCATCCGCGCCACGTGCCACGATCACCGATTTCGCTGCCCCATCCCGCACCAGACCGGCGGCAAATGCCGCGCTATCGCTGCGCAGCGGCAGGGGACGCCCGGCCAGCCCCTCGGCCTCGTAGCTATCCATGCGCAGCACATCGACCGGCGTTGACGAACCTGCAAGCGCAAGCAGCGCATCCCCCGAAGTGTCAACCAACAGACGCGCATTGCCGCCTTTCAACCGCACGGTCAGCATCTGCTCGAAACCCGGCGCCACACCCGGGGGGTTCGAACCCGATACGACGACCCAGCCGCCTGCCCGGGCCGCCTCCCCGATCGCCTGCATCATGTCCGACACATGCGCCTTGTGCCATTCCGGACCCGGCATGACGAAACGATACTGGCTGTCCGTCGCGCGATCCCTGACCGCAAGGGACTGCCGCGTCTCTCCGGGCGCGGTCAGACGGATCACCGACAGCCCGTCGGCCTTCAGCATCTCGGCGATCCGCGTTCCCGTCGCGCCGCCAAGCGCAACCATCGCCGTGGATTGCCCGCCCATGATCTTGATCGCCCGGCTGACATTGATCCCACCGCCCCCCGGATCAGCTATCGGCTTGTCGCAGCGCAGCTTCTGATCGGGGCGAACCTCGTCAGCCACGGTCGAAAGATCAAGCGCCGGATTCAGCGTGACCGTCAGGATCGGAAGCTGGTTCATTCCCACCACCTGTCGATCCGCGCGATATCCGCATCGGACCAGCCGAAATGATGCGCCAGCTCATGCGTCATCACATGGCCCACCAGTTCACCAAAAGTCACATTCCCCCGCGCTGCCCATTCGTCAAGAATCGGGCGGCGGAACAGCCAGACCGTATCCGGACCCCCGGGCTGATCCGACACGGATTTTTCGGTCACCGGAATGCCGTCATAAAGGCCCGTCAGTTCGAACGGATCGTCGATCTGCAATTCGTCCAGCATCTCTTCGGTGGCGAATTCCGCCACGCGAATCGCGACATCCTGCGCGTGGCCGGCGAATTCCGCAGGCAATTCCGCCAGAACCTCACGCGCCATAGCCTCTATCGCCGCCGCATCGGGGGCCTTCAGCTCTTCGCAATCGCCCATTGGTCACTCCTTGCTGCCAATGCTGATATGGACAAAAAAGCCCGGCTGTGAAAGAGCGTCTCTCAACAGGAGACATCTGATGACCACCACCCGCTTCGCCCCGTCACCTACCGGCCACATCCATGTCGGCAATCTGCGTGCCGCGCTGTTCAACTATCTGATCGCCCGGAAAGCGGGCGGCACGTTCATCCTGCGGCTGGACGATACCGATCAGGAGCGCTCGAAGCAGGAATATGTCGACGGTATCATGCGCGATCTGGAATGGCTGGGCATGCATTGGGACCGGGTCGAGCGGCAATCGCTGCGGCTGGACCGCTACGCCGAGACCGCCGATCAGCTTCGCGCCTCGGGGCATCTTTACGAAGTATTCGAGACGCCGACCGAACTGGACCTGAAGCGCAAGAAGCAACTGAATATGGGTAAACCGCCGGTCTATGACCGGACCGGGCTGAACCTGTCGGATGCAGACAAGGACAAACTGCGGGCCGAAGGGCGCGCGGGCTACTGGCGCTTCCGGCTGGATCATGAACGGATCGAGTGGAATGACGGGATCCTGGGCGATATCTCCATTGATGCGGCTTCGGTCAGCGACCCGGTGCTGATCCGCGCGGATGGGCAGGTGCTGTATACGTTCGCCAGCAGCGTGGACGATACCGATATGGGCGTTACCCATGTCGTGCGCGGCGCGGATCATGTGACCAACACCGCCACCCAGATCCAGATCATCCGCGCCATTGGCGGCACGCCGCCCTCCTTCGCGCATCACAGCCTTCTGACCGGGGCGAAGGGCGAGGAATTGTCCAAGCGGATCGGCGCGCTTTCGCTGAAGGATCTGCGCGACGCCGGTATCGCGCCCGAAGCGTTGATTTCGCTGATGGCCCGACTGGGATCGGGCCAGCCGGTCGGGCTCAGCTCATTGGACGAGTTGGCGGCGGAGTTCGACCTGGCGCATTTCGGCGCTTCCCCCACCAAGTTCGACGCCGAAGACCTGTGGCCTTTGACGCGCGAGTACAACCAGTCCCTGCCCTTCGCTTCCGTCCGCGACCGCATTGCCGAACTTGGCGTTCCCACGGATCAGGCCGAGCGCTTCTGGCGCGTCGCGTCGCAGAACATCACCACGCTGGACGATCTGAACGGCTGGTGGCGGATCTGCCACGAGGGCGCCGAACCGCTGATCGATGCCGAGGACAGCGATTTCGTCGCCGAGGCAGTGAAACTTCTGCCTCCTCCGCCCTACTCAGACACCTCCTGGGGCGAATGGACCGCACAGGTCAAGGCAGCGACCGGGCGCAAGGGCAAGGGCCTGTTCATGCCACTGCGCAAGGCGGTCACGGGTCAGGCGCATGGGCCGGACATGTCCGAACTGATGCCGCTTCTGCAGGTCGTCAGGGCGCGGGGATAAGGGCACCAGGATCGCTGCACGGCAGCTTTCCGCTGCCGTTACCTGCTGCCGAGCAACCCAAAGAAACCAAGCAGGTCCATATCCCGGCAGCCGCCGCCTGATCATCGGGCAATGAACCGTTGAGGTCTTGCGCAAATGCTCTGTCAGTGTTCTCGTCAGGGCTGATGCCACCGCATCTGCGTATTGGAGCATATACATGGCCGTTGATGTGAAAGCGCCCATACAGGGCAAGACCCACCCCGTCCCGGCCCGGACCGGGGCCGGACATGAACGCAATCCCGGCATGCCCCTGACGCCTGAGATGTTTGAGAGCCACGCCCTCAATCGTTCTGCCGCCGAGCGACGGACCGCGACACTTGCCGCGCGGCGCTCGGTGAAAAAGGCATATCAGGCGGCGTGGCTGGTGAATGCCCTGCGCTGCATCGATCTGACCACGCTGGCGGGCGACGATACAGCGGCCCGCGTCCGTCGCCTTTGCGCCAAGGCCCGCAACCCGCTTGCACCTCATATCAAGGAAGGGCTGGGGCTGGGCGATATGCCCCTGACAACCGGCGCGGTCTGCGTCTATCCGACCATGGTAAACCATGCCGCCCGCGCGCTTGAGGGCTCAGGCATTCCGGTCGCCTCGGTCGCCACGGGCTTTCCCACCGGACTGATGCCACTGAACCTGCGGCTGGAGGAAATCCGTTACGCCGTGGCCGAGGGCGCGGATGAAATCGACATCGTCATTACTCGCGAGCATGTTCTGACGGCGAACTGGCAGGCGCTTTACGATGAGATCTGCGCCATGCGCGAAGCCTGCGGGCCGGCGCATCTGAAAGCGATTCTCGCTACCGGCGATCTGCAAACGCTGCGTAATACCTATGCTGCCTCGATGGTGGCGATGCAGGCGGGCGCGGATTTCATCAAGACCTCTACGGGCAAGGAAAGCGTCAACGCCACCCTGCCCGTCAGTCTGGTGATGATCCGGGCGTTGCGGGATTACGGCGCGGTCACCGGCTACAGGATCGGCTTTAAACCGGCTGGCGGCATGAAATCCGCGAAGGAGGCGCTTACATGGCAAATCCTGATGAAAGAGGAGCTGGGCCGCGACTGGCTGAACCCCGATCTGTTCCGCTTCGGAGCCTCTTCGATGCTGGGCGATATCGAGCGGCAACTGGAACATCACGTCACCGGGCGTTATGCGTCCTCTTCCCGTCACGCGATCGCCTGAAGGAGCGGGATATGACCACGATCACGGATATTCTGAGCAGCATGGATTACGGCCCCTCTCCCGAAGACAGCAGCATCGCCCTCGGCTGGCTGGAGCGCCATTCCGGCGGTTTCGGCCACTTCATCAACGGTGCGTTCACGAAACCGGGCAAGACATTCACCGTCAGCAATCCGGCCACCGGGCAGGAACTGGCCAAGGTCACGCAAGGCACGGCGGCGGATGTGGATACGGCGGTCACGGCAGCGCGCAAGGCTCAACCCAAATGGGCGGCGCTTGCGGGGCATGAACGGGCGAAATATCTCTATGCGCTCGCCCGCCATGTCCAGCAGCATTCCCGTTTCCTTGCCGTGCTGGAAAGTCTCGACAATGGCAAGCCGATCCGCGAAAGCCGCGACATCGATATTCCCCTTGTCGCCCGCCATCTCTATCATCACGCAGGCTGGGCAGAACTGCTGGAGGACGAGTTTCCCGGCGCGGAACCCATTGGCGTCTGCGGTCAGGTGATCCCGTGGAACTTCCCGCTTCTGATGCTGGCATGGAAGATCGCGCCCGCGCTTGCTGCGGGGAATACGGTGGTGCTGAAACCCGCTGAATATACGCCGCTGACCGCGCTTGCCTTTGCCGAAATCGCCGTTGAATGCGGGTTGCCCAAGGGGGTGCTGAACATCGTGACCGGGGATGGCGAAACCGGTGCGGCAATCGTAGCTCATGACGGAATTGACAAGATCGCCTTCACCGGCTCGACCGAGGTCGGGCGGCTGATCCGTCGCCAGACCGCCGGTTCCGGCAAATCCCTGACGCTGGAACTGGGCGGCAAATCGCCATTCGTGGTCTTTGCCGATGCCGATCTTGACGCGGCGGTCGAAGGGGTCGTCGATGCGATCTGGTTCAATCAAGGGCAGGTCTGCTGTGCCGGAGCGCGGATATTGGTGGCGGAAGCGGTAGCCGAACGGTTCGAAACCCTGCTGAAGGCACGCATGGCCACGCTGCGCGTGGGCGATCCGCTGGACAAATCCACCGATATCGGCGCGATCGTGCATCCGGTTCAGCTTGACCGGATCCGCGATCTGGTCGGGCAAGGCGTGGCGCAAGGTGCGGTGTTGCATCAAGGCACGGCACCCGAAGGATGCTTTTATCCGCCGACGCTTGCCACGGGGGTCGAGCCCGCCAGCATATTGGCGACCGAAGAGATATTCGGTCCGGTCGTCACGCTGACGCCTTTCCGAACGCCTGCCGACGCGCTTTCACTGGCGAACAACACCCGCTACGGGCTGGCAGCCTCGATCTGGTCCGAGAACGTTAATCTTTGCCTCGACATCGCCTCGAAGATCAAGGCCGGGGTGATCTGGATCAACTGCACGAATGTTTTCGACGCTGGCGCGGGATTCGGGGGCTATCGCGAAAGCGGTTTCGGACGCGAGGGCGGCCGCGAAGGCATGGGCGCCTATCTCGCCCATCCCGCGCCACGCACGAAGAAACCCGAGGCCGCGCCCCCTGCCCCGGATGCGACGCCTCATACCGGCGGTCAGGCGCAAGGGATCGACCGTACCGCCAAGCTGTATATCGCCGGCAAGCAGACCCGGCCCGACAGTGGCTATTCCTATACCGTTCAGGGCGGAAAGGCGGCTGTCGGATTAGCGGGACTGGGCAACCGCAAAGATATCCGCAACGCGGTCGAAGCCGCGAACAAGGCCACCGGATGGGGCAAGGCGAACGGGCATAACCGGGCGCAGGTGCTGTATTATCTGGGCGAAAATCTCTCGGCCCGCGCTCCTGAATTCGAAGAACGGTTGCGCAGCTTCGGCGCAGGCAAAGGCGCAGCCGCGGAAGAGGTCGCAACCGCGATCCGTCGCTGTTTTTGGTATGCCGCGCAGGCCGACAAGTTCGACGGTGCGGTGCATCAGACCAAAAGCGCCCATGGCACGCTGGCGATGAACGAACCGTTAGGCGTGATCGGCATCGCCTGCCCGCTGGCGCATCCATTGCTGGGCTTCGTCTCTACGGTGCTTCCGGCGATTTCGATGGGTAATAGCGTCGTGACGGTTCCCAGCCAGGCCCATCCGCTGGCCGCAACGGATTTCTATCAGGTGCTGGAAACCTCTGACGTTCCCGCAGGCGTGGTCAATATCGTCACCGGTCCGCGCGACGATCTGGCCAAGACGCTGGCGCAGCATGACGAAGTTGCAGGGATGTGGTATTTCGGCACACCGGACGGAGGCCGCATGGTCGAGGCGGAAAGCGCCGGGAATCTGAAGCAGACCTGGGTCGAGGATGGCGCTGCCCGCGACTGGACAGGTGCCGAAGGTCAGGGCCGCATCTTTCTGGAGCATGCGACACAAGTGAAAAACATATGGGTTCCATACGGCGAATGATTATCTTCGATTGCGACGGCGTACTTGTGGACAGCGAAATCCTGTCCTGCGAAACCGATGCCCGGCTGATGCGAACTGCCGGACACCAGATCACGACCGAAGACATCATCCACCGTTTTATCGGCAGGCCGAAACACGCCATCTGGGCCGAGCTGGCCGAAGAGCGCGGGCAGCCCTGGCCCCTGGATCTGCTGCAAAAGGCCGATGAGATCCTGCTTGAAAGGCTGCGGACGGAACTCAAGCCGGTCAGGGGCGTCGTCGACGCTCTGCAAAAACTCGATCTTCCGCGCGCAGTCGCGTCGTCATCCGGCGTCACGAAACTGAAGCTTTCGCTGGAGGTTTGCGGGTTGAGCGATTTCTTCGGCCATCATATCTATTCCGCCGAGCAGGTCGCCCGCGGCAAGCCCGCGCCGGATGTCTTTCTTCTGGCGGCTTCGCAACTGGGTGCCGATCCCGCGGATTGTCTGGTCATCGAGGACAGCGCGGCAGGTGTCACCGCGGCGCGGCGTGCGGGAATGCAGGCGCTTGGCTTTACCGGCGGACGACATACCTGGCCGACCCATGCCGCGCGCCTGCGCGACGCCGGGGCAATCGACATCATCACGCATATGGAAATGCTTCCCGGCAAGCTTGCGGATTGGCAAAGCGCAGCCTGAGGCGCCCCTCAGGCAATCCGTTCCCCCAACGGAACGACCTGACTACAGCACGGCAGCCGATCCTCTGCGCTTGCCTTGCCATTTTATCGGTTGACAATCATACCGACCGGTTGGTATTAAACATACATGAACAGACCAACCAAACAAAATCCCGACCGGGGCGATGCGCGCACAAGGCTGCTGGAGGCCGCGCGGGACATCATAAGGACCCAGGGCTTCGCCGCCACCAGCGTTGATCAGCTTTGTCAGGCTGCCGGCGTCACCAAGGGGGCATTTTTCCACCACTTCGCCAGCAAAGAGGCGCTGGGGGTAGCGGCGGCGCAATTCTGGGCGGAAACGACCAGTGAACTATTTGCAAATGCACCCTATCACGACCATGCAGAACCACTGGACCGGATCCTGGCCTATATCGATTTTCGCCGCGATCTTGTGGCGGGTGAGCTTGCCGAATTCACCTGCCTTGTCGGAACCATGACGCAAGAAGCCTATTCGAAATATCCCGCCATCCGCGATGCCTGTGCGGCGTCATTGTTCGGGCATTCCACCACGCTTGAGCCAGACATACAGGCCGCGATGAAGGCATATGGAATATCGGCGGACTGGACCCCGGCAAGTCTCGCACGGCATACGCAGGCGGTTCTGCAAGGCGCGTTCATCCTTGCCAAGGCAGGCAACGATCCTTCGCTTGCGGTCGAAAGCGTTGACCATCTTCGGCGTTATGTCAAACTCTTGTTTCAAAGCCGTCCGGAGGGAGGACAAAATGACTGACACGATCGAACTGGTACTCGACCGGGAACTGAACGCACCCCGCGCCGCCCTGTGGCGCTGCTGGACCGAACCTGCCCTCCTGGAAAAATGGTTCTGCCCAAAGCCGTGGTTCATCACGAATCCCGTCATCGACCTGCGCCCCGGAGGAGAGTTTTCCTGCGTGATGAACGGGCCGGATGGCGAGCAATTCCCAAATCTCGGCGTATTTCTTGAAATCGTCGAGGGCAGCAAACTCGTGACTACTGACGCATTCGCACCCGGATGGCGCCCTCAGGGGCGGCCTTTCATGGCCTCGGAAGTCACATTCGAGGATGCCGGCGAGGGCCGCACCCATTATGTCGCCCGCGCCATGCACTGGACCGAGGAAGCCCGGAAGGAACACGAGGAAATGGGCTTTCACGAAGGCTGGGGTGCCGCCGCCGATCAGTTGGAAGAATTGGCGAAAAGCTTATAACGGAGATTCCGATGAATCCGATCATCTATCTGTTTTTCAAAGGCAACTGCCTTGAAGCGATGAAGCACTACGCCGAAACGCTGGGCGGTGAGATCGCCTATGTCTTCCGCAATGGCGATGCAGAGCCGGACATGCGCATGCCGGGCGGCGAGGATATGGTGATGAATATGGGCATGAAGCTTGATCAGTCGATGATCATGGCCTCGGACAATTCCGAAGACATGTATGACCGGCCGCAGGGCTTCTATGTTCAGCTTGCACCTGCTTCGCTGGAAGAATTCGATCGCATTTTCGCGGCATTGTCGAAAGATGCACAGAATATCAACATGGAACCGGCGGAAACCTTCTGGGCCGAACGGTTCACCATGTTCCGCGACCGTTTCGGCACGCCGTGGATGCTGAACTTCACCGGATCGAAAGCTCAAGGGGACGGCCCGGAATAAAGGCAACGGCACATTTCCCGTACCGCCGGAACGCCGGGAAAGTCTTTTGTCCCGCATTTATCAGGCAGCCGAAGCAGCGGGATGATCCTGCGCCGCAGACAATTTCGCCCTGCCCGGTCACAGGAATGACTGCCGCGACATTCGCGCAATACCTTGAAATCCCGTTACCCGGCATCATGCGCGGAAAGACCGGCTTCCTGCGTCATGAACTTGTGCCGCGCATGGAAACGCGCCAGTTCCTTCCCGGTCGGGGCGTGCCCGGAATATATCCGGACATAGCCGGGAATCCGCTCCATCCGGGTTTGCAGGCTTTCAACGACCTGCATCGAGATATAGCCGATCTGGGTCAGATAGACCGTGCGCGCCCGTGTGTCGGCATCTGTTATCGCATAACCGAAACGCCCGAACATCGAACGGATCGCCGCCAGACGGGTTTCATCGGCGGCATTGACACGCTCTGCGACGGAATCCGACCGATGCGCCCAGCCCCTGATGGCAAAATCCAGACGCGGTTCGAACAGGTTTTCATCTATGAACACGCCGATCAGGTTCAGCACCGCCTCGGCAGGGGTTTCGGCATAGGCTTCGCAGGCATCGACGAAAGCTCCGGTGTTCTTCGCCTCCCATTCCTTCAGCAATGCATCCAATAATGCGCGCCGATCCTTGAAGAACCAGTAAAAGCTGGTGCGGGAAATGTTCAGCCGACTCGCAAGCGGCTGGATTTTCACCGAATCCAGACCCGTCTCCACCAGCGCCTGTTTCGCCGCATCGAGCCAGAGTTCGCGCGAACCGCGCCAGCCCGAGGTTTTCGGCTCATCCGTCTTGTCATTTACCGCATCCATGCCCGGATCATAGACGCGGAGTTCCAGCCGAACAAGAAAAATGTACATTGCTGATTTTAAATTTGACAGTTATGAACATTTCTGGAATTCTCCCACAAAGCCAAGGGAGGATGCCATGTCCAGCGACCCACTCCTTCAGCCATATCAGCTCAGGCATCTGACGCTGAAAAACCGGTTGATGATCAGCAGCCACGAACCGGCCTATCCCGAAGACGGAATGCCCAAGGAACGGTATCGCGCCTACCATGCCGAACGGGCGCGGGCGGGCGTGGCCCTGACCATGACAGCGGGGTCGGCCTCGGTTTCGCGGGACAGCCCGCCGGTATTCAACAATATCCTTGCATGGAAGGACGAGGTCGTCGGCTGGATGAAGCAACTGACCGACGAATGCCATGATCACGGCTGCGCCGTCATGATTCAGCTGACCCATCTGGGCCGGCGAACCCGCTGGGACAAGGCCGACTGGCTGCCGGTGGTTTCGGCCGGGCATGAGCGCGAACCGTCGCATAAGGCATTCCCGAAAAAAGCCGAGGACTGGGATATCGCCCGGATCATCGAAGATTACGCGGACGCGGCCGAACGGATGCAGGCGGCCGGCCTGGACGGGATCGAATTGCAGGCTTACGGCCATCTGATGGATCAGTTCTGGTCACCACTGACCAATGATCTGGACGAACCCTACGGCGGCAATCTGGACAACCGGCTGCGCTTTACCTTCGATACGCTTAAGGCGATCCGCGAACGGGTCGGGCCGGAATTCATCGTCGGTATCCGCTATACGGGCGACGAGGACCTGCCCGGCGGGCTGACCAGACAGGACGGGCTGGAAATCTCGCACCGGCTGAAAGATTGCGGCATGGTGGATTTCCTGAATGTCATCAAAGGGCATATCGACACGGATGCAGGGCTGACGGATGTCATTCCCGTGCAGGGCATGCGTTCTGCGCCACATCTGGATTTCGCCGGGGAAATTCGGGCCGAAACCCGGTTCCCGACCTTCCATGCGGCCAAGATACAGGATGTCGCGACCGCGCGTCATGCGATCGCAAGCGGCAAGCTGGACATGGTCGGCATGACCCGCGCACATATGGCCGATCCTCATATCGTCGCCAAGATCATGCGCGGCGAGGAAGAGCGCATCCGCCCCTGCGTCGGCGCGAATTACTGTCTTGACCGGATTTATCAGGGCGGCATGGCCTTGTGCCTCCACAATCCCGCAACAGGGCGGGAACTGGAGCAGCCCCACCAGATCCCGCAGGCGGACGAAAAACGCCGCGTGGTCATCATCGGCGCCGGTCCGGCGGGTCTTGAGGCTGCGCGTGTCGCCGCCGAGCGCGGCCATGAGGTGATCCTGCACGAAGCAGCCAGCGATCCCGGGGGGCAAATTCGCCTGACCGCCCAAACCCCGCGCCGGGCCGAGATGATCCAGATCATCCAATGGCGTTTCAGCGAATGTGAGCGGCTGGGGGTGCGCTTCCATTTCAACAGTTTTGCCGACGCCGATACTGTGCTGCAAGACAAGCCCGATGTCGTGATCGTGGCGACCGGAGGGCTGCCGCATACCGAACTGCTGGAGGCGGGCAACGATCTGGTCATCTCAAGCTGGGATATCCTGTCGGGCGATGTGCGCCCCGGCTCGAACGTGCTGATCTATGACGATGCCGGAGATTATCCGGCGCTTCAGGCTGCCGAAAAGATCGCCGCCACCGGTGCGAAGGTCGAGATCATGACGCGGGACCGCAGTTTCGCGCCTGAAGTCATGGCGATGTCGCTGACCCCCTCGATGCGCGAGCTTCAAAAGCGTGAGGTTACATTTACCGTGATGTGGAAACTCGATGCGGTTCGCCGCGACGGAAATGAATTGCTGGCCATGATCGGCAGCGATTACGGTGGGGTGACTAAAGAACGGCGGGTCGATCAGGTTATCGTCAATCACGGCACACGACCGCTGGACGACATCTATTTCGAGCTTCGCCCCGGTTCAATCAATCTGGGCGAGGTGGATTACGAAGCACTGATCAACGGACGCCCGCAGAAGGTCACGCACAACCCTGAGGGCGGCTATCAGCTTTTCCGCATCGGTGATGCCGTCGCGGCTCGGAATACCCATGCCGCGATCTATGACGCACTACGATTGGTCAAGGAAATCTGATCCGCAGCGCAACCCGGCATAACGAATCCGGACTGGATCTGCCATCTTCCGCTGGATTCTTTAGCCCCGCGGCGGTATCGGGGCCGGTATTGACCATCCCAGACCCGGGAAACGGAAACATGCTGGACGATACCGACGATACGGACATTCACCCGCTTTTCGCAGGCGCGCCCTCGTCAACCGAGTTTCGCAAACTGCGGAAACGCCTGGTGCGCGAGACCCGCGCGGCGATCGACGATTACGGTATGGCGCGGCCCGGCGACAGGTGGCTGGTCTGCCTGTCGGGCGGCAAGGATAGTTATACCCTACTGGCTGTGCTGCACGAGTTGAAATGGCGTGGATTGCTGCCGGTCGACCTGCTTGCCTGCAATCTCGATCAGGGCCAGCCGGGCTTCCCGGCGACCGTGCTGCCCGAATTCCTTTCGGATCGGGCTGTCGAGCATCGGATCGAGTATCAGGACACATATTCCATCGTGACCGCCAAGGTCCCGCAAGGCCGCACCTATTGCGCCCTGTGTTCGCGGCTTCGTCGGGGGAATCTTTACAGAATCGCACGAGAGGAAGGATGCTCTGCGGTCGTGCTGGGGCATCATCGGGACGATATTCTGGAAACGTTCTTCATGAATCTGTTTCACGGCGGGCGCTTGGCGACCATGCCCCCGAAATTACTGAACGAAGAAGGGGATCTGACCGTTCTCCGCCCGCTGGCCTATGTGGCCGAGGATGATTGCGAACGGTTTGCCCGCGCCATGAATTACCCCATCATCCCCTGCGATCTTTGCGGCAGCCAGGAAGGGCTGCAGCGAATGCAGGTCAAGAAGATGCTGGACGAATGGGAAACACGCAGCCCCGGCCGGCGGCAGGTCATGTTCCGCGCGCTCAAAAACCTGCGCCTGTCGCATATGCTTGACCCTCAGTTGTTCGATTTCGCTTCGCTGTTCCCCAAGGAAAAGTCACCACATTAACGGATCAAAAATCTTTCGCTTCTAAAACCGGTCACCAGAAATACCGAAAGGACCGGCATGACGACAGGGTTTTTGAAGACCGGATGGGCCAGGCTGCGCAACGGCGTCGCCACGGCGGTGTCGATGCGACGGACGGGCAGCTATCTTTTGCTGCTCCGCCTCGAAAGCTTGGCACTTTTTAGCCACGTCCTGACCGAATCCGAACATGAGCATGTCCTGTCAAGGATATCCGCCCGGATTGGTGAGGCAGTGCAATCCGACCTGATCCATCCTGCCCCGCCCGGATTCTTTGCAGTCACGCTGACGGGCGTTCCGAAAGCCGAAGCAATGGCTGTGGCAAGGCGCGCTCAATTGCAGGGTGAACGCATGCTGGCTGTATCGGGGCGAATGATTACTCCGGTTCTGAGCGGGCTGGTCATGCCGAACGTGGAACATCTACGCAATGAGACGGCTCTGATCGCGCAGGGATGTCGGATTCTGGAGCGGATGGACAGCAGCCTTCTGGGACAGATCAGATTTTCGGATCAGACCGACGGCGCCAAGGTTTCGCCCGCCGGTCAATCAGACAAGGAAGATTCATTTACTACTTTGTTTCAGCCGGTTACATGCTGTTATTCAGGTCGTGTGACAGGCTTTGAACTGCAGGGCAGCAAATCAAGCCATATCGCGAATGCAGATAGTCTGATTTCCGGTCTGCAAGCTGCGGATGATCGCGGTTTTGAGATCCCGGTCCTGCCCGCACTGCACGAGGCGCGGAAGGCGCTGCGCTTCTGGGACAAGGCCGATGCAGATATTCTCCGTGTCTCGATCAATGTACCGGATACGGAACTTCAGGCTCCGGATTTTTCCCAGCGGGTGATCGACGAGTTGATGCGGATGAAACTGCCCCCAATCAGGCTGGTTCTGCGAATCGGTGGTGGCGAAGGATCGGACCGGGCTTCGCCGTCCCTGCGCGCCAATCTGCGGAATTTGCGCGAGATCGGGTGCCGGATCGAGCTGGGTGGTTTCGGTATCGGCCATAATGGGTTGGATCAGGTCCGCCAGCTTGCCGTGAATTCGATCCGGATCGACCGCAGTTTTGTCTTCTGCTGCGATATGGATCCCGTCCAACAGCGAACGGTTCGCGGCATACTGGCCATGGCCGGACAGATTGAGCTTTGCACAATCGCCGAGGGCGTGGAAAGCCTTGAAGAATATGCCTATCTCGCCAAATCTGGCTGTCAGGAAGTGCAGGGATGCGCCATTGCTCCGCCCATGCGACTGGAGGAGACTCTCGACCTCCTTGCCCGACAGCGTGAAACTTGCCCGACAGCGTGAAAAGGGAATGCCCCTTCCTGATACCCGCCTCCAGAAATTTGGCTGAAGGGATCGCTCCGCATTCGCGCCTGCAAGATCAATTTTGCTTACAAAGCCCATAAAATGGGCGATAGCGCTTGACCTTTGATGGCCCCTTCTGTTGAACCGGCGCGACTGACGCGAATACGGTGGTAACGGAATGCAAGACAATAACCGCAATCTGATCCTGGCGACTGTTCTGTCGTTTCTGGTGATCCTGATCTGGTACACCGTCTTCGCCCCAGAGCCACCCGTGCAACAACCCGAGCCGCAGGTGGCGGAGCAAACCGCGAATGACACCGCGGCACCCCCCGCAGACCCTGGTGCCGGCGACCCGGCAACCGCCGATCTTGGCGAGGAAGGCGAAACCCCGCAAGCTGGCCGTATCGACATCTCCTCGCCGGCATTGCAGGGCTCGATTTCCCTGGCCGGCGGCCGGATCGACGACCTGCTGCTGAAAAAATATCAGGAAACGCAGGCCAAGGACTCACCCAATGTCCGGCTGCTGTCGCCATCCTCTGCCACGGCCGATCCGTCGCTGGATACGGCCGGCTCCAAGCCCTATTATACCGTTTACGGCTGGATTCCCGGTTCCGGCGTCGATCCTGCCCTTGTCCCGACCCCTTCGACGATCTGGAAGGTCGAGTCCGGTGACACGCTCGCACCCGGAAAGCCGGTGACGCTGGCCTGGGACAACGGTGCCGGCCAGACCTTCCGTCGCGTGTTCGAACTGGACGACAATTACCTGTTCACCGTCAAGCAAAGCCTTCAGAATGACGGAGATGCCGCGTTCAATGCCGCGCCTTACGGAATCATCGCCCGGCACGGTCACCCCGACACAACCAATTTCTTCATCCTGCATGAAGGCGCGGTGGGCATGCATGACGGCAAGCTGCTCGAGATGAAATATGACGATATTACCGAGCTCGACCCTGTCGAACGCGAAGGCCGGGCCGATGTCGTCACCGTCGAGGAGAACGGCTGGATCGGTTTCACCGACAAATACTGGATGACAACTCTGGCCCCCGCGCCGGGGCAGCCCTTTACCTCGGTCGTGAAATATGCCGAGAATTCCGATATCT
Source organism: Paracoccus wurundjeri (assembly GCF_030678915.1). Classification (GTDB taxonomy): domain Bacteria; phylum Pseudomonadota; class Alphaproteobacteria; order Rhodobacterales; family Rhodobacteraceae; genus Paracoccus; species Paracoccus onubensis_A. The sequence goes on along the minus strand of NZ_JAUUTZ010000008.1, from coordinate 13,103 downwards.
ACCAGGCGGAAGCCCGTTACCCGATGCAGACGGTTCAACCGGGCAGCGAGGCATCGGTGGAAAGCTATCTATTCGCGGGCGCGAAAGTTTGGGAAGTCATCCGCAACTATCAGGAAACGCCGGGAATCGAGCGCTTCGTCGATTCGATCGACTGGGGCTGGTTCTATTTCCTGACCAAGCCGATCTTCCAGCTTCTGCACTGGCTGCATGGGCATATTGGCAATATGGGCTGGTCGATCATCGCCCTGACCTTCATCCTCAAGCTGCTGGTCTTCCCGCTGGCGCGGAAATCCTACATCTCCATGGCCAAGATGAAGGAACTCCAGCCCCAGATGGAGGCGATCAAGGAACGTACCGGCGACGACCGGATGAAGTTCCAGAAAGAGGTGATGGCGCTTTACAAAAGCCAGAAGGTGAACCCCGCCGCGGGCTGTCTGCCGGTGCTGTTGCAGGTGCCGATCTTCTTCTCGCTTTACAAGGTGATCTTCGTCACCATCGAATTGCGCCACGCGCCCTGGATCGGCTGGATCCGCGACCTGTCGGCACCTGACCCGTCCAGCCTGCTGAACCTGTTCGGTCTGCTGCCCTTTGCGGCCCCTGCGCAAGGAACGATGCTGCATTCCCTGTCACTGCCGATTCTGGCGATCCTGCTGGGGGTGAGCATGTGGATGCAGCAAAAGCTGAACCCGGCGCCGACCGATCCGGCACAGAAAATGATCTTCGCCTGGATGCCCTGGGTCTTCATGTTCATGCTGGGCGGTTTCGCGTCGGGACTGGTGCTGTACTGGATTACCAACAACACGATCACGATCATCCAGCAGTATTCGATCATGTCGATGCATGGGCACCGCCCCGATCTGTTCGGCAATATCAAGGCCTCCATGCCGAAACGGCCCCGAAAGGATGACGGCAAATGACCGCGCATCTGGCCCATATCCGCCGCCATCCAATCAAATCGATCGGCGGCGAGGGGCTGGAGCGTGTGACTTTGAACCCTGCGCAGCGCTTGCCGGGCGACCGGGAATGGGCGGTATTGACCGAGGCGGGCGAACGCAACGCCCGCGCCAGCGAAACCGATGGTGAACCGGATCGCTGGCTGCCGAAAGCCTGCTTTATCCGTGGCGTGTCCTCGCCCCCGGTTCAGGCGATCAAGGGAAGCTGGCAAAATGAGCGCATCGCCCTTCGCCACCCCGAACGCCCGGCCCTGAGTTTCGATCCTGCATGCGAAGGCGAGAAGCTGGTCGAATGGCTTCGTCCGCTATGGCCAACGAATGCTCCGCCACCCACGCGGCTGGTCAGGGGCGCGGCGATCTGGACCGACCAGAAATGGCCCTGGGTCTCGGTTCTGTCGCTGGACAGCCTTGCCGATCTGGAGGCTCAGACGGGACAGCGTTTCGGAATCGACCGCTGGCGAGGGAATTTCTGGGTCAAAGGATGGGAGCCCTTTGCCGAGCGTAGTCTGATCGGCAGCACCTTCCAGATCGGCGCGGTAGAATTGCGGGTGACGCAGCATATCACCCGCTGCGAGGCAACGAGCGCGAATACCGATACTGGCGGCGTCGATATCGACATGCTGGACACGTTGGGGCGGCTTTATGGCCATACGGATTTCGGTGTTTTCGCCGAAGTCATCTCGGGCGGGGAAATCGCCATCGGCGATCCGGTCGCATGAAGGTCACGTTTTCCGTCGCGCCCGAACCGGAACGGGAAGAGGCCGAGGCCGCACGCCAGCTTTTCGCGGGGCCGGTCGATTTCCTGAAAGGCGTGGTCGCCATGAACGGCCTGCCCCCGGCGGACAGGCCAGAGGTTTGTTTCGCCGGCCGCAGCAATGTCGGAAAATCCAGCCTGATTAATGCACTGACCGGTCGCAAGGGACTGGCACGCGCCTCGAACACACCGGGGCGCACCCAGGAAATCAACTATTTCACGTTAGGCACGCACGGTTATCTGGTGGATTTGCCTGGCTATGGCTTTGCCAAGGCGCCGGTTCCGGTGGTGCAAAAATGGCAGACATTGCTGAAAGCCTATCTTGGCGGTCGACCCACCCTGCGCCGTGCCTTTTGCCTGATCGATTCGCGCCACGGAATCAAACCGGTGGATCATGAGATTATGACATTGCTGGATCGCTCTGCCGTTCCGTTTCAGGTCGTGCTGACCAAGGCCGACAAACTGGGGCCGAACGCGATCAAACCTGTACTGGAGCAAGTGGAAACCGAGCTGCAGAAACACCCGGCCGCGTTCCCCCAGCTTCTCGTGACATCGGCGGATAAGGGACAGGGAATCGCCGGTCTGCGAAGCATCATTGCCGGGCTGGACTGACCGGCACCGCCGTCATAGGCTCGCCATCGTCACTCAGAGGCCAGTATGAGAAAGCAGAATATGAACCGGAACTGGATCGCCACCGCTCGCACCCTATCCGAAGCCCTGCCCTATCTGCAGCGTTATTCGGGCGCGGTCGTGGTAGTGAAATTCGGCGGCAATGCCATGGGCGACGATGACGCAATGGCGGAATTCGCGCGTGACATGGTGCTGATGAAGCAGGTCGGCATGAATCCGGTCGTCGTGCATGGCGGCGGACCGATGATCAACAACCTGCTGGACAAGCTGGGAATTGAAAGCCGGTTTGTCCGGGGCAAGCGCGTCACCACGAAGGAAACCGTCGAAGTCGTCGAGATGGTTCTGTCCGGGCTGGTCAACAAGCGAATCGTTCAGGCCATCAACGATGCGGGCGGGCGCGCGGTCGGGATCTCGGGCAAGGATGACGACATGATGGTCTGCGAGGCCGACGATCCGGAACTGGGTTTCGTGGGCCGCCCGATCGAGATGAATGTGCAGATCATCCGCGATCTTTACACTGCGGGCATGATTCCGGTAATCGCTCCGGTTGCAACCGGCATGGAGGATAACGAAACCTTCAACGTCAATGGGGACACGGCAGCGGGCGCGATTGCGGGCGCGCTAAGGGCTGACCGGCTGCTGCTGCTGACCGATGTCGCCGGTGTCAAGGACAGTGCAGGAGAGGTTGTCACCCAGCTTAGCCCCGATCAGGTCCGCGACATGATCGCCGACGGGCAGATTGCCGGCGGTATGATCCCGAAGACCGAAACCGCGCTTATGGCGCTTGAAGAAGGGGTTCGGGCCGTCATCATTCTGGATGGTCGCGTACCGAATGCCTGCCTGTTGGAGCTTTTTACCGAACATGGCGCGGGCAGCATGATCCGATCAACCGAGCCAAGGGTCAAACCTCGCGGACTGCGTCAGGGCGAGGCCGGACTGTAAAGTTGCATATCTCGATTAAGTAACATGCTGCGAGTGCTTGCCCGACCGGCAACGGCTGTGGCAGGCTGCCTGAACGATTGGCATGGCATATGAGGCATCTTTCCCATGACTCCGCTTGGATACCGAAGACTGATCCTGACACGCCACGCCAAATCGGCATGGGACAATCCTTCGCTTGATGACCACGACCGGCCGCTAAACGCGCGTGGCCGACGTTCAGCACTGGCGCTTGGCGACTGGTTGGCAAGCCGGGATTACGAACCGGAAGAGGTCCTGTGCTCCTCGGCCAGACGCACGAAGGAAACCTGGGAAATGGTGGCAAGCGCCATTCTCGAGGTACGCCCGCTGATCCGCTATGAGCCGGGCCTTTACCACGCCAGCGCAGATAAGATGCTGACGATTTTGCGCAGCGCGAGTCATCAGACCGTCATGATGCTTGGCCATAACCCTGGCATCTCGGAATTCGCCGCAATGCTGCCCTCACGTGCCCCGCTGGATCCGGAATTCCGCCGCTATGCGACCGGGGCAACGCTTGTCATCGATTTCCAGATCGAAAACTGGTCTGAGGTCGCCCTTGGACAGGGCAGCGTGATGGATTTTCTTCGATTCGACGGACGCGACTGATCTTTGAACAGCTACCGGCTGCAAAGTTCAGTTGCCGGCTTCCTCGTCCGCATCATCTGATTCGGAGTCCTCAGCATCGTCGGAAACAGCCGCATCAGAAGGTGCCTCTGCACGCAACGCCAGAACACTGACCGCCGGATTCTCTTCATTGGCACGCAATTCCTCAAGCACCCGTGGCAACAATTCGTCGGCCGATGCTCCTGCTGGCGCGGCGGCGACTGCCGCGATTGGCTTTTCTGTGGTCAGGGCAACAAGCAGGAACGGAGCAGCCGCCGGATTGTCATCTGCCTGCACCGCCGAAATACCCACGCCGAACCGACGGCCATCCGAAGTTTCACTGCTTTGCCCGGTCAGATCGTAGATTCCGCCAGTCGGAGAAACCAGAAACAGCCAAAGATTTCGGGCCGTATCAGCATTCACGTCACCGATAAGCTGATACCCCTCATCCGCCAAGCGAATCGTGGCCGTCAGCATGGGCGGAGCGGCAGGACGCCCCGAGACTTCGCGCAGAAACTCAAGTGCCGGGCAATGCTGCGGCATGACCTGCGTTTCGATAATCGTCGGGCGCGCGCCGAATTCGGCCTCATAGGCATCGACAAGCCCGGATGACGGAAAGTCGGCATTGCTGAGAACGGATACCATCCCGGCATTCTGCCCGATGGCGATCCGATCCACGAAACTGCATGCGGGCAAGGACTGGGATGCCAGAAAACCTTCGCGCGTGGATGTATCCCGCGCCGCAAGTTCCTTTGGTTCTTCTATCACGGCTTCCTTAACCGGTGGAGGTTGCCCGCTATCGCGCGTCATCCACCACCCCCCGCCTGCCGCAGCGGCAAGAGCAAGAACGATGACCGCAATCAGGATGGTCCATACCCGACTTCGTTCCAATTTGGCCGGTGGAATTCCCGAAGACGCGCTTTCCATCACCCCTGCCTCTGGCGGCCGCGCAAAGGGGCTGCTGGAATCCTGCGAACCGGTTTGCCCGATCAATGTCTGGAGCCCGCCCGTATCGCTATCGTCGCCGGAAGAGTTTCCGGTCGCGGTCCACAGGGGCAAACGGTACTGCGCCGGGATCATCGCCGGATCGTTCAGCATTCGCAGCACTATGCCCATTGTTCCGGGACGCCGCTTGGGATCCGGCTCCAGCATATGCTGCAATAACGGAAGCAACCGATGCGAAACTCCGGTCAGGTCCGGGATGGCCTGACGCGCCGCAGATGCGGAAACGATCGAATCTCCCATATCCAAAGGCTTGCCCCGCAAAACCATCGCCATCAGCAGGGCCAGCCCGTAAACATCGGTCTCCGGTTGGATATCGCCGCCGAAATGGCCAAGCTGTTCGGGGGCGATATATTTGAATTTCCCGGCAAATCGCCCTGCGAGCCCGTCCCCCAACTCGGTCGAGCGGGCGATACCGAAATCGATCAGAACCGCCTCGTCGATCCTGTCATCGCGCAGGATGACATTATCGGGGGACAGGTCACGATGCGTGACCCCACGGTTGTGAGAGCGCTCAAGCCCTCGCGCAAGCCGCCGGAAAAGCGTGATCGCGGCATCGTCGGACAAGGGGCCGTCTTCCTTGACCCGCGCGCCGAGATGACGCCCCTCGACGAATTCCATGATCAGGCAATAACGGTTCAGCCCGCCATCAAGGACAAAATTGTGATAGCGAACGATCGCCTCGTCGCGAAGCTGAACCAGCACCCGCGCCTCGCGCCGGAACATGTCGAGAACCGATTCATCCTGCGCCAGATTCGGCAGGATCACCTTCACCGCCACCGGATCGCCGGTAAAGACATTCTCGGCGCGATATACCTCGCCCATACCGCCGGAACTGACCAGCGACACGATCCGGTAATTATTGTTGATCAGGGTGCCCGGTTCGACGATGCGGATCTCTGCGGCCCCAGACGCCGGTTGCTCGCCGATCACGGTGGGGTCCGCGGACGACGGCATCGGTGAGACCGGCGGCCCATCGGATGAGATCATCGTTCGCGGCGCATCCTCCTCCCCGCCTTCATTCGCAGCCGTGAGGCCGGAAAATACCGTCTTGTCACCATCAGCATCCGCCTGCGCATTGTCCGGTGAGCCCGATACCTGCCGGATATCGTCCTCCATCTCGGGCCCCACCTCGGGCTTCGACTCGTCAGGTTCGGAAAAGACAGTCCTGTCTTCTGTCGCGCCATCTTCAGCGGATTCACTGGAAGCGACAGGCTTGTCCTTCTTCTTTACGACCTCATTCGGTCCGAATGGCTCGGGCGGGTCGGTCTTGCGGGAAGGATCATCCTTGGTCATCGGTTATTCGTCCTGCGCCTGCAGTGCTTCCTCCTTCGCGGCGCAGTCCAGCACGATCACACTGACATTATCTTTTGCGCCGCGTTCAAGCGTCAGTTCGATCAGTCTCCGCGTCAGTTCTGGTGCGGGCATCGGCTGTATCAACAGATGCGCAAGCTCGGCATCGTCCAGATGCTCGGTCAGCCCGTCCGAGCACAGAAGAAGGCGGTCCTCGGGCTTGATCACCCCGCCCGCGATTTCGGGATTCGCCTTTTCCCCGATCCCGATGGCCCGGGTAATGACATTCCGGCCCGGCGCAAGCCGCGCCTCGGCTTCGCTCATGACGCCAGAGGCGATCAGTTGGGCAACTTCGCTGTGATCGCGTGTCAAAGGGGTCAATTGACCGTCGCGCAGCAGATATATCCGGCTGTCACCCGCCCAGATGCAACTGAATTCGGCATCATGGATCAGTAGCGCCGCGATGGTCGCGCCGACCGTGCCCAATTGGTTCTGACGAGCATGTTCGGCGATCCGCAGATGCGCGCGGTCCAGCCGCTCAAGTACGCGCGCCCTTTGATCCTGCGCATCGACGGCGATCCCAAGCGAGCCCAGTTCCTCTATGATAATCGCACTGGCCACGTCGCCGGCGGCATGTCCGCCCATGCCATCCGCAACGGCCCAGACGCCGATATCCGAGAATGCGCCGATGCTGTCCTCGTTATGCGATCTGATCCGCCCCTTGTCGCTCAGCGCACCCACCTGAAATGAGAACCAGCGATTCGTCTCGTTCATGCCACATCCTCCCCACCGGGTGCTGCGTCCGCCTGCCGCCCACCCGCAAGCAACCAGTCCAGTTCGGACAGGCCCGGCAAGCCCTGACATGCCAGTACTCCTGATGCAGGGGTCGAAGCGCCGGCAAACCACCAATAACTTCTAGCTGTGACGGCATGTGCGTGATCGGCAGAGCGCAAATTTTCAAGCAATGTTTCAGGCCCAAGTTCGGGATTAAGGGCCCAGAATGTCGGCCAGCCCGGCTGTCCTCCCGGGGAGACCTGTCCGGGAAGTTCGGATTGCAGCCGGTTTGCCACGTCGCGCGGGTCGAAACCATCGCTGTCCAGCAGCCCGGTCAATGCGGTCGAGGCGGCGATATAGAAATCTTGCGACGGCTCGGTCACCGGCGCCGGTCCCGTGGTTACCTGTGCCACGATAAGCGGAAAACGGCGCCCGGTCCGGTCATGCGACGGAGTCCAGATGCCGCGCAGCGCCTCGCCGCCAAGCAATGCCGGACCGATCCAGAAATTCAGGCGCGGAGACAGATCGAAACGGTTTTGCCAGCTTTCCCCGATTTGCGCCCGCCATTCGCCCAATGCTGCCTGCATCCAGTCGCCTAGGGGATTCAGGCAGGAATCCGGCAACCCCGAGGCGATAAAATCGCCGAAACCCGGATGCTTGCCATAGATCCCTGCGACGTTCAGTCGATGCTCTGCGGACATTCAAACTCACGAAGTTCGGGCATGGTGAACGGATTGACCAGCGCATTGATGGTGAAATCATAGGTTATATTGCGCCCGTCCAGCATGAAGGTTGCGCGCAAAGTGTCACCCTGCTGTTGCTTGTAACTGGCCGCATCCAGAAATTGCAGGAAGGTCCAGGAACTGCCTTCGAACCGCAAGACCGATTGGCGCGACTGAGGCGGCGACAGTTGCAGGATCGTCGATTTTCCCGTGCCGGGCCAGACAACAGTACGCGGAAGCGAGCCGGTTGCGGTCTGCACCACCTCGTCATTGATGGCGAGTGCGGCGCTTTCAACCGTGGGATGGGCATCGACCTGGCTGATGGTAATCTCGACCGACGGTTCCGAGGTTCCTCCGGCAAAGAAGGCCCGCCGAATCCGCTCGGCACGCTCGAACTGCTTCAGCGTATTCGCCGAAAGCCGCTTGGTGATCTCTTCATCCTCGCGCCATTTCAACCCTTCATCCGTGCGTTCGACATAATGCTCAAGGAATTCAGCGAAATATTTATCCATCTCGCCGCCCGGGCCGAAGAAGCGCGAGAAATTGGCGATGGACAGGCTGCGAGAGGAATCCGCGAAAGGATATGACGTGGTGATCACATCGCGGCAATAGAATGTCACGCGGTCGGTCAGTTCCCGGTTCATCGTTTCGATGCTTGCGTCCGAGGCCCCGGTGCGAAAATCGCCTTCTGCCCGCGTGACCATCCGCGCCAGGGAATCGGGCAATTGCGAATTGTACTGTGTCAGCTTGTTCAATAGCGGAGGCAGTATTTCGGGGCCGATTTCCGGATTATATTCTGCGTTTCGCAATGTTTCCCAGATGGCGCCAAGATTGCCCAGCAGCGTGTCGACAGGCCGCTGGCCCGCTTCGCCCTCGACCAGCAAATGCCAGTTCTCGAACTCCTTGGTGATCGCCTCGATCGGAGCGGTCACGCTATTGCTTTCGCCCGGATCGCCATTCCCGCCACCACCTCCGGGCAAGGCGTCGCCACCCTGCTGGGCCGCCGCGTCAAGCAGGATACGCTGCACACCGCTGGAACGCGAACGCAGGCGGTCCCCAAGCTGCTTGCCGACAGCTCCGGCGACTGCGCCACCCTCGCCGCCTTGTTCACCGTTTTCTTCCCCACCTTCACCTGTCAGGGCTGCCAGATCAGCACCTTCAAGCTGTTCATATTCGCGACTGAGATTGGTTTGGGTCGCAACCGCCTTGACCAGTTCCAATATCGGCGATGCCTGAGCGGAAACCGCGGTTCTGAGCGCCGCGTAATTCGGCTTGTCGGCAACCATCGAAGTCAGCGTTATATCGTTCAGAACACCGTTCCACGCAGAAATGAATTCCCTGCGGTAACGTTCCAGCAGATCGCGGTCCAGACGGGCAAGACGGCTTTCGATCTCGGCGGTATTCGCAAGATCGCCCAGCACCCATTGATCGCGGCGCAGTTCCTCACCGACGACTGCCAGCTGATCGTAAAAATAGGACCAGAAGCCTTCATAGGTATAGAGCCCCGGCACTGTCAGCGATGACAGATCCTGCCCGTCTCTTGTGGTAAAGACCTGCGCAGCCATGTCGCCACCGGCGGCCTCTTGCAGGTTCCAATCGCTCAGCCCGGCGGCCAGAGCGCCATCCTTGATCAAGGCATAGGCCTGTTCGTCCAGGGGCAGCTGTGCGATTGCGGCGCGCGCGCGGTCGACCGTTGCCTGATCCAGATCCACCAGAAGATTGCGTCTGTCATCCAGAGACAACATGGCCTCAAGGTGGATTTGCAGCTGGTCGATCAGTTCCAGCCCCGTGCGACCGGGATATTCCTGCCGCCATGCCTGATTGAACCATGTCAGGATCGCGTCGTCATCCTGTGTCTCGCCCTGCTTGCCCAGAAGCAGATAGACCTTGAGCGCCCGGTAGATCTCGGTCATCTCGCCCGAAGCGATGATTTCCGGAATCCGGGTTTCAAGCTCAAGGATCAGACGTGGACGCAGCATCCGCTCCAGCGCTTCGGCATAGCTTTCGGTCGCGACACGGTTCAGACGGTCACGCTGACCAAGGCCCAATCCCTCCCAGAAACTGGTATCCTGACTGTCGCCATATCCGGCGGGCATCGTGGACAGATCGTTCAGCAAAGGCACGATGGGCCGCAGATCTGTATCGTCGATCACGTCGCGGGCCAGTTCCTCCTGCGCCGCCAGCTTGTAGGACCGGGTTTCCCCTTCGGCAGTACGCACAAGCTGGAAGTTTTTCCAATAGCTGTAGCCCAGCGCCGAAACGGCACCGACCGTAACCAGGGCGATTGCCGAAAACACCGCCGTGCGGATCATCAGACTGCGCCGGACAGCCTTGAGATCATGTGACACCCAACCCTGTTCGGGAAAAATCACCCGGCGCAGGAGGTCATGGATGAAGAAGCTTTTGCCCTTGCCCGACATGAAGGCGGACTGGAAGCCCATCGGCGCGTCCGGCGTCTGGATCGCACCCAGAACCTGATCGACCGGCGTGCCTTCCTGCGTGCCCGAGGTGAAATAGAAGCCGCGCAGAATGGCGTTGGTCTTGTAGCGCGTCGGCTCGAAAACCCTGCGCAGAAAGGAAGAGACATTGTCGCGCAACAGCGCCATCTGCCCGGGCAGGCCGAAAATCGCGATACGCGCCACGCCATCGGGTTCTTCGGACAGACGGTCGATGATCTCGTCCGACAGCCGCGATACCAGCCGGTCGAACTCTGCCGGAACGGATTCGTGGGTGATCGCCTTGCGATCCTTGTTCTGGAAAGTCACGCCCCAGACAAGCTTGCGGCGGTTCAGACTGTAGCTGCTGAAATATTCGCGGAAGCCGGCGATAAGGTCGGCTTTGGTGAACATCACATAGACCGGAAAATCGATCTTGAGTTGCTCGTGCAGTTCGGCCAGACGGGCGCGAACGGTCTCGGCATGACGGGTCAGGGACCCTGAATCGTCTTTCATCATGTCTTCGACCGAGAAAGACAGGATCACGCCGTTGATCGGGCGGTTCGGACGGGTCCGTTTGAGCAGATCAAGAAATGAATCCCAACTGGCCTTATCGGCAACCGAGTCGTTGTCCTGCGTGGTATACCGGCCCGCAGTGTCGATCAGCACCGCTTCTTCCGAGAACCAGAAGTCCATGTTCCTCGTGCCGCCAAAGCCCGATACCGCCTGTTCCTGCGCAAGCGGAAAATCCAGGCCGGAATTGGCAAGCGCGGTCGTCTTGCCCGCCCCCGGAGGCCCGATGATGACATACCAGGGCAAATCGTAAAGCGAGGATGCGCCACCGGATTTCTTAAGAACCGCAAGGGCCTCCTGCATCTTTTCGGCAAGCAGCTTGCCATCGCCCTCGGGCTCGACCGGGATCATCGCATCTTCTATTTCGCGTGCCGCGCGAACCCGGCGGCGCCAGCGGATGAACAGCACCAGGAAGAAGATGAAAAGGATCGCTCCGATCAGCGTCAGGCGCAACCACAGGGTCGCCAGCGGCCCCCATCCGGTCATCGGGCCACCGATCCAGATCGCGGCACATAGCAGAAGAATGCCAAGGGCCGTTACCGTCCAACGCCACCATGCGTGCTTCTTCCAGCGGGGAAAGCGGATATTCAGCCCCAGCAATCTCAATTCTGCGCCTCCGTCCCGGCGTTATCTGCGGGTGTTTCCGCTTCGGGCGCGACTTCTCCGCCCGAGGCTTCCGCATCGCCAGTCACCGCGTCGCCATATGTACCTTCGCGCGCCAACATGATCTCGACCCGGCGATTCTCGGTCCGTCCCTCGGGTGCGGCGTTATCGGCAACGGGTTCGTCTTCGCCGCGGCCTTCCACGTCAATCCGGGATGCATCGGAAAGCAGTGGTCGCAGCACCTCGGCCACGCCTTCGGCGCGGGCTTCGGAAAGCTGGTAGTTATCCTTGTACTGACCACGCCCGGACATCGGCACATTGTCGGTATGACCTTCGATCAGGACCGGACCCTGCTCACTGTTCAGTACCTCGGCAATGCGTTCGGCCAGATCGGTGAAACCCGGTTTGACCTCAACAGCGCCAGTATCGAACAATTGAAGATTACCCACCCGGATGGCGATGTAATCGCCCTTGGCTTCAACCTTGACCAACCCGTCCGAGATCTCTTGCGAAAAAGCCTCGCGGAGCCGGTCCAACTGCGTGTTCTCCGCCACAAAGGGTTTCACCTCGACATCCCTGCCTGTCCGGTCAACCTGGATGATCGGAACGCCCTGATGCAAACCCCGCATCGCCTCGGCCGCTTCGGCTCCGTCACGGTTAATCAGTGTAACGAAAACCGTAAACACCCCCAGCACCATCGCTGCGGCGATTCCCAGAACCGCCGGGATCGGGATCGCCCCGAACCGCCGTCCGCTGCTTTGCACGACGGGCTCCCATGTGACCGAGATATCTTCGGCAGGACGCGGATTGACGCGCCGGAGGCTTTCATAAATGGCGCTTCTGATCCGGGCAAGTTCGGCGGCTCCGTTGGGCATGGTGCGGAATTGCCCCTCGAAGCCCAGCGATAGACAGACCAGCATCAATTCCAGCAGATTATATTGCTGCGCTGGCGCCTGCATCGCCTTCTCGGCCTCCTGAAAGAAGCCGACGCCGGAATCGCGCTTGTGAAAGAAGCGCGCGACCATCGAATATTGCTGCCAGTCGCCACGGGCGCTGCCCGGAAGGTTCTGCACGATATCATCCGCCGTTCCCGACAGCGCATATTTCGCCACCAACGCCTCGTGCTGGCCGATACCCGCAGTCAGGGCGTTCCGTTCGAAACGGTCGATTTCGCGAGTCACGTGTTCCATCAACGGCGCAACCTGCAATTCCACCAGACCGGTGCGCAATCGTCCAAGCAGGATCAGCAGGCTGGCTGCCGAAGCCAGCAGCGGATTTGCGGAAGATGCCGCGCCCAGTTCACGGACATGCAGCGCTTCGTGCAGGGCGATACGCGGGGCCTGCCGGGCAGGCTGCTGTTGACCGCCGCGGTTGAAATCGGGAAAGAACCCCGGCGCGTCCGAACCCGACGCGCGGCCTATCTGCCCGGGATTGGCATTCTGCGCCGGTGCCGGATGCCCCAGCCAGGTCTGCCCTTCCTGCGCCGCGCCAAAAGGCGAGCCCCCGGGCCGGTTGTCGCCGAAGGGCGAAGCGGAACCGGGCTGAGCCTGACCAAAGGGTGCCGCGACCGGGCCAGCGGGCCTGCCGAAAGGCGACGCGCCCGGACCTCCGGGTTGCTGCGGAGGGACCGGTTTTCCCCAGGCATCCACAGCCGGCGGCTGCTGACCCGCAGGAGGGGGGGGGGGCGCCGGGCGGGCCGCGGGCCCGCCCGCCCCCCCCCCCGCCGCGGGGGGTGGGTGGACACGGGACCGCACGACGCACCGCGCGGCCGCCGCGCCGGGCACCTATAAATTTGGGCGCG
>NZ_JAUUTZ010000074.1 GCF_030678915.1 Paracoccus wurundjeri | reverse complement strand
AGCTTCGGGTCGAAGTGCGGGGCGATCTAGCCGACATCCTTGCGATCTCGCTGGAACGTAAAAAGCCCTCCGGTGGGGAGGGCGGTGCGCAATTTGTGATGGTTGCGGGGGTAGGATTTGAACCTACGACCTTCAGGTTATGAGCCTGACGAGCTACCGGGCTGCTCTACCCCGCGCCATTTGCATCGCTTTTGGTTGCGCTGCCTGTTT
>NZ_JAUUTZ010000073.1 GCF_030678915.1 Paracoccus wurundjeri | reverse complement strand
GTCAATGGGGATGAGTGCGGATTTCGAAGCCGCAATTGCCGAGGGCGCGACTCATGTGCGCGTCGGTTCGGCGATATTCGGGGCGCGGGATTACGGGTAGCCGGAATCGGGGGGGGGGGGGGGGGGGGGGGGGGGGGGGGGGGGGGGGGGGGGGGGGGGGGGGGGGGGGGGGGGGGGGGGGGGGGGGGGGGGGGGGGGGGGGGGGGGGGGGGGGGGGG
>NZ_JAUUTZ010000072.1 GCF_030678915.1 Paracoccus wurundjeri | reverse complement strand
CCCCCCCCCCCCCCCCCCCCCCCCCCCCCCCCCCCCCCCCCCCCCCCCCCCCCCCCCCCCCCCCCCCCCCCCCCCCCCCCCCCCCCCCCCCCCCCCCCCCCCCCCCCCACCCCCCCCCCCCCCCCCCCCCCCCCCCCCCCCCCCCCCCCCCCCCCCCCCCCCCCCCCCCCCCCCCCCCCCCCCCCCCCCCCCCCCCCCCCCCCCCCCCCCCCCCCCCCCC
>NZ_JAUUTZ010000071.1 GCF_030678915.1 Paracoccus wurundjeri | reverse complement strand
TTTCCCTGCCCGGGACCAGGGCGATAGCCAAACGTGGCGCACATACCGCGGATCAGGTTGTCGAGCCGGACGCGTGCTTCGACAAGATGAGCACGTGCGGTGATGACGCTAGTCGATGAGGCCGGGCGCTTCCGACAATCACGAAATGCAGGGGCGTATTTCGGCCTGGTGCCCCGACGTCATCAGTCGGGTGAGGTCGACTGGACCGGCGGGATCACCAA
>NZ_JAUUTZ010000070.1 GCF_030678915.1 Paracoccus wurundjeri | reverse complement strand
CCCCCCCCCCCCCCCCCCCCCCCCCCCCCCCCCCCCCCCCCCCCCCCCCCCCCCCCCCCCCCCCCCCCCCCCCCCCCCCCCCCCCCCCCCCCCCCCCCCCCCCCCCCCCTCCCCCCCCCCCCCCCCCCCCCCCCCCCCCCCCCCCCCCCCCCCCCCCCCCCCCCCCCCCCCCCCCCCCCCCCCCCCCCCCCCCCATTGCAATATGTCGATCAGCCGATAGCAGCCGCGCGAACCTCATCGTCGATGGCGGACAGATATTGTGCGAAATTGTCGCTGAACATCTGCACCAGCTTCTGCGCCTGCTTGTCATAGGCTGCCGGATCTTCCCAGGTCTGGCGCGGATCAAGCAGAAC
>NZ_JAUUTZ010000007.1 GCF_030678915.1 Paracoccus wurundjeri | reverse complement strand
CCCTGCCTTTTAAGTTTTTTATCTTTATTTGGTTCTGGGGGGGGCCTTTTTGTTAAATTAATATCCTAATTATTAATTAAAAGAAATATTCGCGGTTTAGGCGGGGGGGCTTGCCCCCCCGCACCCCCAGAGGATATTTATTGTGAAGAAGACGCCCGGGGCGGTTTCCGTGGGTTCCGGATTGCGTTAGAAGCCTGCCGTCCGGCAGGAAAGGCATAACATGGTCGAGATCAGGCTGACGAATACACGCACACGAAAGAAAGAGCTGTTCATGCCGCTGGATGCGGGGAATGTCCGGCTGTATCTTTGTGGGCCGACGGTTTATGACCGGGCGCATCTGGGCAATGCGCGTCCGGTTCTGGTTTTCGACGTGCTGGTCCGGTTGCTGCATCATATCTACGGCCCGGATCAGGTGACCTATGTGCGCAATTTCACCGATGTCGAAGACAAGATCAACGACCGGGCGGCTGCGCTTGGCCGCTCGATCCGCGATCTGACCGAAGAGACGATCGGCTGGTATCATCAGGACATGGATGCGATCGGTGCGCTGCGCCCCGATCACGAGCCGCGCGCAACGGATTATATCGCCGAGATGGTGGAGATGATCGAATTGCTGGTGACGCAGGGCCATGCCTATGTCGCCGAAGGGCATGTGCTGTTCGATGTGCGCTCTTTTCCCGAATATGGGCGGCTGTCGGGCCGTTCGGTCGATGACATGATCGCTGGCGCGCGGGTCGAGGTGGCGCCCTTCAAGCGTGACCCGATGGATTTCGTGCTGTGGAAACCCTCGGATGCCGAGACGCCCGGTTGGGACAGCCCGTGGGGACGGGGAAGACCGGGCTGGCATATCGAATGCTCGGCCATGTCGCGGGCGCTTCTGGGCGATACATTCGATATTCACGGCGGCGGGATCGATCTGCAATTCCCACATCACGAGAACGAGGTCGCGCAAAGCTGCTGCGCCCATCCGGAGGGGGATTTCGCGAAGGTCTGGTTGCATAACGAGATGTTGCAGGTCGAGGGCAAGAAAATGTCCAAATCACTGGGCAATTTCTTTACCGTCCGCGATCTTCTGGAACGTGACGTGCCGGGCGAGGTGATCCGCTTCGTGATGCTGTCCACCCATTACCGCAAGCCGATGGACTGGACCGATGCGAAGGCAAGGGATGCCGAAGCGGTGCTTCGGCGGTGGCGCGGCCTTACTGACGGTATGGAGCCCGCACCGGATCCGGCACCTGCCGTCATCGATGCGCTTTCCGATGATCTTAACACGGCGGGCGCTATTGCTGCGCTGCACGAACTGGCCGGGCAGGGCGATGCGGCGGGGCTGCTGGCATCGGCGCGGATGCTGGGACTTCTGCTGCCTGAAATGGGGGCATGGGCGGATGACGCGCCGCTTCAGGGTGAGATTGCGGAAAAGATCGCCGAAATCTGCCGGATCTGGCGCGAGTTGCGCAATGCCAAAGAGTTCTCAAAGGCCGATATGCTGCGCGATGAGATGGCTCTTGCCGGAATCAGACTGGTGGCTGAAAAGGATGGAAGCACGAGTTTCAATTTCACGCAGCCATTCTCGCAGGACCGGGCCGCGGAATTGACGGAGCAGATTGCCGGGGCTCTGAAACGGCAGGGGCAGTAATGTGCTGCAAGCCGGATTGCCATTGATGTGACCCTTGAAGCCTGCACCGAATTGCTTCGCCAGCACGACCCGGATCGTTTCGGGGCGCTATTGACCGCTGCGCCAGGGAAGCGGCCTGCGCTTGTCACCCTATATGCGTTGAATCTTGAAATTGCTCGTGCACCCTTCCAATCCGCCGAGCCGATGCTTGCCGAGATGCGGTTGCAATGGTGGATCGAACGTCTGGCCGAGATGGGATCCGGCATCGCGCCGCCCCTGCATGATGTCCTGACTCCGCTTTGGAATGATTGGGGGCGGGATGCGGGGGCGTTGACGGCGCTGGTCGAGGCGCGACGGAGGGATTGCGAGAGGATGCCCTTCGACCTGCCTGCCGATGTGATCGATTATATCGCTGCGAGTTCGGGCGGGTTGATGTGGCATGCGGCTCGATGTCTGGGCGCGGCAGAAGAACAACGCGCAACCATTGCCGATCAGGCTCTGGGCGCGGGATTGGCGGCATGGCTGCGGGTGCTGCCGGAACTTCGGCAATTGGGGCTGGGATTGGCGCATGAGCGTCCGGAGCAGATACAGGAACTGGCGGTGCAGGGGCTTGAGGCGATGCGTCGGGCGGCATCGGGGCGCCACCGGATTCCGCGCGACCTGGCCGCAGCACTTTATCCCGGCCCGCGTGCCGCGCATTTTCTGAACAAGGTGGCGCGGGGGCGGATCGATTGTTTCCGCCAGATTTACGCGCCTGCGCCGATAGAACGCCGGGCCTCACTGGCCAAATTCGCCTTGACCGGGCGGTGGTGGAACTAACCGGACCGTCGGCACTGGTCAGGCGGGATCAAGATCACGTCCCAGATAAACCGCGCCGGGGATCGGGTTGTGATAATAAGGCGCGATCCGCTGAAACCCAAGCCGTTCATACAGGCGCAGGGCGTCCTGCATATGATCGAGCGTGTCCAGCACCATACGCCGATATCCCGCCTGTCGCGCGGCCTGCATCACGCTTTCGGCCAACTTGCGGCCCAGGCCGTTTCCGCGGACCCCGGGGCGCAGATAAAGCCGCTTCATTTCACATATATCGCCTTTCAAAGGCCGCATCGCGACGCAGCCAATTGCCTGACCGCTGGTATTTTTCGCCAGCAGGGCACAGCCGTCAGGCGGGGCATATTTTCCGGGCAGGCTGGCAAGCTCGGCCTCAAAATCCTGAAAGCCCAGATCCACGTCAAGCCAATCCACATATTCGCGGAAAAGCCGAAGCAAATCCGGGGCGTCATCGGGAAACCTTGCATCGCGAATGATGATCTGCGTCATGATATTCTGACTATGCATCGTATGCCACGATGACAAGCCGTTTCAAATTTCATCGGCGAGCGGTTTTCCGTTCTTCAGATGACGCTCGGCGAGTTTGCGCCCCTCGCGCCCGTTCAGCAGGCGCCGGACCGGGCAGGGACGATAATCCAGCCGGGCAAGTTCAGGGAATAACGCGAAAATTTCGCGCCGGGCGGATTCGGTAATGCTCTTCAGTGCCTGCGGACCGGTAAATAGACTTTCTGTCCAGCTTCCGTTCGAAAACACCAGCTCATGCTCATCGAACAGCATATGCCAATAGCTGACGCCGTTTTCCGGATGGATGGCCTCGATTCCCGGAAGTGTGGTCAGATGCTTGGCCGCCACGAGAATTTCATCCTCGTCGAACATGCGCCGCGCGATTTTCGAGGTGATCAGAATCCGATGCTGGGGTGAAACGATCAGATCCTGCTGCGGCGTCCCCGGGCCAAGAGCATCCGCACGGATCAGGATCGGGCGCAGGTTCGGTTGCAGGTCAAGCTGTCGCGGATCAAGATAGCTGCCACCGATCCAGCGGATATGGCGGGGGCCGTGATCGCGTGTCGGGATCAGGTCGCCGATGCGAAGTGTTTCAATCGCGCGGGGACCGGCAGTCGTGAGGATCATCGTGCCCTGCGTAAAACACTGGGCTTCCGTGGATAGCTGAGGCAGCGTCGCATTGGCATATCTGTCTTGCGATGCGATCTCCAGCAGGCTGAAGCTTTTTCCAGCGTTGAATTCCGGCAGATAGCTGTTGCCGGTTTCATCGAACCGTGGTTCCGGGAAGACCAGCACCGAATGCATTCCGCCCAGAAATCTGCCGCTGTCATATTGCTCGAATTCCCGCGGGAACTGTAAACGGAAGATATTGCCGTCTTCGTCGATCAGCCGGGACCCAAGATAACCGGCCAGCCGCGTTCCTGCGGGAAAGGGCGTGCCATCGCCGAATGTGGCATTCGTGGTGGCCAGCGTCTGTCCGGTTTCATTGGGAGCGCCGATGCCGTCATGCAGAACCGTATCGTCATCGTTCAGGATGATATAGCGTTCTTGCAGGGAGCCAAGGCGGAAGGATGCAGCGGGATCGAATTCACGATTGGCATTCGTGGGCGGATAGAGGCCCGGAGATCTGCTTGGGGCCATGTTTCCCCACGGGACGCGCGTCGAAAATCCGACATTTCCGACCGGTACCGGAGTATCGAAGTTCAGCATCAGAATTTTATATTGCATCGCCTGTCTCGCATTTCACCATTGCCACGGGTGGCGAGATCGCCCCCTGTCAATGGGATGCCTAGCGAAACTTAGTTAGCGAATCGTTAATTCGAACTGGCGAAATGTCGGTATACGTCAGGGAAAGGATGCAGGAGCCAATGTGGGAATGGCTGATCGCATCGCGGCAGCCGCGATCTTCGTCCTGTATGCCCGCAAGCGAAAGGCGGGAGTTTGCACCCCCGCCTTTTTGCAGTTTATCCAAGGACTTCGGTTATCGCGTCCTTGGTTGCCGAGATGATCTGATCCGCCTCGGCGCGGGTCAGGCACAGGGGCGGCGCATAGCCGATGATATCCCCTTGCGGCATGGCCCGCGCGATCACGCCGCGCTTCAGCATTGCCGCGACGACTTTAGCACCGGTGCCTGCTGAAGCGTCAAAGAACTGCCGTTTATCCTTGTCGGCCACCAGTTCCACGGCGCAAAGCATGCCTTCGCCACGCACCTCGCCGACATTGCCATGGCCGCCGACTTCGTCGCGCATGGTTTGCCAGAAATAATTGCCGGTATCGGCGGCATTCTGAACCAGACCAAGCTCATCTATCAGCTTGAGATTGGCAACACCGGCAGCCGCGCCGATCGGGTGGGCGGAATAGGTCCAGCCATGGCCGATCACGCCATTCTCATCGGTACCTTTCATCAGCACATCCCACATCCGCTGTCCGACGATGCTTGCCGAAAGCGGCGCATAGGCCGAGGTCAGGCCCTTAGCCGAGGTGATCAGATCGGGTTTCACCCCGTAATGATCCGCGCCGAACATCGTGCCCAGACGTCCGAAGCCGGTCACGACCTCATCGACGATCAGCAGGATATCGTGCTTGTCCAGCACTTTCTGGATCGCCTGCCAGTAACCAGCCGGGGGCGGAACGATTCCGCCGGTGCCCAGAACCGGCTCGCCGATAAAGGCGGCAATCGTATCCGCGCCTTCACGCGCGATCAGCTCTTCCAGCGACTGGACGCAATAGGCGGTGAACTCCTCCTCTGACATGTTCATGTCGGGGCGGCGATAATAATAGGGCGCCTCGGTATGGATCACCTGCGCAAGCGGAAGATCGAATTTCTTGTGAAACAGTTCCAGCCCGGTCAGCGATCCGGTCATCAGGCCCGAACCGTGATAGCCGCGCCAGCGGGAAATGATCTTCTTCTTCTCGGGACGGCCAAGGATATTGTTGTAATACCAGACCAGCTTGATGTTGGTTTCATTCGCATCCGAGCCACCCAGCCCGAAATAGACCCGCGCCATGTTCTTGGGCGCGCGATCCATCACCATCTTGGCCAGCGTGATCGAGGCTTCCGAACCATGACCCGCATAGGCGTGGTAATAGGACAGTTCACGCGCCTGATCGGCGATGGCCTCGGCGATTTCCTGACGGCCATAGCCGACATTCACACAGTAAAGCCCGGCGAAACCGTCCAGCAGCTTGTTGCCGTCGCGGTCCTGGATAAAGACGCCTTCGCCGCCGGTCACGATCCGCTGCGCGGCCTCGCCGCGGGCGAATTGCGCCAGATGGGTCGAGGGATGGAAAAAGCTCTCGCGGTCCCATTCGGCCAATTTATCGTTTGTTAGCATTGTTTTGCTCCTTTCATCCCCAGTCACGGCAGACATATTTGATTTCAGTAAAAGCTTCGAGGCCCTGCCGGGCACCTTCGCGCCCGATTCCGGATTGCTTCATTCCGCCGAACGGAATCGGCGCGCCTGTCACCTTGGTACGATTCACCGCCACCATGCCGTATTGCAATGCCCGTGTCATGCGGTAGATGCGGCGCGGATCGTGGCTGTGAACATAGGCGACAAGGCCGTATTCGGTGTCATTTGCCCGCCTGATCACCTCGGCCTCGTCGTCGAAAGCGGTCAGAGCCGCGACGGGGCCAAAGGTTTCCTGCGACATGATCGCGGCATTATCCGGCACATCGGCCAGAACTGTCGGGCGAAAGAACAACGGACCCAGTTCCGCCGCGACCTCGCCGCCGGTCAGCAGCTTCGCGCCCTTGGCCACGGCATCCTCGACATGCTCGAGCTGCTTGGCGACGGCGCGGTCATGGATCAGCGGACCGATATCCGGATCCTCCATGCCGCGGCCCAAGGTCAGCTTTTCAACGGCGGCAGTGAAACGCCTGCAGAATTCGTCATAGATCGGACGCTCGATGTAAAAGCGGTTTGCGCCAAGGCAATCCTGACCGGAGGTGGCGAATTTCGCCTTGATTCCCTCGACGACGGCGCGGTCCAGATCGGCGCCCTTGAAGACGATGAAAGGCGCATGTCCGCCCAGTTCCAGCACCAGACGTTTCACCGTGTCGGCGGATTGCCGGTAAAGCAGCCGCCCGATTTCCGTCGAGCCGGTGAAGGACAGGGCGCGAATCCGGGGATCGGCCGTCCATTCGCCGACGATCGCCGCTGCGTCTCCGATCACCGTGTTGACGGTGCCTTCGGGGAAGCCCGCGCGACGCGCCAGTTCCGCCAGCGCCAATGCCGAAAGGGGCGTTTCCGCCGATGGATGAATGACAACGGTGCAGCCGGCACCCAAGGCGGCTGCGGCCTTGCGGGTAATCATGGCGGTGGGGAAATTCCACGGCGTGATCAGTGCCGCAACGCCGACAGGCTCGCGCCACAATTCCATCTCGGCATCGGCCAGATGACTGGTTACGCCTTCGATATTCGGGCGCAGCGCCTCTTCCGCATAGAACCGGACGAAGCTGGCGGCATAATCGATTTCGCCGCGGGCTTCACTGATCGGTTTGCCCTGCTCGGCAACCATGATCCGGGCAAGATCCTCTTTCGCCTCCATGATCAGGTTGTGCCATTGATGCAGGATATCGGCGCGGTTCTGCGGCAACATTCCCGACCAGCCCGGAAAGGCCGCCTGAGCGGCATCGACGGCGGCGGCGGCTCCGGTCGCGTCGCTGATGGCGACCTGTGCCACCAGATCTCCGGTTGCAGGATCGCGAACGGCCAGCCGGCCCGCCCCGGGAAAATCACCGCTTCCGGCCAGCAAACCGGGATCGGCAAGCCTGCCCGCCAAACACGGAACCAAATCGTCAAGCATCAAACACCTCCTTGATTGCATATGAATATGGAGGCAACTCGCCAGACGATTTCTCCAAAGGTGATGCTTGAAGCAGAAAAACACTCTGTTTGGGGTGACCCCCGCAAGATTTTCCTCGCCGACATGCCGGTGTTATCCGCTTTCACGGATTCCCCCGACGCAGCCGGTTTCCGTAGATGCGAGCCATGCCCGTATCGGCAGTGAAATTGTTTCGAAACAAGTTGACACCCGGTCACGATGACAGGCCATAATCGCCTTGTCACACAGGTCATATGCGAATGGAGCCGGGTAATGCATGCAATTCGCTGGGTGGTTTCGATACTTGTTCTGTTAACCGGGCTTGGCACATCCGCGATCGCGCAGGACGGGCGCCGAATCGACGTGACCGAAGGCGCGGATTATTTCGGCTTCGATCTGCGGACCGAGAAGGATGTGACGCTGGATCAATGCAAGGCCATTTGCCTTGATGATTCCGAATGCCGGGCGTTCACCTATAATACCAATGCAGAGTGGTGTTTCCTGAAATCCGACTTCACGCAAGCCAACCCGGCAGACGAAGCTGTCGCGGGGAAAGTCGTCATTGCCGGTGCGGCCCCGGATCTTGGCGCGCCTCCGCCCTTGCGGTTCCTGACCCGGGAACTGCAGGGCGAGGCGGATGATTACCGCCGCGATCTTCTGCGCCGTGCCGAACCCGGCGGGGCGGGGCTTCTGTCAAGTGTGGACCGGGCCGAACGGCTGCTTGCCCAGGGCTCGCCCCACGAGGCGATGGCGGCATGGGCCGAGGCCGTGGCGATCGATCCCGAAGAATCCCGCTTGTGGTCCGGTCTCGCGCAGGCAACCGTCGCGACCGAGCCGAATAACGAGACCGGGCAGGGCGAGTTGGAACGTATCGGCGTGGCCGCGGCAGTTAACGCCTATCAGACCTCGCGCAGCGAAGAGGATCGGGCGGCGGCACTGGAAGTCATGGCAGCGGCGCTGGAACGGCGCAGCCAGTTCCGTCCCGCGATCAGTGCTTACGAAGCCGCGATTGCACTGCGTTCGACGCCGGAATTGCAGGAAAAATACGCCGATCTCAAGCGCCGCAAGGGGTTCCGGGTGCTTGACCATTCCGTGGATTCCGACAGCGCCGTGCCGCGTGTCTGCGTTCAGTTCTCGGAACCTCTGCTCAAGAGCGGCGTCGATTATGCGCAATTCGTGACGGTCGATAACAGCCCCGGCGCGGCGGTCGAACGCAGCGATCAGGAGCTTTGCGTCACCGGGCTGAAACATGGCGGCCAGTATCGTGTGAATGTCCGGCAGGGTCTGCCTTCGGCGGTGGACGAGGTTCTGGCGCAATCCGTGTCGTTAGAGATCTATATCCGCGACCGTGGAGCGGCGCTGCGCTTCACCGGCGACAATTTCGTGCTGCCATCGTCGGCGCGACGCGGGATTCCCTTGATCTCGGTGAATGCCGATGAGGCGGAGCTATCGGTTTACCGCGTCGGCGACAGGGCTTTGACGCAATTGCTGGGCAGCAGGCAGTTTCCCGGTCAGTTGAATGGATATAATCTGGATTATCTCATGGATGAGATCGGGGAGCCGGTCTGGAGCGGAACGGTCGAGATCGCATCGGAACTGAACCGGGACGTGACCACCAGTATTCCCATCGATGAGGCCGTGCCGGAACGGAAACCGGGTATTTACCTGATGACCGCCAAACCGACCGAGGCACTTCAGGACGATTCCGACGAATTGGCGACGCAATGGTTTCTGGTCTCCGATATCGGCCTGTCCACTTTTGCCGGGCAGGATGGGCTGACGGTTTTCGCCCGGTCGCTGGCCTCTGCGACACCTCTGGAAGGCGTGACGCTGAGGCTGCTGGCCCGCAATAACGAGGTACTGGGCGAGGTGGTGACAGACGCGCAGGGTCAGGCCCGGTTCGAAGCAGGGCAGGCGCGCGGAACGGACGGGCTGGCTCCGGCGGCATTGATGGCGCGGGACGGCGACGAGGATTTCGTGTTTCTGGACATGACCCGCGCCGGGTTCGACCTGTCCGACCGGGGTGTGACCGGACGCGACGCGCCGGGGCCTTTGGATGTCTTCACCTGGACCGAACGCGGAATCTATCGCGCGGGCGAGGTGGTTCATGTCGCGGCGCTTGCGCGCGATCCCTCGTCTCAGGCAGTCGATGATCTGCCGCTGACCTTCATTTTCCGCCGCCCCGATGGCGCGGAAGCGCGGCGTTCCGTATCGAAGGGCGAAGCGCTTGGCGGTCATGCGGTCGATCTAGAGCTTCCCGAAAATGCCATGCGCGGCACCTGGCGGCTATCCGTTTATACCGACCCCGATAAACCGGCTGTGGCCGAACAGATGTTTCTGGTCGAGGATTTCGTGCCCGACCGCACCGAGATCACGCTTTCCAGCGACCAAAACCGGATCGCCGTGGGCGATATGACGGATGTCACGGTCGATGGGCGTTATCTTTACGGCGCGCCGGCTTCCGGGCTTGCGCTTGAAGGCGAATTGTCGGTTTTTCCGGTTCGTAGCCAGGAAGATTATCCGGGTTATGTCTTTGGTCTTGATGACGAAGATGATGTCGGCACCATCCGCCTTCCTTTGACCGGCCTGCCGCCGACCGATCCGAATGGGCAGGCGGTTTTCCCGGTATCGCTGGACAATGCTCCGGCAACCACCCGCCTGCTTGGCGCCGAAGTCAGCGTGCGGATGCGCGAGGCTGGCGGCCGCGCGGTCGAGCGTTCCCTGCCGCTGGAGGTCGAGCCGTTGGGGCCGATGATCGGGCTGCGCCCCGAATTCGGCGGTGGCAGCGTGCCAGAGGGCGGCAGTGCGGCTTTCCGTGTCATCGCTGTGAATGCCGAAGGCGAACGGATTGCGATGGATGGCCTGCATTGGTCGCTTTACCGGATCGAGCGTCATTACCAATGGTATCGCGATGGCGGATCGTGGAATTACGAGCCCATCACCACCAGCAGCCTTGTTCAGGATGGCACCATCGACGCGCATCCGGACAGCGAAGCGCAGATCAGCGTGCCGGTCGATTGGGGCCGATACCGCCTTGAGGTCGAAGGTCAGGACATGGGCGGCCCGATCAGCAGTGCGGCATTCGATTCCGGCTGGTATGTCGAGGCAAGCTCGACCGAAACGCCGGACGGTCTTGAGGTCGCGCTTGATCGCGACAGTTATGATGTAGGTGACACGGCGAGGCTGCAGATATCGCCGCGTTTCGCCGGAGAGGCACTGATCACCATCGGCTCGGACTCCCTGATCCAAAGCTTTACCGAAACCGTTCCCGAAACCGGGGCAGAGATCGATATTCCGGTCACCGAAGAATTCGGCTCGGGCGTTTATGTGACCGTGACATTGTTCCGGCCCGGCAGCGATACCGAAAACCGCCTTCCGATGCGGTCCATCGGCCTGCGCTGGCTGAAAGTCGATCCGGGTAAGCGCAGCCTTGCTGTCGATCTTGATCTGGATCAGCAAATCCAGCCGGATCAGCAGCTTTCCGTGCCGGTCAAAATCGACGGGCTTGCCGCGGGAGAGGATGCCTATGTCACTGTCGCCGCCGTGGATGTGGGCATTCTCAACCTGACCCGCTACGAGGCGCCGAACCCGGAAGGCTGGTATTTCAGTCAGCGAAAACTCGGGCTGGAACTGCGTGATATTTATGGCCGCCTGATCGATGGCTCGCTTGGGGCGCAGGGGCGGATCAGAACCGGCGGGGACGGGGCGACCATGGAATCGAATGGCAGTCCTCCGACAGAGACGCTTCTTGCATCCTTTTCGGGCATCGTTCCGGTAGATGCGGATGGGCGTGCGCAGGTATCCTTCGATATCCCGGATTTCAATGGCACCGCGCGGGTGATGGCGGTCGCGTGGTCCGCAGACGGGATCGGGCATGCCACGGGCGATGTCGTCATCCGCGAACCGCTTGTTCTGACAACCAGCCTGCCGCGCTTCCTCGCCCCCGGCGATCAAACCCGCATATTGCTTGAGATCGCCAATACCGATGGTCCCGCAGGTGATTACAGCCTGAATGTTGAAACAACCGGGCTGCAACTTACCGAAGCCGACCCGCTTCCCGAGACCCTGACGCTGGACGCCGGGGAAAAGATCGCCGTGGCGATCCCGGTGACTGCAAGCGGTACGGCGGGAGAAGGCCGGATAGATCTTTCGCTGACCCATGATTCCGGCCTGTCCGTCAGGAAAACCGTCAGTCTGCCGGTGCGTCCGGGCGTCATGCCGGTGACCACCCGCGAACAGATGACACTGGCGGCGAATGGCGGCAGCATCGTGCTGGACCGGCAATTGCTGGCGGATCGTTTCAGTGAGAACGCGGCGGTCAGCGTCAATGTCTCGCGCAATCAGGGCTTTGATATTCCCGCGCTGCTGATGGCGCTTGACCGTTATCCTTATGGCTGCGCCGAACAGACGACAAGCCGTGCCCTGCCGCTGCTTTACGTCAATGAACTTGCTGCGGCCGCCGGGATGGAAAACGATCCGCAGGTGAAAGAGCGTGTTGATGATGCGATTGCGAAAATCCTGTCTTATCAATCTTCCGCAGGCAGTTTCGGGATGTGGAGTCCGGGTTCGGGTGATTTGTGGCTTGACGCTTATGTCACCGATTTCCTGACCCGGGCGTCGGAACAGGGTTTTACCGTTCCCGAACAGCCAATGGCGCAGGCGCTGCGCAACCTGCAGAACTCGGTGGCTTATGACACGGATGTCGAATCCCGCGGCAGCGAGATCGCCTATGCGCTTTACGTTCTGGCGCGAAATCGCAAGGCTTCCGCCGGGGATTTGCGCTATTACCTCGATACCCGTCTGGATGAGTTCAGCACCCCGATGGCCCGCGCCCAGCTTGCAGCGGCAATGGGGCTTTACGGGGATGGCGACAGGGCCGCGAACGGATTTGCGTCCTCATTGCTTCTTGCGCGGGAAGAAAACGAGTTCCGCTCGCGCTCGGATTACGGCTCGCCGTTGCGGGATGGCGCCGCGATGCTGGCGCTTGCTGCAGAGACGCGGCCCGAGCCGGGGATCGTTCCCGAGATGATCGGCTTTGTCGGGGATCTTCAAAGCGATATCCGCTATCAGAGCACGCAGGATCAGGCATGGATGTTGCTGGCGGCGCGTGCGATGGCCCGCTCGGACGACGATCTTAGCCTGACCGTCAACGGTACAGCCCATGAAGGCGGCTTTGCGCAGCAGATGGATGGGGCAGAAATATCCGCCACACCCGTGACGATCACCAACCGCGACGATCAGCCCGTGACCGCGACGGTCACGACCGTTGCCTCCCCGCGCGAGCCTTTGCCCGCCGGAGGCGATGGTTTTGGCATCACCCGCAGCTATTACACGCTGGACGGGCAGGAGGCCGATGTGACCGCGGCCCGTCAGAATGAGCGTTATGTCGTCGTGCTGGAGGTGACGCAGGATAATGACTGGCCGTCACGCGTGCTGGTGTCGGATCTGCTGCCCGCCGGCTTCGAGATCGATAATCCGCGCCTTGTGGATAGTGCGCAGCTTGACAATTTCGGCTGGCTGGGCGGGACAGATGCGGCGCATACCGAGTTTCGGGATGATCGCTTCATCGCCGCTTTTGACCGGAACACCGGCAGTGACCGCAGTTTCCGGCTGGCCTATGTGGTGCGGGCGGTATCGCCGGGCGTTTACATGCATCCGGCGGCCAGCGTCGAAGACATGTACCGCCCGCAACTGTCGGCACGCACCGCCTCGGGCTTCATGGAGGTCAGGGAGAATTGACACAAGCGCAGACCGGTGTCGCATTGCGCCGCTGGCTGCGGCGCGGCGCGATTGCACTTTCGGTGCTGGCTGTTCTGATCGCTGTTGCAGGGGTGGTGCTGTGGCGGCTGGACAAGCTTTATCCGCTGCCGCCTGACACCATCTCCCTGTCAAGGGAAGTGCTGGACCGTGATGGGGCACTGCTCAGGGCTTATGCGGCCAGGGATGGCCGCTGGCGCCTGCCCGCCGATAGCGAGAAGCTGGATCCGCAGTTCATCGAAATGCTGATCGCCTATGAGGATAAACGCTTCTGGTCCCATTCCGGGGTCGATCTGCGGGCTCTGTCGCGGGCGGCATGGCAGCTGGCCACGAATGGGCGGATCGTGTCGGGCGGATCGACGCTGTCGATGCAGCTTGCGCGTCTGCTTGAACCGCGCGACGAGCGTAGTTTCACTGCCAAGTTCCGGCAGATAGGCCGGGCATTGCAGATCGAGCGGCGCATGTCCAAGCGCGAAATCCTGAATCGCTACCTTACGCTTGCGCCTTATGGCGGCAATCTGGAAGGGGTGCGGGCCGCCAGCCTCGCGTGGTTCGGGAAAGAGCCGCACAAGCTTGAACTGGCAGAGGCGGCGCTATTGGTCGCGCTGCCGCAATCCCCCGAGGCGCGCCGCCCCGACCGGAACCCGAAGATTGCCCTGATGGCCCGCAACCGGGTGCTGGACCGTATGGCGCAGGCAGGGGTGATCGCCGAAGGCGAGGTCGCAAGGGCATCGGGCGACGCGGTTCCGGCACGACGGCTGCCTATGCCCGCCTATGCCGCGCATCTGGCCGATGCAGTAATGCACTCCGCGCCAGAGTTGCAGCAGCATCGCTTGCTGATAAGCCGCAATGCGCAGGCCAGTCTTGAAAAGGTTGCCACCAGCGGAGCCAGACGGCTTGGCCCGAATGTTTCGGTTGCGATGATCCTTGCCGATGCGAGTAACGGAGAGATATTGGCGCGGGTCGGTTCTGCCGGGTATTTCGACCCGTCCCGTGCCGGTTGGATCGACATGACCAGAGTATTGCGTTCTCCTGGTTCGACCCTGAAACCGTTCATCTACGGCCTTGCCTTCGAGGAAGGTCTGGTCATGCAGGAAACCATGATCGAGGACCGGCCCGGCGATTTCTCGGG
This sequence comes from Paracoccus wurundjeri, assembly GCF_030678915.1. Classification (GTDB taxonomy): domain Bacteria; phylum Pseudomonadota; class Alphaproteobacteria; order Rhodobacterales; family Rhodobacteraceae; genus Paracoccus; species Paracoccus onubensis_A. The sequence continues at coordinate 193,902 of NZ_JAUUTZ010000007.1, read as the reverse complement.
CTATCGGCCACGGAATTTCGACATGGCCTATCAAGGCGATGTCTCGGTCCGCACCGCGCTTCAGATGTCGCTGAATGTGCCCGCGATCCGTTTGCTGGACTCGATCGGCCCGGCGCGGCTGGCGGCGCGGATGCGGCGGGCAGGGGCCACACCCGTTCTTCCCCCGGGAGAGAGTCCGGGTCTGGCGATCGGGCTTGGCGGGGCGGGACTGACGCTTGAGCAGCTTGTGCAGCTTTATGGAGGAATCGTGAACCGCGGCAAGGTCCAGCCGTTGCGGCATCTGGCTGGAACCGAACCGACGCGGGAGCCTGCCACGATCCTGACCCCTCAGGCCGCGTGGCAGATCACCGACATTCTTTCGGGCGTCATGCCTCCGAAAGGTGCGCCGCATCTTGGCGTCGCCTACAAGACCGGCACTTCCTATGGCTATCGTGACGCTTGGGCCGTCGGTTATGACGGGCGTCATGTGCTTGGCGTCTGGGGCGGGCGCGCCGATGGCGGCTCGGTTCCGGGTCTGACGGGCTATGACGCGGCTGCCCCCCTGCTGCATGAGGCGTTCCGCCGGTCGGGTATCGGTCTCAATCGCTTTCCGCCGCCCCCGGCCGGTGCATCGCGATTGCCTGCCGCCGATCTTCCCTTTTCCCTGCGCCGCTTTGCCGCTTCGGGCAATCGCCCGATGGCGGGTGCCCCGCCCGAGGCCGCGCCGGAAATCGTCTTCCCGCCACAGGGCGCCCGTGTCGATCTTGGGCTTTCCCGCGGAGTGACGGATGCTCCGCTGGCGCTCAAGATCAACGGTGGACGCGCACCGTTTCGCTGGCTCGCCAATGGCAAGCCGCTGTCGCAGACATTCCGGCGGCGCACCGCCATGTGGGTTCCCGACAGCAGCGGCTCATCGACGCTGACGGTTATCGACGCCGCAGGCCGTGCCGCGAGTGTCCAGATTTATATCGAATGAGCCCCTTACGATCAGGGCAAAATCCGGGATGGGTGGCTTCGGGTTGGATTCGTCCTGTGATTCCGCATAACTCTGGTTTATGCATCAAGACCCATGCCGCGATCGGGGATCATCGGAAACGTCCTGCGGGTGAACTGGCAGTAGGAGCCGTAAAATCATGTATTATATCAAGGTTTTCATCGGAGTTCTGTTCGGAGTCGCGGTCTTTCTGTTCCTTGATTACGCGCTGCCCTCCAAGAACACGGTGCGGATCACGAATACCTATAACCGCCTGACGCTGGTCACCCCGAGAAATGCGATCTTCTATGCTTCCGAAGATACCGGCACTATTGAACATTCTTCGGGTCAGCGGGATGTACGGTTCATCGACACGGTGCGTCCGAACGGCAAGGTTTTCGTCTATCGAAATGAGGATACCGGCTGGGTCTGGCCCCCCTATTTCAAATATGACAGCGCCAATCTGCATTCCGAGGCGACGAATCTCAGATCGGCCTCGGGCAATCCGCAATGGGTCAGTATCACCGCCTATGGCTGGCGCCTGCCATGGCTGAGCATCTACCCGAACGCGATCGGGATCGATACGCTTGCAAGCCCGGATGAACGTCCGCGCAACTGGCCGGCGATGGTCATCCTTGGGGTGCTGTTCGTGTTCCTGCTGTCGCTATGGCGGCTGTGGACCCAATTTCGCCAGCGCCGGATTGATCCCGCGCTTCGTGCGGCGGATGAACGCTGGGACAACGCCACCGACCGGGTCAGTTCCGAAGCCGCCGAGATGAGAGGAAGCTTCGGAAAATTTCTGGACAGATTCCGGGGCAAACCCCGCCGATAGATCAGCCGCCGGAAGGTTCGGGCCGCGATGCGCCATCATTGCCCAGCCCCGTCTGATGCAGATAGTGCCGCACCGCATCCGCGACATGCCGGAACCGGTCGCCGCCCAGATGTTTGCCGCCATACCAGCGGGTCACCACCACCAGATGATCCTCCAGCCCGGCGCGTTCCAGCATCTGAAGCATCAGGGCGCCCGCGCCGGATTCGCCATCGTCATCCTTGACTGGTTCGCCTGAAATAATCGCGGCCCAGCTGTTATGTGTCGCCTTGGCGAAGCGCTTGTTGCGTTTCAGCTCGCTCAGCAATGCCTGAATGTCCTTGCGATCCCTGACCGGGCCGCCGGAAACGGCATATCGCGATCCGCGATCCGAGATGATCTTGTCGAAAATCTCCATATCGCTCCTTTCTTGCTTCGGGCCTGTAAACAGCATGGTGGATTCTGAAAGTCCATATCTGTCCGTCGCGCACATGGGTCCGGCCTCTACAGCTATGAAAATCACGTATGTGCGCGCCGGTCACCTTGCCCGCGCGTTGACGGGACAGGGATATCCCCAAGCCGCGCTTGAAGGGATCGCGGTCCGTATCCCCCGGCTGACTGGTCAACCACGAATCCCACAGCAATCAGCCCGATCGTAAAAGCGATGCCGCAAGGATCATATCGGCGGCCTTTTCGGCGATCATCGTCACCGGCGCATGGGTATTGCCCGAGGGAATCGTCGGCATGATCCCGGCATCCGCGATGCGCAGCCGCCCGATCCCGTGCAGCCGCAATTCCGCATCCACCACCGCCATCGGATCATTGCCCATTTTCGTCGTGCCGACCGGATGAAAGATGGTCGTGCCCACATCCCCGGCCGCGCGCGATAATTCAGCATCGCTTTGCAGATGCGGTCCGGGCATGACTTCCTCGGGCCGGAACGTGGCCATGCGCCGGGTCTGCATCAGCCGCCGGGCGTGACGCAGACTGTCGATGGCGACCTGCCTGTCGCCTTCGGTTGAAAGGTAATTCGGTGCGATGACCGGCGGTGTTCCCTCCTTGGCGCTGCGGATATGGCTGCTTCCGCGGCTGTCGGGACGCAGATTGCAGACCGAGACCGTCAGGCCGGGAAAATCGTGCAGGGGTTCTCCGAACCTGTCCAGGGATAGCGGCTGGACGTGATATTCGATATTCGCGGTCTCGAAAGCTTCCGAGGATCTGGCGAAAATCCCCAACTGGCTGGGTGCCATCGCCATCGGCCCCGAACGTCGAAGCGTATATTCCAAGGCGATCCCGGCGCGGCCCAGCAGATTGCGCGCCCGGTCGTTCAGCGTTTTCGCGCCGGTGATGCGAAAGATACTTCGCAACTGAAGATGATCCTGTAGATTCTCACCCACGCCCGGTAGATCCAGAACCGTGTCGATCCCCAGAGATGACAACCGCTCATGCTGTCCGATACCGCTGAGTTCCAGGATCGCGGGCGAGTTGATCGCGCCCGCCGCAAGGACGACCTCACCGCCCGCCCGCGCATGCAGCCTTTGTCCCTTATGGGTGAAGATCACACCGGTTGCCTGCCGTCCCTCAAAGGACAGCCGCTCTACCTGCGCATCCGTCACGATCCGCAGATTCGCGCGGTTCCTTGCCGGGTTCAGAAACGCCTTGCGGGCATTCCAGCGGATACCGCCACGCTGGGTTACCGGGAAATATCCCACTCCCTCATTGGTGCCGCAGTTGAAATCCGCGCAGGCGGGCAGGCCCAGTTCCTGCGCAGCCTCGGCAACGGCATCGAGGATCGGCCAATTCAGGCGCTGCTGTTCGATCCGCAATTCGCCGCTGTCGTTATGAAATTCATCAGCGGGACCGTAATGCCGTTCCGAGCGGCGGAAATAAGGCAGGACATCGTCCCAGCCCCAGCCGGAATTACCCGCCTGCCGCCAGCGGTCGTAATCATTGGCCTGACCACGCATGTAAATCATGCCATTGATCGAGGAACAGCCCCCCAGAACTTTCCCGCGAGGATAATTCAGGCTGCGGCCGTTCAGCCCGGGCTCGGGCTCGGTCTTGTAGCACCAGTCAAGCGTCGGGTCGCCCATTGCGTATAGATATCCGACCGGGACATGAACCCAGAAACGATTGTCGCTGCCGCCTGCCTCCAACAGCAGAACCCGGTGCCGGGGATCGGCCGAGAGGCGGTTGGCCAGCACGCAACCGGCAGATCCGGCCCCGACGATGATGAAATCATATTCTCCGAAATCCTGCATGACCCCCCGATTGAATGATTGCCCCCGGAATCATGTTTCATGCCCGCGATGCCGTGGCAAGCATTCACTGGCGGTCGGGTCAGGCTTTGCCGTCTTCATCGCTGCCAAACAAGCCGCGTAACCCGCGTGTCAGCAGGTTTCCCACTTTGGGTCTGGGCTGGGTGACGAATGGCAGTGGACGGCAGACCTCCATGGCGGCGATTCCGACCCGGGCCGTCAGGGCACCATTAACGACACCCTCTCCAAAGCGGCGCGACAGCTTGGCCAGCACCCCGCCACCCGCGATGGTGTGGATCAGGTCGTCGCCTGCGGCGACTGCGCCTGTCGCGACCAGATGGGTCATCACGGTACGGGCCAGTTTCCAGCTGCCGACGGTTCCGGCGCGACCGCCATAAATCTCGGCGATGCGGCGGATCATCCGCAGATTGGCGGCCAATGCGGCGACGACATCCGCCAAAGCCAGCGGGATCAGGGCCGTTACCGCGGCGACGCTGCGGGCGGCGGCCTCGATTTCCCGGCGGGCCTCTTGATCGAGCGAGGTCATGAGCTCGTTTTCAGCCATGATCAGCAGGGATTTTGCGTCATAAGCCTCGGCCCGGCCATCGGTCAGCCGGTCATGTCCCCATTTCAGCTCTGGGCGCCCGCGATACAGGGAAAGCAGTTGATCGGTGACCTGCCGCGCCTTGTCGCTGGAATTCTCGACCAAAGCCAGCCCTGCCTGACGTTGAATGGTATCGATCCGCGCAAAGCGGGACCAGGCGCGATATTCACGCCATGCCATGCCAAGACTCGCAAGCGTGAACAGCACCAGCAGCCCGATCCCGGCCCAGCCCAGCGGAGGATAGCGGTCAATCAGCCTGCCCAGAAAATCCAGCGCGGCAACTGTCAGCAGAAAGACCAGAAGCGCCACGGCGGAACTAAGAAACAGCCGGGTCAGCAGCGAAGCCCGGCGGCCAACCAGCCGGGTGACCATCTGCATCGTGCGCGGGCGGGGAAGCGGGTTGTCCGGCTCTTCGATCGGAGGCGCGTCCGCAGGATTGGGACGGGTCTGTTCCGTCTCGTCCCTTGTTTCCTCCGCCGGGCCGGACCGGCGGGTTTCAGAAGCGGAATCGTCGATCTCGATCAACACAGGTCCGCGTTTCGGGGTGTCGCTCACAGCAGGTCTCCGATCAGGAATTCCGCGGCGCGGTCCAGCCGGATATGTGGCGGTCCGTCACCGGGTCGGCGCGTCATCGGGGCGGGCAGGAAATTCATCACCGCGTAATCCGCATCCAGCCATTCCTGCGCCCCGTTCCGCGCAGGGTGCAGCAACTGGGCCGGATCAGGCGGCAATTCGCCGGGATAGAATGCCGCCTGCCTGCCATCGGTCAGCGTTCCGCGCACGGCGGGCAGTTCCTCGCCATCCTTCCGGATCACGTCCTCGGTCGTGGCGCGCAGGGCGGCGATGGACATCGCCTCGGTTCGCGCGCCCGAGAAATCCGCCCGGTCGCGGGCCTCGCGCAGCATGGCCGACAGGATCGCGGTCAGCCGGTCGTGCTGGCTGTGATGCAGGTGATCGGCCTTGGTAGCGGCGAACAGGATACGTTCGACCCGTCTTGTGCCCAATAGCTGCGCCAGCCAGCCCGCGCGACCGGGGCGGAATGCAGTCAGGATATCGGCCATGGCGCGGCGCATATCCTCGACTGATTGCGGTCCCTGATGGATCGCGCCAAGCACATCGACCAGGATCACCTGCCGGTCGATCCGGGCGAAATGGTCGCGGAAGAAAGGCCGGACGACACGGGATTTATAGGCATCGAAGCGGCGGCGGAATTCCTTGTAAAGTTTGCCGTCCTTCTGGATCTCGGGCAGGGGGGCGAATGTCAGGGCGGGCGAGCCTGCCATCTCGCCGGGGATCAGGAAGCGTCCCGGTGTGCAATCCGACCATCCGGCCTCCCGCGCGGCATGCAGATGGGCGGTATAGCTTTCGGCAAGTCGCTGCGCGGTCGGTTCGTCGAAACGGGTGGCGGGATCAAGTTCCGCAAGCGTCTGCTGATAGTCGGCGGCACCGGGACGGTTGTCGATCCGCGAAAGGACCTCGGCGGACCATTCGCTGAAATCCTTGCCCATCAACCGCAGGTCCAGCAGCCATTCGCCGGGATAGTCGACGATATCCAGATGCACTGTCTGCGGCCCGCGCAGCCCGGAAAACAACCCACGCGGCTCGACCCGCAGTGACAGGCGAAGCTGGCTGACATGACGGGTGCCGTCCGGCCAATGCGGATCAGAGCCGGTCATCGAGGCAAGATGACGCTCGAAATCGAAACGCGGCACAGTGTCGTCCGGCTGTGGCTGAAGCCACGCGGTCTTCAGACTGCCATCGGCGGCGGCCCGCAGGGCATGCATCCGTCCCCGGTCCATCAGATTGGCCACGAGAGAGGTGATGAACACGGTCTTGCCCGCCCGTGACAGGCCGGTCACCCCCAGCCGGATTACAGGGTCGCCGAATCCCAAACCCCTGATCAGATCGCCACTAATTCCCATTCCGCCTGCCGTTCCGCCCTTGTCATTTCTGAAAAGATAGGCGCGGGCAGGACGGATTGATAGGGGGCATCGTTTGTCGTGCGGTGACGGGATTGTGGAGGCCGTGCCCGTCAGGTTACTTAGCCGGGATGAGGATAAGTTTGCCCATCGACGCTATTCTGCCCGAACTGTGCGACGCCATCGCGAGGCATGGGCGCGCCGTTCTGGTCGCGCCTCCGGGTGCGGGCAAGACGACGCGGGTGCCTGTGGCGCTCATGGATCAGGTCGCGGGACGGATCGTCATGCTCGAGCCGCGACGGCTGGCGGCGCGTGCCGCGGCTGAGCGCATGGCCGGCGAGTTGGGCGAAAAACCGGGCGAGCGGATCGGTTATCGGATCCGGGGCGAGGCGGTGCCCGGAAGTCGGATCGAGGTCGTGACCGAGGGTATCCTGACCCGGATGATCCAGTCGGATCCGTCTCTTGATGGTATCGGCTGCGTAATCTTCGATGAATTTCACGAACGCAACCTGACCGCCGATCTGGGCCTTGCGCTTGTCTGGGAAGCCCGCGCCGCTCTGCGCGAGGATCTGGCGGTGCTGGTGATGTCGGCGACGCTGGATGCCGACCCTGTGGCGGCATTGCTGGACGACGCGCCGGTGCTGCGATCCGAGGGGCGGGCATTCGAGGTGGCGACCCGCTGGCTGGATCGGCCCTTGCCTGCCCGCTTCCGGCTGAGCGACGAGGCGGCGCGGCTGATCCTGCAAGCCGAGGCCGAGACCCGGGAGACTGGCGGCACTGTGCTGGCATTTCTGCCGGGCGAGGGCGAGATTCGCCGTGTCTCGGGCATGCTGGGCGAAAGCGGTTGCGAGGTGCTGCCGTTATTCGGGGCACTGGACGCAAAGGCCCAGCGTGCGGCCCTTGCACCGCCGGGCAGGCAACGGCGGATCGTTCTGGCGACCGCGATTGCCGAAACATCGTTGACCATTCCCGAGGTGCGGGTTGTCGTCGATGCCGGACGGGCGCGGCGGGCGCGTTTCGATCCCGGCAGCGGCATGTCGCGGTTGGTGACCGAACGTGTCAGCCGTGCCGAGGCCGATCAGCGGCGCGGGCGGGCGGGCCGTGTCGCGCCCGGTATCTGCTATCGGATGTGGGCGCGTGCCGAAGAGGGGGCCTTGCCCGCATTTGCCCCGCCCGAGATCATGGTGGCGGATCTGGCCGGTCTGGCACTTGAGTTGGCCACCTGGGGAGCGGAGCCTGCGGACCTCGCGTTTCTGACTCCTCCGCCGGATGCCGCTTTGGCCGAGGCGCGGAATTTGCTGGCGGAACTAGGGGCGCTGGACGGGGCGAGGCGGGTTACCGGACATGGCCGGCAGCTTGCGCGGCTGCCCCTGCATCCCCGGCTGGCGCATATGCTGCTGCGGGGCGGGCGCGATGCCGCGGAACTGGCAGCACTGTTATCCGACCGGGATCCGCTGCGTGGCGCGCCTGCAGATCTGGCGCTGCGGCTGCATGCGATCCGCGATCCTGCGGGCTTTGCGGCGCGATATCCGCATGATCTGCACCGGCCCGCCCTGAACCGCATCCGGGACGAGGCGAAGCGGCTGCGGCGGCTGGTCCCGGACGGCGAAGCGATGACGGTGGGTGCGATGGCGGCGCTGGCCTATCCGGACCGGATCGGGCAGCGACGCAAGGGCGAGGCGCCGCGTTTCGTTCTGTCGGGCGGCAAGGGTGCGGTTCTGGACGAGGGTGATCCTTTGGCCGGACAACGGCTGATCGTGGCCGTGGATCTGGACGGCGATCAGCGAGAGGCGCGGATACGCATGGCCGCCCCGGTGGATGAGGCGGATATCAGGGCGCTTTACGCCGGCCGGATCGAAACGGTCGAGCTTTGCGAATGGTCCCGGCGCGAAAACCGGGTGCTCACCCGGCAGCAAGAGCGTCTGGGCGCCATTATTCTGTCCGACCGGATCTGGCAGGACGCACCCGAGGAATCGGTGGCGCAGGCCGCGCTTGACGGATTGCGACAGGACGGGCTGCCCTGGACGCCTTCGGCCGCGCGGCTGCGTGCCCGGATAGCCCTTGTGGACGGGTTGGGACCGGTGGATGATACCAGTCTGCTGGCCGATGGCACGTGGCTGTTGCCGTGGTTGGGAAGCGTGAAGACGCAGGCCGATCTGCGGCGACTGGACCTGACCGAGCCTCTGAAGGCACGGATCGGCTGGGATGGTCAGCAACGTCTGGCCGCCGAGTTCCCGGCACATTTCGTCACGCCGCTGGGACGAAAGGTCCCGATCGATTACGATCACGAGGAACCCTCGATCGAGTTGCGGTTGCAGGAATTGTTCGGCGTGACCCGCCATCCCGTCGTGGGTGGGCGTCCGCTGCGGATCACCTTGCTGTCGCCGGGCGGCAAACCGGTGCAGGTGACGATGGATCTGCCGGGATTCTGGGCATCGTCCTACAGCGATGTCCGCAAGGATATGCGCGGCCGTTATCCCCGGCACCCATGGCCGGAGGATCCGACCGAAGCACTGCCGACGACAAGGGCGAAGCCGCGGGGGCGGTGAAGCTGTGCCCGGCGACAGCGACGCAAATTCCTACATGTCAAGAATGTCGGGGGCCGGGCTTTCGTCATCTTCGGGCAAGGCCAGCGGATCGCGCGCGGCCAGCTTGTGCCGTAAGACCTCATGCGCAAGGCGCAACCGCGTATCGGCGCTGGCCATGCCAAGCGATGTCAGCCTTGCGCTTTCCCATGCCATGATACAGGCGGATGTGGCATTGTAGACGGCGGTGGCCGCGCGCCGGGTCTCGGCTTCGCGGGCGGGGTTTTCAGCGACGGCTTGCAGCAATGCGGCGGCGCGGTGATAAGCCCCGGTCAAATCCGTCAGCGGTCCCAGTATCGACGTGGCCTCTTTCATCAGATCGTCGATATAGCCGGATAACGCGCTTAGCGCATCCTCGCGCCTTGCCGCCCGGGCGACATCGAGGGCGACGATATTGCTGGTTCCCTCCCATATCGAGCCCAGATGCGCGTCGCGCAATACGCGGGCATCCGACCATTCCTCGATATAGCCGCAGCCGCCCCGCACCTCCATCGCGTCACCGGTCACCTTGCGGGCGTCGCGGCAAGTCCGGAATTTGATCAGCGGAGTGAGGATGCGCAGCACCCGTGTCATGGCGGCATCGCCCCGGTCGGAGGCTTCAAGGACATGGGCGGTGTGAAACACCATCACGCGCGCCTGTTCAGCCGTGACCAGAAGCTTGGCCAATTGCCGGCGCATCAGCGGCAGCTCCGCCAGCGGCTTGCCGAAGGCGCTGCGATTGCGGGCGATGAACAGCGTCTCGTTCACCGAGCGCCGCATAAGTCCGGCGGAACGTACGCCATTCGCAAGACGCGACATGTTGATCATATCGGTCATCTGCTTGAAACCCTGACCCGCTTCGCCGACCAGATAGGCGGTTGCGCCTTCAAGTGTGATTTCACCGCTGGCCATGGATCGGGTGCCCAGCTTGTCCTTGAGCCGTAAGATGCGATAGGCATTCCGGCTGCCATCGGGCAGGATCCGCGGCAACAGGAACAGGGACAGGCCGCGCGTGCCCACGCCACCATTCTCGGGCCGGGCCAGCACCATCGCAAGCGCCGCATCCGGATTCGAGCAGAACCACTTGTCGCCGTAAAGCCGCCATTCGCCGTCGACCTTGCGGGCAGTGGTCTCGATCGCCCCGACATCCGAGCCCGCCATCTGTTCGGTCATGAACATCGCGCCTTGAAAAAGCTGATCCATCTTCTGGCTGGTCAGCCGGTCGAAATAGGATGAAACCAGTTCGTCCGAGCCGAAACGGGTCAACGTCCGGGTCAGCGAGTCGGTCATGGATAACGGACAGCAAAGCCCGAATTCGGATTGCACGAACAGATAGACCAGCGCGTATTTGACCAATGGCGGAAGTTTTTCCTTTGCACCGAACACTCCGCCGCGATGGGACATGGCGGCAAGACCGAATTCACCGAAGGCGATCCTTTCGAGTTCTTCATAGGCCGGATGTTTCTCGATCCGCTCATTGGCGGCTCCGTTTCGGGCGCGGATATGAAGCTTCGGAGGATTCTGGTCGGCGGCAAGGGCAAGCTGTTCCAGCCTGTCATTTACCATGGCTCCCATATGATCCAGTTGCGGCAGGGCGAGTTCGAGGATTCCGGAGGGCAGGTAGATTTTCAGAAGCTCTGCCATGGCGGGATCGTTCCGGAACGCGTTCATTCCGGCGCTGTCAGGGATGTTCTGATGAATTTTCATGGATTGCCCTTTCTTGCGGCGACACCGCCCGACTTGTTAAGAAATGCCTGTTCAGCATGGCTGCTATTTCTAACATGCATTTGCACAATAGCTTATCCCCCGACATCATTCAGGTGAAGGAAAATTTCCGTGGGAGGGGAGATGGCTCAGAACAAGCCGGGTCCGCAAAGGACCTTCGAAGCCTATCTGGCCGAGGGCAGGTTCATGCTTCAGCGGTCTCGCTCGACCGGAAAGCATCTGTTCTGGCCGCGGGTTCTGGTTCCGGGATCGGGCGAGGATGATCTGGAATGGGTGCCCGCATCGGGGCTTGGCCGTATCTATTCGATTACGGTGAATCGGGCGCGTTCCGGCGATTACAACGTCGCATTGATCGACCTTGATGAAGGGCCGCGCATGATGGCGACCGTGGCCGGGGCCGAAACCGCCGCAATCGGCAGCCGGGTGCGTGCGCGGATAGAGAGCGGAGAGGTTCCACGCGTGGTGTTCGATCCAGTCTCGGAGGATGCGCGATGACACATCCGATCAGGGGACGGACCGCGATCGTGGGCATGGCAACCGCCGGTATTGGCGAAGCTCCGGGTTTTTCCGATATCGAACTTCTGGCGCAAGCCACGCTTGGGGCGCTGGCCGATGCCGGACTGAAAATCCCCGATATCGACGGAATATTCGCCGCCACCAGCACTCATGCTTTCCCCAGCATGAGCGTAGCGGAATATCTGGGTGTTAAGCCAAGGTATTTCGACAGCACCAATATCGGAGGTTCCAGCTTCGAGATGCATCTGCTGCAGGCCTCGCTGGCCATCGAAGCGGGGCTGTGCGAGGTAGCATTGATCTGCTACGGCTCGAACCAGCGGACGGCAGGCGGGCGGCTGGTATCGATGTCCGAGCGGCAATGGCACGAAACCGCGTATAGCCCCCGCCATCCGATCACGGCCTATGCCCTGGCGGCGGCGCGACACATGCATGAATATGGCACGAGCCGCGAACAGCTTGCCGATGTGGCGGTTGCGGCGCGGGGCTGGGCCAATCTGAACCCCGAGGCATTCGCGCGCGGCCCGCTGACGCGCGAGGATGTGCTGGCCAGCCGAATGATCTCGGATCCCCTGACCAAAGGGGATTGCTGTCTTGTCACCGATGGCGCGGCGGCCTGTCTTCTTGTCAGTGCCGACAGGGCGAAGGATTTCCCGCGGAAGCCGGTGTATTTTCTTGGAGGAGCGGGGGCGAATTGGCACAGATCCATCGTTGCCATGCCCGATCTGACGGTGACGGCGGCTTCCGAAAGCGGGCCGCGCGCCTTCGACATGGCGGGCCTGACACATGGCGATGTCGATCTGGTAATGCTTTACGACGCCTTTACCATCAACACGATCCTGTTTCTTGAAGATCTCGGTTTCTGCCCCAAAGGCGAAGGCGGGCGTTTCGTTGAGGGCGGGCGCATCGCACCCGGCGGCGAGTTGGCGGTGAATACCAATGGCGGCGGGCTGTCCTGCGTGCATCCCGGCATGTATGGCATGTTCCTGATCGCGGAAGCCGTCGCGCAAATCCGCGGTGCGGCCGGTAAGCGACAGTTGCAGCAGGCCGATATCGCGCTTCTCCACGGAAATGGCGGCACGTTGTCCAGTCAGGTCACGGCATTTCTGGGTTCTGAAAATGCGATATGATTTCAATGAACTCTCCCAATTGCTAGAGCCTCGTTCGGTCGCAATCATCGGGGCTTCCGCCGATCCGACCCGCATCGGCGGAAGACCGATCGCGACGATGCTGAAAGCGGGATATGGCGGGCGCATATTGCCGGTAAATCCCAATCGGGACGAGATTCAGGGGCTGACATGCTATTCGGATATCGAGGCCCTGCCCGAAGCACCCGAGGCGGCTATCGTCGCCGTTCCTGCCCGTGCTGCGGTGGATGTCGTCGACGCGCTTGGGCGGCAGGGCTGCAAGATGGTCACGATGTTCACCGCCGGATTTGCGGAACTGGGCAGGGAGGGTCGCGGGGAACAGGACCGGCTGACCGGTATCGCCCGGCAATACGGGATGCGCCTGCTTGGGCCCAATACGCTTGGCTGCTGGAATGTCGATATCGGTTATTTCGGCAGTTTCACGTCATCGCTGGATCTGGGTTTCCCGCTGGCGGGCAATATCGGCATGGCAAGCCAGTCAGGGGCGTTCGGCACACATCTTGCCGCTGTGGCGCGGCGGCGGGGGATTGGCGTGCCGATCCTTGTGACGACGGGAAACGAGGCTGACATCACGGTTGCCGACGCCATCGGCTGGATGGCGCAAAGCGACCGGATCGATGTCATCTGCGCCTATCAGGAGGGGTTCAGCGATCCCGACAGGATGCTGGCCGCCCTGAATGCGGCGCGCGGCGCGGATAAACCGGTTTTTATTCTCAAAAGCGGGCGCAGCGAGGTCGGAGGCCGCGCGGCGACATCTCATACGGCCTCGATGACGGGCGATGATGCCGTCGCGAATGAGGTGTTGCGCGCCCATGGCGCGATACGGGTCTGCGACACCGAACAGATGCTGGATTTCGCCTATGTCGCGCGCAAGCGGATCTATCCCGTGGAAAACAGCCTCGGCGTCGTGACCGTTTCGGGTGGCGCGGGTATCGTGGCCAGCGACGAAGCCGAGCAGCAGGAACTGCCGATGCCGCCGATGCCCGAAGATGCACAGGCCGAATTGCGCGCGCTTCTGCCTTTTTGCGCACCGGTTAACCCCGTCGATTGTACGGCACAGGCATTGAATGATCTGAGCCTGTTTCAGAAATTCACCCATGCGGCACTGGTAAAGGGTGGCTATGCCTCGGTGATCTGCTTCGCTACCACGGTCGCGGGCAGTGCGACGATCGCACCGCGGTTTCTTGAGGCTCTGGCCCCTTTGCGGAAGGAGTTTCCCGACCGGCTGATCGTGATCTGCGCGGTGGCGCCTCCGGATATCGTCAAGCGATACGAAGATGCGGGATTTCTTGTTTTTGAAGACCCGTGCCGGGCGACGCGTGCGCTGGCGGCAATGGGGCGTGTGGGCAAGGCCCTGACGATGACCGCCCCGGTGAGACAAGCCGTTCCGAAGATTCCGCTGCCTCCGACCACGCCAGATGAATTTCAGGCCAAGGCATTGCTGTCGGCGGCAGGCATCCAGGTTTCCGCCGAACGGCTTGTACATGACAGTGAGCGGGCCAGTGACGCCGCGCAGGAGATCGGCTTCCCGGTGGTGATGAAGATCGTGTCACCCGATATCCTGCATAAATCGGATATCGGCGGGGTCATGCTGAATATCGGCAGTTCGGAGGAAGCCGCTTCCGCATATAACAAGCTGATCGCGGCCGCGCAGAAACATCGCCCCGATGCCCGGATCAGCGGTGTTCTGGTGGCGCGGCAGATCACCGGCGGCGTCGAGTGTTTCATGGGCATTAGCCGTGATCCCTCGTTCGGTGCGATGGCGGCATTCGGGTTGGGCGGCATTTTCGTCGAATTGCTGCACGATATCGCCCTGCGGCAATGTCCGTTCGACGAGGCCGCCGCGCGTGAGATGATCCTGTCCATCCGGGGCGCCCCGATCCTGACCGGCGCACGCGGGCGCGCGCCGGTCGATCTGGATGCCTTGGCGCGAAGCTTGTCTTGTCTTTCGGTATTTGCTGCCGGCGCGGGCGCGCGGCTGGTATCTGTCGATCTCAACCCGGTGCTGGCCTTGCCGGAAGGCGAGGGCGCAGTCGCGCTGGATGCCGTGATCGAGCTGGAGGAGGCGGAACCATGAATAACGCGCTGCACGCGGACGATCCGGATCGACAGCAGCAGTTGCGCATGCTGATCGAAAGCGCAAAGGGAATCGCGCCGCGACATGGCGATTTCACGCGACGACGCGGATTGCGGTTCTCGCAGCCGGGATTTGACCGGGATGTCTGGACCCGGATCGCGGAAATGGGTTGGCTGGGCTTGCGTCTGCCCGAAAATGCCGGGGGCGCAGGTCTTGGGATGCTGGAATACGCCGCGCTCGCGACCGAGGCGGGGGCGGCATTGCTGCCCGAACCGTTTATCGAGGCGCAGCTTGCCATCGACATGATGGGTACGGCCACGCCACCCCCGGTTCTGGCTGGCGACGAGATCATTCTGCCGGCATGGGCCAGCGCCTCTGATGGTCTTGGCTTTGATGGCGGCGTAGCCGTCGGCAAGGGTGGACGGCTCAGCGGCGAGAAACGCTTCGTTCCGATGGGCACTGCGGCTGACCGCCTCGCGGTTGCGACGAATGCGGGGGTTTTCCTTGTCGCCATGGATCAGGTCGGTGTTCAGACCCTGCCGCTGCAGGATGGTGGTTATGCGGCGACTTTCCATTTCGAGGATTGCCCGGCAATCCCGCTGGATGGCGATCCGCGCCCGGCGCTTGAGGCAGCGACAGTTGCGAATGCGGCTTATCTTCTGGGCGTGATGGAGCGGGCTTTTGATATTACGCTGGAATATCTAAAAACCCGCCGGCAATTCGACCGGCTGATCGGCAGTTTTCAGGTGCTTCAGCATCGCGCCGTGGATCTGAAGATCCAGATCGAGATTACCCGTGCCGTCATCCGGGACGCCTGTGTCGCGCTTGACGGCGGAGATGATGCCCAAACCGCTGTTTCGCGCGCCAAGACCCGCGCGACCGAAGCCGCGATGCTGGTGACAAGACAGGCGATCCAAATGCATGGGGCGATCGGATACACCGATGAGGCCGATATCGGGCTGTTTCTGCGCAAGGCACTGACCATCGGCAACCGCTATGGCTCTGCGTCCTGGCATCGCGCCCGGCATGCTGCGTTAACGGCAGGAGACATGTGATGGTCGGTAATCTTTTACATGCAATCCCGTTTCAGGACCCGTGGAGGATTTGAATGCCCGCAATCCAGCCCAGCCCGCACGAGGATCTGAACCCGCTGCCTGATCAGGAATTTCGCGCTATTATCCGGCACTGGATACAGGAAAATTATCCGGAACATTTGCGCAATCCGCAGCGCCGCCTGCATATTTCCGAAGGCCGGGAATGGTACGAGGCCCTGTCGCGGCAGGGCTGGCTTGCGCCGAACTGGCCGCGTGAACATGGCGGAATGGGGCTGTCGCCCTCGAAGCTGCTGATCATGATCGACGAGCAGGAACGCCACGGTGTGGCCCGTCTGCCGGATCAGGGGATTACCATGGTCGGCCCCTTGCTGATCCGGCACGGCACCGAAACGCAGCGCCAATACCATTTGCCGCGGATTCTTTCGGGCGAGATCATCTGGTGTCAGGGTTACTCGGAACCGAATGCTGGCTCTGATCTGGCATCGCTTCAGACCCGGGCGGTCCGGGACGGCGATGACTGGGTGATCAACGGCCAGAAGATCTGGACGACCTTAGGCATGGACGCCGACTGGATATACGTTCTTGCCCGGACCGATACGCATATGGCGAAGCAAAAGGGGATCAGCTTCTTCATCATGCCGGTGGCAACTCCCGGCATCGAGATCCGTCCGATCCGCAATCTCGATATGCATGATGAATTCTGCGAGGTATTCTTTCGCGACGTCCGTATTCCCGCGAATTCAATCGTCGGCGAGATCAACAGCGGCTGGAGCATCGCAAAGAATCTGCTGAGTTTCGAACGCATCTTCCTTGGTTCGCCGTTTCAGGCGACAGGCGCGCTGGATCATCTCGCCCGGCTGGTGGAACATCTCGGTCGCGGAAGTGAGCCCCGGATCGCCGCGCTGCTAAACGAATTGCGGATGGAACTGGCCGATCATCAATCCTTCTACAAGAGCTTTGCCGATCAGGTCCGGCGCGGAGAGCCGCTGGGGCCGGATGTATCGATGCTGAAGATAAATCTGTCGGTCCTGTATCAGCGGATTACCGACCATATCATTGAAATTGCCGGGGAACATGCCGCGGTTCTGGAACCCTTGCCGGATGATCGCAGTCTGTATCCCGCAAGCGCCTTTATCCAGGCGCGGCCGCATTCGATCTATGGCGGCTCTAGCGAAATTCAGAAGAACATCGTGGCCAAGCAAGTGCTGGGTCTTGGCGATAATATCGCGTGACGGAGGAGCGGATGGCCGTGGATTTGGGACTGACGGGTAAAGTCGTCATTGTGACGGGCGCCGGAGGCGGTATCGGGCGGGCCATCGCGCAAGGTTTCGCAGATGCCGGTGCAAAGATCGTCATAAACGACATTGGCGTATCGCTAGGCGGCGAAGGCGGATCGGCGAGTCCGGCACAAGAGACCAGGGCGATGATAGAGGCGGCCGGCGGAGAGGCCGTGATCAGCACCGACAGCGTTGCCGACTGGGACAGCGCCCAGAAGATCGTGCAATGCGCGACGGATAATTTCGGGCGTCTCGATGTTGTGGTGAACAATGCGGGCATCCTGCGCGACGCGATCTTTCACAAGATGGATCCATCCGATTGGCGTTCCGTTGTGGATGTGCATCTGAATGGCAGCTTCTATGTCAGTCGCGCCGCCGCACCTTTGTTTCGCAAGCAGGAGGCGGGGGCATATGTGCATATGACCTCGACCTCGGGGCTGATCGGGAATGTCGGGCAGGCTAATTACTCGGCGGCCAAGCTGGGGATCGCGGCGCTGTCGAAATCCATCGCGCTTGACATGAAGCGTTATAATGTGCGCTCGAATTGTATCGCACCATTCGCCTGGAGCCGCATGACCAGTTCGATCCCGGCGAACTCCCCCGAAGAAAAGGCAAGGGTCGCCAAGCTGCAACAGATGACACCCGAAACCAATGCGCCGCTGGCGGTCTTTCTGGCTTCGGAGGCGGCGCGGGATGTAACCGGGCAAATCTTCGCGGCGCGGTTGAACGAGTTGTTCCTGTTCAGCCAGCCGCGCCCCCTGCGCAGTGCCCATTCCGATACCGGCTGGACACCGGAACTGATTGCCGAGCGTGCCCTGCCTGCTTTCCGCTCGGGGCTGATTCCGCAAGAGGTCAGCGGCGATGTATTCGCATGGGATCCGATCTGACACCGGAATCGGAAAACTCGAAGCGCAAGATTCCGGGCGCGAAACCCGGTGAAGATCGCGATTATGGTTGATCTTTGGCGCGTTGGCGATTATTTGGGCCGCAGTCAATCGAACGACATGGTCATAACAGGCCGCGAAATACCGGGTCGGGCGTCATGCTGCGACCCTTTGTCGTTGCCGAAGGGCAAGATACAGACCGGCGGAGCCAACCGTCTGGCCAGAAAATCAGATCGTAAAGGAAACTGAACACATATGTGCGCTAAAGCAACTATGGAAGAATTCGAGGCCCTTCTGAATGAAAGCCTCGAGATAGACACGCCCGATGAGGGCAGTGTCGTCAAAGGCCGCGTCATCGCCATCGAGGCGGGACAGGCCATTATCGATGTTGGCTACAAGATGGAAGGCCGCGTCGATCTCAAGGAATTCGCAAATCCCGGCGAAGACGCGAAACTGGCCGTCGGCGACGAGGTCGAGGTTTATCTGGACCGGGTCGAGAATGCCCGTGGCGAAGCCTCGATCAGCCGCGAGAAAGCCCGCCGCGAGGAAGCCTGGGACCGTCTGGAAAAAGCCTATGCCGATGAAGAGCGCGTTGAAGGCGCAATCTTTGGTCGCGTCAAGGGTGGCTTCACCGTCGATCTGGGCGGTGCCGTGGCCTTCCTGCCCGGTTCTCAGGTTGATGTGCGCCCCGTGCGCGATGCCGGCCCGCTGATGGGTCTGAAGCAGCCCTTCCAGATCCTGAAAATGGATCGCCGCCGCGGCAATATCGTCGTTTCGCGCCGCGCCATTCTGGAAGAAAGCCGCGCCGAACAGCGCGCCGAGGTCATCTCGAACCTGTCTGAAGGTCAAAGCGTCAATGGCGTGGTCAAGAATATCACCGAATACGGTGCGTTCGTTGATCTGGGCGGCGTTGACGGGCTGCTGCATGTCACCGATATGGCATGGCGCCGGGTGAACCATCCTTCCGAGATCCTTGCCATCGGCGAAACCGTCGAAGTGCAGGTCATCAAGATCAACAAGGAAAGCCACCGCATCAGCCTGGGCATGAAGCAGCTTCAGGACGATCCGTGGGATACCGTTGCCGCGAAATTCCCGCTGGGCTCGGTCCATCATGGCCGTGTGACCAACATCACCGATTACGGCGCTTTCGTAGAGCTGGAAGCCGGTGTCGAAGGTCTGGTCCACGTTTCGGAAATGAGCTGGACCAAGAAGAACGTCCATCCGGGCAAGATCGTCTCGACCTCGCAGGAAGTCGATGTCATGGTTCTGGAGATCGACGAGGCCAAGCGCCGCGTTTCGCTGGGTCTCAAACAGACCATGCGCAACCCGTGGGAAGTCTTCGCCGAAACCCACCCGGTCGGCACCCATATCGAGGGCGAGGTCAAGAACATCACCGAATTCGGTCTGTTCATCGGTCTCGACGGCGATATCGACGGCATGGTTCACCTGTCGGATATTTCCTGGGATGCCCGTGGCGAAGACGCCATTCAGGACTTCCGCAAGGGCGATACGGTCAAGGCCGTCGTTCAGGATGTGGATGTCGAGAAAGAGCGTATCTCGCTGTCGATCAAGGCTCTCGAAAACGAGCATATGGCCGAAGCCGTTGACGGCGTGAAGCGCGGCTCGGTTGTCACTGTCGAGGTGACCGCGATCGAGGATGGCGGGATCGAGGTCGAATATAACGGCGTCAAATCCTTCATCCGCCGCAGCGATCTTGCCCGCGACCGTCAGGATCAACGCCCCGAGCGTTTCCAGATCGGCGATAAGGTCGATGCCCGCGTGACCAATGTGGACACCAAGACCCGCCGTCTTGGCTTGTCGATCAAGGCTCGCGAGATTGCCGAAGAAAAGGAAGCCGTCGAACAATATGGCAGCTCGGATTCGGGTGCATCGCTTGGCGATATTCTTGGCGCCGCGTTGAAGCGCGACAACTGATCCGACGCAAATTTGCGTTTAGCAAACCCGTCCCCGGTTCCGGGGGCGGGTTCTTTCTTTTTTGGGGTTTCTTCCTTTTATATTGCGTCTTCTGCCCGGCAGGCTCATTTTGACCCGAATATATCGGAGACAAGATGATGACCTGGGTCGAGATCACCACATTCGCTTTGGCAGCCGCCCTGCTGGTCGCGTCACCGGGGCCGAATGGCGTGCTGATCGCCCGCACCGTGCCGACATCCGGTGTCGCCGCCGGTTTTGCCAATATCGCGGGATTTTTTACGGCCTTCTACATCCACGGCACCCTGTCGATCCTGGGCATCTCGATCATCCTGCTGCAATCGGCGACTGCTTTCACAATCGTCAAATATCTGGGTGCGGCCTATCTGTGCTGGATCGGGATCAAATCGCTGCGCCAGGCTGTCCGGAGCGAGTTCTCCGGCCCAGGCAATATCCCGCCCGCGCGGCGGAAACGCAGCTTGTGGAGGGCCTATGTCGAAGGGTTGCTGACCAATGGGCTCAACCCAAAGGTTTCGATGTTTTACCTCGCGGTATTTCCGCAGTTCATCCCGGCAAGTGATCATCCGGTGGCCTCGGCCTTCCTGCTGGTGGTCGTGCATTCGATGATAAATGTGATCTGGTTCGGCGCGATTGTCATGCTGTTCTCACGCTTGACGGGGATTGCCCGCAGTAGCCGTTTCCAGCGCTGGCTGAAAGGCGTGACGGGGGTGGTCTTCATCGGCTTCGGCGTCAAGCTTGCAAGCTACCGCGCGCCCGTCTGATGCGCTCCGCCGCTTGCCTCTCTTGGCCGTGCCACCTATTCTGACCCCTGTCCAATCCCTTACCCACAGGATCCTCATGGCCACAACCGAACCCCGGCTGACCTCGCTTTCTCATGGGGGCGGCTGCGGCTGCAAGATCGCGCCGGGGGTGCTGACGGGATTGTTGCGCGGCACAGCGATGCTGCCGGTTCCCGACGAGCTTCTGGTGGGGATCGAAACATCGGATGACGCGGCGGTCTACAGGCTGAACGATCATCAGGCACTGGTGGCGACCACCGATTTCTTTATGCCCATCGTCGACGATCCGCTGGATTTCGGCCGGATTGCCGCAACCAATGCGATCAGCGATGTCTATGCGATGGGCGCGACCCCGATCATGGCGCTGTCGCTGGTGGGAATGCCGATCAATACGCTGTCCCCGGAAACCATCGCCCGGATACTCGAAGGCGGAGCCGCCGCTTGCCGCGATGCCGGCATTCCGATTGCAGGCGGCCATACGATCGATTCGGTCGAGGCAATCTATGGGCTGGTCGCGCTGGGGCTGGTTGATCCCGCTCATGTCAAACGCAATTCGGGCGCGCGGCCCGGCGATGTGCTGATCCTGGGCAAGCCGCTGGGCGTCGGGATCATGTCGGCGGCATTGAAGAAAGAGGCTTTGTCATCTGAAAATTATGACCGGATGATCCTGACGACCACGAAGCTGAACAGCCCCGGGCCGGATCTCGCCCGGCTGGAATCCGTGCATGCGATGACCGATGTGACCGGTTTCGGGCTTGCCGGACATCTGCTGGAAATGGCGCGGGGGTCGGGCTGCGATGCAGAGCTTGATTGGCCAACTGTGCCGCTGTTGCCCGATATACGCGATCTGGCGTCTGCTGGTTTTGTGACCGGCGCTTCGGGACGAAACTGGAGCAGCTATGGCGAAGATGCGCTTCTGCCCGATGGTTTCGCGGCAGTGGATCAGGCGCTGCTGAGCGATCCGCAGACGAGCGGCGGCCTGCTGGTATCCTGCGCTCAAGAGGAAGCCGGGCAGGTCCTGCGGATTTTTCGGGAGCATGGATTTTCGGATGCAGCGGTGATCGGGCGGATGACCGAGGGACAAGGACGGCTTCGGGTCGGGCTTTGATATTTGCCATTGGACCCGGCCCGGACGGGCAGGCACTGCCCGCTCTGAAAGGCACGGAAGGAAATGTCTGTCAAAACCGGAAGGGTTCATATCGGAGAAAGCGCCAATTCTTTCCCTTTTAAATTGATTTCGGTGCGAATAAGCCGACGCAGCCGGAACAACTTGCAGATCGTGTAAAACAGCGCCATTACCCCCGCATGAGCGAATGGATCATCCAGATCGCGGGAACACCCGAAGGCGCGAAACTGGCGACCGGCCTCGCACTGATGGCGGCATTTCTGCATGCGCTTTTCGGTGCGCTGCAAAAGGGGCGGCATGACCCGTGGATCAGTCGGGCCGCGATCGATCTGGCACTGGGCCTGCTGGCCTTGCCGCTTGCGCTGTTCGTGGTGCCCTGGCCGACGCCGCAACTCTGGCCGATCCTGTTCGGGGCCATGATCATCCATATCGTCTACAAGATCGCGCAGGCGCAAACCTATCAGCGGGGCGCCTATACCGTGGTTTATCCCGTTGTGCGCGGCAGCGGGCCGCTTTTCACCGTGATAGCCGCCGGACTGGTGTTTCATGAACATTTCAACCTGATCCAATGGGCCGGAGTGCTGTTGCTGGTTTGCGGGATTTTCGGGCTGGCCGCGTTCAATTTCCAGCGATTGACAGTCGGGCGGGAAACGCTGGTACCGGCATTGAGCTGGGCGGTGATTACTGGCGGATTGGTGGCGCTGTATACGACCTATGACGCCTGGGGTATCCGTCTGGCGGCGGATCCTTTCACATTTCTGGTGTGGTTCTTCCTTCTTGATTCCCTGTTCATGCCGGTCTGGATGCGGAAAAAGCTTATGGCTCTGCCACGTCCCGAGGTGAAATCGCTTGCATGGCGCGGAATTGCAGGAGGGTTGATCGCGCCAGCGAGTTTTGGTTCGATCATGCTGGCAACGCGGATCAGCGATGTGGGGGAGGCGGCGGTGCTGCGTGAAACCTCGACCGTGTTTGCAGCTCTTGTCGGCTGGCTGGTATTGGGCGAAAAGGTGGGGCCGTATCGGACGGCACTGATGATATTGATCGCATCCGGTGCGATTATCGTCGAATGGGGGGCCTGAAGACATGGCGAAGGACGGATAAGATGAAAGAGACGAAACCCTGGATCAAACCCGCGCTCGAATTAGGGCCGGTTTTGCTGTTCTTCGCGGTTTTCATGCTGTTCCGGGACCGCGAGGTGGTGGTATTCGGTCAATCATATGGCGGGTTCATCTTTGCGACGCTGATCTTCGTGCCGGTCCTGGCGCTGTCCACCTTTCTGCTGTGGCGGGTGACGGGCAAGCTGTCGCCCATGCAGATCGCGACGCTGGTTCTGGTCATTCTGTTCGGCGGGCTGTCGGTCTGGCTGAATGATCCGCGGTTCTTCAAGATGAAACCGACGCTCATCTACCTGATTTTCGCGGCGATTCTGGCCGTCAGTCTGTTGGCGCGGCGAAACTGGCTGCAATTGGTGCTGTCAGAGGCGCTGCCGATGGATGCCGAGGGCTGGCACAAGCTGACATGGCGGATGATGTTGGCGTTTGTCGGTCTGGCGGTCGCGAATGAGATCGTCTGGCGCACAATGTCCGAGACGACATGGGTCTATTTCAAGACCTTTGGACTGCCCCTGATCCTGATGGCGTTCCTGATGGCGAATGCCGGGCTTTTCCGGGATCACGCATTGGATAAGGATTCCGGCAAAGAATAGGGGGTCTCTTGCCATTGACTTGGCTCAGGCGCGTAAATTGCCCGCAGGCGGGGGCGGCGCCAGAAGCCGCGACCAGCGGGGCTCGATCCTGCCCGGCAGCCTGGTCCGCAGCATATGCATCGGCAAGGCCCAGGGCTGGCGCAATGCGGTGCGATAGAAGTCGAACAAACCCCGGCGCAGATACGGGGTCCAGTGAGACAGGCGCAAGGCCGTGCGATCTACCGGAAAGCCGAAATCGCTTAGCGCCGCCAGCGTTCCGTCATGGTCGATCTGGACATCGATCCAGTTGCGGGCAGGGCGGGCAAGCCCAAATCCCAATGCCTGCCGCCTTCCATATCCAAGCCACATCTCGATGGCGAAGTCGAACAGGTCATTCTCGCGCGAGGTAATGTTCAGAATTTCCGCATATCGCCCCGCAGGGCTGTCCAGGGCGTCCGCTGCCGTATCCCGGAATTCCGCCCCGGTCAGAAGGATGACGCGCCCGATGCTTCCGGCCTGGGCATGATGCAGCGCCTGCAGTGCGACCCTTGCGCCCAGCGAATGGCCGATCAGTGCGATGGGCCGCCCGGCAAGGTCTGCAAGCTCGGAAACGGTCCGGGCAAGCGCATTGCCCGTCTCGCCCGCGTGCCGATAGGCCCGACCAAGCCTGCCGGTTGCTTCCCAGCCGAATGCCAGCGCAATGCCCTCATCTGCCGAACCGGTTCCAAAGCCCAATGCGCGGGGCCAGGATAACGCCCGGTGCGCCCGTGTCTCGGGGTTCAGGGCAAGAATATGCCGGTGGGGATCATTGCCGGGCTGAGTGGGGGAATAGCGGTAGCCATGGATCATGACGATGATCGGTGCGTCCTTTGGAAGATCCCTTGCCAATCCCCGAAGTTCACGCGATAAATCGCAGCCTGCATTGGTCCTGACGACTGGCATTCGTCACTTCCCGTTCAGCCCCTTCGCGCTTTTCCTAAGGGCGCCTTGCAACAGCGATGTGACCGGAATGTTACGCCTGCGTGAAACTGTCCGGAAAGAAATGGCGAGCGGAAAGAGTCCATTCTGATCGGGCGGATCTTTTCGCCATTGAACTTCCCCCTAGTCAACCTCTATGTTGATCTTACGTGCCGCAGCAAAGCGGGATCGCTTGATCCGCGGCGCCCACAGTTTCGCAGCGCAGCACCTCTGACCCCGAGACAAGGGCGGCATGTGCCACGCGGAAAACCCCGTCTCAGGCGCGATCAACCGCACCGGGATGACGACAATCAGTGATCCGGTTAGCCCGATGGCGTCGGATTTTACGAAGGAACAGACGCGATGACGCGCGCGACGGACGGATTGATGGGAAGAGGGCAGGCGCAGCGCCTTGCCTTCCCGATTTTCCGTGCCGCTGCGGCGCCCGCGCCCCAATCATGCCGCAGTCAAAGCCGACCAGTGCCCCTGGCACCGCCCGGTATTCGCCTGCGCGAAAGATATAAAAATGGCAAAGAAAATGCTGATCGATGCCACGCATGCCGAGGAAACTCGGGTGGTCGTGGTCGATGGAACCAAGGTCGTCGAATTTGATTTTGAGACTTTAAACAAAAGGCAGATAAGCGGAAACATCTATCTCGCCAAGGTCACCAGGGTCGAGCCCTCATTACAGGCGGCCTTCGTGGATTACGGCGGCAATCGTCACGGTTTTCTGGCTTTCGCCGAAATTCACCCCGATTACTACCAGATCCCGGCGGCCGACAGGGATGCGTTGATCGCCGAGGAACAGGCCTATGCAGAGGCGCAAGAGGCCGAGGATACCGGCAAGAAGCGCCGCAGAGCCTCCAGCAGGGCCGAAAAAGCCCGAAACGACGATGCCACGATTTCGGCCGAACCCGAGGGTGGAGACGCCGAAACGGCCGGTCTCACCGATGAGGGTGCGACCCAGGAGGATATTTCCGAAGACGTGGATACCGGGACGGCTGAGGCGGATGCCGATGATGCAAGCGCCAAGGATGACAGTATCGAATCGGTCGCCGATGAGGATGTGACCGAAGAGATCCGCGCGCCACGCAAACCGCGCCCGCGCCGCTACAAGATTCAGGAGGTCGTCAAGGTCCGCCAGATCATGCTGGTACAGGTCGTCAAGGAAGAACGCGGCAACAAGGGCGCGGCACTGACCACCTATCTGTCGCTGGCGGGGCGCTATTGCGTCCTGATGCCCAATACCGCACGCGGTGGCGGGATCAGCCGCAAGATCACCAATGCCACGGATCGCAAGAAACTCAAGGACATCGCGGGCGAACTTTCCGTGCCCAAGGGTGCAGGGCTGATCATCCGCACGGCTGGCAGCCAGCGTACCCGCACCGAGATCAAGCGCGACTATGATTATCTGCTGCGCTTGTGGGAACAGATCCGAGACGTGACGTTCAAATCCGTTGCCCCTGCGCCAATCTACGAGGAAGGCGACCTGATCAAACGCTCGATCCGCGATCTCTACAGCAAGGAGATCGACGAGGTGCTGGTCGAGGGCGAACGCGGTTATCGCGTTGCCAAGGACTTCATGAAGATGATCATGCCGTCCCACGCCCGCAATGTGAAACACTACGCGGATGCGATGCCGCTTTACGCCCGCTTTCAGGTGGAAAGCTATCTGGCAGGGATGTTCAACCCGGTCGTTCAGCTGAAATCCGGTGGCTATATCGTCATCGGCGTGACCGAGGCGCTGGTTGCCATCGATGTGAACTCGGGTCGGGCGACCAAAGAAGGCTCGATCGAGGATACCGCGCTCAAGACCAATCTCGAAGCCGCCGATGAAGTGGCGCGGCAGTTGCGTCTGCGCGACCTTGCCGGGCTGATCGTGATCGACTTCATCGACATGGATGAGCGCAAGAATAATGCCGCGGTCGAGAAGCGTTTCAAGGAACGGTTGAAATCTGACCGGGCGCGGATACAGGTGGGCCGGATCTCGGGCTTCGGCCTTATGGAGATGAGTCGTCAGCGACTGCGCCCCGGGATGCTGGAATCGACCACCCAGCCCTGTCTGCATTGCCACGGGACCGGGTTGATCCGTTCCGATGACAGTCTGGCACTGACCATCCTGCGCGCAATCGAGGAAGAGGGGACGCGCAAGCGTTCGCGCGAGGTGCTGATCAAGGCACCTGTCACGGTCGCGAACTTCCTGATCAACAACAAACGCGAACATATCGCCGTGATCGAAGCGCGTTACGGCATGTCCGTGCGTATCGAGGCCGATCCGGCATTGATATCGCCGGATTACGTCATCGAGAAATTCAAGACCGCGTCCCGTCCGGTTGCCGAAAATATGCAACCGGTCCTGACTGTCGATGCCGAGTTGATGGCGACGATCGACGAAGACAGCGATGATGCAGCACCCGACAGCCCGCCTGAACATCACGATGAGGCGGAAGATGAGGGGCACGAGGGCGGCCGCTCGCGTCGCCGTCGTCGTCGGCGGCGGCGCAAGGGCGGGGAAAGCGATGAGACTGCCCAGGACCAGCTGGTCGATAACGAGGCGTCCAACGATGAGGATCGGGATAATGCAGACGCATCGGAAGCGGTCGCTGCGGAAGAGGTGATTCCGGCCGCAAGCGAAAGCCAACCAGAGACCGTGGAGGCCGAGACGGCATCCGAGGACAAGGGCGCCAAACCGCGCCGGCGGAGCCGCTCTGGCGCACGCAGCCGCAAAGCCGAGAGTGAACCAGCGCAAGAGCAGGAAGCCGGGGCACAGCAGCCGGCCTTCCCCGAGGTCGTGGATCTCCGTGATCGCGCGGAAGGTGCGCGTGCCGAGGAATTTCCCAAGCCTGTTGCCACTACTCCGGCCCGCAAATCACGGTCAAGGAAGGCAGCCGCGGCCGAGCCCGCCACAGAGACGGTAGAGGAGACTGTCGTAGAGACGGACGAACCAACCGGAGCAATGACGGTTCCAGAGTTGCCTGCCGCTGAAGACGTCGCTGACGAGCCGAAACCGGCCCCTGCCGAACCAGCTATGCAAGCCGGGGAACCCGCGGCGGAGCAGCCAGTGGCAGAAAGCGAAACCCTTCAGCAGGTTACGGAAAACGCGCCGCAGCCTGAAGATGCGACGCCTGAGGCCGAGGCCGAACCTTCCCGGGCTAAGCGGCGCGGATGGTGGAGTGTCGGCCGCTGAATCCGGTCCGGGCGCGGTGAAATATCGCGCCCGAATCCCCGCGCGGGGTATGCCGCACGCAACTGTGACCTTCTGTCCTGTTTAGCCTGCTGCGGAATCGGGTAAGCTTCGCCTTGCCTGAACTGGACGCAGAAGGCTTGAAAGCGAAGATCCGGCGCGTGTCGCCGGGCCTGAACCCCGTATTTACCCTTTCACGCCGGGCCGTGGTGACAAGGATGTCTTCAGACGGCCACGACAGGAAGAACCAGTTGCCATGTTTGGAATAGAACTTGTAACAGCAGCCTTTCTTCCCGCCGCATTCGTGGCATTGCTGGCGGGTATTCTGTCATTTCTGTCGCCCTGTGTCCTGCCCATTGTTCCGCCATATCTCGCCTATATGACCGGGGTGAACGTGAATGGGCTGAAAACGGGTAAGCACAGCGCGGTACTACCGGCGATATTTTTCGTTCTGGGGCTGTCCACGGTATTTCTGGTCATGGGCTTCGCAGCCTCGGCATTCGGACGGGCGTTCCTGCAATATCAGGATCTTTTGGCCAAGCTGGCCGGGATCATGATCATCGTCATGGGATTGCATTTCCTGCATGTCTTCCGCATCCCGATTCTGGATCAGGAAGCCAGGATAGAGGCGGGCAAACAGGGTGGCGGGGCGTTCGGCGCCTATCTGCTGGGGCTGGCCTTCGCTTTCGGCTGGACACCCTGCATCGGCCCTCAGCTCGGCATGATCCTGTCGCTTGCCGCCACAGGGGGGGAGTTGTCGCGCGGAACGGGACTGCTGGCCATCTATGCGCTTGGTCTGGGGATACCGTTCCTGCTTGCGGCACTGTTTATCGAGCGCGCCATCGGCGTGATGAACCGGATCAAGCCCTATCTGAAGACCATCGAGCGCATGATGGGACTTCTGCTTCTGGTGGTCGGGATCATGCTGCTGACCGGCGCCTTCACCAATTTTTCCTATTGGTTGCTGGAAACATTTCCGGGCCTTGCCCAACTGGGGTGATTTTCAGTGCTGCCGCGGATAATCGGGCCTTTGCCGCGCAGCGCGTGATGCGGACCATTCCGCCCATGATTTCACATTTTGCGCCCTGGCCCCGATTTAGGTCATCTGCCAATCACCCCTGATGATAGAAGCGGCCTGTCAAAAGCCGTCTCTGGCCGGGTATATCCCGGAATGCCGATGCGTTATTGCCGGTGTCATCGGAAAGGGACAGCGAATTGCGGGACATGCTCGAACGGCAGCAGGTGTGGATTTACTTCGGTTGCGTGGTTCTTGCCGCTATGACAGCGGTTGCCGTTCCGGGAACGGAACGGTTTGAGGCCGCGATCAATCCGGCTCTTGCCCTCATGCTGTTCGTTACCTTCCTGCAGGTCCCCCTTGCCGATATCGGCAAGGGGTTCCGAGAGAGGCGCTTTCTTATTGCACTGCTGATTAGCAATTTCGTCGTAATCCCCATGCTCGCCTTTCTTCTGTCACGCCTGGCGATGGATGATACGCTGTTGCGGCTGGGTATCCTTATGGTGCTGCTGACGCCCTGCATCGACTATGTGATCACCTTCGCCCATCTGGGGCGCGCGGATGCCCGGTTGCTGCTGACCTCTACACCGATCTTGCTTCTGGTGCAGATGGTGCTGCTGCCGATCTATCTGGCCCTGTTTCTGGGAGAGGAGGCGGCCGATCTGGTGAATGTCGGGCCGTTCCTTTGGGCTTTCCTGTGGCTGATCGCCGTGCCATTCGTGCTGGCGGGTATGGTTCAGTTCTGGGCTGCCCATGATCGAAGCGGTGAAAAACTGGCCAAAAGTCTTGCGTTGCTTCCGGTTCCCGCGACGGCTTTAGTGCTGTTTCTGGTAGTTGCCGCCACTATTCCGCTTCTGAGCGAAGCCACAGGCCATGCCCTTTCCGCCCTTCCGCTTTATGTCGCTTTCGCGATCCTCGCTCCGCTGATCGGGTGGGGCATGGGCCGCGCCTTCGGATTGACAACCGAGGCGGGCAGGGCGATTGCATTTTCCTCGGGCACGCGAAACTCGCTGGTCGTTCTGCCTTTGGCCTTGTCTGTCCCGGGGGCGATCCCGGTTCTGCCTGCCGTCATTGTCACGCAGACGCTGGTAGAGCTGATTGCCGAGCTGATCTATATCCGCGTCATCCCAAGATTTCGGGCGTCATAAAATTGATCCCCATACCGACCATTGAACACGGCGAAAGCCAAAGGTAGCGTCGGTAAGAAATCAGTTTCCGGAAGGCAGGATCATGAATAAACCGCAAAGCTGGGAAGCACGCGCTGACGAATTTTCGATGTATGGCTTCACCGATCTGCCAAGCGTCAAGGCGCGCGGAACGGTCGTGGTCACGCATGGCGAAGGTCCCTATATCCATGACGTGAACGGGAAACGCTATCTGGACGCGAATTCCGGCCTTTGGAACATGATTGCCGGTTTCGATCACGCCGGATTGGCACAGGCCGCCAAGGCGCAATATGATCGCTTTCCCGGCTATCATGCCTTTTTCGGGCGGATGTCGGATCAGACGGTCATGCTGTCGGAAAAGCTGATCGAGGTTTCACCTTTTGACCGGGGCAAGGTGTTCTACACCAATTCCGGCTCGGAAGCGAATGACACCATGGTCAAGATGCTGTGGTTCCTGCATGGCAGCGAAGGCAGCCCGAAACGCCGCAAGATCCTGACCCGGTTGAACGCCTATCACGGGGTAACGGTTGTCTCGGCCAGCATGACCGGCAAACCCTATAACGAGGTCTTCGGCCTGCCGATGGAGGGGTTCATCCATCTGACCTGCCCGCATTACTGGCGTTTCGGTCAGGACGGCGAAAGCGAAGAGCAGTTCACGCAGCGCCTTGCCGCCGAACTTGAAGAAACCATTCTGCGTGAAGGTGCTGACACGATCGCGGGCTTTTTCGCAGAGCCGGTGATGGGGGCAGGGGGCGTCATTCCGCCCTCGGACGGTTATTTTCAGGCCATCCAGCCGATTCTGAAGAAACACGGCATCCCGCTGATCTCGGATGAGGTGATCTGCGGTTTCGGGCGGACCGGTAATACCTGGGGCTGCGAGACTTATGGATTCGTTCCCGATGCGATCATTTCCTCGAAAAACCTGACCGCTGGCCTGTTTCCGATGGGTGCGGTTATCCTTGGACCCGATCTGGCAGATCGTTTGCAGGCGGCGGCCGAGAAGATCGAGGAATTTCCGCATGGTTTCACCGCTTCGGGCCATCCGGTCGGTTGTGCCATCGCGTTGAAGGCCATCGATGTGGTGATGAATGAGGGATTGGCAGAGAACGTCCGCCGGCTCGCTCCGCGCATGGAGGCGGGACTTCGCGCAATCATGGAGCGCAGCGAGCATATCGGAGAATTGCGTGGCATCGGCTTCATGTGGGCGCTGGAGGCGGTGAAGAACAAGGCGACTAAAACCCCCTTTGACGCCAATCTGTCGGTCAGTGAGCGGATCGCCAATAGCTGCACCGACCTGGGATTGATCTGTCGCCCGCTGGGGCAGTCCATCGTGCTCTGCCCGCCCTTCATCCTGACCGAAGAGCAGATGGATGAGATGTTCGACAAGCTCGAACGGGCATTGACCAAAGTTTTTGCCGAGGTTGCATGATTGCGCAGTTCAGCCGGGGCTGCGATGCACTGCCGAGACGGTTTGGACAACCGGGTTGCCTGCCTTGAAATCAATCGCGACGGACCCGCTGTAACGCAGCGCGTAGTGATCGAATAACAGGCATTGCTGATCGCGTTTCTTCAGTCCGGTGCGTTCCGTCGCGATGACGATGCGCATCGGCAGACAAGCCGCTGCCGCCTGCGCGCCCGAGCCTTTGCCGGTGAAATGCCGGACCTCCCATCCGCCGGGAAGCATGGCGTAGCGTTGCTTCCTGTCGCCTGACCAGCCGGGACGCTTGGCCGATTCTTCTTGCGTGGCGATATCGCCATCCTGCCGCAGCCAGATCCTGGCGGTAAAACTGCCGCCTGCGGATTTGGATAATGCCCGCCCCGCTGGTGTCATCAGTCCCGCGGCTTCCCCTTGCGAGGCAATCAGAAGCATGGGACGTTCGGTGCGGACCCATAAGATTCCTGCCGCCGCCACCATGGTGATGCCGATGACGCATCCCAACAGGGGCGCGGCTATGTGCCGTAATGCGTTCCAGGGGCGCCAGCACAGGACCAGCAGGACCGCGCCAGCCCCGAGAAGCGGCAGAACCTGTGGTGCCGGTTGGATGATCGCTGTTACCGCGCCGTCTAGCCCGGCGATCCATTCGGCCATGAACAGCATCCATTCCGTGCCTAACCCCATGATCCACAAGGCCGGTCCGGCCAAGCCGAATGGCGCTAGCAGCCCGGCGATCACGCCTGCGGGCATGACCAATGTTCCCATCACAGGAACGACCAGCAGATTAGCCAGCAACCCGTAATGCGTCATCTGGTTGAAATGAGCAGCCGCAATCGGAGCGGTTGCCATCCCCGCAACCAGAGAACTTGTCACGAGCATGGCGAATGGCCGCAGCCAAAGCGGGATGTAGCAGGCGATACGCGTCCATAGGCCATAGATCAGGATTAATGCGACGGTAGCCGCGAAACTCATCTGAAAACCCGGTGAGGTCAGCGCCTCGGGCCTGAGCAGAAGGATTACGGTTGCGGCCAGCGCTACGGTGCGCAGGGAAATTGCCCGGCGATCCGCCAGTATCGCGCCCAGCATGACCGCCACCATGATAAAGGCCCGCTCTGTCGCGACGCCGCCGCCGGAAAGCCACAGATAGGTGGCGGCTGCCAGAAGCGCAAAAATTGCCGCGATCTTGTGGGCGGGCAGGGATCGGCCCGTTCCGGCAGCCTGCAGACCGACCATTGCATAGCGAAAGGCGGCATAAACGAATCCCGCCAGCATTCCCATATGAAGCCCCGATATCGATATGATGTGATAAAGATTCGAACCGCGCATGATCTGGTTGGTCGCTTCGAGAATCCCTGAACGATCGCCGGTCATCAATGCGGCTGCTACCGCGCCTTCCTGACCGCCGATCTGCTGCTGTATCTGTGCGCTTATCGCCATGCGCAGGCGGTGCATCCGCCATTTTCCGCCTTCGGGCGGGGCCAGATTGACGCTGGGAAGACGCGTATAACCAACCGCGCCAAGCCCCGAGAACCACGCGTTCCAGCGGAAATCGAATCCATGCGGAGACGCTGGACCGGGCGGCGGACCGAGATGGCCGGTCAGACGAATACGCTCGCCCAGTGCGGGCAGCGTGACTGCGGCCTGATCCATCAGTGACAGCCGGACCTGTCTTGGCGTCCGCTCCTTGCTGATATCCTGCAGGACGACCTGGTCCAGTGTCAGACGGATCCGGTCGCGGGCCGAGCGGTCGATCTGAACGACCATTCCCTCGACCGGGCCATAATACCGCCAGCCAAGGACCGGCGCGGCGACATGAGCCGAGCGGATTCCCATCAGGCCAACACCGGCAGCGACCAGAGCTATGGCGAAGCCGCAATTGCGTAGCGTTTCCGCCTGCCGCCATCCGATTCGGCCTTTTGCTGCAAGCGGGATCATGAGGTGCCGGAAAATCAGCCCGGATGCCGCCACAATCGCCACCAGCAACCATGACCGGCCAGCAGGGGCGAAAGGCAAGGCAAACCAGATCCCGATCCCCGTCGCGAGGCAACAGGGCAGCCAGGGTAGCAAGCCGGCCCGGCTTGCCAGAGCCGGGCCGGATCTGCGCGAACCGGTATGTCCTTTCCCGTTCATGCGGGCCGGAGCAAAACCCTGACCGGGCGGGGAGACCGGTTGCGCGGCCGGAACCGTTCCATTTCCGGGGAAGACTGTCATTCTTGTCCTTTCCGGGGCGGTTCTCTATTTCTGCTTACGAACCTGACACGACCGGGTTAAGAAATCGCTAACGCGGCATGTGTCATTTAGAAAATTCATCATCAGGAAAACCAGATGTCCGACAATATTCCGATCGTGACCCGTTTTGCTCCGTCTCCGACCGGTTATTTGCATATCGGCGGTGCGCGTACGGCATTGTTCAACTGGCTTTACGCCCGTGGCCGGGGTGGAAAATTCCTGCTGCGAATCGAGGATACCGATCGCGCCCGCTCGACTCCCGAAGCGACGGAAGCGATTCTGAAAGGGCTTGAATGGCTGGGCCTGGACTGGGACGAGGAACCCTGTAGCCAATATGCGCGCAAGGATCGTCATGCCGATGTCGCCCGGCAGATGCTGACCAACGGCGCCGCATATAAATGCTTTTCCACCACCGAGGAAATCGCCGCATGGCGCGAGGCGAATCCCCGGCAGCCGTTTCAAAGCCCCTGGCGGGATGCAAACGATCAGCCGGATGCGCCCTATGCGATCCGCCTGAAGGCTCCGCGAACCGGCGAAACGGTGATCGAGGATGCCGTGCAGGGGGTGGTCCGGGTGGCGAATGATCAACTGGACGACATGGTTCTGTTGCGCAGCGATGGTTCACCCACCTATATGCTGGCCGTGGTGGTGGATGATCACGATATGGGGGTTACCCATGTGATCCGGGGTGACGATCATCTGACCAACACCGCTCGCCAGGTCCAGATCTATGATGCGATGAACTGGCCGCGCCCGGTTTTTGCACATATTCCGCTGATCCATGGCGAGGATGGGAAAAAGCTGTCCAAGCGTCATGGAGCTGTGGGCCTGCATGAATTCGCGGCGCTGGGATATCCGGCTGTGGCGATGCGGAATTATCTGGCCCGGCTTGGCTGGAGCCATGGCGACGATGAATTATTCAACGATGCGCAGGCGCGGGAATGGTTCGATCTGTCCGGGATCGGACGTGCGCCGGCGAGACTGGACTTCAAGAAGCTTGAACACGTCAGCGGCCACCATATCGGCGAAATGGAGGATGCCGCGCTGCTGGCCATCACGGAAGAATTTATAGAGGAAATTGGTTCCAAGCCATTGACATCAATTCAGAAAGAACGGCTTGGATCGGCTTTAACAGTTCTGAAACAAAAAGCCCGTACATTACCTCAGCTTCTTGAGCAGGCGCGATTCGCCCTGATCGACCGGCCCGTTGAAATTGATGAAAAGGCAGCGAAGGCACTGAATTCGGAATCCCGTGGTATGCTGAAATCATTGACTGCCGCAGTGCAGCATGCTAGCTGGACGCGTGACGAGCTGGAGCGGTCGGCCAAGATCATTGCCGAAGAAAACGGTGTGGGTCTGGGCAAACTTGCAGGTCCGTTAAGGGCCGCTCTGGCCGGACGAACCGCCACCCCAAGCGTGTTCGATATGATGACGGCGCTCGGCCGCGAGGAAACGCTGGCCCGGTTGCGTGATCAAACGGAATTGGCAGGCTAGGCCTGCCCTCACTCGCCGGGGCCTCTCGCATGTTTTGCGCGTTTGGCCTGGCTTAGCTGAAAGGACGTTTTGATGGCTGATTCCAATAATGCCACACTGCGACTTAATAATGCCGAATATGAATTACCGATTCTCACACCGACTCAGGGGCCGAACGTTCTGGATATCCGTAAATTATACGGTCAGGCCGATGTGTTCACCTATGATCCCGGTTTCACTTCCACTGCCAGCTGCGATTCGACGATAACCTATATCGATGGCGATAAGGGCGAGTTGTGGTATCGCGGCTACCCGATCGAGCAACTGGCACAGAATTCCAATTATATCGAAGTTTGCTATCTTCTGCTTTACGGCGAACTGCCCAGCGCAGAGCAACTGACTGATTTTCAAAGCCGGGTCACACGCCACACCATGGTGCATGAGCAGATGCACAATTTCTTCCGGGGATTCCGCCGTGACAGCCATCCGATGGCTACGATGGTGGGGGTCGTCGGTGCAATGTCGGCTTTTTATCACGATTCGACCGATATCGGCGACGAATGGCAGCGTGAAGTTGCGGCGATCCGGCTGATTGCCAAGCTGCCGACGATTGCTGCAATGGCCTATAAATACGCGATCGGCCAGCCTTTCGTGTATCCCGATAACGAACTCGACTATGCGTCGAATTTCCTGAACATGTGCTTTTCGGTTCCGGCCGAGAAATATCACGTCGATCCGGCCCTGTCGAAAGCGGTGGATCGGATCTTCACGCTTCATGCCGATCATGAACAGAACGCCTCGACCTCGACGGTGCGTCTGGCCGGATCTTCGGGCGCGAATCCCTTTGCCTGTATCGCGGCGGGGATTGCCTGTCTCTGGGGGCCGGCGCATGGCGGCGCCAATCAGGCCTGTCTTGAAATGCTGCGCGAGATCGGGACCGTTGACCGCATCCCGGAATATATCGAAAAGGCCAAGGACAAGGACGATCCGTTCCGGCTGATGGGCTTTGGTCACCGGGTCTACAAGAATTTCGATCCGCGCGCGAAGGTCATGAAGGAATCCGCCGATGAGGTTCTGGACCTTCTGGGCATCCGCAACAACCCGACGCTTCAGGTTGCCAAGGAGCTTGAGAAGATCGCCCTCGAGGATGAGTATTTCGTGTCCAAGAAGCTTTATCCGAATGTCGATTTTTATTCGGGCATCATTTTATCGGCCATGGGCTTCCCGACCTCGATGTTCACGCCGATCTTCGCCTTGTCGCGCACCGTCGGCTGGATCGCGCAGTGGAAAGAAATGATCAGCGATCCGCAGAACAAGATCGGTCGCCCCCGGCAGCTTTATGTCGGCAGTGATAAGCGGGATTATGTCGAGCTTGCCAAACGCTGACCGATCTGGATGACATGGAATATGAGGGCCTCTTCGGAGGCCCTTTTTCATCGTGGGGCTTGCACCGGGGGAATGGCAGTGGCAAGTGATCCGGTATGAATGAAAATGACAAATCGGACTCTCCCAGACTTGCCGTGATTACCGGCGCTTCGCGCGGGCTGGGGGCGGCTTTGGCCGAGGAACTGGCAGCGCGTGGATACCATGTGCTTGCGGTGGCCCGTACAGTCGGTGCGCTTGAAGAACTGGATGATCGTATCCGGGCGACGGGTGGCGCGGCCACTTTGGCGCCGATGGATGTGGGCGAAGCCCCCGCGATGCAGCAATTGGCCGAGGCGATCGCGAAGCGCTGGGGCGGGGTGGATCTGTGGGCGCATTGCGCCGTGCATGCCGCGCCATTGTCTCCTGCGCCGCATATCGATGGCAAGGACTGGTCGAAATCGCTGCTGGTCAATACCGAATCCGTGCGCGGGCTGATCGTTCTGCTGGAGCCTTTGCTGCGCGCGCGTGACGGAACCGCGCTGTTCTTTGACGATACCCGCGCCGGGCAGAAATTTTTCGGTGCATATGGTGCGAGCAAGGCGGCCCAGATTGCGCTTGCGAAAAGCTGGCGGGCCGAGACGGTCAATACCGGCCCGCGCGTGGTCATCGCCGAGCCGGCCGCGATGCCGACCTCGGTAAGGGCAAGATTCTTTCCGGGCGAGGATCCGAAAACGTTGACGCCCTGTAAATCCGAGGCCGCACGGATCCTGGACGAACTGGCGGAATAACGGTCGGGCGGATTGACCGGATGGAATGATGGGCGAGGGAGGGGCGCTGCCCCTCTCGTCGCGACGCTTCTCACTCCCCCGGGATATTTTCGTGAAGAAGCAGCAGGATGTTCAGGCGATGGGTGTGGTGGCCTTATACAGCCAGTTCCGGGTTTCGGAATCTAGCAGCGGGGAAAGCTTGTCGCGGACGCGCAGGTGATAGCGATCGAGCCATTCCGCCTCGTCACGGGACAATGCCTGCCGGTCGATGCAGCGCCTGTCGATCGGACAGAGCGTCAGGGTTTCGAAGCCCAGCATGTTACGGCCCGGCTCGGCCTCGGCTGTGGTTACCGCAAGCAGGTTTTCGATCCGGATTCCAAAGGCGTTTTCGCGGTAATATCCCGGCTCGTTCGACAGGATCATGCCGGTTTCAAGGGGCAGGTCGCTGGCGCGGCTGATGCGGACCGGTCCTTCATGAACGCAAAGTGCTGCGCCCACGCCGTGGCCGGTGCCGTGATCGTAGTCCAGCCCCTGTATCCACAGGAATTGCCGGGCCAGGGCATCCAGATGCGCGCCAGTGACGCCTGTCGGGAAACGGCTGCGACTGATGGCGATCATACCGCGCAGAACGGCGGTATAGGGGGCGATGGCCGCTTTCGGCGGCTGACCAAGCGGAATGGTGCGGGTGATATCGGTGGTGCCGTCGGGGTATTGCCCACCGGAATCGATCAGCAGCATGTCATTTTCGGCCAATCGGCGATTGCTGGATTCCGTGACGCGGTAATGCACGATGGCACCATTCGGCCCTGCGCCGCTGATGGTATCGAAACTGATATCGGTGATCCCCTCTTCGCGGCGCAGGGATTCGAGTTTGCGCACCACGTCTATCTCGGTCAGACTCGATGGCGGGGTGACCTCCAGCCATGCCAGCAGGCGGGTCATTGCCACGCCATCACGAAGATGTGCGGCATGCATTCCCTTTAACTCAACGTTGTTTTTCCGGGCCTTTGGC
This sequence comes from Paracoccus wurundjeri, assembly GCF_030678915.1. GTDB lineage: Bacteria > Pseudomonadota > Alphaproteobacteria > Rhodobacterales > Rhodobacteraceae > Paracoccus > Paracoccus onubensis_A. Next base: position 155,973 of record NZ_JAUUTZ010000007.1, on the reverse strand, counting down.
ATGATTGCGGGATCGGGAGCGCTGGCAATCGCGGTTCCGGCCTGTTCCAGCAGGCGAAAAGCCGCTTCTGGCGCGGTTGCGGGATCAAGCCGGATGGTGCCTTCCAGATCCTGCAAGGCGGCGGCCATTTCTTTGGGAGGGCGGATGGTCACGTCATTGCCCAGCTTTTCGCGCAGTTGGCCATCGAATTTCACGGGATCGGCGAAGAGTGCGACATGGCCGTCATCTGACAGGATCGCAAAGCTTTGTACGATGGGATTCTTGGGCACATCCGTGCCGCGAATATTCAACAGCCATGAAATAGAGTCCGGCAGGGACAGGAAGGCGGCGGATTGCCCGCAATCGCGCAGCCCTGCCGCCAGCCGCGCCCGCTTGTCGGCCGAGCTTTCGCCCACCAGCGCGTCGTCATGCGCCCGTGCCCGGCCTTGCGGCGGCGCGGGACGGTCGGGCCAGATATCATCGACCGGATTGCTTTTGACTGCGACCAACTCGATGCCGCTGCTTTCAAGCCCTTTGCGCATTGCCTCGATTTCCCTGCGGGTATGCAGCCACGGGTCGAAACCCACCCGTCCACCATCGGGCAATGCCTCGCGAAGCCAGATCGAGGGTCGGGTTTCGGGCCAGGGGACCGGAGTGAAATGCGCAAGGTCGATCTGCGATTTCACCTGTACGCGGTAGCGTCCGTCGATGAACACCCCGGCCTGTTCAGGCGTGATGATCGCAAATCCCGCGCTGCCGGTGAAACCGGTCAGCCATGCCAGCCGGGCATCGGCATCGGCGACATATTCGCCTTGATGCGCATCGGCGCGTGGCACGAAGAAAGCATCAAGCTTCATCGCTGCCATACGTTCTCGCAGCGTGTTGAGACGAGTCGCGTGATCGCTGCCGCCCGCAGGATCGTTGAAAGATTGAAATGCGCTCACAATTCGATGGCCTTCAGAATCTCGGGCTCGATCACGGTAACGCCGGGAAGGCCGCTGGCCAAAGCCTCTGCCGATTGTTCCAACAGAGGGAAAGTCTTGTAATGGCAGGGAATGACGGTCTTGAAGTCGAAATATTTTCTGGCGGCGAAGGCGGCGCGTTTCATATCCATGGTGAAATGCCCGCCAGCGCAGAGAATACCGATATCGGGCTGATGATATTCGGCCATCCATTCCATATCGGCCATGATGTCGGTATCGCCGCTGAAATAGATCACATGCCCTTCGCCGGCGATCATGTAGCCCGATTCATGACCGGCATAGATCGGCCCGTCGGAACCGTCCATCGAGCTGGAATGGCAGGCATTGACCATGGTCACCTTGGCGCCACCAAGATCGACGGTGCCGCCCTTGTTGAAACCGATACCTTCGATGCTTTCGCGCGTGGTCCAGTGGTTGATCAGGTCATAGATGCCGGCAATCGGAATGTTCAGTTCCTTTGCGATAGGCAAAGCGTCTGCGACGTGATCCCCATGACCGTGAGTCAGCAGGATATGGGTTGCGCCGGAGATTGCTTCCTGCCGCCTGTCTTCCGGGAAGACAGGATTGCCGGTAACCCAGGGATCGATCAGGATCACCGCGTTCTCGATTTCAAGCCGAAAGCCGGAATGCCCAAGCCAGTTCAGTTTCATCGCAATCTCCTTTCTGGAACTTGCGGGCAGGTTAACGCGGGCATCCAGCCGTGGCCAGCCGCAGTTTGAACGGGCAGGGGCAGAGAATGGCGTGAGGCCGGGCGTCAGTCGTTTCGAACCGGGGGCGCGGTATCGGAACCGGCCGCGGCAGGAGCATCCTTTGCAGGTTCAGCGGCTGGTTTCTGGGGCTCGGGTTTCGTCTGGACAGGCCGGATCTCGGGTTCGCGCCGCTCCTCGCTGGCTGGATCGGCCGGCGTGACCGGTGCAGAAACCGAAGATGCACTGTCTTGCCCGGTCTGCGACGTGGCGCGACGGAAAATCAAGAGATTATGATAAACGGTCGAGCGGCCGGTCAGGCCGGTACGTTCCTCGCTGGGCAGGACGTCGGCGCGAATATATTCCCACCCATCCGCGGCCATCCGGTTGAGTTCGCCTGTCAGTGCCAGCGCATAGCGTTCGCCCGGTGTTTTGGCGTCTTTCGCTTTCTCGCCGCGAAGGGGGGCCGGGATGGCGGTATATTCGAATTGCATGCTTTGATCCTGCATCACGTTATCGCGCGGGGCGACCGGATTATCCGCCCAGCTTCTTGCTGACAAGTTCATTGACCGCCGCCGGGTTCGCCTTGCCGCCGGTGGCTTTCAGCACCTGTCCGACGAACCAGCCCGCCAGCTTGGGATTTTGCTTCGCCTTTTCGACCTGCCCGGGATTCGCGGCGATGATCTCATCGACGGCCTTTTCGATGGCACCCAGATCGGTGACCTGTTTCATGCCGCGGGATTCGATGATCTGAGCCGGATCGCCGCCCTCGGTCCAGAGGATCTCGAACAGTTCCTTGGCGATCTTGCCCGAGATGTCGCCCCTGGCGATCAGGTCGATCACCCCGCCAAGCTGACGCGAGGAAATGGGCGAGGTCTCGATATTCAGCCCTTCCTTGTTCAGCCGCCCGAACAACTCGTTGATAACCCAGTTTGCGGCTTGCTTGCCATCGCGACCTTGCGCCACCTCTTCGAAGAAATTGGCGTTCTCGACATCGGCGGTCAGGACACCAGCGTCATATTCCGACAATCCCATATCGCGCACGAAGCGGGCTTTCTTTTCGTCCGGCAATTCGGGCATGCTGGCCGCGATATCATCGACCCATGCCTGTTCGATTTCCAGCGGCAGCAGATCCGGATCGGGGAAATAGCGGTAATCATGCGCCTCTTCCTTGCTGCGCATGGACCGGGTTTCGCCCTTGTCAGGATCGTAAAGCCGGGTCTCCTGCACGACCTTGCCGCCATCCTCGACAATGGCGATCTGGCGGCGGGCCTCAACGTCGATGGCCTGCTGAATGAAGCGCATCGAGTTCATGTTCTTGATCTCGCATCGGGTGCCCAGATGGCTGAAATCGCCTGTTTCGATATATTTCTCATACGCGCCCGGAGGGCAGATCGAGACATTCACATCGGCGCGCAGATTGCCGTTCTGCATATTGCCGTCGCAGGTGCCCAGATAGCGCATGATCTGGCGCAGCTTGACGACATAGGCGGCGGCTTCCTCGGGGCTGCGGATATCGGGGCGGCTGACGATTTCCATCAGGGCGACGCCGGTGCGGTTCAGGTCCACGAAGGACATGTTCGGATCCATGTCATGGATCGATTTTCCGGCGTCCTGTTCGATATGGATCCGCTCGATCCGCACGCGACGGGCGATGCCGGGGGCCATGTCCACGATCACCTCGCCCTCGCCCACGATGGGATGATAGAGTTGGCTGATCTGATAACCCTGCGGCAGGTCGGGATAGAAGTAATTCTTGCGGTCAAAGGCCGAACGCAGGTTGATCGCCGCTTTCAGGCCAAGGCCGGTCCGCACCGCCTGTGCCACGCAGAATTCGTTGATGACCGGCAGCATTCCTGGCATGGCGGCATCCACGAATGCGACATTACTGTTCGGCTCTGCCCCAAATTCGGTCGATGCACCCGAGAACAGCTTGGCCCTGCTTGCGACCTGCGCATGCACCTCCAGCCCGATGACCAGTTCCCAGTCGCCCTTGGCGCCAGCAATGGTTTTCGGTTCGGGAGCGGTGAAAGAGAGATGGTCAAGCATGGAAATCCCGTTGTCGCTGTGGCGGTGTTGCAGCGGTTTTAGGGCAGTGTGCGGCGCTTGTCACGGGGCGCGATGCGATAAGATTGCGGCCGTTGTTTGGTCGGCCTAACTTGCCGGATCAAATCGTCAGGCGATGAAATACCGCTGATCACGCGATATCTCCGTCCAAATGGCGGGTGAGTTACGCGATTCCGGCGTGAAATCGCCGATGACGGCCTCAGAAGCTTGCGCGACTTGCATTTGCCGTTAAGGCGTTTCGCAGTCGAAACTGCCTTACGGGGATTTAATGCGCTCTGTTCTTCTGCTTGCCGCTCTGGCTTTGCTTGCTGCCTGTGACATGGAAACCGGCCCTTCATCGGAAGAGCTTGCCCGACAACAGGCGCAGCGTAATCTGCTTGCGGTCAGCCCGCCGATGCGGTGGCAGCATAAGAGTGGCTCGGATGACTGGACCCGTGCGACGCTTGTGGCGCTTGAGCGTGAAGGCGTGGCGATGATGTCCCGGGTGCCGCATGATATTCAGACCTATTGCCCGAATTACGCCGAGCTTGGACGGACCGAGCGCAAGGCGTTCTGGGCCGGATTGATGTCCGCGCTTGCGAAACATGAAAGCACCTATAACCCAAGGGCGTCGGGCGGCGGCGGTCGCTGGTTGGGTCTGATGCAGATCGCTCCGGCGACGTGGCGCAGCTATGACTGCAGCGGTCATATCACCAACGGCGCCGACAATATGAGCTGCGCGGTCAAGATCATGTCGCGTCAGGTCGGACGGGACAATGCGGTGGCGCGCGACGGCAGCGGCGGATGGCGCGGTGTGGCACGCGATTGGGCGCCGATGCGCAGTGCCAGCAAACGCGCGGATATCGCCGAATGGACCAGCAGCCAAAGCTATTGCACCGCATCGGCGGAAGGCTAGGCGGGCCGCGTCGCTTCCCGCTTGAGGCGAGAAAGGCTTTGTCGTAACCACTGCGCTATGAGAATATTATTTCTTGGCGACGTTATGGGCCGCGCAGGTCGCCGCGCGATTACCGAGAGATTGTCCGGATTGCGGCAGCGGCTTGGGGCTGATTTCGTCATCGTCAACGGCGAGAATGCCAGCGGCGGGCGTGGGATTACCGCGGGTCATGCGCAATTGCTTCTGCAAGCCGGGGCGGATTGTCTGACGCTTGGCGATCATGCTTTCGATCAGAAAGATCTTCTGACCTTTGTCGAGCGTGAACCGCGCATCATCCGCCCCCTGAATCTGGCGAAAGAGGCTCCGGGCAGGGGCGCGGGTGTGTTCAGTGACGCGCGGGGACGTAAGTTGCTGGTGACGCAGGCCTTGGGTCAGGTGTTCATGTCGCGTCCCTATGATGATCCCTTCTCGGCGCTTGACGGCGTGCTGCGCGCGCATCCCCGTGGCGGGATGGTGCAGGCCGCGATCGTGGATTTCCATGCCGAGGCAACCAGCGAAAAGATGGGCGCGGGCCATTTTTGCGACGGGCGCGCCAGTCTTGTGGTCGGCACCCATACGCATGTCCCGACAGCTGATGCGCAAATCCTTCCACGCGGTACTGGCTATCTGTCGGATGCGGGAATGTGCGGCGATTATAACAGTATCATCGGCATGGAAAAGACCGAGCCTCTGCGCCGCTTCGTTACCGGCATGGCCCGTGACCGCTTCACCCCGGCCGAAGGCGAGGCGAGTCTTTGCGGCGTCATGATCGAAACCGATGATCGCAGCGGCGAATGCCGGAAAATCATGCCTGTCCGGGATGGCGGACGGCTGGAGCAGACCCACGCGAAGGCCATCGAGTGACGGTTTCTTGCTGAAATGCGCCGTCCCTGCGGCGGAAGTAGGGTTTCCATTCATCTTTACTTGCGGGCGGATCGGGTTTCCGATCAAACTACGCCCATCGTGTCGATGAGGTTTATTTTGAGAGAACTATATGTTCGGATTTGAATTGAGCGGCACAGTGGCTGCCGTTACCACGATATTTATCATTGTTGGTATGCTCACCCTTTTTATCCGCGAAGTCTATCCGCCGGAAGTTACCGCGATTCTGGGCGCAGTCGCGCTGCTTGGACTGGGAATTCTGGATATCGATAGCATTGCGGGCGTCTTGTCGAACCCGGCTCCCTGGACCATCGCCTTCATGTTCATCATCGTCGGCGGGCTGGTGCGCACGGGCGCACTCGACTGGATCGGTCAGCGTGCCGCGCGGCATGCGGGTGACCACCCGATCATGACGCTGGCACTGATCTCGGTGGTTGTCTGCGTCTTGTCGGCTTTCGTCAATAACACGCCTCTGGTTGTTGTGATGATGCCGATTTTCATGCAGCTTGCGAAAGAGATGGGAAAGTCTCCCTCCAAGCTGCTGATCCCATTGTCATACCTGTCCATTTTGGGTGGAACGATGACAATGATCGGTACATCGACAAACCTTCTGGTCGATGGTGTCGCGCGCAGCTCGGGAATGGATGCGTTCTCGATCTTCGAGATTACCCCGGTCGGCCTGCCGATGGCGATTGTTGGTGTGACCTATCTCTTGCTGGTCGCACCGCATTTGCTGCCCGACCGCAATTCCATGTCGCAACTGATGTCGGGCCGATCCAAGGCGAAGTTTTTTACCGAAGTCGCGATTCCCGAAGAATCATCTTTGATCGGCAAGGCTTTGGACGAAGTGGATATTTTCACCCGCGACACTGCCCGCGTGATCGACGTTCTTCGCGGCGATGCGTCGTTGCGCCGGGATCTGACTTCCGTCAAGCTTGAGGCCGGAGACCGCGTGGTTCTGCGTACTCCCATGTCCGAGGTGCTGGGCCTTCAAAGCCACAAGGAACTGCGCATGGTGGACAAGCTGAGCTCGGTCCAGACCTCCACGGTCGAGGTGCTGATCACGCCCGGTTGTCGCATGGTCGGGCGCAGCCTTGGCGCAATGCGGTTGCGCAGGCGCTATGGCGTCTATGTATTGGCGGCGCATCGCAGGAACCAGAATATCGGTCGTCAGCTTGACGATCTGGTCGTGCGTGTCGGCGATACCCTGCTGCTGGAGGGGGAAGCCGGGGATATCCAGCGACTGGCAAGCGATATGGAGATGGTCGAGGTGAACGTGCCAACCGATCGCGCCTATCGTCGCCGCCACGCGCCCATCGTGGTCGCGACTCTGCTTGCCGTTGTGGCGCTTTCGGCTTTCGATATCGCGCCGATCCTGCTCCTGGCATTTGTCGGCGTGGCGGTCGTCCTTGGCACTCGCTGCATCGACGCGGATGAGGCGCTCAGCTTTGTCGATGGCCGGCTGATGGCACTGATCTTTGCCATGCTTGCCGTAGGGGCCGGGCTCGAAAACTCAGGAGCGGTCGAATTGCTTGTGACGCGGATCGCGCCATGGCTGACCCAGGTTCCGCCATGGGGACTGGTGCTGTCCGTGTATCTGCTGGCGACGGTTCTGACCGAGACGGTGACGAATAACGCCGTCGCGGTGATCGTCACGCCGGTAGCGATCTCGCTGGGCAACCAGTTGGGCGTCGATCCTCGTCCTCTGGTGATTGCGGTGATGATGGGCGCCTCGGCCAGTTTCGCGACTCCGATCGGGTATCAAACCAATACGCTGGTTTATGGTCCGGGCGGTTATCGCTTTGCCGATTTCATTCGGGTAGGCGTTCCGCTGAACGTTCTGATGGCCATAACGGCAGCCATTGTTATCCCGATCTTCTGGCCGCTGTAACTTGTGCTTTCTGCAATGCTGCCATGCAGCATTGCAGCTTGTTATCATGCTGCGCCCGCACAATATTGGATGCAGGGGAGGAAACAGCTTTGTGCAACACAAGGAGTTTCCGATGGCTGGAACCGGAATTGTCGAACGTCATAACGGGCCGAATCATTCCATACTCGGCACACTGGCCACACCATTTGTCGCCTTTGGGCGTTTCATGGTCCTGCTGGCAGAATCCAATTCGAAAATGCGTGCGATGACCCGCCTCAATGAACTGTCAGATTCTGCATTGGCGGCCAGGGGCGTGACCCGCGATGCCGAGATGCGCCGGATCATGGGGATCGACGCCAATCTCTGAAATGTTTCGGACGATGTCCTGAAGCGCGTGCCCCGCGGTGCGCGCTTTGCCATATCCGCCGGTCATAGGAACATATCGCCGAAGATCTTAGGCAGCATCTTGCGATTGCCTGCCTTGCTGGACTAAAAGCGCCCAAATCTTTGCGTAAACAAGACTGACGAAGGGCGAGCGACCATGGCGGGTCATTCCAAATGGGCCAATATCCAGCATAGAAAGGGCCGGCAGGATGCCGTCCGTTCGAAGCTGTTTTCCAAGCTTTCGAAAGAGATCACCGTCGCCGCGAAGATGGGCGACCCCGATCCGGAAAAAAACCCGCGTTTGCGTCTGGCGGTTAAGGAAGCGAAGTCCAATTCGGTTCCCAAAGACGTGATCGAGCGTGCTATCAAGAAATCGCAGGGCGGGGACGCCGAGAATTACGAAGAGATCCGTTACGAGGGCTATGGCCCCAACGGGATCGCGCTTGTCGTCGAAGCGATGACCGATAACCGCAACCGCACCGCCTCGAATGTGCGCAGCTATTTCACCAAATCGGGCGGTGATCTTGGGCAGACCGGTTCCGTCTCCTTCATGTTCGACCGGGTGGGCGCGATCATGTATCCGTCATCTGCCGGGGATGCCGACACGGTGATGATGGCCGCGATCGAGGCCGGCGCGGATGATGTTCAATCCGATGAGGAAGGGCATTGGATTTATTGCGCGGATACCGATCTGAACGAGGTCTCGGCGACGCTTGAAGAAAGCCTGGGCGAAAGCGAATCCGCGAAGCTGATCTGGAAACCGCAGGCTCCGACCGAGATCACTGATCTGGAGACCGCTCAGAAACTGATGCGCCTGATCGAATCGCTGGAAGATGACGATGACGTGCAGAACGTCACCGGCAATTTCGATCTGTCCGACGAGGTTGCCGCCCAGCTTTAGGCGGTTTCTAGTTATTCATGCTCAGCAAAAGCCGTCAGGGCAGCAATGCTGTTCCGGCGGCTTTTTTTATGGCGCGGGTCAACGGCGCGAGTGCCGGGGCGGATGTTCGTGCGATTTGCCAATATAGCGGCACGTCCAGCGGCTGATCGGGAGCAAGGTCGATGACCCGGCCAGAGTTCAGATCTTCCGCGATCATCACCTCGGGATTCATGCCCCAGCCCAGTCCAAGTCGTGTCGCCTCGGCGAAGGCCTGGGAAGACGCGATCCGGTGCAGGGGCAGGGCAATCCGGCGACCGGCGATCCGTCTTGCCCATTGGTCCTGCAATCCATCCTTGCTGTTGAAGCTTAGTGCCGGCGCGCGCCCCAGGCTACCGGAATCCGGACCGTGCGGGAAATATCGGGCGATGAATTCAGGGCTGGCCGTGGCGCGATAGCGCATCCGGCCAAGCGGGATACTGTCGCAACCGCTTACCGGCCGGCTGTCGCTGGTCAGGGCGGCCATGACATGAGCGTTCCTCAGCCAGTCAAGCGCATGATCCTGATCATCGATCACCACATCCAGCAGGCCGGGGGCTGCGGTCAACGGAGGCATGGCCCAGGTTGCAAGGCTGTCGGCATTGATCGCAAGCCGGATGACGGGAATCGCGTCCGGGGTGACTTGGGTCAATCCGCGTTCCAGCAGCCGGACCTGATCGAGATGGGCGGCGAGGCGCAGCCCGGCCTTGGTCCCCTGAACCGGCGGGCCGCGATCGATCAACACGGTACCGCTGCGATCCTCAAGATTCCGGATGCGCTGCGAGATGGCCGATGGCGTGATGGATAATGCATGGGCGGCGGCTTCGAAGGAACCGCGGCGAATGATCTCGGCCAAGGCTTCGAGGGCAGGATAGTCCAGCATCAGTTTTACTTCATCAGAATAAGATATATTCGTTTTACTTAAACTCAGGCGGCATGCATCAGCAAGCCGGAAGGAGTTTCGTCATGATCTCTTATTTTGCCGGAATGGGCACGGGATTGTCGTTGATCCTGGCGATTGGCGCGCAGAATGCCTTTGTTCTGAAGCAGGGGCTGGCCCGGCGGCATGTGCTTGCGGTGTGCCTGTTCTGTGCCCTGTCGGATGCGATCCTGATCGCGGTGGGGGTGGGTGGCATGTCGATGGCCGGTGCCGGAATGCCGTGGCTGTTCGAGGCAATGCGCTGGGGCGGGGTCGCCTTTCTGCTGTGGTATGGGTTTCGGTCTTTCAGGGCTGCCATGACGGGAGGCGAGGCGCTTAGGCCCGAGGGTAAAAGCAATGGGCTGGCGGCGACGCTTGCCGCGGTTGCGGCGATCACATGGCTGAATCCGCATGTTTATCTGGATACGGTAGTCCTGCTGGGATCGATCGCATCGCAATGGCCTGATCGGGTTGCTTTTGCTTGGGGCGCAATCAGCGGCTCTTTTCTGTTCTTCTTTGCCCTGGGATACGGAGCGCGATTGCTGGCGCCGGTTTTTGCCCGGCCGCGCGCCTGGCAGTGGCTTGAGGCCGGGATCGGCTGCGTGATGTGGGGCATCGCGTTGAAACTGGCATTGGGGTAGGGGTCAGACAACTGCGCCTATCTGCCAGGGCAGGAATTCATTGTCGCCCAGGCCGAGGGTCTCGCTTTTCGTAACCTGTCCCGATGCGGTCGCAAGGATCAGCGTGACGATCTCCTGCGCTTTCTCTTCAAGACTGACGCCTTCCGACAGGATATCGCCGCAATTCAGATCCATATCGTCGCGCATGGCAAAGAACAGGCGGTCATTCGTAGCCAGCTTGATCGTCGGCGCAGGCTTGGATCCAAAGGCCGAGCCGCGCCCGGTGGTAAATACGATCAGCTGCGCACCTCCGGCGATCTGGCCGGTGGCAGAGACCGGATCATATCCGGGTGTATCCATGAAATTCAGGCCCGCTACGCGGATCGGTTCGCCATATTCCAGCACTGCTTCCAGCGGCGCTGCCCCGCCCTTGGCGACGGCGCCCAACGATTTTTCGAGGATGGTCGTCAACCCGCCGGCCTTGTTGCCGGGGCTGGGATTATTGTCCAGCGTCGCGCCGGATCGGGCGGTGTAATCTTCCCACCAGCTTATCCGTTCCAGCAGTTTATCGGCGATCGCGGGTGAGGCGGCACGATCCAGCAGCAGGCGCTCGGCCCCATAAATCTCGGGCGTTTCGGACAGGACCGGGGATGCTCCCTGTGCTGCCAGTATATCCGCGGCCAGACCAAGCGCCGGATTGGCGGTGATGCCCGAGAACCCGTCCGAGCCGCCGCATTGCAGCCCGATCTTCAGGGCGCTTGCGGGTGCGGGCGACCGTTGGGCGCGGTTGACCTTTGGCAGCAGGTCGCGGACGCGCTCCTTGATCGCGTCAATGGTGCGCCGCGTGCCGCCGTTTTCCTGAATGGTCAGTCCGTGGAAACGCGCGGCGGCACCGAGTTCTTGCTTCATCCGGGAAATCTGCATGACTTCGCAGCCCAGACCGACGAATAGCGCCGCCGCGACATTGGGATGCCCGGCATAGCCGGTCAGCACCCGCTGCAAAGCCCGCCAGCCCGGCCCGCTATCGGCCATGCCGCAGCCAGAGCCGTGGGCAAGCGCCACCACGCCATCGACATTCGGGTAATCGTCCAGAATACCCTCGAAGCGCAATTCCTCGGCAGCGTGGCGTATGGCCGTGGCCGAACAATTCACGGTCGAGACAAGCGCGATGAAATTCCGCGTCCCGACCTGTCCGCCGCCACGGTGATAACCCTGAAATTCCAATCCCCGAGAAGGGTGCCGGGTAAGCGCCTGACGGGCAATTTTCAGCCCTGCGCCAGGGGTATAGTCGCGGTCATGGCACCCGAAGCTGCAATTATGGCTGTGAACATGCGCCCCTGCCGGGATCGGTTGCGTCGCATAACCGATAATCTGCCCGTATTTCACGACGGCATCGCCGGCCGCGATATCCTGCCGCGCGATCTTGTGGCCCGCCGGGGCAATGGCTTTCCGGGTCAGGATCGCCACATTGTCAGAGGGGTTCAGGGCCAGCGTGTCAGTCATGCAGTTTTTGCACCATGGCCCGTGCGCCATCCGCCATCAATCCGGTCAGGGCAGCGGTCAGGTCGCCGGCAAAGCCCACATCTTCGCGAAGGGCGGTCGGAAAAACCGCTTCCAGCTTCAGGAAGCCCTGTACCGTCTGCGCCGGATCCTCGTGCCACAACTTTGCCAAACCGGGGGCAAGGGGGTCTTTCACCTCGATCGGCTGATCTGTCTCGTCCCGGCCAGAGACATAGCGCATCCATGCGGCGACCGCCAATGTCAGCCCGGGCACGTGCCGTCCTGCCGCCCGTGCTTCGGCGATGGTGGCAAGGATACGCTGCGGAAGTTTCTGGCTTCCATCCATCGCGATCTGCCACGTCCGATGCCGGATGGCGGGATTGGCATAGCGGTCATGCAAGGCCGTGGCATAGTCCTGCAGATCCGTGCCGGACGGCGGGGTCAGGGACGGGATGATCTCGTGCTGCCACAATGCCCTGACATAATCCGAAAAGGCGGAATCCGCCACGGTATCGGCAATCGTCTCATGCCCTGCCAGATAACCCAGATAAGCCAGCGATGAATGGGTGCCGTTCAGCATCCGCAGTTTCATATGCTCGAATGGCGTCACATCGGCGACCATCTGCACCCCGACTGCTTCCAGATCCGGGCGCGATCCGGCGAAGTGATCCTCGATCACCCATTGACGGAAGGGTTCGTGCATGACCGGGGATTCGTCGCGGATGCCGGTCAATGCTTCCAGCCTGTCCAGATCGGCAGCGCTGGTAGCGGGCACGATACGATCCACCATGGTCGAGGGGAATGCGCCCCGCATGTCTATCCATGCGGCCAGATCCGGATCGATGGCTTGGGCCAGCTCAAACACGACGCCGCGCACCACATGACCGTTTTCGGGCAGGTTGTCGCAGCACAGGACCGTGAAAGGAGGCAATCCCGATGCATGCCGCGCCTGCAGGGCCCGCACCAGAAAGCCCGGCGCGGATTTAGGCAGCGGATTGTCCAGATCATGCCGGATATCGGGATGCTCGCGATTCAGCCTGCCGGTAGAGGGCTCGTGACAATAACCCTTCTCGGTGACGGTCAGGCTGACGATCTGCACTTCGGTTGCGGTCATCGCGTCCAGCACGGCTTGTGGATTTTCCGGTGCGACCAGAACATCGCGCAGCACATCCACGATCTGCGGCTTTTCACCGCCGGGGCCAAGCTCGACAGCCGTATAGGCCCAGCCTTGCGGGCGCAGCCGGTCGCGTGTGCCGGAAGATTGCAGCGATACGCCGGTGATTCCCCAGTCTTCGCCCGAATTCTTCATCGCCTCGGCGATATAGATCGCGCCATGGGCGCGGAAAAACGCGCCAAGCCCCAGATGCACGATACGTGCCGGGGTTTGTCGGGGTTCCCGGAAGAGTTTATCTGGCAAGCCAGCCTCCATCCACATTCAGCACCGCTCCGTTGATGTAATCCGAGGCAGGCGCGGCCAGAAATACGGCTGTCTGGGCGATATCTTCGGGCTGTCCCCAGCGTCCCGCCGGGATCCGGTCAAGGATTGCCTGCGACCTTTCGGGATCGTCGCGCAATGCCTGGGTATTATTCGTCTCGATATAACCCGGAGCGATGGCATTCACGTTCAGTCCGCGCGCAGCCCATTCATTCGCCATCAGCTTTGTCAGCCCTGCAACGCCATGTTTGCTGGCGGTATAAGAGGGCACCCGGATGCCGCCCTGAAAGCTGAGCAAAGAGGCGATATTGACGATCTTGCCCCGCCCCCGGGGCAGGGCGGCGCGGGCGAAGGCCTGACAGGTGAAGAACATCGCCTTCAGATTGACGTCCATGACCTCGTCCCAGTCGGCTTCCGAGAAATCCACGGCATCCTCGCGCCGGATGATGCCCGCGTTATTGACCAGAATATCGATGGCCTCTTTCGCGAATACGTCTTTCGCGGCATGCGGATCGGAGAAATCCAGATGCAATGTCCGGCCCGATCCCATCAATGCTAGGGTTTCGTCGCAGCCCCGGCGACCCGCTGCGATCACGCTGGCCCCGGCCTGTGCCATGGCAATCGCGATGCCTTGCCCGATCCCTGTATTCGCGCCGGTCACAAGCGCGGTTCGTCCCTGCAGTGAAAACGGGCTCATCGAAGATCCTCCGGCTGAAGGAAGTCCATATCGGTGAAATCGACATTATCCCCTGCCATAGCCCAGATGAAGGTATAGCCGCCGATCCCCGCGCCGGAATGGATGGACCATGTGGGCGACACTACCGCCTGTTCGTTCGCCACAAAAAGATGCCGCGTCTCTTGCGGATCGCCCATCAGATGCAGTACCCGGGCCTCTGGTTCCATGCCCCAGTACAGATAGGCTTCCATCCGGCGGTCATGGATATGCGCGGGCATGGTGTTCCAGACCGAGCCATCCTCCAGAGTGGTATAGCCCAGTACAAGCTGGCAGCTTTCCATCACCAGCGGATGGATGAATTGCCGGATAGTGCGCTTGTTCGAGGTCTCGACCGCGCCAAGCTTGACCTCTGCCGCTTCATCCACGGTCACCAGCCGGCAAGGCAGTTCCCGATGCGCGGGGGCCGAGGTGATATAGAACCGGCCCTGACCCGAGAATGTCACCGGCCCCGAGCCCATGCCCAGATAAAGCACATCGCCCTGTGCCATGTCCCAACTTTGTCCCGCGGCCTCGACCCGGCCGGGTCCGCCGATATTGACGATGCCCATCTCGCGGCGGTGGAGGAAGTTCGGGGTTTTGGTTTCTTCGATCTTGTCCAGTGTCAGTGGTTGACCCTTCGGCACCGCGCCGCCAAGAGTAAAGCGGTCGTAATGGGTATATACCAGACGGATTTCACCATCGGCGAACAGATCTTCCGCCAGGAAATGCCGGCGCAAGCTGGCGGTGTCCATTCCCTTTGCATGTTCGGGATGGATCGCGTGGCGGGTTTCGACATGAGTCATGCAGGCTCCTGATTCAGAATGGTTTCAGCGATCTCACAGAAAATCGTCGCGGCGGGGGGTAAAGCTGTCGATCAACTCGCCCGGCTCGAGGCACAGGCAGCCATGCTCCGCCCCCGAAGGGATCACGAAGGCATCGCCCGGCCCGATTTCGAACTCGCGACCCTCCATGCTGAAGCGATAGCGGCCAGATCGCACATAGGTCGATTGCACATGCGGATGGCTGTGAAGCGCCCCTCGGTCGCCCGCCTGAAAGGCGAAGCGGACGACCATCAATTCGGGAGAATGGGCAAGAACGGTACGGATCGGATCGCTCATTTGAACACCGCCGGAAGCCAAAGGGAAAGCGCGGGAATATAAGTGACCAGCATCAGCGTCACGAAAGCGGCGCCGTAGAATGGCCAGATGGTGCGCATGGCCTGCCAGATGCTGATCTTTCCGACGGCGCAGCCCACGAACAGCACCGCTCCGACAGGGGGGGTGCAGAGGCCGATGCCCAGATTCAGGATCAGGATCACGCCGAAATGGACCGGATCGACACCGAAGGCCTGCGCCACCGGCAGGAAGATCGGGGTCGTGATCACGATCAGCGGCGACATGTCCATGAAAGTGCCGAGGATCAGCAGGATCAGATTCATCAGCAGCAGGATCACCAGCGGATTGTCCGAGATGTTCTCGAGAAAATTAACAAGCTGCGCCGGCACCTTGAGATAGGCCAGGAGCCAGCCGAAACAGGCTGCGCAACCGATAACCAGCAGCACCATCGCCGTGGTGCGCACCGCGCCCAGCGTGGCCTCGACGAATTCGCGCCAGGGCAGGCTGCGATAAACCAGTGCCGTAATCAGCAGGGCATAGACCACCGCGATATTCGCGCTTTCCGATGCCGTAAAGAGACCTGAACGCACCCCGCCGAAGATGATCGCCACCAGAATCAGACCCGGCATGGCCGAGACGAACAATGTGCCCATGATGCGAAAACCGGGGAAAGGTTCGGTCGGATAGCCTTTTTTCCGCGCGACATACCAAGCGGCAACCATCAATGTGAGGGCAAGGAGCAGGCCCGGTATGATACCGGCAGTGAACAGATCGGCGATGGACAGACGGCCGCCGGCGGCGATGGAATAGATGATCATGTTATGAGATGGCGGGATCATCAATGCGATGGTCGAGCCGACAACCGTGATATTCACGGCATAATCAACATCATATCCGCGTTTCTTCATTTGCGGAACCATCAGGCCGCCGACTGCGCTCGCATCCGCTGCGGCAGAGCCCGAGACGCCGCCGAACATTACGGAGGCGAGGATATTCACCTGTCCCAACCCGCCGCGCATATGACCGACGAAACTGCCCGCAAGCGCGACCAGGCGTCGGGCGATATCGCCGCGGACCATCAGGTCGCCTGAATAGATGAAGAACGGAATGGCCATCAGTGCGAAAACCGAGATGCCCGAATTGAGCCGCTGGAACACCACCACCGGCGGCAGACCCAGATAGACCACGGTAAAGAAACTTGACGCGCCAAGGCAGAAGGCGACCGGTGTGCCGATCAGCAAAAGCAGCGTAAAACTGCCGAAAAGTATCCAATATTCCATCGGTTCAGTCTCCGCTATGCATCATCCCGGTTTCCGGCTCGTCGGTGTCGCCGAACCGGAGGGTCCGCAGCCCTGCGGCACGGCGAAGGATGCGTTCGACCGAGAACAGGATCAGCAATGCCCCTCCACCGACCAGCGGCGCGAAATTCCACATGCGCGAGATGCCCAATCCGGCAATATCCCCATTCGCCGCCTTCGCAGCGAGTTGCCAGCCGAACCAGACCATGCCGAAACCGAAGGAGGTCACCACCAGATCAGAGAGGCTGTGGAACCACGGTGTCCAGCTTTTGGGCATGATCATCAGGCCAACGTCGAAAGACAGATGATATCCCTCTTTCACTCCGACCGCCGCGCCCAGCAAGATGAACCAGCCCATCAGCATCACGCTTGCGGGCTCGGCCCAGAACAGGCTGCTGCCGAGCAGGTACCGGAAACAGACCTGAGCGAAGACGAAAGCCGTCATCAATATCAAGCCGATACCCGCAACCCACAATCCGGCGCGGGCAATCACGCCGGTCCATCCGGCCAGTTTCACCAATGCGTCACGCATATCCCCTCCAATCAAGCGAACCCGCCCGCGGGATGACCAGCGGGCGGGATATAATTACTCGGTTTCCTGAATGCGTTTGACCAAATCCTGCGCCTCGGGCGTGGTCACGTATTTCTCGTAAACGGGGGCCATGGCATCAATGAAAGGGGTCTTGTCGATTTCCTTGACGATCTCGGCCCCGGCCTCGACCACCTTGGCCTCCGATGCCGCTTCCTGCTCGGCCCAAAGCTTGCGTTCCAGCACCGCCGAATTCTGCGCCGCTTCGCGCATGATTTCCTGATCTTCGGGGGAGAGATTATCCCATGCGATTGTGGAAACGGCCACGACTTCGGGAACCATCAGATGCTGGTCCAGCGTGAAATACTTGGCTACTTCGTTATGCCCGGCGCTGTCATAGCTTGGGAAGTTGTTTTCGGCGCCATCGATCACACCGGTCTGGATCGCCGAGTAAACCTCGCCATAGGGCATGGGGGTTGCGTTGGCGCCCAGCGCGTCCATCATATCGACGAAGACGTCATTTTCCATGACCCGGAATTTCAGCCCCGCCAGATCCTCAAGCGTCTCGATGGGTTTCTGAGAGTTGTAGAAACTGCGCGAGCCGCCGTCGTAATAGGCAAGCGCGACCAGATCATGCTCGGCGAAGGCCTCGGCCAGTTCGTCGCCGATGGGGCCATCCATGACCTTATACATATGTTCCTGATTGCGGAACAGATATGGCAGGGAAAAGAGCTGCGTTTCCGGTACGATATCATTGAACGTGCCAAATGAGGCGCGGACCATGTCGATCACGCCGAACTGGGTCTGCTCGATCGTGTCCTTCTCTTCACCAAGCTGGGACGAAGGGAAAACCTCGATACATATCCGGCCTTCGGTCTTTTCCTTGACCTCTTCGGCCATGGCCTTCACGCCTTCGACCGTCGGATAGCCATCGGGATGGGTATCGGATGACCGTAATGTGGTTTCGCATTCGGCTGCCGCCGCCGTCGCCAATGCGGCCGACGCCAGCAGCCCGGCCAGAGTTGTCGTCACGAACTTCATTCTTTTTTCCTCCCAGTCAGAAGCTCAAAGTTTATAGGCCCGTTTGGCGAGCCCATATGTCAGGTCATGCGCGATCTCATGCGCCTCGTCCTCGGCCAGCCGGCCGGTCGTGATCAGTGTCGCGAGATAAGCGCAGTCCACTCGCCGGGCGACATCGTGCCGGGCGGGTATCGAACAGAAGGCGCGGGTGTCGTCGTTGAAACCGACCGTGTTATAGAAACCCGCCGTCTCTGTCGTCATTTCGCGAAAGCGGCGCATCCCCTCGGCACTGTCGAAGAACCACCATGCCGGGCCAAGCCGCAGGCAGGGATAGACCCCGGCCAGAGGCGCCAGTTCACGTGCGTAAGAGCTTTCGTCCAGCGTGAACAGGACCACAGTCAGATCTGGCCGCATTCCGACCGCGTTCAATAGCGGGCGCAGCGCAGTGACGTAATCGGTGCGGCCCGGAATGTCGAAACCCTTGTCGCGCCCGAACGTCGCCATCACCTGATCCGAGTGGTTGCGCCGCGAGCCGGGATGGATTTGCAGCACCAACCCGTCTTCAAGACTCATCCGCGCCATCTCGGTCAGCATATGTCCCCGGAATGTATCGGCTTCCTCGGATGAACATTCCCCGCGCAGCGCCTTTTGAAACAAGGCCGCCGCGTCTGCCTGCGGCAAATCCTCGGTCCGGGCGGTCGGGTGGCCGTGATCGGACGAGGTTGCCCCAAATTCCTTGAAATAGGCGCGGCGGGCCCGGTGCGCATCCAGATAGCCGCCCCATTTGGCAGTATCAAAGCCGGTCTGCTGCCCCATCAGGGCGATGTTTTCTGCGAAACCGTCCATTTCGGGATCGATCACGCCATCTGGACGATAAGCAGTGATCACCCGCCCATCCCAATCAGAGTCCCTGATCATCCGGTGCCAGCGAAGATCGTCGGTGGCGGCCTCGGTCGTTGCGATCGCCTCGATCCCGAAACGGCGATACAACGCGCGGGGGCGGTATTCCGGTGCGGCCAGGCATTCCGCGATATGGTCGTAATACCAGTCTGCGGTTTCCGCGCTTAACTTCCGGTCGATGCCGAAGACATGTTGAAACGAATGATCCAGCCACATCCGTGAAGGCGTTCCCCGGAACAGGTGGTAATGGCTGGCGAAAAGCCGCCATATCTTGCGCCCATCCGTTTCGGTCGCGCCGCCATCGGCGCGGGGAACGCCCAGATCGGTCAACGCGACACCCTGCGAACACAGCATGCGGAAGACATAGTGATCCGGTGTCACGAAAAGTTGGGCGGGGTCGGGAAAAGCCGAGTCCTCGGCATACCAGCGGGGATCGGTATGGCCATGCGGGCTGATGATCGGCAAGTCATGGATCCCGGCGTAAAGGGCTTTCGCCACGTCACGGGCGCGGGCCTCTGCCGGGAATAACCGATCCTCGTCAAGCAATGCCATATGTCCCCTCCCGACTCGCTTGCTCTTTTGCTGGTCATCTAATATGCTAGTTTACAAGAAAGGTCAACTGGAGCCGTTTGCATGCCGATACAAAAGACTTCGCCCCGCCCAGTTTTGCCGGCACTTGATGAGATGCGCCCGCCTACGGTGACGGATCAGGTTTTCGAACAGCTTTACAAACGGGTGATCGACCTGACCCTGCCGCCCGGCAGCAAATTGTCCGAGGCAGAGGTTGCGGCGACGATGGGAGTCTCGCGGCAGCCGGTCCGGGATGCCTTCTACCGGTTGTCTCAGCAGGGCTTCATCGAAATTCGTCCGCAACGCGCCACTGTGGTTACGGCGATTTCGGAAGAGGCGATCCTGCAGGCGCAATTCATCCGGCTGGCGCTTGAAACGGCCTGCCTGCGCAAGGCTGTCGAGCGGCTGACAAGCGAACATCTGGCGGCCCTTGATGAACTGGTGGAGCGTCAGGCAGAGGCAGTCGCAGGGGACAAGCGCGCCGAATTCCACGCGCTTGATGATCAGTTCCATCACGACATCTGCGATTATTCCGGGTTGGAATTCGCGTGGACCCTGATCAAGGAAACCAAGGGGCATATGGACCGGGCGCGCTATCTTTCGCTGTCATTCGGTGCGGCGCGGGCCTTGGCCGAGCATCGTGACATCATGCGAGCGCTTCATGCCCGTGATGCCGAAAGGGCCGTTATCGCCTGCGAAAAACATCTTGCCCGGATTGCCGAGATCTTTCCCCGACTACGCGCCGATAACCCCAATGCATTCGGGCGCGATTGATCATCCCCCGGAAGTAGCGGTCAGCAAGCCGCATCGGTCATGCGTTTAAAGATATGTCGAAGCGCGTCAGGTCAGGATGCGGGCTTCAGTCACGGCCTGAACTTCTTCAAGGCTGTTTCCCTCGGCCAGATCGATCAGTTTGAACCCTTCGGGTGTCACTTCGAGGACGCAGAGATCCGTATAGACGCGGGTCAGAACCCCGGCGCCGGTCAGCGGATAAGTGCAGCGCTTCAGCACTTTGGGCGCACCATCGCGCGAGTTGTGGCGCATCAATGCATAGATCTGCGGCACACCCGCCACGAGATCCATCGCTCCGCCGACGGCAGGCGGAAAATTCTGTTCAAGCGTCGCCCAGTTCGCCAGATCGCCATTCTCGGCCACCTGATACGCGCCCAGTACCGCGATACTGAGATGATTACCCCGCATCATGGCGAATGAAAGCGTATGATCGAACAGGGATGCTCCCGGAACCATCGTCACCAGTTTCTTGCTGGCATTGATTAGTTCGGGATCTTCCTGTTCCGTTCGTGGCACAGGACCGACGCCCAGCAGACCATTTTCGGTGTGATACATCACTTCGCGGCCGGCAGGGACAAAATGCGCGACCCGGTTTGGCAGGCCGATCCCCAGATTGACATAAGCGCCGTCCGGAATGTCCTGGGCGAGCCGCGCCGCCATGCCATTTTCGTCAAGCGGTTTCATGGCCTTACCCCAAATTCCACTACGCTGTTCACGAAAATCCCCGGTGTGATCACAGATTCCGGTTCCAGCGGTTCGTCGGCCAGAATGCGTACCTCGGCGATGGTATGCTTTGCGGCCATGGCCATCACCGGATTGAAGTTTCGCGCAGTAGCGTGATAGCGCAGATTGCCCCAGCGATCCGCCTGTTCGGCACGAATGAGGGCGAAATCGGCGGGCAGCGGCTTTTCAAACACATATCCGACCCCGTCGATGACCCGCGTTTCCTTGCCTTCCGCAAGCAAGGTGCCGTAAGCGGTCGGGGTGAAGAAACCGCCTATGCCGGAACCTGCGGCGCGGATCCGTTCGGCCAGCGTTCCTTGCGGCACGACTTCGAGTTCGATCAGGCCCTCTTCGTAACGTTTCTCGAACCAGACCGAACCGGGCGAGCGCGGATAAGAACAGATCACCCTGCTTACGCGGTTTTCCCGCAGAAGCAGGGCAAGGGCATCCTCTCCGGTTCCGGCGTTATTGGCGATGATCGTCAGATCCCGCGTGCCGTGATCCAGCAATGCGGCCAAAAGGCCAAAAGGAATGCCCGAAGTTCCGAACCCGCCAACCATGATCACCGCGCCATCGAAGATCGGCGCGACAGCCGTGGCCAGATCGCTGACCCTTTTGTCGATCATGAAGTCGTTCCCCGGTTGTTGCGCAGAAGGAGAAGATGTGTGGCATAGACACACAGGATTAACGCCAGCCCGATCAGATCCGAATAGAATTCGGGGATGATCGCCATCATTCCTGCTATGCCCATCAGGACCCGGCTGAGAAGATTGGCCGGGCCGATCCCGTAGAGGTAACCCTCGAAAGCGGATGTCAACGCCCAGAGGGCTCCTGCAGCGATCAGGAAGGATCGCATGATGTCAAATATGGAACCGTTAAAGATCAGCCCGTTATCATGGATGAAGATGAAAGGTAGCACGAATAGCGCGCCGCCAAGCCGCATCGAATAGAGTCCCGTCTTCATCGGGTTGGCTCCTGCCAGATTGGCTGCCGTGATGGATGCCAGCGCTACAGGCGGGGTGATGTAGGACAGCATCCCCCAATACAGGATGAACAGGTGGCTGGCCAACGGATTCAAACCCGCCTCTATGAGCGCTGGCGCAAGCAGGATGGACAGGAAGATGTAACAGGCGCTTACCGTCATCCCCATCCCCAGAACGAAGCTGGTCACGGCGCCGGCAATGAGCATCAGAGGCACGTTGTTCCCGGCGTAAAGCAGCAACTCGCGCGAGAATGCACCGGCGACGCCGGTATAGGACAGCCCGCCAACAACCAGGCCGATCCCGGCGAGAATGGCGACGAGCGAGGCGATGTTGCTGGCCGTATCCACCAGCAGCGCCTTTGCTCGTTCAAGATCCAGCCGGGTTTCGCCACGCAATGCAGTCGTGACAAGCAAGACGACGGAAGCGGCATAGGGTGAATATGTCTCAAGCCGCAGCACCATCAGTACGAAGATCAGCACGAACAGGCACAAAAGATAAGGCCAGCCATCCAGCAGGACTTTCCCAAGAGGGCGAAGATCGGAACTCGGCAAACCTTTCAACCCTTTGCGTGCGGCGAACATATCGACCTGAAACAGCAGCGCGATATAGAACAGCAGTGCCGGCAGGAACGCAGCGGCGACGACGTCGGCATAGGGCACGCCCAGAAATGACGCCATGATGAAGGCGACGGTTCCCATCACTGGCGGCATCAGTGTCGCCCCGGTGGAGGCGCAACTTTCGATCGCGGCGGCATAGGTTGCCGGATAGCCGACCTTCTTCATGGTCGGAATCGAGAACGGCCCGCTTGTCAGGATATTCGAGATCACGCTGCCCGATAGTGATCCAAGTATCCCGCTGCCCAGAACCGCGACCTTGGCCGGTCCGCCGCGGCTACGCCCCAGAAGTGCAGTCGCCAGATCCATGAAAAAATCCGCGCCTTTCGTCGCGGTCAGGACAGAGCCGAAGATGACGAAGCCGATCACCAGTTCGGCAACGACCTGCATCGGTATGCCGATAATGCTCTCGACGCCAAGAACATGGATCCGGACTGTTTCCGTGAACGAGAAGGAAGTGCCCCACAGGAATCCGGGCATGTAATCGGCAAATAGCGGGTAGGAGCCAAACAGCAATGCGGTTCCCAGAAGCAGCGGCCCACCCCCGCGCCTGACTCCCTCAAGTGTGGCAAGCAGGACCATGCCGGCGGCGAGATTCGCCTCGGTGGGCGCCGAGAATTCCCAACCCTGCTGGATGATATCGATGCCATGCAGGCCCAGATAGCCGCAGGCGATCAATGTCAGGGCTGACAGAACCCAGTCAAACCAATCCACCCTTCGCGAGGCAGAGCGTCGTGCCGGGATGGTGATGAAGGCGATGGCAAGAAAGATGCCGATCAGGTAATAGAGATAAGAGTTTCCAAGCGGTTGAAAGCCAAACAGATTCAGCAGGAATACCTGATTGATCGCAAGCAGCAGTCCCGCCGCTCCGAGAATATAGACAGCAATCGCGGCTGTGCCCGAAATGCGGGATGTATCAAAGCCGGGCACCGGCGGCGCGCCGGTTGCATCTGGATCGGTCTGGTCCATGCAGAAACTTCCTTGATATCGAGAATGCCGGGCCAAGCGCGAAAAAGGGAATGGCCCGGCTGGTCAATGGCGCATCCTATGAGTCCAGAGATTCAAGAACTTCCTGCTGCTTTTCCTTCCATTTTGCTGAAAATTCCTCGGAGGGCAGGTCTTCATTGGCGGGTTTGAATTCTTCCCACGCGGCAAGCATCGCATCCAGCCGCATGACGCGCTTCTGGTTCCATGCCTCTGCCTCGTCGGTCCAGATTCCCTTTTCCTTCAGATAACGGATTGCGCCCTCGTGGAATGGGACATCTGCCGGGGGCTGGCCGGATTGCTCCAGAGCCCAGCGGGTCATCGTGGCGGTGCCGTCCTTGTAAAGGTCAAAGGTCTCGTCCAGGGCCTTGACGAAGGCATAGACCTCATCCGCGGATTTATCCGCCTTTGTGGCAATGACCGGGTAACGATATGCGGCCATCGCTACCGTTTCGCCATCTGATAGTCCCGCCGCGATATCCTCTTCGAATGGCGACATGATCGGCAGGACGGCGTCCAGCGCCGCCCAACCTTCCTTGTTATCGGCATCAAGCGGAATCCAGCGGATACCGCGCGGAGATTCCGCCAGTTCATAAAGCTGGCTCGTTGTCGGGGTCGTGCAGGTGAAATCCGCTTCGTTCTTCGTCATCGATGACATGGCGGCGGCATAGGTGGGAAACATCACCACCTCGACATCGTCGGTCGTCAATCCGCCGAAAGCGAGAATCGCTTCGCATTTGAGATTGACCGAAGGGTTGCCGACCACGAATGCCGCGCGCTTGCCCTTGGCATCCGCAACCTGCTCGATTCCCGCATCCGCCGCCGTGACCATGGCGAATGACGCGGGCCGCCCGGCAATCGCGCGCAGATCCTGTGGCCCCCATTCCGGTGTTGAGAAGTCGAATTCGCCTTCGGAGACGAAGAAAGATTCGGTTGCGAGGAAACCGTAATCGGCGCGTCCGGTCAGGACGGGCTGCAAACGGCCGACGGATGACCCCGATGGCTGAATCCGGATCTTGACGCCGAATTTCTTGCCGAATGCATCCGCAATCGCCGAAGCTTCGGCATATCCGGCAGAGCCGACATCATAGGCCGACCAGATCATTGTTTTTGGCAGTTCCTGTGCCGCGGCCGGCACAATTCCAAGTGCCAATGCGGTCACCCCCAGAAATCTGGTGATAATCATGGTATTCCTCCCCCATTGTTTTTCAGGCGTCGTTTTGTCGTTCAGGCATTTGCCCTGCGCCCATGGTTTGCCGCGCTCCTCCTCAGTCGGCGGCTCATACAGTATTGCGCAGTTTTGTCGCATTCGGGCCATATTTCAAATGCATTGAGGATCTATCAGCGATAGCATGGCGGCATCATGGAATTGCGTCAGCTTCGAAATTTTGTCCGTATCTGCCGAATGCGCAGCATCACCGCAGCTGCCGAGCGGTTGAATATCGCCCAACCGGCGCTGAGTCGGCAGGTTCAGGCGCTTGAAGAGGAACTGGGCGTGGCTCTTCTGCGTCGTCACGGCCGCGGTGTCGAGCCGACCGAGCAGGGAGAACGGCTTCTGGCGCGGGCCGAACGGTTGTTGGCCGATGCCGACGGTATCCTGCGCGACCTGCCCGGCAATGACGGAGAACTGCGCGGCACATTGACGCTTGGCCTTCCTCCGGTCGTGGCAGAGATACTGGCCGAGCCGCTGATAGCGCATTTCATCTCGCGTTATCCGCATGTCCGGCTGCGGATCGCTTCGGGATTTACCGGCCATGTGAAGGAATGGCTGCAACGCGGCACGATCGATCTGGGCATCACCTACGAGATGGGCCCCGTCAATGATCGCCACGCGCGGCCACTGGTCTACGAACAGCTTTACCTGCTGTGTCCGGCTGTACCCGAAGGCATATCGGCCCCGATTACGTTCAGCGAAGCTTTTGCACAGCCGCTGATCTTGACCACGCCGGCCCATAGTCTGCGCCGATTGCTGGAAGCGGCGGCTGCGCAACAGGGGATCACTCCCGATGTCGTGCTTGAGGTCGATATCGTGCAGGTCATGCTCAGCCTGGTGCGGCAGGGCCATGGGAATACCATTCTGTCGCGTGCCGCGTTCCGGAAGATGCAGGAAAGCAACGAAATCATCGCCCGTCCGATCATCTCGCCCGAATTGGGACGGAACGTCGTTCTGTGGACGCCCGAACGCTATGGTGAAAGCATGCTTATCAAGCGGTTTGCAGAGACATTGATCAGTCAGGTGAAACAGCTGGTGGATTCGGGTGTCTGGGATGCCCGTTGGCTTTGACATGCCTGCACTGCTGCGGCGCAGATCTCCGGGGCAGCGTGGCGCAGTATCATTGTCGTCTGGCCGGGGCATGGATCACATCGCCTGCCGCGACCCTGTCCCGCCCAGCCTTTCGACGGCTTTCAGTAGCGCGGGGCCATAATCCCGGTGGAGTTCTTCCGGAGTAACAAGAAATGACGGGCCGCCAACATTCAATCCGTATACGCTTGTGCCGTCCAGTGACCGCAATGGCGCCGCGATCCCGGTGATTTCAGCCCGCCAATCGCCAAAACCTGTGCAATAGCCATAGGTTTCGTAATCCTGCAGCAGCGTGCGAAGACTATGTTCCATCCGCTCGCGCTGTTCGGGAAATTCGGCGATCGCCTCTGCCAGCGCCTCTTCCCGCCCGGCTTCATCCATGCTTGCGATAATGGCGCGTCCGATGGCCGAGTAGAACAGAGGCAGCCTTGCGCCGACATTCAGCGACAGGGCAACCGCCTGTTGCGAGCGTTTGACGGCAAGATAGATGGCCCTGTTCCGGCTGCGCTCGGCCAGGGCAATCGTGACATAGGGATTGGGCCCGTTCGCAAGCCTGTCCATATCCGGGCCCGCTCGGTCGGAAAGGTCGGTGGCGGCAAGGGCGCTGAATCCCAGCTGAAGCACCTGCGCCCCAAGGCGATATTCGCCGCTTGAATCGTCCCGCCGCAGATGACCGGTCCGGGTCAGCGTATAGGTCAGGCGCGATACCGTGGGTTTTGCCAGACCGGTGCGTGCCGCGATTTCGTGATTGGACAGATAGCGATCACTGGCACGAAAGCACCCAAGAATATCAAGCCCCCGCGCCAATGCACTGACGAATTGCCGGTCGGAGGATTCGTCCTCATCCAAGTGGTCTGTTATTCGGGTCATCTTGTTCTCGGGCGATATTTACACCGCTTCCGTTCTTCGTTGCTGAGATAAGGTCAACATGGGAGATTAACCTTAAGGGGGTGGTTCGAGTTCTGGTGATCTCTGTCAATCTTGGCAGGGTTTCCAGGGTGATCGGGGCGGTGCTTGGTGATTTGACTGATCTCTACAGTCTTTAGCACGGCGCGATGAATTTCAAGGTGTTTCGTATGACGAACGAATATTCTGCATTGCGGTACAATTGACTCGGTATGCCCCATTCAGTAATCGTTCGCTATGCGAAATGAAAGTTCGCATATATCTCGTGACAGGCCGGTCCGAAAACTGCGGGAAGAGAGTATGACTAACATCGAAGGGGTTCCTGCCAGTGCCGGAGTTACAGGTTGCAGATCTTCGGCGCGGTTCTGATCGATGGCCGGCACCCTGATATTCTGATCCCTGCATAAGGGGATCATGGCGGGCATGGTACCCAGGAACAGACGGTCGAAGCATTTCAGGGCGGAACAAGACAGGAAGGAGTGGGACGACCATGCTTGAAGGGTATATTTACGATGGGCTGCGCAGCCCTTTCGGGCGCCATGCGGGTGCTTTGGCCGGAATTCGCCCCGACGATCTGGCCGCAACGGTAATCCGCGCTCTTGTCGAGCGTTCGGATCTGCCCGTCGACCAGATCGAGGACGTCATTCTTGGCAATGTCTGCCAGTCCGGCGAGGACAGCCGCAATGTGGGACGATTCTCGGGCCTTCTCGGCGGTGTCCGGATGGAGGCGGGCGGGTTGACCGTCAACCGGCTTTGCGGCTCGGGCATGTCTGCGGCTCTGGACGCGGCACGGTCGATTACCTTGGGCGAGGCCGGGTTATATTTGGCGGGTGGGACCGAAAGCATGACGCGCGCGCCTTTCGTGATCGGTAAATCGCCAAGCGCATGGGGTCGTCAGGCACAGATGTATGATTCGACGATCGGCACGCGTTTCCCCAACAAGGCGTTCGCCAAGCAATTCGGCGATTTCGCGATGCCGGAAACTGCGGATAATCTGGCGGCCGATTATGAGATTGGCCGCGAGCCATGTGACGCTTTCGCCTATGCGAGCCAGCAGAGATACGAGGCGGCGCGGGCGGATGGTTTTTTCAGGGATGAGATCCTGCCCATCGAGATCCCGGGCCGGAAAGGAGCGGTGACGGTGGTCGATGCGGACGAGCATCCGCGACCGGATGCCTCGCTGGAAAAGATGGCCTCGATGAAGCCGCTTTATGAAGGCGGGGTCGTGACAGCGGCGAATGCCTCTGGCGTCAATGACGGGGCAGCCGCGCTGCTGATCGGCGCGAAGAATTTGGGTCCACGGCCGCGCGCGCGGATCGTTTCGGGCGCGATTGCCGGTGTGCCGCCGCGGATCATGGGGATCGGGCCGGGATTTGCGGTACCCAAGGCGCTTGAGCGCGCGGGGCTGACCATGAAGGACATGGACCTGATCGAGATTAACGAAGCCTTTGCCTCCCAGGTGCTGGCCTGCTGCAAACAACTGGAACTCGATCCGAACGACAGCCGCCTGAACCCCAATGGCGGCGCGATTGCGGTGGGTCATCCGCTGGGTGCCTCGGGTGCGCGGATCGTCCTGACCGCGATGCGGCAGCTGGAGCGCATGGGCGGACGCTATGCCTGCCTGTCGATGTGTATCGGCGTGGGGCAGGGGATCGCCATGGTCATCGAGCGGGTTGGCTGAAACAGCGGAACGGAGGGAATGATGAGTCAGAATGAATCACCGGTGAAGGTCGAGACAGAGGGCGAGATCGGCCTGATCGGCCTGAACAATCCGCCCGTAAACGCACTTGGTGCGGCCGTCCGGCAAGGGCTTGTCGATGCGGTTGCGCAACTGACGGAAGATGCATCGGTCAGGGTTATTGCGATTTATGGCGAGGGTCGGGCGCTGTCGGCTGGCGCCGATATCCGCGAATTCGGCAAGACCCCGATAGAACCCTCGCTGCCCGACGTGCTGAATGTCGTCGAGGCCAGCGAAAAGCCGGTGGTGGCGGTTGTGCACGGCACGACATTCGGCGGCGGACTGGAGCTTGCTCTTGCCTCGCATGCCCGGATTGGTTTGCCGGGAGGGCGTGTCGGATTGCCCGAGGTGACATTGGGCATCCTGCCCGGTGCGGGCGGGACGCAGCGCCTGCCACGCCTGATCCCGCTACAGGACGCCATCGAGATCATCAGCACGGGCCGCCATCTGCCGATATCCGAGGCGCATGAATTGGGCATTCTGGACCGGATGGAAGAAGGTCAACCGCGTGAGACGGCCCTGGCTGCCGCGCAGGCTGTACTGGCGGGAGAGCTGAAAACCCGCCGGACAGGCGAGATTTCCGTGAACCCGGATTCTGCGGTGATCGACGCTGCGCTTGAGAAACTGCGCAGCAGGCGCCCGGCGCTCGAAGCTCCGATCAAGGCGGTGCAGGCGATCGGACATGCGGGCAAACCCATTGCCGAGGGGCTGAAGGCCGAGCGGGCGCTGTTCATGGAACTGATGGCGAGCCCCGACCGTCAGGGGCTGATCCATGCATTCAATGCCGAGCGGGCGGTCAAACATATCCCCGAGGCCGGCACGCCCCCCCGGGAGATCGCGAGCGCCGGTGTTATCGGCGGAGGCACGATGGGCGTGGGGATCGCGACTGCGCTGGTGACGGCCGGTATTCCGGTCACGCTGATCGAAATGGCGCAGGACCGTGCCGATTCCGCCAAGACCGCGATCACCAGAAATCTTGACGGTGCGGTTAAACGCGGCAAATTGTCTGCCGAGGCCCGCGACGGGGCCGCAGCGGCTTTGACCGCAACGACGGAGCTGGAAAGCCTCGCACAGGTCGATCTGGTCATCGAAGCGGTTTTCGAGGATATCGGCGTCAAGAAAGAGATATTCGGCAAGCTGGACAGGATTTGCAAAGCCGGGGCGGTTCTGGGTACGAATACATCTTATCTGGATGTGAACGACATCGCCGCCGTCACATCGCGCCCGCAGGATGTGATCGGACTGCATTTCTTCTCGCCCGCGCATGTCATGCGTTTGCTGGAGGTGGTGGTGGGCGACAAGACCGCGCCCGAGATCGTCGCGACCGCCTGGGCTTTGGCCGCAAGGATGAAGAAGGTGGCGGTTCGCTCGGGCGTCTGCGACGGGTTCATCGGCAATCGCGTTCTGGCGCATTACCGGAAAGCCGCCGATTATATGATGCTTGACGGTGCATCATTCCAGCAGATCGACCATGCGCTCGAGGATTTCGGATTTGCCATGGGGCCATTTGCCGTCGCCGATCTGGCCGGAATGGACATCGGCTGGGCGACGCGGAAACGCAAGGCGCCGACCCGCCCGCCCGAAGAACGCTATGTCAGGATTGCCGACCGCATTTGCGAGCAGGGTTGGTTCGGGCGCAAGACCGGGAAAGGCTATTATCTCTATGACGATCCCGGCAATCGCACACCGAATCCGGATGTCGTGAAGATCGTCGAGAGCGAGCGGGCAGAGCAAGGGATCACATCCCGCGAATTCAGCGACGAAGAGATCGTGGCCCGCTACATGGCGGCGATGATTTCCGAGGCCGCCCGCGTCGTCAAGGAGGGCATTGCCCAGCGGCCCATCGATGTCGATGCGGTGTTCCTGTTCGGCTATGGTTTCCCCCGCCATCGAGGCGGACCACTTAATTATGCCGATCAGATCGGCGCGGCGGAACTGGTCAGGCGGATCGAGGAATATGCGAGTGAGGACTCCCATTACTGGCAGGTCCCTGCGCTTTTGCGGGACCTGGCTGAAACGGGTCGCAGCTTCGCCGATCTGAACAGGGAATAAGCCAATGGATCTGGAATTCACCCCCGAAGAGCGTGCTTTCCGCGATGAGGTCTGCGCGTTCCTGAAGAAGAATCTGCCCGAAGAACTTGCCGAGAAGGTTTCCGCCGGCAAGGAGCTGACGAAAGAGGATTTGCTGCGCTGGCAGTCCATTCTTCATGACCGCGGCTGGCTTGCGGCGACTTGGCCCAGGG
Source organism: Paracoccus wurundjeri (assembly GCF_030678915.1). Lineage (GTDB taxonomy): Bacteria > Pseudomonadota > Alphaproteobacteria > Rhodobacterales > Rhodobacteraceae > Paracoccus > Paracoccus onubensis_A. The sequence continues at coordinate 125,387 of NZ_JAUUTZ010000007.1, read as the reverse complement.
AATATGGCGGCACCGGCTGGAATGCTGTCGAACGGCATATCTTCGCAGAGGAATGCGCATTGCATTCCGCACCGCGCCTGCTGCCCTTCGGATTGAACATGCTTGGCCCGGTCCTGTTCAAATTCGGCACGGAAGAGCAGAAGCGTGATATCCTTCCCGGAATTCTGGACGGCAGCGACTGGTGGTGTCAGGGCTATTCCGAGCCCGGTGCGGGTTCGGATCTGGCCGGTCTGAAGACACGGGCGGTTCGCGACGGCGATCATTACGTCGTCAACGGCCAGAAAACCTGGACCACGCTGGGCCAGCACGCGAACAAGATTTTCTGCCTCGTCCGAACCTCGACCGAAGGAAAGCCGCAGGAGGGTATCAGCTTTCTGCTGATGGACCTGAATACTCCGGGTATCGAGATGCGCCCCATCCGGCTGATCGAGGGCGGAAGCGAAGTGAACGAAGTGTTCTTTACCGATGTCCGCGTTCCTGTTTCCAATCTTGTGGGTGAGGAAAACCAAGGCTGGACCATCGCCAAATATCTGCTGACGCATGAGCGGACGAATATCGCCGGCACCGGGTTTTCCATCAAGGATATGGAACGCTATCACCGCCTGTCCCGCCAGATCACCCGTGATGGAAAGCGGATAGCCGATAATCCCGTCTATGCCGCCCGCGCCGCCGAGATCGAGGCGGAACTTGAAGCGATGCGCATCACTAATCTGCGGATGCTTGCCAATGCCCGCGAGGGTGCGGCCGGCGGGCGGGAAAGCTCGATGCTCAAACTGAAAGGCACTCAGGTCCGGCAGGCCATTCAGGATCTGTATCGCTCGGCCTTGGGCCACAATGCAGCCCCGATGGCCTCGGAGCTTTCCGAAAACGAATTGGCGGTGCCGGTCGAGGCGGCCCGCGCGGCGCCGGTTTACTTCAACCACCGCAAATTGTCGATCTATGGCGGCTCGAATGAAATCCAGCGCAATATCGTTGCCAAAGAACTGTTCCGGGGGTGATGTGAATGGATTTCAATCTCTCTGACCACCACCAGATTCTGGCGGACAGTTTGCGCCGGTTTCTGGCCGATAATTATAAGTTCGAAACCCGCAACAAACAGGTCTATGCCGAACCCTGGCATTCGCAGGAAATCTGGTCGGAGCTGGCCGATCTGGGTGTGATGGGTGCTTTCGTTACCGAAGAGCAGGGCGGCTTCGGAGGTAGTGCCGAGGATGTCCTGGTCATCTTCGAGGAAATCGGCCGCGGTCTTTGCGCCGAACCACTTCTGGGAAACTTGCTTGGCATTCGCCTGCTGGCGGCACTGGGCCGCCGTGAGATGGTGGATGATATCGTCGCCGGAGCCGCCCGGACGGCGCTTGCCGTCTATGAACCGCAGGTAGCCTGCGATCTTTCTTATCTCGAGGCGACTGCACGGAAAAGCGGTGATGGATGGCGTCTGACCGGACGGAAATCAGCTGTATATGGTGCGGTCGGGGCGGATCACCTTCTGATCGCGGCCCGCACGGATGACGGTATCGGGCTGTTCCTGCCCGAAAATCCCGAACTGATTTCGGCCACCATGGTCGATGGCGGAAATATCGCCGATCTGATCATGGACGATCTGCCCACAGAATGCGTTTCCGCCGATTGCCGCAACGTATTGGAGAATGCGCTTGATCTTGGCCGTATCGCGCTTTGTGCCGAGGCGGTCGGCGTGATGACCCGACTGACTGATCTGACCGTGGATTATCTGAAGCAACGCCAGCAATTCGGCAAGCCGCTTGCTGCATTTCAGGCCTTGCAGCACCGGGTCGTGGATATGCTGGTCGAACTGGATCAGTGTCGCTCGATCACCATCGCGGCGGTGGCGGCATTCGGCGGCGGCGATCAGTCCCGCAGGGTGTCGCAGGCCAAGAATCTGATCGGTCGCATGGGTCGGAAAATTGCTGAAGAGGCGATCCAGATGCATGGCGGTATCGGCATGACATGGGAATATCCCGGCGCCCATTACGCCAAGCGGCTGGTCATGATCGATCATCAACTTGGCGATCACGTCGATCACGTGCAACGTCTGATCCTGATGTCGGATAAGCCAAACGCGTCAGCGTGAACACGAGCCGATACCGGCAAAGGGGTGCATGTCTTCTGTCGGCTACCGGACGAAAATGCATTCCGAGCGACCCGGTTCGACCGGAAAGAATGATGGCGCCTTATGCAATCTGGGCGAAGCGCGGCGACGCGGTGCGATTATCGAAGAAGGGCACGGTATCTGGCTGCGGAAGCGGCGCGTGATAGGGGACCGATCCGGTCAATTCGGTAATCTCGGCCAGCACGACTTCCGTGATGAAGGGAAGATTCAACGCTCGCGCCTCGGCTAGCGGAACCCAGTGAAGATGCGAAAGCTCGTCACAGGCGCGGCCAAAATCATTTGGATCCCCGCTGATTCTCTGCGCATCGGCAACAAAGAAGCGCGCGTCGAAACGCCGGGGCCGACCGGGCGGGGTAATGGCCCGGAAGACATAATGCAATTGCGAGGCATCCGGGCTCAAGCCGGTTTCGGCATATCCCGGCCATGCGCTTTGCGGGCCGTCCTGCAAGCCAATCAGCAGTCCGGTTTCCTCGGCCAACTCGCGTAGGGCGGCGGCGGAAATGGCATGCGGATCCGGTGATATGCCTTCGCGCGGTTCGGCAACAAGGCGCTGCCGGTGCAGTTCGCCAATCGGGCGGGCAAGGGGGCTTGCCGCGTCTTCGTGATCGACCGCACCGCCCGGGAAAACGTATTTTGAGGGCATGAAGGCCGCCTTCGCACCGCGCATTCCCATCAGGACAGAACTGCCGCTTTCATCACGCCTGACCAGAATGATCGTTGCGGCATCCCGGATCGGCGGATTTTCCAGTTGGTTCATGATGAAAGGGAGCCGGAGGCGGTTCCGGGGTCTTCGCTGAATCCATGCATGCGCCGTGCCCATTGCAGCCCGACCATGCCACCCTTGATCCGCGGCAGCAGAAGAAGCGAAAGGATCACGGTTCCAAGCCCGAATGTCAGGATCATTGTCATCGCGCTTGGCCTCCATGCGATATAAGAGGCCAGAAGCAGCGGCGCAGCAAGATGCGAGACCAGAAGGATCGTCAGATATGCCGGCCCGTCATCCGCGCGCTGATGGTGCAATGCCTCGCCGCAATTCGGGCAATGATCCGCGACTTTCAGGTAAGAACTGAACAGCCTGCCTTCGCCGCATGACGGACAACGACCTTTCACCCCGCGCATCATCGCTTCACGCAGGGGGCGTTCCTGTATGGCAGACAGGTTTGTATCGGTTTTGGTCATCGCAACATATTCCTTCGCTCGCACGGCCGTCGGAGCCTGAGCTCAACATAACGTCTTGACGCTGGCACCGCCATAGTTAGCAGTAAACCTGTGCAGATATGCCGCAGAGTCTCAACCTTTCGGAGGAGAAATGAGCTATAGCATCCAAGCGGCAGAACAGCTTGCGTTGCAGGCCCTGTCCCATATCGCCGCCCGCCCCGAACTGGTATCTGCATTATTCACCAGCAGCGGCCTTGATCCCGAAACATTGCGCAAGGCGGCCGAAAGCCCGGATTTTCATGCACATTTGCTTGATTTCCTGCTGGAAGATGATCGCCGGGTACTGGATTTTTCCCAGGCGATCGGCATCCGCCCCGAGGAAGTTCTGGCTGCTCGTACGGTGATTGGCGGGCCGGGCACTTTCGGTTGGGAGCCGGACTGAGTTTTAGGCGTCGCCTTTCGTACTTCCTTTACAGATAGGGATTATTGATCGTTCCAGCGGAGATATTCATGAACTGGCTGGTCCGACACTCTATCGAATCCTATATGCGACAAAATCACGGTCGGCAGTTTTTGGATTCTGCCTATTCAGCCATGGAAGCCGACTGTCATTTCTCATCCTTCTCGGCCCGTGACGGTATCGCATTGATTTCCAAGGTCGCACATCTGCTGGGGAAGCCGGAGACCGAAATATTCGGCGATTTTGGCGAATGGATCGCGCGTATAGAACCGGTTCGGAACGCGCTGCGCGTCATGGGGCGCGATTTCAGCGAGTTTCTGGCCAATCTTGGCATGCTTCCGGATCGCGTGAGTCTGGTATTGAACGAAGCCGCCGTTCCCCAACTGCGGGTCCACGGTGCTGGGGGCAAGGCGGTATCCGTGGAACTTCCGCCGGGCCGGGGTGGATGGAGCGATCTTCTGGCCGGAATACTGCGCGTGATGGCAAAGGATTACGGCGCAGATGCCGGGATCGTTGCAGGTGAAAACCACGTGGAAATCCGGTTGGGCGATGCGCGGCCCGCAATTTCGGCCATGGGTTGCAATGACGGCAATTATGAAGGTGCAAACGCCATGAAGGACGAATTGAAAACAGCTTCGTTCACCATAAGCGACGACGCTATCTCGATATTGCTGCCAATGCATCTTATCGTGGACGGGCAGGGAAACCTGTTGGGCGCGGGGCCGACTTCACGGAAGTTCCTGCCCGCCCATGCCAGCAACCTGGACGAGGTCTTTACGGTCATCCATCCGGTTTGCGCCGGCTTGGCGGTGGGGGTTCTGGATGATGCCGCTCGGCGTGATCTTCGATTGGAACTTCGCCTGAACGGATCTGCGCAGATCACATTATATGCTCACCCGGTCCGGATCGGGGCGGATCGGTTTCTTCTGGATTTAAGCTTTGGGGCGGGGCTGCCCGATGCGATAAAGAAGCTGCAACTGGACATTTCCGATTTTCCGGCCTCCAGCCTCGCATCAGAGCTGGTTTTTTTACATGACGCCAATCTTGCAGTCATGCGGAATTTGCGGCGACTGGAACAGGATTGTCACCGGGCGCAACAGAACGCAGATAACCGCGCAATGATGGATCCATTGACCGGATTGCTGAACTTTCAAGGCTTCGAAAAAGCATTTCCCGGCATGCCGGGCAGCGACCTGAAAAGGGAATACGGTTTTGCGCTGGCGCTGCTGGAACTGGAATATCTTGATGAAATGGTAGAATTTTATGGCCACGCGGCAGGTCATCGGATCATTGCGCGGGTTGGGCGGATCATCGGCGATGCGATGGCCAAGGGCGATATCGCGGCAAGGCTGGAATGGAACCGGATCGCATTGATCCTGCCCAATATTCACGACGGAATGCAGGCACGGGCACTATGCGAGCGTATTGCCTCGGCCATTGCAAAGCCTGTTCCTTGCGGGGAGTCTTACTGTCACGTCGCCGCCAATTGGGGTATTGTCATGTCGAGTGTCAACCCTGGTCGAAATCTCGAAGCAATGCTGTCGGATGCCGAGGCGGCGCTTGACGGTTCAAAGCGAAGTGGCGGCGGGCAGGTCACGGTACTGAACCTATCCGAAAATCCTTACCTTCGACCGCATGGCGGAACGATCTGGCAATAGTGGCCGCCGACAAGATCCTGCGTTGGCATTACCCGTCCGATTGGATAAATCGAGCGGATGATCGCAAAAACGCCCCTTGTCTTGCCGGGAATGCGTATCGGCCTGTTGGGCGGATCTTTCGATCCGGCCCATGATGGACATGTCCATATCACCGAAAACGCCCTGTGCCGGTTTGGGCTTGATCGGGTATGGTGGCTGGTCAGCCCCGGAAATCCGCTCAAGACGCAAGGCCCTGCACCGATCGATGCGCGGATCGACATGGCTCGGCAACTCATGCGTCATCCGAAGGTGGATATAACCGATATCGAGGCCCAGCTGGGAACCCGGCTGACCGTGGACACGATCGCGGCGCTGCAACGGCAATGTCCGGGCGTGCATTTCGTCTGGCTGATGGGTTCGGACAATCTGGTGCAATTCGATCGCTGGGATCGCTGGAACGAAATCGCGCAGCGTGTCCCGCTGGGAGTGCTGGCGCGGCCGGGATCGCGTCTGGCCGCACGAAGATCCCGGACTGCGCGGATATTACGCCGGTGGCGGCTGCCCGAGACGAATGCCCGCCTGTTGCCGGTCATGAATACACCTGCCTGGGTTCTGGCGAATTTGCCGATGTCGCATTTGTCGTCGACACTTATCCGGCTGGGGCGCAGCCCGCAAACTGAGGAAACAGGATGAGACGGTATTCACGACGCGAGTTGCTTCAGAGTGCCGTCGCTCTTGGACTGACGGCGCAAGGCGCCTTTGCGCAGGACGTTGAGGTCAAAGCGATCCCGAGGCAGGGGCTTGCCGCAAGGCCACCCGTCAAGCCGCTGCCGGATAGCCGGGCAGTTATCGCAGCCGCAGACCTGCCGGGGCGGGTCCGTTATGCGCTTTTTGATCCGGCTGCCGGACAGATGCTTGAGGAATACGAGGGCGCGGTACCCGTTCCTCCTGCCAGTACGCTCAAGACCATAACCGCGCTTTATGCGCTTGACCGTCTGGGTGCATCGCATCGGTTTCGCACTCGCGTACTGCGCTCGGACGGTATGCTGATACTGGCCGGAGGCGGAGATCCGGTTCTTTCCAGTGACGATCTGGCCGGTCTTGCGGGTGACCTGACTAAGGCCGGGGTTACATCGCCCCAGCGATTTGCGGTCTGGGGAGGCGCCTTGCCGCGGATCGAAGAGATCGCGCCGCCACAAGAAGATCATCTCGCCTATAATCCGGCGCTCTCGGGGATGATCCTGAATTTCAACCGCGTGCATCTTGGCTGGCGCCGGGCGAATGGCGATTATCAGATGTCTCTGGAGGCGCGCGCCGCCAGAAACTCGCCACGTGCCTATACCGTTACCGCCCAAGCTGCCGCACAATCGGATCTGTTCAGCTATCGCTTTGACGGAGACCATGAAATTTGGACCGTTGACCGTTCGGCCATGGGGCAGGCGGGGAGTCGCTGGCTGCCTGTGCGCCGGCCCGAACTATATGCCGGCGATGTGTTCCAAACCTTGTGCCGCGCCAGTGGCTTGGTTCTGCCTTCCCCCGAAGTGATCCAGGATATTCCGGCAGGTGAAGAGATCGCCAGCCATGAAAGCCCGCCACTCGGCGAAATCGTCAGGGATATGCTGTATTATTCGACCAACCTGACCGCCGAGGTGATCGGCCTTCATGCCAGTTCCGCACCCGATCTGAAAAGCTCGGCGAAGTTGATGCGGCAATGGGTGGAAACCCGGATCCAGCCCGCGGACATGACGCTGGCGGATCATTCCGGCCTGTCCGCGGATAGCAGGGTCACCGCGGCAGCCATGACAAGGCTCATGGCTGGCCCGGGACTGGACGCGAAACTTCAGGATTTTCTCAAACATGATCCGTTGGCCGAATCCGTGAAGACGGATACGAAGCCTAAGGCAGAGGTATTCGCCAAGACCGGGACGCTCAATTTCGTCTCGAATCTGGCGGGATTTGCGACGACGCCTTCCGGTCGCAGGCTGGCTTTCGCGATTCTCTGTTCTGACCCGGACCGGCACGCAGCAACACAAGGGCAGGACCTTCCCTCCGGCGTAATCGGCTGGACCCGGAAAGCCAAGCGGGTTCAGTATGATCTGATCGAGAATTGGATTATGCGCTTCGCTTGAATGTGTCGCGTTTTCAGTTGGAAGTGGCGGGCCACGACCGATGGTGATGATCACTACGTTTATGCTATAGCCCTTCTGTAAGAAGTAGCGGCAACGTTGATTACGCGTGTTGAGATGCTTGGCCCTCATAGACAAGGTTGTAAATACCTTGGAAGAAGTGCGCTGCCGCAGCAACACGATCAGCTTCACATGCCCGGGAACCTGAGATGCTGCGTGTGTTCGGCCCAATAGTCCTGCACGTTCATAATAGAAATAGGGGGACTCGACTTCGATACGTGAAGCTGTAGATTTCCAGCATGATTGAGACCGATAGCAGTAATGAGTTCGATCCCTGGCAGGTGCTGGAAGACGGATTTGTCTCCGAACGGAAAGCCAAGGATGTGAGGCACTCGCCTTTGCAGATCGCGCGTATCGGAAATGTCGAACCAATGGACCGGCAATTCGGTGTGCAGCCGAAGAAAACCGTCCCCGATAGTTTGCACGGGACGCTGTTCGATCAGCCCAACCCAACGGGCGCCGAGATTGAGGCAGCGGGTGGCGATCCTGCTGCCGTTCCGCCGATGCAGACTTACGCCATTCTCGATGCGGCCAAAATCGTGAACCTGCCGGAACTGCTAGGGGCGAGCGGGCTGGAGCATCGCTGCCTGTTCAAGGGCAAATCCTACGACAAGTTGAAGAATGTTGCGCCATGGATTGTGAGGCTGGAGGAAGGGAATGATTTCACCCGCCGCCTGTTCACCGGACCAGAAGGAATCAACGGGCTGTGGGATCAAGAGCTGGGGATCTACATTCGCTCACGCGCCGGATTAGATGACATTCGAAAGCACTTCCGCAAATTTACCCGCGTGCAGGATGAAAACGGGAAGTGGTTCTATTTCAGATTCTGGGAAAGCCAGCCGGCCAACAGCTATTTCCGATATATCCGAAATGATCAAGACCGAGTCCTGCGCTGGTTTTACGCAGAGAGACGACCTTTATCGGTTCTCATCCCAGATGCTGAAATGAAGGTGTTGAATATATTTACACCGGTGCTTCCCGGCACCGATAAGCGACCTAATGCACCATTCGTCTACGAAGAATATGAACGTGCAGCGCATCGCCAAGGTAAAACAGATCAGTATGAGCGTCGCCTGCGCAGTTACCTTATCAGGCAAAACGCAGCTTATGCCGGATTGAACGAAGAGCGCCAGAAAGAGCTTGTGAAAGTGCTGATCACTCAGGCAAGCCAATACAGCATCCGCTCTGAACGTGGCGTTGCGGGTTTCGCCTTCGCTTCTCTCCTGCACAGAAAGCCGCTAGGAGATAATCCAAGAATGGAGCAGGCATTACGCTCCACTAAACACGAGATTGACAAGGTCAAAGAGATTATCCTGTTGGTTGATCAAGAAAAAAGGCGTCTGAGATCATGATTGAAGAGAGCGAATTTTCAGATACGCAAGCGATTGATGATCCTTGCTTACCTTGCCAGCAGGGGAATTTGTTCTTTGCGGACATGACGCCGGAGGTCCAGAACCGGCTTCAATTTTCCGCCAGCGTGAACGGCAAGCAAACGCCGGTTCTGCCCGTGATGGAGGAATATCGCCGTCAGAACACGGCTGAAGGCACTACAAATGAGCTTCGCTTCTCGATTCAAGGGCAGTCCCACACCGTAATACGAGATCTTGCGGAATATCAAGTGAGTGCTCCCGAACAGCTTAAGGCAGGTCTGGCAATTGAGACTGACGAAATCGAATCCCTTCCGCCAGCTCAGTTTTATCCGCGTGGCGCACTTGCCGCGGCTCAGTACGCCAAGTGGAGATTCATGAGTGAAGGTGAAGTCGGCGCGCTCAGAGAAACAAGTCCTGATGATTGGATGGCTATGTATCAAGCTCATGGCGACATGGGTTTTCAATCGCATTTTGATGAAAACCCGCTTTTCCATACATCAGATCTGATACGGTATAGCGGAGATCTTGATCGTCGCCTGAATAATGTGCTGAGCCGAAGTCAACTCAGTCCCCGCGCGGCAGGCATCTTGACCGAGCGAACAGAACGTTATCGCGCTATTGTACAAGACGAAATCAGCCGCAGGGAACAGGGGAGAGGAGAAGGAGTTTTCGCCGTCGCTTTGGCGGAAAACTGCCCTGCGTCCGGAATGCCTGATGGGAGTTATTCGCTAACCCAAGTCACCGCTGATCAAGAAGTGTCATTGGCAGCATGTATCAGCATGGCATTCGAAGTTGCCTGGGGAGACTATCTGGAGCAAGTGCGAGCCCCAAAAAACGTCGAAGCTTCTCGCAACGCCGCGCAACAAACGGCGCTTCAGGGCCTGACAGCGGCTGCTGTTTCAACGTCAGCCCTAAGCGCACAGTTTCTGGCGGATCTGAATAAAAGTTTCCTACAAACAAGATCCCGCCGAACAGCGCAGCATTTGCTGGCCACCCAACCTACGTTCCGCGAATGGGCTGCTATGCTGCGCGGCTTTTGGCGTGAAATCGTCAATAATAATTTTGAGATAAGAACATCCCCAAACGGAACGAAGACCATTATCTTCAGCGGCAAAGCATCACTGCGTGCCCACTTGACCCGCGCAAGATATACCGGCGAACAGATGAGGGTTATAGATTACGCTGCACAGGGTAGCGCGCCATCGTGGCGCGGAGCAGGTGCCGCTGCGTTGCGAGGGGGAGTAAATCGGGCGTTTATCGCGGTCGGAGGCATCATCGAAATCAAGACATGGTTGGAATCCGAAACGGAAGATTGGGTGGATCTCATCGCGCGATTAGGAATGGTCATTGTGACCTCTGTAATAACTGCAATCGTTTCTGTGCTAATTGTTGCGAGCGCTCCAATCGTTATGACGGGACTTACACTCGCGTTGACGATAGCGGGTGTTTCAATTCTTGTTGGGGTGGTAATCGCATTCGTATTTGAATTTTTTCGTATCAGGCAAGGCTTGGCCGGCTTGTTACGGTTTTCTGGCAGACTTTTAATTTCGGCGCTGGAGGCAGTCTGGGGCTGGGTACGCTCAGCTTGGGTATCAGCTACCGCAGGTCAAACTACAGAGATCGTGCCATGAATGCTGTTGACGTGCCTCGATCGGTTAGGGCTGATAAAAATCAGGGATTATTCGCATTTGTGGTAACTCTGGGAGTGGTTTTTATTTTAGGCAACTTCTTCACAGCAAGCATTATCGGCTTTCAGTGGCTGTTATTACCCGCAATCTTTACAATATTATTCAGTGTGGCAAAGGTTATTGAGCGGCAGTTCCCTAACAATTGGCTGCATTTTATTGTGCAGCTGCCAATCTTGCTAGTTGGATCAATATGGTTAATTGACGTGGTTTTGATATTTGTGTACGGGCAGAGATTGCACGGCGCCTCGTTGGCAATACTATTCTTGGCGATAGCATACGTTGTGATTATAAATTTTCTAATTCTTCGCCATATGAAAACTGACGAAATAGTTAGATCAATGATAGATAGGGGATTAATAACTGTATCGAAAGAAACGATTTATTTTTTAATGCCTGATAAATTGGGGGCCGATGCGGGTTTACCAGGTTGGCTTTATAATTTGGTTCGAGTTGGAAGAGTTTTTTGGATTAGTGCCTGCATACTTGGAGTGATTATATACGGAACCGGTGTTTATTCCAGTGTCAATGCCACCGAGCGATTATTGAATATTACGGGTACGCTCGGGATCGGATTTGCCGTGTTAATTTCACGACTATGGCTTGTGCCTGTTTTTTTGGCTGTTCAACATAAATTCGAACGTGGTCCGCTTCCTCCTTGCCTTCTTAAGCAATCTCAAGCGGAAACATGATGCGGACATCGTCTGGAGTTGGATGCACTTTGTTTAGATAATGGAATTTCGGATCGAATAACGGTATCGCGCATGTGATGAGTAACGTTCTGGACGGAAATCAAAAGCGACAAATTTGAGATCAAGACGAATCCTCAGGGTGCCAAAACCGTCGTCTTTCCGGGCAAGGCATCTCTTCGAAGCTATCTGACCAAGCAGCGATACGGATACTCCAGGGATAAGTTCGCAGTTCTTGATGCCGTCAATTCACGACCGACAATGGGGGAAGCAGGGAGAACCGCCTTGAAAGGTGGTGTGAACCGTTTCTTCATCGTCGTCGCGGGTGTAATGGAGGTCCATGCTTGGCTGGAATCCGAGGAAGAGGATTGGTACGATCTGATCGCACGCTTGGGGTTGGTGCTCTTGGCGGCTGTGTTGACGGCAATCATTGCGGTTTTTTTGGTTGGCATCTTCAGCTTCACCGGGGTGGTTTTCAGCATTGTCGTTGCAGGGGTGTCTCTTGTCGTTGGTTTTGTGGTAACGTTTGTATTTGCATTGCTTAAGATTCGGCAAGCTCTTGCTGGATTATTACGCTTTGCGGGACGGATGATTATTGAAGCATATCGTTCCTTTATTGGCTATATCTATAATATTTGGCAGGGTGAAGCTGCGATGGATTCAGCGTAGTGAATGGCGAAAATAGTATTAATATTTTAAGAAAAAACGCCTTTCGTGACCGCAAGGAAATAACATGAATATCATGCAGAATATTACGCCTGTTCGCATGGAGCAAGATAGTCGATCACTGCTATACATTACAATGTGGCTCCTACTTATGTTTACACTTTTCATGGTTGTTCCTATCGTGATTTACGGAATTTGGTTGCTTTTTTATCTTGCGGGGGCGGCGATAATTATTGGGATATCAATTGGAATAGAAAGAAAGTTTCTTATTAATAGATTACACCTTGCGTTATTCTCTCCAATTTTGATTGGGTTTGGGTTGCTCTATATATCAGCGGCATTGACAATGTGGGCTGGTGGCAGGATGCATGGAGTATGGCTGTTTCTGGTCATTTTAGGAGCCATGCATATTCTAATTTTCAATGCTTTGATTTCATATTTTCTCGATACCGATACCGCCATTGATTTCATGAGGAAAACAGGAAGGATTGGCATATCGGAAGGACGATATTATTTTTTAATGCCGGATTTTGCGAAGAAGCAGGTCGGCTTACCTGATGAGGTAATGACTGCTGTCTGGGTGGGTCGCGCAATTTTCCTCGTGGTTTGTGCTTACGGTGCGATTGTCTTCGGTCCTGGTTTATATTCCAGTGTTGGCGCCTATGAACGATTGCTAAACGGTGCCGGAACCATTCAATTGGGAATGGGAGTTTTGGGCGCAAGATTATGGCACTTCCCTCTTGCTCTAGCAATCCAACGAAAATTCGAACGATTGCCTGCCGATGAGAAATATTTGAAAGTGGAGTGAAATTACTCCGGCGTTGGGCACTGATGATTTGACCACCCCCGAGCGACGGTTGAATATTACACCTGTATTCGGATCTGCTTCGTCGCGTTGTTATCACGACGAAGGCTCGTGCCTGTCTTCCTGGCAGTTCAACGCCAATTCAAATCTGACCGCTTCGTGACCACCTTCTCAAACAATCACAAACCGATGTGATATGGGAGAGTCCGTCTGGAGTCGGGGGTGATCTGCTTCTGTGGCAGCAACATCGGGCCGCCCGATGAACGCAGCGCGGTGAAGGTAGTAAACATTTGTTTCGTTGGGCAGTGCGACAGATGGAGGCGACGCGTCGCGAACGGATAGTTGGTTTTGAGCGCGTCAACCGCGTAGTTGAGCATGACAGGCCCCAAGCAGATATATGCTGTCCACTCCGACAGAAACGGTGTGGATAAGCGCAGGCATCAGCGCGGCTCAACGTTTCTATCGCGTGATTTTCTAGTAAAATTAGGTGGTTATCTGGTATTGCAAGATGGTCAAAGCTGCCTTTGCTGCGTTGAACCGCCTTTGGGCCGGCCGAGCAGTTCGGGTTGTAGCGTAAAAACGACGATTCACCATACTATCTGGTGAAATCTGGTGATTGGCGACAATGTCGTACTATAGAGCATAATCGGCGGCAAATGGTGGGCCGCGACCGATAGGGATGATCACTACGTTTACGCCATAGCCCTCTGAAATGATTGATCCACTATCGCCCCAGTGCCAACTTGGTTCTGCTACGAGCCTAGAATAGAATGGCGAATAGAATTGTCGTTCCCTTATATTATTTTGTCGCCACCGATTGCGGTTCAAGTCGGGTGATATATAGTAAACATTGGCGCATTGGGCAGGGGGCATTGGGGTATTATGGCATCGCATCCTTACATTTCTGGGGCAGGAAACATCGCGCAGATGATCGGATTTTTGCGTAAGAATTTCCCGGCCTCCGTCACGTCCGGCACCGTTAAGAAATTTGGCTTAGCGCCGAATAATGAGAGCTATGTCATCAATGCTCTCCAGTTCATCGGCGTGATTGACGAGGAAGGGAAGCGCACGGAGAAGGGGCATGACGTTTTCGTCTTAAGCGACGACGAATTTCCCAAAGCTTTCGAAGGGCTAGTCAAGAACGCATATAGCGACTTGTTCGAGTTTCGCGGCGACGATGCATGGAGCCTCGCGAAGGGCGAACTTACGTCTTACTTTCGCACCACCGATAAGACGAGCGAAGTGATCGGAGGAAGGCAGGCCAGTGTATTTCAACCTTCCGTTCCCTAGCTGGGTACGAGCCGTCCAATGAGAAGGTTGCAACGAATGCGACAGCGAAGCCACACCAACCCAGGGTGAAAGCGGCCCCGAAGACCAAGGCAAAAGCGGCGGACGTCGCTCCAACCGATCCGAAAGTGCATGTCCGCATGGGCGATGGGCGTAAGGACATGGCGCTCACCGTGCGAATAGAGATTAATCTACCGGCAAACGGCTCGAAAGAGACCTACGACAACATCTTCAAGAGCATTAGAGCAAATCTAATCAATGAATAAGTCTCTTGTTGCGTTCGAACGGATTGCGCGAAATGCTGGCGAACTGTCCTACGGTTCGGACGAGGAGAGCGTTCAGTCGCATCCCTTCGACGAGCGCAATGTCCACCCTGACATTAGCGCCGTTTGCTTAAAACTATTTGACAACGGGCATTACTCACAAGCCACATTCGAGGCGTTCAAGCTTCTCGACAACGCGGTCAAAAACCTGTCTGGCATGAACGAGAGCGGCTTCAAGCTAATGATGACGGCTTTCGCGGAAGCGAGCCCGAAGGTTCAACTTACTGCGCTTGCCACACAGAGCGAGGTTAATGAGCAAAGCGGATATAAGTTCATCTTCGCAGGAGCAATGTCTGCGATCCGCAACCCTCGTGGACACGACATTAACATCGACCCTATTGATCGTTGCCTCGACCACCTCTCATTTGCGTCGGTATTGCTACGTCGTCTGGAGGCAAGGGTATCGCCTGCGTAATATCGGGGTAAGGACGGTAATATCGCACTATAGAGGGTAATCGGTGGTAAATGGCGGAGGCGGTGGGATTCGAACCCACGGTGGGCGTTAACCCACGTCGGTTTTCAAGACCGGTGCATTCAACCACTCTGCCACGCCTCCGACATCGTGGGATTATCCCGACAAGAGTGCGGGTGCAACCGCAGATCGGGTTAGCGGTTCAGACCTACGATATTGGTTGCGCCGGAAATCTCGACCCTGGAAATACGGGCAAGCTCGACATTCGAAATTGCCAGGGCAACGGTGATCGAATCAACTGCCGGATTTGCAGGCAGGCGGGCGGCCTGACTGTCTGGCGCAGGCGGTTGGGCCGCGAAACGCAGGCGCAGGACGCCATCGGGATCGGGTGACAGTCTGTCGCTTGGCTGTGGGCGCATTGGCACCAGCCTTGCATCATGATATCCTTTTGTCGGTGCCAGCCCGGTAGCCACAAGCAGCCGGCCTTCGTTCAAGGGCTCCCAGCGGGCTGAAGCGATCTGGGGGACGCCCGTGGGCAGATTGGTGACGATCGTTCCATCATCTGGAATCAACGACACCGGCTGTTCTCTGTTGCCGCCACCGCCGAACCAGCCAAAAGGATTCAGGCCGCTATCGCTGCCACGTCCGCCACAGCCGGAAAGCAGAAGTACAAAGACCAGCAAAGATGCAGTCAGTCGAGTCATTTGGCATCCCCCGCGAAACACTATTCCGACTGTTAAGGGAAAGCGGCGCGGCATTAAAGCCTCTTTGACCTTCATCCTCGCGCGGGTTAATTCATTCCGGAAAGGAATCTCCATGGCCAGCTCCGCTTTTGAAGACATTGCCGACACGTTCGAGTTTCTTGATGATTGGGAGGAACGCTATCGTCACGTGATCGAATTGGGTAAGGCCATGCCGGAGATGGACCCCGCGCTGCAGGTGCCGGCGACCAAGGTCGAAGGCTGTGCGAGCCAGGTCTGGATCATGCCGCGCATCGAAAATGGGCGGTTCGATTTTCAGGGTGACAGCGACGCGATGATCGTGCGCGGCCTGATCGCGATCCTGCATGCGCTTTACTCCGGGCTGACCGTGGCCGAGATCGGGCAGGTGGACGCACAGGCGGAACTGGCGCGGCTGGGGCTGGACGAGCATCTTTCCTCGCAGCGGTCTAACGGGCTGCAGGCCATGGTGCAGCGGATCAGGCAGCTCGCCGCCGACGCAGCGTGATCCAGCCGCCGCCCAGCACGCGGGTGCCGCCGGTTTCATAGAAGACACAGGCCTGACCGGGGCTAACACCCTCTTCGGCATCCAGCAGTTCGACCTCGGCCCGTGTCCGGTCGACCGGGCGAAGGATTGCGGGGCGGGGTGGTCGGGTCGAGCGGATGCGGACCAGACAGGGAATTTCACCCTCGAAAGGCTGATCGCCCAGCCAGTTGACCTCTGTAATTGGTACAATGCTTGTGGCAAGGGCCGATTTCGGGCCCACGACGACCTGCCGCGTTTCCGGATCGAGGCGTATGACGTAAAGCGGTTCGCTCAGACCGCCGATACCAAGGCCACGGCGTTGGCCGACAGTATAGTGAATAACGCCGTCATGACGTCCCAGGGTATTCCCGTTGGTATCCACGATCTCGCCGGGATCAGCGGCGCCGGGCCGCAGTTTTTCGATCACGCTTGCATAATCACCGTTCGGCACGAAGCAGATATCCTGACTGTCCGGCTTGTCCGCCACAGAGAGGCCGTATTCCGAAGCCAATGCCCGTGTTTCGGTCTTGCTTGCGAGATGACCAAGAGGAAAGCGCAGGAAATCAAGCTGTTCTTGCGTGGTCGAGAACAGGAAATAGCTTTGATCGCGGGCCGGGTCAGCGGCCATATGCAATTCTGCACGGTCCGCGCCGGTCTTGCGCTGAATGTAATGGCCGGTTGCCATGCAATCCGCATCCAGATCGCGGGCGGTTTCCAGAAGATCGCGGAACTTCACTCTTTCATTGCAGCGGATACAAGGCACCGGAGTTGCTCCGGCAAGATATGCGTCGGCAAATTCGTCGATGACGGATTCGCGGAACTTGTTTTCGTAATCAAGCACGTAATGTGGAAACCCCATTCGTTCGGCGACCCGCCGGGCGTCGTGTATATCCTGCCCGGCGCAGCACGCCCCTTTTTTCGCCAATGCGGCTCCGTGATCGTAAAGCTGAAGTGTGACACCGATCACATCATAGCCTTCGGATTTCAGCTTGGCGGCCACGACCGAACTGTCCACGCCGCCGGACATTGCCACTACCACGCGGGTTTGCGCGGGCGGTTTGGCAAAGCCGAGGCTGTTCAATCCATTGTCGCGCGCGATCGCGCGATCATGGGCAAGCTGGGTCATGCATGGGCTCCGGAGGCGGGGAAACGGCGCTAATTTGCATCGAAATATAGTCAAATTCCTTGCATTCTCAAGTCATGTCCGAAGATGGAATAACCGCAGATTAAACCATGGATGATGAAATCCCCCTGTTTGTAATCAGTAACAGGGGAACCAGGACATGACCAAAAAGAACAGACCCGTTACCGCCACCTTGCCGGATGGCCGGATCTTGACCGTTGCGGATTTGCCGCCTCCGGACACAAGATGGGTGGCGTCACGAAAGGAAATTGTTGTAAACGCAGTTGCTTACGAACTGATATCAAAAGATGAGGCGTTGAAACGCTATGATTTGACGGAGGAGGAATTTGACAGTTGGTGCCGTGCGATGATCGATCATGGCGCATCCGCACTGAAGGTGACATTTTTGCAGCGCTACCGAAAATAGAAAAAAAATCGTTCATGTGATTGGGATGCGTGGTAACGTTTCATAAACGTTCCACGAATTAATATCGTCAGCGTACAAACCAGTACAGAATAGCATGAGGAACGCATGTTATGCGAATTTTACTTATAGAAGACGATCCCATCATGGCGCGGGCAATCGAACTGATGCTCACCTCGTCAAACTACAATGTCTTTATCACTGAACAGGGCGAGGAAGGCATCGATCTTGCGAAGCTATACGATTACGATCTGATCCTTCTGGACCTCGATTTGCCCGATATGAGCGGTATGGAGGTGCTTCGGAACATCCGGCTGTCCCGGATTGCAACGCCGGTTCTGATTCTTACCGGTTCCGCTGATATCGAAAGCAAGCTGCGCGGTTTTGGTTTCGGCGCCGATGATTACATGACCAAGCCATTTGACCGCGATGAGCTGCTGGCGCGTATCCGCGCGGTGGTCAGGCGGTCCAAGGGGCATAGTCAGGCAATCATCGAGATTGGCGAAATCGTCGTAAATCTCGATTCCCGCTCGGTCGAGGCGCGCGGCAGACCCGTCAACCTGACCGGTAAGGAATATCAGATTTTCGAGCTTCTGGCGCTGCGAAAGGGTACCACGCTGACAAAGGAGATGTTCCTCAATCATCTTTACGGCGGCATGGATGAGCCCGAATTGAAGATCATCGACGTGTTTATCTGCAAGCTCAGGAAAAAGCTGAGCGAAGCATTGGGATATGCCTGCCCGATCGAAACGGTCTGGGGGCGCGGTTATGTCATGCGGGAACCTCTTCCTACCGAGGACAACAGGCTGGCCATCGGACGTTGACCGCCGGTCTGACGCATGATTCATATATCGCCGCGCGATCTTGACAAGTCTTGCATGCCGTAAATGCTGTTGCTTCCCGTATTGGGGCGGCGGAAATTGCGCTCTATAAGGGTGCTGGTTTTCCTCTGAACCGGGGAAGCGCATCGCAACGGCAAGACAGGCATATTGGAATGGCGGAACGGAATCTTGACGCGTCGACGCAGGAGATGGCGGAACTGACGAAAGAGCAGGCGGCCGACGAGATTGCTGACCTTACTGCCAGGATTGCGCGTGCCAACCAGGACTATCACGCGAATGACATGCCGCAGATTTCCGACGCGGATTACGATGCGTTGAAGCGACGACTGTCTGAACTCGAGGAATCCTTTCCCGAGCTGAGAAGCCCCGACACGCCTTCGGACAAGGTCGGCGCCGCGCCGTCCGAGGGCTTCGGCAAGGTCACGCATGCGCAGCGGATGATGTCGTTGAGCAATGCTTTCAACGATGAGGATGTACAGGACTTCACTAATCGGATTCGCAGCTTCCTGAATCTCGGACCCGATTCCGCCCTGGATTTCACGGCCGAGCCGAAAATTGACGGGCTGTCGCTGTCGTTGCGCTATGAAGAAGGCGAACTGGTTCAGGCCGCGACACGCGGTGACGGGACGATCGGTGAAAATGTCACCGCAAACGCACGGACCATTGCCGATATTCCCCAGAGATTGCAGGCTGATGCGCCGGGCATTGTCGAGATCCGGGGCGAGGTCTACATGGCGCATGACGATTTTGCGCGGCTCAATTCCGGTGAAGGCGCACGTATCTTCGCCAATCCGCGCAATGCTGCCGCCGGTTCCCTGCGACAGCTTGATCCCAAAATCACCGCCAGCCGCCCGCTGAAATTCTTTGCCTATAGCTGGGGTGAATTAACCACACCGCTTTCGGATACGCAGATGGGCGCGGTCGAGCGAATGGCCAAGTTGGGCTTCCGGATCAATCCGCTGACCCGTCTGTGTACAGGTCCGGAAGAAATGATTGCCGTCTGGGCTGAGATCGAGCAGCAGCGGGCAACCTTGGGCTATGATATCGACGGAGTGGTTTACAAGGTCAATGATCTGGGCTATCAGGCCCGGCTGGGCTTCCGTTCGACCACGCCCCGCTGGGCGATCGCGCATAAATTTCCGGCGGAAACCGCCTGGACGCGCCTTGACCGAATCGAAATTCAGGTGGGCAGGACCGGGGCACTGTCGCCGGTTGCGCGGCTGGATCCGGTGACTGTTGGCGGTGTCGTTGTCTCGAACGCGACGCTGCATAACGAGGATTACATTGCCGGAAAGGACAGTTCCGGCAATCCGATCCGCGAGGGACGTGATATTCGTGCCGGCGATTGGGTCAAGATCTATCGTGCGGGCGATGTGATTCCAAAGATCGCCGACGTGGATCTTGCGCGGCGCGAGAATGACAGGCCATATCAGTTCCCGACCCATTGCCCCGAATGCGGTTCCGAAGCGATCCGAGAGCCGGGGGATTCGGTTCGTCGCTGCTCGGGTGGATTGATATGTCCGGCACAGGCAATTGAAAAGTTAAAGCATTTTGTCAGTCGATCTGCATTTGATATCGAAGGGCTGGGAGCAAAGCAGATCGAGATGTTCTTTGCCGACGACATTCTGCCGATCCGTGAACCGGCAGATATCTTCACATTGGCAAAGCGTGATGCCGCGAATATCGGCAAACTGAAGAACCGAGACGGTTTCGGCGATCGTTCGGTTGGAAAATTGTTCGACGCAATCGAGGAAAAACGTCGCATACAATTGGAAAGGCTGCTTTTCGCGCTTGGCATTCGGCATCTTGGAGAAGTGGCTGCGGCGACTCTGGCCCGGCATTTTGGAACCTGGGAGACATTGGTTGCGGCAATCGACGGCGCTGCGGCCGAACCCGCATTCACCGCCGCGGATGACAAGGCGCGCCGTGCCGTTCTGGGTGAAAGTCCAAACTGGTCCGAGCTGACAGGAATCGACGGTATCGGCTCGGTGCTGGTGACGACGCTCGTGACGAGTTTCACCCAACCACGCGAGCGCGAAAGCATCGATCGGCTGACGGGTATGCTGGATATTTTGCCCGCCAAGACACGTTTGGCGACACAAACCGAGATCAGTGGCAAGACATTGGTATTCACCGGCACGCTCGAGCGTATGACGCGGGCCGAAGCCAAGGCGCGGGCCGAGGCGATGGGGGCCAAGGTCGCCGGTTCGGTCAGTGCCAGGACGGATCTGCTGATCGCTGGACCAGGCGCGGGATCCAAGGCGAAGAAGGCGGCCGATCTGGGCGTCGAGATCATCGACGAGGATGAATGGATGCGGATCGCGGGACAATGAGCGTGCCGAAGGGCAGGCCCCCGTCGCTTTTCCCGCTTTTCGCGGCAATCGACACCTTGCCCGGCATCGGGCCGAAGGGGCAGGCCGCCCTGATGCAGATGGGAATCGAGCGCCCCCGTGATTTGATCATGACGCTGCCCTCGTCGGGGATCACCCGCCGCCGCATCCAGCGGATCAATCAGGCCGAACCGCCCGAGATCGTGATTATTGACGTGACGGTCGGCCGCCATTTCCCGCCGAAAACGCGTGGGCGCCCTTGGCGGGTGCATTGCACGGATATGCATGGCGATGATCTGACTCTGGTGTTTTTTCATCCCCGGCGCGACTGGATCGAAAACCAGCTTCCGACCGGAGCGCGTCGGATCGTCAGCGGCAAGGTCGAACTGTTCGACGGGCTTGCGCAGATGGTCCATCCCGATCATATCCTGCGCGAAGACGATGCGCCGCCTGCGGCATTCGAGCCGGTTTATCCTTTGTCGCAGGGTCTGACCCAGCGAATGATGAGCAAGGCGATATCGGCGGCGATGGCGCATCTACCCGAGGTCGATGAATGGATCGATCCGCAATTGCTGAAGGAGCGCGGCTGGTCCGGATTTGCCGAAGCGTTGAAGCTGGCGCATGATCCGCAATCCCCGCGCGACCTGTCACCGGATAGCCCGACGAGGGCGCGCCTGGCCTATGATGAATTTCTGGCGCATCAGATGACATTGGCTCTGGTGCGGCAGGAAAAGCGACGGTCGAGGGGCAGACCGACCAGCGGTAACGGTACGTTGCGCCGGAAGGTGCTGGGCAATTTGCCCTGGCCTCCGACGAATGCGCAAGATCGGGTTGTCGAGGAGATCGCCGTCGATATGGCCAGCGATCGCCGCATGAACCGGTTGCTTCAGGGCGATGTGGGCGCGGGAAAGACATTGGTCGCCATGCTGTCTGCCCTGATCGCGGTCGAGGCAGGGGGGCAGGCGGTGCTGATGGCGCCGACCGAACTGCTTGCCCGGCAGCATGCGCGGGCGCTTGAACCTCTGGCGCGAGCGGCAGGGGTAAGACTGGCGGCATTGACCGGGCGAAACAAAGGCGATCTCAGGGCACAGCTTCTCGAAGACCTTGCGCAGGGACGTATCGATATTCTGGTCGGGACCCATGCCGTTTTCCAGAAAGACGTGTATTTCAATGATCTTCGCCTTGCCATTATTGATGAACAGCATCGTTTCGGCGTCGCACAGCGGCTGGAATTATCGGCCAAGGGCGATGTTCCGCCTGATATGCTGATCATGACCGCAACTCCGATTCCGCGCTCGTTGGCCCTGACGCAATATGGCGATCTGGATTTGTCAGTGCTGGACGAAAAGCCGCCGGGCAGGCAACCCATCACCACGGTGATGATTTCGGATCAGCGGCTGGATGAGGTGACGGCGCGCCTGAAGGCGGCTTTGGACCGGGGTGCGCGGGCCTATTGGGTTTGCCCGCTGGTCGATGAGAGCGAAGTCAGCGACCTGACCGCGGCGGAGGCGCGATTTCAGTCACTGAGGGCGCAGTTCGGCAAGGAGGTACGGCTGGTTCACGGGCAGATGCCACCGGATCAACGTGATGCGGCAATGGCTGATTTCGTTTCCGGTCGCGCCCGTATCCTTGTGGCGACCACGGTGATCGAAGTCGGGGTCGATGTTCCGGAAGCCACGATCATGGTGATTGAGCGGGCCGAGAGTTTCGGCCTTGCACAGCTTCATCAGCTTCGTGGGCGGGTTGGTCGCGGGCAGGGGGCCTCGACCTGTGTGCTGATGTATCATGCGCCACTGGGTGAAACCGGCGCGCGCCGCCTGACGACCCTGCGGGATACCGAGGACGGCTTTCGCATTGCCGAAGTCGATCTGGAGATGCGCGGAGCAGGCGATGTGATCGGAACCGCTCAATCCGGGTTGCCGCGCTTCCATATCGGCGATCTTGAACATCAGGCGGGCCTGATGTCTGTCGCCCGGCAGGATGCCCGCGCTTTGCTTGACCGGGATCCGTCTTTGGAGAGCGCACGGGGGAAGGCGGTGCGTTTCCTGATGTGGTTCATGCAGCAGGATCAGGCCATCCGCCTGATTTCGGTGGGATGAAATATTCGTTTTGGAAGGACAGGAAGGCAAGGCGATGGCAGATCTCTGGGCGCCGGATGGAGGGACGTTCATGAATTCTTCAGGTCGCAATAGCTTATATCACCAAAGAGACAGGACATGACCCCTTCGGCACGGATCGGTGCGGCTATCGATGTACTGGATCGGATTCTGGATGGGCAAGCGGCCGAGCAAGCCTTGCTCAGATGGGCGCGGAACAGCCGCTATGCCGGCTCGAAAGACCGGGCAGCGGTCCGGGATCTGGTTTACGACGCATTGCGCCGCAGGAACACGCTTGCCGATCGCGGCGGGGCCCTGTCCGGCCGCGGTCTGATGATTGGCCTTTGCCGGGAGTCCGGGCAGGATCCCGATCTTCATTTCACCGGTGAGAATTATGCGCCCGCGCCGCTGAATGCGCATGAGAGAACCGAGCAAAAGGTGACGTCCTCGGATATACCCGACTGGCTGATCCCCCTGTGGCAGGAGGCGCTTGGCCCGGATTCGGATGTGATCGCTAAGGAAATGGGGCAGCGCGCTCCGGTCTGGCTGCGCGTGAACCCGCTTCTTGCGGCGGTGCCAGAGGCCCGCCTCATGCTGGAACAGGACGGTATCGAGACCGAAACAGCGCCTCAACTGACCGGGGCGCTTCGTGTTTGCAGCGGCAAGCGTCGTATCGGTAACAGTCGGGCATATCGCAGCGGGTTGGTGGAGCTTCAGGATCTGTCGCCGCAACTGGCTTGCGCGTCCCTGCCTTTGAAGAAAGAGGGGCGGGTTCTGGATTATTGCGCCGGCGGTGGCGGAAAATCATTGGCCTTGGCTGGGCGACAGCCGGGAATCCGGCTTTTCGCACATGACGCGGAACCTGCGCGGATGGCGGACCTTCCAAAGCGCGCACAGAGGGCCGGCGTCCGGATCGAGCGGGTATCGATGCCCGTGGGAAAGTTTGATCTAGTCGTTGCGGATGTCCCCTGTTCCGGGTCGGGTACATGGAGGCGTACACCTGACGCGAAATGGCGCCTGACCTCTGAGAGATTGCAGCAATTAACTGAAATTCAGTCTGAAATCCTTGATAAAGCCGCTGCATTTGTCGCGCCTGGCGGTCATCTGGCATATATGACATGCTCACTTTTCGAGGCAGAGAACAAACGGAATATCGAGGCATTCATGTCTCGCCATGACCGGTTCGCGCAGATCTCGTCCATGCTTTGGACGCCACTGACAGCAAGTGACGGATTTTTCCTTTCGTTATTGATTAACAACTAAAGGTTGTGCTATCGAAATTTTCTCGATTAAGGGAATTTCAACAGTTTAACCGCAAAGCCAAGCTGTCCGGCTTTGTGGGAGTATGATTTGCATGACCAGTTCCGAAGGATTCCTTGGCCTTTCCCGCAATATACGATGGTTGCTTCCGCTCTTTTTGATGTCGGTAGTGCTCCCATTCACGATGTTGCTCTATATGCCCGAGGCAGGGGCCGGGAAAATCACAATCTTTGTCGCCGGCGTGGCAATAGGCTGGTTTTGGATCGGCGGCGCGTTTGCCATTGCCCATCTTTCACGAAGTATCTTCCAGCGCCGGGCGCTTGCCGTCACCAGACGCGAGATCGAGGCGGCAACCGGGCCGATCTGGATTTGTGACCCGGACGGACAGGTCATCTTGCAAAACGCTGCGGCAATAGGTGAGATTGGCGACATTACCGGTAGGAATATCAATGTTTTGATTTCCAGGTTTCGTGCAGATTGCGACGGTGCGCGCCTGGACTGGTCGGCTCGGGCCATGCAGGACGGTATCGCCGAGATCACGCTGAGCGGGAATATTGCGCTCGCAGTCAGGTGGATAACCGGGCTGACGCAATTGCGCTGGTCGATAACCCATCTTGATGATGTATCTAAAAATTATTTATTTACAAAAAATTATAATAATAATCATGAAAATTTAGAACTTATTCCGATTGCCTTGCTTCGCCTGACATCTGACGGGCACATCCTTTATGCCAATGCCTCTGCACGACGTTTATTGGGAAATTTTCTTTCAGATAAATCAAGAAATATCATTTCCTTAGAAGATATTTTTGACGATATGAACCAACCTGCCGGAAGCTGGCTCGAGGATATGCTGTCCAGGCGAGTGGAAGACAGAACAGAAATGTTGCGTCTGCGCCATCCTGAATGTACCGATCTGACGGAGCGCTATATCCAGATTGCGCTGGTGCCGATGGTATCGGGTTCTTCGGAATTCCTTGTGGCCCTGACCGATGCAAGTGAGTTGAAAACGCTTGAAGCGCAATTCGTTCAAAGCCAGAAAATGCAGGCTATCGGACAGCTTGCCGGCGGAATCGCACATGATTTCAACAATCTTCTGACCGCGATTCGCGGGCATTGCGATTTGTTGATGCTGCGACATGACAAATCCGATCTGGATTATGCCGATTTGGATCAGATCAGTCAGAACGCCAACCGTGCGGCGGCACTTGTCGGGCAGCTTCTGTCCTTCTCAAGAAAGCAGACACTCAAACTCGAACGACTTGACCTCCGCGATACCCTGGCCGATCTGACGCATCTGCTGAATCGACTTGTCGGTGGCCGGGCATCGCTTCAGATCAGTCACGACCCGTCATTAAAGCCGATCCGGGCCGATCGCAGGCTGCTGGAGCAAGTCATTATGAATCTGGTCGTCAACGCACGTGATGCCATGCCTGAGGGCGGCGAAATCAGGCTTGCCACTGAAAACCGGATTCTGGACACACCATTGATGCAGGAAGGAAATACCCTGCCTGCTGGGGAATATGTCTGTATTACCGTGGCTGATACCGGCTGTGGGATCTCACCCAAGAACATGAGCAAGATTTTCGAACCATTCTTCACCACCAAAGCTGTTGGCGAGGGAACCGGTTTGGGGCTTTCGACCGTTTATGGAATCGTGCGGCAGACCGGTGGCCATATCCTGTGCGACAGCGAGCCGGGGCGCGGGACATGTTTTTCGATCTACCTCCCGCAGCAGCCGGAAGGCGAATATGAGCCATCAGCGACTCCGGATAGCCCCGGTGCTGCCTTTCCGGTAATTCCCGATCGACCGGCGACGATCCTGCTGGTCGAGGATGAAGCCTCGGTTCGTGCCGTGGCGACGCGTGCCCTGAAGCTGAAAGGATATGAGGTATGCGAAGCCGATGGTGCGGAAGCGGCACTGGCATTGCTTGCCGATGCCGAATTCACACCTGACCTTTTCGTGACCGATGTGATTATGCCGGGGGGAATGGACGGGCCAGGTTGGGTTCGCGCGGCGCTAGAGGAACGGCCCGGGACGAAAGTGGTTTTCATGTCCGGCTATTCGGAAGATATCTTTGGCAACGATCAGTTACCGGTGCCGCATTCGGTTTTTCTGGCCAAGCCCTTCACGCTGACCGAACTCGTTCAGGTGGTTCAGGATCAGCTTGCGGATCCCGTAATCGCAGGAGCATCCGGGCGCTAGAGCGCAAGCGTTACTCGATTGCCGCGTAAAGCTGCAGATCCTCCTGCATGGTTTGGCGCAGACGCTCTTCCTGTTCGGATGACAACTCGACATCCACGGTTGGCGGGACGTTTGCCCGCGGCAATTCCACTGCGCAATCCAACCGATCTTCAAGAAATTCCACGAATCCGCCGATATTCTCATAACGGAAGATTCGATCCACCCGATGCTCGTTCGTCTGCAGGAAGGGGGCCTGACTGCCGATGCCAAGAGATTGTGGACCATCTTCCTCGGCATAAAGCTTCGCAAAGCGTTCGAAACTGACACCGTCCATAAGGTGTTCGGGATCGTCCAGATCATCGCGCAGGCGAAAGCGGTACCAGCTGCGCAGCCAATCCACCGGTTCCCGCATCAGGGCAACCGTGGTGAATTCGGCCCCTGTCTGTGCTGCAAGCCACGGGGCGACATGCCTGTGAAATGTAGAAATGTCAGTATGTTTCATCGATGCCGGTCGTTGGATCGAGGTCGTCGCCAAGGATTCGAGCGCCATGGCAATTGCGGTCGAACCGGCTTTTGGGGTGGCCAAAAATACAAGCCGTTGTTCCCAGAAAATCAGCATAAATATACCTTTCGTCGCCTCCCGTGAGATGGCGAGGGCCGGGATATCGGCGCAAAGGCAAGATGTAAATCTTTTCTTGAGGAATAGAGATCATGATGGGCAGGGAACAATCGCGAAAGACAATCGGGACTTGAAAAACATTCGATTATGGCGCATTAAAAATTAGAACAAGAAGTGAACATCCAGGCTATCGGGCAGATTGCTCCGCAAGCGGGGCTATGAAATAAGGACAAGAGATTATGGCAATGGCGAGCATCTTGGACATGAACGACAAACGCAGTGCAGACAAGCAAAAGGCTTTGGACAGCGCGCTTGCCCAGATCGAACGGCAGTTCGGCAGGGGTTCCATCATGAAGCTGGGGGCCGACAATCCCGTGGCCGAGATCGAATCGACCTCGACGGGTTCGCTGGGGCTTGATATCGCCTTAGGGATCGGCGGCCTGCCCAAGGGCCGGATCATCGAGATCTATGGCCCTGAAAGCAGCGGTAAAACCACCCTGACCCTTCATGCCGTGGCCGAAGAACAGAAAAAAGGCGGTGTTTGCGCATTTGTGGACGCCGAACATGCGCTTGATCCGCAATATGCGCGCAAACTGGGCGTGAATCTGGACGAGCTTCTGATTTCTCAGCCTGATACGGGCGAGCAGGCGCTTGAAATTGTCGATACGCTGGTGCGCTCGGGTGCGGTCAGCATGGTGGTGGTCGATTCGGTCGCGGCCCTGACCCCAAAGGCAGAGATCGAAGGAGATATGGGCGATCATCAGGTTGGCGCTCAGGCCCGGTTGATGAGCCAGGCAATGCGCAAGCTGACCGCCAGTATCGGACGTTCGAACTGCATGGTGATCTTCATCAACCAGATTCGCATGAAGATCGGCGTGATGTTTGGCAGCCCTGAAACGACATCAGGTGGAAATGCACTGAAATTCTACGCATCCGTGCGTCTGGATATCCGCCGCATCGGTTCGATCAAGGACCGTGATGAAGTGGTCGGTAATACGACTCGGGTGAAGGTGGTCAAGAACAAGGTCGCGCCGCCATTCCGTCAGGTCGAGTTCGATATCATGTATGGCGAGGGGATCAGTAAGGTCGGAGAACTGATCGACCTGGGGGTGAAGGCTGGCGTGGTAGAGAAATCGGGTGCCTGGTATTCGCATGGTGACGAGCGGATCGGACAGGGGCGCGAAAATGCCAAGCAATATCTGCGCGACCATCCCGATGTCGCGCTTGCGCTGGAGGATAAGATCCGGGCAAGCCACGGGCTTGATTTCGCGTCCGGCGAAGATGAGGTTCTTGGCGAGGATTGAGCCCTGTCCCCGCGAAAAGCTGACGTGCAATAGATCAACTCCGGGCGTGGGGTTGCCGCGCGAATGGCGGAAACCGGCGCCCGGAAGTCATGAACGATCTGCAGTTTCCGCAACAGCGGAAATCAGGAGGCATGAACAGGATCGCTGGACAGCCGCATTGGCTGGGGCTAGACCGTAGAACGGCCCGGCTCTGACCGGGTTGACGCGAATGTTTTGCGAAAAAGGCCCCATATGCCCAGTCTGAACGACATCCGATCCACTTTCCTGAGCTATTTCGAAAGAAATGGTCATCAGGTCGTCGACAGCAGCCCGCTTGTACCGCGGAATGATCCGACTCTGATGTTCACCAATTCGGGCATGGTTCAGTTCAAGAACCTGTTCACCGGGGTTGAAACGCGCGATTACACACGTGCCACGACATCGCAAAAATGCGTTCGTGCGGGTGGCAAACATAACGATCTGGACAATGTCGGCTATACAGCCAGACATCATACATTCTTTGAAATGCTGGGGAATTTCAGCTTTGGGGATTATTTCAAGGAAGACGCCATTCCCTATGCCTGGGAACTTCTGACCCGGGATTTCGACATTCCGAAAGATAAATTGCTGGTCACGGTTTATCATACCGATGACGAGGCGGCGAATATCTGGAAGAAGGTTGCTGGCCTTTCTGATGACCGGATCATCCGCATCAAGACCAGCGACAATTTCTGGCAGATGGGACCGACCGGTCCTTGCGGTCCCTGTACCGAGATTTTCTTTGATCACGGCGATCATATCTGGGGTGGACCTCCGGGCAGCGCGGATGAGGATGGCGACCGGTTCATCGAGATCTGGAACCTTGTCTTCATGCAGAACGAGCAGTTCGAGGACGGCTCGATGCGCGAACTCGACATGCAGTCGATCGATACCGGCATGGGATTGGAGCGGATCGGTGCGCTTTTGCAGGGCAAGCATGACAATTACGATACCGATCTGATGCGCAGCCTGATCGAGGCCAGCGCGCATGCGACCAACAGCGATCCCGACGGACCCGGCAAGGTCCATCACCGGGTTATCGCGGATCATCTGCGCTCGACCAGCTTCCTGATTGCGGATGGCGTGATGCCCTCGAATGAAGGCCGCGGCTATGTGCTGCGCCGGATCATGCGGCGGGCGATGCGGCATGCGCATATGCTGGGCGCGCAGGATCCGGTCATGTACCGGCTGGTTCCGGCATTGCTGCAAAAGATGGGTGGAGCATATCCCGAACTAAGGCGCGCGCAGGCATTGATCGAAGAGACTCTGCGAAGCGAAGAGACCCGCTTCCGGCAGACATTGGATCGCGGGCTGCGGCTGCTGGATGATGAAGTGACGAAACTGCCCGAAGGCGCCAATCTTCCCGGTGAGGCGGCGTTCAAACTTTACGATACATACGGTTTCCCGCTTGATCTGACGCAGGACGCGTTGCGTGAACGGGGCCGGGCGGTCGATACCGAAGGTTTCGACAAGGCCATGGCCGAGCAGAAAGCCAAGGCCCGCGCGGCATGGGCCGGCAGCGGTGAAACCAGGGATGCGGCGATCTGGTACGATCTGGCCGAAAAACATGGCGCGACCGAGTTTCTGGGCTACGATACCGAAGAGGCAGAAGGCCAGATCATGGCGCTGGTCCAGGACGCGGCCGAGATAGGAGAAGCGGGCGAAGGTCAGCAGGTTCAGATCGTGGTGAATCAGTCGCCTTTCTATGCGGAGTCGGGCGGGCAGGTCGGCGATACGGGATTGATCAAGACGGAAACCGGCGCGGCTCGGGTAACCGATACGAAAAAAGTCGCCGGGGTGTTCATCCATGTCGCTGAGGTCACATTGGGCAGTCTGAAACCGGGGCAGGGCGCCCGGCTTGCGGTGGATCATGACCGGCGCGGAGATATCCGGGCCAATCACTCGGCCACGCATCTGTTGCACGAGGCTCTGCGGCGGACCTTGGGTGAGCATGTCGCACAAAGGGGCAGTCTGAACGCGCCGGACCGGTTGCGCTTCGATTTCAGCCATAACCATGCGGTCACGCCCGGCGAAATGGCGAATGTCGAGGCCGAGGTGAACCGTTTCATTCGCCAGAATGCACCGGTCGAGACGCGGATCATGACACCCGATGACGCGCGCGCGATCGGCGCTCAGGCCCTGTTTGGCGAAAAATACGGCGATGAGGTTCGCGTGGTGTCGATGGGGCAACTGGAGGGAAGCGGAAAGGGGCATGATGGCAAGACCTATTCGCTGGAACTTTGCGGCGGCACGCATGTCGCGCGTACCGGCGATATCGGGGCTTTTGCACTGCTTGCCGACAGCGCCTCATCTGCCGGGGTGCGCCGGATCGAGGCGTTGACCGGGCAGGCGGCACTGGCGCATCTGCGCGATTCGGATCGTCAACTTGGCGAGATTGCGGGTATCCTCAAGGCACAGGCCGGGGATGTCGTGAACCGGGTTCGCGCGCTGTCGGATGAGCGCAAGGCACTTGCCAACGAGTTGGCGCAGCTGAAACGGCAGCTTGCGATGGGCGGGGCCGGGGATGTCGACGCGAAGGAGATCAACGGGATCAAATTCCTGGGGCGGAAAGTCGAAGGCGTTTCCGGCAAGGAGCTTGGCCCGCTTGTCGATGAAATAAAGGCGCAATTGGGCAGTGGTGCGGTTCTGGTTCTGGCAGAGGCGGACGGCAAGGCGACCGTGGCGGCGGGGGTGACTTCGGATCTGACCGGGCGCATCACCGCCGTTTCGATGGTTCAGGCCGCTACTGCTGCGCTTGGCGGAAAGGGTGGCGGTGGACGTCCTGATCGCGCGCAGGGCGGCGCGCCCAGCCTGGAAGCCGCGGAGCACGCGTTTTCGGAAGTCGAGAAACTGATAGGAGATGCCGTATGACTGCCCTGTGGATTGCTCATGTTCATGTGACCGATGCCGAGGCTTACGGTCGCTATGCCGAAGCGGCGGGCCCTGCGATCGCTGCCCATGGCGGGGTCTTCTTGGCTCGTGGCGGGCGATATCGGCAGATGGAGGGTAATGACCGGTCCCGCAATGTCGTGGCCCGCTTCCCGAGTTTCGAGGCTGCTGTCGCCTGCTACGAAAGTCCCGAATATCAGACCGCGCTGGCTCATGCGAAAGGCGCGTCAGAACGTGATCTGGTGATCGTCGAAGAATCTGCGCCGGCGTGATCTGCCCGGCCGCTGTGGCGGTAGGATGATCGGGGCGGCTGAAAATGGACCGAGTTCAGGGAGGAAACGGATCATGCACAGGATTTCAGCGATTTGCGCGATTGCCGTTGCTGCTCTTCTTGCGGGGTGCGTCGAGGAACCGCCCCGCCCCGAGATTACGGACGGGATATTCAATCTTGATCCCGCAGCCTGCGGTGATAACTCCTCGGTTACCCGGCTGACCATATCCGGCGATCAATTCCGTTTCTATGAATCCCTGTGCCGGATGCAGCCCGGAACGGCGGGGGCCGAAGGGCTGCAGGCGACCCTGATCTGTTCAGGGGAAGGTGAAACCTTCGAGCGGAACGTGACATTGAAAAGCAGTGGAAACCTGCTGAGCATGCGTGAAGCGGATCAGCGGTTCGATTATCACCGCTGCTCGTAAAGGGGCGGTATCATTCACGGATTTCGCCCGGATCGGCGCCCCATATATCGGTTTTGGGCACCCATCCACGCTCACCTCCGCCGGAAATGCTGCACCAGTCGGGATTGCATTCGCCCAGTTTGACGATCGCACCGGATTCGGCCCGTGCGACGACGTCGGAATCCGGGTTGGGGCGCGCGCGCAATTCGGCCATATCCTGTACGACAACTGCGGTGCGAACGCCGGACAGCAGCGCGTAATGGATCCAGCCACCGGCGCCGTCCTTATCTTCGACCCGTCGCCAATGGCCAAACTCGGCCACCACGCGCAGCGGCATGCCCGCATGGCGGAAGACCCAGTCGATGCGATGTGACAGGCTGGGACCGCGACGGGCATTGCCCTCGCTGCCTTTCAGGCTGACATAACGCGGGAGTGGCAGGTTCGTGACGGATCCACGCTCTTCTCCGGCATTGCGGTCGATCTTCGCATTTGCCGGAAGTTCGCTTTGCGCCAGGATAACATGCGGGTCGGGGAATTGACCGGAACCGCTGCCCGTTCCGGAAATCTCTGCCAAAGCCATGCCATGTGCCGACCAGATCGCCATAGCCGCAGCCACGGCGATTATATTTCCTATAACCGCGCTTTTTGTCATCCGCTCTCCGTTCCTGCCTGGCCGGTAAACGCGGCCGTCAAATTCATGCGCCTCCCCGGGCTCTTGCCTGATTTTGCCGGGTTCGGACGGATCGGGGTCTTGTACCTGCCCCTCAACGCGGGCAGTTTGCCAAAAGCCGCCCGGCAATGGAAGTGCGCCTACAGCACGGTTTCGAGAAAGTGAGGCAATCATGCAAGCAGCCAGCCCGACATCGTCGCGCCCGAAACTTCGGGTCACCGTAACCCGCCGCCTGCCAGAGCCGATAGAGACACGGATGAAGGAATTGTTCGATGTCAATCTGAACGAGGATGACCGCAAATTGTCCCGCGAGGAATTATCCGCGGCGATGAAGGAATGTGACGTTCTGGTGCCGACCGTGACTGATCATATCGACGCGAATATGCTCGCGCAGGCAGGAGAGCGGCTGAAGCTGATCGCCAATTACGGCGCTGGGGTGGATCATATCGATGTGATGTCTGCACGGCAGCGTGGGGTTCTGGTGTCGAATACTCCCGGCGTGATGACCGAGGATACGGCAGATATGACCATTGCCCTGATTCTGGCCGTCACCCGGCGCATTCCAGAGGGGCTGGCCGAAATGCAGGCGGGTCGCTGGAAGGGTTGGGCGCCGACCGCGCATCTGGGCGGGCGTGTCGGCGGGCGGCGGCTTGGCATTCTTGGCATGGGGCGGATCGGGCAGGCCGTGGCGCGGCGGGCGAATGTTTTCGGGATGCAGGTGCATTATCACAATCGCCGTCGCCTGCGCCAGGAAATCGAGGACGACTTGCAGGCGACCTATTGGGAAAGTCTCGACCAGATGCTGGCGCGGATGGATATCGTCAGCGTGAATGCGCCGCATACGCCTTCGACCTTCCACCTGCTGAACGCCCGGCGGCTGAAATTGCTGAAGCCGACCGCGGTGGTGGTGAATACCTCGCGCGGCGAAGTGATCGATGAAAATGCACTGACCCGGATGCTGCGCGCGGGTGAGATTGCCGGAGCCGGGCTGGATGTGTTCGAGCACGGGCATGAAATCAACCCGCGCCTGCGTGATCAGCCGAATGTCGTGCTGTTGCCGCATATGGGGTCGGCCACGGTCGAGGGACGTAACGAGATGGGCGAGAAGGTCATCATCAACGTCAAGACCTTTGCGGACGGGCATCGGCCGCCGGATCTGGTCGTGCCGGGGATGCTTTAACTCAGGGGACGGTACGGAGGCATGCATGTCCGTCGGGATTAGCCGGGCAACCGGCTCGGTCAGAACGGCCGTATCTGCGCTTTTCTTTGCCAATGGCATGATGATCGGCAGTTGGGCGCCCAAACTGCCGGTTCTGATGGAACGACTCGAGATCAGCGAAAGCACCGCCGGGATGGTGGTCCTGTGCCTGGGGCTGGGATCGATCTCGCTCATGCCGGTTTTCGGCGCGATGACGGCACGGCACGGTTCGGCGCGGGCCGTGAAGCTGTCCGCATTGCTGGGCGTGCCGACATTGTTGCTGATGACGTTGGCGCCCAACCTGATCCTTGTCATGATCGCCGTGTTGCTCTTTGGCGGATTCATGGGCGGGATGGATGTGTCGATGAACGCCAATGCCGTCGCGGTCGAGCGGATTCGCCGCCGTGCCATCATGTCTTCCTGCCACGGATTCTGGAGCCTTGGCGGCGTCGTGGGGGCAGGGGTGGGCGGTGTCGCCCTGTCCGAACTAGGCGAGGCTAGTCACGCGATTCTGGCCACGCTGGCATTCTGCGCAGTTTTGGCATTTGCGCTGCCAAGCATGCTGGTGGATGCGCCTGATGAACGCGAGGCGAGAACGCCGCTAAGACTTCCCCGTTCGCCACTTCCCTATATCATCGGGGTTATGGCTTTGTGCTGCATGATTCCCGAAGGGGCGATTCTGGACTGGGGCGCGGTCTATCTGCAGCGCGAGATGGGCGCGTCGCTGTCGCTGTCCGGCTGGGCATTCGCGGCATGCGCCGCGACTATGGCGCTTCTGCGCTTCCTGGGCGATTTTCTGCGGCAGAAACTGGGCGCGGTCACGACCTTGAGGATCAGTGCGACGATCGCGATTGCAGGGCTGGGAATTGCGGGCATGGCGCAGCAACCGCTGATTGCGATCATGGGTTTCGGATTTGCGGGGTTGGGTATCGCCAATCTGGTGCCGATCATGTTCTCGGCCGCCGGGAACCTGCCATTGCTGGCGCCGGGCGTCGGACTGTCGGTGGTGACGACGATGGGTTATTCCGGAATTCTTCTGGCACCGGGCAGCATCGGCTTTCTTGCCGAAAGCATGAGTTTCTCGACCATCTATCTGGGGCTTGCCGCGCTGCTGCTTGCGCCGCTTTTGATGTCGCCGCTGGCACGGACCGCTGACTTTGCGGATGATGACGGCGCGGCCGCAACCACCTGAAAGATGATGCGGTTCGGTGTGGTGGATATCCGCGGGCGGGACCGGAGCTAACGGTAGACCTGTTTTTCGCCCGGAAAGCTGCGATCCCGGACGGCACTTGCATAGCTGGCGATCGCTTCGGATGCACGCGGCCCCAGAGCTCCGAATTTATGCACGAAGCGGGGAACTCTGCCGGACAGACCCAGCATATCGTCCAGCACCAGTATCTGGCCGTCGCAACGGACCGAGGCTCCGATACCGATCGTGGGAACCGCAATCGCTTCAGTGATCTGGTCCGCAAGATCTTCTACCACACCTTCGACCACGACACTGAAGGCGCCGGCCTCGGCCACATCCTTCGCATCGGCGATATGGGCGGGCCAGTCCGCCTGATCGCGGCCCTGGGTCTTGAAACCGCCCATCGTATTCGTGGTCTGCGGGGTCAACCCGACATGACCCATGACGGGGATCCCACGCTCGACCAGGAAACGGATCGTATCTGCCATGCGGCTTCCGCCTTCCAGTTTGACCGCACCTGCGCCGGTTTCCGCCATGATCCGCGCGGCGTTGCGGAAGGCCTGCTGAGGACTTTCCTCGTAGCTGCCGAAAGGCATGTCGATCACCACCATGGCCCGCTGAGCTCCACGCATGACCGCCTGTCCATGCATGATCATCATCTCGAGCGTGACGCCCACGGTCGAGGTCAGGCCGTGAATGACCATGCCCAGACTGTCGCCGACAAGGATCACTTCGGCATGCTCATCGACCAAAGCAGCGAGTGGCGCGGTATAGGCGGTCAGGGCAACGATGGGCGTGGCGTCCCCCTTGCGCGAGGCGATATCGGGGGCGGTGATGCGTTTGACCGGGGCGTGTACAGACATGGGCGGTATTTTCCTCCAGATGCAAATTGCCGAGATTTGCGGATGCAGCCGCGATGTCTCGGACGGATATGCGAATGTCAGGGGGCTTGCGGCAGGGGCCGTCATCCCCGGTGAACTCCCGATCCGCTTATTGCGGAGTCGGTAAGGGGCGGGCAACCCGCTGATCAATCAGCAGCACGTCGCCGAAGCGGACGGCAAGAAGAATGACCACCGGGCGCGTGATGCTGTTGATGCGCGACAGATCGGCGGCATCGCGGATGTCGATGGATTGGACATTGCCGCGCGGCTCGGCGGCCAGCGTTTTGCGGATTTCGCGCCGCAGCGCGTTAAGGTTCGCGCCCGCCTCGACCAGTTCCTGCGCGCGGTCAAGGGCGCGATTCAGCACCGGTGCGGCGGCACGATCCTGTGCGCTCAGGCGGCGGTTGCGCGATGACATGGCAAGGCCGTCGGTTTCACGCACGGTGGGAACCGGGATGATTTCGACCGGTATATCCAGATCCGCGGTCATTTGCCGAACGATGGTAAGTTGCTGGTAATCCTTTTCCCCGAAGGTCGCGGCATCGCAATCAGTGATATTGAACAGCTTGGTGACGACCGTCGTCATACCCCGGAAATGGCCTGGACGAAGCCGGCCGATCAGCATGCGCGATAGCTCGGTCGCCTCGACGATGGTCTGACTGCCGGGACGATAGACATCCTCGGCGCTTGGCATGAACACCGCGTCGCAACCCGCAGCCCGCAGCAGGCGCAGGTCGTTTTCCTCATCGCGCGGATATTTGTCCAGATCCTCATTCGGCCCGAATTGGGTCGGGTTGACGAAGATCGAGGTGATCAATTTGCCGCCGCCGCGTTCATTCAGCCAGTCCCGCGCCCGTGCGACAAGCGTCAGATGGCCGTCATGCAGGGCTCCCATTGTTGGAACCAGCGCGACGGGCTGAACCGTGCTGCGCCATTCCGACCTGCATTCACGCATGGCCTGCTTGTTGCGGCAAATCTGCATGCATTCCCCCTCCCGGCTGACGCAGGGCGCAATCTATCGCGCAGAACGCCTTCAAGACAAGTGCTGCGTTGCAGCATGTCGTTTTTTGCTGCCAATGGTCGGGCGGATGGATCCATAAGGATTTCGCTCTGGCACTAACAGGAAAGGATTCGCGGGCAGAGGAGACGTGCCATGAAATCGCATGTAAAGGTTCTTGTCGTCGGAGGCGGTGCGGTCGGTTGCGGCATTGCCCTGCATCTTGCCCGTGCCGGGTGGGAGACGTTGCTGGTCGAGCGTGACGAATTGACCGCCGGGTCGACATGGCATGCCGCAGGGCTTCTGCCGCTGTTCAACATGAGCTATGCGACCAGCCATATTCATAATTACTCGGTCGAGCTGTATGCGCGGCTTGAGGATGAGACCGGCCTGAATGCCGGTTTTACCCGGTGCGGCAACCTGCGGATGGCGCAGACGCAAGAGCGGATGGATGAATATATGCTGTATTCCGCAACCGCTGAAACCGTTGGGATCGAGCATGAGTTCCTTAGCCCCTCGCAGATCAAGGAACGCTGGCCGCTGGTGCGGACAGATGATCTGAAGGGTGCGATTTTCCATCCTACAGACGGTTATATCAACCCCGCCGATGTAACCCAGGCCATGGCGCGGGCGGCGCGGATGGCGGGTTGCCAGATCGAGCGCAAGATTCAGGTGAACGGCTATCATTGGACAGGCGATGAATGGGTCGTGACCTGCGAGAAGATGATCGAGAAGGGCGGCAATCTGGTGCCGTCTGGCGATGTGTTCGAGATCAGGGCCGAACATGTCGTGACCGCCACAGGCAACCATGCGCAGCGGACGGCGCGGTTGCTGGGCATCCGCATTCCCGCAATTCCGGTCGAGCATCAATATATCATCACGGATACGGATCCGGAGCTTGCCAAATGGCGCGCAGACGGCAATCCCGAGCATCCGGTGCTGCGTGACGCGGATGCGAAATGGTA
Organism: Paracoccus wurundjeri; assembly: GCF_030678915.1. GTDB lineage: Bacteria > Pseudomonadota > Alphaproteobacteria > Rhodobacterales > Rhodobacteraceae > Paracoccus > Paracoccus onubensis_A. The sequence goes on along the minus strand of NZ_JAUUTZ010000007.1, from coordinate 87,671 downwards.
TGTCCGGGAAGAGCGCGGCGGCTGGATCCTCGGCCCGTACGAGAAGAACGCGCCCGCGCGATTCCTCTATGATGTACCCGAGACTTTCCGGGCGGATCTGTTCCCGCTGGATCTGGACCGGATCGAGGAAGAATACATGTCCATGCTGCACCGCATTCCGTCATCGGAATCTGCGGGGCTCAAGGACGATTTCAACGGACCGATCTGTTATACGCCTGACGGAAATCCGCTTGTCGGGCCTGCACCGGGTCTGCGGAACATGTGGCTGGCCGAAGGATTCAGCTTTGGCATCACGGCAGCGGGCGGCACCGGGTATTATCTTGCGCAGATGATGACCGAGGGCGAGGCGACGATCGACATGGCCACGCTGGACCCGCGCCGCTTCGGCCGCTGGATGACTACGGAATACGCGGCCCTCAAGAACGAAGAGGCCTATGACCATGTTTATGTCCTGCATCATCCGGATGAAGAACGTCCGGCCTGCCGTCCGTTACGGACTGCTCCGGCATATGACCGGCAAAAAGCCCGGGGGGCGCAGTTTGGCTGTGTGAACGGGTGGGAGCGGCCGAATTACTACGGCCCCGCCGATGCCTCCGACAGCTTCGATCACGATTCCCGCAGTTTCCGGCGAGGCGGCTGGTGGGAATATGCGAAGGCCGAAGCCGAAGCGGTGCGCAATACCGCCGGGTTGATAGATGCGACCGCATTTGCCAAGCATGTCGTGACGGGGCCGGGAGCGACCGCGTTTCTTGATTGGCTGACCACCAACAAGCTGCCCAAAGTGGGGCGTATCAACCTGACCTATGCGTTGACCGATGCGGGAACCACCCGGACCGAATATACTATCGTGCGGCGGCGCGAGAATGATTATTACCTTGTCTCGGCGGGCGCGTGGACGGATTACGATCAGGATAACCTGATCAAATCAGCCGAGGATTTCATGGCTGCGGGCGGCGAATTCGTCTGCATTCAGGACGTTACCACACAATGGGGCGTATTCGCCATTGCCGGACCGTCCTCGCGAGAGGTGCTTGCACGGCTGATCCGGGATGCACAGCCTGAAACGGCGCTGTCGAACAAGCGTTTCCCCTGGCTTTCCATGAGGCAGATCGAACTCGGCATGGTGCCGGTTCAGGCGATCCGGGTCGCCTATACCGGCGAGTTGGGATGGGAATTGCATCACCCGATCGAGATGCAGAACCACCTGTTCGACCGGCTGATGGAAGCGGGCGAACCGTTGGGAATGAAATTGGTTGGTGCTCGCGCGCAGAATTGGTTGCGTCAGGAGAAATCCTATCGCGCCTTCGGGACTGAACTTGGCCGGGACGCCACGCCGCTTGAGGCGGGACTGGATCGGTTCGTAGATCTGTCCAAGGATTTTCGCGGCAAGGCGGCGATGGAGGCTACCGGTATTCGCGCGAAATGCGTGACGCTGCTGATCGACGGGCCGGATGACGCCGATCCCTGGGGGCGCGAGGCACTGTTTGCGGATGGTGAAAAGATCGGGCGCCTGACCTCGGGCGGCTATTCGGTCGCTTTCGGCAAGCAGATCGGCATGGGTTATGTCCGTCCCGATCTGGCCGAACCGGGAACCCGGCTGAAACTTCGGATGTTCCGCGAGTTCTGGAATGCCGAGGTAACCGAGGACAGCCCGTTCGACCCACAGAATGAACGGATTCGCCTGGACGGATAAATGTAATCCGCGCGATGAAGTGATCGTGGTGCGATGGGGCGGGCGTCACGCCCCTCGCGGATTCTCGGCATCATTGTCATGGGTTATGGGGCCGGTTTCTGGTGCCACGCGCTTTAAATTGTCATTTTCACGTCGGAATCCCGATATAACTGGGATAAGCAGCGTCTCGCAGGATGGTGACGACCGGAGGACGGCTGCCACCCCGCGTGGCGGAAACGACAGCGAAAGGTGGCGTAATGATTCGCGGATTCCATAATGAAAACGGTTGCTTGAGCCTGATTTCCGATCGGCAGGAATTTTCGGAGAATCTGGTCTGGATCGACCTTGTCGGCCCGATGCCTGATGAAAAGAGCCTGGTCGAGCATCTGACCGGAATCGATGTCCCCACGAAAGAGGAAATGGAAGAGATCGAGATATCCTCGCGGCTTTATCTTGAAAACGGCGCAGCATTCATGACGGTGATCCTGCCTTCGCAAACCGATACGGGCGAACCGGAAATGCATCCGGTTACCTTCGTTCTGACGAGTCGGCATCTGATTACCGTCCGCTATCACGAGCCGCGTTCATTCCGGACTTTTCCTGCAAGGGCCGAAAAAATTCCGATGGGCTGCGAGACCGCGGAAGGGATCCTGCTGGGTTTGCTTGAGGCCACCGTTGACCGGCTTGCAGATATTCTTGAACGGGACGGTCAGGAAATCGATGCAATCTCGCGCAAGATATTCCGCCACAGGGCCGACAAACCGACGCGAACCCATGATTTTCAGGAGGTGCTCGAAAATATCGGTCAGAAGGGTGACCTGACGTCGAAGATCCGCGACAGTCTGGTCAGTTTCGACCGGATGGCAGGATTTCTCAGTCATCTGATGCAGCAGCGCTGCAGCGGCAAGGATATCCGCGAGCGGATCAAGACCCTGTCGCGGGATATCCGCTCACTGGCAGATTACGCTGGCTTTCTTTCGCAGCAGATCACCTTTCTGCTGGATGCGACGCTGGGCATGATCAATATCGAGCAGAACTCGATCATCAAGATTTTCTCGGTTGCCGCCGTGGTCTTTTTGCCGCCGACCCTGATTGCCTCTATCTATGGGATGAACTTCACGCATATGCCGGAACTGGACTGGCCCGTCGGCTATCCAGTTGCAATCGGGCTTATGATCCTTTCGGCAATCCTGCCATATGTCTATTTCAAGCGCCGCGGCTGGCTTTGACTTCGCGGCGCGACAGGCGTTGATCTGCGTCCAAGACATATCGCTGCGATCAGGGCGCAAAGCGCAAAGATCACGATGGGTGCCGAACCCCATTTCAGCCATAGTGTCGGGGCCAGAGCAGCGGGCAGTGCCGCGTCGATCTTGCCGACCTGGCCCAGTGAAAGCTCGGAGCGGATATCGCCATGGGCGTCGATAACCGCACTGATCCCGGTATTGGCCGCCCGGACCAGGGGTAGCCCGGTTTCGATGGCACGCAGGCGCGCCTGCGCAAGATGCTGATAGGGGCCGGAAAGCTTTCCGAACCACGCATCATTGGTGATCTGTAAAAGCCATTCGGGACGTGTTTCCAGCCCGCGCAGATGCTGTGGAAAGATCGCCTCGTAGCAGATCAGCGGCTGAAACGCCGGAAGTCCGGATACCGACATGACAGTCGGGCCGGTCCCGGCAGTATATCCGTTGCCCTGCTGCGCGGCGAAGGCTCCGATCCCAAGCTGGGCAAGCTCATTGCCCCAGGGGATATATTCGCCAAAGGGCACAAGATGGAATTTGTCATAGATCGCGGTCACGTCTCCGCCGGCGGCTACCGTTACCAGACTGTTGTAATATCGGCTTTCTTCGCGCCTCTGGATGCCAAAGATCAGGGGCGCTCCGGCTGCACGCGACATGGCGGGCATGATATCGTCCGCATCGTTCAGCAGGAAGTTCACCGCCGTTTCGGGCCAGATGACGACATCGCGCTGGCCAGGTTCGGCTGAAAGGTCAAGCAGGCGTTGAAAGAACAGATGTGACCATTCCGGATTCCATTTCAGGTGCTGCTCGGCATTCGGCTGAACGATGCGCAACTGAAGATCAGTGTCCGAAGGCAAGGGCTGGACCTGCCGCGCCATCCCGGCCCCCCAGAAAATTGCAATCAGGGCCAGTGACGGCAGTATGGCGGGCAGATTGTGCCGCACAGGATTATCGACCCGACGCCAAAGGGCCGAGGGCAGGGCGGTTGCCACAAGAGTCAGCGCGGTCAACCCGATTGCCCCGGTCCATGCGGCGATCTGTGCAATTGGCGTGCCGATCCAGATATGCCCGATCAATGCCCAGGGCAGACCGCTGAATATCCAGCCGCGCAGCCAGTCGGAAAGGGTCAGGACAGCGACGATCGCAACCGTCCGGGTGATAGCGCCGGGGCAGAGCCGTGCAGCGATCCAGACAGGCAAGGCCCAGAACAAGGCGCCTCCCAAAGCCATGAGGATCAGTGCAAACGGCGCCATCCAGCCATAAAGGTCAGGTTCAACGAGGAACGGCTCGACGATCCAGAACATGCTGCAGGCGAACCAGCCGAAACCGCCTCCGAGTCCCTGCAGGAACGCAAGGCCAGGGCGATTCGCGCGCGCCATTCGCCAGATCAGCAGGGCAAGCGCCCCGAGTGCAACCGGCCAGATTCCCAGAGGAGCAAGGCCGATTGCGGCAAGCGCGCCCAGCAGGATATCCGGCAGGGTGCGGATCAGCTTCCGGCGGCGATCCGAACCGGTTCGCGTCGAGAATTCCCGGTCGCGCGGCTGAACTGGCATGGACGTTACTTTTCGGACGGGTCCGAGGTCGCGAAACCGCCGGAAGCCACATCGGAAGCCGGTTCGGCCGTGCCTTCCGGCTTCTTGCGTCTGCTGCGGGTTGCGCGGGGCTTGGGCTTGTCGTCGGATGTTTTGTCCGCGGTTTTTTCGCCCCCCGTCTCAACGTTTGGCTCGGGCTTCTTGCGCCTTGTCCGTTTTGGCTTGGGCGCCTCCTCGGCGGCTGCTTCTGCGGCGCCGTCCGTGGAAGCTTCTGTTGCAGAGGTTTCCGCGGCGACCTTTGGTTTGCGCGCCCGGGGCTTGCGCGGCTTCGGCGCGTCGGCGGGCGGTGTTTCTGGCAGCGCTTCAACCGGCGCATTTTCCTGAGTCCCCAACGCGTCACCCGAAGGCGCTGCGGATTCGATGGCAGCTTGTGCCGCCTGATCGTCAATCTGCGAGGATATGTCAGAAGCTGCGCTTTCCGGGGTATCGCTTGTTTTCGCCGTTGATTTCGGGGTTCTACGGCTTCGGCGCTTCGGCTTTGTATCCTGCTTGGTGCTATCCGTCTGCGGCGTTTCCTCGGCCGTGTCCGTTACATCCGCTGCGTCGGTCGGGTCGTACCCTTCGACGAAAAGGCTGGCCAACATGAATTGCGGGATATGATCACCCATGCCGATGATCGCAGGTCCGCGATCCTCGCGGGGCGAGCGACGGCGGTCGTCCCGCTGCTGGTGGCCACGTTGCGGTCTTGGCGCAGTTTCCTGAACAGGATTATTGCGCTCTGCATCGGCCCGCCGGTTTTCCGTGCGATCCTGCTTGCTGATATCATCACGGCGATTGTCGTCGCGACGGTTACGCCGGCGCGAGCCGCCTTTGTCGTTGCGATCCTCGCGATTCGCTTTCGGGGCGGATTGCGCAGCGGAAGAGGGTACGAACCCCTCGGGAAGCGGGGCGCGGGGAAGCTGTTTGGAGAGCAGCGCTTCAATCGCTGCGAGATATTTCTCATCCGAAGGGGTAGCGATACTGATCGAGGTTCCCGACCGGCCCGCCCGACCCGTGCGGCCGATCCGATGGACATAATCCTCGGCATGGCTGGGAAGGTCGTAATTGATCACATGGCTGACCGCCGGAATATCCAGCCCCCGCGCGGCAACATCCGACGCGACCAGCAGTTTGAGCTTGCCCTCGCGAAAGGCTTCCAGTGTTCGTGTCCGGTGGCTTTGATCCAGATCGCCATGAATAGGGGCGGCGTCATGACCGTATTTCGCCAGCGATTTCGAGACGATATCCACATCCGTCTTACGATTGCAGAAGATGATCGCGTTTTTCAGGCCATCGCCTTCTGCGTTGATCAGGGCACGCAGAAGTTCGCGCTTCTGTTTGGCCGATTGATCCTTGCGGGTGGGTGTGATCTCGACCAGCCGTTGCGTGATGGTTTCGCTGGCCGTCGCCTGACGCGCGATCTCGATCCGCTCGGGCGCGTGCAGGAAGGTATTGGTAATACGCTCGATCTCGGGCGCCATCGTCGCACTGAAGAACAATGTCTGACGCGTGAAAGGGGTAAGCTGAAAAATCCGCTCGATATCGGGGATAAAGCCCATATCCAGCATCCGGTCGGCTTCGTCCACCACCATGATCTGAACGCCGGTCAGCAGCAGCTTGCCGCGCTCGAAATGGTCCAGGAGACGACCCGGAGTGGCAATCAGCACATCCACGCCGCGATCGATCAGCTTGTCCTGTTCGCCAAAGGAGACGCCGCCGATCAGCAATGCCTTGGTCAGCCGGGTATGTTTGGCATAAATATCGAAATTCTCGGCGACCTGAGCAGCCAGTTCCCGCGTGGGGCAAAGCACCAGGCTGCGAGGCATCCGCGCCCGCGCGCGGCCACGGCCCAGCAAGGTGATCATCGGCAGGGTGAAACTGGCGGTCTTGCCGGTTCCGGTCTGAGCGATTCCCAATACATCGCGACCCTCAAGCGCCGGAGGGATCGCCCCCTCCTGAATGGGGGTCGGGTTCTCATAGCCTGCATCTGCAATGGCTTTCAGAACCTTGGGATCAAGCTTCAGGTCGGAAAATTTCGTCATCGGGGACTTTCTTAAAGATACCGCGCAGAAACTGCGCGTTGCGTTCCATGCCGCGTGCCCGGATGGCGCGTTGCGGCGGTCATGGGACGCAAATTCGAACGCCCCCTCGGCCTGCCCGCCGGATGCGGGCAAGCACTCGCTAGACTAAACCGTCTGAAAGGTCAATCGCAGAGGATGAAAACCGCGAAATCATCCAGCTTGCGAAGGCTTGGCCAGCATGCTGGTCGCGCGGGAACGCAAGGCTGCGAAGAGTCCCGGATATGGGGCGGAATCAGTCCGGTACAGGCATTCATGCTTATGGCTGTGGCGGCAGCAGGCGTATGCCGGGGCATGATCTGACGTCAGCCGAACTGCTTGGCCAGTTTCAGGCCCTGACCCTGATAATTCGACCGGATATCCGCTCCGTAAAGCCGCGTCGGACGCTTTGCCATGCGCTCATAGACCAGACGACCAACGACCTGACCATGCTCCAGCACGAAGGGCGCTTCGTGACAGCGTACCTCAAGCACGCCCCGCGCGCCTGCGCCATGGGCGCCAATGCCGAAGCCGGGATCGAAAAAACCGGCATAATGCACACGGAATTCGCCTACCATGGCAAGATAAGGGGCCATCTCGGCGGCGTAATCGGCGGGAATCGCTACCGATTCGCGGCTGACCAGAATATAGAACGCGCCGGGATCGAGAATCAGCCGCCCATCCGTCGTGTGCAGTTCGTCCCAGAATTCGGCAGCGGGATATTCGCCGATCCGGTCCAGATCGATTACGCCGCTATGAGGACGGGCGCGATAGCCGACCAGATCGCCCTCATCGGGGCGCAGATCGACCGAAAAGCCAAGTCCCTGATCGATCAGGGCATCGCCACCGGTCAGGGGTTCGCGCCGGTTCAGGTCCCGCAATTCGGCATCGCTCAGAACAGATTGGCCGTGGCGGAGGCGAAGCTGGTTCAGACGCATGCCGGGACGCAGGAGAACCGAAAATGACCGCGGGCAGATCTCGGCATATAGCGGGCCGCCATAGGATTCGGGCAGGCGGTCGAATTCGGTTCCGTCATCGCTGACCAGCCGGGTCAGCAGATCCAACCGTCCGGTCGAGGATTTGGCATTTGCGACCGCCGTCATCCCTTTCGGCAGCCGGATGCTTTCGAGCAGCGGCACCAGATAGACGCAGCCCCGTTCCAGCACCGCGCCGTCTTCAAGACTCATCTGGTGCATTTGCAGATCGGGCAGGCGGTCTGAAATCCGCCGCCCTTTGCCGGCCAGGAAACTGGCGCGCAGACGATAAGCGACGGTGCCAAGGCGCAGGTCGAGACTGGCGGGCTGGATCTGTTCGGGAAGGATCGGCGCATCGGCAGAGATCACACCGGTTTCGATCAGTTTGCGGATCTCGCTGTCAGGCAGGACACCGTTCATGACTTCCCCCAATTCAGGCTGCAGATGCGAAAACGCCCACCCCGATGACAGGATGGGCGTTTTCGGAATGGTCGGGCCGGCGAGATTCGAACTCGCGGCCTTCCGCCCCCCAGACGGACGCGCTAACCAGGCTGCGCCACGGCCCGACGCCGGTCATATAGAGCGAACTGCCCGGGCTGCACAAGGGCCGCAAGACGGAAATCTTGACCAAATTGCGACAGCGGCGCGGTTCATGTGGAGGTGTGCGGAATTTCGTGCTGATCGTAATGTGGGTTCGCGCAACGTCATGGGGCCGTTCATTCGGCAGATGGCTGCGCGATTGCGGCGGCATGATCGTCAATAATGGCGTGTGATCGCGTCGCGCAGAATCTTGCATTGCCGACGCGAAGCCGCATCCAGTCCTTCGGCACGGCGCAGGCGGATTGCGGTGCTGACCAGATGCGACAGCCATGCGCCGTGACGTTTGTTCGGGCTTGTCGCAAGATCAGGGAACAGCGGCAGCGATTGCGCAGGTTTCCGCGCGACCGACCGCGGCGCTCGGGGTTTTTCCGATCGGGCCATGTTCGGGGTTTCCTCTGTGATCGCCGGATCCGGCTGCGACGGCGCCGGTCGCGTTGCGGAGGAACTTTCCGCGGGAATGTCGGACGGCATGCCGATGGCTTGCGCCAATTCAGCACTCTCTCCGTTCAGGCGCGCCAATCCCCGGGCGCGGACGAATTCGCCCCGGTCGCGGGCGATGAGTTTCTTGGCCCCGCGAATCGTCAGCCCCTCTTCGCGCAGCACCTCGCACAGACCGGCTGCAAGCTGGACATCCTCGGGACGGTAATAGCGGCGGCCGTCCGGACGCTTCATCGGCTTGAGCTGGGAAAACTGGGTTTCCCAATAGCGCAACACATGCGGCGCGGCCCCGATCATCTTGGCAACCTCGCCAATGGACCGAAATGCGTCTGCGCGTTTCTTCATCGTGTTACTGCTATCTTTATCGCTTGTTGCCGGCGGCAACGCGATCTTTCATCAGGTGAGAGGGTCGAAAGGATAAAACCCGGCGCGGCGTAATGGGAACTTCCTGGCCGGTCTTGGGATTGCGTCCGATACGTTCGTTCTTGTCACGAATGCTGAATGTGCCGAAGGATGAAATCTTCACCTGCTCGCCACGTACGAGCGCGTCCGAGATATGCTCGAGCACCGATTCGACCAGCTGCGCGGATTCGTGTCGGGAAAGCCCGACATCCCGAAATACCGCTTCAGCAAGGTCCATCCGGGTCAGCGTTTTGTCGCTCATGATCTTTTCCCCTTTTATCGCAACAGGATGCTGTGGTTTCCCGATACTGTCAATGCAAAGGGCGGGGTTTATCTCCCCGCCCTAGTCATTACGCCGGATGTGCGCAATTTACTGCGCACATTCCTGAATTTTTGCCAGATCCGGTCCATCGGGAGTGCGGCCCAGATTGAAAGGCGCCGAGGCATCCCGCCAGCTCGCATAATCCTGAAGATAGGCAAGCTGACTTGCATAGACTTTCGCAGACAGGGGATTTTCGCAGGCGACTTCCTCGATGGTCTCGTTCGCCAATTTCTGGATCTGCTCGAGCGCGGTATCATCCAGCCTGCTGATTTCGGTTCCTGCCTCCTTGAACTTGGCAAAGGCTTCTGTTGCGCCTTTTTCCGTGAAGGACAGGCTCCAAAGCAAGTTGGCATCGGCCGCGATTTTCAACCTGTTCTGAGTATCCTCATCCAGAGCGTCCCAGGAGGCCTGATTGATCATCACCCCGAAAACCGAGGACGACTGGTGCCATCCCGGTGTGGACCAGTGCTTTGTGACCTGTTGGAAACCGCCCGAGAAATCGACATTCGGGGTTGAGAATTCTGCTCCGTCAATAACTCCGCGTTCCAGCGACTGGTAAATCTCGCCACCGGCCATGCTGACCTGATTGCCGCCCAGTTTTTCAAGTAATTTACCCTGCTCAAGTCCCGAAAGGCGAAGCCGCAATCCCTTGATGTCGTCCAGAGTCTTGATGGCTTTCTCGGTGGTGCGGAAGCCCGATTCGTTGTTGGTCACGCCATAGGGCAGATAGACCATGCCGAATTTGCCATAAACCTCGTTATAAAGATCGGCGCCGCCCCATTCCTTGATCCAGTTGATGTAATCCACGGCATTGAAAAGGCTGGCCGTGGTCGACAGGGGCGAGAAGGCACTGTCCCGTCCCGCCCAATAGCCGGGCCAGTCGCCGCCGGCCTGTATCGTGCCCGATTCAACCGCGCCGAACACTTCACCCGCCGGGACAAGGGCTCCGCCATCATAGAACTCGATGGTCAGTTTTTCCTCATCGACCAGCTGACTGACCAGTTCGACCCAGTGCTTGTCTATCTCGATCAGTTCCAGGCTCGAGGGCCATGTGCTGGTCATGGTCCAGGTTTCGGCCGTGGCGGGCGCGGCGGCGGTCAGTGACAGCGCCGCCGCCGTCATCAATCGTTTCATTTCATTCCTCCCGATTAGTGTTGTCTATGTCTTGTTGTGTCTTGCCGGGCTTAGCCGCCGTAAAGTCTGACCGGCAGCCATGTGACCATCGCCGGGAACAGAATGATGGCTGCACACATCAAAATGATCAGCCCGATGAATGGTAATACGCCCATGATGATGCTTCCCGTCGATACCTCCCTTGGTGCAATAGCGCGCATATAGAACAGCGCGTAGCCGAATGGCGGCGACAAGAAGCTGGTTTGCAATACCACGGCCATCAGCACCACGAACCACAAGGGATCGATTCCCATCTCTGTGACCAGCGGCAGGAAGATCGGGAAGGACAGAAGCACAATGCCGGTCCAGTCAAGGAACATTCCAAGAATAAAGACCGAGATCAGCATGACCAGCACCAGCAGATGCGGTTCTCCGGCCATAGCGCGGATCAGGTCCTGGCTGGCGCGCAGGCCGCCGGTGATGTTGAACACGCCGGTAAAGGCGGTCGCGCCGACGACGATGAACAGGATCATCGCCGAGGTCCGGCCGGTTTCCAGCAGCGCGGAATAAAAGGTCCGCCACTCGAACCTGCCGCGCCCGATGACGATCAGCAGGGCAAGCGCGGCGCCGATGGCGCTGGCTTCGGTGGCCGTGGCGACACCGGCCAGAAGTGAACCAAGTATCCCGAGGATCAGGATAAGCGGCGGCACCGCCTCGATGATCAGCATCCGCCACATTTCGCCGCGGCTGATCTGTTCATCTTCGTGAATCGCAGGCGCCCAGTGCGGCTTGATCCGTGCGACCACGAAAACATAAACGGCATAAAGCATCCCAAGGGCCAGTCCCGGAACCATTGCGCCCGCAAAAAGCTGGCCGACCGACAGGCCCGGCGCATAGGAGGACATCAGGATCAGCATGATCGAGGGCGGGATCAGGATACCCAGACATCCCGAGGCCGAGATAAGCCCTGTCGCCAATCGTTTGTCATACCCGTATTGCAGCATTGGCCGCAGCGCCATCGTTCCCATCACGGTAATGGATGCGCCGATGATCCCGGTGGTTGCCGCCAGCAGAATCGAGATGAACACGACAGCAAGGCCCAGCCCGCCGGTCACATTCGCCAGCAGGTGCCGCAGCGCCTCGAACATCTTGTCGGTCACACCGCTATCCGACAGGAATCGGGCCATCAGCACGAATAGGGGAATGGCGAGCAGGACGTAATTATCCAGCACATCCCCGAAAATCCGGTTGATGACGATACCCAGCGCCATTGTTTTTCCGGCGGCGACCGCCCCCAGAACCGCAGTGCCGCCAAGCACAAGCGCCAATGGGTGTCCCATGAACAGACCCAGGACCAGCAGGCCCGACATGAGCAGTGCAATCGCTTCACCGGACATCCATCGGCTCCGTCTGTTCGATGTAATCGATCTTGTTCAGGATCAGCTTGAGAAATTCACTGACCCCCTGAATCAATAGCAGAACTGCGGCCACGAACATGGCGATCTTCAGCGGATAAACCGGCAATTGCACCGCGCCATAAGTCACCTCGCGCTGGTTAAAGGACGTCATGGCGAAGTCCCAGCTTCGCTTCGTGAAGACCCATGCGAAGGGAAAGAAGAAGATGATATAGCCTGCGACCTCGACCCAGCGACGGGTATTATGGCCAAGTCGCGCCGTCACCAGATCGACTTTCACATGGGCCTGATGGCGCAGCGCATAGCCGCCCAGCATGATGAAATAGAAGCCGTAAAGATGTTTGGTCACATCGAAAGCCCAGCGAGTCGGCTCGCCGAAGGCATTTCGCATGCAAACGTCGTAGATCACGATAGCGGCAAACAGGATGGCCACGAGTGATACGATCCGCCCGACGACCTCATTGATGCCGTCGATCAACCGAATGATCGGCAAGGTGAAATCCTCCCATATGGCTCCCGGTGCTTTCTGCACCTGTATTGTTATCTCTCAATCTATCCTGATTGTTGCGCGGGGTGTCAACTGCAAGCCAAGCGCGGTCGCGGTTTGATTTATCGCCGTGAGGACCTATCTTGGCTGCAAGATGAAGGAGGCGCGCATGGCCGGAGGATGGGCCCGCGACGACGCGGTGAATGAACAGATCGAGATCAGCACGCAAGAGGCGATTGCCCGCGCGCGGCAACGCGCGACCGGACCTGCTGGCGACACTCCCTCGGCCGAGTTCTGTGCGGAATGCGATGAACCGATACCGCCCGCGCGCCGCAAGGCAATCCCGGGCGTTCAGCTTTGCGTGGACTGCCAGTCCGGCCGGGACAAATCGCGGCGGCCGGCCAGCGGCATCAATCGCCGTGCCAGCAAGGATGCGCTGTTGAAATAGGTTCCGGGCGCGTCATATCCGGTGCCTTGCGAATTTTGGCCGCCGATTACTCCATACCTTCCGGATACCAGTTTGCGATAATGGCCAATGAGCCGGAGCCGCCGGCCTCGACCAGCCGGGCGAATTCATCCACGTCGCTGCCCCGGAAATGATAGGGAAACACCACGGTTGGCTTGATCGCGGCGACAGCCTCGGCGGCTTGCTCGATTGTCATCGTGTAGGGCAGGTTCATCGGCAGGAATGCGACCTCGATATCCGTCAGTGCCAGCATTTCGGGAGTCGGCTCGGTGTCGCCCGCGATATAGAAACGCTTGCCGCCGATTGTCAGGACATAGCCGTTGTCGCGCCCTTTGGGGTGATACTGCAATCGGTCCTCAGTCGTATTATAGGCGGGGATGGCCTCGATCCGCAGATCCAGTACCTCGACAATATCGCCATTTCCCATCGAACTGGCGCGCGCCTTCATCTCTTCGGGCAACATGTCATGTACGGCAGGGTTGCTGATCAGCCTGACGGCGGGCAACGCATCGAGCGTGGGCAGATCGAAATGATCGCCATGTTCATGCGTGATCAGGATCAGGTCGGGTTGAGGCAGATCCGCATATTTCGCAGCTCCGCCGACCGGATCGACATGGATGACGCCCTTGGGAGTTTCGACGACCATCGAAGAATGTTCGACCGGATGAAAGACCACCACGCCGCCATCGACGGGATAGCGGAAGGTTTTCGCGGTTTCCTGCGCAAGGCCGATCTTCGGCAGGGCATTGCTGCCGATGGCGGCGACGGCAAGAGTCAGTCCGGTGCGGCGGGTGATACGCATGTCGAGGTCTCCTGAGGGCAATTTTCCGTAACGATAACGCGGTATCAGGGTAAAGGTTCCCGTGCCGTTTACCTAGGGGAATGTTTCCGGGATGAACCCGGGATCCAATCTCTGCCGTTCGTCCGGAAAGTGTGATAACAAGCGCGTTTGAAGGCAGATAAGAGGCTTGAACGATATCTCGGATTGTGGCCTCCTGCATGCATGACACATCCATTGATCAATCGCATATTCCCTGTCACCGGGCTTGCATTCCTCGCTACGGCCGGAATGGTATGGTCGCAGGATTTCAACGCCGCGCCGCCGAACGCACAGGGCCAGACAGCGGCATTTGATGGCCAGACCCGGGCTCCGGTTTTGCCGGATACCGCTTTGCAGCATCAGATCGTCGCAAGCGGGCTGGAACACCCCTGGGGCATGGCCGAGCTGCCAGAGGGGAACTGGCTGGTAACCGAACGTCCCGGCCGATTGCGGCTGATCTCTGCTGACGGAAACATCTCGGCGCCGATCGAGGGGCTGCCCGAGATCGACAATCGCGATCAGGGCGGATTGCTGGATGTCGCGATTTCCGATGATTTCGCCGAAACCCGGCAAATCTGGTGGAGCTTTGCCCAGCCGCGTGATGGCGGCAAGACGGGAACCGCGGTCGCTACCGGAACGCTGTCCGCCGATGGTGCGCAGGTCGAATCGGCTCGCGTGATCTGGCAGCAGACCCCCGCCTGGAATTCGACGAAACATTACGGCTCCCGGCTGGTATTCGACGGGAAGGGCGGATTATTCGTCACGACGGGTGAACGCTCGGTCAATGATGCACGGGTGCATGCGCAGAACGTCGCGACGACATTGGGCAAGGTTGTCCGAATCGATCCGCAAAGCGGTGCGCCGATGGGGCAGCCGGGTGTCGAGGGTGCCCTGCCGGAGATCTGGTCCTGGGGACATCGCAATCTTCAGGGCGCGACACTGGGACCTGACGGGGCGCTATGGACCATCGAACATGGCCCGATGGGCGGTGATGAACTCAATCGCCCCGAGGCTGGCCGCAATTACGGCTGGCCGCGCGTCACCTATGGCGTCGAATATAGCGGGCAGCAGGTCGGCGAGGGGATCACGCAGATGGATGGCACGGAACAGCCGGTCTATTTCTGGGATCCGGTTATCGCGCCGGGTGGGATGCGCTTTTACGATGGCGACATGTTCCCCGACTGGCAGGGCGATCTGCTGATCGGTGGAATGCAGGCTGCCGCTTTGGTGCGTCTTGAACTGGCGGATGGCCGGGTTGCTGGCGAAGCACGGCATCTGCAGGATATCGGGCGTGTTCGCGATGTCGAGATTGCATCGGACGGAGCGGTCATGCTGCTGACCGACGAGGAGGATGGTCAGCTGATCCGGGTAACGCCGGGCGGATAGCCGTCAGTCATCCGGCAAAACGCAAAGCCATCCGGAATGCTGCGGTTCCGCTGCGGGCTGTCCCCGTGTGCTTCAGCCCGCGACAGCTCGCAGCAGCCGCTTGCGGGCCGGAGGAATCGATCGGATCTCGACGCCGGTAAAGACATGTATGGTCTTTAAAGCCGGATCGACCACCGCGTGATCGCTGACCCAGCCGCCCATGGCCAGATAACTGCGCAGCAGCGGCGGCATCGTGGCCATGGCCAGCTTGGGGTCGGGCTTGCGCAGGCGCAGGGCGCGCGCGAAGCGGAACACTTTGGGTGCCTTGACGCGTGGCAACCATCGGCGCGGCCCAAGATGCCGCTCTTTCAGCATGGCGAACGCTTCGGCATGTTCTTCGGGCTCGGTGCCGATGAAGCTTGAACAGCCGAACAGCATCTCGATCCCGGATTCATCGACGAAACGAGTCATGGCTGCCCATGCGATCCGCAGGATGCCGGGATCCCTGGCTTCGGGATGGATGCAGAATCTTCCCATCTCGACCATGGGACCATCAAAGTTTCGCAAAGCGTCAAGATTGTAGAACTGTGCCGAATAGCTGCGCGTGATCTCGGATCCGCCGGATAGTGGCAGAAAGCGGAAACAGCACAGAAGCTGGCCGGTCTGGCTATCCTCGACCAGCATGTGATGGCAATCCGCGTCCAATGCGTCTTCATCGATGGTCGCATCGTCCGTACCCTGCGCATTGCGGGCGATGAAACAAAGCCAGCGCAGACGCTGTGCTGAACGGATATCTTCGGTCGTTTCGGCCAGCCTCGCCTGAAAGCGGCCCTTGCGAATTGGTTGCATGTCGGCGGTACCTCTGCTTGCAACGCTTAACGACTAGCATAATGTCGTGTCGATTTCACGAAAGCGCAATGCTTCGCATGCGCGAATTTTGTGGATAAGCGAAAAGGAGCTATGCCTTGCCGCTTCCCGCGAAGCCTGCTAACCGGGCGCGGATTTCACTCTTGGCGGGCTTTGCCTGCCGCAAGCAAAGGTAGACCCATGGCCATCGAACGCACACTTTCGATCATCAAGCCCGACGCCACCAAGCGCAACCTGACCGGCAAGATCAACGCCAAATTCGAAGAGGCTGGCCTGCGTATCGTCGCTCAGAAGCGCGTCAAACTGTCGTCCGAGCAGGCAGGCAAATTCTACGAGGTTCACAAAGAGCGCCCCTTCTATGGTGAACTGGTCGAATTCATGGCTTCCGAGCCGGTCGTGGTGCAGGTCCTGGAAGGCGAAAGCGCGATTGCCAAGAACCGCGAAGTGATGGGCGCGACCAATCCGGCAGATGCCGCCGAAGGCACGATCCGCCAGGAATTCGCGCTGTCGGTTGGTGAAAACTCGGTTCATGGCTCCGACGCGCCTGAAACTGCGGCGCAAGAGATCGCCTTCTTTTTTTCGGGGCTGGAACTGGTCGGCTAATCGCCTGATACCCGGATTACACGTCAAAGGGGGCCGTTTCGGTCCCCTTTTTCATTTCGCGCTTCCTAAGTTGCGGCAAAATCGATGCCGGGTTATGGCTAGAGAATAAGAATTTGGTGAAAAAAGGGGATTTCAATGCGGGCATTCGTGTTTCCAGGGCAGGGCGCTCAGACCATAGGCATGGGGCGCGAACTCGCGCAGGCCTATCCTGCGGCGCGCGACGTCTTCGTCGAGGTGGACGAAGCGCTTGGAGAAAAATTGTCCGAGTTGATCTGGGAAGGCGATATCGAGACGCTGACCCTGACGCAGAACGCCCAGCCTGCATTGATGGCGACATCGATGGCGGCGTTCAGGGCCATGGAAGCCGAGGGAATCGATATCGGCGACGCCGATTATGTTGCCGGGCATTCCCTGGGCGAATATTCCGCCCTTTGCGCGGCGGGTGCATTGACGCTGGCCGACACCGCGCAGCTTTTGCGTTTGCGCGGGCAGGCCATGCAAGAGGCCGTGCCGGTCGGGCAGGGCGCAATGGCGGCGATACTGGGGCTTGATTTCGAGACGGTGGACAGGATCGCCCGCGACGCCGCCGGGGATGAGGTCGTACAGGCCGCCAATGACAACGATCCTGCGCAGGTGGTGATTTCCGGACACAGGGGCGCGGTCGAGCGCGCTTCAGCAGCTGCGAAAGAAGCCGGTGCGAAACGGGCGCTTATGCTTCCGGTTTCCGCTCCGTTCCACTCGGTCCTGATGCAACCTGCTGCCGCCGTGATGGCGGATGCGTTGGCGGGCGTGGATATTCAGCCTCCGGCCGTGCCGTTGATCGCCAATGTCCGGGCCGAGCCGGTAATCGAACCCGGCGCTATCCGGCGGTTGCTGGTCGAGCAGGTGACGGGAACCGTGCGCTGGCGGGAATCGGTCGCGTATCTGACCGGGGCCGGGGTGACGGAGTTCTGGGAAATCGGCGCGGGCAAGGCATTGTCCGGTATGATCAAGAGAATCGCCAGAGAGGCCGAGGTGAGGAATATCGGGATGCCGGCGGATATCGGTGCATTGAAAAGCTAAGCGGGGTGTGCCGCCCGTCGCCGGTCGGTTCCTGAACCAATGGCGCCGCTGCGGCGACCCCCGGGGTATTTCCATGAAAAAGAAGAGGCAGCATGATTGATCTGACGGGAAAGAACGCGCTTGTGACTGGCGCTTCGGGTGGCATCGGCGGTGCGATCGCCGAGGCGCTTCATGCCGCAGGGGCGGCGGTGGCGCTTTCGGGAACGCGCGAGGCGCCGTTGAATGAACTGGCTGGCAAGCTTGGCGAGCGGGCGCATGTCGTGCCCGCGAATCTGGCAGATTCCGAGGCCGTGGCCGCATTGCCGAAAGCGGCGGCCGATGCGATGGGAACCGTGGATATTCTGGTCAACAATGCCGGAATTACTCGCGATAACCTATTCATGCGGATGTCGGACGAAGAGTGGGATCAGGTGCTGGACGTGAATCTGGGCAGCGTTTTCCGGCTGAGTCGCGCCGTCTTGCGCGGGATGATGAAGGCGCGTTGGGGGCGGATCGTGAATATTACCTCGGTCGTGGGGACAACCGGCAATCCGGGACAGGGCAATTATGCTGCGGCCAAGGCCGGGCTGGTCGGCATGTCGAAAAGCCTTGCCTCTGAAGTGGCCAGTCGGGGCATCACGGTGAACTGCGTGGCGCCGGGTTTCATCGAAACCGCCATGACCGACAAATTGAACGACGATCAGAAGTCCCGGATCCTGGGACAAATTCCAACCGGTCGGATGGGGACACCCGCCGACATAGCGGCAGCCGTACTGTATCTGGCCAGTCCTGCTTCGGGATATGTCACCGGTGCGACGCTGCATGTAAATGGAGGCATGGCGATGGTCTGAGCCGAAAGGATGCGCTGCATCGCAGCAAGAAAAAGCATGGAAAAGCGGTTGCATGATGCATAGGGGGTGCTATATCCGGCCCCTGAGCAGCAGGGAAACCGCCCTGTGCCAACACGGGCGATGCCCGGGAACCATATTTGGGCGGATGCCCGCGAGAATGAGGTTGTGATATGAGCGATATCGCTGATCGCGTGAAAAAAATCGTTGTCGAACATCTTGGTGTCGATGAAGAGAAAGTGGTCGAGTCCGCTTCTTTCATTGACGATCTGGGTGCTGATAGCCTTGATACCGTCGAACTGGTGATGGCTTTCGAAGAAGAATTCGGCATCGAGATTCCCGATGACGCCGCTGAAACCATTCAGACTGTTGGCGATGCGGTGAAGTTCATCAACGGCGCGGTCTAAGGTCGGATTTCGCCTTTACCGAAATTCAGGAAAGCGGCGCTCTTACAGGGAGCGCCGCTTTTCCATTGGTGGAATATCTGAAAGCGACGGTTAATCGTCCTCTTCCAGCAGCCGGGCTGCGGGAAGGATGAGCGACAGATTTTCCATGGCAGCTTCGACGAAGTCTTCGGATACGCCAAGAGCCCAGCTTTGGGTTGCGTTATTGGTGGCTGCGATGATGGCCGAAGCAAGGATGTCGATCATTCTGGGGTCGGTATCCGGCAGGCGTCGCTGAAGAAGCCCTGCCATTTTGCCGCGCCGTGCCAGGACGGCATTATTGCGCAAAGCCGTCAGCTTGGGATCGGTTTCGCTAAGCTTGAGAAGATGTCCAAGCATTTCCCTTTCATGCAGAAAGCGTGAAATGTGGACAGAGATCAATTCCCGAAGGTCGGCCAGCAGACTGCCTGTGCCATTTATGAATAGCTCTGCCGCATCCTCTGGATAATCCGGTTGCGGCCCCATGAGAGCGGCTTCTTTATAGGGGTAATAGTTGAAGAAAGTGCGGGCACTGACACCTGCGGCGCATGCGATCGCTTCGGTCGTGATATTGTTCAGCCCGTTCTTGACGGCAAGCGCGATTGCTGCGGACTGAATCTTTTTGGCGGTGTGATAGCGTCGGATTGATGACGAACTCATTCACGTTCCTGAAGTTGTTCCGGCGTCACCGCCAAATTGCAGTGACTGCATCAGAATCACAGACCATCAGGCTACTGTCAACGCAAGAAGCAGGCTCTGTGATCACAACAGCGAATCCAACCCACGAATGGGTTGGATATCACTGGCAGGAGGCGCGATGGAATTCAGGAGCTTGATCAGGAGCCCCATGTCCGCACAGGACCGCAATCCATATGCACGAAATTCGAACCGCTATATTTGCCGACGCCGCCAGCCCGGCAAGAGGCCGCTGCCTGATACATCTGGCCGACAGAGCGCGATTTGAGCCGCAGATCAGCAGCCTTGCCCGTCACATGCAGCGAGTTCTTGGCCACGCCGGAAGACCGGCTGCGCAGCATCGCATTGGTCTGCGGTGAACGATAGCCCGACAACAGCATATAGGGTTCGTTCGTTTGCAGCAGCCTATGTGACGCGGTGGCAACGTCAATGGTCCGCGGATCAATGCCGATTGCTGTTCCGGTCCGCCAGTCGCGCATGAAAATATTGATTTCGTTAAGAGATTCACGGATATATTTGCCGTCGACCCAGTAAACGGCATCGATGCTTTCACCGGTTCGACCGTTATACATCCGGATACGGCGCATATCGCCTGCTCCGCGCAAGAAGCCAAACGCATTGGCCATTACAGGGGCAGCTGTCACAGCAGTCGCCGCGAACACCCCCAGTATTCCACGCCGGGAAATAGGATTGATTGTCATGTCAGATCGCCTGTCCTGCTTCGTTCATTTGGCCGCGTTTCTGCGGCTTCTTGGAAGATGTCTTACGATGATTAATAATATGTCAAAATCTTCAGGTTGTAGAAACCTATTTGTGCGTGCGGGGATAAATCCGCCTGTATATCGGCAAAAAACCGCTTATCATGCCGCTTGTTGCCGTTGAGCTTCATATTGTGCCGATTATGCAACTTTGTGGTTTTGATCTTAGGGGTTCGGCCGGCCTTCATGGATCCTTTGCATGATCAATGGCAGAATCAGGTCATGATTTATGAGGTTTCGATGCGGCGATCGGGTTTTTCAGTCATCCTGGCGGCAGCTATGATCATCAGCGGCGCTCAAGTAGCGGTGGCGCAATCTTCCGTTATGCAAAGCGGCGGGACAACCGTGGCGGTTTCGCCCAGGCTTCATTTCTCACCCGACGAAATGGCGCTTGCCGAGGCGGTGGCAAGTGATCCGGCTCTGGCGGCATTTTACGGCGGCAACGGGTTGAAGCCGATTTTCACCGGCCCCAAAGGAGAGGTTCGGCGCCAGGCGTTGCGCGATGCCATCGAGACAATGCCTTCGCATGGTATTCCAACATCACGTTACCGCCCGGACAGCCTGGATTCGGCAGGGCAGGATTTCACGTCCGAGATGGTTTATGCCCGGACTCTGGCGCGGATGATCCAGGATCTGACCGGTGGCGTGATCGATCCTGCAAGGTCGGTCCCCGGTATTCACCGTGAGGTCAGGCGCCCGGCCGTGGCTCAACTGATGGCGGAATTCGCCGCCAGCGACAATCCGGCGGATTATCTGGCGGAACTGGGGCCGCAGCACGAGGCATATGAACAATTGCAAGCGGCTTTGCACGAGGCGCAGGTGATGAGCGTGCCTGCGGATCTGCCCAAGGCTCCCGAGGCGGTTTGGCGTCTGGGTATGAGTGATGAGGGTATCGCGCTTCTGCGCGCCCGTCTGGCAAGTATCGGGCTCAAGGCCGAACAGGTAACCGACCCGCGGCTTTACGACGACGCCTTGTCGGCAGAGGTTGCCCGCTATCAGGAGGCGGTCGGGCTCAATCCGGATGGCGTGGCGGGGCCGAACACGATCCGTCAGCTGAATTCGGATGGAATGAATGCGCGAACCCGGGCCATTATCGTCGCATTGGAGCGGATGCGCTGGATGACCGGCGAGGCATTGGATGACCGTATGGTCTGGGTCAATATCCCGGAATACAAGGCCCGCATCTTCGAGAAAGGGCACGAGGTTTTCCAGACCCGTGTCGTGGTCGGCAAGGCGGAATCCGAGATGCAGACCCCGGAATTTTCGGACCAGATGGAATATCTGGTGGTGAACCCCCGCTGGAACGTGCCGCGCTCGATCACGATCAAGGAATATCTGCCGCAATTGAAAGCGAACCGCTATGCCGTTTCGCATATCGATATCGTGGATGGAAATGGCAATGTCGTGCCTCGGGACAATATCGACTTCGCCCGTTATACGGCATCAAGCTTTCCCTATCGGATGCGCCAGAAGCCAAGCGACGACAATGCCTTGGGAAAGGTGAAATTCATCTTCCCGAACCAGTGGAATATCTATCTGCACGATACTCCGACGAAACATCTGTTTGCCAACCAGTCGCGTGCTTACTCGCATGGCTGTATCCGGATCGGCGATCCGTTTGACCTGGCCTATCAGCTTTTGTCCGTGCAGACGGAAAACCCCCAGGCTGTTTTCGAGCGTGCTCTGAATACCGGCAAAGAGACCTGGTTGAAGCTGACACCCGAAGTACCGGTGCATCTGGTCTATTTCACGGCATTTCCGGACGAGACAGGGCAGATTCGCCTTTATAAGGACGTCTATGGGCGTGACGCGGTGATTTGGGGATTGCTTGAAAAAGCCGGTCTGGATTTGGACGCGTAAACCGATTAAGCCACATGTGAAAGGTGGCAATCATGTCTGTAACCATTGGCGAACTTGCACGCGCATTGGATGCGCAGGCCTGGGGAGATCAATCCCTGCCCGTGACGGGCGCGGCAGAACCCTCGGAAACCGTACCTGTGGGCAAAGATGGAGGGGTTATCGCCTTGGCGATGGCTCCGAAATATGCCGGGGCTTTGCGCCCGGGAAGCATGGCGATCCTTGCCGAGGGAATGAATCCCGAAGAATACGGGCTGAAAGCGGCAATCTTCGCGCCGCGTCCGCGTCTGGTCATGGCCGGTCTGACCCGGGCATTCGATCCCGGCCCTGATATCGCACCCGGCATACATCCCACAGCCGTGATCGATGACAGCGCCGAGATCGGTGAGGGCGCAGCTATCGGACCTTTTGTGGTGATCGGCGCCGATGCCCGTATTGCGTCCGGCGCGCGGATCGGGGCGCATGTCTCCATCGGGCGGGGAACGCGAGTTGGCCAGGATGCACTGATTCTTCCGGGCGCGCGCATTGCCCATGGCGTCACGGCGGGGGAACGTCTGATCGTTCAGCCCGGGGCCTCGATCGGCGGTGACGGTTTCTCTTACGTGACGCCCGAGGAATCGGGGATCGAGGAAATCCGCCGCACGCTGGGCACCCGCGATGATCTCAGGGCTCAGCACTGGACCCGCATTCATTCTTTGGGCGGGGTCGAAATCGGGAATGACGTCGAAATCGGCGCGAATGCCACCATCGACCGCGGGACGATACGGGCCACCCGGATCGGTTCCGGCACAAAAATCGACAGCCTCGTACAGATCGGCCATAATGTCGTGATTGGCGAAGACTGCCTGTTATGCGGCCTGGTGGGCGTTGCCGGTTCGTCGAAGATCGGCGATCGTGTGGTTCTTGCGGGGCAGGTTGGTGTCTCGGATAATATCGAGATCGGCGATGATGTTATCGCAGGCGGCGCCAGCAAGATATTCACCCGTGTCCCGGCCGGGCGTGTGATTCTTGGTCATCCGGCGGTAAAGATGGAAACGCAGATGGAAATCCAGAAAGCGACCCGTCGTTTGCCACGTCTTGCAAGCCAAGTTGCAAAGCTTCAGGAAACCGTTACACGCCTGTTGGAAAAGGGATGAACAGGAGGCGACATGACTGACACCGTAAAATCCCGAATCAAGGAACTCATTGCCGAACAGGCGATGCTGGAACCGGATCAGATTTCCGATGAGGCGACCCCCGAGGAACTGGGGATCGACAGCCTTGGGCTGGTCGAATCGATTTTTGCGATTGAAGAGGAATTCGATATCACGATTCCCTTCAATGCCAATGAGCCCGAGAAATCCGAATTCGATATCTCAACCATGGGGACGATCATCGCGGCGGTTGAACGGCTTGTAGCGGAAAAGGCCGCATGAGCGCCAAGAGAACCGGCAAGAAAAAAACCGAGGAATCTCGTACCGTAAAATCCTTTGATCCGCTGACCCCTGACGGGTTGCGCAGGGTGGTCATCACCGGGGCAGGCACCATCAACGCGCTTGGCCACGATGTAGCGACCACGCTGGAAGCTTTTCGCGAAGCGCGTTGCGGCATCACGCAGCTTGATTTTCGCGATGTCGAGCGGTTGTCTATCCAGATCGGCGCGCAGATCCATGACTGGCGGCCCGAAAGCTACTTCAATCGCCAGCAAATCCTTCTTTATGACAAGTTCACCCAATTCACGCTGCTGGCGGCCAAGCAGGCGGTCGGGCAGGCAGGGTTGAATTTTCAGGGCAAGCTGGGTTTGCGTGCCGGGGTGGTTCTGGGCACGGCCGGGGGCGGCCTGAATACCTGGGACGATAATTATCGTGCCGTCTATGAAGAGGGGAAGAACCGCGTTCACCCCTTTGTCGTGCCGAAGCTGATGAACAATGCCGCCGCCAGCCATGTTTCGATGGAGTTCGGGCTGCGCGGCCCATCGTTTACCGTCGCGACTGCCTGCGCAAGTTCCAATCACGCCATGGGGCTTGCCTTTCAGATGATCCGATCCGGTGCGGCGCAAGTGATGCTGACCGGCGGATCAGAGGCAATGTTGTGCTTTGGCGGAGTCAAGGCATGGGAGGGGCTGCGGGTCATGTCCAAAGATGCCTGTCGTCCCTTCAGTGCCAATCGCAACGGCATGGTTCAGGGTGAGGGTGCTGGGGTTTTCGTCTTCGAGGATTACGAATCTGCCCATACCCGCGGGGCCGATATTCTTGCCGAGGTGGTCGGTTTTGCGATGTCTTCGGATGCGCAGGATATCGTTATGCCATCGGCACAAGGGGCCGAGCGTGCCATCAGCGGTGCGTTAAGCGATGCGGGCCTGAACCCGGAACAGATCGGCTATATCAATGCCCATGGCACGGGAACGGCTGCGAATGACAAGACCGAATGTGCCGCTGTCGCCCATGCGTTTGGTCATCATGCCGACCGACTGATGATATCTTCGACTAAATCCATGCACGGGCATTTGATTGGGGGGACGGGCGCGGTCGAATTGCTGGCCTGTATCATGGCTTTGCGGGACGGCGTGGTTGCCCCGACCATCGGATATCAAGAGCCTGATCCCGAATGTGCGCTTGATGTGGTGCCGAATGAAGCACGGGATGCGCAGGTGGATGCGGTGTTGTCCAATGCGTTCGCTTTTGGCGGGTTGAATGCCGTGATCGCGTTACGGCGGGTTTGACGGCCGGGTTTCATCCTGCGGTACGGAAAAACCGCGCCGTATCCGGCGCGGTTTTCTGTTTTCACGGATGCTTTGCCGCAGTGCCAGTTATTCTGCCGGTTGCGCTTCCTCTTCGGCAGGCTGTTCTTCGGTATTGCCGCCTTGCTGCTCGGCCGTGGCCTGTGCTTCCTTGGCGAGTTGTTCCAACTCACTATAGGCCGCAGTGAAACCTGCCAGAGACAGTTCAAGTTCGACCGGGTTTTCGGGATCCGAGCCAAAGGGCAACAATTCGACATTGGCCTTGGATCCGCCTTTCAAAGCACCCAATTCATCCGCGGTGAACCCCATACGCGAGACGCAACCGACCGGAGCGCAGAAGCTGAACGGATAGCCACTTGCCTTGTTTCCGTCGATTCCGAAGCTCAGGCCCTTGGTCAGATCGGTTTCCAGCGGAACGACCATGGTGGCGCCAGCGGCGACTTCGCCATTGCTCAGAGGAATAAGCGTCATCTCGGCGACGGAATTGCCGTCGCTGTCTTTCAGCAACTGATACAATTCGCAGGGATCATTGCCGCTTTCGGTCGTGACACAGCGAATCGTCCAGTCGGAATGAGTCGATTTCGCATAGTAGGAACCGACCTTCGGTTCGTCATCCGCGCCTTCGGCTGCCTGCTCGGAAGGCGTTCCGCCTTCGGCCGGGGCACCAGGTGCCGCCGCTGCGCCGGTCTCAGCGGCTTCGCCAGCAGCGGCAGGTTCATCCGAGGCAGGTTCTTCTGCGGCAGCTTCAGGTTGTTCGGTGGCTGATTCGGCCTCGTCCGCATTCGCTTCGCCCGCGGCGGTTCCTTCCGCGGCGGCGTCATCGTCGGATGTTGCGGCAGCTTCCCCCTCGGTCGCGGCATCCGCACCGGCTTCTTCTTCGGCTGCGTCGCCGTTCACGGCATCAGCGGCGTCCTGAGCGGCAGATTCCGCGTTATCAGCGGCGTTCTGGGCCTCCTCGGCCAGATCTGCTGCGGATTGCGGCAATTGCGCCGCGCCATCTGCCGGTGCCTCTGCGTCAGGGGTTGCGGCGTCCTGTGCGAAGGCAGGAGATGCGATGACCGCCAGAACCGCGAGAAGCGAGTACGAATTCCTGAGTTGCATAATCGGTTCTTTCCTTTGCTCGATGTTTTGCTGTCGCGTAACACGTATAAATGCGTTTGTCAGCGTGTAACACGATATCAGAGTTCAACATGGTTTGAGCGATTTCGCATTCGGTCAACCGGGGTTGCTACGACGAAAGGCGCGAAATGGCGAAATTATCGATGAACAGAGGCCGCATAGACAGTTGACGTCCTTGTGACACAAGAATAGCTTGCGTCGAATGATGACCGGCCAGTCCGGCAGGGAGACAGCGTTCTCAAACGCAGGGGCCATGACATATGTCATGGCCCAACTCTTATTCCCGGATTGCCAGCTGTCGATCACCGCCGTTCGGCACGGCCGATCTTCTTAAAGACCGAACTCCCGATAAACCCGGGGCAGCAATTCGGGCAGATCGTCGGCGATCAGCCCGGGGCCGAACAAGCGTGCCGCATATGCATGCAGCAAGCAACCAATCGCCGCAGCTTCCAGGGCAGGCAAATCTCGTGCAAGTAAACCGGTGATCAGCCCGGCCAATACATCCCCGGATCCCGCTGTCGCCAGCCAGGGGATGTCGAAGGCCGAATGCACCCATACCCGCCCGTCGGGCGCCCCGATCACGGTATCCGGCCCTTTCAGCAGGACGACCGCATTACAGTACGATGCCGCCTCTCGGACAGCGTCGATGCGGGAATATGCCGGGCCGTGGCGGGCGGGTTTTTTCATTCGTCGGGAGATATCCGGGAAAAGGCGCGAAAATTCGCCCTCATGCGGCGTCAGAACGCAATGATCCGGCAACTGCCCGACCCAGTCGGGATTTTGTGCCAGAGCCGAGAGCGCATCGGCATCCAGAACACAGGGCAGGCGCGCATTCATCGCCGTCGGCAGCAGATCGGTGGCCCGTCGCAATCCGCAACCGGGACCAAGACAAAGCGCAGTGATCCGTCGGTCGGTCAGGAGATTTTGCAGAGCTTCGGCATTCCCGATATTGCGCAGCATCAGGGCATCAGGCCCCTGCCTGCCGCGGCCGGTAATATCGCCCGGCAGGCCAAGCGTCACTAGCCCGGCTCCGCTTCTGATCGCTGCCCGCGCCGCCAGCCGCGCAGCACCATCTTGCCCTGCTGCTCCGGCTACAATCAGTGCATGTCCGTATCTGTATTTATGCGCATCCTGGGGTTGGCCCGCCGCGACACCTTTGCCAAGCATTCTTGGAATCACGGAACGGATTGGTTCAGCCCGTCGGTCATGGACGGGGAAGCGCGGCCAGATAGCGCAAAGATCGGCCTGCCTGGTCCGCCGCTCGCGCCACGGCCGCAAGCCGATATCCGCAATGATCAGCCGACCGCAGGCGGCAGGACCGGATGCCAGAAGATGCCCCGGCTTGGGGCTGTCGAAGCCGATGGTAAATGTGGCGGCAAGCGGGAAGGACGGGTCGGTATCGCCGCCAAGCCAGCGACCGCTATCCATGCAGAGCCCAGAGGGGCAATCCACGGCGACAAGCGGTGTATTTTCGTGACGGGTCAGATGGGAAAGATGGCGAAGCAGCGCCGTGATCTCATCCTGTGGCGGTCTGCTCAGGCCGGTGCCGAAAATGGCGTCCACATGAATGCTGTTCGCAGGCGACCCGCGCAGAGTGGCTGGCGTCAGGGGCAGGATCGGGCCGGTTTCCCGCCAGCGGCGCTTTGCTTCGCTTGCGTCCGGGCCGGGGATATTGTCCAGCCCCAATACGCGCAATCTCCATCCCGCCTTCGCCAGAAGCCGCGCGATCACATATCCGTCGCCGCCATTATTGCCCGGACCGCAGAGAATCGTCGCATGTCCCGGTTTTGGCCATTGCAGCCGGATATGCCCGGCCACCGCGGCGCCAGCGCGTTCCATCAAGGTCAATCCCGGGAGTTCTCCGCTATCCATGGCCGCGGATTCGATGGCGCGCATTTGAGCGGTCGTGAGGATTTCAGTGCCAAACAGCATAGAGGTTGCCTATAGTTTCGTCATGAAGCCTAAATATTAGGCAAATACACCGGTCCTCTGCGTTCGGATCGTCCATCCGGCTCTTGCCTCATTTACGCCAGCCATCAAACCCGCCAATCAGTCTTCAGGCAAGCCGCGAGGAAGGATCAATAGCGATGAAAAAGATCGAGGCGATCATCAAGCCGTTCAAACTGGACGACGTGAAAGAAGCTCTTCAGGAAGTAGGCGTACAGGGTCTGTCGGTTACCGAGGTCAAGGGCTTCGGGCGTCAGAAGGGGCATACGGAACTTTATCGCGGCGCTGAATATGTCGTGGATTTCCTGCCAAAGGTGAAAATCGAAATGGTCCTGCCCGACGATCAGGTCGAGGCGGCTGTCGATGCGATCGTAAGTGCTGCGCGCACCGAGAAGATCGGCGACGGCAAGATCTTCGTTTCACCCGTCGAACAGGCAATCCGCATCCGAACTGGCGAAACCGGCGACGACGCGGTTTAAGTTTCTCCAGCGACACAGATTCTGCGCCCGGCGAATGCGATTGCCGGGCCAATTTTACGAAGAAAGGGAAGTGATGAAAATCAAGGATGTCTTGAAGTTGATCGAAGATGAAGACGTCGCCTATGTCGACGTGCGCTTCACCGATCCCAAGGGCAAGCTGCAGCATGTGACGCTGGACAAGGATCTGGTGGATGAGGATTTCTTCGAGGAAGGCTTCATGTTCGACGGAAGCTCGATTGCCGGCTGGAAATCGATCGATCAGTCCGACATGAAGCTGATTCCGGATCCGTCATCGGTCTATATAGATCCGTTCTATGCGGAAAAGACCCTGTGCGTGCATTGCAATGTGGCCGAGCCGGATACTGGCGAACCCTATAGCCGAGATCCACGCGGAACCGCCGTCAAGGCAGAGGCTTACCTGAAATCGTCGGGCGTCGGCGATGCCGCCTATTTCGGCCCGGAAGCGGAATTCTTCCTGTTCGATGACGTGCGCTATTCGGTCACTCCGCAAAAGGTTGCCTTCAGCATCGACGCGCTTGATGCGGCATGGAATACCGATACCGAATACGAGATGGGCAACCAGGGGCACCGCGCCGGCCACAAGGGCGGTTATTTCCCCGTGAACCCGATCGACGCCGCACAGGATATCCGCAGCGAGATGCTGTCGACCATGAAGCGCATCGGCATGAAGGTGGACAAGCACCATCACGAGGTCGCCTCGGCGCAGCATGAGCTGGGTCTGATCTTTGGCTCGCTGACCGAACAGGCCGATAATATCCAGAAATACAAATACGTCATCCACAATGTTGCCGATGCCTATGGCAAATCCGCGACCTTCATGCCCAAGCCGATGAAAGGCGATAACGGCTCGGGGATGCATGTGAACATGTCGATCTGGAAAGACGGCAAGCCCTTGTTCGCGGGCGATAAATATGCCGATCTGTCGCAAGAGGCGCTGTATTTCATCGGCGGCATTCTGAAACATGCCAAGGCGCTCAACGCACTCACCAACCCCTCGACCAACAGCTACAAGCGCCTGATCCCGGGCTTCGAGGCCCCGGTGCTGCGGGCCTATTCGGCGCGGAACCGTTCGGGCTGCGTGCGTATTCCGTGGACCGAAAGCCCCAGGGCAAAGCGCGTCGAGGCCCGGTTCCCCGATCCGTCGGCCAATCCTTATCTGTGCTTTGCTGCGTTGCTGATGGCCGGTCTGGACGGCATCAAGAACAAGATCGATCCGGGTTCGGCGTCGGACAAGGATCTTTACGATCTGCCGCCCGAGGAACTGGCCGAAATCCCGACCGTTTGCGGCAGCCTGCGTGAGGCGCTTGAGGAACTCGAGAAGGACATGGACTTCCTGCTGGCGGGAGACGTATTCACCCGCGATCAGCTTGAAGGTTACATGGCACTGAAATGGGAAGAGGTTTATGCCTATGAGCATACGCCGCACCCGGTTGAGTACCAGATGTATTACTCCTGCTGATACGACCCCGAAATCAGGAAAAGAGGCGCCTCCGGGCGCCTCTTTTTTTGAAGATGCATGGCAAAAGCGGCACTCGATCGAACCCGCGCCCGGCCCCTTCTTCTTTGCACAAATACCTCGGGGGGCCGGGGGCTGGCCCCCGGTTCAGGAACCAGCCGCCAAGGGGGTGCAGATCAGGCGTCAACAATATCCGCTGCAAACGGGTAATCGGTGTACCCTTTCTCGCCACCGACATAGAGGCTCGAGGCATCAAGCTCGTTCAGCTCCAGACCGTTGCGGAACCGTGCGGGCAGATCGGGCGTGGCGATGAAATCGCGGCCGAAAGCGGCCGCATCGGCCACGCCGTCGCGCAGCAATCGCGAGGCGGTGTCGAATGTCAGCCCCTCATTCGCGATGACCGCTCCGCCGAAGGCCTGCTTGATTTCGGGCAGAAGACTGTCATCTCCGACATGTTCCCGCAAGGCAAGGAAGGCCACGCCG
The DNA here is from genome assembly GCF_030678915.1 of Paracoccus wurundjeri. Classification (GTDB taxonomy): domain Bacteria; phylum Pseudomonadota; class Alphaproteobacteria; order Rhodobacterales; family Rhodobacteraceae; genus Paracoccus; species Paracoccus onubensis_A. The sequence continues at coordinate 57,415 of NZ_JAUUTZ010000007.1, read as the reverse complement.
CGCGCCGCCATGTCCCGGGCGACCTGAGTGAACAGGGCGCGCGGATCGCTGTCACCCATGTCATGACTGTCTCCGCGCGGGGCAAGGTGCAGGCCGACCCGATCTGCGCCCCAGACACCGATCACCGCATCGGCGATCTCGTTCAGCAGGCGCGTCCGGTTTTCGATAGTGCCGCCATAACCGTCAGTTCGCTGATTGGTGCTGTCCTGCAGAAACTGGTCGATCAGATAGCCATTGGCGGCATGAATCTCGACCCCGTCGAAACCTGCTCGTTTGGCATTTTCCGCACCCTGACGATAGGCTTCGACAACATCCGGGATTTCTGCTGTTTCAAGGGCCCGGGGCGTGACATATTCGGATTTTGGCCGTACCAGGCTGACATGGCCAGCAGGCTGGATCGCGCTTGGGGCAACAGGCAACTCGCCATTCAGGAATATAGGATGCGAGATGCGCCCGACATGCCAAAGCTGCAACATGATCAGGCCGCCGGCCTCATGCACGGCCTGAGTGACGGCTTTCCAGCCTTCGACCTGCGCATCGTTCCAGATCCCCGGCGTGTCGGCATAGCCCACACCCATCGGGGTGACACTGGTCGCTTCGCTCAGGATCAGACCGGCCCCGGCGCGCTGGCGGTAATATTCGGCCATAAGCGCATTGGGCACACGTTCGGTCCCCGCGCGGGATCGTGTCAAAGGCGCCATGATGACCCGGTTTTTCAGGCCGAGGGGGCCGATCTGCAGCGGATCGAAAAGAGTTGTCATCGAATGTCCTTTCATCGTGACCAATGTCTTCCAGATGTGACTTGTTTGCCCTTTCCGCAGCTTTCAATACCGCCTCGCGCATAGCCGCGTCTCACCCGACGCAATGCAAGGCGCTTGACAAGCGCGTCCCGGTTTGTGACCTTGCGCGTAGTCAGGGGAGTCCCGCCCAAGGGACTGAGAGGCTGATTGGTGGCAGCATCATGCAAATGAGCTGCCACGGTGCGGCGACCCTTTGAACCTGACCCAGTTGAGACTGGCGTAGGAAGACCGAAGGGCATCCGCTCTTTGGGCCGTTCTGGCCCCCACCGGGCCGGACGCCCGCTTTCTGCCTCTGAAGCTTCTGGGTCTTTTCGAGTGAGCTTGAGGAGACATCATGAATAAGCACAGCAATCTTTCCGACGATCCCACGCCAGCACCAAAGATCACTACCGGCCCGCTGCCCGCCTCGAAAAAGGTCTGGCATGGCGATTTGCGCGTGCCGATGCGCGAGATCGAACTGCACCCTTCGGCCATGGAACCACCGGTGATAGTTTACGATTCCTCCGGCCCCTATACCGATCCGCAGGCAGTGATCGATATCGCGGCGGGGTTGCCGCGTCTGCGTGAAGGCTGGATTGCGGGACGTGGTGATGTCGAGCGTTACGACGGCCGGGTGGTGAAGCCCGAGGATAACGGGTTTGCAACAGGTGAACGGCTGGTTCCGGGCTTTCCCGTGCGGCATGAGCCGTTCCGGGCGAAATCGGGCGCGGTGACGCAGATGGCCTATGCGCGGGCCGGGATCATCACGCCCGAGATGGAGTTCGTGGCGATCCGCGAAAATCTGGGGCGGCGGGCCGCGAAGGAAAAGCTGATCCGCGATGGACAGGATTGGGGGGCGTCGATCCCGGATCACGTGACGCCGGAATTCGTGCGGCAGGAAATCGCCTCGGGTCGTGCCATCATTCCGGCGAATATCAACCACCCCGAGATCGAGCCTATGGCGATCGGGCGGAATTTCCTTGTGAAGATCAACGCCAATATCGGCAATTCCGCCGTGACCTCCTCGATGGAGGAAGAGGTCGAAAAGATGGTCTGGGCGATCCGCTGGGGCGCGGATACGGTGATGGATCTTTCGACAGGCCGCAATATCCACAATATCCGCGACTGGATCATCCGCAACAGCCCGGTGCCCATCGGGACGGTGCCGATCTATCAGGCGCTCGAAAAGGTGGGCGGCGTTGCCGAGGATTTGTCATGGGAGGTGTTCCGCGACACGCTGATCGAGCAGGCCGAGCAGGGGGTGGACTATTTCACCATCCATGCCGGCGTGCGCCTGCCCTTCATCCACCTGACTGCGGAACGGGTGACCGGGATCGTCAGCCGCGGTGGTTCTATCATGGCGAAATGGTGCCTGCATCATCACCGCGAGTCGTTCCTGTATGAACATTTCGACGAGATTTGTGACATCATGCGTGCCTATGACGTCAGTTTCAGCCTTGGCGACGGGCTGCGGCCCGGCTCTATCGCAGATGCCAATGACGCCGCGCAGTTTGCCGAGCTGGAGACATTGGGGGAACTGACGCAGATTGCATGGGCTAAGGATTGTCAGGTCATGATCGAAGGTCCCGGCCATGTGCCGATGCACAAGATCAAGGAGAATATGGACAAGCAGTTGGAGGTTTGCGGGGAAGCGCCGTTCTATACGCTTGGGCCTCTGACCACAGATATCGCTCCGGGCTACGATCATATCACCAGTGGGATCGGCGCCGCGATGATCGGCTGGTTCGGCACCGCGATGCTGTGCTATGTCACGCCCAAGGAGCATCTGGGCCTGCCCGATCGCGACGACGTGAAAACCGGCGTCATCACCTATAAGATCGCTGCCCATGCCGCCGATCTGGCCAAGGGACACCCGGCGGCGAAACTGCGTGACGACGCGCTGTCCCGCGCCCGGTTCGAGTTCCGTTGGGAGGATCAGTTCAATCTCTCGCTGGACCCCGATACGGCACGCGAATTCCACGACCAGACCTTGCCGAAAGAGGCGCATAAGGTGGCGCATTTCTGTTCGATGTGCGGGCCGAAATTCTGTTCGATGAAGATCAGCCATGATATCCGCGCCGAGGCCCGGGCGTCGGGCATGGAGAAAATGGCTGAAAAATACCGCGAGGGCGGGGACCTGTATATGCCCGTCGATGAGGTGGAGAAGGTGGAGGGATGACGACACATCCGGACAGAGGCGCACAAGCGTCCGATCATGGGCAGGCGATCCGGGCGTTGTGCAATGCAGTTTGTTGCGCAGCTTTGGGCGCATCTGCTCCAGAGGTTCCGACGGTACCAGGGTCTGTCGCACCTGTCCGGTTTCGCTTCCCCTCCCTCTGCTTCTTCTTTGTCCAAATACCTTGGGGGTCGCCGGCAGGTGCGCCACTGGTTCAAGAACCAGCCGGCGACGGGCTGGCCCCCGGCCATCGCGGGATGCAAGCAACTTGCGTTTCCGATTCAGTACGGCACGCTCCAAAGCGCCGGTCCCTGGGGGCGGCCGGGTGCATGTGGCGCGCGCCTTCGTCCCTTGCTTTCGCATGGAGGGTTGGCTGATGTTTTCGGTTGTCGGGGCGGGGGTTGCCGGGCTTTGCGTGACCACCGTTTTGGCCGAACGCGGCCTGCCTGTCGAACTGTTATCTGACGACTCCATCCCGGCTTCCCATTGGGCGGGTGGAATGCTCGCGCCTGGCTGCGAAGGAGAATCCGCCCCGCCCGAGGTCATCATTGCAGGTGTAAAAGCCGTCGAATGGTGGTCATCCCATGTGCCCGGCGTTGTCCGGCGGGGAACGCTGGTCGTGGCTCCACCTCGTGATGGCGCGGAACTGGATCGCTTTGCCCGGATGACGACCGGCCATGCCCCCGCCGATCCCGCCACGCTGGAGCCCGATCTGGCGGGGCGCTTCGCGCGCGGGCTGTTCTTCGCGGATGAAGCCCATCTTGACCCCCGCAAGGCGATGGCTGCGCTGCGGGACCGGCTGACTGCCATGGGCATTTCCATCCGTCAGGGCCAGCCACGCGGGAAGATCATCGATTGCCGGGGGCTGGCCGCCCGTGACCTGCTGCCCGATCTGCGCGGAGTCAGAGGCGAGATGCTGATCGTCGATGCTCCGGATGTGACGCTGACCCGCACAATCCGTCTGCTGCATCCACGCTTTCCCTGCTATGTCGTGCCGCGCGGGGCTGGGCGCTACATGATCGGCGCGACAACGGTCGAAACCGACGATCCCGGCCCGGTTACGGCGCGGGCGGTGATGGAACTACTTTCCGCCGCCTATACCCTGCATCCCGGTTTCGCCGAGGCGCGGCTGATCGAGACCGGCGCGGGCCTTCGCCCCGCCTTTCCCGACAATATCCCACGCATTCGCGAGGAGGGCGGGCGGATTCATGTCAATGGCATGTATCGCCACGGCTTCCTGATGGCGCCCGCACTGGCCGAGAAATTGGCGGATCATCTGATGATACGAAAGGAAAAGACATGCGAGTTGAATTGAATGGCGAAGCGATCCGGACGCAGGCCACAACCCTGTCGGGACTGATCGAAGAGCGTAATTTACCCGCGGCCTCGGTGGCGACCGCCGTGAATGGCGATTTCGTCCCCAGAACCTTGCGCGACGGAACGGCCTTGTCCGACGGCATGCGGATCGAGATCCTGTCGCCCATGCAAGGGGGCTAAGTCATGTTCTATGGCGTGACACCGGTTTCCCGCTTGTTTCTGGGAACTGCGCAATACCCTTCTCCTGCGGTGCTGGCCGATGCGATTTCCGCCTCGGGCAGCGAGATCATCACGGTCAGCCTGCGCCGCGAGGGGGCAGGGGGCGCGCATTTCCGCGATCTGCTTCAGGCCAGCGGCTGCCGTATCCTGCCTAATACTGCGGGATGCCACAGCGCCCGCGAGGCGATTACCACGGCACGGATGGCGCGCGAGGTTTTCGGCACCAACTGGGTCAAGCTGGAAGTCATCGGTCATGCCGATACGCTGCAACCCGACCCTTTCGCGCTGGTCGAGGCGGCGCGTGAACTCTGTGCCGACGGGTTCGAGGTTTTCCCCTATACGACCGAAGATCTGATCGTCGGTGAAAAGCTGGTCGAAGCGGGTTGCCAGGTATTGATGCCCTGGGGTTCTCCGATCGGATCGGGACAGGGCCTGAGGCATGAGGATGCGCTATGTTCCATGCGGGCGCATTTTCCCGATATTCCGCTGGTGATCGACGCGGGGATCGGCGCGCCGTCGCAGGCTGCCCGGGCGATGGAGATGGGCTTCGATGCCGTGCTGTTGAATACCGCCGTTGCGAAGGCGGGCGATCCGGTCGCAATGGCGCGGGCGTTTGCCGGCGCTGTCGAATCCGGAAAGCTTGCCCATGAGGCCGGACTGATGGGGCGGCGGGATATGGCTGTGGCCTCGACTCCGATATTTGGAATGGCGGCACTGACATGACGCTGGATCGCTTTTATCTCATCACCGGCACGACCACGCTTCTGGAGCGGCTCGTTCCGCTGGGCGTCAAACTGGTGCAATTGCGGCTCAAGGATGTGCCTAAGGAGGAACTGCGCAATCAGGCCCAGCGTGCGAAGGCTTGCTGTGCGGCACATGGGGCGCAACTGGTGCTGAACGATTACTGGCAGCTTGCGATCGATATGGATATTGATTTCGTGCATCTGGGGCAAGAGGATATGGACCTCGCGGATTTCGCGGCATTGCGCCGCGCGAATGTGCGTTTCGGGCTTTCCACCCATGACGAAACGGAACTGGATCGCGCCCTGTCTCATGATCCCGAATATGTTGCCCTTGGGCCGGTTTATCCGACGCTGCTGAAAAAGATGAAATGGGGTCCACAGGGGTTGGAGCGTGTGCGCGAATGGAAGCGGTTCGCGGGAAAGGTTCCTTTGGTTGCCATCGGTGGATTGACGCCGGAACGGCTGCCGGGCGTCTTTGCGGCCGGTGCGGATTGCGCGGCGGTGGTGACGGATATTCAGCAGGCAACCGACCCGGAGGCGCGCTGTCGTGAATGGATCGCGGCGACACGGTGACAAGCCCCGAATTGTCCCTGCCGGTCAGGCCCGGTCAAGATTGACGTCAATCAGTCCGGCGACCTGATCGGGATGCGTGATCGGTGCCATATGGCCGGCATCCGGTATAACGGCCCTGCCGACATCCGGCAGACGGGACGCAAGCGTCTCGGCGATTGCATGGATGGATGGCGGCGATTGCTTGCCCGAAATCAGCAAAACCGGTGCTGTGATCGCCTCTAGCCCGCCTTCGCGCAGCAGGTTTGCCCGGTCATGCATGAGATCGGGCGTGCAGGCCGCAACCAGTCTGACGCATGCCCGCATCCTGTCCTGCATATCGTTTGGCAACGCATCATAGGATTGCGTTCCCCATGCCGCGAGGAATTGCCGGGTTGCTTCTTCATCCCGGCCTTCGGAAACAAGCCGTTCAAGATCGCCATCGGGCTGAACCGCAACCATTTCACTCGGCGCGGCGGCAAAAAGAACCGGTTCGATCAGGGTCAGGCTGCGGACGGCCTCGGGCGCGGCGAGGGCGATGCGCAGGGCGACCGTGGCGCCCATGCTGTGGCCGATCAGATCCAACGGGTGGTTGATGAAGCTGGCGGCGATCCGGGTGACGGCAGTATGGTAATCGGGACCGTTCGCTTCCGGTTCCCAAGGTCCGCTGCGGCCATGACCGGGCATGTCGAAACCATACAGATCGATCCGCCCTTCAAGGCGTCCGGCAATCGGACCCCAATACCCGCCCGAGGCCATCATGCAGTGCAATGCCAGTGCCGGGCGATCGGTATCGCCGGGCCAGTGGCGCCGGAAAATCTCGGTCACAATGATTCGAGATGCCGGTCAAGGAAATCCAGCCTGTCCTGCCCCCAGAACCGCTGATCGGTTTCGCGGACGACATAGAAAGGTGCGCCGAAGACCCCGGCGGCGACCGCCTCTTCCAGATTGCGCCCATAGGTTTCGGCGCCGGTCAGCAGACCCTTGTCGCACAGATCGGGATCGAAACCATGCGCCTGCAAGATATCGCGGATGACGGCGTCGTCGCTGATATCCCGCTCTTCCGCCCAGACGGCCTGCAGGAACCCCTGAACGAGCGCGCCGACATTCCCCCCTCCGGCATTCTGAGCGGCGATGACTGCGTAAGATGATGGGGCCATGTTCACCGGGAAGTGCGCCGGTTTGGGATTGAGCGGCATTTTCAGATGCTCTGCCCAGCGGGGAAGTTCCTGCATCCTGTATTCAATGCGGCTTGGATGCCGCTTGGCCGGAGGCAAGCCGCCCGTCCGCTCGAACAATTGCATGATGTCCAGCGGTTTATAGGTGATTTCTGCCCCGCGGGCGGCGGCGATCTTTTCCAGACGATCCCCCGCAAGATAGGTGAACGGGCTGATCGTCGCGAAGTAATAGTCGATATGCGCCATCGAAAGCTCCTTTGGGGTTTGCTCAATTGTTAACCCGGTGTTAATGGCGGTGCAATCTCACGAAACACGACAGAGGCCCTGCTTCACATGCCCGTCATGACCGAGCCCAAACTTATCTCCGGCAATGCCAACAAACCTCTTGCCGCGTCGATCGCGCGTCGCATGTCGATGCATCGCGGCATGAATGTCGGGCTTTGCGATGCCCGGATCGAGCGCTTCAACGATCAGGAAATTTTCATCGAGGTATTCGAGAACGTCCGCGGCGAGGATATGTATATCATTCAGCCGACCTCGAACCCGGCGAATGACAACCTGATGGAATTGCTGATCATGGTCGATGCGCTGCGTCGTTCTTCGGCGGCCCGGATCACCGCTGTCATTCCCTATTTCGGTTATGCGAGGCAGGATCGCCGCGCCAAGGCCCGGACACCGATTTCGGCCAAGCTGGTGGCGAATCTGCTGACCGAGGCCGGGGTAGACAGAATCCTGACGATGGATCTTCATGCGACGCAGATTCAGGGCTTTTTCGATATTCCGGTGGATAACCTGTATGCCGCGCCGATTTTCGCGCTTGATGTGCAGCACCATTTCAAGGGCCGGATGAACGACCTGATGGTGGTCTCGCCCGATGTCGGCGGGGTGGCGCGGGCGCGGGAACTGGCGCAAAGGATCGGCGCGCCATTGTCGATCGTGGACAAGCGCCGCGAAAAGCCGGGTGAGGTGGCCGAAATGACGGTGATCGGCGATGTGAAGGGCAGGGCCTGTGTCATCGTCGACGACATCTGCGACACCGCGGGAACGCTGGTAAAGGCGGCACAGGTGCTGAAGGATGAGGGCGCGACCGAGGTGCATGCTTATATCACTCATGGCGTCCTGTCGGGACCAGCGGTCGAGCGGGTCTCGAAATCGGTGATGAAATCGCTCGTCATCACCGATTCGATCCAGCCATCCGACTCGGTGAAGGCGGCCCCGAATATTCGTATCGTGCCGACGGCGCCGATGTTCACGCAGGCAATCCTGAATATATGGAACGGCACCTCGGTCAGCTCCCTGTTCGAAACGGATACGCTGCTGCCGATCTATGAGGGGCTTTACTCGACGTCGTGATCGTCCGCATATCCGCGTGTTCCGCCGCCGCCGGATGACGTGAATTGTCAGCCGGATGATTTGTGCCATAAGGTCCGATCGGTGATTGGTATCGATCAAGGGGCAGGATAAGATGGATCAGACGGCGTTGTTGCAGGCAGGCAGAAATTGTTGGCGTGTCGAACATGCCGACAGATTCGCATTCATCGTTGACGCCCGGGATTATTTCATCGCCCTTCGTAAAGCGATGATTGCCGCGCAGCACAGTATCCTGCTGGTGGGTTGGGATTTCGATCCTCGCATTCCGTTCGGCATTCCCGATGATGGCGGGCCCGAATGTCTGGGCGATTTCATCATCTGGCTCGTTGATCGCACACCTGAACTAAAAATCCGGTTACTTCAATGGGATACCGGTGCGATTAAAGAACTTTTCAAGCGAAACCTGTTCTACACATTCATCCGCTGGAAGGCACATCCGCAGATCGAACTGCGTCTGGATGGTGCGCACCCTCTGGCCGGTTCACATCACCAGAAAGTCGTCTCTATCGATGACAGTCTCGCCTTTTGCGGCGGTATCGATATGACGGATGAACGCTGGGACACACGAGAACATCTGGATGACGATCCCGGACGCGTGGGGCCGGACGGAACACCCAATGACCCGTGGCATGACGCAACAAGCGCTTTCGACGGCGAGGCGGCTCGCGCCATCGCGGATCTGGCCCGGCTGCGATGGAAAATCGCTACTAAGCAAGAGCTTGCGCCCGTTTCCGAGATTCGGGATTGCTGGCCGGATGGGTTGGAGCCGAATTTGCGTGACCTGCGCCTTGGCATCGCCCGCACCATTCCCGAGATGGACGATAATGTGCCAACGCATGAGATCGAGACGATGTATCTTGATCTGATCGCGCGCGCCGAGAGAATCATCTATGCTGAAAGCCAGTATTTCGCCTCGCGCCGGATCGCCCATGCGATGGCCAAACGGCTTGAAGAAGAAGACGGCCCGGAAATCGTCATCATCAATCCCCATACGGCGAATGGCTGGCTTGAGCCGGTCGCGATGGACACGGCGCGGGCACGTCTGGTCGAGTCGCTGAAGCGGATCGACAAACATGGAAGGTTTCGCATCTATCATCCGGTTACCGAAGGCGGCAACGAAATCTACGTCCATGCCAAGGTAACGGTGGTGGATGACAGGTTCCTGCGGGTCGGATCGTCGAATTTCAACAATCGTTCCATGCGTCTGGATACCGAATGCGACGTGATCCTTTCGGTAGATGAACCCGGATGCGGGCATTTGAAGGACGAGATTACCGTATTGCGGAACGACCTGCTTGCCGAGCATCTGGGGGTCGGGATGGATCGGATCGCGGAAGGTTTGGACCGGACCGGCTCGCTGATTGCGGTCATCGAGGAACTGCGCGGCGAGGGACGGTCGCTGGTGCCTTATGAAGTCCCCGAACTTTCGGGGATCGAGGAATGGTTGGCCGAGAATGAAATCCTTGATCCCGATGGCCCTGACGAGATTTTCGAATCTCTGTCGAAACGTGGATTATTCACAGGCTGGGGCCGTATCCGAAAGGACTGAGGCGAAGAGATCGCAAGGATGACATAGCCGATCATCAGGCGTTTCTTTGTTCCAGTGAATTCAGGGATATGCCCACGCGCACTTCTGCGCCGGCGCATCTTTGGTCATTGTCGCAAAAGCGTCATTCATCCCTTACGAAATCGTCACGATTGCAGGTCACAACCCGCTGGAGTTCATTTCCCAGAGGTTTACCTGCCATGCGTCTGACTCTGACGTCGCTGATCGCGCTCACTGTGGCCGCTCCCGCTTTGGCCGAGCCGGTTCTTAACCGTATTGCCAGCTTTCCAACGACCGATAATTTCGCCGAGGGCGAGGATCGTTCGCAGGAAACCAGTGCAGAAATCATGGCCGTAACAGAGGACGGCAATACGCTGATCTACTCTGACAGCCCGTTGGAAGCCCTGGGGCTGATCGATATCACCGATCCGAAGCAGCCTAAGCCGCTTGGCCATATCGCAATGGAGGGCGAGCCGACAACGACCGTGGTTCTTGGCGGCACGGCTTTCGTGGGGGTGAACACCTCGGAAAGCTATACCGACCCATCGGGCGCATTGCGCAGCGTGGATATCGCAACCCAGAAAATCACCGCAAGCTGCGATATCGGCGGTCAGCCGGATTCGGTCGCGCTTAACAAGGATGGCAACCAGATCGCGATCGCCATCGAGAATGAGCGCGACGAAGATGTGAATGACGGTGCGATCCCTCAGATGCCGGCCGGTTATGTCGTCACAATCCCCGTTTCCGATGGTGCGGCGGATTGCGAGGCCCTGACGAAGATCGATCTGACCGGTCTGGCCGATATCGCGGGTGACGATCCCGAACCGGAATATGTCGCCTATAATGACACGGGTGAACTTGCCGTGACCCTGCAAGAGAACAATCACATCGTTATCATTGGGGCGGACGGGGCCATTGCCGGTCATTTCAGTGCGGGCAGCGTCGATCTGGACGGAATCGACACCGAGGATGACGGCAAGATCGATCCGGGCGCCAGTCTTGCCGCGGTCCCTCGCGAACCGGATGCCGTGGCATGGCTGGACGATCAGCATCTGGTGACCGCGAATGAAGGCGATTGGAATGGCGGCAGCCGGGGCTTCACGGTCTGGAAGAAAGACGGCAGCGTCGTTTACGACAGTGGAAACCTGCTGGACCGCAAGCTGATCGAACTGGGGCATTATCCGGATGGCCGCTCGGACAACAAGGGCGGCGAGCCCGAGGCCGTGATTACCGCGACCTATGACGATGTGCCGATGATCTTCGTTGCATCGGAACGCGGCAGTATCGTCTTTGTCTTCGATGCAAGCGATCCTGCGGCCCCCGAACTGATTCAGGCGCTTCCTTCGGGTATTGGTCCCGAAGGGCTGGTCGCCATCCCACAGCGAGGATTGTTCGCCACAGCCAACGAAACCGATCTGGGTGAGGATGGTGCGGCGCGGGCCCATGTTATGGTCTATGAACGGCAAGACGCCGGAGCCAGCTATCCGATGATCACCTCTGAAGGGGTTGAGGATTTGATCCCATGGGCGGCGCTGTCCGGTCTGGCTGCGGATCCGGGAGACACCACAAAGCTTTATGCGGTCAGCGACAGCGTCCTGTCCGACGCTCCGTCGATCTATACCATCGATGCCTCGCAAAGCCCGGCAAGGATCATTTCCCGTATTCTTGTGACCCGTGACGGTCAGACCGCCGAAAAGCTGGATCTTGAAGGGATCACAACGGACGGCGAAGGTGGTTTCTGGCTGGCATCGGAAGGAGATTCCGAGAAGGAGGTTCCCCATGCCGTGCTGCACGTGGCGGCGGATGGAGCGATCACGCAGGAAATCAGCCTGCCGGAAACCCTGGCGCTGCACGAGACGCGTTTTGGCTTCGAGGGGATCTCACTGGTGGAAGGCAAGCTTTGGCTGGCCATGCAGCGCGAATGGGGTGACGATCCCGCAGAGCGTGTCAAACTGCTTCAACTTGATCCGGCGAATGAAGAATGGTCCGCGGCCCATTACCCGATCGAGCAGGGCGAGGGCTGGGTCGGGCTGTCCGATCTGGCCTATCACGACGGCGCGCTTTACGTGATCGAGCGGGACAACCTGATCGGTGAAGCGGCGGCTCTGAAACAGATCACGCGTGTCGATCTGGCAGGTCTGGAGCCTGCGCCTCTGGGTGGTGACCTGCCGGTTGTCTCGAAGGAGGTTCTGCGTGATCTGATTCCGGACCTGCAAGCGACCGGCGGATATGTCGTGGATAAGGTGGAAGGGCTGGCCATCACCTCGGAGGGGACTGCTTATGTCGCGACGGATAATGACGGGACCGATGACAGCTCCGGCGAAACGCTGTTCTGGAGCTTTGATCTCCGGTAAAGGAGGCTGCGTCCTGATTGCAGTTATGAGCCCCGGATCAGAATATCCGGCCTTGAATAAAAAGCCCCGGATCATGTCCGGGGCTTTCCTGTTCCGGAAAGGGGCGGGAACTCAGAAACTGTAACCCACCTTCACGCCGACACCCCAACCTTTGCGGTCATCGGTTTCCCCAACGACCAGCCTTTCCCCGGGATCGCCAATACCCACATCCGACTGGCTGAGTCTGACATAGCTGATGCCGGTGGTGATTTTCAGGTTATCCTGCGTGTAGATTGCCGCAAGAGTGATACCTTTCCGACCCTCATAGGGTGACAGGGGCGTCCCGACCCCATCGCCGCCACCCTCATACTGGAAGGATACCGCGCCGGACCATTGATCGGTGAATTTCTTGGCCACACCAAGCGTATATGTGGTCGAATCCTCGAAATGGGTCAGGCTGGTTCCGCCAAGCGCACTTGGGCGGACCTTGAATTCGGACCAGTCAACCCAGCGAATCGAGCCAAGCACCAGCATGGTGGGCGAAATCCCGGTCTGGAATTCCAGATTGACGGATTTCGGCATTTTCACTTCGGTAATGTCCTCGGGCGCAATCTGCATACCCATAATGCTTTGGGTCGTGTCGAAATCATGCGTGATCGAGGAATTGAAGGTCAGTGCAATCCTTGCCGCAATCTCTGGCTTTTCCCAAGAGACGCCTGCAAGCCAGCCAAAGTCGGTTTCCCGATCGATGTCCAGATGATAGCCGTCAATCCCCCTGGCATCCCAGATCGCACCGCCCAGATCCGCTTTGGCCGAAGTGCTGAGCGCGCGGATACCGCCATGGACGCCAAATCCGCTTTGCGGGAATACATAGCGAACGACGCCGACGACTTCCTGAGTATCGATTTCCGCGCCGGTTCCCTGCAGATAAAGCGACCCGCCATCAGCCGCACCCGGATAGCTGATGTCAGAACCAAATGGCTGGCCAAACATTACCGCGCCAGAAAAGTTCTCATTGAACTGTTTCTTATAGGCGAGACCAACGGAATTGTAGGTTCCCGCGACATCTCCGGTATTGGATGGACCGGCCCCGAGATTCAGGGTGTTTGTGCTGAGCGTCGGCTTTGCCAAGGTCCAGCTGAATTCGGCGTAATCGCCCGGCTCCCATAGCGGGCCAAGAAACTGGCCGCTACGATCGATCCCGCCGGCCAGGGCGGGGGCGGTGCTGATCAGAAGCGCGGCCGCGCCGGAATACACATATTTCATAGATACCTCCCATTGCAGGTCCGGGCCTCCTTTGTCCCGCGCGAACCTTACGAACAGCCTACGCTCAACCCGGTTCAAATCAATTGTAACACAGAAATGACGTTACGTTGCTTTGCGGTACCGTCGCGTCACCGTGGCGTTGCTGCAACTCTTTCGCCGCTGCCGCGATCGAACGAAGGACAATGTTTCGCATATCTGCTCTGGACAAATCGTCCGCTGCATGAAAGTGGAAACTGCCAAACGAAGTTATCGCAAGGATCACTGCCATGCAGATTCGTGAGGCTCTTACCTTTGATGATGTCCTTCTGGTTCCGGCCGCTTCGAACGTGTTGCCGTCCACGGCGGACGTGACCACATATGTGACGCGCCGGATCCGTATGAACATCCCGCTTCTGTCCTCGGCGATGGACACGGTTACCGAAAGCCGGATGGCGATTGCGCTGGCGCAGGCGGGTGGGATGGGGGTCATTCACCGCAACCTGACTACTGAACAGCAGGCCGATGAGGTGCGCCGGGTCAAGCGCTTCGAGTCGGGCATCGTGTACAAGCCGATTACCCTGCGTTCGGACCAGACGCTGGCGGATGCCAAGGCGCTGCAGGATCGCTATAATGTCACCGGTTTTCCGGTTGTCGATGAACAGGGCCGGGTTGTCGGGATCGTCACCAATCGCGACATGCGCTTCGCCAGCGACGATAACACGCCGGTGCGCATGATGATGACGTCTGAGCGGCTTGCGATGCTGACCGAGCCTGCCGACCGCCAGCAGGCTATCGACCTGATGAAAGAGCGCCGGATCGAGAAACTGCTTGTTACGGACGGGCAGGGCAAGTTGACCGGACTTCTGACGCTGAAGGATACCGAGAAAGCGGTACTGAACCCTCTGGCCTGCAAGGATGAATTGGGACGCCTGCGCGTCGCCGCGGCATCGACCGTCGGCGAGGAAGGGTTCGAGCGTTCTCAGGCACTGATCGATGCCGGGGTGGATATGGTGGTGATCGACACCGCGCACGGTCACTCGGCCGGGGTTGCGCGCGCGGTCGAGCAAATCAAGAGCTTCTCCAACGAGGTGCAGGTGGTGGCCGGCAATGTGGCGACCGCCGAGGCGGTTCGGGCGCTTGTAGACGCCGGGGCCGATGCAGTGAAAGTCGGCATCGGGCCGGGTTCGATCTGCACCACCCGTATCGTTGCGGGCGTCGGCGTGCCGCAGCTGACGGCTATCATGGATGCGGCGCAGGCTGCCGGGGATGTTCCGGTGATTGCCGATGGCGGCATCAAATTCTCGGGCGATTTCGCCAAGGCGATCGCGGCGGGCGCAAGCTGTGCCATGGTCGGCAGCGCCATCGCGGGAACCGATGAAAGCCCCGGCGAGGTCATTTTGTATCAGGGCCGCAGCTTCAAGAGCTATCGCGGAATGGGAAGTCTGGGCGCCATGGCGCGGGGATCGGCGGACCGCTATTTCCAGAAGGATGCCGCGACCGACAAGCTGGTTCCAGAGGGGATCGAGGGGCAAGTGCCCTATAAAGGCGGCGCGGGGGCGGTTCTGCATCAGCTTGTGGGCGGATTGCGCGCCGCGATGGGCTATACCGGTTGCGCAACCATCGAAGAGATGCGCGGCAATTGCCAATTCGTGCGGATTACCGGGGCCGGCCTGAAGGAAAGCCATGTCCATGACGTGCAGATCACGCGGGAAAGCCCCAACTATCGGATGGGCTAGCTAGCGTCGCGTTGGTTAAGCGCATTGCATGTCTGCGTCAGGCAGGCTGCCTTCTGGCGGTTGGATCGGGGTTCGGACCAGTCGTCTGGCAGGCTCATTATCTGTGCGTCTGATATTGCCTTCCGCGTCGCGGAAATCGCCGATCAGCGAGATCAGGTCCTGAGTATTGCCGGCCAGCATGCCTGTCGTTGATTCCGCCTTCCTTGCCGCCACTGCATTGGCCTGGATGATCTGATCAAGTTGGCCGATCGCGGCGTTGATCTGTTCTGATCCCGCCCTTTGTTCTTTGGTGGCCGAGGAAATTTCCTGAACCAGATCGCTTGTTCGCTGAAATTCCGGGATCAATACGCTTAGTTCCGATCTTGCCTTGCCCGATGCCTCTACCGTAATCCGCGAAAGCGCAACGATCTCATTTGCGGCTTCCTGGCTACGCTCTGCCAGGCGTCGTACTTCGGTTGCGACGATTGCGAAACCGCGGCCATGTATCCCCGCGCGCGCCGCCTCGACCCCGGCATTCAGCGCAAGGAGGTCGGTCTGCCGGGCGATGTCCTGCACGATCCCGATCTTCTCGGTGATGGCGCTCATCGCGGATACGGCCTCTTCCACGACCCGCGTGGCGGATATGGCCTGCTTCAGGGAACGGGCGGCGATGGCTTCGGTCTGCGCGGCATTGTCGGCACATTGACGGATATTCGTCGCCATTTCTTCAGTTGAGGTGCTTGCCTGTCGCGCCGCCGAAGCCTGTTGCGCCGCGCTCTCGCTGACATGGGCGATCGCCTTGCTCATTTCACTGCAGCCTGCCATCAACTCTTTTGCGCTTCCGCTGGCCCGGCCGAGAAGCCGGTCGAGGGCATCGTATTCCTGCGAAATGTTGCGGATGAACGCCGCATAGGCCCAGCTGCCGCCAACCGGCATCTTGGAGAGCGCAAGAGATACCGTCACTTCGCTGCCATCCCGCCGGACCAGTTTCAGGTCGCGGCTGGAACCCACGATCTTGTCGTTTCCCGTCCGCCGGTTGGAGTCGACATACTCGTCATGTCCGGCCTGGAAATGTTTGGGAACCAGCATACGGACATTCTTTCCAAGAACTTCCCTGGCCGAATAACCCCACAGCAGTTCTGCCGCGCGGTTGAAAAAGATGACGTCGTTCCGGCGATCGATGATGACGACGGCGTCGATGGCATTGGCAAGTGCCGCTTCCGCCATCCATCCCGGCAAGCGCGGTTTCCGTTGTGTTGTAAATGACAGGATCGGCATGTGAATTCTCCGGCGGGACGATGTTTTTCCGGCATAGCCTGGAGAGGTAAATATTTCGCCAATAGCCAAACGGTGAGATATGGTGCGCCATGCACTCCCCCCTTTCCTCTGGGCGGTCCCCGCATTACCTATGCGCTGGTCAAGGAAAGGCGGGACATGATCTACAAGACCGGAAAAGACTGGCTTGCATCTGCCAGCAAGCGCGTTGCGTTGTTCGGTATGTCCGGGCTGGGCAAGACATTTCTTTCATCCATGCTGCGCGATACCGGCGATTGGTTTCATTATTCCGTCGATTACCGCATCGGCACCCGCTACATGGGCGAGAAGATCACCGACGAATTCAAGCGCCACGCCATGCAGGTTCCCCTGCTGCGTGAATTGCTGATGAGTGATGGTGTCTATATCGCCAGCAATATCACCTTCGATAATCTGGCGCCGCTTTCTACCTATCTTGGCAAACCCGGCGATCCGGCGCAGGGCGGGCTGGATTTCGATGAATACATGAAGCGCCAGGAGCAGCATCGCCAGGCCGAGATTGCCGCAATGCTGGATAGCGGCCATTTCATTCAGCGGGCGCAGGAAATCTACGGATACGATCATTTCATTTGCGACACCAGCGGTTCGGTCTGCGAGGTGGTGGACCCGGATGATCCCGCGGAGCCGGTGCTGTCGGTCATCGAAAACCAGATGCTGCTGGTCTGGATTCAAGGATCGGAGGCACATACATCCGAACTGATCCGCCGTTTCGACCGGGCGCCGAAGCCGATGTATTACCAGCCGGAGTTTCTTGTTGCGGCATGGAAGGAATATTGCAGCACGCATCAGCCTCCGATCAATCCCGATGATTTCATCCGCTGGACCTATGCCCGTGCGCTGGCCCATCGCCAGCCGCGCTACGCCGCGATGGCCCGGCGCGGTGTGACGGTCTTTGCCGATGAGGTCAAAGAGATACGGAACGCGGACGATTTCGACATGTTGATCGCCCGTGCCATTGATCGCAAGGAATAAGGAAAAAGAAGAATGCCCATCACCCTGAACGAAGATCTTCCCGCATATCGCATCCTGTCGGAAGAAGGCGTGATGGTGATGTCGCCGGGGCGGGCGGCAATGCAGGATATCCGGCCCCTGCGCATTGGCCTGCTGAACCTGATGCCCAAGAAGATCCAGACCGAGAACCAGTTCGCCCGGCTGATCGGCGCGACGCCCCTGCAGATCGACTTTCAGCTTATCCGCATGTCGGACCATGAAAGCCGCAATACCGCCGCCGATCACATGAAAAGCTTCTATCGCACCTTCCGGGAGGTCGAGCAGACCGGCGAGAAGTTTGACGGGCTGATCATTACCGGTGCTCCGATCGAGCATCTGGATTTCGGGGATGTCACCTATTGGGACGAGTTGCGCCGGGTCTTCGACTGGACGCAAACCCATGTCCACTCCACCTTTGGCGTCTGCTGGGGTGGAATGGCCATGGCCTGGCATTTCCACGGTCTTCAGAAACATATGCTGGACGGTAAGGCCTTCGGGTGTTTCCGGCATCAGAACCTTGCTCCGGCCTCACCCTATCTGCGCGGCTTTTCCGACGATGTTCTGGTCCCCGTCAGCCGCTGGACCGAAGTGCGGCAATCCGAGGTCAACGCGATTTCCGAATTGGCGACCTTGCTTGCCAGCGAAGAGGTCGGTCCCTGTTTGCTTGAAGACCGGGCGCATCGGGCACTCTATATCTTCAACCATCTGGAATATGACAGCATCACGCTGAAGGAAGAATATGACCGCGACGTCAAGACGGGCAAATCGATCAATGTGCCCTGCAATTACTATCCCGATGACGATCCGTCGCGCATGCCTGCAAATCGCTGGCGCAGCCATGCGCATCTGCTTTACGGGAACTGGATCAACGAAATCTACCAGACGACCCATTACGACATGAACCTGATCGGAAGGGACTGACCATGTCCGAGATGCCCGAACTGCCGCTGGTCGGTCAGATCAGCAGATATCTTGCCAGAAAGGCGCCAAAGGAAATCCGCAAATCCATCAAGGGGGCCGGCAAGGACAAGGTTCTCGATCCTGCCTATCCTTATCGCGCCGAGATGGAGAAAGGCGATTACAAGGACCAGATGAAGCAATTGCAGCTTCAGCTTGTCCGGATGATGCATGACGTGCAAGCCACCGGCAAACGGGTGGTGGTCCTGTTCGAGGGGCGTGACGCCGCCGGGAAGGGCGGCACGATTGAGCGGATACGCGAAAACCTGAACCCGCGCTCTGCCTATATCGTCGCCCTGCCGAAGCCGACCGGACGCGAAGCCGGGCAGTGGTATTTTCAGCGTTATGTGGATTGGCTGCCTGCCGCGGGCGAAATCGCGTTGTTTGACCGAAGCTGGTACAATCGCGGTGTGGTCGAAAGGGTCTTCGACTTCTGCACGGACGATCAGTGGAATGCGTTTTTCCGCCAGCTTCCGGGTTTCGAGCAGACATTGGTCGATGACGGCGTCGTACTGGTCAAGCTTTGGCTGAATGTCGGTCGGGCCGAGCAGTTGCAACGCTTTCTCGACCGGGAAAGCGATCCGTTGAAGCAATGGAAACTCTCGAATATCGATGTGGATGGCCTTGGTAAATGGGATGAATATACCAAGGCCATCACCGAAACGCTCAGCCTGTCGCATTCTCCTGTCGCGCCCTGGACCGTGATCCGCTCGGACGACAAGCGCCGGGCGCGTATCGCGGCGATTCAAACGGTGCTGAATGCGGTGGACTACGCGGGCAAGGATGAGGAAGCGATCGGCAAGATCGATCCGAAGATCGCGGGCGGTCCCGAGATGCTTGATCGGTAAGCTGCGGCGCCCGTATACCGGCGGGATAATCGGGGCAGGGATCTGCCGGAACAAATCAGGGATGTCACGGAATTTCAGGGATTCCGCAAGCCGTCCAGAGGGGGAGGATAAGATGGAATTGTCTCATGCACGCGCAATCGTAACCGGTGGTGCGTCGGGTCTGGGGGCGGCGACGGTCCGGCATTTCCGCGATTGCGGTGCACAGGTTCTGATATTGGATCTGGATGAGAAGGGCGCAGAAACCGCGGCCGAAACGGGTGCGGGATATCTGCGCTGCGATGTGACGGATGAAGAAAGCGTGGCTTCGGCGATCTCGGAAGCGGTCGAAACCATGGGTGGCGTGGATATCTGCGTGAATTGCGCAGGCATTGCCATTGGTGAAAGGACGCTGGGCCGGGAGGGTCCGCACCGGCTGGACAGTTTCCGCCGCACGATCGAGATCAACCTGATCGGCAGTTTCAATGTGCTGCGCCTTGCCGCCGCCCAAATGAGCCGCAATCAACGCGAGGAAAACGGCGTAATCATCAACACCGCATCAATCGCGGCCTTCGATGGCCAGAAGGGGCAGGCGGCCTATGCCGCATCGAAGGCCGGGATCGCAGGAATGACGCTTCCGCTGGCCCGTGACCTTGCCGGGCAGGGGATCCGCGTCTGCACCATCGCTCCGGGTATTTTCAGCACCCCGATGCTGCGCGGATTGCCGCAAGAGGTTCAGGACAGTCTCGCGGCCGAAGTGACCTTTCCCAAACGGCTTGGCGATCCTGCGGAATATGCCCGTATGGCGGCATTCATCGTCGAAAGTGGCTATCTGAACGGCGAGGTAATGCGACTCGACGGGGCGCTGCGCATGCGTTGAACGATTCGCTTGCGCGGGAAGATTGCCCCGGCTAGCGTCGGATCAGACCGCTGCTGACAGGAGCCTTTCATATGCGCTTTTTAACGACGACCATTCTGGCCTCTGCCATCGCGGGGCCGGTATTTGCCGCCGATCCGGAATTGACCGTATTCGACTGGGCCGGATTCGAGGTGCCGGCCTTGTTTCAGGGATATGTCGACAAGAATGGCGATAGTCCGACCTTCGCGCTTTACGGCGACGATGACGAGGCATTTCAGAAGATCGCTTCGGGTTTCAAGGCCGATACCGTCCATCCCTGCAGTCAGATGGTCAGTAAATATCGCGATGCCGGGCTGATCGAGCCCTGGGACACGTCCAAAATTCCGAATTTCGACAAGATCGATCCGAAATTCCTTGATTCCGAGGTCTACAAGGATGACGAGGGCGTCTGGTACATCCCGACCGATTGGGGCGCGACCGCCGTTGCCTATAATCCGGATACCGTCCCGGCCGAGGATGTAGTGAGTTTGCAAGTCTTCATTGACCCGAAATATCAGGGGCGGACCTCTTTGCCGGATTCATCGGATGATGTCTGGGCGCTGGCCTATCTTGCAACCGGTACGGCGGACTGGACCGATGTCAGCGACGAGCAGTTTCAGGCAGCCGCCGACTGGCTGCGCGAGGCTCATCAGAATGTCGCGGCCTATTGGGCGGACCCGAGCGAACAGGCGCAACTGATGGCTTCGGGAGCCGTGGATATCGCATGGTCGTGGAATGATGGCGTGACCTATCTGCGGGCCGATGATTATCCCGTGGCATTTCAGCGAGAGGCCGAAGAGGGATCCTCGACCTTTTTCTGCGGCTTCGTGAATATCAAGAACGGCCCGGGTAACGAGGAAAAGCTTTACGATTTCATCAATGCATGGCTTGATGCCGGCACCGGCAAGGCGCTGCTGGACGAGATCGGCTACGGTCATACATCGACCGAGGCGATGGAGACGATCAAGGATGAAGCAGCGGTTAAGGAAGGGCTGAGTCCGGTGGATGTTCCCATTCTTGCCCAGACACCGAACGATCCGGCGCAGCGTGAAAAACAACTGGCCGAGTTCGAGAAGATCAAGGCCGGATTCTGATCGCACAGGCCGGGCGGGAATGTCCGGTCCGGCCGCATGACTTGACTTGTCGGCGGCAACAGCAGAGCCTGTCTTTCCGGATGCAAGGGAAACTGACATGGCCAGATCGGTAAAAGACGTCCCCTATCTGACGCCTGTCCCGGACGGGCCTCCGAAGGACGAGTTCGACGCTTCTGCGGTTGCCGAACGTCGCGCCGAAGAATCGCTGATCGTCGATGTCGATGGCTATGAAGGGCCGCTGGATCTGCTTCTGACGCTTGCGCGGACGCAGAAGGTCGATCTGATGAAGATCTCGGTGCTTCATCTGGCCGAGCAATATCTGAAATTTGTCGAGCAGGCCCGTGTTCTGAGGATTGAGCTGGCCGCCGATTATCTGGTCATGGCGGCATGGCTGGCATTCCTCAAATCGCGCCTGCTCCTGCCGCCCGATCCCGAGGCCGAAGGCCCAAGCGCCGAGGATATGGCAGCCCATCTTGCCTTTCAGCTTGAGCGGCTGGACGCGATGCGGCAGGCGGCGGCGCGGTTGATGGGGCGTGACCGGCTGGGGATCAGTCGTTTTCAGCGGGGTATTCCCGAAACGGTGATCCGCAAGCGGCGCACCGAATGGCAGGCCGGGCTGATCGATCTGATGCGAGCTTACGCCCGGCTCAAGACACGCGACGAATTTCGCCCCTATGCTTTCGATCGTCACGATGTCTTCACGATGGAACAGGCGCTTGAACGGATTCGCAAGATGGTTGGCTATGCCGGTGAGTGGACCGACCTGTCCGAATTTCTGCCCGAAGGATGGGAGGGGCAGGGCGCGCGCCGTCGCTCGGCGACCGCAGCCACCTTCGCCGCGACGCTTGAACTTGCAAGAGAGGGCAGGCTGGAGATACGGCAGGACGACACCTTTTCACCGATTACCATTCGACGCAGGCCAACGTGACCGATTTGACCGATAGTGACCAGAATGACCCCGAAATCGGCGAGGCCGCCAATTCGCCCGATTTCCCGCCGCCGCCTCTTGAGCAGCAGGAGCGGATGGTCGAAGCGATCCTGTTCGCGGCGACCGTACCTGTCACGACGCGTGATCTGGCCGCACGGATGCCGCATGGCTGCGATCCCGCCGAGGCTGTCGCCAAGCTGCGCCAACGCTATCAGGGCCGGGGTGTTTCGCTGGAACGGATTGGCGATGGTTACGCTTTCCGCACGGCCGCCGATCTTGGCTTTCTGATGCAAAGCGAAACCATCGAACATCGCCGGCTTTCGCGCGCCGCAACAGAGACATTGGCCATTATCGCCTATCACCAGCCGGTGACCCGCGCCGAAATCGAGGAGATCCGGGGCGTGGCGGTCAGCCGTGGTACGCTGGATCAGCTAATAGAGATGGAATGGGTGCGGATGGGGCGCCGCCGGATGACTCCGGGACGGCCCGCGACTTTCGTCGTCACCGAAACCTTTCTGGATCATTTCGGACTGGAATCGGCGCGCGATCTGCCCGGCCTGTCCGAATTGCGTGCGGCGGGCCTGCTGGAAGCCCGTACTCCGGACGAGCCGATGCGCGTTCCCCTTGTCGAACGGGATGAGGATGACGATGTTGATCCTGACGAACCCGCAGAGGACTTGTTCGAAGACGATTGAGAGGGTGCCATGAATGCGAACCAGCTAATCAACATGTTCATCCGGCTGATCATGCGCAGTCTTATGAACAAGGGCATCAACAGGGGCTTCGACGCGCTTTCGAAACGAAAACAGACACCGGGAAAGGGCCAGCCGCGCAATAATGGACCCCGGCCTGACACAAGGCGGGTAAAGCAGGCGTTGAGGATGTTGCGCCGGATGCGTTGAGGCACTCGCCAAGTCACGCGGATCCGGTTAGGTCTGCGTCATGAATGACGAGCCCTTCGAGATTTTCATCACTGCCACGCCGGGATTGGAACAGCCGCTGGCGGCTGAACTGCGCGAACATGGCTGGACGCCC
Organism: Paracoccus wurundjeri; assembly: GCF_030678915.1. Classification (GTDB taxonomy): domain Bacteria; phylum Pseudomonadota; class Alphaproteobacteria; order Rhodobacterales; family Rhodobacteraceae; genus Paracoccus; species Paracoccus onubensis_A. Next base: position 34,204 of record NZ_JAUUTZ010000007.1, on the reverse strand, counting down.
GGGATATTGCCTGGTGGCCTGACGATCCACGGGAATTGGCATGATGTATGGCGGGCAAACCTGATGCTTCGCGGCGCGACGCGGGTATTGGCCCGTATCGGCAGTTTCCGTGCCCTGCATCTGGCGCAACTGGACAAGCGCGCGCGCAAATTCGCCTGGGGCAAGGTTTTGCGCCCCGATATCCCGGTAAAGGTTGAAGCGGTCTGTCGCGCCTCGCGTATCTATCATGCCGGCGCAGCCCAACAGCGTATCGAGCGCGCGCTGCGGGAAGAACTTGGCGCGACGATCAGCCCGGAAGCGGCGATCACCGTCAAGCTCCGGATCGAGGATGATCTTGCAACCATCAGCCTTGATACGACCGGAGAATCTCTTCACAAGCGGGGCCACAAGGAGGCCGTCGCCAAGGCTCCCATGCGCGAGACGATGGCGGCGATGTTCCTGCGCGAGATGGGCTATGACGGCAGTCAGACGGTTCTTGATCCCATGTGCGGTTCGGGCACGTTCGTGATCGAGGCGGCCGAGATCGCTGTGGCTTTGGCTCCGGGGCGCGATCGCAATTTTGCTTTCGAGAAACTGGCGGTATTCGATCCGGGCAAATGGCAAGTCATGCGGCAGGCGTCGGATGCGCGACACCCGGCGCAGCTCTTTTATGGCAGCGACCGGGATGCGGGTGCCGTGAGGATGAGTATTGCAAATGCGGAACGCGCCGGGGTCAAGGATCTTGTGCGCTTCGAGTGCAAGCCGATCAGCGATCTGCTACCGCCGCCGGACTGCGCGCCGGGAATCGTCATCGTCAATCCGCCCTATGGTTCCCGGATCGGTAACAAAGGGCCGCTTTTCGGGCTGTATGCATCGATGGGGCAGCGGTTCCGCGAATATTTCCGGGAATGGGAGATCGGAATCGTGACCAGTGACGCCGGATTGGCCCGCGCAACCGGCCTGCAATTCCATCCGCCCGGACCTATCGTTGCACATGGCGGGTTGAAGATCAGGTTATGGCGCGTGAAAAAACCATAATTCGCCAATTCAGTCACGCCGGGCCATCGCGCCACGTCAACCAATAGGCAATGCCGTCGTCGATTTGATTTCTTCCATGGATAGCAGCGCGGTGACATTGTGAATTTTCACCTCGCCGATCAATGATTGGTAAAACCGGTCATAGGCGCGGGCATTCCTGACCTGTATTTTCAGGATATAATCGATATCGCCGGCAAGACGATGCGCCTCGATCACTTCAGGGCGTTCGCGCAGGGCCTGAAGAAAATTCGCGGCCCATTCCCTGTCATGCTCGCTGGTGCGGATGAGAACGAAGAAACAGGCTTCAAGGCCCAGTGCCTCGGGGTCCAGAATCGCGACCTGCCGCCGGATCACGCCCGCCTCGCGCAGCTTGCGGATCCGGTTCCAGACAGGGGTCTTGGACGCGCCGACCCGATCCGCGATCTGGTCCAGAGACAGGCTGGCGTCCTGCTGTAGCAGGGAAAGGATTTTGCGATCCACCTCGTCCAGCCGGACGAATGTTTGTGTTGATGCGCTGTCTTGCGAATGACGTTCCATTACCCATGCCCCTTCGACCGTTTCGTTCTTATTTTGCTGAACCTATCGCAAAGATCCAGAATAAAATTCTATATAGAGAGTATCAACGGAAAGGTCCACGAGATGAGTAAAGCCTTCATACCGACGGCCGCCAGACCCGGCGTCATTACCGCGAACGATCTGCGCGAAGGCCATAACGTCTGGATGTGCGAGGATGGCTGGACGCCCGATCCCGCACAAGCGACTTTGTACGAAGATGAGGCAATTGCCGAGCTTGCGCTTTTGAAGGCCATCGGACAGGACAATCTGGTCGTCGGTCCGTATATGGTCGAGGCAAGGCGCGGCCCGAACGGCCCCGAGCCGACCCATTTCCGCGAGGCCTTCCGGCAGAAAGGCCCCTCCAATTATTTCCACGGCATTCAGACCACCAAGAAATCCGAGGCAGCCCATGTTTGACGCCCGCCCCTCCGATACGGATTATGTTCGTCACCGCGTGTCCCAATTCCGCGCGCAGGTTGCCCGTCGTCTGGACGGCAGCCTGACCGAAGATGAATTCCGGCCACTGCGGCTGATGAACGGTGTTTATCTGCAATTGCACGCCTATATGCTGCGGATCGCCATTCCCTATGGCACATTGAGCCCCGATCAGATGCGGATGCTGGCCTATCTGGCCGAGCATTATGACAAGGGCTATGGGCACTGGACGACCCGCACCAATATGCAGTTCAACTGGCCGAAGCTGGTCGAAATTCCCGATATGCTGGACCATCTGGCTTCGGTGAACCTGCATGCGATCCAGACCTCGGGCAATACCATCCGCAACACCACCACCGACGCATTTGCCGGAGCGGCGGCGGATGAGATCACCGATCCGCGGCCCTATGCCGAGCTGATCCGGAAATGGTCAACCGACCATGCCGAATTCCAGTTTCTGCCGCGCAAGTTCAAGATCGCCATTTCCGGCGGCAAACGTGACCGCGCGCTTGTGCCGGCCCATGATATCGGGCTTCGCATCGTCGAGAAGGACGGTCAGCGCGGCTTCGAGGTCTGGGTGGGCGGCGGCCTTGGCCGGACGCCGATGCTGGGCAGCGTGATCCGCGATTTCCTGCCGGAACAGGATCTGCTGCCGTATCTCGAAGCGATCATTGCGACCTATAACCTGACGGGACGCCGCGACAACAAGTACAAGGCACGGATCAAGATCACTGTGTCCGAACGTGGTCTTGACGTGTTCAAAGCCGATGTGGAGGACGATTTCAAGTTCCGTCGTCTGGAATTCCACGGCGTGGATCAGGAAGCCCTGGCCGAGTTCCGGGAACGTTTCGCCGCACCTGCCTTCCGCAATGCTGCGGTTGACGGTTTCGAGGCCGAACGCGCTGCCAATCCCGCTTTCCGCAGCTGGACCGATACCAACCTGCATCCTCACAAGATCGACGGCTATGCCAGTGTCATTGTGACCTTCAAGGCGCCGGGGGCAACGCCGGGCGATGCGTCAGCGGAACAGATGCGCCTGTTGGCCGAGCTGGCCGAGAAATACGGGCATGACGATATCCGCGTCAGCCACGATCAGAACGTTGTTCTGCCGCATGTGCATAAAGCCGATCTGCCGGCGCTTTATCTGGCACTGCGCGAGGCGGGTCTTGCGACTGCCAATGCAGGCAAAACCAGCGATATCATCGCTTGCCCCGGCATGGATTACTGCACGCTGGCGACGGCACGCTCGATCCCGATCGCCCAGGAAATCGCCGAGCATTTCCGTGCGGTTGGTCTTGAGGATGAGATCGGCAAACTGAATATCCGCATCTCGGGCTGCATCAATGCCTGCGGGCATCACCATCTGGGCCATATCGGCATTCTTGGTCTGGACCGGGCAGGGGTAGAGAATTACCAGATCACCCTTGGCGGCGACGGTTATGATATTCCGGCCATCGGACAACGTGCCGGGGCGGGGTTCCCCGCTGAAGAGGTCGTTCCCGCCATCGACCGTTTGCTGCGCGCCTATCTGGAGATTCGCGAGGACGAAAACGAGCGTTTCATCGACGCTTACCGCCGGCTTGGCCCCGCGCCGTTCAAGGCTGTTCTTTACCCCGAGACTGTCGATGCTTGATCAATCGCTCGATACAAGGGCGGGACGGCTCAACGAACGATACCGGCACCACGCAGCGACCGAAGTGCTGCGCCGGGCGGTCTCTGATCCCGATCTGGGGAAAGTCGCGCTGGTCTCATCATTCGGCGCCGAGTCGGTTGTTCTGCTGCATATGGTCTCGGTCGTGTCGCCGGGTTTGCCGGTGCTGTTCATCGATACCCAGATGCTGTTTCCCGAAACGCTGGAATATCAGCGTGAGGTTGCGGACCGGTTGGGGCTGACCGATGTGCAGGTGATCCGCGCAAGCGAATCCGAGGTTTCGCGCCTCGATCCTGATGGCAGCTTGCATCAATTCAATCAGGATGCCTGCTGCGACCTGCGCAAGACCGTTCCGCTGGAACGTGCATTGGATGGTTTCGATGCATGGATCACCGGGCGCAAGCGGTTTCAGGGTGGACAGCGGACCGAGCTTGAATTTTTCGAGCCCGAGCCACCGCTGCGCCTGCGCGTCAATCCGCTGGCGCATTGGAGGCCGGAAGATGTGCAGACATATATGATCGAGAACAACCTGCCGCGGCATCCTCTGGTTGCCAAAGGCTATGCATCGATCGGCTGCGCACCCTGCACCTCGCCCGTCAAGCCGGGCGAAGATTCGCGCGCAGGCCGTTGGCGGGGAAGTCAAAAAACCGAATGCGGCATTCATTTCATCGGCGGACGCATGGTCCGCGGAAAGGTTCCGGCATGAGCGAGAATATCATCGTCCGTGATGACGGGTTCCATAAACTGACGGACGAACCCGAGATCACCTTTGCCCCCGATACACAGCCCGAGGAACTTGTGGATCATCTGCATCACAATCTGATTGCCATCGATTTTCCGGCAGTTGGTGACGGGCGCGGTTTCTCGCTGGCCCGCCGTCTGCGCGCGCTAGGCTACAAGGGTCAGCTGCGGGCATCCGGTCGCTTGATCGCGGATCAATACGCGATGGCGCGGCGTGTCGGCTTCGACGAGGTGGAAATATCGCCAGAAATCGCCCAGCGACAACCGCAGGAGCAATGGATTGCCCGCGCCGATTGGCGTGAATGGAACCATCGTGACCAGCTTGCCGGATGACGGGTCTTTCGCCCGGAATGAAGAAATATTAGAAGACCTGAGGATTCATACATGACGCTGGATATCCCCGTGACCGAGGCCGCAACGACGAAACCCGCGAAAACCCTGCCTGACGCGCAAACCGTCACTGCGGTGAAGCACTGGAACGATCATCTGTTCTCGTTCCGCGTGACCCGGCCCGCCTCGCTGCGTTTCCGTTCGGGTGAATTCGTGATGATCGGGCTGCCGGGCGATAATGGCAAGCCGATCCTGCGCGCCTATTCCATTGCTTCGCCCAATTGGGACGACGAGCTGGAATTCTACTCGATCAAGGTGCCGGACGGGCCGCTGACCTCGAAACTGCAGCATATCAAGGAAGGCGACGAGATCATCCTGCGACCCAAACCCGTTGGGACGCTGGTTCTTGACGCGCTTCTGCCCGGCAAGCGCCTGTGGTTTCTGGCTACCGGCACGGGCCTTGCGCCTTTTGCAAGCCTGATGCGCGATCCTGAAACCTATGAGCGTTACGAGCAGGTTGTCATGATGCATACTTGCAGGACCGCGGATGAGTTGAACTATGGCCGGGAACTGGTTGAAAATCTTCGGAATGATCCGCTTTTAAGCGAGCTTTACGGTGATGATTTCGCCACTCGGCTACTGTATTATCCGACCACCACGCGCGAGGAAACTTCGTCGATGGGACGGATTACCGATAACCTGACCTCGGGCAAGGTGCTTGACGATCTGGGACTTCCGCCGGTTTCTCCGGAAACGGACCGGGCGATGATTTGCGGCTCTCTTGCGTTTAACGTGGATGTAAAAGCGGTACTGGAAGGTTTCGGTCTGCGTGAGGGTGCGAATTCCGAACCGAAGGAATTCGTTGTTGAAAAAGCCTTTGTAGGCGACGGAATATAAGTTTCGCTCCACGTCGGATCGCAATGATCAGGGGCGCAGGCGAGGCCTGCGCCCTTTTTTCTTTGGCGATACTCACGAAAAGGTCATCCGGCGGAACTTCCCGACCCGCAATATGTTATGCCCGCAACCTGAAACGAGTATTCGAGAGATGCCGATGCGCCGGATCATCAAAAACAGCACCGCGATCATTGCCTGCCTTTCACTTTTGACACCGCATCTTGCATGGGCACAGGAACAGGATGAACCCAGGCGCCAGCGCCCCGCCGCGTCGGAGGAAGTACGCCCGGAGATCACCTCGAAGAAACCAGAAGGAAATGCCCGGCAGCAGCAGCGCAATGCTAAAGAAGGTGCTGCGAAACGGCAGAAGGGCCCCGGCAATGGGAATGCTGCAAAGAAGCGCAGGAACGCGGAGAACCAGAACAAAAAGAATAATCAGAAACAGCTGGAACTGCGGCGCGATAAGCAGGCCGAGCCCAAGGCAAAGCCGGTAAAACAGCAGAAGAAACAAGCAGAACGTCAGAAGAAACAGGCGGAGCGGAAGGAAAAGCAGGCTCAATCGCAGAGAAACCGGCAGAACGCGAAAGACCATGATCGCGTTAAGGAGCGGCTGGGCCAAAAGGCCGAATCCGGTGATGCCAAAGAAAAAAAACGGAATAAAGAAGATCGGCCCCGGCAAGCCAAAAACGGGAAAGACAAGGATGGTTCAGGCAAGTTCAAAAATAAACCCTGGGCGAGAGCCGATGGCAAATCTTCTTCCAACAAGCCCCACCGGGATAAGCCAAAACAGGCGGAAAATAGCAACAAGGCCGATCGGAAACAGCGCGACAGGGAAACTGCGCGTGAAGTGAGATTGTTCACGCGTAATAAAGACGGACGAATCCGGCTTTCTGAATCCGAGGTCGCGCAAAAACGTCAGAATAATATGGGTGGCCTGAACAGGGTGCTGCGGGAAGAGGTTCAATCCGGGCTGGATGAGTCCCGGCTGACCTGCCTGTCGGGCGCGGCCTATCCATGTAATGACGGCAGCGCCGCGATCACGCCGGGCGGCGTCGTCCTGGAGCGGCAAAAGAATGGCCGTTTCGTCATGGCGCCGGCTGCGCGGCAGATGTACCGGGTGAATGACAATGGCAAGGTCGTCCGGCGCGTCGCCGAGGAAGGCTCTGCCCAGACTGCCATTGCCAGGGAATTTGCAAGGGCCGCCGGGATTCCGAATGCGGCAGCCTTGATCGATGGCGGCCGGAGAGGCAGGATTTATGAGCAGAGGGTAACCAGAGAGAACAGCCGCTCTTCCCGTGAGGATTTCGCAACCAGTCTGCGCGACGGCTGGTCCGGCTCGAATAACTGGCGCGATCGGCGCTCGGATGACGATGACCATGATAACGATCTGACCAAGGCTCTGGTATTGGGGCTGGGAGCGCTGGCTGTCGGATCGATGCTGAACAATAATCGTCAAGTCGCGCTTAGCACACCGGACCGGGTGGTCGTGACCCGCCCCGATGGCAGTCAGGAGGTGATCAAGGACGAGGTCGCCTTGCTGCGCGAGCCGGGATCGACCGTAACGACCGAGAATTTCGATGATGGCTCTTCGCGGACGATCGTGACGCGCGCGGATGGAAGCAAGATCGTGACCATCCGTGATGCCGATCTGCGCGTTCTGCGCCGCTCGCTGATCTCTCCTGATGGGCAGAGCACGCCATTGATCGACGATACGATGGAGGTCGCACCGGTGGATATCGCAGAGCTTCCGGCCCCGATTTCGCCATCGCCATACCAAGACGGACAACTGAACGAAGAAGAACTGCGCGAGGCGCTGCGACGTGAGGCCGATATCGACCGCCGCTTCAGCCTTGCCCAGATCCGCAACATTCCCGAGGTTCGGTCACTGGTTGCTCCGGTCGATATCGAGGGCGTTACCTTCGATACCGGCTCGGCCGCGATCCGGCCCGAACAGGCAGACCGGCTCGCGGGTCTGGGCAATGTCATTCACGAGACGATTCAGGAAAATCCCAACGAGATCTTTCTGATCGAGGGTCATACAGATACGGTTGGCGCATCGGCCACCAATCTTGCCCTTTCCGACCGGCGTGCCGAGTCCGTGGCGCTTGCGCTAAGCGAATATTACGATGTTCCGCCGGAAAACCTGGTCGTTCAGGGTTACGGTGAACAATATCCGAAAGTGCGCAGCAACGGCGATATCCGCGAGAATCGCCGCGCTTCGGTCCGGCGGATTACCGATCTGCTTCAGGGCGCCGAGTAATCCGATCATCAAGATGTTCCGATCTGGCACTTTCCTTTCTTCCGGCTTGGGCGTATGCCACCGCAACCGGCGGACGAACCGCCCAAGCAAGAAAGTGCCAGATGCACCAGGAAATCACGACGATTACACGAACCGAGGATCTTGCCCGCTTTGTCGAAGCCGCGAAATCCGCTCCTTATGTCACCATCGACACCGAATTTCTGCGAGAGCGGACCTATTGGTCGAAGCTCTGCCTGATCCAGCTTGCCATCCCGCCCGCCTCTACTGCAAAGGATAATGGCGGCGAGGCTGTTCTGGTCGATCCGCTGGCCGATGGTCTGTCGCTTGAGCCACTTTACGAGTTGTTCCGCCACAAGCAGACGGTCAAGGTTTTTCATGCCGCCCGGCAGGATCTGGAAATTTTCCATCATGATGCCGGACTGTTCCCCGATCCGCTTTTCGATACACAGGTCGCCGCCATGGTTTGCGGCTTTGGCGAGCAGGTCGGGTATGAAACGCTTGTGCGCAAGATCGTGCGGGCCAATCTGGACAAGTCCTCGCGCTTTACCGACTGGTCGCGTAGGCCCTTGTCGGATGCTCAGAAATCCTACGCATTGGCTGATGTGACTCATTTGCGCGCCATTTATGAATTCCTGTCTGCTGAACTGACGCGAAGCGGCCGGGAAAGCTGGGTCAAAGAGGAAATGGCGATTCTCAAGAACCCCGAGACCTATACGACCCATCCGGACGAGGCCTGGCTGAAGGTGCGCACACGCAGCAATTCTCCGCGCTTCCTGGCGATTCTTCGAGAGCTTGCCCGGTTTCGCGAAGCCTACGCTCAGGGCAAGGATGTTCCTCGTTCGCGCGTCTTCAAGGATGATGCGATGATCGAGCTTGCCTCGACTAAACCCGAAACGGAAGCCGAACTGAACCGGTCGCGCCTTTTGCCGCGGGAGGCCCGGAAGGGCGAGATTGCTCAGGGAATTCTTTCCGCGGTGAAGGCCGGCCTTGGCGCGCGGGACCTGCCGCAGCCAAAGCGCGAGGAACCCGGCAAGCCGGGAAATCCGGCCCTGTCCGAGCTTTTGCGGGTTCTGTTGAAGGCGAAGGCGGATGAGTTGGGCGTTGCGTCCAAACTGATCGCGTCGGCGGCGGATCTGGATTCGCTGGCCACTGGTGAGCGCGATCTGCCCGCATTGAAGGGTTGGCGGGCAGAGATGTTCGGGCAGGATGCATTGCGCCTTGTCCGAGGGGAAATTGCCCTCTCTGCACGCGACGGGGCCGTCTGCATTGTTCCCGCAGCCTGACATCATGCCGGATCGCATCGAACTTGGCCGGCCTTATCCAGAGGATTGCGACGATATCGCCCGGGCGATGCAGGACAGGACGATCAGCGATTGGCTGACATCCGTTCCGCAGCCATACGGTTTCGACGACGCGGTCCGTTTCGTCGCCGAGGCGGGCGCGGATGAATATGCGATCCGCAACAATGGCAGGCTTATCGGCATGCTGCGGGCCGCTGAAAGCTTCGGTATCTGGCTTATGCCTGAATTTCACGGCAAGGGAGTCGCATTTCGGGCGGCCATTTTAGGTGTGAGCCGTTATTTTCTGACCGGCGCGACGAAAATGGGCGCCGTTTACCTTGACGGAAATAAAAAATCCGAACGTCTTCTGCACCGTCTGGGATTTCGTCCGGCAGGGCAGGTTACCGCGTGGTCTCATGCATTGGCGCGAGAGATGCCGGCGACCTCAATGGAGCTTACCAAAACCGGGTTTGCCAGGCATCACGGATTTTCGTTGACGACATCGAGGCTGCGGATTGACGGCTTTACCGATCAGGATCTTCCCGCTTTGCATCGGATTGTAACCAGACCCGAAGTGGCGCGAATGTTGCTGCGCTTTTCGCCGGATATGACCCGGGACGAGGTGGCGGCGATCTTCACCGAAGAGATGTTGATCCCGCCAATGCGGCTGGTCATACGGTATAAGGATCGGGTTGCCGGTACTGTCGGGATTTTGCCCGGAGAGCCGGCCTCGATCGCCTATTTCCTTGACCCGGAACTTGCTGGGCAGGGATTGGGACAAGAGGCGGTCTCGGCATTTCTGGACGAATATATCCTGCGCTTCGCCCCTCGGGAATTGCGGGCCGAGGTGTTTTCGGACAATCCGGCTTCGGTGCGGATTCTGCGGAATCTGGGATTTCAGCAGGAAGACGAAATCATGATATCGTCGCTTGGCCGTGATACGCCTGCATCTGCCGGGATTTATCGCTGGCGGGATAAAGGCTGACGCTTCAACCGGACACCGGGTCGGTAAGCGCCCAGGGCTGCAGGATTTCCGCGCCGGGAATGATCGGATCGAGTTTCGTTCCCTGCAGATCGAAACGTCGCGGCGCCGAACCGATCCCGCCTTTGGTTACCAGGCAGCCAAGCGCGCGCGACACATCGTCAAGATCGGATTTCAGGGGCAATAGAAGCAATGGCCCCGAAATTTCCGGGCAGTTATGGGTTGCGGGTGAGGTTATCCGCATCTCCGCGATCTGCGGAGCCCTGAAAACGGTTTCCGTCAGATGGCAAATCGTTTTGCGGGAATCCCTGTTCATCAATGAGCAGAATGGCATGCCGCGCAGTTCCATTCCCATCAGATCCATAAGGTGCTGTCCGACAAGCCGGAAACGCGCCATACCGGGGGCGAGACGTTCGATAAGGAAGGCATGATCAAGCATGCCGGCCATATCTTCGCGCGTGACCTGTGCGCGAAATGGAACCGAAGCATTCCGGCGCAGACCCTGCCAATAATGACGCATGTCCTGAACGAGGCAAGCAGTGTCGGATAAAGCGTTGTCTTCACATGAAGGGACCACATACAGAAGCTTGCCGGTCGGCGTGATACGGTGGATTGTCTCGTCGGGTTTGGCGTCGAAATCATCCATCACGACACTTCCTTGTTAAAACATCAATAACAAACTCGTCTTTCTGTCCGCTATGCCTCCCTGTCTGCCGTTCCGGTCGTTACCGCCAGCAAAAAGCAGTAAAGGCGAATTCGCATTTCTTTGGCAAAGCTGAACCTGATCCCAGAATATGTGAATGCGCCTTGCCTTCCGAATCCTTTCCTAAGAACTGGTTAAAGGACAATCGGGGTTGACCCTCTGCCGAGGCTGGTTCATGCCATCCATCGACTGACAGCAAGGATATTCGCCGATGAATCGAACAGGGGTGCTGATCATCCTGTCATCTCCCTCCGGAGCGGGAAAATCGACTCTGGCGCGCCGTTTGATGGCGTGGGATGCCTCGCTCAGCTTTTCCGTCTCGGCGACGACGCGGGCTGCGCGGCCCGGGGAAGTGGATGGCAAGCATTATCATTTCATGTCTCCCGACAGGTTCCGCGACATGGTGGATTCGGGCCAGATGCTGGAACATGCCGAGGTTTTCGGCAATTTCTACGGCAGCCCCCTTGGTCCGGTCGAAACCGCAATGCGCGAAGGCAAGGACACGCTTTTCGATGTCGACTGGCAGGGCGGGCAGCAGATCCGGGCTTCCGCGCTTGGCGGCCATGTCGTGTCGATCTTTGTTCTGCCGCCATCCCTGGCGGAACTGGAAAGGCGGTTACGCACACGAGGTCAGGACAGCGATACCGTGATCGCCGGACGGATGGAAAAAAGCCGGGACGAGATCAGCCATTGGGCCGAATATGATTATGTTCTGGTCAATGAAGATCTGGAAGAAACCGAGGCAAGGTTGCGGGATATCCTGACTGCGGAACGCCTGCGCCGGGATCGCCAGGTCTGGCTGGGCACATTCGTGAAAACCCTGATGGAGGAGAAGCGCGCATGATCTGGGAACTTGACGGGCGAATTCCTGAACTGGCCGATGAAAGCTGGGTCGCGCCCGATGCGCAACTTATGGGGGGCGTGGTTCTGGAAGCCGGAGCCTCGGTCTGGTGGGGCGCGGTTCTGCGCGGAGATAATGAAGAGATCAGGGTCGGGCAGGGCAGCAATGTGCAGGATCTCTGCGTTTGCCATACCGATCCGGGATTCCCGTTAGTGATCGGGAAAGACTGCACCATCGGTCACCGCGCAATCCTGCATGGATGCCGGATCGGCGACGGTGCGTTGATCGGCATGGGTGCCGTCATCCTGAACGGGGCGCGGATCGGCCCCGGGGCCTTGATCGGCGCCGGTGCGCTGGTTACCGAGGGCAAAGAGATCCCCGCCGGGGCTCTGGTGATGGGAGCGCCGGGTAAAGTGGTACGGGTGCTGGACGAGAAAGCGCAGGAGGATCTGCGCGAAACGGCGGCAAGATACCGTGTGAACGCAGCACGGTTCCGTTCGGGGCTCAAGCGGGTGGAATGAATACCGATCTGGCCAGACGGATTGCCGCGCTTCTGGAGGGTATCCCCATTCCGATGATGGCCGTGGATGGCCAGACCCGGCTGATCGCCGCCAACCGGCAGGCCGAGGCATTGTTTGGCGAAGACCTTGCTGATCGCCCCTTTGTGACCATCGTTCGCCATCCGGCGGTCGTTCAGGCGGTGGAATGGGTGCTGCAACCCGATCTGGGCGATGCGCCTCCGACCGATCCGGCCTTGCCGACCCCGCCCGAGGGGATTGCGACGCTGCGGGCGAATATCGTTGCGGACGGGCGGGAAATCGGCGCCGAGGTCACGGTTTCGCCGCTACCCGCCAGTATCGGCAAAGGCGCCCTGATTGCGGTGATGGATAATTCCGTCGCCGAGGAGGCCGAACAGACCCGCCGTGATTTCGTCGCCAATGTCAGCCACGAATTGCGCACGCCGCTGACGGCGATGATCGGCTTTATCGAAACCCTGCGCGGCCCCGCACGCAACGATGCCGCTGCGCGCGACCGGTTCCTGGATATCATGGAGCGTGAGGCGAACCGGATGAACCGGCTTGTTCATGACCTGCTGTCGCTCAGCCGCGTGCAGGCCGAGGAACGCCGCAGACCCTCGGCCAAGGTTGATCTGCCGGGTTTGCTGCGCGGGGTGCTGGCGACCCTGCATCACAGCGCCGAGGACAGCGGCGTCACACTAGAGGCGGAAGGGCTGGACAGGGAATTGCGCCTGCCCGGAGATCCTGACCAGCTTGTTCAGGTATTTCAGAACCTGATCGAGAATGCGATCAAATATGGTGTGTCGGGCAAGCGTGTCAGGGTCACGTTGAAGCATGTCCGCCACGAGCCGCTTCTGCGCGGCCCCGGCTGGGCGGTCGAGATCAGGGATTTCGGCGAAGGTATCGATGAAATGCATCTGCCGCGCCTGACGGAACGGTTCTATCGCGTGGATACGCATCGGTCGCGGGCACAGGGCGGCACGGGATTGGGACTGGCCATCGTCAAGCATATCGTGAACCGGCATCGCGGCCGTCTGCGGATCACCAGCACAAAGGGCGAAGGCAGCAGTTTCACCGTGATCCTCCCCGAGACATTGCAGCGCGGCTGACGGCTGCGGCATCGCGGGGTATCGCCCTTGCGCCGCGCATCGCCTATACAGCCATTAACGCGACGACAGGAGAGACCGGATGCCCGATATCGACCCCGCAAAACTGGCCGCTTCCAAGGCCGCAATCGAACTGGTCCGCGACGGGATGCGGCTGGGGTTGGGCAGTGGCTCGACCGCCAGCATCATGGTCCGGGAACTTGCCGCGAAGGTAAAGGTCGAGGGCCTGAGCCTGCGCTGCGCCGCAACCTCGAAAGCGACGGCGGAACTGGCGGAAAGTCTTGGGCTGCGGATCGAGACGCTTGACGAGATCGGCTGGCTGGACCTGACGATCGACGGCGCGGACGAGGTCGACCCCGATCTGAACCTGATCAAGGGTGGCGGCGGTGCGCATCTGCGCGAGAAGATCGTAGCTATGGCAAGCGACCGGATGGTGGTGATCGCCGATCCGGGTAAGGTCGTTCAGCAGCTTGGCGCCTTTCATCTGCCGGTCGAAGTTCTGGCTTTTGGTTTCGAAGCAACGCAGGAATTGCTGCGCCGCGCGCTTGACGATCTGGGACTGGGCGGGAAACCGGTACAGCCACGCCGTCGCGGTGGTGATCTGGCCGTGACCGACGAGGGGAATCATATCCTTGATCTGGCGCTTGACGCGATCCCCGATGCTCCGGCTTTAGCCCGTGCCCTGGCAGCCATTCCGGGCGTGGTGGAGCATGGGTTGTTTCTGGGCATCTGCAGCACGGCGATCATCGGGCGGGCCGATGGCAGCACGATCACACTGGGCGCCGGCGGGGCCGAGGAGGTATGACGATGAGTTTCGATTTTGATCTGTTCGTGATCGGCGGTGGCTCGGGTGGGGTTCGCGCCGCGCGTATCGCGGCGGGACAGCATGGCGCGAAGGTCGGTCTGGCCGAGGAAAGCCGCATGGGCGGGACCTGTGTCATTCGGGGGTGCGTACCCAAGAAGCTGATGATCTTCGCCTCGGAAGCCGCGCAGAAAGCCGCCGAGATGCAGGGATATGGCTGGCAAGGGGCCGATTGCGGCAGGTTTGACTGGCAGGTTTTCCGCGGCAAGCTTGATGCCGAGCTAGATCGCCTGGAGTCCGCCTATACCTCGGGGCAGGTCAAGGCGGGGGTAGAGCTGTTTCATCAGCGGGCCAAACTTGTCGATCACCATATCGTGGAACTGGCCGACGGTAGCCGCAAGACCGCCAAGCATATCCTGATCGCGACAGGGGGCCGACCGGTCAGGCCGGATATCCCCGGGGCGGAACTGGGGCTGATCTCGGATGATCTGTTCCTGCTGGATGAATTGCCCGGACGCGCCTTGCTGATCGGCGGTGGCTTCATCGCCTGCGAATTCGCGACGATCCTGAATGGGCTCGGAGTCGATACGGTGCTGGCCTATCGTGGTGATGCGGTCCTGCGCGGCTTTGACCGGGAAGCGCGCGATATGGCGAGTGCGCAGCTAAGGGATATCGGCATCGATCTGCGGTTGGGCCTGTCTCCCGCCGGGCTTGAAAAGAACGGTAATCGTGTCACGGCGCGTTTCGATGACGGTAGTCGGGATGAATTCGACGCGGTTTTCTTTGCGACAGGGCGCGCGCCCTATACATGGAATCTGGGGCTGGAGAATACTGGCGTCAGGCTGAAGAAGAATGGCGCGATCCAGGTGGATGAATGGTCGCAGACCTCCGTCCCTTCGATCTTTGCCGTGGGTGACGTGACCGACCGCGTGAATCTGACGCCGGTGGCGATCCGTGAAGGACATTCATTCGTGGATACGGTATTCGGAGATAATCCGCGCCGGGTAAACCATGATCTCGTCGCCAGCGCCGTTTATCTGCGGCCGCATGAGTTAGGCACTATCGGTCTGACGGAAGAGCAGGCGGCGGAACGCGGCCCGGTCGATGTCTACGCGGCTGTGTTCCGTCCCATGCGTTCGATGTTCGCCGGCTCGGATGCGCGGATGATGATGAAACTGCTGGTTGATCCGGTCAGCGACAAGGTGTTGGGCTGCCACATCTTCGGCCCTGATGCCGGAGAGATGATCCAGCTTGCCGCAATCCCCGTCACCATGGGCGCGACCAAGGCCGATTTCGATGCGGCGATGGCAGTTCATCCGACAGCTGCGGAAGAGCTTGTGACGATGCGCAGCGTGACGAGACGGCACCCTGCGGAATAGGTAAAAACCGGTGCATAGGGTTGAACATTCGAGGTTTTGACCCCAGTTTGCGACAGGTGAAACAGACGGGAAGGAAGGTCAAGCATATGGCAAATCAGGGCCCCTGGGGCGGTGGTGGCAAAGGCGGCGGAGACGATGGCGGCAATGATCGCGATAAACGTCCGTCGAACCGGCCTTGGGGTGAACAGCGGCCTCCGGAAGGGGGACAGAAGCGTCCCGGTCAGCAGGGCGAACAGATGCCCGAAATCGAAGAGCTGATGAAAAAGGGGCAGGAGCGTCTTCGCGTGCTGATGGGCGGCCGTGGCGGCGGCAACGGTCGGAACGGCGGCGGCAGTGGTGGTCCCTCGGGGCCGGGTTTTGGCTTGGGATTCAACAAGACCACGGTGGCGATCGCCGCATTGGTGGGTATCGTTGCCTGGGGTTTTGTCAGCTTTTATCGTGTGGAAACGAACGAAAACAGCGTTGAATTCCTGTTCGGCCGCGCGGTTGCAGTCGGCACTGAAGGTCTGAATTTCGCGCCCTGGCCAATCGTGACCGCCGAAGTCCTGACCGTCACCGACGAACAGGTGACCGAAATCGGTACTGGACGCGCCGGGCCGCTGGACAGCGGGCTGATGCTGACCCGTGACCAGAATATCGTGGATATGGAATATCAGATCGTCTGGAACATCTCCGATCCCGAGAAATATCTGTTCAATCTTGCCGATCCCCGGGACACTGTGCGTGCCGTGGGCGAATCTGCGATGCGAGATATCGTGGCGCGCAGTGAACTCGCCCCCATCCTCAACCGGGATCGCGGTGCAATCGCGAACGACCTTGACGACGCGGTGCAGCGGACTCTGGATGCTTATCAGTCCGGCATCAACGTGGTCCGCGTAAACCTTGATCGAGCCGATCCGCCGGAAGCGGTTATCGACGATTTCCGCAAGGTGCAGGCCGCACAGCAGCAACGCGACACGCTTGAAAAGCAAGCCGATGCCTATGCCAACCGCGAATTGGCCGCCGCGCGCGGTAAAGCCGCCGAAATCCTTGAGGAAGCCGAAGGCTATCGCGCCCAGGTGGTCAATGCCGCGGAAGGTGAAGCGGCCCGTTTCAACTCGATCTATGAGGAATATGTGAAAGCACCCGAGGTGACGCGCCGCCGGATGTATCTGGATGCCATGAGGAATGTCCTGAGTCAGGTGGACAAGGTGATACTGGGTCAGAACGGCACCGATGTCGTGCCCTATCTGCCGCTTGATCAGTTGCGTCGCTCCAGCGGAAGCACCGACGCCAAACCCTCCACCCCAAGCGGAGGGTCGAACTGATGGCTGCACGCAGATTCCCCCTATCGGCCCTGGTGTTGCCGGCATTTATCGCGATCATTGTCGTGGGCATGTCCTCTCTGTTCGTCGTGGATGAACGGGAAAAAGCCCTGATCCTGCGGTTCGGTCGCGTGGTTGGCGTTCAGGAAACGCCCGGTCTGGGCGTCAAGATTCCCTTCATCGACAATGTCGTGAAATATGATGACCGTATCCTTGGACTGCCGACGTCACCGCTGGAAGTGACCCCGCTGGACGATCGTCGTCTTGTCGTCGATGCCTTTGCACGCTGGCGGATCACCGAGCCGGTCCGGTTCCGGCAAGCAGTCGGCGCAGGTGGTATCGACACGGCTCTGGGCCGGCTGGAGCCCATCGTGAATGCCTCCATCCGCGAGGTGCTGGGTTCGGTTCCGTCGACCGATGTGCTGTCGGATGACCGGACCGCGTTGATGAACCAGATCCGGGATGAGGCGCGGAAGAATTCGGAAGGGTTGGGGGTCGAGATTATCGATGTCCGCCTGACCCGGACCGATCTGCCCGAGCAGAACCTGCAAGCGACCTATGACCGGATGAAGGCCGAGCGTGAACGGGAGGCCGCGGATGAAGTCGCACGGGGTAACGAGGCCGCGCAACGCGTTCAGGCGGCCGCCGATCGTACTGTGGTCGAACTGATCTCCGAGGCGGAAAGGAGGGCAAGCATCATCAAGGGTGAGGCCGATGCGAAACGAAATGCCGTCTATGCGGATGCGTTCGGTCGCGATCCCGAATTCTTTGATTTCACCCGTTCGCTGACCTCTTATGAAGGCGCATTAAAAGGCGAAAATACGCAGATGGTCATCCAGCCGGATGGAGAATTCTTCTCGTATCTGTCTGACGACGGCTCTGACCGTGCACGGCCTGCCTCTGAACCGGTTCCACCCGGTTCCCGTGCGTCGCAGATCGAAGACCAGACCGAAGCCGGAGAGGAAGGCGGTCTGGTGACTCCGGAAGTGAAAGACCGCGAAGGCCGCCCTCTGGGAGAATCGGCTGGTGTCGAATTGACGCCGGTGCCGGAAAATCTGGTCACGCCGCCCGAAGAGCCTTCAGCTGTGGTTCCACCTGAAACCGATGCGGATGATGAAGCCGCGCCGGATGGTGAGGTTGCTCCGGATGGTGAAGTGGTGCCGATGGATCAACCGGAGGCCGCGCCGGATCAGGAAGCGCCCGAGGAGCCAGTTCCGGCGGAACCGGCCCCCGCCGAACCCGCACCGGCTGAAACGCCTGAACAGAATTGAAATCAAAGTGGGCGGGGCCAACAGGTTCCGCCCGCTTTGCAACAAAAGTCACGATCAGTTCACTCATTGCGAGCGTGATTTATTTGCAACGAGAAACGAAATCCGTTTCATTTCAATCCTGTCCCGGCTGCGATAGTTCGGCCGACTTTCAATGACAACATGAGGACATTCAGCATGAAACCGCTATCTCCTCGGCATCTTCTCACCGCTTCGGTACTGGCTGTGGGCGTCGGGCTTGGTTTTGCTTATGCACAGCAACCAGATAAGGATGTATCGCCCGAAGTCAGCCAACAGGCGCAGGAAGCGGCGAATAATAACGAACCGCTAAGTGCGCCGTCGGATACGCAATCCGAATCCGGCGTCATGCCGGAAAGTTTTGCCGATCTGGTCGAACAGGTCTCTCCTGCCGTGGTCAACATCACCACGACTTCGGTCGTGACGCAGCCGACACAGGGGCAGGGGCCGATGTTCCCCGAGGGAAGTCCGTTCGAGGATCTGTTCAGGGATTTCGGCTTTCCGGGCGCTCCGGGGCAGAACGTTCCTCAGCGTTCGAACGCATTGGGCTCGGGTTTCGTGATTTCGGCGGATGGTTATATCGTCACCAATAATCACGTGATCGAAGGCGCCGATGAAATCGAGATTGAATTCTATTCGGAAAAAACCCTGCCGGCGAAAGTCGTCGGCACCGATCCCAAGACCGATGTCGCATTGCTGAAAGTCGAGAGCGAAGACGCAATTCCGTTCGTGAAATTCGGCAATTCCGATTCTGCCCGTGTCGGTGACTGGGTGCTGGCTCTTGGAAACCCGCTGGGGCAGGGATTCTCTGCAAGTTCGGGCATCGTTTCCGCCCGCAACCGCGAGCTTTCGGGCACCTATGACGATTATCTTCAGACTGACGCTGCCATCAATCGCGGCAACTCCGGGGGCCCGCTGTTCAACATGAAGGGCGAGGTTATCGGCGTGAATACTGCAATCCTGTCGCCCAATGGCGGCTCGATCGGCATCGGTTTCTCGATGACATCGAATGTCGTCGAGAAGGTCGTCGCGCAATTGCAGCAATTTGGTGAAACCCGCCGGGGCTGGCTGGGCGTCAAGATACAGGATGTGACGCCTGACATGGCCGAGGCGATGGGACTAAGCAGCGACGGCGGTGCAATGGTCACCGACGTGCCCGAAGGCCCGGCATTAGAGGCCGGAATGCTGGCGGGTGACGTCATCACCGAATTCGGAGGCCAGAAGGTCGATGATATCCGTGAGCTGGTTCAGCGTGTCGCGGACGCTCCGGTCGGTGAACCGGTCGAGGTGCTGGTTCAGCGTGACGGAGACCCCGTAACGCTTGAAGTGACGCTGGGCCGACGGGAAATTGCCGAGGGCACTGCCGCTAACGAAACCGGGAACGCGCCCCCCGAGGAAAGCAACGATCAGGTGCTTGGCATGACCCTTGGCGTTCTGACACCCGAGATGGCATCGCAGTTGGGGGTGGCGAACGGCATGCAGGGACTGGTTGTCGAGGATCTGGATCCCGAAGGTGCGGCTGCCGACAAGGGCATCAGTGCCGGTGACATCATTACCGGCGCAGGCCAGCAACCCATTGCCTCGGTGGCTGATCTGCAAGCGCGGATCGACGAAGCGCGTGAGGCGGGGCGCAAATCCGTTCTGCTTCTGATTCGCCGCGAAGGAGAGCCGCGTTTCGTGGCGCTTCCGGTGGACGAATAATCAAGAGGCCGGTTGCCGGTCTCACAGGGCAACAAAATGTCAGAGGGGCGGCCACAATGTGCCGCCCCCTTTTCATTGCGAGTCCGATGCCCTATCTCCGCGACAGATAAAGGAAATGAGCAGATGGCCAAGATCACCTACATCGAACATAACGGAACCCGCCATGAAGTTGACGTCGCCCCCGGCATGACCGTGATGGAGGGTGCACGGGATAACGGTATTCCGGGAATCGATGCGGATTGCGGCGGTGCCTGTGCCTGCTCGACCTGCCATGTCTATGTGGATCCGGATTGGATCGACCGCTTGCCGCCGCGCGATCCGATGGAAGAGGATATGCTCGATTTCGCCTATGAACCCGATCCTGAACGCTCGCGGCTGACCTGCCAGTTGAAGGTTACCGATGAATTTGACGGGCTTGTCGTACAGATGCCCGAGCGGCAAATCTGAACGAGAAAAGCTGATCATGCCGCGCCCGAGCATTGCACGATGAGTCTGCCTTGAGGGCAATCACGGAATTCCGATCCCGCAAATGATGGATGCGGGGCATGATTAGCGGCACGCCCAGGGTGCCGGAGCAGGGCAGAACGGTCCCTACCAGACGAGCTTGATGCCCGAAGCCATCAGCAGGAGCGCAAGGATTCCGCGCAGCCAACGATCAGACAGGAACCGGCTGCCGATATAGGCGCCAACCGAACCCCCGGCGGCAACAGCGACAAGCCAGATCGGCAGAGCGGCCGGGATATGATCCCATGCCGCATAGGCGCCGGCCAGCGCCGCGGCCGAGTTCATCAGATTGTAGACTGCTGTGGTAGCGGCCGTCTGTCGCGCGGTGCCCCAGTTCATGCTCAGGATGATCGGAGCGAGAAACACGCCGCCACCCGTGCCGGTCGTCCCGGATACAAAACCGATGATTGCCCCGGTCGCCAATGCCGCTGCGAAGGGGGGTGTGGCTGACATTTCAGGTGTTGCTGAGCTGTTGCGAAACACTGTGCGCGCCATCTGAAGCGCGGAAAGGATCAGCACGATCCCGACAAGCGGAAAATAGACGCTTTCCGGTAATTGAACCGCTCCGCCAAGCATCGAGAAGGGAAAACCCAGAATAGCGAAAGGCCAGACATTTCGCCAAGAAAGGCGCCCGCCCCTTAGAAACAGGGCAGTGCCAATAGCTGCGACCAGGAGGTTGAGGGAAAGTGCGGTCGTCTTCATCGCGAGGGGCGCAAAACCTGCCAGTCCCATGGCGGCGATGTAACCTGATGCCCCGGCCTGCCCAACCGCCGCATAGATCAGGGCGATGACAAGGAAGGAGATTGCAAGCAGGGTCGTATCGATATCCAATCTGTCAGTCCTTAACCTGCTTAAAACCCAGCTTATGCCTTGTTAGAGTATCGGAACCAAGATCCGAGATGGAGAGAGGTCGTCGGACTGTAGTGTTGCATTGTCAAGTTCGAAACGATCTATTGCCGGGCCATGGCCCTGTCGTGTCTGAACAGCCATAACAATGCCAATCCGGCAAGCGCCAGAAACGGCAGCATGGCCAGATTTACCGCGTTCCAGCCTGCCTGCGGCGAGCCGCCAAGGCAGTTCATCAATCCACCCGAGGACAGGGACGCCAGAAAGACTCCCGTGAACACGATCAGATCGTTCATCCCCTGAACGCGGCCACGCTCGGCCGGGCTATGTGCGCGGGTCAGCATTGCGGTGGCGCCGATGAAACCGAAATTCCAGCCTATTCCCAGCAGGATCAGCGTGGCGAAGAAATTCGTCAGTTCCACGCCGGTCAGGGCAACCCCGCCGGCGCAGGCCAGTAGTAACAGCCCAAGGGCGACAATCCGGGTGGCGCCGAAACGGTTAATCAGATGCCCGGTGACGAAGCTGGGCGCATACATGGCAAGAACATGGGCACTGACGATAGAGGCGGCGTTCCTTGGCTCGAAACCGCAGCCGACAACCGCCAGCGGCGCCGAGGTCATCACCAGATTCATCAGGGCATAAGAGACCATTGCGCAGATCATCGCCACAATGATGACCGGCTCGCGTAAAATTCGGGAAATGGGGCGTCCCGGATCCTCTCCCTGTTGCGGAGGCGGGGGTTTGGGGATGTCCAGAAACCGGAACAGGACAAACCCAAGCAGGTTAATCACGATGATCGCGACATAGGCGCCCAGAAACGGGATGGCACCGATATTGCCCGTAAAGCTTGCGATAGCGGGGCCGATAATGGCCGCGGCCAATCCGCCCGCCATGACCCAACTGATCGCACGCGCCTCGAAATCAGGTGGTGCGGTATCTGTGACGGCGAAGCGATAGAAGCCCTGAGCCGACATGTAGATGCCGGTCATCAGGCCGCCCAGCATAAGCAGCCAGAAATTTCCGTACCAAAGCGCAAGAGCCGAGATGGCAGCCCCGATGGCGCCCGCGAATACGGACAGCTGAAACCCGCTGCGCCGCCCGTGCCTTTGCATGAAGCGGGCCAGAGGACGCGCCGATGTGGCCGAACCAAGGATAATCATCGACAGGGGCAGGGTCGCCAGACAGGCATTCGGCGCAAGGCTTTGTCCCGCCAGGCCGCCAAAAATGAAATGCACCGGCATCTGTGCACCCAACAGCGCCTGCGCAGCCACCAGAACGGTCACATTGCGCCAGGCACGCTTCATGTCCCGGGGCTGGGTCATCAACTGCGCGGTAAATCCGCGGCCAATCTAGCGCGATCCGTGATGGCCTGCCAGTTACCCGCCGCCATATCCGCATCGCTGACGATCCAACTTCCGCCGACGCAGATCACATTGGGCAGGCTGAGATAATCATTTGCGTTGCTGGGCGAGACGCCGCCGGTGGGGCAGAAGCTGATATTTGGCAATGGTCCGGCCAGGGATTTCAGAGTGGGCGCGCCGCCCGATGCCTCGGCAGGGAAGAATTTCAGCATGTCGAAACCGGCATCGGCGGCGCGCATGACCTCGGATGCGGTCACCGCGCCGGGCAGAAGCGGCAGCTCCAGTTCCGCGCAGGCAAGAATAAGCTTTCCCGTCGCCCCCGGAGAAACCGCGAATTCCGCGCCCGCATCCTTTGCCCGCTTGGCGTCATCCGGGGTCAGCACGGTACCCGCGCCGACATGACCGCCTTCGATGGCTGACATTTCCCGGATCGCATCCAGCGCGGCATCCGAACGCAATGTCACCTCAAGCACAGGCAACCCGCCGCTGACCAGGGCGCGGGCCAGATCCGCCGCTTTCGACGCATCCTTGATCACGATGACGGGGATGACCGGGGCAAGCTGGCACAATGCGCGGGTTTTCTGGGACTGGATGTCAGGGGTCATATCGATGCCTTGGTGGTGTTGGTTGGCCGCAGACTGACCGCAATATCACGTCGATGCAAGACGCTTGCCAAAATACTCGGGTGAAATCTAGCCGCAGCTCTCGGCCTTGATCACTGCGGGATAAGCAGGCGTCGGACCGGCTGCTTTTCCGCGATTGCGACGTGAAATGCCGGGACGGAAATTCAGTCCTTGCGCCCGAATAACCGCTCGATATCGCCCAGGCGAAGTTTGACCCATGTCGGGCGGCCGTGATTGCATTGTCCGGATTTCGGCGTGATCTCCATTTCGCGCAACAATGCATTCATCTCATCCGCGGTCATGCGGCGACCCGACCGGACGGAGCCGTGACAGGCCATGGAGGACAGAACCGCATCGATCCGCGCCCGAAGCCGGTCGGAGGCGCCCTGATCGGCAAGATCGTCAAGAATGTCGCGGATCAGGGCCTGCGCGTTCAGTTTGGACAGCATTGCCGGAGCCTCGCGCACGGCGATGGCGCCGCCGCCGAATTCCTCGATCACCAGGCCGAGTTCAGCCAACTCGCCCGCAATCGACATGACGCGGTTAGCATCAGCTTCGGATAATTCCACGATTTCGGGGATCAGCAGCGCCTGCGAGGCGATGCCATTCGTTTCGGCCTGTGCCTTGAGGCGTTCATAGACCAGCCGCTCATGCGCGGCATGCTGATCAACAATGACCAGCCCGTCTTCGGTCTGTGCAATGATGTAATTCTCGTGAATCTGGGCGCGCGCGGCCCCAAGCGGAGCTTCGGTTGCCCCGGTATCCGCGACATGTTCGAACCGAGCCGAAGGGGCGTCGCCAAACCCTGCCTGCTGCGTGGGGGCGGGGGCCTGAAGATCAAGGCTTGCCCGGATCGCACCCCCCGAGGGGCGGTAGTCCATCTGGTAGTTCCGTGGCGGAGGGGCGTTCAGCCCGCTGGCAGGTTCCGTCCGAAAGGCAGCCAATGTCGCATCGCCCACCGTGGACGAGGCGCGATGGCCGGCATTCGCCAGACAATGACGCAAGGCACTGACCACCAGTCCGCGCGCGGCGGAGGGATCGCGAAACCGGACCTCGGCCTTGGCGGGATGCACATTCACATCGACAAGCTGCGGATCGCAGGTCAGGTACAGCACGGCTGCCGGATATCGGCCCGTGGTCATGACATCCATGTATCCCGCCCGCAATGCTCCCGTCAGAAGCTTGTCCCGCACCGGGCGGCCATTGACGTAGATATGCTGGGCAACCGCCGCACCGCGCGAATAGGTCGGCAAAGCGGCGAAGCCGGTCAGGATCAGCCCGTCCCGCTGAGCGTCAAGGGGGATCGCGTTATCTATGAAGTCGCGCCCCATGATACGGGCAAGGCGGGTCTGCAACGCGCCGAACAATTCGCCCTGTTCGGCATCCGCCCGGAAAATTTCCCTGCCATCAGAGCTTAGGGTGAAACCGACATAAGGTTCGGCCATGGCAAGCCGGCGCACGGTATCCGCGACGGCCTGTGCTTCGGCCCGTTCGCTGCGCATGAATTTCAGCCGGGCAGGGGTGGCAAAGAACAGGTCGCGCAATTCGACGATCGTGCCGGGATTTCCTGCGGCTGGGCGAACTGCCGTCATCCGGCCGCCTGCAACCGAAATCCCGGCGCCGTCACCGCCCGCCACGCGCGAGGTGATCGTCAGGCGTCCGACCGCGCCAAGTGACGGCAGTGCTTCGCCGCGAAACCCAAAACTGTTGATCGCCAGAAGATCGTCGCCGTCGATCTTGCTGGTTGCGTGGCGCGACAGGGCAAGCGGAAGATCCTCTGCCGTCATTCCGCAGCCATCATCGCTGACCCGGATCAGGCTTTTGCCGCCCTCTCCGATCGCGATATCTATCCGGGCCGCCCCCGCATCCAATGCATTTTCGATCAGTTCCTTGACTGCAGAGGCAGGCCGTTCGACCACTTCGCCCGCAGCGATGCGATTTGCCGTAGCTTCGTCAAGCTGACGAATGATGGGGCGAATATTGGGGTTATGATTATTCATACCGCCATATCTAGCAATTTTCAGACAAATCTTCCAGCGTTTCTATATAAACTGCGAAAACGCGAATTGCCGGTGTGGCGGCGAATCCTTCGTCACCCTTCACCGGATCGTTTGTTTTCCGGCTGTGTTTCCGGTTGCTTTTGTTCATCCTTCCCGTCGGGTGGAAATTCATCCGTAGGAGCGGCAAAGCGGTTGATCAGTGCGGATTCCAATGTCTTGTTCAATTCCTGACTGCGCTTCACATATTCTGTATTCTGTTCAAGCGGGACATCCGGCTTCCACAATTCCGCCAGATCGCGCAGCGCCGCGCGGTCCAGCCGGTAGAAGATTTTCTCCAACTCGGCGGCCTCGTATTCGGACACACCGGCATTCTCAAGCACATAACGGCCGGCGCGCAGGGAGCTATCGAACAGTTCGCGGACAATATCATTCGCACCGGCCGCGTATAGCCGGTAAACATCAACCCGGTCCCTTGCGCGGCAGATGATATGCAGATCGGGTCTGCGTTCCCGCGCATAGCTGATCAGCTTCAGATTGGCGGCAGGATTGTCAAGCGCCGCGACCAGAATACCGGCCGTGTCCAGCCCGGCGGCTGCAAGTATCTCGGGGCGTGTCGGATCGCCGAAATAACCCTTGAAACCAAAGCGCCGCATCACCTGAATCACCTTGAGATCGTGATCAAGAACGGTCGTCTGGAACCCCGACATCGTTACCAGCCGGTTGACGGCCTGACCAAAGCGACCGACTCCGGCGATGATGATCGGCTGCTGTTCATCGATATCATCGCTGGGGGTGTCGTTGCCGGCCTTCTCATTCAGCCGGCGCCTGATCTGGCCGTGAATGATGAACAGCAGTGGCGTGACAAGCATTGAGAGGGCAATGACAAGCAGAAAGCCCTCGGCAAGCGACTTTGGCAAAATCGCAAGCGAGACGGCATAAGCGATCAGCACGAAACCGAATTCCCCGGCCTGTGCGAGCGACAGGGTAAAAAGAGAGCGATCCGTGCGCCCCATTTTCGTCATGCGCGCGATGATCCCGACGACCAGTGCCTTGGTTCCGATAAGCGCTGCGGTGATGCCCAGGATCGGAACCGGCTTTTCAAGCAGCAGCTGCAGATCCATGCCCGCGCCGACCGTAATGAAGAACAGGCCGAGAAGCAGTCCCTTGAACGGTTCGATCTGCGATTCGAGTTCATGTCGGAATTCCGAACCCGCCAGCATGACGCCGGCAAGAAATGTGCCCAGCGCCGGAGACAGACCGACAAGGATCATCAGCGAGGCGATCCCTACGACGATCAGCAGCGCCATGGCGGTTTCCATCTCGCGCAAGCGCGCGGAAATGACAAAGCGGAAGATCGGCCTGATGGCAAATTGCCCTAGAAGGATGACACTCCCGACCGCTGCAAGCGTGATCAGGGTTCCGGCCCAGCCGGGCAGCTTTGCCATAAAGACTTCGCCTATATACTCATCGCCGTGCTGGCTGGCTCCGTTTCTATGCGGGAAGGGCGCAAGAAGAGGCATCAGCGCGATCATCAGAATGACCGCGATGTCCTGGGTCAGAAGTACGGAAAATGCCGAACGCCCGCCATTGGTCCGCATCAGGCCCTTTTCGGTCAGGGTTTGAAGCACGATAGCCGTCGAACTCAGCGACAGGATCATACCGACGACCAGGGCGGCCTGCCAACTGAGCCCGAACAGAATGGCAATTGCTGCCAGAAGCAGGGTTGTCCCCACGATCTGCGCCGCGCCAAAACCAACCAGCTTGCGGCGCATTTGCCACAGGCTGCGAGGCTCCAGTTCCAGCCCTATGAGAAACAGCATCAGGGCAACGCCGAGTTCGGCGAAATGTTGCAGGGCGTCCAGATCCGAGCCGGTCAGGTTCACAAGCGGGCCAAGAAGGATTCCGCAGGTGAGATATCCCAGAACCGATCCCAGACCCAGCCGCACCGCAAGCGGTACGGCGACGATCATCAATGTCAGATAGACCGTCGCCAGCAGCAGGAAGTTTTCCATTACTGCCCGCCCAGCACCGAAAGTTGCTTGGACCGTCCTCCTTCCATATAGGTGATACGGCTGTCACCGATTTCGACGATCTGACCTCCGTTGATCTTGTCGCCCAGACGAAGCGTGATGACCTTGCCGTTGGACAGCCGCACCAATGCGCGGCTTGCCTTGCCTGCGCCGACCGTCCCGATGATCTGGGTTCGATTGATCTGGATGCCCCCTTTCGTCGTTGCGGCAGCCGCGACGGAAGCGGCGGTTTTGCCGCCCGATCTGGGTTGAGCGACCTCGGGCTCATTTTCGGCTTCGGGCGGAACGTAACGCTGATTGCGCGCGGCGGCGGCCCGTGCCTCTGCCTCGGCCTGTGCACGGGCACGGGCTTCGGCGGCAGCGCGGGCCTGCGCTTCGGCCTGGGCATCGGCTGCGGCTCTTTCGCGGGCGCGCGCTTCGGCCTGAGCCTGCAATTCCTCGTCGCGCCTGCGTTGTTCGGCAATTGCCGCCTCTTGTCCTGTATCGGCCGGCGCTGCGGCCGGTGTCTCCGCCGGCGCGGCGTCGTCATTCCGACGTGGCGGGATCTCAGACGAAGTGAGCGCCGTCAAAGCGACGGCGCCCGGTGAAGCTGTACTGTTTTGGACGGCTGCGGCGATGGCGTCTTCGACGGCATCGCGCGCCAGGCTTGGATCGCCGGATCCCGGATCATTGCCGTTCTGCGCCCTAAACGCTTCCGGACGGGCCATCGGCCTGCCTGAACTGCCAAGACTGGCCGTGGCCACCCGTGACGGTGGGCTGTCACTTGCATTGGCTGCGCTGGCTGCATTCCCGCCCGCACTCGCTACATCCGGGCTGCCCGCGGCATCCGAACGCGAAACCGGTCGCTCGGAACTGCTTATCGCCTCTTCGACTGCGGCGCGGACCGCATCCTGTGATGGACCGGAAATCTCGACGGGCCTGCGCTGTGGTCGCGCCTGTGCTAACTGTATGACCGCCCCATGCTCGGCCTCGGACAGTGCTGGCGCGCCGGCTTGCGCGGTTCTGAGATCGCGGAGAAGCTGTTCAAGAAACAGACGGTCGGATCTGGTCAGTCTTGTAGGTACCCCTTCTTCGGACCTGCTACCTTCTTCCAGGAATGTCAGATCCGCTGGCCGGGATGGTGGGCGCGACGAGTTTCCGGTGGCCGTATTCGCAGCCGGTTGCGCATTGGTAGCGGGCGCCGCTTCGGATTCGGCCGGTGCTGTTGTGGCTGCGGGTGCTGCCTCGGGTTGGGCCGGAGCAGGCGCGGCGGCGACCGGACGGTTGGGAGGGCGTTGCCCGGACACGCGGACGGGTTCTGGTTCCGATCGCTGCTCATAGGGTTGCGGATCCGCGGGAACCGATGGGCGCGTATCGCTGGTGGCAGGCTGGGACGTCTGTTGGGGCGAGACACGGGGCGGGCGGACAGAGCGTTCAAGCCGCTGTTGCTGTGCCTGAGTGGCTGCCGCTTCCTGTTCGGTCGGCTGCGACTGATTGGCGGTTTCCGTTGACTCCGGTGGCGCTTCCGAAGGCGAGACCGCACGGTCGACGGCCTGTCCCGCAGCAATCTGCGCCGCTTCACCCTGAAGAACCCGAGAGTTCGAGGGATCGGAAGATGGCGTTTCCGGCGTCCCGGAATCGGCTCCGGAAGAAAGCGATTCCGCAGCCGGGGTACCCTGCATCGCTTCGGCAAGCGCAGCGGTCAGCGGATCGTCAGAGGTCGCGGTCGGGTCCGCAGATTCCGGCGCGGTTTCTGAATCGGACAGGGCGGTATCGGCAGGGGTGATTTCCCGAATTGGGATATCTTCACCTGAATCGACGGTATTCTGGCCGGCAAGGCCCTGCTGCGCAGAACCATTCAGCCCGGGTTCATCTGCGCTCGGGTCGGTTTCGCCGGTATTCGTCGCCGTCTGTGCCGTCGGTTCATCGGATCCTGCCAATGCGGGATCCGCCTGTGCCGGATCCGTTTGTGACGGCGTTCCGGCAATTTCATCCGGCTCGGGGCTGTTGCCACCGAAAATCAGCAATGCGGCGACAAGAAGAACGAACAGAAACCCGCACATGATCGCCAGATTGCCGGGGGCGGCGCGTTGCAGGCGTGTGAATAACGCAAACGCTTTTCCGGGGGTTTCGGGCTCTGTCTTTGCTCTGCTGCTACGGGCTTCGGCGGCTTTTTCGTGGAATGCCTGCGCACGCGGCGAAAGTCCTGCGGCAAGCGGTTTTTCATGGCCTTCGCCATGCCGGATGACGACCGGTGCCGCCACGCGCGGCGGATCCTTCTTCGGTGCAGTCTGGGCGGGTTCCGGGTCAACCGATGGTTCCCCGGCTTCGACCTCGTCCGGCGAAGCGGATGTCGGTACGGGAATCGGCTCGGCCGCCGGAACCGGAGCCGATACGGGAAGAGCGTAATGCGGTATGATCGCCGATATGACGGGATGAGTTTCTTCCGGCTCTGCGATTGCAATCCGGTCAGAGGTTATTCCTGCATTCCGGAGTTCGGGTTTGCTGAACGGAATTGCGTCATGTTCCTGCCGTGCAAGATCCGAGACGCCGAAATCGGGATCACCTTCAAAACGGTCATCGCCCGGGCGGGCGACGAAACCGGATGGACGAAAGCCCTGAAGCCTTGCGAATTCTTCGGCCTCTTGCAGCGTTTTCCGCGCTACCGCGGCCACGCGCAGACTGTCGATTCTGCCATCCGCATCCGGACACCAGTCGAAGGCCAGATCATCGGCTTTGTAGGGGGTCATCCCCTCAAGCGCGCGCGCGATGGCTGCCGGGATGTCCGAACCGGGAGAGGCGGTCATTGTCGTGTACAAGATCTGATCGTCCGGGATCACCAGAACCGTATCGGGTTCGGAAGAATCCTGCGCCAGATCGCTGCGCAAGGCGCCAAGTTGACCCGCTATATTTCCACGGGCGAATTCGGCCTGACCCAGCGGTTGCCAATCCTGCCCCTCTCGTCGTTCCAGAAAGACCGCCTCCTGGGTGAAACTCATTGCGAACATGGGGACGGCGTGTTTGTTCATAGTATTTTTTCGTTGCTCGATTATCTTTTATGCCGCAGTTTTGCCGCGATCTGGTGCCACATTCCCATATCTACCCCAATTTGTAGTATGAGGGAAGCGGAACTGGCGGATCTGTGAACGCTTTTCGTTGGACCCGGTCGCGACAGATGCGTTACCCGGATATCGTGCATCAGAAGAAAAGGAAAATCGGATGACACAGTATTTTCGCGGCTCAGGCCGGACATTGTTGGCATTGACCACAGGCATCGCGCTGGTGATCGCCGCCCCGGCGCTTGCATCGCCGCGTAACGACCCCGGCAAGAACATGAAAGGCGGCCCGCATGCCTGCATGCATCACGGGAAAAAAATGTCCCGGCTGGTCGTGTCGGGGCAGGGTGAGGCACGGGTTGCGCCCGATCTGGCGGAGATTCAGCTTGGCGTCACCTCGCAGGCGGAAAGCGCCGCTGAAGCGATGCAGCAGAATTCCGAACAGCAGGGTGCTGTGATCGACGCGTTGAAAGAAGCGGGAATCGAGGCTGCGAATATTCAGACATCTGGGCTTAGGCTGAACCCGCGGATGGAATATCCCGAGAATGGCGCTCCGACGATCAACGGTTACGAGGCCTCGAACATGGTGACGATCCGGGTCACGGATGTTTCCATACTGGGCGAAGTTCTGGATTCCATCGTGGCCGCGGGCGCCAATCAGATCCAGGGGATTAATTTCCAGCGCGACGACGCGGAAGAAACCGGCGACGAAGCGCTCCGATCCGCTGTCGAGGATGCGCGCCGCAAGGCGGAAGTCATGGCCGAAGCGGCAGGGATGCGCCTTGGTCCGGTAATTGCGCTGCGGGATATGCCGGCTGTCGGCGGGCCCGAGCCGATGATGATGCGCGCCGAAGCCGCCCGGGGTGCGGCGACACCGATCGAGGCCGGGGAGCTTTCGCTTTCCGCGCAGGTGCAGGTCGAATATGCCCTGATCGGTGACAAGGGATCCAAGGATTGCGGTCCGGATTTGGCAGACGATCCGGATCAGGCCGGCGAAGAGGCCCCGGAAAACGAAATGCCAGACGATACGATGCCGGACGATACAGCTCCTGAATCGTCCGAAACGAACTGAGCCCGATCGTCAGGTCGATAAGCCAATATATGCGGGCCTTTAGGGGCCCGCATCTGATACTCCAAGGCGGCAATGAAGGCCGATACGGAGTAATCCGGAAGCCTCGCCTTCCGGTTATCGCTGTCTGCGGGCCATGAAGGCGAGTTTTTCGAACAAGGTCACATCCTGCTCGTTCTTGAGCAATGCGCCATGCAGCTTCGGGAGTGCCTCACCCGAATCCCGCCTGAGATCCTCGGGCGAAAGATCCTCGGCGAGAATCAGTTTGAGCCAATCAAGCAATTCGCTGGTCGACGGTTTCTTCTTCAGGCCCGGCGCGTCCCTCAGTTCAAAGAACTGTGTCAGGGCCTCTTCCAGCAGGCGCGGTTTGATGCCCGGATAATGCACATCCACGATGGCGCGAAGCGTTTCGGCATCCGGAAAGCGGATATAATGAAAGAAACAGCGCCGCAGGAACGCGTCGGGCAGCTCCTTCTCATTGTTCGAGGTAATGATGACCACGGGACGGTGACGCGCTTCTATGGTCTGCGCGGTCTCGTAGACGTGAAACTCCATCCGGTCGAGTTCCTGCAGCAGATCGTTCGGAAACTCGATATCCGCCTTGTCGATCTCGTCGATCAGCAGGACGGTTTTCTGTTCCGCCTCGAATGCCTGCCATAATTTGCCCTTGCGAATGTAATTGGCGACATCATGCACGCGCTCATCGCCAAGCTGGCTGTCGCGCAACCGGCTGACGGCGTCATATTCATACAGCCCCTGCTGTGCCTTGGTGGTCGATTTCACATGCCATTCGATGATCGGCAGTCCCAGACTCCCGGCAACCTGACGGGCAAGTTCGGTTTTGCCGGTGCCCGGTTCGCCCTTGACCAGCAGTGGACGTTCAAGCGTGACGGCGGCATTGACGGCAATGGCCAGTTCGGGCGGAGCGACATAGCGATCAGTTCCGGTGAATTTCATGCCTTGTTCTCCTTGCTCGAGAATGATCTGGGAATTTCCGGATTGGGGCCGGGAAATCTTTGTCAGGATTTGATCATTCATGCAATTAGCGAATACTCGGCTAGTGACAACCTTCGCTTCATCGGTTAATGGGGCGCCGAAGGTGTGGGTTAATCGATCTCACCTTGCATCGCCGGAGGACCTATGAAAGCGCAGACCTTCCTTCCACAGGATTATCGCCCCGCCGAAGATGAGCCGTTCATGAATGACCGGCAACTTGAATATTTCCGCCGGAAACTGGAAGCATGGAAGCAGGAATTACTCGAACAATCGGCCGAGACGCTGGAAGGATTGCAGGATAGCGCCCGAAGCGTACCCGATCTTGCCGACCGCGCCAGCGAAGAAACCGATCGGGCATTGGAACTGCGCACCCGCGACCGACAGCGCAAACTGGTCAGCAAGATCGATTCCGCGCTGCGGCGGATCGAGACCGGAGAATACGGTTACTGCGAAGTCACCGGAGAGCCGATCAGCCTTAAGCGCCTTGATGCCCGTCCGATCGCCACCATGACCCTGGAGGCGCAGGAACGTCATGAGCGGCGCGAGCGGGTGCATCGCGACGATTGAGCGATGCCGCCGCTTCCGTCACATAGGGAACGGATGGCCGCTGTTGATTCCGCATCGATCCGCCGATGCGTTCATGTAAATTATCTGTGATGAGCGGCGGGTTACGGAAACGCTCCGCAACCATCGTCGGCGCAGGGGTTGCAGGGCTTACCGCTGCCTTAGCTCTGGCCGGAAGAGGCGCCCGCGTCACCGTCCTTGAACGTGCCCCGGCCATTCGTGAACTGGGGGCCGGGTTACAGCTTTCACCGAATGCGATGCGCGTTATCGACGCTTTGGGGCTGGGAGAGGGGCTGCGGCGCATCTCTTTGCGCAACGAAGCTGTCCGCCTGCATGATGATCAGGGACGAGGCGTTGCAAAGCTTGATCTGCGCGGCCATCGGCCCGATGCGGATTTCCGCCTTATTCATCGCGCCAGCCTGATCGAATACCTGGCGGATGCCGCCGGTCGGGCCGGGGTCAGAATCGAGTTGGGACAAGATGTCAAACACCCGCCCGAGGGCGATCTGGTCGTTGGCGCGGATGGGCTGCACAGCAATATCCGCGCGTTTCTGAATGGCCGCGAGGTACCGTTTTTCACCCATCAGACCGCATGGCGAGCCGTCATTCCCCAGCCGGAAACCGCATTGGCCGAGGCGCAGGTTTACATGGGTGCGCATCGCCATCTTGTCAGTTATCCGCTTCCGGGCGGGTTGCGGAATATCGTTGCCGTACAGGAACGGTATGATTGGCAGGAGGAAGGCTGGTCCCATCAGGACGACCCGGATCACCTGAGGGCCGCATTTGCGGATTTCGCCGCTCCGGTCCGGGACTGGCTTGCCGCGGTTGAGCGGACCCATATCTGGGGATTGTTCCGTCACGAGGTTGCCCATGTCTGGCATGATGGTCGGCTGGTGCTGATCGGCGATGCCGCTCATCCGACATTGCCGTTCATTGCGCAGGGCGCGGCGATGGCAATCGAGGATGCCTGGATTCTTGCGGCCTGCCTTGATGCCGATCCCGATCAGGCGGCGGCACTGGCCGGATTCGAGCAGCTGCGCAGGCCAAGGGTGACGCGCATCGTCGGGGCATCGAACCAGAATGCCCGCAATTATCACCTGACAGGCGCGAAACGGTTTGCCGCGCATCTGGCATTGCGCGTGGCGGACCGGCTGACCCCGGGGCTGATGCTGTCCCGGTTCGACTGGCTTTACGATTACGATCCGACCGGGGCGTTGCTGTCACGCTGAGCGAGTGTCGGATATCGGAATGCGTGCTGCCTGGCTGGAAATACAATGCTGCGCGTCCCGCGACGGGGGGGGGGGGGGGGGGGGGGGGGGGGGGGGGGGGGGGGGGGGGGGGGGGGGGGGGGGGGGGGGGGGGGGGGGGGGGGGGGGGGGGGGGGGGGGGGG
>NZ_JAUUTZ010000069.1 GCF_030678915.1 Paracoccus wurundjeri | reverse complement strand
GAAGCCCCCACCGAAAGCCTGTTCACCGGCCCCATCGCCCTGCAAAGCGTACCGCCAGAGGCCCGCAAAGAGATCGAGACCCTGTTCCCCGAGATCACCAAACCGGATTTCTTAGCCCGGTCAGCCCGCCCGATCCCCGAGAAAGGAGCGCAGGTCAAGCAACTGGTCGCACGCCACAAGAAACGCGGCATGCCGCTGCTGAACGGCTGATCGCCCTGGATCTCTTTCGAAACCAAATCCCTGCCCGGTTCAAAGGATCGGGCAGAGAAGATTTCCAAACCGCGACATTTGGCGTTTCGTCGCTATTGGACAACACAAGCACCACAAGGGAATATATACGCCTGCCCGGCTCGCTTATTCTTCTTCTTTGTCCAAATACCTCGGGGGTGCGGGGGGGGGGCCCCCCGCCCACCCGGGGCGCCAAAAAACGCCCTTTACGATTAAGCGCGCCCCGTTCTAGCCTTCCAAGATGGTGGTTGGGCTGTTCGGGGGGGGGGGGGCGGGGGG
>NZ_JAUUTZ010000068.1 GCF_030678915.1 Paracoccus wurundjeri | reverse complement strand
GCGCCGCGTGACCAGCACACGGAACTGCGCAGGTATCACGTCCAGCCGTTCGGACACGTCTTCCCCGATCCTGGCCATCTCGCCGCATCCACAGGGGCAGAGCGTGCTGGCGGGCTCGATCACCCGCTCGACCCGGGGCAGATGCGACGGCAGGTGGCCACGGTTCCGCTTGGGCTTGCGCGGCTCCTCACCACGCGCCCTTTGCATCGCCGCTTCAGCCTTCTCCTGCGCGGCCTCGAGCACACCCTGCGCAAATTCCGCATCTTCCAGGGGAAGGTTGAACTGGTCGGGCGAGAGCTTCTCGGAGCTCTTGCCGAACTTCTCGCGCTGCGCCGCGCGCAGGATATCTTCTAGCCGGCGGTTGGCCTCCTGCGTCTCGGCAAGCGTCGCCTCGACCTCGGCGAGGCGGGCTTTCAACAGGGCATTTTCGCGCGCAAGATCAGGGGTTTCCATGAGGGAAGTGAATCACAGGATGCCCTGTGAGGCCAGTAAAAACTGGCCTTTCGACGCAGCCTGCCAGTCACCCCGCCGCCAGCGGGCGCCGCGCCC
>NZ_JAUUTZ010000067.1 GCF_030678915.1 Paracoccus wurundjeri | reverse complement strand
GGGCGCGGCGCCCGCTGGCGGCGGGGTGACTGGCAGGCTGCGTCGAAAGGCCAGTTTTTACTGGCCTCACAGGGCATCCTGTGATTCACTTCCCTCATGGAAACCCCTGATTTTGCGCGCGAAAATGCCCTGTTGAAAGCCCGCCTCGCCGAGGTCGAGGCGACGTTGGCCGAGACGCAGGAGGCCAATCGGCGGCTGCAGGATATCCTGCGCGCGGCGCAACGCGAAAAGTTCGGCAAAAGCTCCGAGAAGCTCTCGCCCGACCAGTTCAACCTTCCCCTGGAAGATGCGGAATTTGCGCAGGGTGTGCTCGAGGCCGCGCAGGAGGAGGCCGAAGCGGCGATGCAAAGGGCGCGTGGTGAGGAGCCGCGCAAGCCCAAGCGCAACCGTGGCCACCTGCCGTCGCATCTGCCCCGGGTCGAGCGCGTGATCGATCCAGCCAGCACGCTCTGCCCCTGTGGATGCGGCGAGATGGCCAGGATCGGGGAAGACGTGTCCGAACGGCTGGACGTGATACCTGCGCAGTTCCGTGTGCTGGTCACGCGGCGC
>NZ_JAUUTZ010000066.1 GCF_030678915.1 Paracoccus wurundjeri | reverse complement strand
AGTCGATGAGGCCGGGCGCTTCCGACAATCACGAAATGCAGGGGCGTATTTCGGCCTGGTGCCCCGACGTCATCAGTCGGGTGAGGTCGACTGGACCGGCGGGATCACCAAGCAAGGCGACAGCACAGTGCGCAAACTGCTGTACGAAGCGGCCAACTCGATCCTTACCCGCAGCCGAGGGACTTTTACCCTCAAGACATGGGCCATGAAAATAGCCAGACGCCGCGGCCTGAAGAAGGCTCGTGTTGCGCTTGCGCGCCGCCTCGCGGTGATCATGCATGCCATGCTGCGCGACGGTACCTTGTTCCAAGCGTAAGATAAGGTAAAATGAGTTTGCCAGCGGTGAGGCGTCAAAGCTGATCCGAGGGTGGTGTCCCGAGAGGGAACGCAGGACGAACGATCTGCGAAGGTGGTCAGATGGGCTCGTAAGCCCGCTTCGAGTCAATGCAACGTTCGCCTCTGTGAGACCCGATACAGCACGACCAGCCTCGGCTCGGTCAGTGCGGACAGATCCATGAAACCCTCAAGGGATCAACACCGCCTGAGCTATGCAATTACAGATCCTGACCCTAA
>NZ_JAUUTZ010000065.1 GCF_030678915.1 Paracoccus wurundjeri | reverse complement strand
TCCGAGTGGTCGGCGGCGGCGCACGAAGGCAGAACGGGCGCGGATCGCGGCGGAGAGCATGATGCCCGGAGTGACGGTTGCGGATATTGCGCGCCGGTATGGCACGACACGTTGGCAGATTTACGATTGGCGCAAGCAGTTGCGCCAAGGCAATCTCGTGGTGCCCGAGAGCGTGGCATCCTTGCCGGTCTTCGCGGAGTTGGTGGTCGATGACAGCGCGGCCGCGGCACCGGCGGCGGCGACCAGGTCCGATATCGAGATCGTTGTCGGCGATGTCATGATCCGTGCTGGCGCTGGTGCCGATGAGGGCCAGCTGATGCGGGCGATCCGGGCGGCACGGGCTGCCGCATCGTGATGTTCGGTCATGGCGAGCCGATGAAGGTCTTCGTGGCGACCCGGCCGGTGGACTTTCGTAAGGGCATCGATGGGCTGGCGCTGGCGGTGCAGGAGATGTTCGGGATGGACCCGTTTTGCGGGGCGGCTTTCGTCTTCCGGGCGAAACGCGCCGACAGGATCAAACTGCTGATATGGGATCAGACCGGTATGGTTTTGGTTCACAAGCGGCTGGAAGGTGGCAAATTCGTCTGGCCACAGGTGCGCGACGGGGTCATGCGCATGTCCAACGCGCAGTTTGCAGCGCTGTTTGAGGGCGTGGATTGGCGGATGGTCCGCCCCGAACGGGCGCGGCGCCCGCTGGCGGCGGGGTGACTGGCAGGCTGCGTCGAAAGGCCAGTTTTTACTGGCCTCACAGGGCATCCTGTGATTCACTTCCCTCATGGAAACCCCTGAT
>NZ_JAUUTZ010000064.1 GCF_030678915.1 Paracoccus wurundjeri | reverse complement strand
TAGGGTCAGGACTCATAACCAGAACATGACGGTTGCGGCGAGTGCGATGGCGGAGAGGAAGACTTTCGGGCATCTGTCGTATCGAGTTGCGACGCGCCGCCAGTCTTTGAGCCTGCCGAACATGATCTCGATGCGGTTGCGTCGTCTGTAGCGGCGTTTGTCGTATGTGACGGGCTTGCCGCGGGACTTCCTGCCCGGGATACAGGGCTTGATCCCCTTGCTTTTCAGGGCGTCGCGGAACCAATCCGCATCATAACCTCGGTCGGCGAGCAGCCAGTCGGCCTTTGGCAGGCTGCTCAGGAGCGCCGCCGCGCCGGTGTAGTCACTGATCTGCCCGGCGGTCATGAAGAACCGTATGGGCCGCCCCTTGGTATCAGTGACGGCGTGCAGCTTGGTGTTCATGCCGCCCTTGGTTCGCCCGATCAGCCGCCCACATCCCCCTTTTTCGACCGCAGGCTCGATGCCGTGCGATGGGCTTTCAGATAAGTCGCGTCGATCATGATCGTCGTCTTGTCGGTCGCTTCCGAGGCCAACCCCTCGAAGATCCTGGCAAACACGCCCATCTCGCTCCAGCGCTTCCATCGATTGTAGAGTGTCTTCGGCGGACCATAAGCAGCTGGCGCATCGCGCCATCGCAAGCCATTGCGATTGACGAAGATTATGCCGCTCAGAACACGCCGATCATCGACCCGCGGCTTGCCATGGCTCTTTGGAAAGAACGGCCGCAGCCGCTCCATCTGCTCGTCAGTCAGCCAGAAAAGATTACTCATCGTGCCCCCACTGATCAGAGGGTATGAATCACGCAGCAACGGTCGGTGCAACCCAATTAATAGGTCCTGAGCCTAG
>NZ_JAUUTZ010000063.1 GCF_030678915.1 Paracoccus wurundjeri | reverse complement strand
GGCTTTGTTGCGCAAAAGGTTGACGGGATTCATCTTGTGAATCCAGCGTGATACCTTTGGGCATGAGCAATTGGACCTCGACGAAATACAAGACGACGAACTGGTCGTCCTACAACGACGCCCTGAAGCGACGTGGCTCGCTGACCATCTGGTTTGATCCATCAATGACCTGGTCGCCGCCTCCGAGCGGCAAACGAGGCCGCCAGAAAGCTTACAGCGATGCCGCCATCCAGGTTTGCCTGACGCTGAAGGTACAGTTTGGCATGCCGTTGCGGCAGGTAACGGGCTTTGTCGAAAGCCTACTCGGTTTGGCGGGGTTGAATTGGGCGGTTCCAGATTACAGCACGCTGTGCCGCCGTCAGAAGACCCTGATGGTGGATATTCCCTATCGGGGTGGCAACGGCCCGTTACATTTGTTGATCGACAGCACCGGCATCAAGGCGGAGGGTGAAGGCGAGTGGAATGCGCGCAAACATGGAGGCCCCAAGCGGCGCATCTGGCGCAAGGTTCACATTGGGATCGATGAGGAAACGCTGGAGGTGCGGGCCGTCGAGGCGACCGGGAGCCATATTGGCGATGCGCCGATGTTACCGGAGTTGCTCAGCCAGATCCCGCCCGACCAGGAAATCGGCTCCGTGACCGGCGATGGGGCTTACGACACGCGCAAGTGTCATGATGCGATTGCGGATCGAGGGGCAGAAGCGATCATCCCACCGCGCAAGAATGCCAAACCATGGAAGCCAACAACTGCCGGCGCGCACGCCCGCAACGAAATCCTCCGGGCCGTCAAATATCTCGGCCCTGCGATCTGGCGACGATGGAGCCAATATCACCGCCGAAGCCGCGTCGAGGCAAAGATGCATTGTGTAAAACGTCTTGGTCAGAGCCTCATGGCGCGGGACTTCGACCGGCAGGTCGCAGAGCTGCAAATCCGCTGCGCCGTCATGAACCGTTACACCGCTCTCGGCACGCCCGTGACAATGGCCGTAGGATAAGTCTGTCCCGGGAAAGGGAAATTATACCCAAAGCACCTTTTGCGCAACAAAGCCG
>NZ_JAUUTZ010000062.1 GCF_030678915.1 Paracoccus wurundjeri | reverse complement strand
TCACGTCGGACATCTTGCAGGTAGCGACCAGCGAGGCGAGCATAGCCCAGTTTTCGGCGCCGACTTCATTCCCGGCGAAGAGTGCATTCTTTCTTGTCAGGGCAATCGGCCTGATCTGGTTCTCGACCGGATTGGTGTCGAGCTCCAGCGTGCCATCGTCGAGGAAGCGGATCAGGCCGGGCCAATGCCCCAGCGTGTAGCGGATGTCCTCGGCGAGCTGGGATTTCTGTGGGATGCGCGAGAGCTGGGCTTCCAGCCAGGGTTTCAATGCCGCAATGATCGGAGCCGAATGCTCGCGCCGGGCGGCGAGGCGCATAGCGGCCTCCTTGCCCCGCACGGACTTCTCGATCTGATAGAGCCGCGCGATCTGGCGCAGCATTTCCTCGGCAATGGGTGAGCGATCGCTCTCGAAGCGCTTTACGAAGCGGCGGCGGACATGGGTCCAGCAATAGACCAGTTGCCACGGGCCATTGTCGCGCGCGATCTCGGTCATCGCATTGTAGGACTGGTAGGCGTCGCATTGCAGGAAGCGACCCTGATACCCGGCGAGGAAGTTCAGCGGGTGCGCCTTGCCCCGCCCGGGAGCGTAATGGAACAGCACGATGGGTGGGCCAGCACCGCCATGGCCGCGATCATCGGATACGACGGCCCAGAAATAACCGCTCTTGGTGGTCTTTCGGCCCGGGTCCAGCACCGGCGCGCGGGTTTCATCCACGAAGATGCGGTCTGCACTGCGCAGATGGGCGCGCATGTGGTTGATGACGGGCATCAGGTGGAAACAGGCGCGGCCGACCCAGTTGCCGAGCGTCCCGCGGTCCAGGTTGATCCCTTGCCGCTTGAAGATTTCGGCCTGCCGGTAAAACGGAAGGTGGTCGCCAAATTTCGAGACAATGATCCAGGCGATGAAGGGCTCCGTGGGCAGGCCGCCGGGCACGACATGTTCGGGCGCATGCGCCTGCGTCACGGCTTGCGAGCAGCGGCGGCAGGCATATTTCGGGCGCCGCGTGACCAGCACACGGAACTGCGCAGGTATCACGTCCAGCCGTTCGGACACGTCTTCCCCGATCCTGGCCATCTCGCCGCATCCACAGGGGCAGAGCGTGCTGGC
>NZ_JAUUTZ010000061.1 GCF_030678915.1 Paracoccus wurundjeri | reverse complement strand
ATGGCAAAGGCAAAGTTTGAACGGAACAAACCGCACGTCAATATCGGGACGATTGGTCACGTTGACCACGGCAAGACGACTTTGACGGCAGCGATCACGAAGTATTTTGGCGATTTCCGGGCCTATGACCAGATCGACGGCGCGCCGGAAGAGAAGGCGCGGGGGATCACGATCTCGACGGCGCATGTGGAATATGAGACCGATGCGCGCCACTATGCGCATGTGGACTGCCCGGGCCACGCCGACTATGTGAAGAACATGATCACGGGCGCGGCGCAGATGGACGGCGCGATCCTGGTGGTTAATGCCGCCGATGGCCCGATGCCGCAAACGCGCGAGCATATCCTGCTGGGCCGTCAGGTGGGCATCCCCTACATGGTCGTTTACCTGAACAAGGTCGATCAGGTGGATGACGAGGAACTGCTTGAACTGGTCGAGATGGAAGTGCGTGAGCTGCTGACCAGCTATGACTATCCGGGCGACGATATTCCGATCATCAAG
Organism: Paracoccus wurundjeri; assembly: GCF_030678915.1. Classification (GTDB taxonomy): domain Bacteria; phylum Pseudomonadota; class Alphaproteobacteria; order Rhodobacterales; family Rhodobacteraceae; genus Paracoccus; species Paracoccus onubensis_A. The sequence goes on along the minus strand of NZ_JAUUTZ010000061.1, from coordinate 676 downwards.
GGCTCGGCTCTGGCCGCTTTGGAAGGCCGCGATCCGGAAATCGGCGAGAACTCGATCCGCGAGCTGCTGAAAGCGGTCGACGAATACATCCCGACGCCGGAGCGCGCCGTGGATCAGCCGTTCCTGATGCCGATCGAGGATGTGTTCTCGATCTCGGGCCGTGGTACGGTTGTGACCGGCCGTGTCGAGCGCGGCGCGGTTAACGTGGGTGACGAACTGGAAATCGTGGGCATCCGCGACACCAAGAAAACCACCTGCACGGGCGTGGAGATGTTCCGCAAGCTTCTGGACCGTGGTGAAGCGGGCGACAATATCGGCGCCCTGCTGCGCGGTGTGGAGCGTGACGGCGTTGAGCGTGGCCAGGTTCTGGCCAAGCCCGGCTCGGTGACGCCGCATACCAAGTTCGAGGCCGAGGCTTACATCCTGACCAAGGAAGAGGGTGGCCGTCACACGCCGTTCTTCGCGAACTATCGTCCGCAATTCTACTTCCGGACGACCGACGTGACCGGCACGGTTAACCTGCCGGAAGGCACCGAGATGGTGATGCCTGGCGACAACCTGAAATTCGAGGTCGAGCTGATCGCGCCGATCGCGATGGAAGAGAAACTGCGCTTCGCGATCCGCGAAGGCGGGCGCACCGTCGGCGCTGGCGTCGTCTCGAAAATTATCCAGTAAC
>NZ_JAUUTZ010000060.1 GCF_030678915.1 Paracoccus wurundjeri | reverse complement strand
AAGGAGGATTTGGGTCTCGTCGGAGTGACGAAGGAACGCAGATGAGACCCAAATCCTCAAAATCGAAATCACCCTCCAAAGCCCCCGCCGAACAGGTGGTGAAAGATATCCGCCGCAAGACGCGGCGCCACTTCTCGGCGGAGGACAAGATCCGGATCGTGCTGGAAGGCTTACGTGGCGATGACAGCATTGCGGAGCTATGCCGCCGCGAAGGGATCGCCCAAAGCCTGTATTATACATGGTCCAAGGAGTTCATGGAGGCCGGCAAGCGTCGGCTGGCTGGTGACACGGTCCGGGCAGCAACCACCGACGAGGTGAAGGGCTTGCGCCGTGAGGCACATGACCTGAAGGAATGCGTCGCCGATCTGACGCTGGAAAACCGGCTGCTTAAAAAAAGCATGATCGCGGATGGGGAGGTCGACGAATGAGGTATCCCGCATCTGAGAAGCTCGAGATTATCCGGATCGTCGAGCAATCCCACCTGCCGACAAAGCGCACGCTGGAGCAGTTGGGAATCGCACGCCGAACCTTTTACCGCTGGTATGATCTATATCTGGCAGGCGGCCCTGAAGCGCTGGAGGACCGTCCATCCGCGCCAGGCCGGGTCTGGAATCGAATCCCCACTGCGATCCATGACCAGATCATCGATATGGCGCTGGAGCAGTCCGAGCTGTCCCCCCGAGAGTTGGCAGTGCGGTTCACCGACGAAAAGCGCTACTTTGTATCGGAAGCCACGGTCTATCGCCTGCTCAAGGCACATGATCTGATCACCAGCCCAGCCTTCGTGGTGATCAAGGCGGCCGATGAGTTCAAACGCAAAACCAGCCGCCCCAACGAGATGTGGCAAACCGATTTCACCTATTTCAAGATCATCGGTTGGGGCTGGGTGTATCTGTCGACGGTGCTCGACGATTACTCTCGCTACATCATCGCCTGGAAACTATGCACCACCATGCGTGCCGAGGATGTGACCGATACGCTGGAACTGGCGCTCAGTGCTTCAGGCTGTGATCAGGCCCACGTGCGCCACAAGCCTCGGTTGCTCAGCGATAATGGCCCGAGCTATATCGCCGGCGAACTGGCTGAATGGATCGAGGCGCAAGGCATGAGCCATGTGCGTGGCGCTCCATTGCATCCCCAGACCCAGGGCAAGATCGAGCGCTGGCACCAGACTCTCAAAAATCGCATCTTGCTGGAAAACTACTTCCTGCCGGGCGATCTCGAAGCCCAAATCGAGGCCTTCGTCGAACACTACAATCACCGGCGATACCATGAGAGCCTGAACAACGTGACA
>NZ_JAUUTZ010000006.1 GCF_030678915.1 Paracoccus wurundjeri | reverse complement strand
GGGGGGGCGGGGGGGGGCGGGGGGGGGGGGGGGGGGGGGGGGGGGGGGGGGGGGGGGCGCCCCCCCGCCCCCCCCTCCCCCACAAAAACCCCCGGGGCCGGGGGGGGGGGGGCCCCCCCCCCCCCGCACCCCTCCCGAAGGTATTTGGACAAAGAAGAAGATGCGACCGGCGCAAAAAGGGCGTGACGCATCATTACAAAAGGATAACAGATATGCCGAAGGTTCTCGTATCCGACAAATTGTCGGAAACCGCCGTGCAGATCTTCCGTGATCGCGGGGTCGAGGTGGATTACTTGCCCGATCTGGGCAAGGACAAGGAAAAACTGGCCGAGGTGATAGGGCAATATGATGGGTTGGCGATCCGCTCGGCCACCAAGGTGACCGAAAAGCTGCTGAGACAGGCGGAGAAGCTGAAGGTGGTGGGGCGCGCCGGGATCGGGGTCGATAATGTCGATATTCCGGCGGCTTCGAAAAAAGGTGTGATCGTGATGAACACGCCTTTCGGCAACAGCATCACCACCGCCGAGCACGCCGTTGCGATGATGTTCGCGGTGGCCCGGCAATTGCCGGAGGCAAGCGTTTCGACCCATGCCGGGAAATGGGAGAAAAGCCGGTTCATGGGGGTCGAGCTGTTCAACAAGACCCTTGGTGTGATCGGTGCCGGAAATATCGGCGCGATCGTAATTGACCGGGCGCTTGGGCTGCATATGCGGGTGCTGGCCTATGATCCCTTCCTGTCGGAAGAGCGCGCTGCCGAGATTGGCGTGACGAAGGTCGAACTGGACGAATTGCTGGGTAAATCGGATTTCATTACCTTCCATGTGCCGCTGACGGACAAGACCCGCAACATTCTGTCCCGCGAAGCCATCGCCAAGCTGAAGCCGGGTGTGCGGATCATCAACTGCGCCCGAGGGGGATTGGTCGATGAAGAGGCTCTGGCAGAGGCATTGAAAGCCGGGCATGTGGCCGGGGCGGCATTCGATGTCTTCGCGGTGGAGCCTGCTACGGAAAGCCCGCTGTTCAATCTGCCCAATGTCGTGGTGACGCCGCATCTGGGCGCCTCGACCACCGAAGCGCAGGAGAATGTCGCCTTGCAGGTGGCCGAACAGATGTCGGATTACCTGCTGACCGGCGCGGTGCAGAATGCGCTGAACATGCCCTCTGTCACTGCCGAGGAAGCGGCCGTCATGGGGCCGTGGATCAGGCTGGCTGGTCACTTGGGCGCCTTTGTCGGTCAGATGACCGATGAGCCGATCCGTGCCATCAATGTGCTTTATGACGGCGTCGTGTCCGAGATGAATCTGAACGCGCTTAACGCCTCGGTCATTGCCGGTGTGATGAAGGCGACCAATCCGGATGTGAACACGGTTTCCGCTCCGGTCATCGCCAAGGATCGCGGCATTCAGGTTGCCACGACGCGGCAGGATCAGGCCGGTGTGTTCGAGGGCTATATCAAGCTGACTGTCGTGACCGCCGAGCGCGAGCGTTCCATCGCAGGCACGGTATTCAGTGACGGCAAGCCGCGTTTCATCCAGATCCGCGGGATCAATATCGATGCCGAGGTGGGCGAGCATATGCTTTATACCCGCAACAGGGACGTGCCGGGCGTCATCGGTGCGCTTGGCGGGACGCTGGGTGATCTGGGCGTGAATATCGCCAACTTCACTCTTGGCCGCGCATCCACGGGTGAGGATGCCATCGCGATCCTTTATCTGGACGAGGCGATCAGCGACGAAGCTTTGGCCGCGTTGCAGAATACCGGCAAGTTCCTTCAGGCCCGTCGGCTGAAATTCGAAATCTGAGCAATCTTCCGCATGGTGACATTGCATTGCCATGCGGAATCCATCTGGCGGGGTAACATGCGCCTATACGCTATCGGTGATATTCATGGTCAACTGGACCTGCTGAAAGATGCGCATGAGCGCATTTTTTGCGACGGTGGGCGTGATGCGGTAATTGCGCATGTCGGCGATCTGATCGACCGGGGGCCGGATTCGCGGGGTGTTGTGGAATATCTGTCCCTGGGGCGGAAGGCCGGACGGCCCTGGATCGTGATGCGCGGCAATCACGACCGTTTCCTGCCCAATTTCCTGCGTCAGCCGGACTGGATCGACCCGGGGCTAAGCTCGCCCCGGCACTGGATCGATCATCCGGGACTGGGGGCGGATGCGACGCTTGCCTCTTACGGTGTCGATATCGGCTTGCCGCGCGACCGGCTGCATGCAGAGGCGGTGCGGGCGGTGCCGGCTGCGCATGCCGAATTCCTGTCTTCCCTGCCGCTTTGGTATCTGCATCCCCGGGCATTGGTGGTTCATGCGGGGATTCGTCCGGGAGTCGATCTGCAGGATCAGATCGAGCTGGATCTGGTCTGGATCCGCAAGGGCTTTCTTGAAAGCACGGTTGATCACGGGCCGCTGATCGTCCACGGCCATACGGCAATCCGGACCGCCACGCATTACGGTAACCGCCTGAATATCGACGGCGGGGCCGCCTATGGCAGGCCGCTTTGCGCTGTCGTGATCGGGGAAGACGGCGTTGAGCTGCTGACGGATGAGGGCCGTCTGCCGCTTTTGCCACAGGCCATCGCCGCAGAGCAATGACGCGCGGGCCCCGGTTGCCTGCCCGATGCCGGTCAGGCCATCACCGGCACCAGATGATGATCCCATGAGCGGCCCGGATATTTTGCCAGTGGCCGCATGGTTTCACCCGTCTCTATCAGCCCGCCCAGCCCGTCCGACAGAAAGAACCCCTGCGCCGCCGGAGCGATCCCGCAGACATCTTCGCGCGCGATGCTGCGCAAGTGGCGGCCGGTATCGTCGAATATCTGCACCCGGCCGCCGCGCGGAGAGCTGATTGCGACATGGGTCCGTTGCGCGTTGAAGGCGATCGAGCCGGCATAACCCTTCATCGCCATGGCTTCGAAGACCGGCATCTGGTCCAGAACGGTGGCTTCGCCACGGCGATGCACCCCCATCAACGGCATTCCAAGCGCCGGATCGCCCTGCCATTGCATCGCGAAAGCGACAAGCCCGTCGCGGCCAAGCGCGATATGGCGGATCGAGTTCAGGCGCAGATCCTCGCCGAGTTCCACTTTCTCAAGCAATTCGCCATCGGGGCGGATATAGGCGAGATTGGGGCGCATGTCCGGCACGTCCAGCTTGACGCCGGGGCTGCCGGGATGGTTGCGATAGCCGCCATTCGCGGCGACCAGGATATCCCCGGGCAGATGCTTGATCTCATGCGGTCCGATGCCGTGGGTCGAGATTTCTCCCACGCGTCGCCAATCCTCGCTGCGCGACCACAGGCCGATACGCCCCTGTCCGGTTTCGAAATGGTTTTCAGAGGTGCACAGGATGTCGCCATCCGCGATGAAGGTGCCATGCCCGTAGAAATGCCGCCCCTCGGGTGCGGTCAACCGCGCCAGCACCACGCCGGTGGCACAATTCAGCACCACGGCGAAATTTCCCGGCGAGCGGGCGAAGGCCACGGCCTCGGGTGCGGTTGGATGGGCGGCGGCGGCATGGCCGCGAGCAGGCAGGGGAACGCGAAAACAGTCGTCTCCGTTCGCCGCGATGCCGAACAGGGCATAGCCGCCATCCGCTTCGCGTGCCGCGCCCAGGATGGCGGGGCTGCCTGCATCGGCCCATGACAGGCGCGGAACGGTGGAACCTGCAAGAAGTGCGGCAAGGAAATTGCGGCGGCGCATTCTAGTCTCCATCTCGGGAATTGAACCCTGCCGAAAGCCCCAGCTCTCCGCCGATCTCGGCACTGACGGCTTCGCGGGCGGCATGGACCTGCTGTTGCAGGATCTCGATCCTGAGCCGGGATTGCGGCTCTTCGACTCCGGCGAATATCGGATCGTCAAGCGAGCCGGCAGTTTCCAGCGCGGTTGCGAAGCTGCGATCGGTCACCGGCATGTCGGCCCCGAACATGGTTCCGGCAAGATCATGCAATGCGGAAAGCGACAGACTGAGGTTTCTTAGCGAACGCCCGGATCGATAGGCTTCTGCGCGGGTCAGGCGCGGGCGCTCGAATGTGCCCAGCGGGCGGCCAAGCCGCTGATCTGCGTCGAATTCAAGCGTTGTCAGCAGGGCGGTGTAGAATGTCTGCGTGACTTCGCTTTCCGACAGGTAATGCGTGTTCCCGTCTGCGCCGGCGCCGGTCATCAACCTGGCATGATCGGACCAGTCGGCCAGGATATCGCCAGCCATGCGGTTCAGATCGCCGCTGATCGCTTGTACATAGCGGCAGGTGTAATCATCCGGGCCGTAAGCCGACAGGTCATCGTCATAAAGCAGCTGTTCAAGAGCCATGAAGCCGCGCCCGGCGACCGAGACAGTGGCGAATTGCACAGGATCGTCGACGGCCGGATCGGCATCAGCAATCATTCCGCCGACAGTGCGGGCCACCATGCCCCGTGGATCGGGCCAGAATTCGATCGCCAGCGCGCGCCCCTCGGTCTCAAGCGGCCCGAAACTCAGATGCGACAGGCCCATCCATGCGTCGAATGCATGCTGATAATCCGGATGCAATGCCTTGGCGGTGCAATCCTCCGCCGCCGCGTCGGCCAGCGCTTTCGTGGCCGTGGAAAACGCTTCGGCCGCGGGCATGATATGCGTGTCGATGGTTTCCTGAATTCCCGCAACGGCAGGTAGCGGCAGCAGGGCGAGAAGAAGGGCGAATTTGCGCATCACAGGCTTTCCACAAATCGGATCAGGGCGACACGGTCTTCGGGTGGCATTCTGACGATCTTGTCGCGCGCGGTCCGGGCCTCGCCGCCATGCCACAGGATAGCTTCCAGCAGGGAACGGGCGCGGCCGTCATGCAGGAACAGGCTGTGCCCGTTCACCTGTTTCGTCAAGCCTATGCCCCACAGTGGCGCAGTCCGCCATTCGCGGCCATTCGCCAGACCTTCGGGCCGGTTATCGGCCAGCCCCTCGCCCATATCGTGCAGCAGCATGTCGGTATAGGGCCAGATCAGCTGAAAGCTTTGCTCGGGACGGTCCGTCAGCCGGGCGGTGACGAATTTCGGATGATGGCAATCGGCGCAACCGGTATCGTAGAAGACCTGCTTGCCGCGCAGAACCTGACGGTTGCCCGGATCGCGACGGGGCGGAACACCCAGATTGCGGCTGTAGAAGGTGACGAGATCAAGCCCCTCGGTATCGATCTCGGTCCCCCGTGCGTCGCCGTCGCCATGCGGCGCCCTGCGGCAGGCGGTCTGAGTTTCGCTGCAATCGCCCCAGGCTGCGGGATGCAACGGATTCGAGATGCCAAGATCACCCGAAAAGGCGCTTCCCGATTGTTCTTCGATCGTCGGCTTCCCGGCCTTCCAGCCGAAACGGCCCAGCATCGGCGCGTCAAACCGTGACGACCACACAATCTGCGCAAGCCCGGAAATTCCGTCGCCATCCGCATCGTCGGAATCGGCAAGCGCCAGGATATCATCGCTGGACACGGCCTCCAGCAATCCCAGCCCGATCATCTGCGGTGCGACGCGCGGGCTGATCATCAGATCGTCGCGCAGCGGACCATAGGCGGAACCGTCGATAGCGTAGGTGGGTTTGCGCAGTTTCACCGTCTCGCCGCCCGAAAGTTTGACGGTGGTTTCGGTATAATTGATCCGCATTCGTCCTTCGGCAGGGATTCCCTGCACGGAAAGCTCTTGCAACTGGTCGCCATAGACCGGATCGGGGCGGGTGCGCGCCATGTCATGCCCGAGACCGGCCAGATATTCCTCGATTTCGGTTGTTGCGGCATCATTCGCCGGAACCGACAATCGCAGGAACATCGAGCCGCCACGCTCATCCGGTCCGGGCGGATGTCCGCGACCGTCCTTGAGATGGCAGTTCTGGCAACCGCGCGAATTGTAAAGCGGGCCAAGCCCGTCCGATGCCTGCGTGGAAGAGGGCGAGGACACCCATAATTTGCGGAACAGCCCGTTTCCGACCTTGAAATCAAGCTCGCCTTCGAAGGAAATATTCCCGGACGGCAGCGAAAACGCATCCGCGTCATCGCGCAGACGCACGGTCGCCGCGCCTGCCGGTTTCGCTTCGAATTTCTCGGGCGCCGAGAAATCATCGGTCAGCCGGGTAACGGCAGAGATGCGCTTTGCCTCATCCGGACTGCGTGGGACAATAGACAGATGCAGGTCGGTCAGGGCAGGGGCATCGGCCGCGACAGGAGCGGCGATGCCGATCAGCATCGCCATCGCCGCCAGATACTTACTGGAACACGGCATCAGGATCGTCGAGACTGTCCGAGCCTTCGAACCCGATCTCCTGTAATCCCAGCGAATTGACGGCACGTTCGATTTCCCGGGTCTGTGCGACCAGTGAATCGACGGCCGCCATGATCAGTGCTTCGCCCTCCGCATTGTCGCGGGCCAGCATCTGATCATAGGCCTGACCTGTATCGACCACATCCCAGATCGCCTGAAGCTTGTTCACGGAAGACGAGATGCCGTCCGTGACCGCATCGGCAACGGCGGGATCGGCTTCGGCGACCAGATCATGCAGGGATTCGCCGCTGACCTCACTGCCATCGACGCGGGTATATTTGCCCAGCCAGACATTCTGGATGCCGATCCCGTCGTAGAAATGGCTTTCATGGGTATTGTCCGAGAAACAGTCATGCTCTTCCTCTGGATCGTTCAGCATCAGGCCCAGCTTCATCCGCTCGCCCGCCAATTCTCCATAGGACAGGCTGCCCATGCCGGTCAGCATGGCCGAGATCGCGGCCTTCGGATCGGCTTTCAGCCCCTCGGCGGCTTCTCCGCCCTCTGCCCATTGGGCGACCATCCATTCCAGATCGCTGACCAGAAGATCGGTGGCAGCCTTCAGATAAGCGCCGCGGCGGTCGCAATTCTCGCCGGTGCATTGGTCATCCGTGGCATAATCCGTCCATGGCCGTTCGCCCGCGCCGGCTTCGGTGCCGTGCAGATCCTGCCCCCATAGCAGGAATTCCACGGCATGATAGCCGGTGGCGACATTCGCTTCGATCCCGTCCGCCTCCTGAAGCGTCTCTGACAAAAGTTCCGGAGTGATTTCACTCGCATCGACCTCTTCGCCCGAAAGGGTAAAGCTTGGTGAGGCGATGACGTTCAAGGCTGCATATTCGTTTTCATCGGTCGCTCCTCCATAGGATGCGTCGACATAATCGATCAGGCCCTCATCCAGCGGCCAGGCGTTCACCTTGCCCTCCCATTCGTCGACGATCGGGTTTCCGAACCGGTAGACCTCGGTCTGCATATAGGGTACCCGCGCGGCGATCCATGCATCCTGGGCGGCGTTCAGAGCATCCTCGGACGGTTCGGCCAGCAGGGCGTCCACGGCGGATTGCAGTTCCTTAGCCTTGATCAGGCTGTCTTCATAGGCGGCATGAGCGATATCGATATAAGTCGCGGTGACTTCGGGCTCTCCGGCGAAGGACGGCAATGCAACCGAGCAGGCCAGCGAGGCGACGATAAAGGTGGTTTTCATTTTGAACTCTCCTGTTGGCAGGCCGTGCCGCTTTTGCGGATAGCCGGTCATCTTATTCCTGATCAAATACCTAAGAAAAGTCAATCATGACAATGCCTTTCATGATCTGCCGGCCTGCCCGTGCGTAACCGTCCGGCCAGCGCGGCGCCAATCAGGGCAATGGTTCCCGGCCGGGTTTGCCGATAAAGCCCAAGCCTGCCGATCTGCCTAGCGGCCTTCGGTCCCGGCATGGTCAGCACGTCTTCGAAACGGTCCAGAAGATCACGGTTTTCACTGTTAAACGATATGGGAGAATCCCGAAGCGCCTGATGATTGCGTGCCAGCCATTCGCCGAAATCACCGGCAAAAAGCTTTGCCGCACGTGCCGCCATGGCGCGAAGCGTATCGTTACGGCCGACCTCGCTTCTGCCGTGCTGCCGGTAGTACAGAACGGGACGGGGATCGTGATACAGCTCGGCGCCCGCGCCAGAGGTGATCTGATAGGCCCACCAGTCATGCGATAATATCCGCGTGGCGCGTGCCGCAGAAGCAGCGGCTTTCAGCAATTCGGCGGCTGCCGGGTTGAAGACCGATGTATTGCCTGCCATGCAGGCCTGAACCAATGCATTGCGAAAGCCCAGCGGGCGCGCGAACCGGCGTGAATTCGTCAACGGAGTCATATCGCTGTCGCATATGATCGTTCTGGCGGCGTAATGTGCGGGTCCGTCGGTCTTCCGCAGAAATTCCAGAGCATGTTCAAGCTTGTGTGGCAGCCAGATATCATCCTGATCGCAAAAAGCGATGGCGGTCCCGGAGGGGGCGGCTTCGAGCAGGTTCAGAAAATTCTGCGTTGCACCCGCTTGCGGTCCCTTGATCATGGTGACCCGTCCGGCTGGCTGCGTTGCCCCAAATTCCTTTACGATCGCCGCTGTTCCGTCCCGGGAACCGTCATCCCCGACGATCAGCGACCAATCGGAATGGCTTTGCGCGGCAAGGCTGGTCAGTTGCTGCTTCAGATAGGCCTCGCCCTGATAGCTGGCCAGTAGAAGGGTAACGTGTTCGGAACGGGACATGACAGCACGGTTTGGGGTCGATATCCCAGTGTTGCCGTGCCTTGCCCGGGCTTGCAAGCGGGCCTGTCCGTTTATGTGTCCTGCCGGGCGATGTCCTCGATCAGGATTCCGGTGACATTCTCGCCGAAATTTTTCTGAAGCGCCTCGAGCAAGGCCCTGCGAAGGGATCGCTGGCGTCCTTCGGTCGTGAAATTGCCGTCAAAGCCCCCGGTGTTGGCGATGATCAGCAATTGGCGCAGAAGGATATCCCTTAGCCGATGTTCCTGCTGGGCCAGTTGCTCGAGTTCCTCATGGGTGGTTTGCAGAGATATCGTCATGATCATCATGCCGTCCGAGTCTCCGCGCCGTACCAAAGGTACGAAGAACTGGCTTGGAAAGGTAAAGGTTTGGGGCGGCTCTTTGGCGGCCTGCTTGTTTGCATCATGGTAGCCATCATGTTTTCTGGATATCTGCCCGCTATCGCTGTGCTCATCCTCCGGTTCGGCGTGGCTGCCATGTTCACCGCCGCCATGACCGGCCTGCGATATCTCTTTGTCGGGTTTCAGTTGCAAACCGCCAAAGGCACCCGCAGCGAAAGCGATCAGCGGCACAAGGATCATGAGAATCTTTTTCAGCATTGGCGGACCTTAGAATGGTAAAAGGATGTCAGTTACTTGCTGACCGTAGCGCGGCTGTTGCACGTCGGTGATATGACCGCGCCCGCCGTAAGAGATGCGCGCGCCAGCAATACGGTCGTAATCAATCTCGTTGTTGCGGCCGATATCGGCGGGCCGAACAAAACCGTTCACCGTCAATTCACGCAATTCGTTATTGACCCGGACTTCCTGCGATCCCTCGATTTCAAGCGTGCCGTTGGGCAGGGTCGAGATGACCGTGGCGGCAACTCGCAGCGTCAGCTTGTCGCGCCGGGAGATGTTTCCCGCTCCGCGATAGCTTGACGACGAATCAAGCTGTGCAAGCTCGTCGAAGCTTGCGCCTTCGGGTAGTTTCGGGGCCAGGCGCTGGGGAATGCCCGCAAGATCCGGAAGCGAAAGATCTTCCGACGCATTTCGGGACTGCCCCGAGCTGTTGCTGATTTCCGCCCGGTCGTCGATCTTGATGACGACCGTCAGGATATCGCCCCGGGCAGATGCCCGGCGGTCGTGGATCAACGATGAACGTGCCCCTTGCCATAATGAGGCCGAGGCTTCGGGGCGGCCTGAATCCACGGGAATGTCGAGGGGCGGATTGATCATCGCCTCGAATTCGCCGGACCCGCGCGGGGTGCTGAGATCCGGGGGCCGGCCGATATGGCCGACACGATTGCATGCAGCGAGGGTCAGAAGGAAACAAAGAAAAAGCGATTTCTTCATGAGATTGTCCTTGCGGGCCGACGAACGAAACGGCGAAAACGAGTTATCGGGCGACATGCAAGGTTCCATCAGGCTGGATCCGTGCGATGATCGTATTGCGCGAAGCCTGGTTCAGTACACGGATCAGATCACCGGCACCCCCCTCTTCCAGCGCGCGGCCATCGGTTGCGATATAAACTTCGCCGCGCCGAAATTGCAGCCGCACGATCTGATTTCGTTCGATCAGGGTTGGCGCACGTAACAGCTTTTCCAACACGGGACGGCCCTCATAGACGGTTACGCGGGTTTCCAGTCCGATGAAGCGCGAAGGATCGCCGGCCTCCTGTGAGTTTTCGGCGGGGCGCAGATCCGCCGGGATGATGACGGTACCTGCTGGCAGATCGCGCGCCGCCACGAAATCAGCGGCCAGAGAGGGCAGGGGAAGCAGGGCTGCCATTATCCATGTCAGGATGCGCATCAGCGGACCTGCACGGTTGCGCCCAGCATCTGGTCTGCGGCGGTGATGACCTTGGCGTTAAGCTCATATCCGCGCTGCGCCTTGATCAGTTCGGTGATCTCGCGGACAGCATCGACCGAGCTTTCCTCAAGATATCCCTGCAGGACCGTCCCCAACCCGTCCTGCCCGGGGGTCGTCACCCGGGCGGGGCCGGAAGCGCCGGTTTCAAGGAACAGGTTCGAACCGATTGCTTCGAGGCCCTTTTGATTGGTGAAACCGGCCAGCGTGAACTGCCCCAGGAGTTCGGGCTCTTCGGGCCGGTCGCTGAAGAAGGCATAGATTTCGCCGTCCGGGCTGATAGAGATAGAACTCGCGTCCTCCGGAATGGTGATTCCGGGCGCCACCGGATAGCCGTCAGAGGTGATGATCAGCCCGTCGGGTGAACGTTTCAATCCTCCGTCACGCGTATATGCCGAAGCGCCCGAGGGCAGGGTGACTTCAAGGTAACCCTCACCCTGAATTGCCAGATCCAGATCACCGCCGGTTTCGACCGGGCTGCCCTGAGCCAGAATGACGCTGACCGCGGTCGGCCGCACCCCAAGGCCAAGCTGCACACCAGCGGGCACAATTGTTCCATCCGAAGCGGTCACGCTGCCCGGGCGCGTCGCCTGCTGGTAATGCAGATCTGCGAATTCGGCGCGACGGGTATTGTAGCCGGTGGTAGACATGTTCGCGAGATTGTTCGAGATGACCTCGACCCGGGTCTGCTGCGCGCTCATTCCGGTGGCGGCGATCTGAAGTGCTCTCATCCTTTGATTCCTTATCGGCTCATTGCGGTAATGACGCTGCGAATGCGCTGGTCTTCCCGGTCAAGAAAAGTCTGGCCCAGCTCATATGCTCGCTGGACCTCGATCATCCGGGTGATTTCGAAAACCGGATCAACATTCGATTCTTCAAGGAACCCTTGCCGGATGCCTGGATTTTCGAGTGCTTCTGGCTCGGTTTCGAAGGCGAAAACGGTGCCGCCCTCATGGGTCAATTCGACCGGGTCGGGCGGAGCGAATACCCCGATGCGTCCGAAAGGCAGCCCATTTGCGGACAAGGTGCCGTCCGGTCCGACGGTGATCGCTCCGGCGCCATCCGGGACAATGATCGGCGCCTGCCCCTCGTCCAGCAGACGGTGGCCGTCGGGGTTCACCAGCTCTCCTTCGGGGGAGGTCAGAAAGGCACCGGCGCGTGTCAGCCGGTTGCCGCCGGCTGTTTCGATCATAAAAAATCCCTCGCCTTCAACCGCAAGATCAAAAACGCCGCCTGTCTGGGTCAGCACCCCCTGGCGTAAATCGACAAGGCGGCCCCGTGCATGGGCCATCGACAATGTCCCCCCCTGACGATCGAGCGAGGCGAGATGTTCCGCGAAGATCACCCCCTCGCGGCGGAAGCCGCTGGTATTCGCATTGGCGATGTTGTTGGCGACGATCTGCATCTCTTTCATCAGGCCGGACTGACGGGTGAGTGCGGTGTAAATCGCGTTGTCCATGGCTCAGCTTCCTGCGATCAGAGGAATGATTTCGTCGGTATAGAAATCCGACAGCGCGGTGGTCATGAAGCTCATCGTGACCCAGAAGACGATCAGCATCAGCCCGACTTTCGGCACGAAGGTCAGTGTCATTTCCTGAATCGAGGTCAATGCCTGAAACAATCCGATGGCCATGCCCGCGATCAGGGCAACCCCAAGCATCGGAGCCGAGATTCGGACTGCGATCAGCAAAGCCTGACGCATCATGTCGAAAAGCAGGTGCTCTGTCATGTTCCGCCTCAGACCGGCATCCGCAGGATTTCCTGATAGGATTCGACAATCTTGTTCCGGACCGCGACGACGGTTTCCATCGCAAGCTGTGACTGCGCTATGGCCTGCACCAGTTCATGCGTGCCGGTCGTTCCGGTCAATGCGTCGGTTGCAGCCTGATCGAATTGCTGCATTTGCTCGGCGAATTCCTGTGCGGCGGTGCCAATATCGACCCGGTCCCCGGATCCGGCATCCTGCAATGGCGCGATGGCCGGACGGGCAGAGGAATAGGCATTGGCTGCATTCAAGGAAGAAATCATGAAAGGTCCTTTCAGCGACGCAGAAGTTCAAGCAGCGAGGCGTTCATCTGCCGTGTCTGCTCGAAAACGCGGAGATTGGCGTCATAACTGCGGCTGGCTTCGCGCGAATTGGCGATCTCGACGATCAGATCGACATTCGAGCCAAGGTAGTATCCCTGCTCATCGGCCAGCGGGTGGGCGGGATCGTAATGCCGGGGCAATTCGCTTTGATCCAGCCACGTGCGCGATGCTTCGACCTCGCCGGTCGGCTGGCCAAAGCTGGTCGCTTCTTCGAAAGAGACCAGCTTGCGGCGATAGCCGGGCGTGTCCTCATTTGCGATATTCTCGGCTGTGTAGCGAAGCCGCTCGGCCTGAGCGCGCATGCCGGACACCGCGAGTTTAAGGGGAGAAATCTGTTCTGTCATGCCCGGTTCCTTCAGTTGCGGCGATCGATGCTGGTTCGCATCAGGTTCAATGCGGATTGGTAGATCCCTACCGACAGTTCGTGCTGGCGCTTGACCTCGGCCAGTTTGAACATTTCGTCTTCAAGTGAGATCGTATTGCCATTGGGCGAAGCCTCGGCTCCAGGCTGGAATTCACGTGCCGGGCCGGGCGACCATGCCGGGTTCGGAATATGGCCCGCGCGTGTTCGGCGCAGTGGTGCGGTGTGGTTCTGACGGTAGCTTTCCGCAAAAGGTTGCAGATCGCGTGCCCTGAAGCCGGGCGTGTCGGCATTGGCGATATTCCGGGCCACGACAGCGTTACGCAGGGCCGCGTGGCTGGTCGACGCCCGGACCAGACTCATCAACTCGATTCTTTCGAACATTGGCGTTCTCCATTGTCTCGATAAACCCGGTCTTAACCGGCAGAGGTTTAAAAACCGTTTCGATGCGCGGGGCCGTCGCAGTTGAATCGGATATGAGAATGCAGAAAATCGCCACCTTGACCCAAAGACTGAAACGGCTGACCCCCGTCACGTATTACGGGCGCGTGCGTTCGATCCGGGCCGGGGTAATCAGCGTTTCCGGGTTGAATGCCCATGCTTCGGTCGGCGATCGGGTGCGCATTGGTCTGCAATCGGGCAGTATCGGCGGCGAGATCGTGGGATTGCGGCAGTCGTTCGCAGAGATTCTGCCCGAAGGCGAACCCGAGGGGCTGTCCATCGACGCCCGGGTGGAATTGCTGTTCGCACCCGAGATTTCGCCCTGCGACAGCTGGATCGGTCGAATTATCGACCCTCTTGGTCAACCGCTGGACGGTCGGCCGTTACCACAAGGCGCCGCGCCGCGTCCGTTTCGCTGCGAAGCACTTCCCGCAATCGCGCGCAAACGGCTGGGCGCGCGTCTGGCGACGGGTCTTGCGGTCTTCGACACGCTGTTGCCCCTGGTGCGGGGACAGCGGATCGGGTTGTTCGCGGGATCGGGCGTCGGCAAATCCAGTCTGCTGTCCCGGCTGGCCCGCAATGTGCAGGCTGACATCGTGGTCATTGCCATGATTGGCGAGCGCGGGCGCGAATTGCGGGAATTCGTCGAGAAAACGCTTGGCCCGGAGGGCATGCGGCGGGCGGTGATCGTGGCGGCAACATCGGATCGCTCGCCTTTGATGCGGCGCCGATGCGCGTGGGCCGCCATGGCCGTGGCCGAGCATTTTCGCGATCAGGGCCATCATGTGCTGCTATTGGCAGATTCGATCACCCGTTTCGCGGAGGCACATCGCGAAATCGCCTTCGCCGCCGGAGAGCCTCCGAGCTATCGCGGTTTCCCGCCCTCGGTGGCCAATCTGATCATGGCACTGGCCGAAAGAGCTGGGCCCGGGGCAGAGGGTAGCGGGGATATCACGGGAATTTTCTCGGTTCTGGTGGCTGGCTCGGATATGGAGGAGCCGATCGCCGATATTCTTCGCGGAACGCTGGACGGACATGTGATCCTTGACCGGACCATCGCCGAGCGGGGACGTTTCCCGGCGGTGGATGTTGTCCGCTCGGTGTCGCGGGCCTTACCCGATGCCGCGAGCGAGACGGAAAATGCCATGATCGCACATGCGCGCAAAGCATTGGGGACATATGCCGAATCCGAGCTGATGATCCGTTCGGGACTATATGCGGCCGGATCGGATCCACAGCTTGACGAGGCTGTGCAGCTCTATCCTCGTCTGGACGCTTTCATTGCCGGCTCCTGCCCCTCGGTCGCGGAAAGCTTTGCCGCCTTGGCGGAGGCGTTGCGGAAGCCTCGGGTGGCAGGAAGGTGACGAATACGCATCTGCGACGGGGGCATGCTGTGACCCACCCGGCTTGCGGGTCTATTTGCCGCGTCGGATGGCCGCCCTGAGTTCTGACAGGTGATAGGCTCCTGTCACGAAGCTGAGGATGAAATAGATTGCCGCCCCGCCGAAGACCAGAAACGCCAGCCCTGCGCCGCGCCCCATTCCGACCGACTCGATCCAGATCTCCATGAGCCACAGGGCAACCGCCATAAATGCGGCGGCGGCAATTATGCGAGGGGCGGTGCGTTTCAGGCGGGCATCGGCGCGGGCGGCCTGTCCCATGGCGCGGGTACCCCACCAGAGCTGGCCCACCATCACCCATGCCGCGACCGTGGTGCCGATCGCGGCGGCAAGAAAGCCGATCAGCGGCATCAGCCCAAAGGCGATGACCGCATTCACCACCATCGACATTACGGCATAGCGGAAAGGTGTGCGGGTATCCTCGCGCGCGAAGTAAAGCGGTTGCAGGATTTTCTGCAGCACGAAGGCAGGCAGGCCAAGTGCATAGACGACCAGCGCTTTCGCGGTCTGACTGGTATCATGGGCGGAGAACTGGCCACGTTCGAACAGGGTCGCAACCATCGGTTCCGCAATGACTGCGATTGCAAAAGCGGAAGGAATGGTCAGGAACAGGCCGAATTCGGTGGCCCGGGAATAGGCGGATTGTCCGCCCGCGTGATCCTCGGCCCGGATGCGGCGGGCGAGTTCGGGCAACAGGACCACCGCGACGGCAGCCCCGACGACGCCAAGGGGCAACTGGTAAAGGCGATCCGAATAAGACAACCAGCCGATTGCGCCGTCGAAGCGCGAGCCGACCTGGCGACCGATCAGAAGGTTAAGCTGCACTACACCGCCAGCGAAGGCGGCCGGCAGCGCCACGGCCAGCAGGCGGCGCATATCGGGCGAAAGGCGCGGCTTGCGCGGAAAGAATGTCCAGCCGTTGCGATGCGCGTCCCACCAGACAAGCGCAAGCTGGGAGATGCCCGTGAGCGGCGTCGCCCATGCCAGTGTCAGACCCAGATCCCAGCCCAGCAGCCGGCCCAGTCCCATGCCAATGATGAACAGCAGGTTAAGCAGGACCGGCGCTGCCGCCGCGGCGGTGAAGCGGCCATTGGCGTTCAGCACGCCCGATATCATGGAAGCCAGCGAGATCAGCAGGATATAGGGGAAAGTGATCCGGCCATATTCGACCGTAAGCGCGAAACGTTCGTCTCCGGCAAAGCCCGCAGCCATCAGCCAGACCAGCACTGGCATGAAGATCATCGCAATCGCGGTCAGGACCAGTACCACCGATAACAGCCCGGAAAATGCCTCGGCGGCAAAGCGCTGGGCATCGGCGCGGTTCTCCAGCTTCTTCGAGAAGATCGGGACAAAGGCCGTATTGAACGCACCTTCCGCGAAAAAACGGCGGAACATGTTGGGCAGCGACAGCGCGATCAGAAAGGCTTCCGCGACCGGGCCGGTTCCCAGCCAGGCTGCCATCAGGATGTCGCGGACAAAGCCCGACACGCGGGAGATGAAGGTCCAGATCCCGACCGACAGGAATCCGCGCATCAGTCCTGACTTCATGCGTTCTTGTCCTCTGCCCGTTTCGCACCGTCCGCAATGGCCGATCGCAGTTTCTTCTCCAGCGAGTTGCGCTTGGCCTCGCTGTGCAGCTTCAGGCCGAACATGTCCTTGACGTAGAAACTGTCAACCACCTGCGCGCCATATGTGGCGATCACGGCGCTCACGATCTGGATATGATTTGCCGCGAGCGTGCGGGTCAGGTCATACAGCAGGCCGGGGCGGTCCCGGGTATCGATCTCGATGATCGTGTAGATGTCGCTGCCCTCGTCATCGAAGGTGACATGGGTGGGAAAGCGGAATTCCCGATTCCGCTTCTTCGGTTTGTCGCGAGTAGCAAAGGCCTCGCGCGCGACGATTTCACCGCTGAGCGTGCGCAGGATTGTCTGGCGCAACCGGGGCAGGCGGTCTTCGGCAAAGGGATGCCCCTCAGCGTCCTGTATCCAGAAGACCGCCGTCGCATAGCCGTCCCGGGTTGTATAGGTCCGGGCGTCCACGACATTCGCGCCCATCAGGGTCAATGCCCCGCAGAGCCGCGAGAATATTCCCGGATGATCGGCCAGCACGAAGGCGGCGCGGGTCGCATCCCGGTCAGTGTCGGGATGCAGGTCGATGCGGATTTCATCAGCACCGATTTCCTGCAGCAATTCGGCAAATACCGCCTGGGTTTCGGTTGGCAGGCCGGGCCAGTAATTATCGTAATGCCGCCCGATCTCGGCCCGGATCTCCCGCGCTTCCCATCCCTTGGCGATCAGCAGATGCCGCAAGGAGCGTTTCGCCTCGTTCTGGCGCCTGTCGCGATTCAGGTCCTCCATGCCGTTTTCCAGGATGGTGGCGGTATCCAGATGAAGCTTGCGCAAAAGTGCAGCTTTCCAGTTGTTCCAGACGCCCGGGCCGACGCCGCGGATATCGCAGGTCGTCAGAACCAGCAGCAGGTCCAGACGTTTGCGGGTTTTCACCGCCTTGGCAAAATCGCGCAGGGTGCGCGGATCGGAAATATCGCGCTTTTGCGCGACATCCGACATCAACAGATGGTTTCGCACCAGCCATTCCACGGTCTCAACATCCTCGGCCGAGAAACCGAAACGAATCGCGATGCGGCGGGCGATGCGGGCTCCGAGGATCGAGTGATCTTCGGGACGTCCCTTGCCGATATCATGCAGAAGCGTGGCCAGGTAAAGGACTCGGCGATTGACGCCGGCCTCCATGATCTCGCTGGACAGGGGCAGATCCGATGGATGCTCGCCCCGTTCGATCTCGGCAAGGGCGGCGACGCATTGGATGGAATGCTCGTCCACCGTGTAATGATGGTACAGGTTGAACTGCATCATCGCCACAACGGGCTCGAATTCCGGGATGAAAGCGGCCAGCACGCCAAGTTCGTTCATGCGCCGCAAAGAACGTTCCGGATTGCCGTGTTTCAGGAGCAGATCCATGAAGATGCGAATCGCTTCGGGATCCGAGCGAATAGTATCGTCGATCAGGTCCAGATTGGCCGCGACAATCCGCATGGCGTCCGGATGGATCAGGATCCCGGTGCGCAGTGCTTCTTCGAACAGGCGCAGGATATTCAGCGGATCGGCGGTGAATTCCGCTTCGTTCTGGATCGCCAGCCGGCCATGATGATCGACGAAGCCCGCCTTCAGTTTGCGCCGTTTGCGGAACAGTCTGCCGAGGAACGGGGCCGAGCGGACATGCTGTGCCTCGAGCGCGGTCAGGAATACGCGGGTCAGCTCACCCACTCGCGTCGCGTGACGGAAATAATCTTGCATGAAATACTCGACGCCGCGCCGGGCGCGCGTGTCGGAATAACCCATTCGGCTGGCGACCTCGACCTGCATGTCGAAAGACAGCACATCGACGGGCCGACCCGCAATCAGATGCAGATGACAGCGCACCGCCCAAAGGAAATCCTCGGCCTGCCAGAAGGCCAGATGCTCGTCGCGGGTGAATACGCCCATCGCCACCAGCTCGACGGCGCGGTCGACATGGTGGATATATTTGGCGATCCAGTAAAGCGTCTGCAGGTCGCGCAGCCCGCCTTTGCCCTCTTTGACGTTGGGTTCGAGGACATAACGCTGCCCGCCCTGACGCTGATGGCGGGCAGAGCGTTCTTCCAGCTTGGCTTCGACGAATTGCGGAATGGTCTTTTCGAAAAGTTCGGACCACAACCTGTCGCCCAATTCATGTGCCAGCGCGGCATGACCAGCGATCAGCCGATGCTCGACCAGCGAGGTGCGGATCGTCATGTCGCTTGCACCCAGGCGCAGGCAATCGTCGATCGTGCGGATGGAATGGCCGATCTTCAATTTCAGATCCCACAGCATATACAGCATGGATTCGACCACGCTCTCGGCCCAGGGCGTGATCTTGTAGGGGGTCAGAAACAGCAGGTCGACATCGGATCCCGGTGCCATTTCGGCCCGGCCATAACCCCCAACGGCCAGAATGGCCAGCCGCTCCGCTTCCGAGGAAGCGTGCTGTGAATGCAGATAGGTCGTCGCGACATGATGGATCGCGGTGACGACACCATCGGTCAACATGGCGATTGCGCGCACGGTTTCGCGTGCCGCGCGGGGGTGACCCTGGAACCCCGCCGTGATGTCATCCATCGCCGAATTCCGTGCTTCGACGAGCCGCGCCACCGTAGTTGCCCGGATATCGCGCGGCTCCTTTACTCCCGACAGGGCCTCATCAAGCAGCGGAAGGAAGCTTTCAGGGTCGAATATCGCATGCGCCCCGGGCAATGCCGGGGCGCTTTGTATGCCGCTTTCAGAAGTCGTGCTGGTCAAGATCAGAAGCCGAAACCGCCGAAGCCGCGCGGCGCCGGGTCAAGGATGACAAGCTGACCGTTGCGGATCGTGGCCACCGCCAGCCCGCGCTCGGCGGTGCGGTCGGCCCGCAGCCGGAAGACGCCGCCCACGCCGGCAAAGCCCGAGGACCGGGTCAGCCCGCTGGTCGTCAGGGCATTGCGGTTCCCGGCGCGCACCTGCGATGCGATGGCGGCGATGGCATCATAGGACAAGCTGGCCAGATCATGCGGCGCTTCGCCATATGCCGCCTGATAACGTGCGTTGAACTGCTGGATCAGATTTTGGTCGGGAATGGCGAACCAGCCGTTCTGCAGCTGAGGCATCCCGCGACGCGAGCGAGGCTCGTCCCAGCGTGTCAGCCCCATGAATTGCGTGACTTGCGAGGTGACGCCGGCTGCTGCCAGTTTCTCGGTCAGGTAAGGCAGTACCGCGGCATGATTGGCGGTCATGAAAATGGCATCCACCTGACCGGATTTCGCCGCCTGCGTGATTTGCGGCGTTACCCCGTCTACCCCGGTGATCGACACCGGATGGTTGCTGCGGCCGGCCAGACGTGCGCCATTGCGCGCAATTGCCGTCTCGATGGCGCGGCCGCCGATCTGGCCCGCTACGTCGTTTTCGGCCACCACATAGATATTGCGTTTCCCCTGCCGCACGCCATAGCTTACCAGGCGGTTGGCGACATTCGAGAAATTCGTGCCCATGACGAAGACATTGCCGCCGGCGATCTCGCTGTTATTCGAGAATGACAGCACGTTGATGCTGCGCGGCGCCATGGCGCTGCCGACCGCATTCGCCGCCTCGGCATAAAGCGGTCCGACGATGATCTTCGCACCCGCGTCGGCGGCGGCATTCGCTTGCGCCACGGCCTTCGCGGTATCCCCGCCGGTGTCATAGATGCTCAGATCGATTGTTGCCCCCTGCGCATCGGCGACCGCCATTTGTGCGGCGTTTTTCAGGCTGCGGGCAAGAACCTCGACATTTGGATTTCCGCTGCCGCCGGGTACGAGCAGGGCGACCTTGACGGGCTGGCCGGGATCGATCATCTGGCCGGATTCAGGGCCGACCGCACCGACATTGCCGCCGCTGGGCTGACATGCGGCGATTGCGACCACACTCAGGATCGCACCCGCACGCAAGGCGGCACGGCGGAGAAGGTTCGGTCTCCGGGTTGTGATAATTGCGGACATGTGGAATTTCCCTGCTGTAGACTGGATAACGGCGGATTAAGCGCAAACTATGTCCATCGCTTGCGAATGGCAATCGCGCGCAAGCTCGTATCAGCCAGAGGAGTGACCCGTGAGCGAACGAAAATCCGGCGTGAAACCGGCGATGAGAACGGGCCGGGACGAACCGGCCCACCGGATTTCCGCCCATGTTGAGGCGGCAGCTCTTTTGCCCGGTCTCTATCTGGTCGCAACGCCGATCGGGACCGCCCGCGATATTACCTTGCGCGCCCTTGATGTGTTGAATTCCGCCGAGCTTCTGGCGGCCGAGGATACCCGCGTGATGCGTCACCTGATGGATATTCACGGCATCCCGCTGCGCGGGCGCAGGATTATCGCCTATCACGATCATAACGCGGACCGTCAGCGTCCCGCAATCATGGCGGCCCTGAAAGAGGGACGCAGCCTCGCCTATGCCTCCGACGCGGGAACACCGCTTGTCGCCGATCCGGGATTTCGGCTTGCCCGCGACGCCGCCATGCAGGGAAGCCGCGTACATGCGGTTCCGGGACCTTCGGCGGCTTTGGCGGCGCTCAGCCTGTCCGGGCTGCCCAGCGACCGCTTTCTTTTCGCAGGATTTCCGCCCATGGGTAAATCCGCAAGGGCGAGCTGGCTGAGACAATGGACGATGATCGACGCGACGGTGATCCTGTTCGAAAGCCCGCGACGTGTTAACCACATGTTGGAAGAGTTGTTCGAAATTGAGCCGAATCGGATTATCGTCGTGGCCAGAGAATTGACGAAAAAATTCGAAGAAGTGATTCGAGGGACGGCGGCAGAACTGCTTTCCGACCCGCGGCTTGACGGCATCAGGGGGGAAGTCGTTGTCGTTCTTGATCGGCCGGCGCCTGTCATAGCTGATGCCGGGACGGTGCAGGCCGCATTGGAAGAGAAACTCCGGACCATGTCCGTCAAGGATGCCGCGCGTGATGTGGCGGCGGAACTGGGTCTGAGCCGGCGGGACGTTTATCAGGCCGCCATCGATCTTACCGCTCAGAAGGGCGTGGATGACGGGGAATCCTGATTTCCCGATGATTTGTATCTGTGGAATGCTGCGCGACATGTCGTCGTCACGCAGTGACGTTGAAAGGGACGCTGATGGGCTGTCAACTCGAATTACTCGATCATATCGGCAAGGTGCAGTTTTGCCCGGCGCTGCGGTCCAGGCGCATTGCCACCGGACGTGCGAGACGAGGCAGAATTGCCGCGATTTCAGGGCAGATAGCCGAGGATCGGGTCGCAAGCCGCTACAACGCCCAAGGATACGATATTCTTGCCCGGCGCTGGCGCGGCAAGGCCGGTGAAATCGACCTGATATGCCAGATCGGCGACTGTCTGGTTTTCGTCGAGGTGAAATCGTCGCGCAGCCATGCTCGTGCCGGAGAGCGTCTTAGCCGTCGCCAGATGAACCGAATTTGCCGTGCCGCATGCGAATTTTGCGGTAATCGATCTGCCGGCCTGTTAAGCGAGATGCGCTTCGATGCGGCGTTGGTTGACGCCTCTGGACGGATCGATGTCATTGAGAACGCGTTTGGCGGCTGAATTCCGGGCCTTGCATCCAACCTGAAGCCGGGTGACAAGCGACCGGCAAGCTGCAGGAGAGCGCGATGAGCCTATACGTCGCATTACAGATGGACCCGTTGGAGTCTGTGGACATCAACGGTGACAGCACATTTCGTATCGGACTGGAAGCCGAGGCCCGGGGACACCGGCTTTTTCAATATACCGTCGATCAGATGCGCTATGACGAAGGGCAAGTGATTGTTCGCGGGCGATCGGTGAGTTTGCAACGTGTAGCCGGCGATCATGTGACATTCGGCGACTGGACCGAAGTGGATCTGACCGAATTCGATGTGATCTGGCTGCGGCAGGACCCGCCTTTCGACATGGCCTATGTGACATCGACGCATCTGCTGGATCGGGTACATCCCAGGTCACTGGTCGTAAATGATCCCTTCTGGGTGAGGAACTGCCCGGAGAAACTGATGGTGCTGGATTTCCCCGATCTCACGCCTCCGACCATGATCTCGCGCAACCCGACCGATTTCCGGCGTTTTCGGGAGCGTCATGGAGAAATGATCATCAAGCCGCTGTACGGAAACGGTGGTGCGGGAGTGTTCCATCTTCGTCGCGACGATCCGAACCTGTCTTCCCTGCTTGAGACATTTGCCGGCATCAATCGTGAGCCGATGATCGCCCAGAAATATCTTCCGGATGTCACCCAGGGCGACAAGCGGATCATCCTCGTCGATGGTGAACCGGTGGGCGCGATCAATCGCGTGCCGCAGCAGGGCGAGACACGCTCGAACATGCATGTCGGTGGCCGGGCGGAAAAAATCGCGCTGACCGATCGCGAGCGTGAAATATGCAAGCGGATCGGCCCGGTTCTGCGGGAGAAGGGCCTGATCTTTACGGGGATCGATGTTATCGGCGGTTGGCTGACCGAGATAAATGTCACCTCGCCGACAGGAATTCAGGAACTGGAGCGATTTGACGGCATAAATGTCGCCGCTTTGATTTGGGAGGCGATCGAAAAACGCGTCGCGGACCGGGCGCATAACAGCCTGTTGCGAGACCTAGCGCCCGATTGATCTGCCATGCGATCAGCCCCCGGCAACAAACGGCAATCGGTAGCTTATTGCTTCCGCGATATGTGGTGCGCGAACGTCTTGGGATTCGGCCAGATCGGCAATTGTCCGTGCGCTGCGGAGAATCCGGTGATATCCGCGCGCTGTCAGCCCCAGCCGCTCGGATGCGGTTCTGATCAACTCGCGGCCCTCACTGTCCGGACTGGCGATCTCATCAAGGATCTGTCCAGTAGCATCCGCATTGACGCGCAACCCGTCATGGTCCCGGAAGCGCTCTGCCTGAATGGTTCGGGCACGTGCGACGCGGGCAGCTATTCGGGTGGAATTTTCTCCGCTTGAAGGTAATTCGAGATCACGGAAATGCACTGCCGGAACCTCGAGACGCAGGTCGAACCGATCCATCAGCGGCCCTGAAATCCGGCCCATATATTCACCGCCGCAAATCGGTGCGCGCGAGCAGGCCCGATTCGCCTCCACCAGATATCCGCAGCGGCAGGGATTGGCCGCTGCAACCAGCAGGAAACGGCAGGGATAGCGGATATGGGCGTTGGCGCGGGCGATCGTGACCTCGCCGGTTTCGATCGGCTGACGCAGGGTTTCCAGCACAGGGCGGGGAAACTCCGGAAACTCGTCCATGAAGAGTACGCCGTTATGGGCCAGACTGATTTCCCCCGGCTTGGCCCCGCGACCGCCGCCGACAATCGCTGCCATCGAGGCGGTGTGATGCGGTTCGCGGAACGGCGCGAAACGCGTAATTCCGCCATCCTTCAGCAATCCCGCCAGCGAATGGATCATCGAGGTTTCCAGGGCTTCAGCGGGTTCAAGCGGCGGCATCAGGCCCGGCAGGCGCGAGGTCAGCATGGATTTACCAGCGCCGGGCGGCCCGACCATCAGCAGATGGTGCCGCCCAGCTGCGGCGATCTCAAGGGCGCGTTTCGCGCGTTCCTGTCCCTTCACCTCGGAAAGGCATGCCGTCTCGGATATTTCGCTGACCATGCCCGGTTGCGCGCGCGCCAGAGGGCGACGATCGGTCAGGTGATCGACCGCATCGCGCAGGCTGACCGGAGCAAGAACGGGGACGGAATCGACCCATGCGGCTTCGGGACCGCAGGGATATGGGCAGAGCAGGGCCCGGTCGTCTTCCGCCGCAGCCATGGCGGCGGGCAGGGCGCCGGCGACCGGGACGAGCCGCCCGTCCAATGCGAGTTCGCCCAGACAGACGCAGCGGGCGAGTTCGTCGATCGGAACGATTTCAAGCGCGGCAAGAACAGCCAGCGCAATGGGCAGATCGAAATGAGAGCCCTCTTTCGGCATATCGGCAGGAGACAGGTTTACCGTCACCCGTCTGTTGGGCATGGCGATGGAAATCGCGCTAAAGGCTGCCCTGATCCGTTCCCGGGCTTCGCTGACCGCCTTGTCGGGCAGGCCGACGATAGCAAATCCCGGCAATCCTGCCGAGACGGCGCATTGCACCTCGACCAGACGAGCCTCGATTCCTGAGAAGGCGACGGAATAGGCGGTTGCGACCATCAGATCCTCTGCGATATCCGCCTGAGTGATTAATGCAGCGGTGCTAAGGGCGGGTTAACGGACGGCTTTCCTTGCGGGTCGCGGATTGGGTCGCTATTGCTCGGCAAGGTATTCGGGAGCTGATATGACCGGCAAACGCATTCTTCTGATTATCGGCGGCGGTATCGCGGCCTATAAGATTCCTCAGCTGATCCGGTTGATCCGGGCCGAGGGCATGGCGGTGACTCCGATCCTGACGCGGGCGGGCGGGGAATTCACCACGGCGATGACAATCTCGGTCCTGGCCGGCGAAGCTGCGCATGAAGGGTTGTTCGATATTTCGACCGAAGCCGAGATCGGGCATATCCAGCTTTCGCGCAATGCGGATCTGGTGGTTGTCGCGCCCGCGACGGCTGACCTGATGGCCAAGATGGCACAGGGACTTGCCGACGATCTGGCATCGACGCTGCTTTTGGCGACGGACAAGCGGGTTCTGATCGCGCCTGCCATGAATGTGCGCATGTGGCACCACCCGGCGACGCAGCGCAATCTGGCGCTGCTGCGGGATGACGGGATCCTCATGATCGGCCCGGACGAAGGCGATATGGCCTGTGGTGAATTCGGCCCGGGCAGGATGGCCGAGCCCGAGGCGATCATGGCAGCGATCCGTGAGGCTTTGAATGTTTCTTTGAGGCCGGCGCCGGAAACCCGTGCTTCGGGGCCTCTGACGGGGCGGCATGTGATCGTGACCTCCGGCCCGACGCATGAGCCAATCGACCCGGTGCGATATATCGCAAACCGGTCATCTGGTGCGCAGGGCGCGGCGATTGCGGCTGCGTTGCGCGATCTGGGTGCGCGAGTCAGTTTCGTGACCGGGCCGGCGGTGGTTCCTGCCCCTGAAGGTGTCGAGGTCATTCGGGTCGAGACGGCCATGCAAATGCGCGACGCGGTCGAGGCGGCACTTCCCGCCGAAGCCGCGGTTATGGCGGCGGCGGTAGCGGATTGGCGGGTCGTCAATTCTTCGCAGCGCAAGATGAAGAAGGACGGAACCGGTCAACCTCCGGCATTGGAAATGGCCGAAAATCCCGATATTCTGGCATGGGTCAGCGGGCTGAAGGCACAGCGCCCCTTGCTTGTCGTGGGGTTCGCCGCCGAGACCCATGACGTGATCGCCCATGCGACGGCCAAGCGGCAGCGCAAAGGCTGTGACTGGATTGTTGCGAATGATGTCAGCCCTTCCACCGGGATCATGGGCGGCGATGAAAATGCGGTGATTCTGCTTCGCGCGACTGGGGCCGAGGAATGGCCGCGCATGAGCAAGCACGAAGTCGCCCGACGCCTGGCGGATGAGATCGCGAAGGAATTGGGATGAATCGCGTTTACCTTGACTGGAACGCCACAACCCCTTTGCGTCCCGAGGCACGGGCGGCAATGATCGAGGCGATGGATGTGATCGGCAATCCCTCGTCGGTGCATGCCGAGGGGCGGGCCGCGAAAATGCTGATGGAACGGTCGCGTGAACGTATTGCGGCCAGTCTGGGGGCAGAAGGCGCCGATGTGATCTTTACCTCGGGTGCGACGGAAGCTGCGGCGATGATGCTGGCGGGGCAGGGTATTCAATGCGCTCCGGTCGAGCATGAGGCCGTGAAGGCGTGGTGTGATCTTTCTTTGCCGGTCGATGGCGGTGGAATCATATCCGTATCCGATCCCACCCGGGCGGCGGTGCAGCTTGCGAATAGTGAAACCGGCGTGATCCAGACCCTGCCCGAGGGATTGGCGGTCAGCGATCTGACGCAAGCTTTCGGAAAGATTCCTTTTGCATTCAATTGGCTGGGTGTGATGGCAGGGTTTGTTTCCGCGCATAAACTCGGCGGCCCCAAAGGGATCGGGGCGTTGATTCTGAAGAAAGGCACTGATATCGAAGTGCGGCTTCGTGGTGGCGGACAGGAACAGGGGCGCCGTGCGGGGACCGAAAATCTGATTGGAATCGCGGGGTTTGCGGCGGCGGCAGAGGTTGCGCAGCGTGATCTGGAAGCCGGGTTGTGGGACGAGGTGGCGGCCCGGCGCGACAAGCTGGAGGCGCGGCTGACAGGAATCGCACCCGATGCGATCATTGTTGGAAAAGACAACAAGCGCTTGCCGAATACGATTTGCCTTCTTACATCGGGGTGGAAGGGTGAAACGCAGGTCATGCAGATGGATCTTGCGGGATTTGCGGTGTCGGCGGGATCGGCCTGTTCTTCCGGCAAAATCCGGGCCAGCGGAACTCTTCAGGCGATGGGTTTTGACGATGCGCAGGCGCAATCTGCGATACGGATCTCGATAAGTCCGGGTTTGGACGACGATCAGATTAACCGATTTGCGGATGCGTGGGAATCCGCGTATTCACGCTGGCGCGAGAGAAACGGGTGAGCCGCGGCTTGCTGAGGAAGGACACGAGATGAACGAGACCACCGATCTTGAAGTTCGGGAAGGCGTTGACCGGGAAACGGTTGAGACTGTCCAGAACATGGGCAGCTATAAATATGGCTGGGATACCGAGATCGAGATGGACTATGCCCCCAAGGGGCTGAACGAAGATATCGTCCGCCTGATTTCGCAAAAAAACGAAGAGCCGGAATGGATGACGGAATGGCGGCTTGAGGCTTATCGCCGTTGGGTGACCATGAAGGAACCCAAATGGGCGATGCTTCACTATCCAAAGATCGATTTCCAGGATCAATATTACTATGCGCGCCCGAAAAGCATGGAAGAAAAGCCCAAATCCCTGGATGAGGTCGATCCCAAGCTGCTGGCAACCTATGAAAAGCTGGGCATTCCGCTGAAAGAGCAGATGATTCTCGCAGGCGTCGAGGGCGCGGGCGAGGCTCCTGCCGATGGTCGGAAGGTTGCCGTCGATGCGGTTTTCGATTCGGTTAGCGTCGGGACGACCTTCAAGGATGAACTGGCCAAGGCCGGAGTGATTTTCTGCTCGATTTCCGAGGCGATCCGGGAATATCCCGAGTTGGTGAAGAAATATCTCGGCTCGGTTGTTCCGCAATCGGATAACTACTATGCCACGCTGAACAGTGCCGTATTCTCGGACGGTTCCTTTGTGTATGTTCCGCCCGGCGTGCATTGCCCGATGGAACTCAGTACCTATTTCCGGATCAATGCCGAAAATACCGGCCAGTTCGAGCGTACGCTGATCATTGCCGACAAGGGCGCATATGTCAGCTATCTTGAAGGCTGCACCGCGCCCAAGCGCGATACGCATCAATTGCATGCGGCCGTGGTCGAGATTGTCATTCTGGAAGATGCCGAGGTCAAATATTCCACGGTGCAGAACTGGTTCCCCGGCGACGAGGAAGGCAAGGGGGGCATCTACAATTTCGTCACCAAGCGCGCCGATTGCCGCGAGGCGCGGGCCAAGGTGATGTGGACGCAGGTCGAAACCGGCTCGGCGATTACGTGGAAATACCCGTCCTGCATCCTGCGTGGTGACGAATCGCAGGGCGAGTTCTACTCGATCGCCATCGCCAATAATTTTCAACAGGCGGATACAGGCACCAAGATGGTGCATCTGGGCAAGAACACCCGCTCGCGGATCGTGTCCAAGGGGATCTCGGCGGGCAAGGCCCAGAATACCTATCGCGGCCTGGTCAGCATGCATCCGCGTGCCACGAACAGTCGGAATTACACGCAATGCGACAGCCTGTTAATCGGCGATAAATGCGGCGCGCATACGGTGCCCTATATCGAAGTCAAGAACACCAGCAGCCGCGTGGAGCATGAGGCGACGACCAGCAAGGTCGATGACGACCAGCTTTTCTATTGCCGTTCGCGCGGCATGGATGAGGAAGAGGCCGTCGCGCTTGTCGTCAATGGTTTCTGCCGTGAGGTTCTGCAGGCGCTGCCCATGGAATTCGCCATGGAGGCGCAATCGCTGGTGGCCATATCGCTGGAGGGCAGCGTCGGATGATCGTAACCACCACGCAAAGCATCGACGGTCACAAGATTACCGCCTATCACGGCATTGCGACCGGAGAGACGATCATCGGCGCGAATGTTTTCCGCGATGTTTTCGCCGGAATCCGCGATATTGTCGGCGGGCGTTCGGGGGCCTATGAGACGGCTTTGGCAGAGGCGCGGCTGACCGCGCTTGCGGAAATGCAGGAATATGCGACGAGTCTTGGCGCGAATGCCGTCGTCGGGGTCGATCTCGATTACGAGGTCATCAACAATATGCTGATGGTGTCGGCCTCCGGCACCGCCGTCACCATCGACTGAGGTAAGAGAATGCTGAAAATCAATAATTTGCATGTGAAACTTGAGGAAGAAGACAAGCAAATCCTCAAGGGGCTCAGCCTTGAGGTTCCCGCGGGTCAGGTCCATGCGATCATGGGGCCGAATGGTTCGGGGAAGTCGACGCTTTCCTATGTGTTGTCGGGCCGCGACGGATATGAGGTTACCGAGGGTGAGGCGACTCTGGATGGCAACGATCTTCTGGACCTGGAGCCGGAAGAACGGGCCGCGGCCGGTCTGTTCCTTGCGTTCCAGTATCCGGTCGAGATCCCCGGCGTAGGAAACATGACCTTCCTGCGCACCGCAGTGAACGCGCAGCGCAAGGCGCGCGGCCTGGCCGAGATGTCTTCGGCCGAATTTCTCAAGGCGATCCGCGCCAAGGCCGCTGAATTGCAGATCGATGCCGAGATGCTGAAACGTCCGGTCAATGTCGGGTTTTCGGGCGGTGAGAAAAAGCGCAACGAAATCCTGCAGATGGCCATGCTGGAACCGCGCATGTGCATTATGGATGAAACCGATTCCGGCCTTGATGTCGATGCGATGCGTCTGGTGGCCGATGGCGTGAATGCGCTGCGCTCGCCAGATCGCAGTTTTCTGGTCATCACCCATTATCAACGTCTGCTGAATCATATCCAGCCCGATGTCGTGCATATCATGTCCAATGGCCGCATCGTCAAATCCGGTGGGCCGGAACTGGCATTGCAGGTGGAAGAGGAAGGCTATGGCGATCTTCTGGCGGAGGCCGGCTGATGTCTGATACCGCCGTTCAGACAAAGGAAGTGACGCCGCAGGTCAGCGGAGCGCCGGTTGCTGCCGATGCGCTGCAGACCCGTCTTGACGCGATGCACCTGCCTGCGGGCGGCTTTACCTCGGCGGCGCGCGCCGATGCCCTGACACGGCTGCGCGACATGGGATTGCCGGGGCCGCGCGATGAATATTGGCGCTTCACCAATCCGCGCGATTTCAATGCGCCTGCTCCTGCACCGATTTCAGTCCCGGAAAAAATGCAGGATTCGCCGCTGTTTCAGGATCTCGACCGGCTGAAACTGATCTTCGTGGACGGGGAGTTCGATGCGGTTGCTTCGGATTCCCTTGGGCTTGAGGGGATCCAGATCGAAACGCTGGCACAGGCGGATGAGGTGGCGGATCACTGGGCCAAGGGAATTTACGGCAGCCTCGAGGCAGCTGGTCAGAAGCCGGTCAACCGCCCCTTTGCTGCGCTTAACACGGTCTCGGCCCGGGACGGCATGCTGATCCGGGTGACGGGAAAACCATCGAAGCCTGTGCATATCGTCCACCGCCGCGCCTCGGAGGACGCGGATGTGACATGGCATCATGTCATCCGGGCCGAAGAGGGCGCGGAGCTTACGCTGCTGGAAACCGGTATGGTCGGCGCGCGCTCGAATGGCATGATCGAGGCTGATCTCGCCCGGGGCGCAAAGCTTAACTATATCGGGGCGAGACAGGCGGTTCATCAGAAGCTGGAACTGTCCCATATCTTCGCCCGGGTCGAGAGCGAAGCGCAACTGAAAGCCTTTGTTCTTTCGGTCAACGGAACCCTGATGCGGCATGAAACCGTTGTGGATATCGTCGGCGATGATGCGCTTGCTCATGTTGCCGGGGCAGTGTTGGGCGATGGCAATGACGGGCCGTTTCACCATGACGACACCATCTTCATCACTCATGGAGGCCTGCGCTGCGAAAGCCGTCAAGTCTACAAGAAGGTGCTGAAGAACGGGGCGGAGGGAGTGTTTCAGGGCAAGATACTCGTCAAGCCCGGGGCACAGAAAACCGACGGTTATCAGATCAGTCAGGCCCTGCTTCTGGATGAGCGCAGCCAGTTTCTGGCCAAGCCGGAACTCGAAATCTATGCGGATGACGTCGTGTGCTCGCATGGTTCGACGACCGGGGCGATTGATGAAACGGCCCTGTTCTATCTGCGCTCGCGCGGGGTTCCGAAAGAGCGTGCCATCGTGTTCCTGGTTCTGTCTTTCCTGGCGGATGCGCTGGAGGAGATCGAGGATGAGGACCTGCGCGGACAGATCAGCGATCGGTTGGAAGCTTGGCTGACCCGGCACGAAAATCAGTGACGACCGGGGCGAGAGCGCGGGGCGGCATGCTGCCCCGCATCCTGCAAAGCTGGTGGTCCCCCCGTCTTGTGGTGCGGGGGCTGGCCGATATGCCCGAGCGGGTGAAGCTGGTGGTATTGATGCTGGCAATGCTGATCTTTCTGGTTGCACAGGCGCCGATGCATGCCCGTGCCGCCGAACTTGATCCTTCGGTTCCGTTCGAGGCCCGGATGGGTGGCTCATTGCTTGCGGTCATGTTCCTGATGCCGCTGATTGCCTATGCGATTGCTGGTTTCGTCTCATTGCTCTCGCGCGTCACACCCTGGCCGCTGGATCAGGGCAGGTCTCGTCTGGCACTGTTCTGGGCGCTTCTGGCGGCCGCGCCGGCAGTGCTGCTGGCCGGGCTGGTTGCGGGGCTGATCGGGCAGGGGCCTGCGCTGACCATGACACGCGCATTTTCGGGCATCGGTTTCCTGATGATCTGGGGCGCCGGAATCTCTGCACTGGCGAGGCAAGCATGACGTTTGACGATTTCAAAGCTCTGGTAAGCCTGACTTTCCGGGATCCGGCAACCGCTGCGCGTTCACTGATCGCGATGAACTGGCCGCTTTCCGTTCGCTGGATGGGATTGTTTCTGGCGGTCTCGGTATCCGCATTGCTGGCCTGGCTGTCATCGCAATTATTTCCGATTCCCGAAGCTGAAGATATGCCGGTTCTGTCGCTGACAGCCCAACCGCTGGTTCTCGCCGTCATCCAGCTTTTCGCGATCGTGCTGGCTGCGTCGCTCATGACCGGGGTGGGGCGGATATTCGGCGGACGGGGTTCCTTCGAGGATGCCTTGCTGCTGACTGTCTGGATCGAAATCGTGCTTCTGCTGGTTCAGGTGGTGCAGGTGGCCACGTCGCTGATCCTTCCCGGATTGTCGGGAATACTGGGCGTGCTTGCGATTGTGCTGTTCTTCTGGCTGACCGTTCAGTTCACCAAGACGCTGCACGGTTTCACCAGCGGGGGCAAGGTCCTGCTGGGCCTGATCGGTACCGCTTTCGTAACGGGTTTCGTCCTTTCGATCATCGCCGCCAGTTTCGGCCTGCTGCCCGAGGTGCCGCAATGAGCTTCGATCTTGCACGGATCCGCGCCGATTTTCCGATCCTGTCGCGGCAGGTCAATGGCAAGCCTCTGGTCTATCTGGACAATGGCGCAAGCGCGCAGAAGCCGCGTCAGGTGATCGAGGCTGTTACCCATGCCTATGAGGCGGAATATTCGAATGTCCATCGCGGGCTGCATTACCTGTCGAACCTCGCGACGGATAATTACGAGCGGGTGCGATCTATCATTGCCCGGTTTCTGAATGCCCCGCGCGAGGATGAGATAATATTTACCTCGGGTGCGACCGAAGG
The DNA here is from genome assembly GCF_030678915.1 of Paracoccus wurundjeri. Taxonomy (GTDB): domain Bacteria; phylum Pseudomonadota; class Alphaproteobacteria; order Rhodobacterales; family Rhodobacteraceae; genus Paracoccus; species Paracoccus onubensis_A. The sequence goes on along the minus strand of NZ_JAUUTZ010000006.1, from coordinate 191,296 downwards.
CATCAATCTGGTCAGCTATGGCTGGGCCGCGCCGCGCCTTGAGCCGGGCGATGAGATCGTGCTGTCGGTGCTTGAACATCACGCGAATATCGTGCCGTGGCATTTCCTGCGCGAACGTCAGGGTGTGGTTCTGAAATGGGTCGAGCCCGAACCGGATGGCAGTCTGCCGCCTGCAAAGGTGCTGGAAGCCGTCGGACCGAGAACCCGGTTGATTGCGGTGACCCATATGTCGAACGTGACCGGTACCATTGTCGATGTCGGTACGATTGCGCGGGGGACCGATGTGCCGGTGCTGGTTGACGGCTCGCAGGCGGCGGTGCATCTGCCAGTTGATCTTTCGGCGCTTGGGGTCGATTTCTACTGTATCACCGGACATAAACTGTACGGTCCGTCGGGTTCTGGCGCGATCTGGATTCGTGATTCGCGGCAGGCGGAGATGCGTCCTTTCATGGGCGGCGGCGACATGATCCGTACCGTTGCGAGGGATGAGGTGACCTATGCCGATCCGCCTCTGCGGTTCGAGGCGGGCACCCCCGGCATCGTCAACCAGATCGGGCTGGGAGCGGCGCTTGAATATCTGATGGATATCGGGATGGAGGCGATCTCGGCGCATGAACGCGTGCTGCGCGATCATGCGCGCGATCGGCTGCGGGCATTGAACTGGCTGAACGTGCAGGGCGATGCGCCGGATAAGGGCGCGATCTTCTCGATGACGATGGACGGGGCGCATGCGCATGACATGTCGACCATTCTCGATAAACGCGGGATCGCTGTGCGGGCGGGGACGCATTGCGCCATGCCGCTGATGGAGTTCTATGGAATCAATGCAAGCGCACGGGCGTCCTTCGGCATGTATAATACGGTCGAGGAAGTGGATGCTCTGATCGAAGCTTTGACCTTTTGCCGTGAGCTTTTCGCCTGAATCTTGCAAATATTTTGGTAAATGCCAAAGATTGTCTGTTAATTCTTGCTGCAAACAGCAGGATTCTGCATCCCTGAAAGCCAAGCATTTTCGTAATCGCTATGCCGGTCCCGCGTTGCGGCATACGGTGAACGCGAGTCGGCAAGGAGGCAGATATGGCGGAGATTCTGGTTCTGGGCGCAGGCATGATCGGCGTCAGTACCGCGCTGGCCCTGCAAGAGCGTGGGCATGAGGTCACCATTATCGACCGCAACGCGCCGGGGCGCGAGACCAGCTATGGCAATGCCGGGCTGATCCAGACCGAAGCGGTCGAGCCTTATGCGATGCCCCTGGCTCCCGGTGCGCTTTTGCAGATTGCGCTGGGCCGTGGATATGACGTGAAGTGGAATATTCCGGGTCTGCTGGATCAGGCATGGGCGGTGCTGGCCTATGCGCGCAATTCACTGCCTGCCGCTCATAAGCGTGCCTCGCATGTCTGGGGCAAGCTGATCCGGCAATCGACCGAGCGTCATGCGCCGTTGGTCGCGGCGGCGGGGGCGGATAACATCATTCGCAGGAACGGTTATATCGAGTTGCACCGGACTCCGGCCCTGATGGATAAGGCGCTGGCTGCGGCGGAACGGTTCAAGACCGAATTCGGAGTCGAGGCAGTGCTGCTGGATGGCAAGCAGCTTCGGACGCTGGAACCTTCGGTCAAGATTGAGGTTACGGGGGCAACTCATTGGTCCGACAGCTGGAATTGCTCTGATCCCGGTGGGCTCGTGGCGGCATATGCGGCGCTGTTCCAGAAGCGTGGCGGGCGGGTCCTGAATGGCGATGCGGGCGACCTGCATCGCAAAGGGGCAGCATGGGTTGCCGATGAGGCCGAAGGTGAGCATGCAGTGGTCGCCCTTGGTCCATGGTCGCCGATGATGCTGGCCCGTTACGGGCTGAAAGTGCCGATGGTCTACAAGCGTGGCTATCACCGGCATTACCATATGGAAACGCCTCCGCATCATCCGATCGCGGATTTCGCCAATTCCATGGTGACATCGCCCATGCGCCGCGGCCTGCGGATCGCAACGGCGGCCGAACTGACACGCCATCCGCGACTTGTGCCTCCGCAACTGAAACATGCCGAAGAGGGTGCGCGAGAGTTGTTCGACATCGGTGATCCGGTCGAGGCAGAGCCCTGGACGGGGCGGCGGCCCTGTATGCCGGATATGCTGCCGGTCGTGGGCCGTGTGCCGGAACAGCCGAATTTGTGGGCGCATTTCGGGCATGGGCATCAGGGTTTTACGCTTGGACCGGTGACGGCTGAAATCCTTGCGGATGAGATGGATGGCGGCGAGGGCTGGGCTGCATTACAGCCGGATCGTCTGAAACGGTGATCCTGAAGCCGGGGCGCTGTCCCGGAGCCCGGGATATTTGCGTGAAGAAGAAAGGGATTCTCGCTGATGACGGTTACTGTCAGCAGGGGCAGTTGACTTTCGCGCGTCAGTTCTCACCTTGAGGGATGACCCGGACAGGACATGGCTGATGGCCCATAACAACACCAACGCGCCAATCGCGCGCGTACCCGAAGTCACCCGCCCCAAGCTGGAAGGCGGCAAGCGCTTCGTCATGAATAGCGAGTTTCAACCCGCAGGCGATCAGCCGACCGCAATCGCGGAACTGGCGGAAGGTGTCGAAACCGGGGAGCGTGATCAGGTTCTTCTGGGCGCGACGGGTACCGGCAAGACCTATACCATGGCGAAAGTGATCGAGCAGACCCAGCGTCCGGCCATTATTCTTGCGCCGAACAAGACGCTGGCGGCGCAGCTTTACGGCGAATTCAAGGGGTTTTTCCCCGATAACGCGGTGGAATATTTCGTAAGTTACTACGATTACTACCAGCCCGAGGCCTATGTGGCGCGCAGCGATACCTATATCGAGAAGGAATCGCAGATCAACGAGGCCATCGACCGGATGCGCCACTCGGCCACGCGCGCGCTTCTGGAACGGGATGATGTGATCATCGTGGCCTCGGTATCCTGCATCTACGGTATCGGCTCGGTCGAGACCTATTCGGCGATGACGCAGGATATGATCGTCGGCGACAGCTATGATCAGCGTGAGTTTTTAGGGCAGCTTGTCGCGCAGCAATATCGCCGCCTTGATGGCAGTTTCCAGCGCGGTGGTTTTCGGGTGCGTGGCGATATCGTCGAGGTTTGGCCCGCCCACCTCGAAGACCGCGCATGGCGTTTCGACTTCTTTGGCAATGAGCTGGAGGCGATTACCGAATTCGACCCTTTGACCGGCGCCAAGACCGACAATTTCCGCCAGATCCGTATCTATGCGAATAGTCACTATGTCACGCCCCGGCCAACCATGCAGCAGGCGATCAAGGGGATTCGCAAGGAACTGATCGAGCGGCTGAAGCAGTTTCAGGATGAGGGCAAGCTGCTGGAGGCGCAGCGGCTGGAGCAGCGGACGAATTTCGATCTGGAGATGCTGGAGGCCACCGGCGTCTGCAACGGGATCGAGAATTACAGCCGTTATCTGACCGGCAGGGCGCCGGGGGAGCCTCCGCCCACGCTTTTCGAGTTTATCCCGGATAATGCCATTGTTTTCGCGGATGAATCTCATGTGTCTGTGCCGCAGATCGGCGGGATGTACCGGGGCGACTACCGCCGTAAATCGGTGCTGTCCGAACATGGTTTCCGCCTGCCGTCATGCACCGATAACCGACCGCTGAAATTCGAGGAATGGGACGCGATGCGGCCCCAATCCGTTTTCGTCAGTGCGACGCCACAGAAATGGGAACTGGACCAGACCGGCGGCGTGTTCACCGAACAGATCATTCGCCCCACTGGCCTGCTGGACCCGCAGATCGAAATACGCCCGGTCGAGATGCAGGTCGATGATCTGCTGGACGAGGTGCGCAGGGTGACCGCACAGGGTTATCGCACGCTTTGCACCACGCTGACCAAGCGCATGGCAGAGGATCTGACCGAATATCTGCATGAACAGGGCATCAAGGTCCGCTATATGCACAGCGATATCGACACGATCGAGCGGATCGAGATTCTGCGCGATCTGCGTCTTGGTGCTTTCGACGTGTTGATCGGGATCAACCTGCTGCGCGAGGGGCTGGATATACCGGAATGTGGCCTTGTCGCCATTCTGGATGCGGATAAGGAGGGCTTTCTGCGTTCCGAAACCTCGCTGGTCCAGACCATCGGGCGGGCAGCGCGGAACGCTGACGGCCGGGTTATCATGTATGCGGATCGCATCACCGGCAGCATGGAGCGGGCCATTGCTGAAACCGACCGTCGTCGCATCAAGCAGATGGCGTATAACGAAGAACATGGCATCACGCCGCAAACGGTCCGCAAGAATGTCGAGGATGTTCTGGCCGGGCTGTGGCAGGGCGATACCGATGAATCGCGCATCACTGCCCGGGTGGATAAACCGCTTGTCGGCGCAAATCTTCAGGCGCATCTGGACGGGCTGCGCGCGCAGATGCGCGAGGCTGCCGAGAATCTGGAATTCGAGGAAGCCGCAAGACTGCGCGACGAGGTCAAGCGATTGGAAGCCGTGGATCTGGCGGTGGCCGATGATCCTTTGGCCCGTCAATCGGCGGTCGAGGCGGCGGCGGAGGCTGCCGTCAATGCCTCGGGGCGGTCGACTGCTGGCAGGGCGGGGCAGCGCGGCGGGAACAAGCGGCGCAAACGGAGATAGGGCGGATCCGTTCGATCCGTCTAATTGGGCAGTTGTCGTGCAAACAGGCGTTTGCCTCGTCAAGGAACCGCGTTCTGTCCAAACAGAGCGTTTTTTGCCCGCCAGTGTCCGGCCTGGTTGAATCTCAGCCGCAATAAGCCTTTTCGATCCAGCCCTTGTCGTCCACGATGACATTCAGCCGTTCCGGATTGAAGTCCATCGTTGCGGGATCACCGTCCTGCATCACGCGCTTGACGAGCTTGGGCGGAAAGGTCACCTCACCGATATTCTTGCCGATCAGGCTTTGATGAAGCTCGGCATCGCAGGTTGTTTTGGCTTCTACCGTTTCTTGCGTACACGCGCCTAGAATGACGCCTGCCGCGATCAGCGGGAAAATTCGGGTTGCGCACATGGGATTACCTCCTGTCTTCACGAGAGAACGCATGAATCCCGAAGCCGTTCCCGTCATGGTTGATCTGGCAGACGGAAATATGCCGCATATCCAGTGAGGCCGTGACAATTCGCGATAATACGCTACCCTTTTCAGGCGCCACATGATCAAGGAGAAGCCGCAATGCCGTTCGAATCCACCGCCTCTGCCGTTCCGACCGTCCTTGCCGAAGACGATCACACAAAGATCACACGCTGGGATTTTGCGCCTGGTGCGACGACCGGATGGCATGAACATGAAATGGATTATGCGGTCGTGATCCTGACGGATTCCATTATGGCCTATGAGGCGGATGGCGAGGTGACCGAGAAACCCGTGAAAATTGGCGACAGCTATCTTCGACCGAAAGGCGTGCAGCATGATGTCAGGAACGCGGGACCGGGACCGCTTTCCTTTATCGAGATCGAGATGAAGCGGGCTGCAAACACCCTGGAAGAATAGATGATTGCCCCCGGAGGGACAGAAGCGCATAGGGGCTTGATCACAGGCCCGGCTTTGGCGATAACTCGGGCGGTTCAAGTGTAAGGAATTCCGCCATGCGTGTCCGCATCTATCAGCCCGCCCGCAACGCCATGCAATCAGGCACCGCGCGCAGCAAGAACTGGGTGCTGGAATACCCGCCCGCCGATCCGCGCGAAATCGATCCGCTGATGGGCTGGACCAGCAGCGATGACACGCAATCGCAAGTCCGCCTGCGTTTCGAGACCCGCAAACAGGCTGAAGATTACGCGAAAGAGCTCGGGTTGGATTACGTCGTGCAGGAACCTCATAAGCGTGCGCAGAATATCCGTCCCCGTGGCTATGGCGAGAATTTCGCGACTGACAGGCGTGGCCCTTGGACACATTGATCTTGCCCGGATCGCAGCGGCAATCCTGCGGATTACCCGGTTACATGGCTTCTTTATACCGACGGCTCTTCTCGAAACGGCCCTAAGTGGGTCAAGCGATCTGATTCATTTGCCTGTCTCTGGGAACAAACAGCCTTTGACTCTGCCGGGGCTGGGTTGTAGGGCTGCGGATCGGCTGTTCTGGATGGTGCGCGGGTGGTGGGCCGCGTGCGGGCAGGACCGGGCCGTCAACCCGGGCCAAGAGCCCATTCTAGGCAGAACGAATGACCCAAAACGAGATTGCTGCGCCATTGGCCGCAGCACTGGCCGAACGAGGCTATGAAACTTTGACCGCCGTGCAGCAGGCGATGCTGAAAGCGGATGCACGGGGGCGCGACCTTCTGGTTTCTGCGCAGACCGGTTCAGGCAAGACCGTTGCCTTTGGAATTGCCGCCGCGGAGGATCTGCTGTGTGACGGCGGCAGCTTTACAGAGGGCACGGCCCCGCTTGCGCTTGCGATTGCACCCACGCGGGAACTGGCATTGCAGGTGGCGGCGGAACTGGGCTGGCTTTATGCCGCGACCGGCGCGCGTATCGCGACTTGTGTCGGGGGCATGGATTACCGGACCGAGCGTCGGGCGCTGGCCCGTGGGGCGCAGATCGTGGTCGGCACGCCGGGCCGCCTGCGCGACCATATCGATCGCGGCGGCCTCGATTTGTCGGATCTGCGCGTCGCGGTGCTGGACGAAGCGGATGAAATGCTGGATCTCGGTTTTCGCGAGGATCTGGAATTCATCCTGCAGGCTGCGCCGGAAACCCGCCGGACCTTGATGTTCTCGGCAACTGTGCCTGCGGCCATCGAGAAACTGGCGCGGGATTTTCAACAGAATTCCCTGCGCGTGACGGCGATGGGCGAGGCGCGGCAGCATGGCGATATCACCTATCGGGCACTGTCGATCGCAAACCGTGATCGTGAAAATGCGATTTTCAACCTGTTGCGATTCTACGAGGCGCGGACCGCCATCGTGTTCTGCAAGACACGCGCCAATGTGAATCATTTACTGGCGCGGATGGGGAACCGCGGCTTTCGCGTAGTGGCTTTGTCGGGCGAATTGTCCCAGCAAGAACGGACTCATGCCCTGCAGGCCCTGCGGGATGGACGGGCGCGGGTCTGTATCGCCACCGATGTCGCTGCGCGGGGGATTGACCTGCCGGGACTGGAACTGGTCATTCATGCCGATTTGCCAACCAATTCCGAAACCCTGCTTCATCGGTCGGGCCGTACCGGTCGTGCTGGTGCCAAGGGGGTTTCCGCGCTGGTCGTTACGCCGGCGGATTACAAGAAGGCACAGCGTTTGCTACAGGGTGCCAAGGTCGTGGCCGAGTGGGGCAAGGCGCCATCCGCTGAAGAGGTCAGTGCTAGGGATGACGTGCGGATGCTGGATCATCCGGCACTGACCGCCAGGCTGGACGATATGACCATTGCCCGGGATTTGCTTGCCCGTGCCGGAGCCGAGCAGGTTGCAGCCGCTTTCGTTCAGCTTTGGCGCGAAGGCCGTCCGCCGCCAGAGGAACTGACGGAAAGCGCGCCGCCTTCGGGTGCTGCGCCCCGCGCTCCGCGCGAATTCGGTTCCTCGGTTTGGTTCGCGTTGTCGGTCGGCCATGCCGGCCGCGCCGAGGCCCGCTGGATTCTGCCCAAGGTCTGCGAGGCAGGAGGTATCACCCGCGATGCGATCGGCGCCATCCGTGTGCGTGACGAGGAAACCTATGTTCAGATCGCCACTGCCGATGCTCCGCGCTTCGGAGAGGTGATCGAGATTGAGCAGGGCCTGATGATGTGCCGGTTGAAAGGCGAACCATCGCTTGATCAGAAGCCGGAACGGCATCCGCTCCGGAAGATCGGCAAACCCGCCGCTGACAAGCCTTCTAAAGCCAAAAAAGCCACGGCGATGCCAGCGACGGACCTTCCCGCCAAGCCTGCCCGCGCGTGGTCACCTACGGATACCGATATCGCGCCGATATCTGTCGAGACACCCCGTAAAAAACCGCGCTGGAGTGCTGCGCAAAAGGCCGCCAAGGGCAAGAAAGGCGGTACGGCACCGGCACGCGACAGCAAACCGGCCGCGCCCAAAGCCAAAGCCCGTACCGGCGGAAAGCCTTCTGGCAAACCTGCCGGAAAACCCAAAGGCAAGCATGCGCCATCCCGACGCCCAGATGGCGGCAATGCGCCACCGCGACGCCCCAGAACCCGAGGTTGAGCAGCTTGTTTGCTATGCTGTATAATGACTTTGCCGCCGTTTCGTGCCCGGATCGGCGGCAGGTGGGGCGCGCTTTATCGTAGAAACCGGACTGACGCTGGATCCACAGGATGGATGCGGGCAATCGTGCAATATCGACGGCGTGGCAATTTTTACCGACAGTCACGAAAAGCGCGCGGTTCCACTGCAGGCACTGATGACCCCGCCGCAGCTGGTCTTCGAGCCCAGATAGGCGACGGGCTTTCCATCGGATAATGCTCCGGATTTCCCTTCCACGATGACGCCGCCACAGGCGCATTTATCCCCCACGCGGGCGATGGCGCGGCCGTTGACCGTGCTGCTGCCACCTTCGACGATCGTGTTCTGTCCGTGAATGGGGCAAGAATGCTGGTCCCCCACGCATGCAACGATCATTTCTGTTCCTCGTCGAATTTTCCGCATTCCTCGCAGAGCGGCAAACCCTCACGCGCGGCCATTTGCAGGGTCGGGACCTGCGCGCCGCCCGAGCCTCCCATGATGACATTGCCTTTCAGCCAGATCGTCGGCGCCTCGAGCGTGATGCCAGAGGCGTCGATGGTGATCTTGCCGCCGGGGCCTTTGATCTGCATCGTCTGATAGGCCATCAGCGTGTGCCGCTTCGTATTGTTCGTGATCGAGTCGCCCACATCCAAGGTATAGCGTCCGAAAACCTCGCCCTCGAAATTGCGGCCGGCCTCATACAGGTGATCGGCAAAGATGGTCTGCTTGTGCACATTGCCGACACGGTGGATATGATCCTTGCCGTAATCCTCCTGCTGGTTGCGCGCGACCGTGTAAAACATATCGTTCCCGATATTTTCCCGGTGGTCGTTCCCGACGCTGATCGTCTTGTCATGTCCGATGGATTCCGACTGGTCATTGCCAACCGTCTTGCTGCGGTCGTGGCCGATCGAGTGGCTCTCATCGTTCTCGATGATCGTGTTATGGTCTTTCTGCGCATGCATGAAGACCTCTTCGCGGTCCTTCTCGTCCTCGAACCGGAATTCGTTGTAACCGCTGCCCTGATGGGTATCTGATTTGAAAGTGCTGACGGTCTTGTTGGCGGGCAGGTCATAGGGAACCCTGTTCTTGCCGTTATAGACGCAGCCCGTCACCAGCGGCTTGTCCGGATCGCCCTCAAGAAATTCGACGACGACCTCCATGCCGATGCGCGGGATCACCATCCCGCCCCAGCCATTGCCTGCCCAGTTCTGGCTGACGCGGCAGCGCATCGAATAGGCCCGGTCCAGATCCCAGTGGAACTTCACCAGAATCCGTCCGAATTCGTCACAGTCGATCTCGCCCTCGCCAACGACTTCGGCCGTTTGCGGGCCGTAGACGCGCGCGATATCGGTGCGTTTCGGCGGCACCATTGGCGCGGTGTCCGGCATCAGTACCCATGAACCGGAATAGCTGTAACCGTCGCTGTCCCGGCCGCCCGAGCCATAGGCTTCGCTGACGAAACTATGTGTGGCGGACAGGCAGACATATGTTTCGCCGTGACCCGGTACCTTGTCCCCGCCCAGCTTGACCCGCAGCCCCGATGCCAGACTTACGCAGTCGCCTACGGCCCGGTTGCGGCGATCCCCGCCACGCTCCTGCGCGGTGCGCATCCGCGTCAGGATCTTGCCCGGAGCCTCGGCAAGATAATCTCCGGGGTAGTCGAAGCTTTCGATCTGACCCTGAGCATATGCGGCATCGCCCTGATGGGCAGTCTCCATCTTCTGGGTGGGCATCTTGAAATTATAATCGGTCTGCCGGATCGCACCCGTGGTCACATTGCGCTCGGGCGCCCATTCCCAGAAATGCTCCTGGTCATATTGATGATGCCCGTCGAACCGCTTGAAGGGCCGCTCGCCGATTTCGGCAAGGTTCAATTCGTCATCGGTGATCACCAATGTGTGGCTGCCCTTGTCGTGGCGGAAATAGAAGCTGATCCCAAAACGCTCCAGCAGACGCCGGGCGAATTGAAGGTCGGATTCGCGGTATTGGACAGTGTATTCAAGTTCCGGATATTGATTGCTCAGCTTGATCTCAAGATGAGGATCGCCCAGGCCGGCATAATCGCCTAGTAATTCCTGCAGGATCTGGTCCACGGTCTTGCGATGGAAGATCCGCTGGTTGCGCCGCTTGCCCGCAAGCCAGAACCAGGGCCGCAGGGTCAGGTCGTAACGGTGCCCGTTCTCACCCACGCCAGCCCAGCGGGCGCTTGTCACGATCCCGTCGAATGGTTTTACGGATTGATGCGCCTCGACCTCGACGGTGGCATGGGTGCCGATCAATGCGTCGAAATCCAGATCGTCGCGCGTGGCCAGCGCTTCGACGCGATATTCGAACAATTCGTTAAGATAATCCGTACCGTCAAAGCGCAGAAGAACCAAAACATCTTCGCCAAGTTCCGTGGAAAGGCGGCCAAGACGTTCGAACTGTTTAAAAGGGGCGTTCATCGGCGTTTCCTCTTGCAATCCCGGACCAAGCTAAACTGGATTGTTCGGTGAATACGGATGGTACAGCCTAGATTGACGCATCACAATAATAAGAACGCATCGGATCGAGGAAAACTGCCTCATTTTTGCTGTGGAATCGCGGAATTCCGGGCATAAATCCACTTTGTGCCTTTCGCAGCGGATGCCGGGAGACGTACGATCAGCAAAGCATTGCGCTTCCGAAGCGCGGTATTGCCGCCGGATGGGTTTGCCGTACGGGTGGCGACCTGCGCGATGATTTCACTCGAGAGTTTTTACATGGCAACTGACAGGGAATATCATCGAGCGATGTCTAAATAACCACAACGCGTTGATCGGGGGCTGAACGCAATCGAAGCCTTCACAAGCGGGATTTACCACATAATGCTGTCGTCTACAGGTTAGATACAGCAGAAAAATGCGCAGCTTTTAAGCGACACTCGATGAAAATAGATTTGTCCTGGAATACAGGACGGTTCATGACGATTATGGTAAGGCGACGGAATAATGGTAAGCGGCGGAACGGGACAAGACGGCTCGGAAAAGGCGGATCTGATGCGGGTCGATAATTTCGACGCACAGGCCAGGCCGATCACACCAGAGGACCTCGCGCTTCTGCATGAATTGACCGTAGGCGTCTTCTGGCCGCATCGGGCGCATGATCTGGATGTTTTCATCTCGCTGGGCGAAGGCTATCTGGCCATTGACGAGATCGGTCGTCCCCTGGGTTCCGCCATGTATTTTACCGCGGGCGAGGAACTCGCGATGTTGGGCATGATGGTTACCGCGCCGCGTCTGCAGGCGCGAGGCACCGGGCGCTGGCTGTTGCGCCGGGTCAGGAAGGATTGCGGCATCCGTGATCTGCGGCTGAGCGCGACCCATTCGGGTTATCGGCTGTATGAAAGCGAGGGGTTCATACCGTTGGGTGTCATCCGGCAGCATCAGGGTCTTGCCCGTGTTCCATCCGTGCCGGAAACGGTACCGGGAACCCATCTTCGCCCGCTGACACCTGCCGATATTCCGGCGTTGCGGGAACTTGACCGCATCGCTTACGGGACCGAGCGGAAGGTGACGCTGGACATGATGCTGAAATTATCCTCGGGCATGGTGATCGAGCGCAGTGGCGAAATTTGCGGTTTCGCCTTGCTGCGCAAATTCGGGCGCGGCGTGGTGATCGGCCCGCTGGTAGCCGAGGATGAGCGGATGGCGATGGCGCTTGCCTTCCCGCTGATCCGGCAGCACGAAGGCAAGTTCGTTCGCCTCGACACATCGGCGCAAAATGAGAGACTTTCGCAATTCCTGACCGAAGCGGGAATGCGGCTCCACGATACCGTGACCGAGATGTATATGGGACAACAGCGGCGGGCGTTGGAAGGGATGCGGATTTTCGGTCTGGCCTCGCACTCGCTGGGTTGAAACGGTGAAGCGGCAAGGCCGATAGCCGTCAGGACAGCCGGTCTTTCAGCCCGAACCACAGCCCCACCAATGGCAGGAACCACGGCTTGCCGCTATGTGCGGGGATCGCCGGCCAGTCCAGCCCGTCCAGCGGATTCGTCCCTTTGCGGCCCATCGCCATATCCGCCAATGCCTGCCCGATCAACGTGGACATCTGCGCGCCGTGGCCCGAATAGCCCATGCCGTAGATCATGCTGTCGGCCTCGCCCGCGCGGGGGAAGCGGTCCTTGGTCATCCCGACAAGGCCGCCCCAGCAATAGTCGATCTCGGTCTGTGCCAGCTGCGGGAAAATACGGGTCATTGCGCTGCGCAGGATCTCGCCCGATTTTGCGTCGGATTGCTGGTTCGAGACCGCCGAGAACCGCGCGCGCCCGCCGAAGATCAGCCGGTTGTCCGGGGACAGGCGGAAATAGTTGCCGATATTCATCGAGGTGACGCAAGTCCGGTTACCGGGCAGGGTGGCTGCGATCTCGTCGTCGCTCAGTGGACGGGTAGCGATGATGAAAGAGCCGACCGAGACGATGCGCCGCCGGAAATATCGCAGCGGTGCGCCGGGAACTTCCCCGGAATAGCCGTCCGTTGCCGCAATCACCCGTTCGGCCCGAAGGCTGCCCTTGGGGGTATGCAATTCCCAGCCGTCCGCAACGGCTTCGCGTCCGGTGACCGGCGCCCCTTCCCAGATATGGGTGCCGTGGCGATGCGCCGCATCGGCCAGCCCCACGACATAGCGCCCCATATGCATCATCGCGGATTTGCCATATAGCATCGCGCCGTGAAACGCGTCCGAGCCGATCTCTTCCCTCAGTTCGTTACGGTCGAGCCAGCGCGTATCCTGATCCACCTCGCGATGGATCAGTTCGAAATTCGCTCGCAGCCCGTTCAGATGCGAGGGTTTCGAGGCCAGTTTCAGCTTTCCTGAACGGCGGAAATCGCAATCGATGCCCTCTTCGGCGATGACCTGCTCGATCATGTCGATCGAGCGGTCATAAGCGCGATAAAGCGCGTGCGCCCGTTCCGTACCCAGATGGGCTTTCGCTTCGGCATAGCCATGCGCGATACCGTTATTCAGATGCCCGCCATTGCGGCCCGAGCCGCCCGCACCGACATGACGGGCTTCCAGAATCGCGACGCGCAGCCCTTCCCGCGCCAGTTTGCGGGCGGCGTTCAGCCCCGTGAAACCGGCTCCGATCACCGCGACGTCATAATTCCCTTCGACCGGTCCCTGCCGGGCATCAGCAAAGGGGGTGGCGCTGTCGTGCCAATAGGACATGTATTTCATCGCGGCCTCCGGCGCTTACAGCCCGACCAGATCGGCAAGACCCGATATGTCGGAAACCTCGGTATAGCCGTAATAGGGGTTGGCGGGCTCATGACCACGGTTGACCCATGCCTTGTTCCTGATGCCCAGATCATGCGCGGTCATCAGATCGTAGCGGAAGCTTGACGAGACATGCAGCACATCCTCGGGTCCGCAGCCCAGCATGTCGAACATGTATTCGAATGCGCGCATTTGCGGCTTGTAGGCCTGCGCATCCTCGGCGGTGAAGACATGCGCGATCGGCGCGCCGAGTTTCGCGATATTATGCGGGATCTGGCTGTTCATCGAATTGGTCAGTGCCACCAGCGGGATCCGGCCTGCGATCCGTGACAGTCCGGCGGGGACATCGGCATGCGGCCCCCATGTGGGCACACGCTCGTAGATCTCGGCGGCGACAGCCGGGTCGAAAGGGATGCCGTTCCGCTTGCAGGCCCGTTCCAGAGAATTATGCACCAGCTCCGCATAGGGTTTCCATGCGCCAAGCACCTCGTCCAGCCGATAGGCCGCGAAATCCCGGATGAATATCTCCATCTGCTCGGCGGACAGACGGTCTGCGTAATGATGGCGCGCCGCTCCGGCCATATCGAAGAAGATCATCGTGCCGTGGCAGTCGAATGTGATGAATTTGGGACGGAAGGTCATTGCTTTCTCCGAGGGAGTTTCGATGTTTCCAGCATCACAGTTTTGCTGCGACAGGGATTGCCGCGTTTGCCGGTTTGAACGCAGGATATTCCGTTACGCGCATGATCGGCGGCAAAAGGTGCTGTCACTGCCCGAAACTTGGTGCAGATCGCGGCCGGAATCGAGGCATGCTGCCAATCAGCAGATAGTGATCGTATGGGAAGGTGAGGGAATGGCCATGCCACACACAACCAAATCCGGCCCAAGCGGGGCGGTATGACAAAGCGCTACTCGCCTCAGGAAATGCTGGCCCGGCTGGTTGGGTTCGAAACCGTTACGGGGCAGCCGAATACGGCATTGATGGACTTTGTCAGGGATTATCTTCAGGCGCATGGCGTGACGGTGCACCTGCTGCCTGGCCCCGAAGGCGACCGCAGCAACCTGTTCGCCACGATCGGCGACGCCGATCGGGCCGGTCATATCCTGTCGGGGCATGTCGACGTGGTTCCCACAGGAGAGCCGGAATGGCGCGGCAATCCCTTTCACCTGCGCGAGGAAGAGGATCGGCTGATCGCGCGCGGGGCCTGTGACATGAAGGGCTTCGTGGCCGCAGTCCTATCGGCGGTGCCAGATCTCGTATCGATGCAGCTTGGATCGCCCATCCATATCGCTCTGTCCTATGACGAAGAGGCAGGCTGCCGCGGCGTGCCGCATATGATTGCGGCGCTGCCGTCGCTATGCGCTACGCCTGCGGGCTGCATCGTGGGGGAACCCACCGGGCTGGTACCGGTGCTGGCCCATAAAGGCAAGGCGGCGCTGCGGCTGATGGCGCGGGGACGATCCGGCCATAGCTCGCGGCCCGATCTGGGGGCGAACGCCATTCATGCCCTGTTGCCGGCATTGCAGGCCGCCGCCGCGCAGGCGCGGGCCTTGCGGCAGGGCCCGCAGGACGAACGTTTTGCGCCGCCATGGTCCAGCATGCAGATCGGCACCCTGTCGGGCGGACAGGCGGTCAATATCATCCCTGACTGGGCCGAGGCAGAGATCGAGGCGCGGGCGATAGCGGGTATCGAGCCGCGCGATTTGCTGGCCCCTGTAATTGCGGCGGCAGACGAGACGGTCAAGGTGGAATGGCTGTCCAGCTACCCGGCGCTCGCGCTTGACGCCGGACATCCGCTGGTCGCGCTAATGACTGGCATCAGCGGGAATGACCCGTTGGGCGCGGTAAGTTTCGGCACCGAGGCCGGGTTGTTTCAGACGGCGGGAATTCCGTCGATCGTCTGCGGCCCCGGCGATATTGCACGCGCACATCGGCCCGAAGAGTATCTGACACGCGGGGAATTGCGCGCCGCTTCCGACATGGTCCTTGCGCTTGGCCGGAACCTTGCTGCCTGATGACGGCATTTCCTGCGGTGCGGGGCCAGCGAAGCGACGCAAACTGCCGTGCCGGGCGGGGATCAGGAAAAACATGCCGTCCGCGCGCATTTAACCTGAACCGGATGAAACATGGATGCGATTCATGACCACTGCCGAACACGCCTCTTCCGCTGCTGCTCCGCAGGATCTGCGCAGCATTCCATTCACGCCCCTTCATCTGCCCGCCGCCCTTCGTCTGTCGGAACAGGTCGGCTGGCCGCATCGTGTCGAGGATTGGGAACTGAACCTGTCGCTGTCCGATGGCGTTGCCGTGATGGAGGGCGAAGACCTTGTCGGTACCGCTTTTTGCACGCGATTTGGCGATGTCGCCCTGCTCAACATGATCATCGTCGATGAACGGCGGCGGGGTCGTGGCCTGGGCCGCAGGGTGATGGAGGAGGCGATCGCGCTTGCGGGTGGCCGCGAGATGCGGCTGGTGGCCACGCCCGAGGGGATGCCGCTGTACCGCAAGCTGGGCTTTGTTTCTGTCGGACAGATTGCCCAATATCAAGGTGTTGCCCTTGGAAACACGCCGGAGCTGCCGGTCAGCCCGGGCAGGGCAGAGGATGCCGATCGGCTGACGGCGATGGATCGGGACGCGACGGGGATGGAGCGGGGCAAGTTGCTGCGCCGGATCGCCGGGCAGGGACGGGTGCTGTTGGCCGAGGGCGGCTTTGCGATGTTGCGGGATTTCGGCAAGGGGCATGTGCTGGGGCCGGTCGTGGCGCGGGATGAGGCGACCGCCCGTGCTTTGATCGCCGAAGGAGCAAGGCGCTGTGCGGATGGTTTTCTGCGTATCGACATCCCGCAGGAGCGGGGGCTATCCGATTTTGTCGCCTCGCTCGGGCTTGCTCATGTGGGCGGTGGCACGACGATGACATGTCCCGCCACCACACCCGAACAGAATGAATTTACGACCTTCGCCCTCGTCTCGCAGGCTTTGGGCTGATTTTACGGAGATGACCATGCTCAGCAATTCCCTTGTCGAACTCGACCGCCGCCATCTTGTGCATCCGGTTTCCTCGTTTCGCGGCCATGAAGCCCGGGGGGTCAGACTGCTGCAATCCGCCAGGGGCGCCACCGTGACCGATGGAGAGGGCCGCGAACTGATCGACGGCTTCGCCGGGCTGTGGTGCGTGAATGCCGGCTATGGCCATGAAAGCGTGGTCGAGGCCGCCTCCGCCCAGATGCGGCAGTTGCCCTATGTGACCGGTTATTTCGATCTTGGGGCTGAAGCGCCGATCCGGCTGGCCGCCGAACTGGCCGAGCGCGCACCCGGCGATCTGGATCATGTCTATTTCTGCCTTGGCGGCTCGGACGCGGTGGACAGCACGATCCGCTTCATCCGCTATTATTGGCACTCCAAGGGCAAACCGCAACGCGATCAGTTCATCTCGGTCGGGCAGGGCTATCACGGCAGCGCCTCGGGCGGGGCAGGATTGACCGCGTTACCGGTTTTCCACGAGGGTTTCGGCCTGCCCTATGATTGGCAGCACAGGATTTCGTCGCATTACGCTTATCGCAACCCGGTGGGGCAGGATCCACAGGCGATCATCAAGGCGTCGCTGACCGAACTGCGCGCCAAGGTAGCCGAGATCGGCGAGGATCGCGTCGCGGCATTCTATGTCGAGCCGATTCAGGGATCGGGCGGGGTTCTGGTCCCGCCGCCGGGCTGGATCAGGGCGATGCGTGATTTTTGCGCCGAGCGGGGCATCCTTTTCGTCGCCGACGAGGTGATCACCGGTTTCGGCCGCACCGGCCCGCTTTTCGCCTGCGAGGATGAAGGGATCGTGCCGGACCTGATGACGGTGGCGAAGGGGCTGACCTCGGGCTATGTCCCGATGGGGGCGGTATTCATGCGCAACCATGTCTATGACACCATTGCCGACGGGGCCGGGGCCAAGGCGGTGGGGCATGGCTTTACCTATTCCGCGCATCCGGTTTCCGCCGCCGTCGCGCTGGAAGTGCTGGCGCTGTATGAGGGCGGACTGCTGGAGAATGGCCGCCGGATGGGCGCGCGGCTGCTGGCCGGATTGCAGGGGCTGTCGGATCATCCGCTGGTCGGGGACGTTCGCGGGCGCGGCATGCTGGCGGCGATCGAGCTGGTTTCGGACAAGCGGAACAAGACGCCGCTGCCTGCTGCACTCGATCCCGCGACCCGGCTGTTCGACCGGGCATGGGAGCAGGGTCTGATCATCCGTTCCTTCGCGCAGGGGATCTTTGGCTATGCGCCGCCGCTATGCTGCACCGAAACCGAGATCGATGCCATTGTCGAACGCACCCGAACGGTTCTGGATCTCACATTGGACGATCCCGAGATCCGCGAGGCGTTGCGGACATGACTTTGCTTTACCTGTCTACTGCGGAACGCGCGGCGATCTGGTCGCCGATTTTCGTCGAGGCGGGCGAGCGGATGGTGATCGGCGAGGATGCCGTTGCCGACCCGGCCGATATTACGCATATTGCCTGCTGGATAGCGCCTGAAGATTTGTCACGCTATCCCAATCTTCAGGCGGTGATCGGGGTTGGTGCCGGTATCGACCAGATGCCGCCAATGCCCGATGGGGTGGCGTTGTCGCGGACGATTGCGCCGGGAATCGCCGAGATGGTGCGGGATTGGGTGATGATGGCCGCATTGATGCTGCATCGCGAGATGCCGCGCTATCTTGAGCAGGCGAGACAGGGGGAATGGCATTCCCATCCCGCTCGGCCGACGCGTCGTTGCCGGATCGGGGTTATGGGGTTGGGGCAGGTCGGGCGGCTTGTCGCGCAAAACCTTTCCGCGCTGGGTTTTCCGGTCGCAGGCTGGAGCCGCTCCGGTAACCCGGTCGGGGGACTGGAGGTTTACGGCGCCGCTGCGCTTGATGATTTTCTGGCACGAACGGAAATGCTGATCTGCCTGTTGCCGTTGACAGAGGCGACGCGCGGGCTGCTGAACGCCCGGCTGTTGGCAAAGCTGCCGGGCGGGGCAGGGCTGATCCACGCGGGGCGCGGCGCGCAGCTTGAGATGGACGCCCTGCGCGACGCATTGGACAGCGGCCAGATCGGGGCGGCCATGCTGGATGTCACCGATCCCGAACCGCTGCCGCCGGAACATTGGGCCTGGCGCCATCCGGAGGTGATCGTCACCCCGCATATCGCCTCTTATACCGATGCCGAGGAAGGCGCGCGGCACGCCCTGTCGGTGATCCGCGCCAGCCGGGCGGGGCAGCCGATTCCCGGCCTCGTGGATCAGAACAGGGGATATTGATGGGTCCGGGAAGGGCGCGGCATATCTGACCGTGGCCATTCCCAATACAAAAGAATCTGCCGCTCTTGTCGTATCTTTCAGTGCAATGACGTCGGGGAAACCGGCGATGCTGAGGGGAACAGAATAGCAGTCCGGGGCGGTTGAGGCCCGGAATAACGGATTTCGCCGCGCTTTCTCTGCCGCGGTATCAGCGAGAAAGGACCGTCGGGAATGGCAACAGAAACCGCCGTGAAGCCCTTGACCGCGTTCTCTTACGTCACATTCGACGTGGTGGGGACGCTGATCGACTTCGAATCCGCGATCAAGAACGGTCTCGCGCAGATCGCGGAACAGGCCGGTCTCCAGATCGATGGGGAGGCGGCACTGACCCATTATCGCGACACGCGCTATCAGCGGGATGCCGGGCGTTTCCCCGATGATCTGGGCCGATGCTATGGCAGCATCGCCGCTGAACTCGGACTGCCGGACAACAAGAAAAACCGCCAATTCATGATTGATGCGGTTGCCGAGGCCGAGCCGTTTCCCGACAGCGTCGAGGCGATGACGCGGCTAGGAACCCATTACAAGCTGATCGCCATGACCAATGCGCGCCGCTGGGCTTTCGAGAAATACGAGAAGAAGCTGGCCATGCCGTTCTGGAGCAGCTTCACCTGTGACGAGACCAGCACGGAAAAACCGGACCCGGCTTTTTTCCATCAGGTCTTCGCCCATGTCGAAACCGATGGCGGCGGCATGGCCGATATCCTGCATACGGCGCAAAGCCAGCATCACGATATCGGGATTTCGCGCGAACTGGGAATGACGAATGCCTGGATCATGCGCAGGCATGCGCAAAAGGGCTATGGCGGGACTATCGAGCCGGCGCGGTTCACGGAACCCGATTATCGCTTCAATGCACTGATCGAACTGGCGGAGGCTGCGGACCGCGCCTTTGATCGCTGAGAGAAATTCACCAAACCAGCCCGAAATGGCGACAAGAACCGGATCGGGTCACAACAACAGGGAACTGCAAAATGACCAGGAACAGACCTGCCAACTGGACCGGCCGTGACGATGCCATGGTCGAGAATGCAATCCGCCGCGGGGCATCGCGACGGGAATTGCTGAAGCTGCTGATGAGTTCCGGCGTGGCCATGTCCATAGGCAGCGGCTTGTTGCTGCGTGCCGGTGCTGCAGTCGCGGCAACGCCCGTCACCGGTGGCGATCTCAAGGCGGCGGGCTGGTCGTCCTCGACCGCCGACACGCTCGACCCGGCCAAGGCGAGCCTGTCTACCGATTATACGCGCTGCTGCGCCTTCTATAACCGCCTTACTTTCCTTGACGAAAACGGCGAGGCGCAGATGGAACTGGCCGAGACGGTCGAGTCGGACGATGCCAAGACCTGGCAAGTAAAGCTGAAACTGGATGTCACCTTCCACAGCGGCAAGACGCTGAGTTCGGCCGATGTGGTTTATTCGCTTCGGCGGCATCTCGATGAGAGCGTCGGTTCAATGGCGAATTCGATCGCGACGCAGATGGTTGAGATCGAGGCGGTGGACGATCTGACCGTCAAGATCGTGCTGGTCGAGCCAAATGCCGATCTGCCGGTGATCCTGTCGCTGCATCACTTCATGATTATCGCCGATGGTACCACCGATTTCTCGACCGCTGATGGTACCGGCGCCTTCATCTGTGAAGCCTTCGAACCGGGCGTGCGCTCGATCGCGGTGAAAAGCCCGGATTATTTCAAGGAACAGGGGCCATATCTCGACAGTTTCGAGTATTTCGCCATCTCGGATAACAATGCCCGTATCAATGCGCTGCTTTCGGGCGATATCCAGATGGCCGCCTCGGTCAATCCGCGTTCGTTGCGGATGCTCGAGGGGCAGGATGGCGTCGAAACCTCGATCACCACTGCGGGGAATTATACCAATCTCAATATCCGCCTTGATCTGGAGCCGGGTGCCAAGGCCGGCTTCATCGAAGGGATGAAGCATCTCGTCAATCGCGAGGCGATCCAGAAATCCGTGTTGCGCGATCTTGCCGAGATCGGCAACGATCAGCCGGTTTCCGCTGCGGACCGCTATCACAACCCCGAACTGAAGCCACGTGAATACGATCCCGAAAAGGCCAAGGCGCTGTTCGAGAAGGCCGGCGTGCTGGGACAGGCGATCCCCATCGTGGCGTCCGATGCCGCGACCTCTTCGATCGACATGGCCATGATCGTGCAGCAGGAAGGCGCCCAGATTGGAATGCCGTTCGATGTGCAGCGGGTTCCCTCGGACGGTTACTGGTCGAACTACTGGCTGAAAGAGCCGGTGCATTTCGGCAATATCAATCCGCGCCCGACACCCGATATCCTGTTCTCGCTGCTTTATGCTTCGGATGCGCCCTGGAACGAAAGCCAGTATAAATCCGAGAAATTCGACAGCATGATGGTCGAGGCGCGGGGCCTGCTGGACGATGAAAAGCGAAAGCAGATCTACTGGGAGATGCAGGAAATGGTCGCCAATGAGGCAGGCACCATCATCCCTGCCTATATTTCGAATGTCGATGCGATTTCGACCCGGTTGAAGGGCCTGCGCCCGAACCCCCTGGGCGGGCAGATGGGTTACGCTTTTGCGGAATATGTCTGGCTCGAGGGCTGATCCCGCGGAAAAATACGTGTCCCGCGCTTCCCATGATGCGCGGGCGCGCCCCTCGGCACAGGGAGGTTATATGCTTCGATCCAAAACCACATGGCTGCTGGTTGGAAAACGGCTGGGCATTGCACTGATCACGCTGGTGATCGTGTCCTTCGCGGTGTTTTTCGCGACCGGGCTTTTGCCGGGTGACGTGGCCGAGATCATGCTGGGGCAGGCCGCGACCCCCGAGGCGGTGGCCGGTCTGCGCGAGGCGATGGGCCTTGATCGGCCCGCGCTGCTGCGGTTTCTCGGCTGGCTTGGCGGATTGCTGACCGGGGATCTGGGAACCTCTTATGTGAACAAGGTCGAGATCGCGGACCTGATCGCCGGGCGGTTGGCGAATTCATTGCGCCTTGCCGGGATTGTCACGGTGATCTGCGTCCCCCTGGCGTTGTCGCTGGGTATCGCGGCGGCGATGTGGCGCGGCACTCTGCTTGACCGGATGGTGTCGGTGCTGACCATTTCGGTGATCTCGGTACCCGAGTTCATGGTGGCGACACTCGCGGTGCTGATCTTCGCGGTCTGGCTGGATTGGCTGCCGGCGCTCAGCTATGGCGTCAATGTGGACAGTATCGGAGCGATGCTGCGGGCCTATGCGATGCCGGTGATCAGCCTCAGCTTCGTGGTATCGGCCCAGATGATCCGCATGACGCGCGCGGCGGTGATCGAGACGATCAATACCCCCTATGTCGAAATGGCGTTGCTCAAGGGGGCATCGCGACCGCGCATGGTGCTGATTCATGCCCTGCCCAATGCGCTGGGGCCGATCGCCAATGCGGTGGCGCTGTCTCTCTCTTACCTGGTGGGCGGGGTGATCATCGTCGAAACGGTGTTCAACTATCCCGGCGTCGCCAAGCTTATGGTGGATGCGGTCTCGACGCGGGATCTGCCGTTGATCCAGTCCTGCGCGATGATCTTCTGCATCAGCTATCTGAGCCTGACGACACTGGCGGATATGATCGCCATCCTCTCCAACCCGAGGTTGCGCAATTGATGAGCATTTCTTCCAAAACCTCCCGCCCGCTTCGCCTCCCCACGCCTCGGCGGATGGGCTATGCCTTCAGCTGGACCGGCCGGATCGGTCTTGCCGTGATCCTGTTCTGGGCGGTGATCGCCGTCATCGGACAATGGATCGCGCCCTATCCACCGGGCGATCTTGTCGGCTTCGATTATTTCGGCCCGATCAGCCCGGAATTCTGGATGGGCACCGATTATCTTGGGCGTGACATCCTTTCGCGTATCCTGATGGGCGCGCGCTATACGGTCGGCATCGCTCTGGCGGCAGTGACCCTGGCCGTGGCTATCGGCGTGATCCTGGGCATGGTCGCCGCCGTGATCGGAGGCTGGTTCGATACGCTGCTGTCGCGGCTTCTGGATGCGTTCAACGGCATCCCCTCGCTGCTTTTCGGCCTTGTGGTCGTGGCTGCCGTGGGGTCTTCGATCCCGGTGCTGATCCTGACGCTGACCGCGATCTACATGCCCGGTTCTTACCGCTTCGCGCGTGCCTTGGCGGTCAATATCAACACGATGGATTTCGTGACCGTGGCCCGCGCAAGGGGCGAAGGCACGATCTATCTTATCACGCGCGAGATCTTTCCCAATATCCTCGGGCCGGTGTTGGCCGATCTTGGGCTGCGTTTTGTCTTTATCGTGCTGGTTCTGTCGGGGCTGTCCTTTCTTGGTCTCGGCGTGCAGCCACCTAATGCCGATTGGGGCGCATTGGTCCGCGAAAATATCGAGGGGCTCAGTCTCGGTGCACCTGCGGTGATCTTTCCGTCGATCGCCATAGCTTCGCTGACCATCTCGGTCAATATGTTCATCGACAACCTGCCCACCAAAATCCGCGACAGGAGCGACTGATGACTGAATCCCCGCTTGTTTCCGTCCGCGATCTCAGGATCGGCGCCGTTACCGATGCGGGCCGCAAGGTCGAGATCATCCGGGGTGTCAGTTTCGACATCGCGCCGGGCGAAATTCTTGCACTGATCGGGGAATCCGGCTCGGGCAAGACAACCATCGCCTTGTCATTGATGGGCCATGCCCGCAGCGGATGCAGCATCGATGGCGGGAATATCCGCGTTGGAACGCATGACGTCACGGCCATGTCCGAGGCGGGCCGTGCCGGGTTACGCGGAACCGAAGTGTCCTATGTGCCGCAATCGGCGGCGGCGGCCTTCAATCCGTCCAAGCGGATCATGGATCAGGTCATCGAAATCACCGCCATCCATAAGTTGATGCCGCGCACCGAGGCCGAATCCCGCGCCCGCACGCTGTTCCGGGCACTTGCGCTGCCCGATCCCGATCATATCGGTCAGCGTTACCCGCATCAGGTCTCGGGCGGGCAGTTGCAGCGGCTGTCGGCTGCGATGGCACTGATCGGCGATCCAAGGCTGGTGATCTTCGACGAGCCGACCACCGCGCTGGATGTGACCACTCAGATCGAGGTATTGCGCGCTTTTCGTTCCGTGATGGAGAAGACCGGAATGTCCGGGGTCTATGTCAGCCATGATCTCGCTGTCGTTGCGCAGATCGCGGATCGGATCGTGGTCCTGAAAGAGGGTGAGATTCAGGAGGTGGGCACGACCAAGCAAATCCTGAACGCGCCCGCCCATCCCTATACCAGGGAACTTCTGGCCGCTTTCGAACCGGTACCGCATGTCCCTGCCGGAATCGGGGAGGAGGTCGAGCGAAAGCCGATCCTGGAGGTTCGCGGGCTAAGCGCCGGTTACGGCGCGATCAGGAATGGCGAGCCTGTGGCGAAAGTGCTGAAGAATGTGAATTTCCGGTTGGAGCGCGGCCGCAATCTGGGCGTAATCGGCGAAAGCGGTTCGGGAAAATCGACCCTGGCGCGGGCGATCGCGGGTATTCTTCCGGCCTATCGCGGTTCGGTTCATCTTGACGACCGGAAGCTGGAGCCTGCGTTGCATGCCCGCAGCAAGGAGGATCTGCGGCGCGCGCAGATTGTATTCCAGCTTGCCGATACGGCGTTGAACCCCGCTCATTCCGTCGGGGCGATCATTGCGCGTCCGCTGACCTTCTATCATGGGTTGCGTGGAGCAAAGTGCGACGCGCGGGTGGCGGAGCTTCTGGATATGGTCCATCTGCCTGCCGCCCTGCGCCACCGGCTTCCGTCAGAACTGTCGGGCGGACAGAAACAGCGGGTCAATCTGGCACGTGCGCTTGCCGCCGAGCCGGAACTGATCCTGTGCGATGAGATCACCTCGGCGCTGGATACCGTGGTTGCGGCTGCAATCCTGGAACTGCTCAAGGAACTGCAGCGCGAACTGGGCCTGAGCTACATGTTCATCAGTCACGATCTGTCGACGGTCGAGGCGATCTGCGATGATGTGCTGGTGATGTACAAGGGCGAGGTGGTCGAGGCATTGCCCGTCGCACGGATGTCTGCCGAGGCGGCGCATCCCTATTCGCGGCTGCTGATTTCCTCGGTTCCGCAACTCGATACCGGCTGGCTGTCCGGGCTCGAGCAGGACCCGGAACTGGTTGCGGCCTTCGCGCATAGATAGGCGGCTATTCCCTGTCGGCGAACAGCCGGGTCAGGGGAAGCTGCGTTTTGACGAAGGGCGATTTGATCACGACATAGCTGAAATAACGGTCGATTCCGATTTCGCGGTCGATCAGGGCCTCGATGATGGTCTGGTAATCGACAATGCCCGCCGTGACGAATTTCACCAAGTAATCGTAACCGCCCGAGATCAGATGGCATTCGACGCAACTGTCGATCTTCTCCAGCGCCTCCTGAAAGCGGGCGAAGTCGATCTGGCGGTGATTCCTGAGTGTGAACTCGGTAAAGACTGTCAATGTCTCGCCCAGCTTGGCAATGTCGATCTGGGCTGAATAACCGGCGATATATCCCGCCTTCTGCAATTTCTTGACCCGCATCAGGCAGGGCGAGGGCGACAGATGCACGAGTTCGGCCAGTTCGACATTGGTGATCCGCCCGTTGCGCTGCAATTCGGCAAGTATCCTGACATCGATCCGGTCCAGTTTCAGGCGGGTGTTCATCGTTTCGCTCCTTCGATCCATCCGGGCGCGGAACTCTTGTGAAAGAGGTATAACCCTGTCTGGTCAACATGCTTCAACATGAAATGCTGTCTTTTGCCAATTGTCCGGCAGATAGCTTTGATCCGGGCCGGGTATGGTTTGGGAAAAGACCGGAGATCTTCATGCCTGCGCCCCTTCTGCATATCGATACTGCAGTCAGCGAATTTCCTGCCGAGGCCGATTCTGTCGTAATCGGAGCGGGAATCACCGGCACCTGCGCGGCCTATTGGCTGGCTCGGGCCGGGCAGCGGGTCGTGCTGCTGGAAAAGGGCCGTGTCGGGGCCGAGCAATCCAGCCGCAACTGGGGCTGGTGCCGGCAGCAGAACCGGGATGCACGCGAATTGCCGCTTTCCACCCGCAGCCTTGAATTGTGGGAAGAGATCACGGCGGATACCGGCATGGATCTGGGCTTCCGGCGCTGCGGATTGCTGTATCTTTCCGAGGACGAATCCGAGATCGAAGGCTGGGCGAAATGGGGTCGCTTCGCCCGTGGCGAAGGGGTCGATACCCGTATGCTTGGTTCCGCCGAAGCCGCCGAGCGGGCGGGGGCGACCGGGAAAGGCTGGAAAGGCGGGGTCTGGTCGCCAAGCGATGGCATTGCCGATCCGTCTCGGGCCGCGCCTTTGATCGCTCAGGGGGTGGTCCGGCATGGCGGTGTGGTTCTGCAATCTTGCGCTGCGCGCGGGATCGAGACGTCCGGCGGCGCGGTTTCCGGTGTTGTCACCGAACGGGGCACGATCCGCACCCGGAATGCGATCATTGCGGGCGGAGCCTGGGCCGGAAGTTTTCTTCATCAACTCGGGATTGAGTTTCCGCAGGCCGCGGTGCGCAGTTCGATCCTTTCGGTCGCGCCAGGTGCCGAAGGGCTGCCGCCCGCGCTGCATACCGCAGCCGTGTCCGTCACCCGCCGCGGCGATGGCGGGCATACTCTGGCGATTTCCGGGCGGGCCAATCTTGATCCCACACCCGGGGCGTTGCGTGGGGCGCGGCATTTCCTGCCGATGTTCGCAAAACGCTGGCGCTCGCTCGCGCCGGGCGGGTTGCAGGCGTGGCGCGCCGGTTTCGAAACCCGCCGCATATGGCGGCTGGACCGGGAAACCCCGATGGAGCGGATGCGCGTCCTCGATCCGCGCCCCTCGGCGCGGCTGCTGAACGAAACCCTGTCCCGCGCGCATCGGTTGCTGCCCGAGCTGAAGCCTTTGCCCGTGCAGGCGCAATGGGCGGGCTTTATCGACAGCACGCCCGATGGTGTGCCCGTGATCGACGCGGATATCGGCCTGCCGGGACTGGTGCTGGCGGCGGGTTTGTCGGGGCATGGCTTCGGGATCGGGCCGGGGGTGGGCCATCTGACCGCCGATCTGGTCCTTGGTCGCGAGCCGATCACCGGGACCGCGCAGTACCGCCTTGCCCGGTTCGGCAAAGGACAGTGGGGACAGGTTGCCGATTTCTAGAGCCTGTTTTGGTCGGCCGAAAATGCGGGTTCTGTGGGTTCTGCCACGACTGGCGGCGTAGCATGTCGAAGGGTTTTTGACGCAATGGTGGAGGAACCGGAAATCCCACCCGGATATTCGGGTAAGGAAGAACGGGTGGAGATGTTCCCGACCTGTTGTGGCGCGATGCGGATTCATGCTGCGAAACGCGCGATGCCAAAGGGCTTCAGCGGAGTTTCGCAATTGCCGGTGGCGATCAATTCCGCCATGGCGTCGCCGACACCGGGGCCAAGCTGAAATCCGTGTCCGCAGAAGCCGAAAGCGTGAAACAGCCCCGGGGTCGTGGCCGAGGCGCCCATGACCGGCAATCCGTCACCGACATAGCCTTCGCAGCCCGACCATTGGCGGATCACCGTCACGTCCCGCAAGGCGGGTGCCAGGCGCAGCACGGCGTGAAGCTGTTCGGGCAGTCGCGCCGGATCCGCTCGCGCATGGCCGGGACCGGGGTCGACCGGAACACGCTCGACCGCGCCGCCGAAAACGACATTGCCTCGCTCCACCTGCCGCAGATAAGCGCCATGAGCGCGCGACCACATACCCACGACAGGCAGGATCCGATGTGGCAGCGGTTCGGTGACGGCCATCTGCGGGCCGTAAGCGGCCAGCGGTACCGGCTCACGGAACTGTGCGGCGATTTCTGCGCCCCATGCCCCGGCGCAGTTCAACAGCATGGTGGCGTCGAACCGGCCCCGGTCGGTTTCGGCGGTGAAGCCGGAATCGCTGAGGGATATGGCACGAACCGGCGCCTGATCCACGATGTTCGCACCTGCTGCTGCGGCGGCGGCGGCAAAGGCGGGGCTGACGAGCCGTGGATTGGCGGAACCGTCATCGGGCGAAAAGGAGGCGGCGATCGCGTCAGGGCCAAGGCCGGGAAAGCGGCGGCGAATCTGGGCAGGCTCCAATTCTTCGAGTTCAAGCCCCCAAGCGCGGGCTTTGTCGGCGAAATGCCGCATATCGGCCAGCCCCTGCTCGTCAAAGATCAGGCGCAGATGGCCGGTTGGGCGAAACTCGACATCCCGGCCCAACAGTGCTTCGCTTTGCTTCCACAGCGTCAGCGAGCGATGCGCAAGAGGCAGTTGTGACAGATGCCGTCCACTGCGGCGGATATTCCCGAAAGAGGCGACGGTCGCGCCTGCGCCGATGCGGCGGCGCTCGATCAGCGTGACCTTCAGGCCGCGCCGCGCAAGGAAAAAGGCCGATGCCGTTCCCATCAATCCGCCGCCAAGGACGATTATATCCATTCCGCCGCCTTTCGCATGTCTTTGTCCTTTCGCTATCAGAACGCTGCGACCCCGCTTGCGTCAAAGACGAGAAACGAGGCATCCTATAAGTCCGGCCTATGGAGGCGATATGCGCGCACGTCAGCTTGAAGTATTTACCGCCGTGATGCGGGCGGGGACGGTAACCGGGGCGGCACGGCTGCTGAATATCTCGCAGCCCGCCTTGAGTCAGATCCTGATCCATGCCGAGGATGAACTGGGTTTCGCCTTGTTCGACCGGGAAAAGGGCCGTTTGCGGGCGACACCCGAGGCATTGGAGCTTTACCCCGAGGCGGAGCGGCTGTTTTCGGGACTTGAAGGCTTGCGGCGCAAGACCTCGGATTTGCGACTGGGGCGCGCGGGCCTGGTGCGGATCGCGGCATCTCCGCCACCGGCCATGTCGCTCTTGCCGCAAGCTGTGGCCGCGTTCCGTCAAAACCATCCGGATATATTGCTGCGCACCCATGTTGCGCCGATTGCCGCGATGGTCGAGATGCTGCGCGCGGGCGATGCCGCACTTGCACTGGCGCTGGACGATCACCTGCCACCCGATATAGCGGTCGAGCGGCTGGGTCATACGTCCTTCTGCTGCCTGCTGCCAGAAGATCATCCGCTGACCGGGATGGAAAAACTGAGTTTTGCCGATCTGGTTGACGAGGTGGTGATTTCCTATCGCAGCATGACCCGGCCTTACGATGAGCTGGAGGCTGCCGCACAACGGGAAGGCTTTGGTTTCGTGCCTCGGATCGAGATCGATTCTTCGATTTCGGCGGCAGGATTCGTTGCGGCGAAGCTTGGTGTCGCGGTCGTGGATTCGCTGCTGCCCTGGGCGCAGTTTCCCGGTATCGTCCTGCGGCCATTGCTGAACAGCCCATCCTTGCCACTGTCGTTGCTGAGCCTGCGCGGCAAGGTGCTGTCGCGGGCCGAACAGGTTATCCGTACCCATTTGCTGGCCGTCTCGCCGGTATCTCCATAAGTTCACCTTATGCATTGCCATGCAATGCGTCTTGGACCTGAAAGACGGTTTCTGCTCGGTTCCTGACAACGGATCAGGAAAGGACGGATTCTCATGGATGGCAGCGCCCCGCTTGCTGACTGGAAGATTGGTGTCGATATCGGCGGCACCTTCATGGATTTCTGCGCGCTCGAGACGCGTTCGGGACGGGTCGCTTCGCTCAAGGTGCTGACATCACCGGATGATCCCGGAGCGGAACTGCTGACCGGATTGGATCTTCTGGCCGAGCGCGAGGGGCTGGACCCTGCACAGGTCAGCCGTTTCGTGCACGGTACCACCGTTGGTATCAATACGATCCTGCAACGCAGGGGCGCGAAACTGGCCATGATCACCAATGCAGGCTTCGAGGATGTGATCGAACTGGCGCGGCTGCGCATGCCCGACATGTATTCGCTGTTCTGTCACCGCCCCGAGCCGCTGATCCCGCGTGACAGGATTTTCGGCATCCCGATCCGGCAGCGCGCCGATGGCAGCGAAAGTCCGCGCGCGGATTCGGCAGTGGTGGCCGAAGCGGTGGCGCGTGCAAAAGAGACCGGCGCCGAGGGGATCATCGTGGCGCTGCTGCATAGCTGGCGCGATGGCGGGCAGGAGGCCGCGGTCAAGGCGATGATCGAGGCCGAAGCGCCGGAGCTTTTCGTTTTCACCTCTGCGGAAGTTTGGCCCGTGATCCGCGAATACGAGCGCAGCTCGACCGCGATCCTGAACGGTTATGTTCATCCGCGGGTGGCGGGTTATCTGACTGCCCTTGAAGCCCGGTTGGAGGATCGCGGTGTTCCTGCGCGGGCGATGCTGACCAAATCCAATGGCGGGTTGATGAGCGCGGGTGAGGGGCGGCGCGACTGCGTATCGATGTTGCTTTCCGGAACGGCCTCGGGGGTGATGGGCGCGGCGTGGCTGGCGCGGCAGGCTGGCGAAAGGCGCGTGCTGACACTGGATATCGGCGGGACATCGGCGGATTTCGCGCTGATCGTGGATGGCGAGGTTCAGTATGGCAGCGATGAACTGATCGGGGAGTTCCCGCTTCATATTCCCTCGGTTTCGGTCAGTTCCATAGGGATCGGCGGTGGCTCGATCGCTTCGGTGGATGGTCAGGGTGTATTGCGCGTGGGACCGGAATCGGCGGGTTCTCAGCCCGGTCCCGCCTGCTATGGGCGCGGGGGCACGCGTGCGACGGTGACGGATGCGATGGCCGTTTGCGGCTGGCTGGGGCATTCCGAGCTTGCCTATGGGCAGTTGCGGATGGATATCGGGTTGGCCCGTCGGGCTGTCGCGGAACTGGCCAAGAGATTAGGGCGCGGGATCGAAGAGACGGCGCAAGCCATTCTCGACATCGCCATTTCCGAAATGTTCGTCGAGGTGGAAAAACTGTCATCGCGGGCCGGGGTCGATCTGCGGGAATTTGCGTTGATGCCTTTTGGCGGTGGGGGACCGATGCTGGGAGCATTCCTGGCACGGGAACTGGGTATGAACCGGGTGATCGCGCCTCGCTGGCCGGGGGTCGTTTCGGCACTTGGCGGATTGGTGGCGGATCTGCGCGGCGATTTCATCCGCACAGTCTTTGCCGATCTCGATCCCGCTGCCCTGTCGGGTTTGCAAAGCGCCTTTCAGGAGCTTTGCAATGCAGGGCGGCGGTGGCTGACCGCGCAAGGGCATGACGGGGCGAGCGAGCTTCGCCTGTCCGCAGATATGCGCTATGCCGGACAAAGCTACGAGATAGAGGTGGCATTGAAGCCCGCCTGGCTGGATGACGTGCCCCGGATCGCTTCGGCCTTTCATGCGACGCATCGGCAGATTTACGATTTCGATGATCCGGACGGACGGATCGAGATCATCAATCTGCGCCTTTCAGCCATAGGCGCGGGACCAAAACCGGCTTTTCCCCAAAGTGACGCCCCCAGCACCCCGGCGGAACCGTTGCGCCACGTGCCGATCCATCTGCATGGCCGCCGCGAGATTCCGTTGTTCGAGCGGGCCTTGCTGACCGGAGGCGCGGCATTCGCCGGTCCTGCGGTCGTGGTTCAGGAAGATACGACTTTTGCCATCCCCGACCACGTATCGGCCCATGTGGATCGCCATCTCAATATTCATCTTTCCTTTACGGAGTAAAGCCGATGTATGACAGGATGACCCTTCAGGTGCTGGCCAATCACGCCCGCGCCGCCGCCGAGAACATGGCCCATACATTGCACCGCACCGCCCATTCGGCCTTTGTCAAGGAGACGCAGGATTTCACGGTCATGCTGATGGACCGTGCGGGCGATACTTTCGCCGTTCCAATGGAACTTGGCGCGACATGGTATCCGGGGCTGACCTATGGCCGCGCCATCGGTATGATCGACGATTACCGTCCCGGCGATGTCGCCTTCACCAATGATCCCTATTCTGGCCATGTGGCGACCCATGCGCCGGATACCCATCTGTGGAAACCGGTTTTCGCCGATGGAGAGATCGTCGCCTGGACCGGCGGGCATATCCACAATACCGATATGGGTGGGGCGGTTCCTGCATCCTTGTCGCGCTCCCTGACCGAAGTGCATCAGGAAGGGGTGCGCTTTCCACCGATGAAACTGGTGCGCGAGGGCGAATTCGATCAGCAGATCCTGCGGATCATGGAAACCAATGTGCGCAAGCCGTCGCTGAATATCGGCGATATCAAGGCGCTGGTCGGAGCGTTGAATACCGGTGAGCGCAAGGTTCATGCGATGCTGGAACGCTTCGGCAAACAGGGGTTTCTTGACGGTGTGTCGGCGTTGAAGGATCAGGCCGAGGCGCAGGCGCGGGAAATACTGCTGGAAATCCCCGATGGCGATTACGTCTTTGCCGATTACGCCGATGAGGACAGCGATATCGGCAATCCCTGCCGTCTCAAGCTGACGCTCTCGATCCGGGGCGGGAATGCGGTGCTGGATTTCACGGGCTCGGATCCGCAGCTTGCCAGTTCGCTGAACGTGCCTTCGGGCGGGGATCCGCGCCATACCATCCTGCTGGTCGGCGTCTATTACGTGCTTTACACGCTCAATCCCCGGATCCTTCTGAATACCGGCCTGACCCGCCCCTTCACCTGCATCGCGCCCGAAGGCACGGTGCTGAACCCGGTGGCTCCGGCGGCCGTGGGGATGCGCTCGCTGACATGCGCAAGGCTGCGCTCGGTGATTTTCGGCGCGTTCAGTCAGGCGATCCCTGAACGGATGCCTGCCGCGCCCGCCGGAAACAACTGCATCGTCAATGTCATGACCCATGACGAGCGCAGCCGGAAAATAGTGATCGCCGCTGTCAACCCGGTGGTGGGTGGCGGCGGGGGGATGCCGGATCGTGATGGTACCAACGGTTCGGGGGCGGATGCGGCCTATCTCAAGAATACGCCGATCGAGATTACCGAGACCGAGGTGCCGGTGGAGTTCGTCAAATACGGCCTGGCACGGGATTCCGGCGGGGCCGGACGCTGGCGGGGCGGGCTGGCGACCGAAATGAGCTTTCGCGTTTTTGCGCCCGATACACGGATTACGGCACGCAATCGCGACCGATCCTTTTTCCGTCCCTGGGGTGTTCTGGGCGGTCGCGCGGCTGGCTTGTCGGATATGGTGATCAATCCCGGAACCGGGGACGAAAGGCGTCTGGGCAATACCGATACGGCGGTGTTGCAACCCGGCGACGTGCTGGAGATCCGTTCTGCCGGAGGCGGCGGGCGCGGCAACCCCAGGAAGCGCGAACCGTGGCGCGTGGCGCGCGATGTGGCATGTGGCCATGTCTCGATCCGGGCCGCGCAAGAGGAATATGGCGTGGTGTTGAAGGCCGGTGTCGTGGACGAGGCGGCGACGGCCTCGCTGCGGGCGAGGGTGCAAGCGCAGGACGCGCATTTCCATTACGGCCCCGAGCGCGAGGGTTACGAGTCCCGATGGACCGATGCCGCCTATGACCGGTTGACGCAGATCCTGTCGGAACTGCCAGTTCACTGGCGTTTCTTTACCAAGACAGAGATCTTCCGGCGGATGTCCGGCCGGTCGGGCGCGGAAGGGGTCGAGGAGGCCTTCGCGGAAACTCGCGCACGCTTTCCGGAACTGCCCTTGCCCCGACCGGTCGCGGAGGCTGCGGAATGAAGCTTGCCAAGGAGCCGGGCCGGTTGCAGCGCCTGTCCGAAACGTCGCGTCGGCCTGTCAGATTCCATGTCGACGGCGTCGAGATGCGGGCGCTTCGGGGCGATACGGTGCTGACCGGGATTCTGGCCTCCGCCACCTATCTGCGCCAGGCCGAGTTCGGCCCGGAAAAACGTGCCGGATTCTGCCTGATGGGTGCCTGTCAGGATTGCTGGATCTGGCAGGAGCACGGCCCGCGCCTGCGCGCCTGCTCGACCCTTTTGCACGATGGGATGCGGCTTTTGTCGCAGCCATCGCAGGATTGGACGGGGGGCGGATCATGAGCCGGGTGCTGATTGTGGGCGCCGGTCCCGCGGGCATGCGTGCCGCCGATATATTGGCGGAAGCGGGACTGGTTCCAACCGTGGTGGATGAGGGAGAGAAAGCGGGCGGCCAGATCTATCGTCGTCCGCCCGATGGGTTCACCCGTTCACCAAAGGCGCTTTACGGGTCCGAGGCGGTCAAGGCCGTGAGACTGCACCGGATATTCGACGAATGGGCGCGGCAAAGGCGCGTCACCTATCATTCGCGCAGTTCGGTTCTGGGTTTCTCGGAAGGCGAGGCGATGGTGCTTGGCCCGGAAGGACAGATCGCCATTCCGTATGACCGGCTGATTCTGGCGACGGGGGCGTACGACCGTCTGGCCCCCCTGCCGGGCTGGGAGCAGGCCGGGATATATAGTCTGGGCGCGGCGCAGATCGCGCTCAAGGCGCAAGGGGTTGCGTTGGGGCGAAGAATCGTTCTTGCCGGATCCGGGCCGCTGCTGACGCTTGTGGCGCATCAGCTTCGCGCGGCAGGTGCCGGTGTCGCGGCCGTGCTGGATACCGCGCCGCTGTCTATGCAGCTTAGGGGCGGGTCGCGGATGTTGGCCGCGCGTCCTTTTGTGACGGCACGCGGCGCGTTTATGCGGGTCGGGTTGGGGCGGCTTTATCACGCGGGTGCTCGGCTGGAGCGGATAGAGTCCGGGCAGGACGGACCATCCGCGATCCATTGGCGCGATGCCCGGAACCGTCTCCATGCCACCGCCTGCGATACGGTGGCACTTGGCTGGCATTTGCAGGCGGAAACGGTTCTGGCGGATTTGGCCGGCGTGACATTCGACTGGTCCGATACATGGGCGCAATGGCTTCCCCGCGCCGATGCCGAGGGGCGCGCGGGCGACCGGCTTTATCTGGCGGGGGATGGCCTGCGGATCCTTGGGGCGGATGGGGCCGAGACCGCCGGACGATTGGCCGCCCGTGCCTGTCTGGCGGATCTTGGTCATCCGGTTTCAGGGCGGGATCAATACCGGGATTTGCGCCGTCTGACTCGAATGCGCCGCTTTGCCCAAGGTGTCGCCCATGCCTTTCCCTGGCCCGCCGCAATGGTTCGGGGAATGCCTGACGAGACAGTGATCTGTCGTTGCGAAGGAATCCGTGCCGGAGAGTTGCGCAGCACGGTGCTACTGGCGGGTGCCGAGGCGAATCGCGTGAAATCATTGGGGCGCGTCGGGATGGGTCGTTGTCAGGGGCGCTATTGCGGGCGCGCCGGCACGGAACTGATCGCCGCCGAGGCCGGGGTTGAGGTGGCAAATGCGGGGCGGCTTCGCTCGCAACCGCCGGCACGTCCAGCGCCGATCGCGGCGCTGTGCCGATTGGCGCCGGA
This sequence comes from Paracoccus wurundjeri, assembly GCF_030678915.1. Lineage (GTDB taxonomy): Bacteria > Pseudomonadota > Alphaproteobacteria > Rhodobacterales > Rhodobacteraceae > Paracoccus > Paracoccus onubensis_A. The sequence goes on along the minus strand of NZ_JAUUTZ010000006.1, from coordinate 156,348 downwards.
GGAATAAGCCAGCACAATCTTCTGCCCCGGCCTCATCGCCTGAAAGAGGATTATGCTGCCGCGCCGGAGCTTTCGGCAGGAGGTGCCGATCCTTTCGCGGCAAACTGGTGCCAAGATGACGAGAGGACACCCATGACGCTTGCCTTCGATCCATCCGATCTGAAACTTCCTGTTGGCCATTTCATCGGCGGCAGATATGTCGAGGGGCCGGGCGAGATTGCCATATCCGCTCCGTCCAGCGGTGCCGTTCTGGGTGAGATACCACGCGCCGATGCCGAATTGGTGGACAGGGCTGTCAGCAATGCCCGCGCCGCGCTGGAACGGTCGGGCTGGGGTGGCATCGCACCGCGTGAACGGTTGCGCGCGCTGTCGCGCTGGGCCGATCTGATGGAGGCTGAGGCGACGACGCTTGCGCGGCTTGAAGCAATCTGCTCGTCCCGCCCGGTTGCTCAGGTTGCGGCGGCAGACATTATCGTGACGGCCGATCAGATCAGGTTTTTCGCGGAATTCGCCGACAAGGAATGCGATGATCTGGTGCCGACATCCGACGGGCAACTCGGCATGATTTCTTCCCAGCCTTACGGGGTGATCGGCGCGATCACCCCGTGGAATTTCCCGATCTCGATGGCGGGGTGGAAGCTGGGTCCGGCCTTGGCGGCGGGGAACGCCGTGGTGCTGAAACCATCGGAGATGACGCCCTATTCCACGCTTTATCTTGCCGAATTGTCCGTACGGGCGGGAATACCTGAGGGGTTGATCAATATCGTGCTTGGCGATGGTCCGGTAACGGGAACGGCGCTGGTCCAACATCCCGGTATCGACAAGGTTTCCTTCACCGGTTCGACCCGTGCGGGTGGCCAGATCATGGAGAATATCGCCCGCACAGGCATCAAGCCGATGACGCTGGAACTGGGGGGCAAAAGTCCGATGGTGGTCTTTGCCGATGCGGATCTGGATCTAGCAGCGGAATGCCTTGACCGGGGGATCACGCCGAATGCGGGGCAGTTCTGCGTGGCCGGCTCGCGGATCATCGTCGCACGCGAGATCGCGGATGAACTGGCCGAAAGATTGACGGCCAGTTTCGCCCGGCACCAACCCGCCGCGACATGGGAAGAGGAGCCGGGCTTTTCGCCGATCATATCCGAGGGGCAGCTTGCGCGGATCGACGGTATCGTCGGCGCTTCGGTCAGGAATGGTGGCGAAGTCCTGTGCGGAGGCGAACGGTTCGACCGCGAAGGCAGCTTTTACCGCCCGACGCTGATCCGGGACGTGGATGTGGCCAATCCGGCGGTGGTCGAGGAAATCTTTGGCCCGGTCGCGACTTTCCAGACCTTTGACAGCGAGGAAGAGGCGATGGCGCTTGCCAGCCATCCGGCATACGGGCTTTGCGCCGGGCTGTTCACGCGGGATCTCCACCGGGCGTTGAGGCTGACGCGCCGTATCGAGGCGGGGACGGTCTGGATCAACCGTTACGGGCGCTCTGCCGATCATATCCTGCCGACAGGGGGCTGGAAGGCCAGCGGGCTCGGCAAGGATCTGGGGCGGGAAGCCTATCATGCGAACAGGCGCACCAAATCGGTGCTGATCGACTTTTGACCGGGCAGGAGAAACAGATGAAAACCCACAAGCTTGCGTTGATTCCGGGGGATGGGATCGGCGTTGATGTTACGGATGCTGCCATGCAGGTGATCCGGGCCGCGGCCCGTCGTTTTGGTTTCCAGCTGGATTGCCGGACCTTGCCGTGGTCCTGTCAGTATTATCTGGAGACCGGCGCGATGATGCCCGATGACGGGATCGAGACGCTGCGAGATTTCGACGCCATCTATCTGGGCGCGGTGGGCTGGCCCGAAACCGTTCCGGATGCCGTGTCGTTGCACGGGTTGCTGTTGCCGATCCGCAAGGCGTTCAATCAATATGCGAATATCCGCCCCCATCGGCTGTTGCCCGGGATAGAGGGGCCGCTGCGCAGCGGCGGGTTCGACATTCTCTGCATCCGTGAGAATACCGAAGGCGAATATTCCGGCGCGGGCGGCCGCGTACATCAGGGCAAGGATGATGAGGTCGCGGTCGAGACATCGATCTTCACCCGCGCGGGTGTCGAGCGGATCCTGCGTTTCGGTTTCGAACAGGCGCAGGCACGGCGGGGGCATCTGACCTCGGTTACGAAATCCAATGCGCAGAAATATTCCATGGTATTCTGGGATGAGATGACCCGGCAGCTTGCCCCGGAATATCCGGATGTGACGGTCAGCCATATGCATATCGACGCCATGGCGGCGAAGATGGTCATGGCGCCGGAAAGCCTTGATGTCGTGGTCGCCTCGAATCTGTTCGGGGATATCCTGACCGATCTGGGCGCGGCGATACAGGGCGGGTTGGGTTACGCGGCCTCGGCCAATATTTGTCCGGATGGCAGCGGCCCCTCGATGTTCGAGCCGGTTCATGGCTCGGCCCCGGATATCGCCCGGCAGGGCATCGCCAATCCGGTCGCGGCCATCTGGTCCGGCGCGATGATGCTTGAACATCTGGACGAGGGGCAGGCCGCCGCCGCCATCCTGAGCGCCATCGAAACGACAACGGGGCGGGGGATCGGCGCTCGGGCGGGGTCCCATTCGACGGCCGAGATTACCCAAGCCGTGATAACCGCGCTGGAGGAACAGGCATGAAACTCGACGATCCCGATCTGTTCCGGCAAGCTGCGTTGATCGGCGGGAACTGGACGTCCCGTTCCGATCTGGAGGTAACGGATCCCGCTACGGGCGAGGTTCTGGGCTTTATGCCCGATTGTTCCGCCGATGAGACAACCGAAGCCATAGCCGCCGCCGAGAAGGCGATGCGGGGTTGGCGCGCCCGCACCCATGCCGAGAGGGCCGATCTGCTGATGAAATGGTATCGGCTTATGCTGGATCATGCCGAGGATCTGGCGCGGATCCTGACCGCCGAACAGGGAAAGCCGCTGGAAGAGGCGCGGGGAGAGATCCTCTACGGAGCCTCTTTCGTCCGCTGGTTCGCCGAGGAGGCACGGCGGATCAACGGTTCGATCATTCCCTCGCCGGTGCCGGGCAAGAAGATCTTCGCTATGAAAGAACCTGTCGGGGTTTGCGCGATCATTACGCCGTGGAACTTTCCCAATGCTATGATCACCCGCAAAGTCGCGCCGGGACTGGCGGCGGGTTGCACCATGGTTATCAAACCGTCTGATTTTACACCCTATTCCGCTCTTGCCCTTGGCGTTCTGGCTGAGCGTGCAGGTATTCCGAAAGGCGTGTTGAACATCCTGACCGGACGGCCCGAAGAGATCGGTGCGACGCTGACTTCTTCCCCTACCGTGCGGAAACTGTCCTTTACCGGTTCGACCCGTGTCGGCGCGATGCTGGCCGCGCAATGCGCGCCGACCCTCAAGAAACTGTCGTTGGAGCTGGGCGGCAACGCGCCGTTCATCGTGTTCGACGATGCGGATCTGGGCGCTGCGGTTGAGGGCGCGATGGCGTCGAAATTCCGCAATGGCGGCCAGACCTGCGTCTGCGCGAACCGGCTGCTGGTGCAATCGGGTATCCATGACGATTTTGTCCGGGCACTGACAGCCCGTGTGGATGCGCTGAGCGTCGGGGCGGGTACCGATGCGGGCGTGAATATCGGCCCGATGATCAATGCCGCCGCCATCGACAAAATTTCTGCCCATGTTGAGGATGCGCTTGCAAAAGGGGCCACCCGGACGACCAGGCTCCGCGATCTGTCCGAACGTTTCGCCGATCCGGTCGTGCTGGCGGGCGCCACCACGGAGATGCAACTGGCCGGGGAAGAAACTTTCGGTCCGGTCGCCCCGATCTTCCGTTTCGAGACCGAGGAAGAGGCGCTGAGCATCGCCAATGGCACCCCCTTCGGCCTTGCCGCCTATTTCTACACCACGGATATGGCCCGCGCCTTCCGCGTCGGAGAGGCGCTGGAGTTCGGGCTGGTCGGCCTGAATACCGGCGCGATCAGTCACGAGGTATCACCCTTCGGTGGGGTCAAGGCTTCGGGGCTGGGTCGGGAAGGGGCGCAGGAAGGCATCGAGGAATATCTTGAAACCAAGGCGTTCCATTTCGGCGGTCTGTGACCGGGGCCGCCCCGACAAGGCAGCAACAGGAGATCGGAAATGTCCTCTGACCCGCTCTTGCAACCCTATCAGCTCAACCATCTGCGGTTGAAGAACCGGATCATCGTGACCGCGCACGAACCGGGTTACGCCGAGGACGGTCTGCCGAAAGACCGCTATCGCGCCTATCATGTTGCGCGCGCCAAGGGCGGGGTGGGACTGACCATGACCATCGGCTCGGCCGCTACGGGGCTGGACAGTCCGCCCTCTGCCGGAGGCGTGCAGGCCTGGCGGGACGAGATCGTGACATGGATGCGCAAGATCGCCGATGAGTGCCACGAGCATGGGACCGCTGTGATGATCCAGCTGACCCATCACGGCCGCCGCACCCGCTGGGACAAGGGCGACTGGCTGCCGACCATATCGGCCAGCCACGAGCGCGAGGTTTCGCATCGCGCTGTGGCGAAGATGGCCGAGGACTGGGATATCCGGCGGATCGTGCAGGATTATGCCGATGCCGCCGAACGGATGAAGGAGGCGGGGCTGGATGGGGTCGAATTCATCGCGACCGGGCATCTGCTGGATCAATTCTGGTCCCGGCGTTCCAATCATCTGGAAGGGCCTTATGGCGGATCGCTGGACAACCGGTTGCGCCTGACCTTCGATGTCCTGTCCGAGGCGCGAAAACGGGTCGGCAAGGACTTCCTGCTGGGCATCCGCTATGCCGGGGACGAGAATGCCGCCGATGGGGTGGATCTTGCCGAGGGTCTGGAAATCTCGCGCCGCCTCAGGCACAGCGGGCTGGTGGATTTCCTGAATGTCACCCGCGGCCATATCGACGACGATGCCGGGCTGACCGATATGATCCCGGTGCAGGGGATGCGCAACGCGCCGCATCTGGAACTGGCCGGAGAGATCCGTGCCGCCACCCGCTTCCCGGTCTTTCATGCGGCCAAGATCCCCGATCTGGCGACGGCGCGTTATGCCGTCGCAGAGGGCAAGGTGGATCTGATCGGCATGACCCGCGCGCATTTCACCGATCCCGATATCATCCGCAAGATCGTCGCGGGCCGGGAAGATGACATCCGTCCCTGCGTCGGCGCGAATTATTGTCTTGATCGCCGGTTTCAGGGAGCGGATGCGCTTTGCATTCATAACCCCTCGACCGGCAGGGAAAGCTTCATGCCGCATGCGATCCAGCCGGCAGAGGCCCGTCGCCGCGTCCTGATCGTGGGCGCGGGACCGGCCGGGATGGAGGCGGCGCGCGTCGCGGCCGAGCGAGGGCATGAGGTGATCGTCCACGAGGCTGCCAGCGATCCCGGGGGGCAGATCCGTTTGACAGCGCGATCCCCCCGGCGGCGCGAGATGGTTTCGATCATCGAATGGCGGATGTCGGAATGCCTGCGCCGCAATGTGCGGTTTCATTTCAACAGTCTTGCCGGGGCGGATACGATCATCGAGGCACAACCCGATGTGGTGATCGTCGCGACCGGTGGCTTGCCGCATCACGTGTCGCTGAGCGCCGGAGATGATCTGACCGTGACGGCATGGGATATTCTTGCGGGCGATGCGCAGCCGGGCCGCTCGGTTCTGGTATTCGACAATGCGGGGGATCATGCCGGATTGCAGGCCGCCGAGATGATCGCCCGGACAGGCGCAAGGGTCGAGATCGTCACCCCGGATCGCAGCTTTGCACCCGAGGTCATGCCGATGAGCCTTACGCCCTATATGCGCAGCCTTCAGAGGCTGGATGCCCATTTCACCGTCACATGGCGTCTGAAATCCGTGAGCCGTAGCGGCAACGGCCTGCTGGCTGAACTGGGCAGCGATTACGGAGATGTCACCCGCCGCCGCGAAGTCGATCAGATCGTCGTAAATAATGGAACGATTCCGTTGGATGAACTGTATTTCGACCTCAAACCCCATTCCTCGAATCTGGGAGAGGTGGATATCGCGGCGCTCCGGAACCGCGATCCGCAGACGATCTGCACCAATCCCGAAGGACGCTTCCAACTGTTCCGCATCGGCGACGCGGTTTCTTCGCGCAATACCCATGCGGCGATCTATGACGCGCTGCGGCTGACGCGGGTGCTGTAACCCGGCGCGAAGGTTTGCTTTCAAGGTTTTGTCGCACATTCTTTTTATCCTTTGCGATCCCGGGCATCCGTCGGCGTTCAAGCCCGCGCCGGAACCGTCACGCAGATAAGACCCCGATCATGGTTGTCGATAACCGATGAAATTCAGCGGGCCGTATGTGCGTCCTGACAAAAGAATGTTCGCATATATACAAGAATTTCGGCGATATCGTGTTAGTGTTCTATCTCTTGAGGGGGGATTCATGGCTTCTCTGGAGGGATGAATTGAAATGGGGAGTGAAAAGGTCAATTATGCTCTGGCGGAAAACCGCAACGCGTGGCGTCAGGCGGTGTCCCAAGCCTATTTCTCGCTGGATGTCGAGCCGCATGACAGAGAGCGTTTCAACGGCAGCATGAGCCGCTGGCGGCTTGGCAGTGTCGAGCTTTCAAGGATTCACTGCGATGGGCTGATCTACCGGCGGCATGATCGTCACCTGCTGGAAGAAACCGAGAGCTCGCTGCTGATCGCGGTTCCCGAGGACGATACCATCAGCTTCGAGCAATGCGACAGGCGTTCGGTCTGCCGGCCAGGCGGGTTTCTGGTCGAACGCAGCGATGCGCCTTATGAATACTGGCATACGAAACGCAACCGGCAATGGGTTCTGAAGGTTCCGACCGCGCATCTGCGGGCAAGGCTGGGCAGGTCTGAACGGTTGGGCGGCCTGACATTCGACGGGCGAACGGGCATTGCATCCTTCTTCGTGTCCAGCCTGCATACGGTCATCCGCCATATCGACCTGATTGACGATGTGGCGCGTGGCGCGGCCGGAACGAATCTGACCGAATTGCTGGGTCTGGCGATCATGGATGATCAGCGGGTGCTGACCAGCAGCCTGTCATCCGTGCGCGCGGCGCATTTGTCGCGTGCGGAAAACTTTATCCGCGAGAATCTCAAGGATATGGAGCTGAGCCCGGGAAAGGTGGCCGAGGGTTGCGGCATTTCCCTGCGTTATCTGCAACGGCTGTTTCAGGAATCCGATCAATCGATACAGGGCTATATCCGTGAAAGGCGGCTGAACCGCTGCAACGAGGAATTGCGTTCACTTCAATCAAGCCGAAGTATCTCGGATATCGCCTATGATTGGGGCTTCTCGGATCAGGCGCAGTTCTCGAAATATTACCGCGCGAAGTTTGGTGAAACCGCATCCGAGACTCGCAGGGAGGCGATGACGGTCATCCGCGAGATTTAGTGCCGGTCGAACCCGGCGCTTCGAAAGATTCCAGAAACTGACCGGGACCCAACGGGTCCGCTATTCGCCGGGGCATATCCCGGCGGTCGGGAAATCATGTCCGGATTCCAAGGAGGAAATTGAATGAAGAATACACGAGTAGCAGTCGATGTGGGCGGTACATTCACCGACATCTGCATCATGGATGAGGGCACGGGCGCGATCCGAATCGAGAAGATTGCTTCGACGCCGGACGATCCCATGCGCGCGGTCATGGATGGAATCGAGGTCGGCAAGATCGACCTTGGCGGCGTGTCGATGTTTTCCCATGGTACGACGGTGGCGACCAATGCACTGATTACCCGCAACCTGCCACGAAGCGCGATGATTTGTACCGAAGGCTTCCGGGATGTGGTCGAAATCCGCAGAGCCAACAAAGAGGATCTCTGGGATACCTACAAGGACGTCGCCAAGCCCTATATTCCACGCAAGGATCGGTTGACCGTTCGTGAGCGTGTCGATGCCGAGGGCCGCATCATCGAACCGCTCGACGAGGCCGGTGCGCGGCGCGTGGGGGAAATATTAAAGAAGCGCGATATCAAATCCGTCGCGATCTGCTTCATGAATTCCTATGTCAATTCCGAGAACGAGCGGCGCATGCGGGACATCCTCAGAGAGGTCATGCCGGATGTCACGATCTCGATCTCGTCCGAGATCATGCCGGAAATATTCGAGCATGAACGGTTTTCGACCACCATGGTGAATGCGGTCGTGTCGCCGGTGGTGGTGGATTATGTCTCGCGGCTGAGCGACCGGCTGACGGCCGAGGGGTACGAGCGCGATCTGCTGCTATTGCATTCCGGTGGCGGTGTGATGACCCCGCATGCTGTGCGCGATTTCGCGGCGCGTCTTGCCGGGTCGGGAATTGCGGCGGGCGCCATTGCCAGCCGGTTCATCGGCAATCTTTGCGGTTATCCGAACGCTATCGGCTTCGACATGGGCGGAACCTCGACGGATGTTTCCGTCAGTTATCAGGGGGAATCGCGGATCACCAAGGACTGGTACATCGAGTATGGCTTTCCGATCCGGTTTCCCTCGATCGAGGTTCTGACCATCGGTGCGGGCGGCGGCTCGCTTGCCTGGCGCGACGAGGGCGGATCGCTTCGCAACGGCCCGCAATCCGCCGGGGCATATCCCGGCCCGGCCTGCTACCGGAACGGCAATGACGTCGCGACGAATACCGATGCCAATCTGGTGCTTGGCCGGCTGGGAACGACGCTGGCCGGTGGGAAGCTGACGCTGGACCCTGCACTGGCCGAAGCAGCGGTCAAGGCAACGGTTGCCGAACCGTTCGGCATGGAACTGCATGAGGCGGCCGAGGCGATTATTCGCGTGGCGAATGCCAATATGGCGAATGCCGTGCGGCTGTTGTCCATTTCGCGCGGCTACGATCCGCGCGACTTCGCGCTTTGCGCCTTTGGCGGGGCGGGCGCGTTGCATGGTGCGGCGGTGGCGAAAGAACTTTCGATCCCGACGGTGATCGTTCCGCTCAATCCCGGCGTGACCTCGGCTCTTGGTTGCCTGCTGGTCGATATCCAGCACGATTTTTCCGACAGCTTCATGAAGCAGGCCGCCGAGACGCGGCCCGAAGAGCTTGAAGCCGCCTTCCGGCGGATAGAGGAAGAGGCGATGGCCCAGCTTGGGCATGAGGGGGTTGCCGAAAGTGACATGATCCTGAGTCGTACCGTCGAGATGATGTACAAAGGCCAGTGGCGCTCGCTTCAGGTTCCGGCGCCGGTCGAAATCACCGATATCGGTCAATTGGTGGAGGAGTTCCACGCCCATCACGAGCGCGAATACAATTATGCGCGCGCGGATGCCGAGGTGTCGCTGTTCCGGGTGGCGGTGAAGGCGGTCGGCCTCGTCCCCAAGGCCGAACTTCGGAAACATCCGGTGGAACAGCACCTGCCCGAACCTGCCGGTAAGCGTCAGGTCTGGTTCGAGAATGAGGGGCATGAAACCGCGGTCTATCAACGTGACGACCTGAAGGCCGGGGCGATGATCGCCGGCCCGGCCATCGTCGAGCAATTCGATGCGACCACCGTCGTTCCGCCGGGCATGTCCGCAGAGGTCGACGAGTATTTCAACATCCGCATCAATACACAAAGCTGAGTAATGGATATGAAAACGCAAGATACGGGCAGCCTCGACCCGGTGACTTTCGAGGTTCTGAAAAACTCCTTTATCACCTCGGTTGACCTGATGGCCGAGCAGATGCTGCGCACCTGCTATTCCTTCGTTATCTATAACCGGGATTTTTCGAATGCGCTGCATGACGCCGAAGGCAATTCGGTTGCGCAGGGCAATCAGGATATCGCCGTTCATGTCGGAACGCTGCATTTCACCTGCAAGGATGTCATCCGGGTCTTTTCCGGCAAAATGCTGCCCGGCGATGTCTACGCCATCAACGATCCCTATGCGGGCGGTACGCATTTCTCGGACGTCCGCCTTGTGCGCCCGATCTTCGACGATGACGATCTGATCGGCTTTTCGCAGTCGAACGGTCACTGGTCGGATCTGGGCGGCTCGGTGCCGGGGTCATTCGACGTTTCCGCCCGGGACATGTTCCGCGAGGCGGTCAGGATCACGCCGGTGCGTCTGTTTCGCGCGGGCGAATTCTGTCACGACGTCGCCGAGATGATCGCGCAGAACACGCGCGATCCGGCCTCGATCATCGGCGATATCCACTCGCAGGCGGGCGCGACCGCGGTGGCCGAACGCGAGATCCTGCGCCTCGTCCGGAAATACGGCAAGGATCAGGTTCTTCAGGGCATGGGCGCGGTGCAGGATTATGTCGAGAAATCCGTCCGCAGTCGAATCGCCGCGCTGCCGGATGGCGAATGGGAGACAGTGGATTACATAGATCGCGATCCGGCTAAGGGCGAGGGAATGATCCCGATCAGGATCCGGATGACGATCAAGGACGACCGGATCACGTATGATTTCGAGGGCAGTCATCCGACCATTTCGTCCATCTACAACTCGGCGCCCGGCGCCACTTTTTCGGCGGTTGTCGCGGGAATGAAGACCTTCTTCCCCGATCTTCCGCTGAACTCGGGTTTTTATCGCATGATTGATATCAAGGCGCCCGAGAACAGCGTGGTCAGTGCGGGGTGGCCAGTAGCCGTCACGGGTTTCCTGATGCCTTTCGAGAAGATCATGAACGCGATCTTCGAGATGTGGTCGCAGATCATGCCGGAAAAATCGATCGCCTGTGCATTCAACCTTGAATATCTGCTTGCCGGTGGCCGCGATCTTCGTTCCCCGGACAAGCCGATCTTCATGTTCTATGAATGGCTGCCGGGTGGCTGGGGCGGGCGGAACGGCAAGGACGGCTCGGACGTGACAACCGCCTGTTTCGGGACCGGCCTCATGTCTCAGCCCAACGAGGGAAATGAGCGGGTCAATCCCACGAGGACCGTCGAATTCCAGATCCTGCGCGACAGCGCCGGGCCCGGGAAATGGCGCGGGGGGGCAGGGGTTCAGAAAACCTCGATCCTGCTGGAAAGCGAGAATGCCGTGATGTCCTATATCTGCGACCGCGAAAGGGCTGTCGTCTGGGGTATCGAGGGCGGTTTGCCATCGATGCCGCACGGTCTCTCGATCCGCCGGAGCGGGGAGAAGGAAGCGAAATGGCTGGGCTCGGTTTTTTCCGATTACCCGGTTTATACCGGCGACGAATTCGCCAGGCCGACGGCCGGAGGCGGGGGATATGGAGACCCGCTGGAACGCGATCCGCAGGCGGTCTGTGACGATGTGGCCAGCGATTACGTCTCGATTGAAAGGGCGGCCAAGGACTATGGCGTAGTCGTGACGGAAATCGACGCGGATCTTTGCGAATTCGAGGTCGATCTGCCTGCAACCGGGAAGTTGCGGGACGAAATCCGATCCAAGCGCAAGGATTGGGCGCGGATGCCGGCAGAGGAGGTCGCCGCGCTTTATCGGAAAGGCGAGATCGACAGCCTTGATGCGGTGCGGCGCTACGCCACGATCCTGGATTGGGAGACGGGCGAGTTGCTTAAAAAGACCACTGCGCAATTCAGGGAAAGCTTCGAGCGCCGGACCGTTAGCCACTGGGCATAGCGGATCTGAGCGCCGCAACAGGGAGAAAAAAATGGCTGGAACAATAAAAATGACGGAAGATGAACAGCAGGGGCTGGAATATTCCGACCAGCCCGTCCCGCCCGATCAGCGTATGGCGCGCCTGCCATTGACCATGGCATGGTGGTCGGTCTGCTCGGCGATGTTCTATCTGGTCGTGGCGGCGACGCTGGCGCTTGCCTATGGATCGGTCAATGCGATCATCGGAATGGTGCTGTCGGTGATCACCTTCGCGGCGGTCAACGCGGTCTTGTCGCGCCACGCCATCAGGACGGGTTTGTCGGTTTCGCTGTTCTCGCGCATTCTGCTGGGTCGGACCGGGGCAGCTATAGCGACGCTGATCTTCTTCGCCACCGCCATCTATTATGCGGTGTTCGAAGGCTCGGTCATCGCGCTTGCCCTGAACAGCTATACGGGCATGTCCTATATGCTGGCTGCACTGATCGTCGTGATTTATTCGGTGGTGCTGATTTTCGGTTCGATCCAGAACTGGCTGGACAAGTTCAATGGCGTCCTGCTTCCTTTCTATCTGCTAGGTTTACTGGCGGCCGTGATTCTGGCCGTTTCCACCCATGGCTATTCCGATGCATGGCTGAAACTTGGCCCCGAGGGCGGATCGCCGGAAAACGGTTGGCTGAACTGCTTCACCGCCTATATGGGTGTCTGGATCCTGATGATGTTCACCTATGATTTCGCGCGGTTTGGCAAGCAGGAGGACGCGGATTATCACGGTAACATCAATTTCGGCGCGCCGTTCTATCTGATCACCTTTCTGGTGAACGGTCTGGTCGGGATTTTCCTTGCCGCCAGCCTGCCGACCGAGGGTGGCGTGACCGAGATATCCGTGGTTCTGGCATTGATTCAACTGATGGGGCTTGCCGGTCTGGCATTCGTGTGGATTTCGCAAACGCGCATCAACACGGCGAATTACTATCTTGCCGCGGTCAACATGGAGAGCTTTGCGGAAACGGTATTTCGCATCAAGTTGCCAAAGATTGTCTGGGCATGTGTGGTCGGTGCTATCACATATGTGTTGATGCTGGCCGATGTGTTCGCTTATATCCTGCAGGCACTGGCCTATCAGGGGATCTTCGTGGTGGCCTGGGTTGCCATCGCCCTGACCCATATCCTGCGGATAGAGCGATCAGCCAGCGATCCCGGCAGTTTTTCGCTCGAGCATTCCGCCGCCGTCAATCCTGCCGGTCTCGGAGCATGGCTGTTTGCGGCTTTTATCGGTCTTGTCATGCATTTCGCCGGGGATACCTTCGCAGTCTATTCAGCCCCTGCTACTTTCGTGGTGGCGGCACTAGGCTATATGATCCTGAACCGCTCAACCGTGAACTGAACCGGGATCACATTGTGAAGAATGGGCCGGTTTGCCCCAATAGCCGGCGGTTGAAATGGCCCGGGCGATGGCCGGGCCGTTCATGGAGGGCTAGCTATCCGTGTAGGCTGATCTTCCAGGCATTGTCGCTGATGCATTTGTCTTCCCGAGCGGTTCGGCAAACCGCTGCGGGCGGCGAATGCGCTACACGCGGCACGCGCGCTCGATGGCGGCGACATCGATCTTCTTCATCCCCATCATCGCCTCGAACGCCCGCTTCGCCCCGTCGCCTCCGGCGGCAAGTGCCTCCATCAGTATTCGTGGAGTGATCTGCCAGGAGATGCCCCATTTGTCCCTGCACCAGCCGCAGGCGCTTTCTTCACCACCATTTCCGACAATGGCGTTCCAGTAGCGGTCGGTTTCTTCCTGGTCATCGGTCGATATCTGAAAGGAAAACGCCTCGCTATGCCGGAACGCCGTGCCGCCATTCAGCCCAAGACAGGGTATCCCGAGGACGGTGAAATCGACCGTCAGAACGTCGCCTGCCTTGCCCGAGGGGTAGTCGCTTGGCGCAAGATGAACGCCCGTCACCTCGCTGTCGGGGAAGGTTTCGGCATAGAAACGGGCGGCGGCCTCGGCATCGGTGTCGTACCAGAGACAAATCGTGTTCTTCGCGATGGTCATCTGATTTCCTCCTCATCCTAAAGGGATTGTACAGCCGTCAGGCTGCTTTTGCCGAATCGAACAACGGCTCAAACCCCGCCCACATCATCCGCATTCCGTCGAAAGGCATATCGGACATGTCCATGTCGCCCATCTCGGCTTCCATCGCTTTCGATGCGGCATCGCAGGTGGCACGGTCGGGCCAGGCCGTCCAGCTGAACACCGGCACTTCACCCTTTTCGGCCTTTGCGGCGCGGTAGAAATCCGTGACCTTGCCGTGGGGCACGTCTTCTCCCCAGTTTTCGATCATGCCGGTTGCACCGCCCTTCTCGAAGATCTTCCAGCCTTCATCGGCCATTTCGGTATAGGATGCCTTGTTCTTTTCCGGAACGGCCAGCAGGAAACCCTGATAATATCCTGCGCCGTCCCGCGTTCCGGCCTCGTAGATCGGGGCAAATCCGCCGAAGATCATGCGGCTGCCGTCCAAGGGCATTTCCGGCAGATCCTTCATCGCCGGGTCGTCCTGCATCCTTTGCCAGGAGGCATCCGCAGTCGCCTTGTCCGGCCATTCGATCCAGGAGAAGGCGACGGTCTCGTCTTCGCCGGCATTTACCGCACCATAGAAATCGGTAACCTTCCCCCGGGGCACATCCACGCCCCAGGTTTCGACCATGCGTGTGGCGCCATAGGATTTGAAAAGCTTCCAGGCTGCCGCGACATGGGCTGCGTATTTGTCCTTGTTGGCGGTCGGCACTGCGGCGACCGCACCTGTGAAGTAAGTCATGTCATTTCACCTTTCCGCTGATTTTTAGCGGGCGATTCCCGCTTGCGGTTTCAGTGTTTCACTATTAGTATGAAAAAACAACTATAAGTATTAAAATATGACTAATAATATAAAAGAATCACGCATCCGCTATGATGAAGGCTGTCTGGCAGCCCATGCTTTGAACCTGATCGGCGACCGCTGGGCATTGCTGGTGGTGCGCGAGCTCATGTTTGCGCCGAAACGGTTCCAGATGATCCGGGCCGGTCTGCCGGGCGTCACGGCGAGCGTTCTGACCGGCCGTCTGGCACAGCTTGCGCAGGCCGGGGTGATCGATCACGATGAACGGCTTGGCGTTTATTCACTGACCGGGGCTGGACACGACCTTTTGCCGGTTCTCGAGGCGCTCTGCCGATGGGCATTGATCGTGCCTGGCCATGATGTTTCGCGTTTCATCAGCCCCTCGGCTTTGATGATCTCAATGAGGGTCAATCTGATTCCTGCGCTTGCGTGGGGGCGAGAGATGCTGGCTGGATTCGACTTCGGGAACGAAGCATTTGAAATGCGATTGGCCAGTGGAAGGTTGCAGACGGCCTCGGTCAGCAAGCCCGATGCGCCGTTTGTGCTTCGGGGGAATGGAAACCTGATGGCGGCGGCGGTTTACGGCGCTACACCTCTGCCGACACTGATCTCCCAGGGGATGATCGAAGCCGCAGGCGATACCGCTGCGGCCGAAGATTTCCTGTCGCTGTTCAGACTTGAGCCGCAGGCATGACCCTCGGATGGCTTCCCATATGGTCGAGGGCAGCGAGCGTTTCGTTGCATCCGCAATTCGCATGTTTTGCAAACCGAATGATCAGATTATGGGATTCTATTACTTTCAGGTCAAAATAACTCAGTCTGCGGTCACGGAAATCGAACGGGAAGAAAGCGGGGAATTACGCTATCTGCAATCCGGCAGGTAAGCTCTTTAAGCCCCGGTCGCGTTTGTCTTCGCCGAACTGCAAACCTTCAGCCCGTTGAAGCGCTCGCCATCCATGATGATCGTTTCTTTGGTGCCCGAAATTTCTCAATGGCGGAAAGCATCGGTATGTGCCTGCCTCATGAAGCTTGATTCAATCAGGCCGGTACCCTCTTCACGCGCGAAACTGCTAGGCTTTCGCTGTGGTGGGGCCTGTTGCAATACATCATAATCTGGTTGATGATCTGCCTCATTCTTTATGATGTGAGGCCATCATGTCTCGACGACCAACGATTGCCGACTTGGCAAAAACCGCCGGGGTTAGCACGGCGACCGTTGATCGCGTATTGAACGGCCGCCAGAACGTGCGCGAGGAGACCGTGCGCCGTGTCCATCAGGCCGCGGGAGAGATCGGGTATCACGGCGCGAATGTGATCCGGCATCGGATGCTGGCCGATAAGGCCGAACTGCGCCTGGGGCTCTTGCTGCAAAAACCGCGGCATGCCTTCTATCAGGATGTGCGGGCGATTTTCGAAACCCAGACCCGCGCCTGCACGCAGCGCCGGATCGAGGTCATGACGCGCTTCACCGAAACCGGCCAACCCGGAGAGATCTCGGATATCCTTCGCAGTTTCAGTGGACGTGTCCACGCGGTTGCGGCGACAGGCATAGATCATCATCTGGTTACTCAGGCTGTGCAGGAACTGCGTGGTGCCGGGGTGCCGGTCTATTCGCTTCTATCGGATTTCGCGCAGGGTGTGCGTGAAAGCTATCTGGGGACAAATAACATCAAAGTCGGCCGGATAGCGGGCTGGTTCATAGCTGGTCTGTCGAAACGGCCTGGCAAGGTTGCGCTGTTCATCGGCGGATCGCGTTACCATGGGCATGAATTGCGAGAGACGGGTTTCCGCAGCTTTTTCCGCCAGTCGGCATCTGCGTTTCAGTTATTGGATACGCAGATCAACCTCGAAACACGGCAATTGACCTATGAGGCGACGGTCAATCTGTTGTCCCGGCATGACGATCTTGTCGGGCTTTATTGTGCGGGCGGAGGCATGGAGGGCGCCATCGAGGCCGTACGAGAGATGCGCAAGCCCGGTGATATGGTGCTGATCGTCAATGAACTGACGCCGGAATCGCGTGCGGGTTTGCAGGATCAGACGCTTAGTGTCGTGTTGTCGACGCCGGTGCAACAGATCGCCGATGATCTGGTCGGGATGATCATCGCGGCCTCGGACAAGGGGATGGCGGAAACGCCCGGCCAGCGGTTCTTTCCCGCGCAGATCTGGACCCCTGAAAGCGAGTTTATGAAGTAATTACATCAATAAGATTTCATTTTGCATCATGAATGATGTCTTTTGGTGACTCATTTTATTGACCAGAAAAGTGGAATCGGGAATCGTAATGCCAGCGGCACGGGTAGGGAGGCCCTGCTGCAATCTGAAGGGAGCCGAACTGCTGCCACCGCTTTTGGCGGGGGATAGGCATACCCGCGTGGCGTCGACGGCGCATATGTTTCGCGTTTGGAGGAGACAATGAAAAGAATTATGCTTACGACCGCCCTGGCCGCCGCGCTGGCCGGAACGGCATCGGCCGAGAATATCGGTGTCAGCATGGCCCTGTTCGATGACAATTTCCTGACCGTGTTGCGGAACGGTATCCGGGATATCGCCAAGGATATGGACGGGGTGGATGTCCAGATCGAGGATGCGCAGAACGATGTGGCCAAGCAGCTTAACCAGATCAACAACTTCATCGCCAGCGGCGTGGATGCGATCATCGTTAATCCGGTGGATACCTCGGCCACCCAGGCGATGACCAATGCAGCAGATGCGGCTGGCGTGCCTTTGGTCTTCGTCAATCGCGAGCCGGTCAATGTCGATACGCTACCGGACGGTCAGGCTTTCGTCGCTTCGGATGAGCGCGAATCCGGCACGCTGGAAACCATCGAGATTTGCGATCAGCTGGCCGCTGCCGGCAAGAGCGAGGCCAATGTCTATGTCATGATGGGCGAGCTTTCGAACCAGGCCGCCGTACAGCGCACCGCCGATATTCATGACGTGATCGACGCGGGCAAATGCGCGGTCACACTGAATATCATCGACGAGCAGACAGCTAACTGGATGCGCGACGAGGCGCAGGATCTGATGACCAACTGGCTCACCGCGGGTCAGCCTTTTGATGCGGTAATCTCGAATAATGACGAAATGGCGATTGGCGCGATTCAGGCCATGAAGGCGTCGGGCATCAGCATGGATGACGTCGTAATTGGCGGCATCGATGCGACGCAGGACGCGCTGCTGGCCATGGCGGCAGGAGAGCTGGACGTCACCGTGTTTCAGGACGCCGCCGGGCAGGGCTCGGGCGCATTGGACGCGGCACTGAAGCTCGCGCGTGGGGAAGAGGTGGAAAAGAAGGTCTATGTGCCTTTCCAACTCGTGACGCCCGAGAACATGTCCGAATTCACGCAGAGTAACTGAGGCGGGGCTTCGCATCCGGGCGGCGCGGGCGGTGCCGCCCGGCAATCGTCAGGCGGGCTGAACCCCGCGAGAGAGGATCAATCATGCCAGATACGTCGCACGGCGTCGGCGGGCTGAGTTTTGAGCAGTCAAAACCTGGTCTTCCGGCGGAAGCAGGTGTCGCCATCGCACTTGCCTTGATCGTCGTCGTGTTCGAACTGCTCGGACGAATATTGATGAATGACAGTTTCCTGTTCAACACGCGCGAAAATGTTGCCGGAATATTTAACACGGCGCGGCTGGAGATCATCATTCTGCAGGTTTCGATCATCGGGATCATCGCGCTTGGGGTGACGCAGGTCATCATTACCGGAGGCATCGACCTGTCATCGGGATCGGTGGTCGGCATGACGGCGATGATCGCCATGAGCTTTGCTCAGGTGGGTGAGATCAACGGCCTGGAAAACACCCGCGCGGTCTTCCTTGACCGGGGCTGGATCGATCTGCCCGTTGTCATTCCGGTGCTGGTCGGATTGGCCTGCGGGCTGCTGGCAGGGTTCATCAACGGGTTGCTGATCGCTTATACCAGAATCCCGCCCTTTATCGCCACGTTGGGGATGATGGTCTCGGCGCGCGGCGTGGCGAAATGGTGGACCGCCGGTCAGCCGGTGTCCTTCCCGACCCAAAGCTATGCGGCCATCGGTGCGGGGATGATGCCGGTCGTGATATTCGTGTTTCTGGCGATCCTGTTCTATCTGATCCTGAAATACACCGTCTACGGCAAGCATACATATGCGATCGGCTCGAACGAGGCTGCGGCGCGCATGTCGGGCATCAATGTCGCCCGCCACAAGGTTCTGGTCTATACCATCGCCGGATTGCTGGCGGGCATCGCCGCCATCGTGCTGAGCGCAAAGAACCTGACTGCGCAGGCCGGTATGGGGGTGATGTATGAACTGGATGCCATCGCAATGGCGGTCATCGGCGGTATTTCACTGGCCGGTGGACGCGGGACGATCCTGGGTACCGTTCTTGGCGCGCTCATCTTTGGTGTCATTATATCTGGTTTCACCTTCCTGAGGCTGGATGCCTACTACCAGGAAATGGTCAAGGGCGCGATCGTTGTCGGCGCTGTCGTACTGGACCAGTGGCGTCAAAGCCGCTCGGCGGCAAGATCCTGAGGGGGATATCATGTCAAGCGATCTGCAAACCAACATCTCGGGTGTCGAGGCGCCGCGCCCGCACGGCAATCTGGGAGAGGTCATTCTGCGCACCGAAGGTCTGACCAAGCATTACGGCGGGGTTCATGCCCTGATCGATTGCAATTTCGAGATCCGCAAGGGCGAGCATGTGGCGATCATGGGGGATAACGGTGCGGGCAAATCCACATTCGTCCGTCAGATCACAGCGGTCGAGCAAAAGACAGCGGGCAAGATCTGGTTTAATGGCGATTATGTCGAGTTCGATGGGCCGCTGGCCGCGCGCGAAGCCGGGATCGAGACGGTATTCCAGACCCTTGCACTGGCCGATCATCTGGACGTGCCCGACAACCTGTTCCTCGGGCGGGAAAAGCGGCTGTTCAATCTGGGGCCATTCTCGATCCTCGATTACAAGGCGATGCGAGAGGCGACAAGGCGCGGGCTGGAAAAGACGGGAGTGAAAATTCCCAATATCCGCAACACAATCCAGAATATGTCCGGCGGTCAACGGCAATGCGTGGCGATCGCCCGCACGGCGACCTTTCATTCCAAGCTGACGATTATGGACGAGCCTACGGCAGCGCTTGGCGTGCAGGAAACCGCGCAGGTGGAAAACATCATCCGGACTTTGAAAGAGGCGGGCGAGCCATTGATCCTGATCAGCCACAACATGCGGCAGGTGATGGATCTGTGCGACCGTATCGTCGTCTGGCGGCGCGGCCGGATCTGCGCCAATCTGCGAAAAGAGGAAACCGATGGCGAAGATGTCGTCGCCTATATCACCGGTGCCAAGACGCAGCCGGAATATGAGACTGCGGCCTGAGAGCCGGTCCTGACGCCATGAATTAACCCGGTCACTGGTTGTTCCGCCCGCAACGCTGCTGATCACGCGGAACATGCGGCACGCCGGTGAAGATCCGGCGGCCTCTCTGTTGAACTGAAAAAGGCATACCATGAAAATCGCACTTGACCCGTTCATGCACCGCCACCTGTCGTTCGAGCAATTACCCTCGAAAGTGGCCGAACTTGGCTATGAATGGATCGAACTCAGCCCCCGCGCCGATTTCCTCGAATGGTTCAAGGCGCCGCGCGTATTCCCCAACCGCATCAAGTCGTTCCGGAAGGCGCTGCGCGATGCCAATGTCGGTATCGCCAGCCTGTTGCCCATGTATCGCTGGGCCAGCAACGACGAGGAAGAGCGCAAGGCAGCTATCCGACACTGGAAACGCGCCATCGAGATTGCCGTGGAACTGGGCGTGGATACGATGAACAGCGAGTTCGGCCGCGGCCCGCATCCCGACAAGGGCACCTGCTATTGCTGCCATACCGGTTCGATGATCGAGGCCTGCGAGGATGCCTGGTGGCGCTCGATGGAAGAACTGGTACCGATCCTTGAGAAGGAAGGCATCAGCCTGCATATCGAGCCCCATCCCGAGGATTGGGTGGAAACGCTGCAACCCTCGGTCGATCTGATCCGTACGGTGAACTCGCCCCGGGTCAAGTTTCTCTACTGCACGCCCCATACGTTCTATTTCGGCGATGATACGGTGGCGATGCTGCGCGAATGCGCCGATGTGCTGGCCCATGTCCATATCGCTGACACATTCAACCACAAGGCCAGTTCCGGCCTGCGCTATATCATCAACCCGCCGGGATCGTCGGCCCGCGTGCATCAGCATCTGAATATCGGGCAGGGCGAAGTGCCGTGGAACGACTTTTATCGCACGCTGGCAGAGATTGGCTTTGACGGCATCATGACCGCCTGCGTCTTCGCGTGGGAAGAAAAGGCCGACGAGTCGGGCAAATTCATGCGTAGCGAGATGCAGCGCTATGTCGATCAATATTTTAAATGAGGCACAGGACATGACCGTCAGGATTGGCGTTATCGGAACAGGCATGATCGGCCGCGATCACACGCGGCGAATCCAGCGGGTGCTAGCCGGGGCCGAGGTGGTCGCGCTGAGCGATTACAGCCCCGAGGCAGCCCGGGCCGTTCAGGCGGATCTCGCGCCCGGTGCGAGGGTCCATGAGAAGGGCGCGGATCTGATCGCCGCCGATGATGTGGACGCGGTGCTGGTCTGCTCGACCGGCTCGACGCACGAGGAATATGTGTTGGCGGCGATTGCAGCGGGCAAACCATGTTTCTGCGAAAAACCGCTGGCGACTACCGCCGAAGGCGCGCTTCGCATCGTCGATGCCGAGGTCGCGCATGGCAAGCGTTTGGTTCAGGTTGGTTTCATGCGCCGCTACGATGCCGGATACCGTATGCTCAAACAGGCAGTAGACAACGAGATCGGCAGCCCGCTGATGGTTCATGCCGCTCATCGGAATCCCACGGTGCCGAAGCAATATGTCACCCCGATGGCAATCCATGACACGCTGATCCACGAGATCGACGTGTTCCGCTGGTTGCTGGACGATGATTACATTTCGGCACAGGTCGTCTTTCCGCGCAAATCCAGCCATGCCCATGACAAGGTGGCCGATCCGCAGATCGTGCTTCTGGAAACGGCGAAAGGCATCCGTATCGATGTCGAGATTTTCGTCAATTGCCGCTACGGCTACGACATCCAGTGCCAAGTGGTCGGTGAGGAGGGGCTGGCCAATCTGCCCGACCCGATGGCGGTCACCCTGCGCAGGGAGGCACGGCTGCAAAGCGGGATCATGACGGACTGGAAGGACCGATTCATCGACAGCTACGATGTCGAGTTGCAGGATTTCATCAATGCTGCCGCGAAGGGAACCGCCTCTGGCCCGACCAGTTGGGATGGTTATGTCGCGGCGATTTCCTCGGATGCCTGCGTCGAGGCGCAGCAGAGATCCGGTCAGATCATTCCCATCTCACTGCCGGACCGACCGGCGCTTTACGACAGGGGCTGACCCATGCATTTTGCGATCAACCATATTTCCGCGCCGAAACTGCCACTGGCCGAGTTTTTCGCCATGTGCCGCCGCCTCGGGGTCTCGGAAGTCGAGATCCGCAACGACATCCCGGACGTGTTGGGAACCATGGCCCCCGCCGATGTCCGTGCCGAGGCAGTTGCCCAGGGCATCACCATCCGGTCGATCAACGCGTTATATCCCTTTAATCTGTGGGCGGATGATCTTCCCGACCATGCGCGGCGAATGTCAGATTACGCAGCGGAGTGCGGGGCGCGGGCGCTGGTCATGTGCCCGCTGAACGACGGCAACAAGGTGCCGCATTCCAAGGTGGTAGAGGCGCTGGATGCCATGAAAGAGATCCTGCAGGAGCGGAACCTGACCGGTCTGGTTGAGCCTCTGGGCTTTCCGATCAGTTCGTTGCGCAGCAAGGCCGAAGCTGTTGCCGCTATCACTGAGTCCGGCGCAGACGGGACCTATGCTTTGATCCATGACACGTTCCACCACCATCTTGCCGGAGAGATCGAGTTTTTCCCGAACCGTACCGGCCTCGTTCATGTTTCGGGAGTGACAGATATGGGCGTAGAGGTGGGTGATATGCTGGATGCGCACCGTGTTCTGGTGGATGGTGGCGACCGGCTGCAAAATATCGCGCAGATCAGGGCGCTTCTGGCAGGGGGATATGACGGGCCGTTCTCTTTCGAACCTTTCGCGGAAAAGGTCCATAATGCCGCCGATCCCGAGGCGGCGCTGCGTCAGAGCATGGATTTCATTCTGGCCGCCCTAACTGAAGAGGGGGCGGCATGAAGACGCTTGATGTTATCACGATCGGCCGGAGTTCCGTTGATTTATACGGTCAGCAGATCGGTGGCCGCCTCGAGGATATGGGAAGTTTTGCGAAATATATCGGCGGATCTCCGACGAATATTGCGTGCGGGACGGCCCGGCTGGGGTTGCGGTCCGCGGTGATTACCAGGGTCGGAGACGAGCATATGGGCCGGTTCATCCGCGAACAGCTTGTGCGCGAGGGTGTGGATGTGCGGGGCGTGACGACCGATCCCGAGCGGCTGACCGCGCTGGTGCTTCTGGGTATCCGCGATGAGGAACAGTTTCCGCTGATCTTCTATCGCGAGAATTGCGCCGATATGGCGCTGAGCGAAGATGACATCGACGAAGGTTTCATCGCCGAGGCGCGCTCGGTTCTCGCGACGGGGACGCATCTGTCCAATCCGCGAACCGAAGCTGCGGTGCTCAAGGCGCTGGAGCTGGCGCGGAAATATGGGGCGAAAACGGCGCTGGATATCGATTACCGCCCGAATCTCTGGGGTGTGGCCGGGCATGACGATGGCGAAAGCCGCTTTGTCGAAAGCGAAAAAGTCACGGCGAAGCTGCAATCGGTACTGCACCTGTTCGACCTGATCGTCGGCACGGAAGAGGAATTCCACATCGCCGGGGGCACCTCTGATACGGTGGCGGCTTTGTGCGCGGTGCGCGAGGTTTCGGATGCTGTGCTGGTCTGCAAGCGCGGGGCGGCGGGGGCGGTGGCCTTCGAGGGCGCGATCCCCGGCAGTCTGGATAAGGGCGAAACCGGGCCGGGGTTCGCGATCGAGGTATTCAACGTGCTGGGCGCGGGGGACGGCTTTTTCTCGGGGCTGCTGAAAGGCTGGCTGGAGGGCCCGGACGACCAGACCGACTGGCCGGCCGCGTTGAAATACGCCAATGCCTGCGGGGCTTTCGCGGTCAGCCGCCATGGTTGCACGCCCGCATATCCCTCGCTGGCCGAGTTGGAGTTCTTCCTTGATCGCGGGGTGATCCGCCCCGATCTGCGCAATGACGCGGAACTGGAGCAGATCCACTGGGCCACCAATCGAAGCGGCGACTGGTCAAGCATGCGGGTCTTTGCGTTCGATCACCGGAAACAGCTTGAGGAAATGGAGGGTTATACGCCCGGGAAGGGCGGGGCCTTCAAGGAGTTATGTCTGAAGGCGGCTCTGCGGGTGCAGGACGGGCAAAGGGGTTATGGCATCTTATGTGACAACCGGATCGGGAAGCGGGCGCTGCACGCGGCCTGTGGCACGGGGCTGTGGATCGGGCGACCCTGCGAATGGCCCGGGTCGCGGCCTTTGACGCTGGAACCGGAACTGGGCGCGGATTGCGGCGGCTTGTC
This sequence comes from Paracoccus wurundjeri, assembly GCF_030678915.1. Taxonomy (GTDB): domain Bacteria; phylum Pseudomonadota; class Alphaproteobacteria; order Rhodobacterales; family Rhodobacteraceae; genus Paracoccus; species Paracoccus onubensis_A. The sequence goes on along the minus strand of NZ_JAUUTZ010000006.1, from coordinate 132,389 downwards.
GGAATGGGCGCGCGAGAATGTGGTGAAGGTTCTGTGCTTCTGTCATCCCGATGACGATGCGGTGATCCGCGCGGATCAGGAAGCGGTCGTCAGGCGATTGTTCATGGCGGCGCGGCGCAACGGCCTGGAATTCCTGCTCGAGATTATTCCGTCGAATGTCGGCCCGGTGGATGACGAGACCACGGGAATATTGATCCGACAGTTCTACGCGGCGGGTATCTATCCCGACTGGTGGAAGCTGGAGCCGCTGACAACCCGTGCAGCCTGGGCGAATGCGATCGCCGCCATTGAAGAGCATGACCGGCACACGCGTGGCATCGTGGTACTGGGGCTCGATGCGCCCGAGGCGGAACTGGCGGCAAGCTTCGAGGTGGCCGCAGGGTTCGATCTGGTGCGGGGCTTTGCCGTGGGCCGGACGATCTTCGGCGAGGTGGCGCGGGATTGGCTGGCTGGCCGCGTGAGCGACGAGGATGCGGTGGATCGGATGGCCAAGCGTTACCGGCGGCTATGCGGAATCTGGGACAGGGCGCGTGAAAAGGCGAGGCAGGCGGCATGATCGCGGGGCAGGGGGGGGGGCACGGCCCCTCTTGGCCGGTGGCCAATTCACCCCGAGGTATTTGGACAAAGAAGAAGGAAGCTTGAGATGGGGGGAACTGTTCGGCTGACGGCGGCTCAGGCCATGACGCGCTGGTTGTCAGAGCAGATGACCGGGGAAGGCGTGCGATTCATCGAAGGGGTCTGGGCGATTTTCGGGCATGGCAATGTCGCCGGGATCGGTGAGGCCCTGCATGGGATCGGAGAAGCGCTGCCGACATGGCGCGGCCAGAACGAGCAGACCATGGCCCATGCCGCGATCGCCTTTGCCAAGGGGCATGCGCGCCGGCGGGCGATGGCGGTCACGAGTTCCATCGGGCCGGGAGCGACGAATATGATCACGGCGGCGGCGCTGGCACATGTGAACCGGCTGCCGGTGCTGTTCATCGCGGGCGATGTCTTTGCGGGGCGTCGTCCCGATCCGGTACTGCAGCAGATCGAGAATTTCGATGACGGCACGGTCAGTGCGAATGATTGTTTCCGGCCCGTGGTCCGTTATTTCGACCGCATCACCCGTCCCGAGCATTTGCTGACGGCGTTACCGCGTGCCTTGCGGGTGATGACCGATCCGGCCGATTGCGGGCCGGTCTGCCTGTCCTTCTGTCAGGATGTACAGGCCGAGGCTTATGACTGGCCCGAGGCGTTCTTTGCGCCGCGTGTCTGGCGCATCCGTCGGCCCGAGCCGGATATGCGGGAGTTGGAGGAGGCTGCCGAACTGATCCGAACGGCGAAGTCGCCGGTGATCGTCTGCGGCGGCGGGGTCATCTATTCTGGGGCGGAGGCGGCTCTGACCGAATTTGCCGAGCGTCACAATATACCCGTGATCGAGACGCAGGCGGGGAAATCTGCGCTTGGGCAGGCGCATCCGATGAATTATGGCGCGGTCGGTGTAGACGGCTCGGCGGCGGCGAACCGGGTGGCGGCAAAGGCTGATCTGGTGATCGGGATCGGCACGCGGTTACAGGATTTCACCACCGGTTCGCGGACCCTGTTCGGGGAGGCGAAGCTGATCGGCATCAATGTGCAGCCCTATGACGCGACCAGACATGGCGCGGTGAGTCTTGTCGCCGATGCGAAGGTCGCGCTGGAAAAGCTGACGGCGAAGCTGGGCGATTATCGCGCCGATGCCGCCGATCGGCAGGCCCGCGCGGATTGGCTGACCGCTGTGGATGCGCATTGCGCGGCACCTGCCGGAGGGAACGAGTTGCCGACGGATGCGCAGGTGATCGGTGCGGTGCAGCGGGCTTCGACCCCGGCCAGCATTGCCATGTGTGCCGCCGGAACGATGCCGGGGGCGCTCAAGCTGCTGTGGCAGGCGGCACCGGGCGGCTATCATATGGAATATGGCTATAGCTGCATGGGCTACGAGATCGCGGGCGCCATGGGTCTGAAGCTGGCGCGGCCAGACCGCGAGGTGCTGTGCTTCGTGGGAGATGGCAGCTACATGATGGCCAATTCCGAACTTGCGACGGCGGTGATGCGGCGCATCGCCTTTACCGTGATCCTGACCGACAATCGCGGTTACGGCTGTATCAACAGGTTGCAGCAGGGCTGCGGCGGGGAAGAGTTCAACAATCTCTACAAGGATTGCAATGTCGAGGCGCAGCCGCAGATCGACTTTGTCGCCCATGCTGCCAGCATGGGTGCGCATGCGGTGAAGGCGTCGGGTATCCCCGATCTGGAAGCGCAGATCGCCGCCGCGCGGGGCCGCGACATTCCGACCGTGATCGTGATCGACACCACCGCTGTGCCGGGGCCGGGCGACGGTCTGGAAGCGGCAGGTCACTGGTGGGATGTCGCCGTGCCGGAGGTGGGCGGCAGCGAGAAGCTGAAACGGGCCTATGCCGAATATCTGGACCATGCCGCGCGGCAGAGCCTTGCGAATTGAGGGAAATACGATGATTTTCTACGGTACCAATCCGATTGCCTGGTCGAATGACGACGATCACTCGATCGGCGATCATCTGAGTCTTGATGATTGCCTTTCCGATTGCCGTGAAATCGGTTTTGACGGGATCGAGAAGGGGCACAAGATGCCCTCGGAAGGCCCGGCGCTGAAAGCTGCGCTTGGCGATTACGGGCTGCGCTTTGTCGGAGGCTGGCATTCGACCAATATCCTTGTCGAGGGCGCGACGCTGGAAAGCGAGAAGGCGGCGATGGATGCGCATATCGCCATGTCGAAAGCGGCGGGGACGGATGTGCTGATCGTCTGTGAATGCTCGAACACCGTGCATGGCTGTCCGGACAGGCCCGTGAACGACCGGCCCGTTCTGTCGGATGTGGAATGGGATCGTTTCATGGAAGGGATCAACGCGCTTGCCGCTCATGCGAGCGTGCAGGGGATGCGGTTCTGCTATCATCATCATATGGGAAGCTGCGTGGAAAGCGGCGCCGATATCGATCGTTTCATGGCAGCGGCTGGGCCGGACACGCTGCTGCTGCTGGATACCGGGCATTGCCTGTTCGGTGGCGCGGATCCGGTGGCGGTGGCGCGGAAATATATGGACCGGGTAGGGCATATCCATTGCAAGAATATCCGCCGCCCCGTGATGGAGAGGGTTCGTGCCGATGGGCTGAGCTTTATCGAGGGGGTGAAGCGCGGCGCCTTCACCGTGCCCGGGGATCCCGAAGGTTGCGTTGCGTTCGAACCCGTGCTGAAGATCGCGGCAGAGCATGGCTATCAGGGCTGGCTGGTGATCGAGGCCGAACAGGACAGCGCGGTCCGCGATCCTCTGCATTATCAACGCATGGGATATGAGGCGCTGCGCCGGATGGCCATCGCGGCGGGACTCGACCGGAATACCGTGGCGTGATCGCGGGACAAGAGGGGCGCTGCCCCTCTTGGCCTGCGGCCAATTCACCCCGAGGTATTTGGACAAAGAAGAAAGGGACGAGGATGAGCCGGTTGTTACGCAGACCCTTCGGCGGCCATGGCAAGATCCATCAGATCACACCAGCGGATGCGGGTTGGCGATATGTGGGGTTCTCGCTGTATCGGCTGCGGCCCGGTGAAAGCGCCGGGGAGGCGACCGGCGGAAACGAGGTGATCCTGGTGATGGTGGAGGGTAAGGCATCCTTCCATGCCGCGGGCCGCGATTGGGGAATACTGGGCGAGCGGATGGATGTCTTCGAGAAAACCCCGCCGCATTGTCTTTATGTGCCCAATGGCGCGGAATGGCGGGCCGTGGCCAGGAGCGATTGCACCATCGCGGTCTGCGCAGCCCCTGGCAGAGGTGGGCATGACGCGCGGCGCATCGGGCCAGACGGCATCAGCCTGACCGGGCGGGGGGAGGGTACCAATACCCGGTTCATCAATAATATCGCCATGGAGGCCGAGGATTACTGTGATAGCCTGCTGGTGACCGAGGTGTTCACGCCTGCGGGCCATTGGTCCAGTTATCCAAGCCATCGTCATGACGAGGACGACTTTCCGCGTATCACCTATCTGGAGGAGACCTATTACCACCGCCTGTATCCGGCAGATGGTTGGGCCGTGCAGCGTGTCTATACCGATGACGGGAGTCTCGACGAGGTCATGCCGGTCCGGGATCATGATGTGGTGCTGGTCCCGCGCGGCCACCACCCCTGCGGCGCGCCCTATGGATTTGAGCTGTATTATCTCAATGTCATGGCGGGGCCGCGCAGGAACTGGAGATTCGTTCCCGCGCCAGAGGTCGAACAACTCATCTGAGGGGGCAGATGATCGTTCGCAAGCCAGTGTATGTGCGCTTTGTTCCAGATGCGCCGGTCTTCATTTCCGGGCCTGATAATTCACGCAATCGGCAGGTCAGGTGAAAGAGGGAAGGCCGTCCTGCCGGTGAACGGAAGTGGTTCGAAGGATGCCGGTCTTTGGATCGATGAAGCTGCCTTGGTGAAGGTCGAAGAATATATCTCCGATGGACTCTCGCAAGATGCCGAATTTCCGGTAGCCGTCGAATGGATGCGGGACGCCAGTCACAGGCACCCATGTCGTGGAGCAGATCAGTTCTTCCATTGATTGTCGCGGAGGCATGCGGTCGGTAAAGACTGAACAGGCAGGTGATCCTGCAGCCCCCTGCTTCCCTTTGTCGCAGAATGGGGAGGATCTTTCATGCCGCCCACAACAGCAGCGGCGCCGCGCTCAGGCAACGAAATAGTTCGGGTGAAGCCTGCGAAGTTCCGCGGCCATGCCGATAGATTGCGACAGGTGTTGTGTCATGGCGGTGCCTGCCAATTCTTCGGAGCCCCTGCGCAAAGCTTCGGCTATCCGGCGATGCTCGTCCAGAATGCGGGCAGTTTTGTCCCCTAATGGCAGATGCAGGGCGCGTATCCTGTCTATATGGATGCTTTCCCGCCTGATCGCGTCATGCACATGTTCTAAACCTGCCGCGATGAAAAGCTCTTCATGGAATTCCTGATCGAGCTGGGCGAAGAGATCCAGATCATGATGGGAGACATCCTCTTGCAGGCGGATCAGGCGGTCAAGCGTAGTCAGAAGATCCGGTCCGGCACATCGCGCCAGACGGATCGCGATCTCGCGCTCGATGGTGCTGCGCAGGAAATGCGCCTGTCGGGCCTGTTCGCCGTCGATGAGGGTGACGCAGGTGCGCGACTGGGGTTGAATAGCAACCAGCCCCTCTTCCTGCAACTGAAGCAGGGCGTCGCGAATCGGAGTCGAACTGAGTGTATATTGTTCCTGTAACTGCTGGCGCGAAAGCGCCGTGCCGGGGGGCAATTCAAGTGCAATGATCCGACGGCGCAGATCTGCGCGAATTTCGCCATCTCTTGTCTCGAATCTTTTTGAGCTTCTCATCTTTCGTTCACCCGTCGGCAGTCAGGCTGATAGATTGTCGTTATTTCTGCGTGTCGCGTAATCCGGCGCGGCCGCTGCTGCGGGCCAGCTCACGAGTGGCGGGCCAACGGAACAGGTCGGGATGCTGCGCAGCCATTCCGTCAACGCGCTGGGCCGAGCCAGAAACATGGGCCCGCAATACGTCGGTGGCGGTCCGGGATTCATGAGCCTCGATCGCATCAACGATGGCGCTGTGCTGTTCTATCGGGTGAAACACCTGCCCATGTTCGATGGCCAGCAGATAGCGAAGCCGGTCGAGCTGTGCTTTGTGGCTTTGGATCAGCATCCAGATCCCGCCCATCTCATCCAATTCGAAAAGTGCGTGGTGGAACGCATCGTCGAGTTCCAGAAAGCCAAGAAAATCATTTGCTTCCAGTGCAAGGCGCTGGCGTGCGATCAGGCGTCGGGCGGGCGTGAGATCAAGTGTCTCATATGCGCAAAGCCGCTTGATCAGGGGCGTCTCAAGATTGATGCGCAGGAAATGTGCCTGCCGCACCGCGACCGGATCGAAGGGGGTGACGAAAGTTGCGAACTGGGGCGCCACATGGACAAGTCCGTCCTGCGCAAGCTGTTGAACCGCATCACGCACCGGCGTTCGGCTGGTGCCATATCGTTCGCTCAGTTCCCGATCGTTGAGAATGATTCCAGGAGGCAGCTCAAGCGAAAGAATCCGACGCCGGAGGTCGGTGTAGATACCGTCTGAACGGGATCGTCGTCGATGACTGTGCTGCATGCTCAATATCCTTGGCGGTCCGAATACACCGCCCACGCACGTAATGCCAGCGGCGTAAATGAGGTTGAATGTGACGCACAAATATATTAGTGCGTCACATAATGGTGATTCAAGCCATACGACTCGACAGGGAGGAGAGCCTATATGAGTGCGATCAGGACATTATTGTTTTCGGCTGCGACCATCACCGCAGTCGCGGGGGCGGCCTTCGCTCAGACCGACTGGCCGGACCAGACCGTCAATGTGATCATCGGCGCCAGTCCCGGCGGCGACACCGATTTCAACGCCCGCACCTTTGCCCGCTATTTCGAGCAGGTGACAGGCACATCCATGGTCATCACCAACATGCCTGGTGGTGGTGCGACGATTGCCACCACGGCCGTGCGCGATGCTGCCCCTGACGGCTCCACGATCCTGTTTGGCCATACCGGCCATCTGATCGTGACCGAGGTTTCGGGACTGGCCGATTACGGCATCGATGATTTCGAGATCTGCTGCATTCCCGCAGTGGATCAAGGTGCCGTTTTCGTAACCAGTGCGCAATCCGGGATCACTTCAGTCGAGGATCTGGTGAAGCGCACGAACGATGATCCGGATGCGGTGATCTATGGCACCGAATTCGGGGGCTATTCGCATCTGCAAGGTCTTCTGTTCATGAACGAAACAGGCGCTGATATGCGCCTTGTCGATACCGGCTCGGCTGCCGAAAAGATTGCGTCGCTGCTTGGTGGCCGCGTTCATGTGGCCGGTATCGCCTATGGGGCCGTCCAGGATTATCACGAATCCGGCCAGATGGTGGTGCTTGGCCAGCCCAATGCGGAACGCAATCCGCTTCTGGGAGACATCCCCACCTTTGCCGAGCAGGGTGTCGATTTCGTGATGAACAATCCGTATATCATTGCTTTCCCGAAAGGAACCGATGAGGCGATCGTTGAGCGCATGGCGGAAATCGCGGCCGAGATTTCCGATATGCCGGAATATGCGGCCGATCTGGAACAGGGCTTCCGTCAGCCTGTGCTTTCCTATGGGCACGAGGAATCGATCGAATTGCTGAGCACGCTTCGCGACAATTACATGCAGTATCGCGACGCGTTGCAATCTTCTCGCTGAAAACCGATGAGCCTGTGTCCGGCCCGTTCGGACGCATAATCTGCGAACTGTCTGACAAAGCGGATCAATCATGGCGAAATCCAGAACCAAGGGCCTTGTGGTCGGGGCGACCATGCTCTTGACGGGCCTTATCTATTTTCTACTCGCAGCCCGTATTCCGGGCAGCGGCGGGGTGGATGCCAGCTTCTTTCCTCATATGCTTTCGATCGGAATGATCCTGCTGGGAGCGATTCATCTGTTTCAAAGCTGGCGCCAGCCTATTGCGGCAATGCCGCAGGAAATGTCGGGCGATATCATCGAACAGGCCCGCGGCGCCGCCGAAGATGAGGACGCACCCGCCGGGGAAATGGCTCCGGATTATCTGAGTGTCGTTCTTTCGCTTTTGCTGATCGGTTTTTTCGTGTTGCTGATGCGGCCTATCGGGTTCATCTTCGCCGCCTCAATCTACCTCTTCCTGCAAATCGCGCTGCTCAGCCCGTCGGGCAAGCCTATTCCGTGGTTGCGGCTGGCACTGATGGCTGTGGTGGTCTCGGCCACGATTTTCTTCCTTTTCCGCTATGGCTTCAGCCTGATGCTTCCGGCGGGACCGCTGACCCCATTCCTGTCCTGAGGAGCGTAGACCATGGTCGATCTTTTCGCCGCCGGCCTTTTCGCCGCAATTCAGCCTCAGATGCTGCTGCTGATATTTCTGGGCGTCGTCGTGGGCATCATCTTCGGATCCATCCCGGGCCTGACTGCCGTCATGGCCATCGCGCTGTGTTTGCCCATGACCTACGGCATGTCACCCGCTGCAGGCATGTCACTGCTGGTCGCGCTTTTCGTGGGCGCGACCTCGGGCGGGCTCATCGCGGCAATTCTTCTCAAGATTCCCGGCACCCCGTCCTCCATCGCCACCACTTTCGATGGTGGCCCGATGATGGAAAAGGGCGAAGGGGTGAAGGCTTTGGGGGCAGGGATCGTCTTTTCCTTCATCGGAACGATCCTGTCGATCATTGCGCTTGTCTTCGTCGCGCCGGCGCTTGCGCGGGTGGCGCTGTCGTTCGGGCCACATGAATATTTCGCGATTGCAATCTTCTCGCTGACATTGATCGCGACGCTTTCTTCCGGTTCGATGACGATGGGGATCTTTTCGGGGCTGGTGGGCTTTGCGGTTTCGACCGTGGGAATCGCGCCGGTCGATGCGACCCGCCGTTTTACCTTCGGCATGGTCGAGTTGAATTCGGGGTTCTCGATCCTCGCGGTACTGGTCGGAATGTTCGCCATCGCCGAGGTGATCAAGGTGGCTGAAGCCGGCCGTGCAGGAAGCAACATAAGGATCATGGCCCCTGTCATGAAGGGCGTGAAGGGTTTCGGCTTCAGCATGAAGGAGTTCTTCGAACAATTGCCCAATGGCTTCCGTTCCGCGGCCATCGGTATTGTCATCGGTATCCTTCCAGGGATCGGTGCGGGTACCTCGAACATCCTTGCCTATATCGCCGCCCGCTCGCGTTCCAGAACGCCCGAGGAATTCGGCAAGGGCACGCTTGAAGGGGTCGTGGCCCCCGAAGCCGCCAACAATGCGGGGATCGGCGGTGCGATGATCCCGCTGCTGACGCTGGGTATTCCCGGCGATGCCGTGACGGCGATCCTGCTGGGCGGGTTGATGATGCATGGTATCCAGCCCGGTCCGATGCTGTTCGTGACGCAGGCCGATCTGGTTTATACGATCTTCGCCGCACTGACGGTTTCGGCAATCGTGATGCTGATTGTCGAGTTCTACGGGTTGCGCATCTTCGTAAAGCTGCTGGCCATTCCGCGTCATATCCTGCTGCCGATGATCCTTGTCCTGTGTGCCGTAGGTGCGTTCGGCCTTGCCAGCCGCATCTTCGATATCTGGACGGTGCTGGGCTTCGGCATTCTGGGCTATGCCTTCGTCAAGGCGGGCATCCCCACCGCACCCTTCATCATCGGCTTCATCCTTGGGCCGATGGCTGAAACGAATTTCCGGCGCGGGCTTCAATTGTCGCAGGGTGATTATACCGGCTTCCTGACCAACCCGATTTCCGGTGCCTTCCTCGCGCTGGCCGCTCTTTCGATCATCTGGCAGATCTGGTCGGGAATGCGAAAGCGGCCTGCCCGGACAAGCAGTTGATTCCCGACCAGCACGCCGCCATGGTGGCTGGCCGATCCAACGGAGACAAGATGACACGCCCTGTTCGCAAGCAACCTTCCCAATTGCGCTCGGCCCGCTGGTTCGCGCCGGACGATCTTCGCAGCTTCGGCCATCGCTCGCGCCTGATGCAGCTTGGCTACTCCCCCGAGGAGTTCATGGGCCGCCCGCTCATCGGGATTCTCAATACCTGGTCCGAGATCAATTCCTGTCATTCGCATTTCCGCGAACGTGCAAAGGACGTGAAACGCGGGATCCAGATGGCCGGAGGCTTTGCTGTCGAAATGCCGTCGCTGTCGGTGGATGAAAGCTTCACCAAGCCCACCTCGATGCTTTATCGCAACATGCTTGCGATGGAGGTCGAAGAGATGATCCGCGCCCATCCTTTCGACGGCGTGGTGCTGATGGGCGGCTGCGACAAGACCACGCCGGGCCTTGTGATGGGGGCGATTACTGCGGGCGTGCCGATGATCTATCTGCCTGCCGGGCCGATGCTGCGCGGAAACTATCGCGGCCAGCATCTTGGTTCGGGGTCCGACGCATGGAAATACTGGGACGAACGCCGCGCGGGCAATATCGATGAGAAGGAATGGGAAGGCTTGCAGGGCGGTATCGCGCGTTCGGCGGGCGTGTGCATGACCATGGGCACGGCCTCGACCATGACCGCGATCACCGACGCGATGGGCCTGACGCTTCCGGGAGCGTCATCGATTCCAGCGGTGGATTCCGGCCATCAGAGGATGAGTGCGGATTGCGGCCGCCGCATCGTCGATATGGTCTGGGAAGACCTGACCCCCGCCCGGATCGTGACCGAAGCCTCGGTGCGCAACGCCGCCATCGTCGCCATGGCGACGGGATGTTCTACCAATGCGGTGGTGCATCTGGTGGCGATGGCGCGCCGCGCCGGGGTGGAGCTGTCGCTCGACACGCTGGACCAGCTTGGTCGCGACACACCGCTGATCGCCAATGTCCGCCCTTCCGGCACGGATTACCTGATGGAGGATTTCCATTATGCGGGCGGGCTGCGCGCATTGATGGCGCAGTTGCGCGAAAGGCTGGACCTGTCCTGCCTGACCGTGACGGGGAAGACGATTGGCGAAAACCTCGAAGGGGCGAAGGTCTGGAACGACGACGTGATTCGCCCGCTGTCGAACCCTGTCTACAAGGAAGGTTCGCTGGCGGTGCTGCGCGGCAATCTTTGCCCCGATGGTGCGGTGATCAAACCGGCCGCCTGCGATCCGAAGTATCATGTCCATGAGGGTCCCGCACTTGTCTTCGACAGTTACCCCGAGATGAAGGCAGCAATCGATGACGAGAATCTGGAGGTGACGCCCGACCATGTGCTGGTGCTGCGCAATGCCGGCCCTCTGGGCGGGCCGGGCTTTCCCGAATGGGGCATGCTGCCCATTCCCAGGGCGCTTATCAGACAGGGCCATCGCGACATGCTGCGTATATCCGATGCGCGGATGTCAGGAACTTCTTACGGGGCCTGCGTGCTGCATGTCGCGCCCGAAGCCTATATCGGCGGGCCGCTGGCGCTGTTGGAAACGGGCGACAGGGTTCGGCTGGATCTGCCATCGCGTCGGCTTGACATGCTGGTCGATGAAGCCGAGATCGCGCGCCGCCGCGATGAATGGAAAGCGCCAAAGCCGCGTTTCGAACGGGGCTGGGGCTGGATGTTCTCGAAACATGTGACGCAAGCCGATACCGGCTGCGATTTCGATTTCCTTCAGCACGATTTCGGTCGTGCTGCCGGTGAACCTGATATTTTCTGAGGCGATGCGATGAAAGAAGACATTCTTGGAAAGGCACTGGGCGGCATCTCGGGTATTCTCGTGACGCCCTATGACAAGGACGGGGACATTGCCCCGGCGCGTCTTGCCCCCATTCTTGATCGGGCGCTTGGCGCGGGCGTGCATATGCCTGTCGTGAACGGAAATACCGGTGAGTTCTACGCCCTTACCACCGACGAAGCCGTTACGATGGTGCAGGAGGTGGCCGGGCTGGTTGGAGGACGCGCACCGCTGTTGTCAGGCGTCGGGCGGGGGATCCGCGATGCGCAGCGCCTGGCCCGCGCCTCGGCGGATGCCGGGGCGGCGGCCCTGATGATCCATCAGCCCCCAGATCCTTTCGTAGCCCCTCGCGGGATCGTTGATTATCTCAAGGCCGTAGCCGACGCGTCAGGCGGGCTGCCGATGATGGTCTATCTGCGCAACGACGCCATTGGCACGAAGGCGATCGTGGAACTGGTTTCGCTGCCCGAGGTTCGCGGCGTCAAATGGGCGACTCCGAATCCGCTGAAACTGTCCGAGGCAATCGCCGCTTCCGATCCTTCGATCACCTGGGTGGGCGGGCTGGCCGAAATCTGGGCACCTGCGTTTTATGCTGTCGGTGCGCGCGGTTTCACATCAGGGTTGATCAATGTCTGGCCCGAAATGTCCATGGCGATTCACGCGGCGTTGGAAAGGGGCGATTATGCCGGGGCCAATGCTCTTATCGCGAAAATGCGCGTCTTCGAGGAAATCCGTGCCGAGGAAATGAACGGCACCAACGTCACCGGCGTCAAGGCCGCACTGTTGGGAATGGGACTGGATTGCGGCCCGACCCGCCCGCCTTCGGCCTGGCCGTTGACCCCATCGCAGCAGAAACGGCTTGACGTCTTTCTGAAAACCCATGTTCTCAAGTGAGGCCCCGATGAGCAATCATATCCTTTCCGAAGAAACCCGCGCGAAGCTGAAGAAGATCTCGACCGCCTCGATCGCGACGGCGTTGTTCAAGCGCGGGTTGCGCAACCAGTTCATCCAGGGCGTCGTGCCGGTCGCACCCAAGGATGAGAACATGGTCGGGCCTGCCTTTACCCTGCGCTATATCCCCGCGCGCGAGGATCGGAACCCGATCACCGTCTTCCGCAATGCCGACCATCCGCAGCGCGTCGCCATCGAGACCTGCCCGGCGGGACATGTGCTGGTCATGGATGGCCGAAAGGATGCCCGTGCCGCGACGGCGGGATCGATCCTGATCACCCGGCTGGCGCTTCGCGGCGCGGCGGGCGTGGTGACGGATGCGGGCATGCGTGACGCGGAAGGTATCGGCAAGCTGGATATGCCCGCCTATTTCGCCAAATCTTCAGCCCCGACCAATCTGACACACCACGAAGCGCTGGATATCGATGTTCCCATCTCCTGCGGCGATGCGCCGGTTTTTCCGGGCGACGTGATGGTGGGTGACAAGGATGGGGTGATGGTGATCCCCGCCCATCTGGCCGACGAGATCGCCGAGGAATGCACCGGAATGGAAAGCTTCGAGGATTTCGTTCTGGAAGAGGTGTTGGCCGGCTCTCCGATCATCGGGCTCTATCCTGCCACCAAGGACGAGAACCTTAAGAAATATCAGGATTGGCGCGCCCGGACCGGTCGGTGAAGCCCTGGTGGCTCCTTGCCGGGCTGCCTTCCTCGGTCACAGGATGGCCCCACTCGATGGGCGAATAAAGGAATACCGCGGACAGGATCGCGTCTTTCTGGAAATCCCCCGTGGCTTTCGAAGATCTGGCCGCATAACATGCACCTGACCATCACCTGGATCTGGTAAACTTGCGGACGACAGAGGGGAAAACCGCGATGAGCAAACGTATCGCTGTGGGAGGATTCCTCCACGAGACGAACACATTCGCGCCAACCAAGGCTGCTCTTGCAGATTTCGAGCGCGGCGGAGGCTCTGGCCCGATCGCCCGGGGGAAAGAAATCTTTAGCCGTTCCGGCAAAAGCAATCAGGGCATCATGGGCGCCATAGATCACGCCCGCGCACAAGGATGGGATATCGTGCCGACGATCTGGTGTGCTGCCAGCCCCTCTGCGCATACTACAGAAGAAGCGTTCGAGACCGTGTCCGGCGAAATGATCGAACGGATCGCATCGGCGCTTCCTCTCGACGGGATCTATCTTGATCTTCATGGCGCAATGGTCTGTGAACATCTGGATGATGGTGAAGGCGAATTGCTCAAGCGTCTCCGCGCTTGCGTGGGCGAGGTGCCAATCGTGGTCAGCCTGGACCTGCACGCCAATGTCACGCCATTGATGGTGGAAATGGCGGATGTACTGGACAGTTACCGCACCTATCCGCATGTGGACATGTTCACGACGGGAAAGCGCTGTGGTGAAATCCTCGGCCGGCTGATGAATGGGGAAAAAAACGAAAAGGCTTATCTTCAGGCACCCTTTCTCACGGCGATTTCCTGGCAAAGCACCGACGAAAATCCTGCGAAAGGTCTTTACGCAGAGGTCGCGCGACTGGCCGAGGGCCTTCTTTCGGTCAGCTTCAACATGGGCTTTCCCGCTGCGGACTTCCCCGATTGCGGAATGAGCGTTACCGCCTATGGCACGGGTGCGGGCGAGGCGGCGCAGGCACTGATGGATCGTGTCATGGCTGCGGAACCCGCTTTTGTCGGGGAAGTTCTCACACCGGATGAAGCTGTTGCGAAGGCGCGGCTACTCGCAGGCGACATGCCGGTCATCATTGCCGATACCCAGGACAATCCCGGGGCAGGCGGTGATGCCAATACGACGGGAATGCTTCATGCTCTCATCAGGGCTGAGGCACGGAATGCGCTCATCGGCGGCATCTATGATCCGGAGGCCGCCCTTGCCGCTCATGCCGCAGGGGTCGGCGCCACGATCCGGCTTTCTTTAGGTGGCCAATCGGGAGGCGACGCACCTGTCGAAGCGGAATTCATCGTCGAGGCGGTCTCGGACGGAAAATTCCTTGCCAAAGGGCCTTACTATGGGGTCGGGCCTATGAATCTCGGGCCCTGTGCGGCGCTGCGGATCGGCGATGTGCGGATCTGCGTCATTTCCCTCAAGGCGCAAATGGCCGAACGGGAAATGTTCCGCCATCTCGGCCTGATCCCCGAGCAAGCGCGGGTAATTGTTGTGAAGAGCTCGGTTCATTTCCGCGCCGATTTTGCGCCGATCGCATCGGCGATCCTCGTGGCGGCGGCGCCGGGGCCTATGGCGGTCGATCCGGCATCACTTCCCTGGAAACGCCTGCGGAAGGGTCTTCGTCTTTCTCCGCTTGGCGACGCTTTTGGTGAACGAGACCGTCATCTGGCCCGATAATCGCCGCCGGGATCCGGTGGGTGCACCAGACCTTGTTCGGCAGCGCATCGCAGCGAGACCGAGCATATGTGCGGCTGACCCCGTTTCGGGGGAAGTCCCGCCGGCACCAATGGCGGGGTTGCAAGCGGTGGGATAATTACCTGAAAAACTCTTTCTTCGCCGAAGCGGTATAAAGATAGGTCTGCATGTCTGCGAAATTCTGCGTCAGGGAATTGATCAGATCGGCGATCTGCGTGTTGCGCAGCCGGTGGCTGGCGAACAGTGCATAAAGCGGAACCTCGCGCGAGGACCAGTTGGGCAGCACCGGGACCAGCAGACCCTGTTCGACCTCCAGCCGGGCGAAGAATTTCGGCACGAAACAGATGCCGTGGTTATGGATGGCCGACAGTTTGATCACCCAGTAATCATTGCTGAGCAGCTTGGTATGGGGAGGGAGGCTGTATTCCTCATCCCCGTTACGCAATTCCCACAAGGTGATGTTTTCGGCGTTGTGATAGGCAAGCAGATCGTGCTGGCGCAGTTCTGCGGGTTCCCGCGGCGCGGGGTGACGGGCCAGATAGCCGGGGCTGCAATATAGCCCGAATGAAAACCGGCCCAGCAGGCGGCCGGTCATATCGGCGACCTGCGGCATCGATGGTTCGCCCAGATAAAGCAGGCAATCATAGCTTTCCCGCGAACTTAGCAGCAGGTCCGAGCGCACTACCGTAAGGTCCAGCCGCAGATCGGGATTATGGCGCGCGAAATGCAAAATCAGGGGCGCGATCAGGTTCGAGGCGAATTCCCCGGTCGAACCGATGCGCATCGTACCCTGCGCATTCTTCTGGCCGGCCCTTGTGCTGTCCAGCCCGCGTTCGCAAGCCCGCCGGATCGCCCGCGCATGCTCCAGAAACTCGGTTCCTGCATCCGACAGCACCAGCCGGTTGGCCGAGCGGATGAACAGCGGTGCGCCGATTTCCTCTTCCAGCCTGCGCAATTGATGGCTGACCGTCGCCTTGGGGCGATACAGCACCCGGGCCGCGCCGGTCAGCGAACCAGCGGCGGCGATCTGCAAAAACACCGTGATGTCTTCAAGATTCATAATTGTTCAACATTCTTGAACGCTTATTTCAAAATAACTGTCTATGCACGGTGCCGCAAGCCTTCGTAAGTTGGGCGGTAATTGACGCAGCCCAGTGCAACGGAGATTATGAATGGCCCCCGACCAGTGGAACGCGGTGGCTCTGGACAGCCAGATCCGCGCCTCATCCAGCAACCCTGTCATCGTGAACGATTATGCCCTGGCCTTGTGGCGCAGCGCCTCGGGCGAGGTGAACGCATGGGAGGATCGCTGCCCGCATCGCGGCATGCGGCTAAGCCTGGGCTTTGTCGAGGGCGAGAAGCTTCGCTGCATCTATCACGGTTGGGGTTACGGACCAGACGGGCAATGCAAGGTGATCCCGGCGCATCCCGACCTGACCCCGCCCAAGACGATCTGCGCGCAACGTCACGCGGTGGAAAGCCGTTACGGGCTGATCTGGACCAATCTGGCGGAAGATCCGCATGCCAGGCTGCCCGATCTGGGCGCCGATGACGGCTGGGAAGCGGTTCGAAGCATCTTTCTGAACTATGCGGTTCAGGATGCCCGCAAGGCCGTGATGGACGATCTGGTCGGGTGGAACGGGGCGCTGAGTGATGGCGATGTGGTCACGCTGGAATTGCCGGACGGGACGACGCTGGCGGCGGCATTCCAGCCTGTCGATGCCGGTTCGACCGGGGTGCATTTCGTCGCGCGCGGCCCGGCGGTATCTGCCGAAGGGCGACATGGGTTGGCGCGGCAGGTGGTGCAATTGCGCGCCCGTATCGAAAACAACTGACACGGAGGGAAATGCCATGACTGCGACGACCGATCCGGTTGCCCGTAACGAATGGATCGCAGCCGGCTGGCTGGGCCAGATCGCGCCCGGCGCCAGCCACGACACGATGATTCTGGGTCAGCCGATCCGCATCACCCGAACGGGCGAAGATAGCTATCGTATTTCCGAGATCGGCGAAGACGGCTCTGAAGGGCGCGAATTGCCGATCCAGACGCGCTATACCTGCATTTTCACCACTCTGGGCGATCCCACGCGGCCCTTGCCCGAGATCCACGAGTTCGATGAAGCCGACCGCGTTGTCGTTGGCTGCGGCAATGTGGGTGTGAACACCAGCCCCTATCGGCTGGTCGAGAACTTTCTGGACATGGCGCATTTCTCCTTCATCCATGTCGATACGCTAGGTGCAACCGACAAGACCGAAGTGCTGGCCTATCGGACCGAACATCGCAAGGATGTGGACGAGATCTGGGCGGTGGATTGCACCTTCTTCCAGCCCGCCGCGTCAAAGGCGGTGAAGGGCGGGCAGATGACACGCTATCTTTACCGCGTGATGTCGCCGTTCAGCGTCATGCTGTACAAGAATATCAGTGAGGATTCCGACCGCAACGATGCGATCTGCGTTTTCATCCAACCGCTGACCGAGACGCGCTGCCTGGCCTATATGCCGATGGCCATCGTGGATAACGAGAACACTGCCGCCGATATTGCCGATTTCCAGCAATCGATCTTCCTGCAGGATCGGGTAATCCTGGAAAACCAGCGCCCGGCGCTGCTGCCGCTGGATCCGACCTATGAATTGCCGACTCGTGCGGATGCCAGCTCGATCGCGTTTCGCCGCTGGTTGAAGGCGATGGATATTCGTTTCGGCATTTATGAAAAGCAGGCAGCCTGACTCATGAAGATCACGCTTTACGACTATTCGCTTTCGGGCAGTTGTTACAAAGTCCGGCTGATGTTGGGGTTTCTGGGTCTGGAATATGAACGCCGGCAGGTGGATTTCTATCCGGGTCGTCAGCACAAGACGCCCGGTTTTCTGGCGATCAACCCGTTGGGGCAATTGCCGGTGCTGGAGGATAACGGGCTGGTCTTGCGCGATGCGCAGGCGATCCTGTGCCATCTGGCGAATAAATACGACGGTGACGGCACATGGCTGCCCCGCGATCCGGCCAGTTTCGGCCCGGTGATGATGTGGCTGATGTTCGCGGGCGGAGAGTTGATGGCGGCATCAAGCGCGCGGTTGCATGACGTGATGAGCTATGATCTGGATATCGAAGCCGCGCGCAAATCGGCGCGCTCGGCGTTCCGGGTTCTGGACGATCATCTGACCCATCGAGAGATCGACGGCGGCACATGGATCATGGGCGATCATCCCACCGTCGCCGATCTGGCGTGTTTCCCATATGTCGCGCTGTCGGGCGATGGCGGTATCGGGCACGAGGAATATCCGGCAATCCGGAACTGGCTGCGTGAATTCCGGAAATTGCCCGGTTTTCATGCCATGTCTGGCATCTCCGAGTATGTGTGATGTCGACTGACAGTGAATTCGATGTCCGCATCCGCAAGATCCGATCCGAGACATCGGAAATCCGCAGCTTTGAATTCGAGGCATTGAATGGCCAGCCCCTGCCGTCGTTTCAGGCCGGGGCGCATATCTCGGTTTCGCCCTTTCCAGGCGTTGTACGGCAATATTCGCTGGTCAATGATCCGTCGGATCGGAGCCGTTACCTGATCGGGGTCAAGCGCGAGTTGAACGGACGCGGCGGTTCCAGCGCGATGCATACGCATCTGAAAGAGGGCGGCACTGTCCGCATCACCACACCGCGCAACAATTTTTCTCTGCGTCCGGGCGAGGGTGGGCGGCGCCTGCTGCTGGCGGGCGGGATCGGGGTGACGCCGCTGCTGAGCATGGCGCAGGTGCTGGCTGCGCAAGGCGATGATTTCGAGCTGCACTATTTCGCACGCACCAACAGCGAGATCGCCTTTCGCGACCTGATCCTTGAAAGCGAATGGTCGGATCGCGTCGCTTATCACTTTGGGCTGGTGCCACCATTGCTGACCGAAGTATTGCAGGAAATCCTGCGCGACGGCGGCCATTCGGTTTACCTGTGCGGGCCCAATCCCTTCATGGATGTCGTGCTTTATTGCGCCGAGGCGACCGGCTGGCCTGCCGACGCGATCATTCTGGAACATTTTTCAGCAGAAGTGCCGGTTCTGACGCCGGGTGAAGGCGAATTTGTGCTGCGGCTGGCAAAAAGCGGTATCGAGCTTGTGGTACCCTCGGATCACACCATTATCGAGGTGATCCGCGAGGCGGGGATCGAGATCAAGACCAGTTGCGAACAGGGCGTTTGCGGCACCTGCATCACCGAGGTGATCGAGGGAGAACCGGAACATAATGACCTTTACCTCAGCCCGGACGAACAAGAAGGCGGCAGGCTGATCATGCCCTGCGTCTCTCGCTGCAAGTCCCGGCTGCTGGTGCTGAACATCTAACCGGGCAGCGGGCAGGGTGCCTGTCAGCCTCGGAGACATAACAGGGAGATAACATATGGGTATAGCCGCCATGGCCGCTTGTCGCCCCGAGCCGATCGATGCGGGTCCGCCGCTGCTGGACCTTGGCGGCGTGACCAAGGCGTTTCAGACGGTGGTCGCGAACCGCGATGTCTCATTAACCATCCGGCCGGGCGAAATCCATGCGGTGCTGGGAGAAAACGGCGCGGGCAAAAGCACGCTGATGAAAATGATCTATGGCGTCTTTCCTCCCGATGCGGGGGAGATGCGCTGGAACGGCGAAACTATCATGCTGACCAGCCCCGCGCAGGCGCGCAAGCTTGGTATCGGCATGGTTTTTCAACACTTCTCGCTATTTGAATCGCTGACCGTGGCGGAAAACATCTCATTGACGGTGCCTGACAGCATGGCCCGACTGACGGACCGTATTCGCGAGATCGGGCAACGGTTTTCCCTGCCTGTGAACCCGGATTCGCTGGTCCATTCGCTGTCCGTGGGGGAACGTCAACGGGTCGAGATCATCCGCTGCCTGTTGCAGGAGCCCCGGCTGATCATCATGGACGAGCCGACCTCGGTTCTACCGCCAAGTGGGATTCCGGCGCTGTTCGAGACTATCGGCGAACTGGCCGCGCAAGGCTGCGCCGTATTGTTCATCAGCCATAAGCTGGAAGAGATCCGCAGCCTGTGCCACAGCGCCACGGTGATGCGCTCGGGCGAGGTCGTGGCGACGGTGGATCCGCGCCGGGCCAGCGCATCGGAACTGGCGCATCTGATGATCGGGCGGGAAATCCCGCATCCAAAACGCTCGGCGCCCAGGCCGGGGCAGGATCCGGTGCTGGAACTGTCGCGGTTGTCGCAGCCGTCCGACGATCCCTTCGGTGTTGGCCTGCATGATCTGGACCTGCGGTTGTATTCCGGTGAGATCGTCGGCATCGCGGGGATTTCAGGCAATGGCCAGAAGGAACTGGCGGCGCTTTTGTCGGGTGAGATGCTTCTGGATCGGCGCCGTCGTGATCTGGTCCGGGTATCGGGCAGCGCTTGCGGCGATATGGATGCCGGCCGCCGTCGCAGGCTGGGGCTGGCCTTCGTGCCCGAAGATCGCAACGGTCGCGGCTCTGTCCCCGAAATGACGCTGGCGGAAAACGCGCTGCTAACCGGCCATGCGCAGGGCATGGTGCGTCGCGGATTGATCGAGCGGTCGCGGATGCGCGCCTTCGCCGAAACCTGCATCCGTGAAATGGGCGTGCGCTGCACCGGCCCGGAGGCCGAGGCGCGCAGCCTGTCGGGCGGCAATCTGCAGAAATTCATCATGGGCCGCGAAATCCGGCTGAAGCCGCAGGTTCTCGTGGTCGCGCAGCCGACATGGGGCGTCGATGTGGGCGCTGCCGCGTTGATCCGCCAGCAATTGATCGATTTGCGCGATTCGGGCGTCGGCATTCTGGTCATCAGCGAGGAACTGGACGAATTGTTTGAAGTCAGCGACCGAATTCACGTGCTGTTCCGAGGCCGATTGTCGGAGGCGCTTGACCGGTCCGCGGCCACGGTTTCGGCTATCGGTGATTACATGACCGGGGGCTTCCTGTCGCGTGACGCAACCGAGACAAGGATCAGGGCATGATACGGCTTCCCTGGATCGCCGAGCCGAGGATCGGCAGGACCGGCCCCCGCGCCCTGCTGGCGCCGCTGATTGCGGTGGTCACGACAGTAGCCGCGGCGGTCATTCTGATGTCGTCGCAGGGTGTCGCGCCGTCACGCGCGATCTGGCAGCTGTATATCGCGCCGCTGTCCAGCCTTTATAATCTCAGCGAGGTGCTGCTGAAGATGGCGCCCCTGCTGATCATAGCGCAGGGGCTGGCGATCGGTTTTCGCGCCAAGGTCTGGAATATCGGCGCCGAGGGGCAGCTGCTGCTGGGCGCGATCGGCGGCAGCCTGCTGCCCTTGTGGTTCAATGACAGCGTGAACCCGATGATGCTGCCCGCCATGGCGCTGTGCGGCATGTTGTTCGGCATGGGCTGGGCGGCGCTGGCGGCGTTTCTGCGCACGCGGTTTAATGCCAACGAGATTCTGGTGACATTGATGTTGAACAGCATTGCGCTGCAACTGCTGTATTATCTGGTGTCGGGACCACTGCGCGATCCTTATGGGTTTAATTTTCCGCAATCCGCGCCGTTTCCGCCGGTAGCGATGCTGCCATCGCTGTTCGGGATGGGTCGGACAAATGTTTCGATCATCGTGGCGCTACTGGCCACCGTCGCCGCATGGATATTCGCCGAGCGCAGCATGACCGGTTATAAACTGCAGGTCGGGGGCGTGGCTCCGGATGCGGCCCGCTATGCAGGCTTCCGCGAGAAACGCGCAGTCTGGCTGAGCCTGTGCATCGGCGGGGCGGCGGCAGGTCTGGCGGGAGTGTTCGAGGTGGGCGGTCCGCTGGGACAGTTGCAGCGGGTGGTGTCGCCAGGCTACGGCTTTGCGGCGATCATCGTGGCGTTTCTGGGCGGATTGAATGCCATCGGCATCCTGTTCGCCGCCTTCTTCATGGCGGTGATCTATGTCGGCGGCGATATGGCGCAAGCCTCGGCCGGGGTGCCTTATGCGGTGAATACCTCGCTGCAGGGGGTGCTGCTGGTAAGCTATATCGCGGCGCGGCTGTTCATCGATTACCGCGTGCGGTGGCGGCGCGACATTACGCAACAGGGGGTGAACTGATGGGAACGACGCTGGCTTTTCTGCTGTCGGGCACATTGCTGGCCGCGACACCCCTGTTGCTGGCAGCGATAGGAGAGCTGATCGTTGAGCGCTCGGGTATCCTCAATCTCAGCATCGAGGGGATGATGGCGCTAGGTGCGGTGGTCGGTTTCGCGACGATCATGGCGACGGGCAGCCATTGGCTGGCATTGGGGGCAGGGGGCACGGCAGGAGTCGCGCTGTCGGTTCTGTTTGCGGGGGTGGTGTTGCTCGCGCTGGGAAATCAGGTCGCGACCGGTATCGCGGTCGGCATTCTTGGTCTGGGCCTTTCTGGGCTGATTGGCAAATCTTACGAGGGCATGACGGTCGCGCCGATGAAGCGGATGCCGATCCCGGTCCTGTCCGAGATCCCGATTATCGGACCGGGTCTGTTTAATCATTCGCTGCTGGTTTATCTGGCGCCGCTGCTGGCTGTCGGGCTGTGGTGGATGCTGCGCAGCACCAGGATCGGACTGGTGATCCGCGCCGTGGGCGAATCTCCGGAATCGGCTCATGCCATCGGCTACAGCGTGTTGATGACCCGGTTTCTGGCGATCATGGTCGGCGGCTTCATGGCCGGGCTGGCCGGAGCCTTCATCGCCACCGTATCAGCCACGCTGTGGTCGGATGGGCTGATCGCGGGGCGAGGCTGGATCGTGGTGGCACTGGTAGTCTTTGCGACATGGCGCGTGGATCGGCTGGTGATCGGCGCCTATCTGTTCGGGCTGGCCACGATTGCCGAATTGCTGGTGCAGGGGATGGGTATCTCGGTGCCGTCGCAACTGCTGACCAGCATTCCCTATATCGCCACGATCATCGCCATTTCGATCCTGTCGATGGACAGCCGCAAGATGCGCCTGAATTCCCCGGCCTCACTGGGCCGTACCTATAACAGCACCGCCTGAGCGGTCATGCCAACAGGAGAAAGAACGATGTCAATGAAACATAGAATGACAAGCTGGATTGCGGCGGCATGCATGGCGTTGCCATTGACCGGGATGGCTGTCACCGCCGAACCCGTCATGATCGGGTTGATCTATCCGACGCCGGTTGCGGATGTCGGCTGGGCCAAGCAGCTTGATCTGGCCCGCGAGGCCGTCGAGGAAGCCTATGGCGACCGCGTAACCACCCGGGTGGTCGAGAATATCCCCGAAGGGCCCGATGCGGGGCGCGTGATGAACCAGCTTGTGGCCGATGGGGCGAAATTCGTCGTACTTGGGTCGTTCGGTTACATGAACGACGGTCTGCGGCTGGCGCAGCGCAGCCCGGATGTGGATTTCATCCATGCCAGCGGCTTTCGTCAGACCGAGAATTTGGGGACCTTCACCGCGCGCAGCTATGAAGGGTTTTATCTGACCGGGATGGCGGCGGGCATGGTGACCGAAAGCAACACAATCGGCATCGTTGCGGCCTTCGCAATTCCCGAGGTGATCGCCGAGGTCAATTCCATTGCGCTGGCCGCGCGGAAGGAAAACCCCGACGTCAATATCCGCATCGTCTGGGTGAATACCTGGTTCGATCCGGCCCGCGAACAAGAGGCTGCCCGGGCACTGATCTCGCAGGGGGCGGATGTGGTGTTCTCGCTGCATCAGGACACGCCATCGGTGGTCAATGTGGCGCAGGCCGAGGGTGTCTATGTGGTCAATACCGGCTCGGATATGAGCGCGCATGGGCCAGACGCGGTTCTGGGTTCCGTGGTGACGGATTGGAATTCGTATTTCGTCGAGGCAGTCGGCAAGTCGCTCGACGGCGAGTTTACCGGCTATGACGAACGCGGCGGGCTGGCCTCGGGGATGGTGTCGGTGGCGGCGTGGAATGACGCGCTGACTGAAGAGCAGATGGGCCGGATCGAAGAGGTCGAGGCGGCGTTGCGCAGCGGCGAGGTGCATGTCTTTGCCGGCCCGCTGAACGATCAGAGCGGGACGGAACGCGTGGCCGAGGGCGAGGTTCTGCCCGATCCCGAGATTTTCGGGATGGACTGGCTGGTGGAAGGTCTGTCCGGATCGCTGCCTCAGTAAAGGCGGTGCAGGCTGGATGGCCTGCCGGTTCCACGGTCTGAAAGGATGCATGAATTGGACTATGAAAGCGGCGAGTTCGGGCGTGGCGGGCAGAATATTTGCGCGGTCGAACTGACATATCGCGGCATTTTGGGCGAGCCTTTCGTGGTCTTTGCCATCGACCGTGCCCGCAGGCTCAGCCTGAATGGCTGGATCAGTTCCGGTCCCGATAATGTCAGGATTGCGGCGCAAGGCCCGCAAGCGATGGTCGACGCGTTCGAGATCGTCTGCAGCCTTGGCCCTATACAGGCCGATGTGCGGGAGTGGTGTCGCAGCGACATGAAGCCCGGCTTGAATCGTGACGGATTCGAGCGTCGTTAGAAGTGGCGGCCCGGAGCCGGAAGAAGACAGCGATGGCCGCCATGCCGATCTTCCCGGCGTCTTTGCCGTATCGCCGCTGGCGTGTATAGGTTCACTTCGGTCAATCTTGTCCTCGACCTTCCGGGGGCATATCTCCGCGTTGCAACGGCGAAGGAAGAACCCGCCGATTGAGTGGTTTTGTAACCTGAATACGCCAAAGGCGCGACGGGAGTTTTTGAACCATGGCGCTTTTCATGTACTCCATTTGTGCAGCGCAGAGTTGGAACATGGCAAAAAGGGGCGTATTGAGTCGTGGAATGGAGTGCGCATGCCCACGCGCGACGAATGGACGGCGTATTTGAAATGAAGAAATATCAAGCACATATGCTTTCCGTCGCCCCGATGATGGATTGGTCGGACCGGCACTGCAGATATTTCCACCGGCTGATGTCGCGGCGGGCATTGCTTTATACCGAGATGGTGACCGCGCCCGCCATCATCCATGGTGATCGGGCGCGACTCCTGGATTTCACCGCTGCCGAACATCCGGTCGCGTTGCAACTGGGCGGTTCGGAACCGGCTGAGCTGCGCGATGCGACGCGCCTTGCGGCGGATTGGGGTTACGACGAAATCAACCTTAATGTGGGCTGCCCCAGTGATCGGGTCCAGTCGGGATGTTTCGGCGCGGTGCTGATGAAAACTCCCGGTCTGGTGGCGGATTGCGTGGCGGAAATGATGGCCGAGAGTCCCGTTGAAGTGACGGTAAAATGCCGGATCGGCGTCGATGATCAGGAGCCTGCGGAAATCCTGCCGGATTTCATCGAGACAATCAGCAGGACCGGCATACGCCGCATTACGATTCATGCCCGGAAAGCCTGGTTGCAGGGGCTTAGCCCGCGCGAGAATCGCGAGGTGCCGCCGCTGGATTATCCGCTGGTCCATGCCATGAAATCCGCTTTCCCTGATCTGGATCTGTCAATCAATGGTGGAATCGACAGTCTCGATGAGGTTCGCGGGCATCTGAAGGTCATGGATGGCGTGATGATCGGACGCGCGGCCTATCACCGGCCCTGGGACATGTTGGGGCAGGCGGATATGCTTTGGGAAGAAGCCCCGCAATTTTCATCAGCGATTCAGGTGGCTGAAGCGATGCGCCCCTATATCCGCGATCATCTTGCGGGTGGCGGGCGATTGCATCAGGTTACCCGCCATATGCTGGGCCTGTTTCATGGACAGCCCGGCGCGCGCGGGTGGAAACGGACATTGTCCGAAGGTGCATCGGGGGGCGGAATCGAGGTTTATGAAACCGCATTGGCACAGGTCACGCGGGCAGCGATCACCGAGTCCCGGCAAGAAGAGGCATTGCAGGGCTGAGACTGGTCTGATCCGCGTTTCGCCTGTTGCATCAAGAGGATCCCGGATATCGAAGCGCCCCATAAGCTGCCGGGACACCTGACAGTATCGCGTAACCATGTCGTTATTCAGGCACTCGTGCACCATATCGAAGCTTCCGGGCTTGTCATGAAAGGCATCGGGGGCCCGCGGCCAGATCGCGCCAAGTCGCCGCTTTTCACTTGGCGACCCCGAAACACCATGCTAATCATTTCGCGTTCTCAGGGCGGGGTGCAATTCCCCACCGGCGGTGATAGCCCGCGAGCGCTTTCCCATCCGGGAAAGGTCAGCAGATCCGGTGGAACTCCGGAGCCGACGGTATAGTCCGGACGGAAGAGGACCGTGGCTGCATCCGTTCCCATGGATCAGTCATGGCTCGTGCTCTGGGGCCTGACGCAATTGAACGGTAGGTTCCTGAATTATGACCAAAACGACCAATCCCCGCATCGCATTCATCAAGGCCCGCTGGCATGCCGACATCGTCGATCGTGCCCATGACGGCTTCACTGACGAGGCCACGCGCCTGATTCCCGCTGCGCAGATCGACACTTTCGATGTGCCCGGCGCCTTCGAGATGCCTTTGCTGGCCAAGAAACTGGCCCAGACCGGCAGATATGACGCCGTGGTTGCTGCGGCTTTCGTTGTGGATGGCGGAATTTATCGCCATGATTTCGTCGCGGGTGCCGTCGTGACCGGCTTGATGAATGTGGGGCTGGAAACCGGCGTGCCCTGTTTTTCGGTATCGCTGACCCCGCATAATTATCAGGAAGTCGAGGTGATGACGGCGTTCTTCCGCGATCATTTCGTCAGGAAAGGTCGTGAAGCAGCCGAAGCCGTGCGGCAGATTTTAGCCCTGGATGCACAATTGGCCGGGGATGAACGCGCGGCGGTCGCCTGATCCTGGGTTCATCCGGGCACTCATGTGAATGAGGGTCGGCCTTGTTGCCCTTGATGCAAGCACGGGCTTCAGAGCGATATGTTTCCGGTATAAAAGGTCTAAGCATTTTCTTCGCATGAGGAGTCATGTCGTGGCCAACCCCTTTTCATTCGCGACCGCAACCGAAATCCTGTTCGGTCGCGGACAGGCCACCATTGCGGCGGAGCGTATCGCCGTTTTTGGATCGAGGGTGCTGCTGGTGCATGGCAAAAACCCCGCGCGAACCGATGGATTGCGGCGCGATTTGGCTGCCAGGGGTTGTGTGGTAACCGGCTATCCGGCGGCGTCCGAACCGGATATTGCCGTGATCGAAGCCGGCATAGATGCGGCCCGTTCCGGCAATGCCGAGATTGTTGTCGCCGTCGGCGGCGGTGCCGTGATCGATGCCGGCAAGGCCATCGCCGCGCTGGTGCCCGCCACCCGGCCCATGCTGGATCATTTGGAGGTTGTGGGGAAGGGATTGCCGCTGGATCATGCTCCGCTGCCCTTCATTGCCATGCCGACCACTGCCGGAACCGGTGCGGAAGTCACGCGCAATGCGGTGATTGGCGTACCCGAGCATCGGCGCAAGGTCAGCCTACGCGACGCACAGATGCTGCCGCGCCTTGCCATCGTCGATCCGGCATTGACGGATGGCTGTCCGGCCGCGATCACGCTGGCCTCGGGGCTGGACGCCATCACACAGGTGATCGAGCCATATATCTGTACGCGCGCCAATCCGCTGACCGATGCGCTGTGCCGCGATGCCATTCCGCGGGGTTTGGGGGCGCTGCGCCGTCTGATGGAAGAGGGCGAGGATGCCGGGGCGAGGGATGAAATGGCATGGGTCAGCCTGTGCGGCGGCCTTGCGCTTGCCAATGCCGGGCTTGGCGCAGTTCATGGCCTGGCCGGGCCATTGGGTGGGCTGACCGGCGCGGCGCATGGCGCGATTTGCGGGGCGCTGTTGCCGCATGTGCTGGTAGCGAACCGCTTTGCTGTCTCCGACGATGATGCCGCAAAACGGCTGGATGAAGTCGGCGCATGGATTGGCGATATGTTCGGCAATGGCGGGGCCGGGCTGGAGCAGGCGGCGGGCATGCTGGCCGATTGGTCCCATGCGCATGGTCTTGAAACGCTGACCGGCCTTAGCATTGATGAAAAAGCGCAAACAGCAGCAGCTGAAGCAGCGGCGAGTTCATCTTCTATGAAAGCCAATCCTGCAGAACTATCTTCGGCGGCCCTGCGGGATATCATGCGGGCGGCGAACTGACGTGCTTTTATGACAATGCCGCCCGAAGACTTTGCCTCCGGGACGCGGAATTGACTGATATGGACATAAGCGCGGCGTTTCTGCTCTGGCGCGAATTGTCCTAATCCAGAACCGTGCTTTGGCTACGCAGAATTGACAGGACTTTCCCGGTTTTCGGATCGATCCTGATCAGCATGCCATGCGCGATCGCATATTTGCTGTCTGCGGGTTCGGGACCCAGTCCGTAAAGGCCGGGCTGGGAAATAATATGAACTTCTTCGGCGGGCAGGACATCGCCGACTCCGAATTCAGAAGATTCCGCATCCGGTGTCCCGGCTGCGAATGCCTGCGGCGCATAAAACACTCCGCCGCTTGTCAGTACGGCCATAACACATGCCGTTGCAAAACTACGAACATAACCCATCTGCGATATAAGTCCCTGGCTTTTACTTGCTGTATGACTTTTCAGATAGGTAACTTCCGACAACAGCGCGGGTTCCATCCGGTTCCCGCTTTGCGCGGTCATCCGTTCATTTTGACGAATCTTGGCAACATTGCCGAGAAATCGCGCCCGCGCCCGTCCTCTTGTTCGACGAATTGCTCGTATAATTGCAGGGCGAGTTCGCCCATAGGTGTTTGT
The DNA here is from genome assembly GCF_030678915.1 of Paracoccus wurundjeri. Lineage (GTDB taxonomy): Bacteria > Pseudomonadota > Alphaproteobacteria > Rhodobacterales > Rhodobacteraceae > Paracoccus > Paracoccus onubensis_A. Next base: position 104,219 of record NZ_JAUUTZ010000006.1, on the reverse strand, counting down.
GCACCGGCCGAGCGGGCCGCATCCCGGGCAAGTCCAAGATCCTTCAGCATCAGATCGGCGGAGAAACCCGGTCGATAATCGTTATCCGCAGGCGATTGCGGGCCGATACCAGGGGCAGGGCAATAGGCGTTCATCGACCAGCTATAGCCGGAACTCGTTGAAACCACATCAAACATCTTCTGCCGGTCCAGTCCAAGCTTGTCGGCCAGGGCAAAGGCTTCGCAGGTAACGATCATCGTTGCGCCAAGGATCATGTTATTGCAGATCTTGGCGGCTTGTCCGGCGCCGGAATCGCCGCAATGGACCGCCTTCTGGCCCATGATATCGAAGAGCGGGGATACTGTCGCGAATGCCGCGCCGCCGCCGCCGACCATAAAGGTCAATGTGCCGTTCTGCGCGCCGCCGATCCCGCCCGATACCGGCGCATCCAATGCCCCCAGTCCCGCCGCGCTTGCCCCCGATGCGACGGCGCGCGCAGAATTCACATCCACGGTCGAGCAATCGCAAAGGACCGCACCGCGCTTCATGTTCGGGATGATCTGTTGAGCGACCATTTTCAGGATCGCACCATTGGGCAGCATGGTGATGACGACATCGGCATCCCTCACCGCATCTGCCGCGCTACCCGCCGATATCAGCCCGGCGGGGACGGGCGCGGCAGTATCGAAGCCGGTGACCTCATATCCCGCTTCGGCCAGATTGGCGGCCATCGGCGCGCCCATATTTCCCAAACCGATGAACCCGATTTTCATGCCGTCTCCTCCTTCCAGCGAAGTTCATGCTCGCCCAGCGATGCAAGAATCCTTGATACATTCGCCTCCGATGCATCCGCCGACCATTGTGGTTCGCGGTCCTTGTCGATGATTTGTGCACGCACGCCCTCCAGAAAGTCGCTGAATTCGGTCGCGCGCCAGGTAAAGCGGTATTCGCGGCTCAGCGATTCCTGTATGCGCCGGTCCCCGCGCGAGGCCCTGATCATTACCAGACCCGCCGCCATGGACAGGGGCGAACTCCGGCGGAGAGATTTCAGCGTGTCCTCATCGCCGGCTTTTTCAAGTGCGGCGACGATATCCTCCACATGCCGCTCGCCAAAGGCGGACAGGTCGCGGCTGGATAACGGGGCAGGGGGCGGCGTCTTGCCCTTGATCCGGGCGGCATCGCCGCTTTGTTCCAGATCGGCGATCAGGGCGGGCCATTCGGCTTCGGGCAGGTAGTAATCGGCAAAACCGGCCTGGATGGCATCGCCCGGACCCATACGCTCGGATGTCAGACCCAGATATTCTCCGATGCGGCCCGGAGCCCGGCCCAGCAGCCATGTTCCGCCGACATCCGGGATCAGACCGATGGTAGATTCCGGCATGGCGATTTTGGTCGTGTCGCTGACGATACGGTGGCTTGCATGACCGCCGACGCCGACGCCGCCGCCCATTACGAAACCCTGCATGAAGGCGGCGATCGGCTTGGGATAATCGGCGATCGTCGCGTTCATCCGGTATTCGTCGCGAAAAAAGTCACGTCCGACCTGATGGTTGCCCGCCATTCCGGCGCGATAGACCTCGACGACATCGCCCCCCGCGCAGAACGCTTTTTCGCCTTCGGCCGTGACGATGATCAGATTGACCTGCGGATCGTCACGCCATTCATTCAACGCCCCAAGCAGATCAAGCGCCATCTGATGGCTGAGTGCGTTCAGTGCCTTGGGCCGGTTGAATGTGATATGTCCGGCGCGGCCGGATTTATAAATCTTCAGATCAGTCAACTAGGTTACCCCCGTTCCGCCAGCATGGCGCGGCCGACGATCAGCCGCATGATTTCATTCGTGCCTTCCAGGATTTGATGCACGCGTAGATCGCGCACGATCTTTTCGATGCCGTAATCGGCCAGATAGCCATAGCCGCCATGCAATTGCAGACATTGATTTGCGACATCGAAGGCGCGGTCCGTTACGTAAAGCTTCGCCATCGCGCAGAATTTCGTCGCATCGGAAGCATGGCTGTCAAGTTTCCATGCCGCCTGTCGCAGGAAAATCCGCGCCGATTGCAGCGCGGTTTCCATCTCGGCCAGGCGGAACTGCAGCGCCTGAAACTGATCGAGAGACTGTCCGAACGCCTTGCGTTCGCCCATATAGGCTAGCGTCCGGTCAAGCGCGGTTTGCGCACCACCCAGCGCCCCGGCCGCAATATTCAAACGTCCGCCATCAAGGCCGGCCATTGCATAGGAAAATCCTTTGCCCTCTTCCCCCAGAAGATTTTCATGCGGCACCATGCAATCGTCGAATTGCACTTGTGCCGTGGGCTGCGCGCGCCATCCCATCTTGTCTTCAAGGGCGCCAAAGGAAAGACCGGCGGCGCCATCCTCGACGATCACGGTGCTGATGCCCCTGGGTCCGTTCTCACCGGTACGAAGCATGGTGACATAGGCGTCCGAATAGCCGCCGCCCGAGATGAAGGCCTTGGTGCCGTTCAGCCGATAGCCTGCATTCGTCTTGTCTGCACGCGTCCGAAGCGCGGCGGCATCCGATCCGCTGCCCGGCTCGGTCAGGCAATAGCTGAAGATTTTCTTCATGCTGCACAGATCGGGCAGCCATTTTTCCTTTGTTTCTGCGCTGCCGAACTTGTCGATCATTCCGCCGCACATATTGTGAATCGACAGGAAGGAACCAACCGCGGGATCGGCCATGGCCAGCGCCTCGAAGACCAGCGTCGCGTCAAGGCGGCTGAGACCCGAGCCGCCATATTCCTCATCCACATATAATCCGCCAAAGCCAAGCTGCGCGATTTCGGTCCAGAGATCGCGGGGGATCGTACCCGCCGCTTCCCATTCACGCGCATTTGGCGCGATGCGGGTCTGACCGAAATCGCGGGCCATGTCGAAAATGGCCTGTTGTTCTTCGCTAAGTGCGAAATCCATGCCGATGCTCTCCCTGGACGCGCGGAATTCACCGCCCGTTTACTATCCGAATCTTGCAGGGGTGTTGCAAGCATCCGTCAGGCGGTATCAGGGCAAAATCGTTTTGCGTTTTCGCAAACCGATGGAGAAATCAGCCCATCTTTCCTGCAAAGGTCATGGGATCGAGCGATGATTGCGCGAATGTCGGGCCATCGGTCAACAGGCTGACTGCGTCATGCGAATGCAGGGATTCCTGATGACTGGCGATGACGCGGAAATCGCCGATCCGTGGATCGGATTGAAGCTCCTGCGAGAATGCCCGAACCGCATCCTCCACGAAAATCGGGTTCGCGGCGTTCAGTTCCGCAAATGCCTGCTCATCCTCGCGCTTGACCATGACCTGCGTTTCGGTCGGAACGGCGCGGCGGCAAAGCTCGACCATATCCTCGAACCACAGCTTTTCATGCCCTTTCATGACCAGAGAAATCCGCGCGATCGATCGCTGCGAATGCGGGGTCGCAAGGCGTCCCCGCATCTGCCGCGCATGCTCTGACAATTCAAGCGAGCAGGGGCAGGTCGAGGAATAGACATAATCGAAATGCATCACGCGCAGGCGCTGGCCCTGATGCTCGAACACTTCCTGCGCAATATCGTAATATTGCCAGCCGGACAGGCCCGAGCGCAGCGAATCCACACGGATCGGATAAGAGAAACGCATCTGTATCCGGGCATCGAATGCTTCGAGATCCGCCTTGTAATCGTCCAGCGCGGCTTCCATCACTTTGAGGCTGAAAAGATGATCGGCATGGACATAGAACGAGCGCATGATCCGGCTCATGTTGATCCCCTTGCGATCCGCCTCAAGGCTGACCGTGCCGGTGACGCTGGTTTCCAGTGTGATCTCTCCGCCATCGCGGGTCTGATAGCGGATGGGCAAGCGGAAATTCGAGATGCCGACATGCTGGATAGGCGCATGTGCCCCCACGATCAGGCTGGCAGGGCCGTTCTGCAGATCTGGCAGATTTGCCTTATAGGCATCGTCAACGCGGAAATCCGCATCGTAATCGCGCACCAGCGCAGGATAGGCCGGGATAAGCGGGCGAGATTCGGTCATCGAGCAAGCTCCTTCGGACTGCGACAGCCAATATGAGGTTAATTTAAGCATTTCTAAAGGTCTGAGGCAGAAAAATCAGACAAAAGGCAGCAAAAAGAAATTGCTGGTATATTTGCCCGAATAGGTTCCGGTCATCACTTGAATCGGGTTTTTGTTGGTTTGCCCCGAAATCGGGGCGCTTGAACCCCGCATGCGTCATTGTCACGGCACCATTTATCGGTGCCGGGATCGATTTTCCCGCATTGCTGAACCGGTTTTATCCCAGCCTTGCGACCGGGCTGATCCATCTGCCTAGTCGCCCAGAGCCTGTTTCAGATCGTCGATCAGATCCTGAGTGTCCTCCAGTCCGACCGAAAGGCGCAGCAGTCCCGGGGTAATGCCAAGCTGCGCCTTGTTTTCATCGCTAAGCCGCTGATGAGTGGTCGTTGCAGGATGGGTCACGATGGATCTCGCATCTCCCAGATTGTTGGAAATCGCGATGATCTTCAGCCGGTTCAAGGCCGCGAATGCGGCGTCCTTGCCACCCTGGACTTCAAACGTGATCATGGTTCCGCCCGAACCCATCTGCTGCATCGCCAGTTCATGCTGAGGATGATCGGGCAGGCCGGGATATCCCACATGGTGCAGCTTTGAATGATCCTTCATCGCCTTGGCAATTTTTTCCGCGCTGTCCGCCTGTGCCCGGACACGCAGATCCATCGTGGTCAGTCCGTTCAGCATGATCCAGCTATGAAAGGGGCTGATCGCCCCCCCGGTATGTTTCAGATAGGGTTCCGCCGTGCCGCGGACATAATCCCGCGAGCCGCAAATGATCCCGCCAAGGGCGCGTCCGCCGCCATCGATATGCTTGGTTGCCGAATAGACAATGATATCAGCGCCCTGGTCGACTGCGCGAGAAAAGACAGGGGTGGCGAAGACATTATCCACCACCACCAGCGCACCTGCCGCATGGGCGAGCTCCGAGACACCGGCGATATCCACGATTTCCAGCCCTGGATTCGAGACCGACTCGAAGAAGACCGCCTTGGTGCCGGGCCGAATGGCTTCTTTCCACTGATTCAGATCGGTGCCATCGACATAAGATATCTCGACCCCGAATTTCGCAAGTAAATCCAGAACATAAAGGCAAGATCCAAACAGCGCCCGTGCGGCGACCACATGATCGCCCGGTGCGCAAAGCGAGAATAGCGCGCCATTCACAGCCGCCATTCCGCTTGCGGTCGCAAAAGCGTCTTCGGTGCCTTCCAGCGCCGCCATACGGTCTTCGAACATGCGATTGGTCGGGTTGCCGTAACGCGCATAGATAAACTCGTCCGGGCCCGATTCCACAAACCGCGCCTCTGCCTGTTCGGCATTGTCATAGACGAAGCCCTGCGTCATGAAGATCGCCTCGGCCATCTCGCCATATTGGCTGCGGCGGGTTCCGTGATGGACGGCTTGTGTGCGGGGATGAAGCCCCTTGGCCTGCGTAACGCTCATATCCTGATTGCCCCTTGGTGATCCAAGCGGCTTAATCCCGCCAAAAGATCATTGCAAGCCCCGGACCAGATAGGCCGGCGGCGCCGTCGGTGCATTTTCTGCCCGTATCCCGCAAGCCGGCAAATTGCGGCATTTCTGTATCGGATGCTGGTGCGAAAACCACCGAATCGTGATGCAAAAAATTATTGGAGAGTGGTAGAAATCAAAGAAAATCAGTTTCTTGCGAGGCAGGTGAACTACCTCTTGCGCGTCAAAGCGTTATCACCTATCACGCGGTCCAGTGCCCGAGTGGCGGAATGGTAGACGCAGCGGATTCAAAATCCGCCGCCGCAAGGCATGCCGGTTCGAGTCCGGCCTCGGGTACCACCGCGAGATCAATTATTTAGATATTCCTCCTCGAAAATCTTCCCGAGGATGACCCCGACGATATGCCGAGGTCAATCCCGAATGCGTTCATAGCAGGTATAGCAGCGTTCCGATAATGATCCCGGTTATCAGCAATTGCACGACGCAGAACCCCATGATGTCCCGTGCCTTGAGGCCGGCTATTCCAAGCATCGGCAAAGCCCAGAATGGCTGAAGCAGATTCGTCCAGGCATCACCCCAGGCTACAGCCATCGCAACGCGGCTGATATCGGCGCCCAGGGCCTCTGCTGCGGGTAGCATGACCGGTGCCTGAACCGCCCATTGTCCGCCGCCGGAGGGAACAAAAATATTGACGATGCCCGCACTGATAAAGCTCCAGAATGGCAATGTCTCGGTCGTCGATATGGACACGAACCATTCCGACAGACTGGCGGCAAGACCGCTTTGGGTCATGATTGCCATGATCCCGGCATAAAACGGAAACTGGATGACGATCCCTGCACCTCCGCGAACCCCTTCATTCAGAGCGTTCAGCAGATTGCGGGGCGTGCCATGACAGACCATCCCGGCGAACAGGAACAGGAAGTTCACGACATTGAGGTTAATCCCTCCGCCGCCGATGATATACAGGCCCAGCCAGATAAGCCCCGGTATCCCGATCAACCACGTCAGGACGGAGCTATGCTCCAGCCGTTCGGCCGGGGTCATGGCGGAAACCGGCTGCGGTGTATCGCCGACATCTTTCAGCAATGCCGGGTCGACCAGAACCTGTTCATGTTCCAGTGGCAACATCAGGCGGTTGACCAATGGGACAGCAATGACCAACGCGACCACAATCGCAAGATTCCAGACCGAAAAGATTGTCTGAGATGTCGGAATTACGCCGATCTGATCGGAGGTAAAGTGACCCTCGGTCGCGATTGTCAGCGGGATCGAGCCGGACAAACCGCCGTGCCAGATAACGAAGCCCGAATAGGCCGCGGCGACCAATAGCCGGTAATCCACCCGGATCTGCCGCGCAAGTTCCTTGGCGAAGATTGCTCCGACGACAAGTCCGAAGCCCCAGTTCAGCCAGCTTGCGGCAAGTGAGACCAGCGACACAAGAATGATTGCCGAACCGGGGCCGGAGGCGAGCCCGGCAATTGATGCCAGAATCCGTCGAACTGGTGGAGAACTGGCCAGAATGAAGCCGGTGACCAGCACCAGAAGCATCTGCATGGAGAATTCCAGCAGTTCCCAGAAGCCGCTGCCCCACATCTCGACAAGAGCGACTGGCGAGGTTCCCTCTGAAACAATGGCGGCGACTGCGGCGACGAGCGTCAGAATCAGGACGAAAATGAACGCGTCGGGCAGCCAGCGTTCGACCAGGCGGGTTGCGGGCCTGGACAGAATTCTGAGCATGGTAAACCTCCTTAATGACCGATATCCGGAGCGTGGGGCAAGGGATGACAAAAGACAAGCAACCCAACCTGCTACCGGCTATCGCATCCACCTGCCGGATATACCGTCAGCTTTCGCGGAAGGCTCGGTTGAAATAATCGGTCAGGGGTTTCATCAGATAGGCAATGGGGCTTCGCTCCCCTGTCTGGATATAGACTTCGACCGGCATGCCCGGGATCAAATCCAACTCGCCGAGCTTCTCGAGCTCTGCTGGAGGGATCGTGACTTCGGCACGATAATAGGGCGTCCGGGTGACCTCGTCCATCAATGCATCTGCCGATACGCGCAGAAGCTGGCCGTCGATCTCGGGCGTGGTGCGTGAAGAAAATGCGGCAAAGCGCAGGATAACTGGCTGTCCCGGGCTGATTTCGTCGACATTTATCGTGGCGATGCGGGCGCCGATGACCAATGGCCGGTCTTGCGGGATGATATGCATCAGTTGCTCTGCCGGGCGAATGACCGAGCGCGGCGTCGTTACCTTCAGATCGTACACGATTCCTGCGGCGGGTGCGCGCAGTTCCAGCCGGCTGATCTGCTCGGTCAGGCTGCGGCGGCGCTCGGCCAGTTCCAACTCGCGATAACCCAGATCGCGCAACTGGGTCTCGGCATCTTCACGCTGCTGAGCGGTCATGCGAAGCCGTTCGACATCCAGTTCCGTCTGGCGGGTTTCCGACGACGCGCGGCTTGCCTGCAATTCACCGATCTGCCCATCGATCCGCGCGGCCTCGCGCCGCAGGGCCAACACCCGTGAAGCCTGCGCAAGTCCACGATCCAGAAGCGATTGCTGATCCTCCAGCTCCTCGGCGATCAAATCCCTTTGCTGGACCAATGCCGCAAGCTGCGCATCTCTTCCGATGATCTGCGCGCTAACCTGTTCGGACTGCTTCGCCAACTGATCCAAAGATTGCGCCAGCGTATCGCGGCGGGCGGCAAACAGGCTTGCCTGTCCTGCGATCAGGTCGAAAAGTTTGGGATCATTCTTGGCCGCCGCAAGCAATTCCTCTGGAAATTCCGGGGATCCGGCATCTGCCCGCTCGGCTTCCAGCCTGCCGCGGCGTGCAAGAATTTCGAAATACTGGCCTTCGACGATAACGAGTTCGGTCAGCAGCAACGTGCCGTCAAGGCGCAGCAAAACCTGTCCGGCATCTACGGTGTCGCCTTCGCTGACCAAAATTTCCTGCACGACGCCGCCATCCGGATGCTGCACAACCTGACGCTGTTGCTGGACCTCGACCTGACCAGAGGCAACGACCGCCCCGGCGATACGGCTTTGCGTGGCCCAGATGCCGAAACCGCCGAATAGCAGGATCAGGGCAAAGAAGCCCAGTAACAGCGGGGCGCGCACGGGCCAGCGCTCCGGATCGGTTGCGACCGCCGGGGTGGGGACAGATACTTGTTCCGTGCTGCTGGTAGCCTTCGGTGCGTGCTGTGGATCGGGCCAGGGAATGCTGTCACCTCGGCTGGGATGTTTGTCCGGGGCGGTCACGCGACGCCCCCCCGGCTGCCGCTTTTATATGCATCCATGATCTGCGCCGAGTTCTGCACCATTTCACGCAGTATCGTGTCGCGTGGCCCCAACGCCCTGCGGGTGCCGTGTTCCAGGACCATCAGGGTTTCGCATTGGGTAATCGCGGCAGGCCGGTGCGCCATAATTACCACCGATCCGCCCTGCGCCTTGACCCGCCGGATCGCGAGGTTAAGCGCCTCGGAACCTTGATTGTCGAGATTCGAGTTCGGCTCATCCAGCACCAGCAGTACAGGGTCGGGATAGAGTGCGCGGGCAAGTCCGATCCGCTGGACCTGACCGCCGGACAAGCGCCCGCCGATCTGACTGACGCGGGTGTCATAGCCTTTCGGCAGGTCAAGGATCATCTGATGGGCCGCAGCGGCCTGTGCCGCCCTGACGACGCGGTCGGGATCGGGATCGGGTGAGAGCCGGGCGATATTCTCGGCGATGGTTCCATCGAACAATGTCACCTGCTGGGGCAGGTAACCAATCAGATTCCCCAGAACATCCGGTTGATATTGATCGAGCGTCGCGCCCCCCAGCCTGATCGCGCCGCCCGCAAGCGGCCATGCGCCAATCAGGGCGCGTGCCAATGTTGATTTGCCCGCGCCGGAAGGGCCGATCACACCCAATGCCTGCCCCGGTTCAAGGCCGAAACTGACGCTGCGCAGGGCAGGGGAATCCTGTCCGGGAGGAATGACGCTGACCTGCCGCGCGTCGATCTGGGCAGGCGGGCGAGGTAGCGGGGTCTGTGGTGACAGCGGGGGATGCTTGCTTAGCAGAAGGGACAGCCGTTCGCGTCCGTCCTGCGCAGCCTGAAATAACGCCCATCCGCCGATCAGTTGTTCAACCGGGGCAAGCGCACGGCCCATCATGATCGACGAGGCGATCATCGCGCCGGGCGTCAGTTCCTGACGCAGGACGAGCCAGGCGCCCGCCGCCAGAATTGCGCTTTGCAGGAACAGGCGAAAACTGCGGGAGAAGACAGTGAAGATCGCAGAGAGATCGGCGCCTTTTACAGAGTGATCCTGCGCTTCTGTTCGCGCCTGGCGCCAGCGGGTGAAGGTCGCCCCGCGCATGCCAAGCGCCCCGATCACCTCTCCCTCATTGTGATACAGGTCGGCCATGCGCTGTGCCTGATTGGCGGAGATGACCGAATCCCGCAAAGGCGCCCTGGAAAGAATGCGGTTGGTGATCGTGGACATGACCAGCAGCACACCGCCGATCGTGGCCACCACCCCCAGAAGCGGGTGAAAGATATAGACCGATGCAAGAAATACCGGTGCCCATGGCAGATCGAACAGTGCCAGCATGACCGGAGAACCGACGAAGCGCTGCACCGCGTCCAGATCGCGCAATCCGCTTGCCGTCGCCGAAGGATACCCCCCGGCCTTAGCGCCTTCCCGCAAGGCGGCATCGAATATGCGCGGTTCCATCCGGTTCTGAAAGCGCGCCGCGATCCGAAGCATCACGCGGTTGCGCGCCAGATCGAGTATTCCCATGAACAGGAACAGGAATGCCACCAGAACGAACAGAGCCGTCAGTGTTTCGACCGAGCGTGACGACAGGACACGATCATAGACCTGCAACATGAAAAGCGGTCCGGTCAGCATCAGCAGGTTCACGACAGTCGAGAACAACCCGACGGAAACCAGCAGTGAAAACCCCGCAAAGCCCGCATCGCGAAGCTCTTTCCTGCCGTTATGCGGACCGGGTCCGGCACTCGTTCGCATGTTCACTTTACCAATTACAAGCAGGCAACTTGCTCGGATGCCGCTAAAACCAATGACGCCGTAATCCTGACCAAAAGACGGCAGGAAAGATTCAGATCATCCCTTTGCGCCAATCAATAACAGAAAAATTAAGAATATCTTAAAATGAAGCAGAGCATGAGCCGGGTGCTTGTCCACCGGCATTTCCGGCTGGAGCCCGGGGTCCGGTAAAGTACCCCGGGATCAGATCGCCCCGTGGCAATGCTTGAATTTATTGCCTGAACCGCAAGGGCAGGGATCATTGCGAGACGGGTCACCCCATGTCGAAGGATCGTTCTCGTCGAAGCCCGCAAGCAGTGGTTCCGGCCGGTCCGCGTCATCGCCGGATTGGGTATCGGCCCCATGTTCCATCGTGAGATGTTCCTGCCGCGCCTTCTGCTGATCTTCCATCTGACGCAGCATCTCTTCACGCTCGGTATCGGTCAGGGGGCGAATCTGGGCGAGTTGCTGGGTCACATCGCCACGCAGACTATCCAGCAGGCTTTCGAAAAGCTGAAAACCTTCGGTCTTGTATTCTGCCAGTGGATCGCGCTGAGCATAACCCCGGAAACCCACGACCGAGCGCAGATGCTCCAGTGTCAGCAGGTGGTCGCGCCATTTCTGGTCGATCATCTGCAACAAGACCTGCTTTTCGATCCTGCGCATGTTCTCGACGCCGAATGCTTCCGTCTTTTCGGTCATGTAACGGTCGGTCTCTTCGATGATCCGCTCTTGCATGACCTCCTGATCGACGCCTTCCTCTTCGGCCCATTCCGCGATTGGCAGATCCATGTTCAGCCGCTCGCGGACCGCCGCCGTCAGACCGTCGACATCCCATTGATCGGCATAGGATTTGGGCGGCATGTAGTCAAAGATCAGATCCTCGATGACCTGATGGCGCATATCGGTGGCGATCTCGCCGACCTCGTCGCTATCCATGATCTCGCGCCGCTGGCTGAAAATCGCCTTCCGCTGATCGTTCATCACATCGTCGAATTTCAGCAATTGCTTGCGGATGTCGAAATTGCGCCCCTCGACCTTGGCCTGCGCGCGTTCAAGCGATTTGTTGACCCAGGGGTGAATGATGGCTTCGCCGTCTTTCATGCCAAGTCCGGATAGCACCTTGTCCAGACGCTCGGATCCGAAAATCCGCATCAGATCGTCTTCGAGCGACAGGAAGAACAGCGAGCGGCCGGGATCGCCCTGACGGCCCGAGCGGCCGCGAAGCTGGTTGTCGATACGGCGGCTTTCATGGCGTTCGGTGCCAAGCACGAACAGCCCGCCGGCTTCCAGTACCTTTTGCTTGTCGGATTCGTGATCGGCCTCGATTTTCTCGCGCAGGGCATCGGGATCCGCATCGGGATCCGCGCGCAGGGCATCCAGCACCTTCATCTCGACATTGCCGCCAAGCTGAATGTCGGTCCCGCGGCCTGCCATGTTGGTGGCGATCGTTACGGTTCCCGGCTTGCCCGCATCGGCGACGATCTGCGCTTCGGCCTCGTGCTGGCGAGCGTTCAACACATTGTGAGGAATACCATCTTTTTTCAGCATCTCGGACAGCATTTCGGATTTCTCGATGCTGGTGGTCCCGACAAGCGTTGGCTGACCCTTGGCGTGAGCCTCCTTGATGGCTTCGATCACGGCGGCGTATTTCTCGGCCGCTGTGCGATACACCCGGTCATGCTCATCCACACGGGCGATGGGGCGATTGGTGGGAACCTCCACTACGCCCAGCTTGTAGATTTCGGCAAATTCATCCGCTTCGGTCGAGGCGGTCCCGGTCATGCCGGCCAGTTTTTCGTAAAGGCGGAAATAATTCTGGAAGGTTACGCTTGCCAGGGTGACGTTCTCGGGCTGTATATCGACGCCCTCCTTGGCTTCGATCGCCTGATGCAGCCCGTCTGACAACCGGCGGCCCTTCATCATCCGGCCGGTGAATTCGTCGATCAGCACCACCTCGCCGTCGCGGATCATGTAATGCTGATCCTTCATGAACAGCCTATGCGCCCGCAGGGCCTGACTGGCGTGATGCACGATGGTGGTCGATTCAGGATCATACAGGGTCTGCCCTTCGGGCAAGACGCCATCCGCCTGCAGTTTCTGTTCCAGAAACTCGTTGCCTTCCTCGGTAAAGGTGGCGTTGCGGGTCTTTTCGTCCAGCTTGAAATGTTCTTCGGTCAGCTGGGGAATATAGCTGTCCAGAACTTTGTAAAGCTCGGATCGGTCCTGTGACGGGCCGGAAATGATCAGGGGCGTCCGCGCCTCGTCGATCAGGATCGAGTCGACCTCGTCCACGATGGCGAAATAATGGTCACGTTGAACCATTTCCTCGACGCTGCCCTTCATGTTGTCGCGCAGATAGTCGAAGCCCAGTTCGTTATTGGTGGCATAGGCGACGTCGGCGGCATAGGCGTTGCGTTTCTCGGCCTCTTGCTGGAAGGGGTAGACGACGCCGCAGGTCATACCCAACTGACGGTAAACCTTGCCCATCCATTCGGCGTCGCGCTTGGCCAGATAGTCGTTGACCGTGACGATATGCACGCCCCTGCCGGTAAGCGCGTTCAGATAGGCGGGAAAGGTGGCGACCAGCGTCTTGCCCTCGCCCGTCTTCATCTCCGAGATATTACCCTGATGCAGGAAAATCCCGCCCATAAGCTGCGTATCGAAAGCGCGCAGACCAAGCGCCCGGCGCGCGCCTTCACGGCAGTTTGCGAAGGCTTCCGGAAGGATCGCGTCAAGGCTTTCCCCGTTGCGGACCCGTTCCTGGAATTCATGCGTCTTCTCGACCAGCCCCTCGTCTGAGAGCGCCTTGAATTCTTCTTCCAGAGCGTTGATCTGCGTGACCAGACTGCGGGTGGATTTCACCTTGCGGTCATTCGGCGTGCCAAAGACCTTTTTCGCCAGAGTTCCGATGCCGAGCATGTTACCTTCGCATTCACATTGTTGGGAAAGGCTGTGATAGTAGGGCCACTTGCCCGTACCCGCCGCATTGTCCTATCAGGGTCTGGTTGAAGCGCGGCGACACCTTTCTTGGTTAGGTGGGATGTATGCCTAGCCCGCCGGACTGTCAACGCTGGCCCTTCTCCGCACGGGAGAGAGGCATATTATACAAAGGGAGTTCTATGCTTAAACATTCCATTCTGGCCGCTTTCGTGATTGCGGCGCCTGCCGCGCTGCCCGTTGCCGCGCTTGCGCAGGACAACAATGCCGAACCCGCACAGAACAGCGAAGCAGAACCCGCACAGAACGAAGCAGCGCCCGCTGAAAGCAGCGAAGCAGAACCGGCGCAGGACAGCGAAGCCGCAACCACGCAGGACGGCGATGCCGAAACCGTCGTGGCGACCGTGAACGATCAGACGATCACATTGGGCCAGATGATCGTGATGAAGCAATCCGTGCAGGATAATCCCCAGATGCAGGATCTGCCGGATCAGGCGATGTGGGACGTTCTGCTGGATGAGCTTATCCGTCAGGCAGCCGTTTCCGCGAGCGGCAAAGAAACGGCCAGCGTTCGCGCGCAGCTTGAACTGCAACGCCGCAGCGCTTTGGCATCCGAGGCTGTCGAGGGCCTGTCACAAGCAGAACCCACGGATGAGGAACTGCAGGCGTCCTATGACAAGCTTTTTGCCGACGCCGAACCGCAGACCGAGTATTCTGCTGCGCATATCCTTGTCGATTCCGAGGAAAAAGCGCTGGAAGTAAAGAAAAAGCTGGATGACGGTGGCGAATTCGGCGAACTGGCCGAGGAATATTCGACCGGCCCCAGCGGGCCGAACCAGGGCGATCTGGGCTGGTTCACCGCCGATCAGATGGTTCCGGCTTTCTCTGAAGCCGTCGCTGCCATGGAAGCGGGCCAGATTTCCGATCCGATCAAGACCGATTTCGGCTGGCACGTCATCAAGCTGAACGACACCCGCGTGAAAGAGGCGCCGAAACTCGAAGAGGTGCGCGATCAGCTTGTGCAACTTGTCCAGCGCGAGAAAATCGAAGGCGAGATCGAGCGGCTGACGAGTGAAGCCGATATCGAAAAGACCGAAGGCATCGATCCGACCCTGATCAACAAGGTCGAATTGCTGGAGGCCGAATAATCATGGGCAAGGCCGGGATTACCGTATCGCCTCTGGCACCCGCGTCTTTCCCTGATCTGCCCCGGATTGCTGGTGTGGAATTCGCCTCTGCTGCGGCAGGGGTGAAATATCAGGGGCGCACCGATCTGACCCTGATCCGCATCGCCAAGGGGGCGCAGATTGCCGGAGTGTTTACACGCTCGGCCACCCGTGCGGCCTGTGTGCTGGACAATCAGGCCAAGCTGGCCGGCGGGGGCGGCGCCCCCGACGGTGCGGCAATCATCGTGAATTCCGGCAATGCGAACGCCTTTACGGGCGCGCGCGGGCAGGAATCCGTCGATGCGGTGACCGGTGCGGTTGCCCTGGCGCTGGGCCTTCCTGCGACCAATGTCTATTCTTCCTCGACCGGGGTGATCGGCGAACCCCTGCCACATGAGCGGATCGTGGACTCGATTTCTGATCTGGTTGACAAACTCGATCCGGCGGGTGCCGCTGAAGCGGCGCGCGCCATCATGACCACGGATACCTTCCCCAAGGGCGCATCCGCCGTAATTGCGGCAGAAGGCGGCGAGATACGCATTACCGGCATCGCCAAGGGCTCGGGGATGATCGCGCCCGATATGGCGACGATGCTGGTCTATATCTTCACCGATGCGAAAATTTCCGCGCCATTGCTGCAGGATGCTTTGACGCAGGGGCTTGGATCAAGTTTCAACGCGATTACCGTCGACAGCGATACATCCACCTCGGATGCGTTGCTTCTTGCCGCGACCGGCCAAAGCCCGGCGGCGGAAATCCTCTCACTTGACGATCCGGCAGGACGGGCCTTCATCAGGGCGCTGCATGGAGTCATGCTGGAACTTGCGCATCTTGTCGTGCGTGACGGCGAGGGGGCGACGAAATTCGTCGAGATCCGGGTAACCGGCGCCGCCTCGGACGAGGATGCGCGCAAGGTCGCCTCTGCTATTGCCAATTCGCCGCTGGTCAAGACCGCTATCGCCGGTGAGGACGCGAATTGGGGGCGTATCGTCATGGCGGTCGGCAAATCCGGCGCGGCTGCGGATCGTGACAGGCTGACTATCCGCTTTGGCGATATGGTGCTTGCCGAGAACGGCTGGCGTGCGCCTGATTACGATGAACGGGCAGCCAGTGCCTATATGAAGAACCAGGAACTCCTGATCGCTGTCGATATGGGGCTGGGGCAGGGCGCGCAGACCATGTGGACCTGTGATCTGACCCATGGCTATATCGATATCAACGCCGATTATCGCTCGTGAAGACGGTTCTGGTTTCTGCGGTCGCTTTGATCGACCCTGATGGGCGCGTACTTCTTGCGCAGCGCCCAGAGGGGAAATCCATGGCCGGTTTGTGGGAGTTTCCCGGCGGCAAGGTCGAACCGGGGGAAACGCCGGAAGCGGCCCTGATCCGCGAATTGCAGGAAGAGCTGGACATCGATACATGGGCATCCTGTCTTGCGCCGCTTTCATTCGCCAGCCACAGCTATGAGGATTTTCATCTTTTGATGCCGCTATTCGCATGCCGCAAATGGAATGGCGTGGTTCGTCCGCAGGAAGGGCAGGTGCTGAAATGGGTCAGGGCACAGCAATTGCGCGATTACCCGATGCCACCCGCAGATATCCCTTTGATCGCAGCTCTACAGATGTGGTTGTAAGGGGCGAAACACCGGGTGGATGCTCCTCTCTTGGCGGGCGGAACGGTGAAGTCTTGAACGGAAAAAGGGGCCTTTAAGGCCCCTTTTTTATGTTGTCGTATCAGGACGGCGTTACAGGTTGCGTTCGACCTCTTCGCGTTCGAAGATTTCGATGACATCGCCTGCACGGATATCATCGTAATTCTCGAAGGCCATGCCGCATTCCTGGCCGGACTGAACCTCTTTGACCTCGTCCTTGAAGCGCTTGAGTGTCTTCAGCGTGCCTTCGTGGATCACAACGCTGTCGCGCAGCAGGCGGACACCCGCGGAACGCCGCGCCACGCCCTCGGTCACAAGACAACCAGCGACCTTGCCGACGCCGGTGACCTTGAACACTTCCTTGATTTCGGCATAGCCGATGAAGTTTTCGCGGACTTCGGCGGACAACAGACCCGAGGCGGCGGCTTTGATGTCGTCGACCAGATCGTAGATGATCGAGTAATAGCGGATCTCGACACCCTTCTGGTTGGCCGCATTCCGGGCCGGAGCATTCGCGCGGACATTGAAACCGATAACCGGGGTTTGCGACGCTTCCGCCAGTGTGATGTCCGATTCGGTGATCGCGCCGACACCATAATGGATGACGCGGACACGGACTTCATCATTGCCGATCTTTTCAAGCGCCTGAACGATGGCTTCGGCAGAGCCCTGCACATCGGCTTTCACCACCACCGGAAGCTCTGCAACACTCTCGTCGGCCTTGGCCTTCGCCATAAGCTGCTCAAGCGTGGTCGCGGCACCGGCGGCGGCGCGTTTGTCCTTGGCTTGCTGACTACGATAATCCGCAATTTCGCGAGCCTGTGCCTCGGTTTCGACGACGTTCAGAACATCGCCGGCTTCGGGCGTGCCGTTAAGGCCCAGGACCTCCACCGGAACCGAAGGTCCGGCTTCCTCCACACGTTCACCCTGATCGTTGATAAGTGCGCGAACCTTGCCCCATTGCTCGCCGACGACGAAAATATCGCCGCGCCGCAAGGTGCCGTTCTGGATCAGAACCGTCGCGACGGGGCCGCGGCCGACGTCAAGCTGCGCCTCGATCACCGCACCCTGAGCAGCGCGGGCGGGATTGGCCTTCAGTTCAAGAATTTCCGCTTGCAGCGCAATGGCTTCCAGCAATTCATCCAGACCCTGACCGGTTGCCGCGGAAACCTCGACATCCTGCACGTCACCAGAGAGTTTCTCGACGATCACCTCCTGATGCAGCAATGAAGTACGCACCTTATCGGGATCGGCCTCGGGCTTGTCGATCTTGTTGATGGCAACGATCATCGGCACCTTGGCGGCCTTGGCATGATTGATCGCCTCGATGGTCTGCGGCATCACCGCATCATCGGCGGCAACCACCAGAACGACGATATCCGTCACATTGGCACCACGTGCCCGCATCGACGTGAACGCGGCGTGACCGGGCGTATCGAGGAAGGTCAGCACGCTGCCCGAATCGGTCTTCACCTGATAGGCGCCGATATGCTGGGTGATTCCGCCGGCTTCGGCCGAGACAACATTGGCCTTGCGGATCGCGTCCAGAAGCGAGGTCTTGCCGTGATCGACATGGCCCATGATGGTAATGACCGGTGGACGCGGCTGTCGATCCTCGGGCTTGTCCTCGACCGTATCGATAACCTGTTCGACATCCGAGTCGCTGACGCGCACGGTCTTGTGGCCGAATTCCTCGATCACCAGTTCTGCGGTATCCGCGTCGATGGATTGATTGATCGACACCATCATGCCCATATTCATCAGCGATTTGATGACATCGGCGGCGCGCTCGGCCATCCGATTCGCCAGTTCCTGAACGACGATGGTTTCGGGCAGCTGCACTTCGCGCGCAACCTTTTCGGCCCGCTGCTGCTGGCCCATCGCCTTCTGACGCGCCCGCTCTTGCTTGCGTTTCATGGCGGCAAGACTGCGCTGGCGTCCGCCTTCGCCTTCAAGCGCCTGAGAAAGCGACAGCTTGCCCGAGCGACGATTGTCGTCGCGCCCGGCCTTGCTGCGTACGTCACGATCATTGCCCCGGTCGGGGCGGTCGCGGTCACCCTTGCGCGGACCCGCAGCAGAGACACCCTTGGTTTCAGCACGGGACGCCGCAGCTTCGATGGCAGCCTGATCCTGAGGAGGTGCAGGCGGAGCATCCGCTGCCGGTTTCGCCTTCGGTGCCGGCGTTTCTTTCTTCGGCTCGGCCTTGCGCTTGGCCAGTTCTTCCGCTTCGCGGGCGGCACGCGCTTCTTCCTCGGCCTTGGCCTTCAAAGCTTCTTCGCGTTCACGCTCCTGACGGGCTTTCTCTTCGATCTCGGCCCGGCGGCGTTCACGCTCTTCCTCGCGGGCCTTTTCATCGGCTTCGCGGGCGGCGGTTTCGTCGGCTTCGCGAGCTCTGGCGGCAGCCAGAGCCTTCAGGCGGCGCTCCATTTCGGCATCCGAAATTCCCGCCGGCCGTTTGGAGGAGGCGCCCCCGGACTTGCTGCCACCGACTTTACCCTTGTCGCCGGAACCGGATTGCGTGGTACCCGGCTTGGGCACCATGACGCGCTTGCGTTTGGTTTCCACGACCACATTCTTGGTGCGGCCATGGCTGAAACTTTGTTTGACCTGTCCCGGACGACTGCCGCCGCCAAGGCCAAGTGTTTTTTTACCGTCGTTATCGCTCATCTGCGTCTTCATTCCTTCCCGGCCGCCGTATTGCCGCCGTCATGCCCGCGCAGACCCGTCAGTCTGCCGGCTTCCAAGATCACCTTGTCCGTCAGGCCACCCGCCGCAAGCGCGCCGTGTATGACATGATCGCGCCCGAAGGACAAACCCAATTCTGATGCGGTCAGGCAACCGAACCATCGACCGCCTGTCGGTGTCCACAGCTTGCCCTTTCCGCGTTCCGAGCCGTCGCTGGCCTGCAGCAGAACCTTTGCCTTGCCTTCCGCGAGCCAGCCCTTAACCTTTTCAAACCCTGCTACCGCCTTGCCGGACTTGCGGGCAAGTGAAATCAGCTCGACCACACGCCGCGCAAGGGCGGTTTCGACCAACCCGGCCAGATCCTCGGGGGCCTTCACCTGCGCCCTGGCGGCACGGGAGAACAATCCCTTCGTTGCGGCCTTTTCAAGCGCTGCGGGATCGGCTGCAACCCAGATACCGCGACCCGGCAATTTTTCGGCCAGATCCGGCACAATGATGTTGTCCGGCCCCACGACGAAGCGGATCAGCCCGGGCTTGGGCTGTACCTCGCCGGTGACGATGCAACGCCGCTCGGGCTGCTCGCGCGATTTATCCCGCCCGCCTCGGCTCACGGCCTTGCCAGATCCGGGGCGGTCAGGCCCCGGCCTCCTCGTCGGTTTCGGTTTCTTCCGCGGCTGTTTCAAGCTCGGCAGGATCAACCCAGCCAAGGCTGACACGAGCGGTCATGACCAGATGCTGCGCCTCTTCCAGCGAGACGTCGAATGGCTCCAGCAGGCCTTCATCCTTGACGCGCTGTCCGTCGACCGTGGTCCAGCCGCCGGCAAGTTCCCAATCGGCGCAGGTGGCGAAATCTTCCAGCGTCTTGATGCCGTCCTTGGCCAATGCCTCGATCATCTGGGGATTCAGCCCCTCGAATTCAACCAGCGAATCCTCGACCCCGAGCGCTCGGGCATTTTCAAGAGCGGTCTTGTTGCGGGCCTCCAGAACGTCGCGGGCACGGGCCTGCAGCTCTTCCGCCGTGCTTTCGTCGACACCGTCGATGGTCAGCAATTCGCCTTGCTCGACATAGGCGACCTCTTCCAGATCGGTGAAGCCTTCGGCGACCAGAAGCTGGGCGAAGAATTCGTCCAGATCAAGCGCGTCCATGAACATCTGGGTGCGGGTGTTGAATTCGGCCTGACGGCGCTTGGATTCCTCTTCCTCGGTGAGAATGTCGATATCGAGGCCGGTCAACTGACTGGCCAGCCGCACGTTCTGGCCGCGACGGCCGATGGCAAGGCTAAGCTGCTCATCCGGCACCACGACCTCGATCCTGCCGCCATCCTCGTCGAACACGACCTTGCTGACCTCGGCAGGTTGCAGCGCGTTCACAAGGAAGGTTGCCTGATCCTCGTTCCAGGGGATGATGTCGATCTTTTCGCCCTGCAATTCGCCGACGACGGCCTGAACCCGGCTGCCGCGCATGCCGACACAGGCACCGACCGGATCGATGGAATTGTCATAGCTGATCACAGCGATTTTCGCACGCGAGCCGGGATCGCGGGCCACAGCCTTGATCTCGATGATGCCGTCATAGATTTCCGGCACTTCCATCTTGAACAGTTCCGCCATGAACTGCGGATCGGTGCGCGACAGGAAAATCTGCGGACCACGGGTTTCGCGACGCACATCCTTGACATAGGCGCGGATCCGGTCGTTCGGACGATAGCTTTCGCGGCCGATCTTTTCATTGCGGCGCAGCACCGCCTCGCCCCGACCGACATCGACGATGATATTGCCGTATTCCTCGCGCTTGACGACGCCGTTGATGATGGTTCCGGCGCGGTCCTTGAATTCTTCATACTGACGGTCGCGTTCGGCCTCGCGGACACGTTGCAGGATCACCTGTTTGGCAGACTGCGCGGCGATTCGTCCCAGTTCCACCGGCGGAACTTCGTCCACGATCACGTCGCCGACCTGCGGGTTGTCCAGATAGGGGCGGGCCTGCTCGACGGTCAGTTCGGCCTGATAATTTTCGACCGCGTCGTCTTCGACCACGGTGCGGACGCGGGTGAAGCTTGCATTGCCCGTCTTGCGGTCGATCTTCACCCGGATATCCATCTCGGCGCCATAGCGGGATTTAGCGGCACGGGCGAGGCTGTCTTCCATCGCTTCGATGACGAGTTCGGGCTCGATCATCTTCTCGCGTGCCACGGCTTCGGCTGTTTGCAGCAGTTCCAACTGATTGGCAGAGGTGATCGCCATCACTTACTCCTTGGGTCATCGGCGCGGTCCGCGCCATCATCTTCTGTTTCGATTTCGTCAAAAGCGGATTCGTCCAGATTGCCGATCTCGACACCGGCTTCCTTCTTCTGACGCAGCATTTCGCGGATCAGATCGTCGCTCAGCACCAGCTTGGCATCCGACAACCAGTCGAGATGCAGCCCGATGGTCTGAATCTCTCCGTCCACGTCGATATTCAGCAAGACCTCATCGCCCTCGACACCAGCCAACTCGCCCTTCCAGCGTTTGCGACCGTCGATCGGCTGATTGGTTTCCAGCCTGACCTCATAGCCCTGGAAGGTTTCGAAATCCTTCAGCCGGGTTAGCGGGCGGTCGATGCCGGGGCTGCTGACCTCCAGATGATAGGCCTCTTCAAGCGGATCCTCGACATCCAGCGTAGCGCTTACCGCGACAGAGATATCGCCGCAATCATCCACGTTGATACCGCCTTCGGGCCGGTCGGCCATGATCTGCAGGGTCGCCTGCTTGCCGCCCTGAAGCCGCACGCGAATCAATTCGAAGCCAAGATCCTCGATCACCGGTGCGATGATCTCGGCAAGGCGCCGGTCGATGGCGGTCTTGGCGATCAGGTCGTTGGACATGACTTCCCTTTGGATACAAAAAACGGGCCTTCAGCGGGCCCGTGCGAAACTTCCGGTCGGGGCAGGGGGTGGAAGCCTGCGCCGCTGTCAAGCGGGTATATATTGAGGTTTGGAGAAATGTGCAAGGGTGCTGTATACCCTTGGGGAGGATGCCGGATCGTTTACCGTCTGATAAGCAAATCCGGGATGGGAAGAAACGGGGCGGATAGGACCATGCTGACTTCGAAACACGCCATACTCACGCTTGGCCTGCTAACCGCTGCTTGCGCGGCTCCGCCTTCAGGCGTCGACAGCGCGGGTTCGGATAACGCGCAGTTATCGGCTGGTGGCGACGTTCAATGCTCTGGCGCATCGGCGGCCGATAACCGGATCGGGGTGCAGACAACGAATATCGCGCGTGCAAGAGCCGGATTGCCCAGGGTTCAGCAGAACGCCGTTCTGGCGCGGGCCGCCGCCGAACATGCATGCGACATGGCGAAGCGTGGCAGCATGACCCATAATGGCAGCTCATCCTCCGGACCGAATGCGCGCGTCAAGGCGCTGGGCTACAGGCCCATGCTGGTGGCTGAAAATATCGCCGCCGGACCGTATGATGTGAACCAGGCGTTAAGCGTATGGAACGCGTCACCGAAGCATCGTGACAATATCCTGCGTCCGCAAGTGCGGGATTTCGGTATCGGCCATGCGATCGGATCGGATGGGAGAACGCATTTCTGGGCCGCTGTCTACGGAGCATCGCATTAATGCGAATTGGCGAAAAGCCCCTCGCGGATGGCATCCATGACCCTGATCAGCTCCTGCGTGATGCGCGGTTCGGACAGGGCGTGGCCCGAAGCGGGAATCAATCGTAGCTCACACCGCCCCCAGCCCTGCGCAAGCTCCCAGGCAGAGAGCGGCGGGCAGACCATATCATAGCGGCCCTGAACGATCACTGCGGGCAGATGTGCGATCAGGTTGCGGTCACGCAAAAGCTGGCCTTCGTCCAGAAAGCAGCCATTGGCGAAGTAGTGATTCTCCAGCCGGGCAAATGCCCGCGCGTATTCCGTCGGCGCGTGACCGCCGGACTGGTTCTGCAATCCTGCCAGCGCGTTTTCCCACATAAGCCACGGCAGCGCATAGCGTGATTGTTGCCCCAGATCGTCAGAGAAAAGGCGGCGATGATATGCGGCGATCATGTCATTGCGCTCGGTTTCCGGAATCGGATCGCAAAAGCGCGCCCAGAGATCGGGGAAGAACCGTCCGGCACCGCCGCCATAGAACCAATCCAGTTCGGTCTGCCGGCCAAGGAACACGCCACGCAAAATCAGCCCCGATACCCGTTTCGGATGGGCCTGCGCATATGCCAGCGCAAGGGTTGCCCCCCAGCTTCCCCCGAACAGCAGGGTCGAATCGATCCCCAGCAGTCTGCGAATCTGTTCGATGTCCCCGATCAGATGCGCGGTCGTATTGTTCTGAACCGAGGCCGCAGGACGCGAGCGGCCGCAACCGCGTTGATCGAACAATATGACGCGGTAATGATCCGGATCGAAGAAACGGCGCATATAGGGACTGCATCCGCCGCCCGGTCCGCCGTGGAGAACGATGACCGGTTGACCATCGGGTTTGCCGCATTCCTCGACATACAGACGGTGCCCGTCGCCGGTATCGACGATTCGCCGTTCATATGGTTCGGCCGCAGAATAAAGGCGTCCCGGCGAGTAACCGATTTGTTCTGACAATCTGTCCATGAACGGATTATAAGCCCAACTGCCGGAACTCGCCAGAAGGAGCCAACATGACAAGCATTGACCCTGCCGAGATCGTAAAATTCGAGGCCATGGCACAGGAATGGTGGGATCCGAAGGGCAAATTCAAGCCGCTTCACATGATGAATCCGGTTCGTCTCGACTATATCGTGTCGCAGATCGCGGCGGAATTCGGGCTGGACCGGCGCAGCCTTCGGCCATTCGAGGGGTTGCGCATTCTCGATATCGGTTGCGGAGGCGGACTGATCGCAGAGCCCATGGCCCGGCTTGGCGCGAAAGTTGTTGGCGCGGATGCCGCCGAAGGGAATATCGCGGTTGCCTCGCTTCATGCGGAACAACAGGGGCTGGACATCGATTATCGTGCCACGACGGCTGAAACCCTTGCAGGGATGGGTGAGGAATTCGATGTCGTGCTCGCACTGGAGATTGTCGAGCATGTGGCCGATCCGGCTGCGTTCGTCTCGACATGCCGCGATTTGCTGCGCCCCGGTGGACTGGCGGTGATCTCGACCCTGAACCGCACCGCGAAAAGTTTTGGCGCCGCGATCATTGGTGCCGAGTGGATCATGCGCTGGCTGCCAAAGGGCACACATGACTGGAACCGTTTCCTCACGCCAGAGGAATTATCGGGCATGATGGGTGATTCGAAATTGCAGCCGGTCGATGCGCGCGGAATAGTTTTCAATCCCCTGACCTGGGGTTGGAGCCTTTCGGAGCGTGATCTGTCGGTCAATTACGCGATCGCCGCCCGTCGTTCGGAATAGCGGCGCTATTGGTTGCCGGTATCCAGTCTGCGGCGAAGTTCCCGAAGGACGGGCAGTGCAAGGCGGACCCGTTCGGCGCCGATATCCTGCACGACCTCGGTGATGACCGGCATGAATGAGGCGATTGCCGTATCACGCGCCGCCCGACCTGCCGGACTGATCGACACGAATTTTCGGCGCGCATCGTCCCAGTCGGGACGAATATGGATATGCCCGGCCCATTCCAGACGCGACAAGGTGTTGGTCATGGCGCCGCGGGTAATATGAAACGCTTCGGCCAACTGGGCCGGGGTGCGTTCCTCATTGACATGGGAAAGCAGGTTCAGGACCGAGAAATGGGAAATCTGCATCCCGCGCGGCAGAGCCTGGCTGATCAGGTTCCGTGATAGCTGATCCGCGATCAGAACTTCGGCGAAGAGGCTGGCGGCCAGCCTGTCATTGCCTTTTTTATGCTCGAGATCGTTCTTTGTCGTTTCCATATCTCTCATGGGCCTTCGAAAGGCCGGCCATGTTTGAGGGAGGGGATACGGGATCGTGCCCTGTCAACCGCCTTAAGGTCAAGGGAAACAAAGGTCACGCCCGGAACAGTGCCACCGTCTGCCAGCACTTTCCCCCATGGATCGACCGCGAGGCTGTGGCCATAGCTTTGACGGGGCTGACGATCCGGGGAATGCGGGGCGGGATGTGTGGCGCATTGCGCCGGGGCCAGAATGAAACAACCGGTTTCGATTGCGCGGGCACGCAGCAGCACTTCCCAATGGGCCTTGCCGGTGATGGTGCTGAAAGCCGAGGGAACCGTGATAAGCCGTGCGCCGGCCCGTGCGAGACGCAGGTACAATTCAGGAAACCGCAGATCGTAGCAGATCGTCATGCCAAGCGGTTGCCCGGCGGCCTGCACCAGGACGGCGCGATTGCCGGGACGATAGGCTGCGCTTTCGCGGTATCGCTCCGTTTCAGAAATGGTGACATCGAACATGTGCAGTTTGTCGTATCGCGCTGCGATCTCACCCTCGGGGTCGATCAGGAAGCTGCGATTGGCAAAACGCCCGTCTTCCGGATCGTCGCCTTTCAGTGCCAGCGAGCCGACCAGCAGCCAGATCCCGGCTGCTCGCGCCTCGGTCCGCAAGGCTGCCAGGGTCGGATCCTGGGATTCCGGTTTCAGCATTTCCGTCTGTCTGGCACGGTCGGGCGACAGAAGATTGGTGACTTCGGGCGTCAGTACCAAATCCGCTCCCCCGGCAGCCGCCTTACGCAGAAGCGGGATCGTCTCTGCCAGATTGGCATAGGGATCGTCGCCTGATGTCAGTTGCAGCATCGCAACCTTCAGGACATCGGCAGTCATGCCACCGATCCGGCAAGCAGGGGATCAAGTTTCCCGTCACGCTCCAACGCGTGCAATTCGTCGCTGCCGCCGATATGCTTGCCGTCGATGAAGATCTGCGGGACGGTGCGGCGGCCCATGGCACGCTGCATCATTTCGCTGCGTAATTCGGGCTGCGCGCCGACATCGATTTCCGTGAACGAGGCACCTTTGCGCCGAAGCAGTGACTTGGCCGCAATACAATAGGGACAGGTTCTGGTGGTATAGATCTCGACGCTGGCCAGATCAGTCATGCTTTCTTTTCCCTTTCTGAGTAATTTTACTCATTTAATCATCCTTAAGCGCACGTGCCAGAGACGCAACACAGATCCTGCCGGAACCCGCGTCATGTAGGGCTTCGGTAGCGGCAGAAAGTGTCGCGCCCGAGGTCATCACATCGTCGACCAGCAATACCGGCCGCCCGCCGAGATGCGGCAGTCGCCGAGGATTGACCGTTATCGCATTGGCGATATTGGCGAAACGATCGGTAATATTGCGGTGGTCCTGCATCGGGGTGTGGCGTTTGCGCAGAAGCAGATCGGGGATGACGGTCAATCCGTGTAATGCGCCCAGATGACGGGCAAGCAATGCGGATTGGTTATAGCGGCGCTTGAACAGACGGCGGAAATGCAAAGGCACCGGGGCGACGATCATGTCTGGCGTGATGATGGGGCGCGCGGCCTCGGACAACCACGCACCAAGCACCGGCGCAAGATCCGGGCGATCCCGATGTTTAAGGGCAAGCAGCAATATGCGTCCGGTGCCCGAATAGACAAGTGCCGCCCGGCCCCGGTGCCAGGGACGGGCAATGCTCAGACAATCGTCGCAAAGACATTCTGCCGCGTCGGCCTGATTGTTTTCGGGTAAAGGCGCGCCACATTTCAGGCAGGCGGGATCAGTGATGAAATGTGCATCCTGCCAGCATTCCGGGCAAAGCGCGGCATGCGCCCGGGAATCCGGGCTGTTTTCGACGATTCGGCCACAGCAGGGGCATTGCGCCGGATACAATAGGCCCAACACGGCTTTTACCGGCCGATGAAGAAGCTTATCTATACTATCCATGAACAGTCCAAGACCCAATTCCGTCGTTCAGCAACCAACCCTGACCGACCGCGACGCCCTGCTGCGGCAACGCAGGCGAGCGGCAGGCAGGGGACATGTCGATCTGCTGCATCGAATCGCTGCAGCGGAACTCAAGGATAGGCTGGACGAGATTAACAGAACGTTTCAAAGGCCCGCGATCGTAACGGGCTTTCCTGAATTCTGGTCAGCCGAGTTCCCGCATTTCCGCGTGATCCCTGACGATCCGGTACTGGATCTTGCCCCCGACAGCCATGATCTGATCATTCATGCCATGTCCCTGCATTGGGCCGACGATCCGGTCGGGCAGATCGTGCAATCTGCGCGGGCGCTTGTAAAAGACGGGCTGTTCATCGCTGTCTGCTTCGGAGGCCAGACCCTGCATGAGCTTCGGGCCGCCATGGCAGCCGCCGAATCCGAGGTGACGGGAGGGCTTTCTCCGCGTGTTCTTCCAATGGGTGAGATCCGCGATCTGGGCGCATTGTTGTCACGGGTCGGGCTGGCGCTTCCAGTGGCCGACCTTGTCGGGCAACGTGCGAGCTATCGTGATCTTGTTCATCTCGCCCGCGATTTGCGGGACATGGGCGAGTCCAATGCGATGGTCAACAGGCTCAGACGGCCGACAAGACGCGAGATCTTTGCGCGGGCAGCGGTGATTTATGCCGAAAGCTTCCCGGACCGCGACGATCCGACCCGTATACAAGCAAGCTTCGATCTGGTTTTTCTTACCGGATGGGCCCCATCCGAAACCCAGCAGAAACCCTTGCGCCCCGGTTCGGCGCAGAAAAGCCTTGCCGATGCACTTGACGAGATCAGGAAAAATTCATGACGCCAGCAGCTTCGCCCGCCGATCATCCCCGGCTTCCCCCGGCAAAGACCGGAATTCTGATCGCCAATCTCGGGACGCCGGATGGGTATGATTACTGGTCGATGCGGCGATATCTGAACGAATTTCTTTCGGATAGCCGCGTCATCGATCTGCCGCGCTGGAAATGGCAACCGATCCTGCAAGGCATCATTCTGACCAAGCGTCCCTTCAGTTCCGGTGCGAATTACAAAACCATCTGGAACGAGGAAAAGGACGAAAGCCCCATGATGACGATCACCCGTGATCAGACCGAGTCGCTGCGCGCTCGGGCGATCGCGGAGTGGGGCGACGACGTGATGGTCGAATTCTGCATGCGCTATGGCAATCCTTCAACGCAGGAGGTTGTCGGGCGTATGGTGGAAGCCGGCTGTCGCCGGATCGTATTTCTGCCGCTTTATCCGCAATATGCAGGTGCGACTTCGGCCACGGCGAATGACCAGCTTTTCCGCGCCCTGATGGAGCAGAGGCGGCAACCTGCGGTCCGCACCTGCGAGCGCTATTTTGACCGGCCGGACTATATTGGCGCGCTTGCGGCTTCGGTCGAGCGGGCGCTTGACGGACAAAAGCCGGCCAAGCTGGTTGCTTCTTATCACGGTATGCCCCGGCGCTACCTGCTGCAGGGCGATCCTTATTACTGTCAGTGTCAGAAAACCTCCCGGCTGCTGCAGGAGCGGCTGGGATGGGAAGACGGTATCATCGATACCAGCTTTCAGTCGGTCTTCGGGCGCGAGGAATGGTTGCGCCCCTATACCGTCGAGCATGTCGCGGATCTGGCGCGGCAGGGATACAGCGATATTGCGGTGATCTCACCCGCTTTCGCTTCGGACTGTATCGAAACGCTCGAGGAAATTCAGGGCGAAATCCGCGAGGCATTCGAACATGCGGGCGGTGAGCGTTTCACCTATATTCCCTGCCTTAATGCCGATCCGGAACATATCGATGTGATGATGAACGTCATTCGTGAAAATATTACCGGCTGGGTCTGAAAACCGAAACGGGGGCAGAATCTGCCCCCGCATGGTATTCGTTGGCTGTTTGCGTCAGATCAGCAGAACCTGTGTGCCGATATTGGCAAAGCCGAACAATTCCTTGATATGCTCGTTATACAGCCCGATGCAGCCATTCGACGATTTACGCCCGATCTTGCGAGTGTCGTGGGTGCCGTGAATCCGATAATATTGCCAGCTTAGCCAAAGCGCGTGGGTGCCAAGCGGATTGTCTGGTCCCGGCGGCACGAAATCGGGCCACGACGGATTGCTTTTTTTCATGGCAGGTGTCGGTGCCCAGGACGGTCCCTCGACCTTCTTGATGATCTCTGTCCTGCCCAGCCGCGTCAGATCCTTGCTGACCGGAATCGATGACGGGTAAACGCGATAGGTGTTGCCATCCTCGGACCAGAAATGCACCGCCCGCGAGGTAATGTCGCACAGGATCGCACCATTGGTCAGGTTGGTGAAATACGGACGCCAGTCCTGAGTGCGGAAGCTTGAGATATTGTGCCGCTGGTCTCCTTCGTTGTCGTATTGAACCACACCGGCATCGGGGGTGGCACCGTTTGCCGCGTCATAACTCGGCTGACCGGTATTCGGGTCGAATTCCTGTGCGCGGCCCGGCAATGCCAGACCGGCGACTCCAATCGCAGCGGCCGAACCAAGAAAAGCCCGGCGGTTTAAGGCTGTACTGCTCATCAGCAAATATCCTCGTTCCTCTGACCGCTCTTTTCGGCGATCTCGTTACTACTTTGCCCAAACTGGTGATCGAGTATATAACGCTCCGGCAGATTTCTGCCAAATCAAACAGATGCGATAATTCCCATGCAATTTACCCGCCACGTTCACGGATTCTTGCGTTTGAACGAAGCCCGGCCATTCGGTAGATCTTGGACCCAGAGCAGACAAGGGACAGCATAAATGAAAAATATCAAGTTAATTCCAGTGGTTGCGCTAATCGCGCTGGCTGCCTGTCAGCCACGCTTGGCGCCGCAGCTTGGTCCGGACGGGCAACCGCTGCCTGTCGCCTATAAGATCGGTGCGCGTGAAGAGGCGGAAATTCCCAATCGAGTGTTGCAGCAGATCAACACTTTACGAGCCAATGTTTCGTTAAGCCCGGTGACGCTCGACCCGCAACTGAATGCGGCGGCATTGGCGCATTCGCGTGACATGTCGGCCCAGAACCGGGCATGGCATTGGGGATCGGATGGTTCCTCGCCACTGGAGCGTGCGCGGCGACAGGGCTTTCAGGGGCATCTGATCGGCGAAAATATCTCGGAAACATACGAGAATGATATTCAGACCTTGAATGCATGGATGGCCACGCGCGACACCCGCGATGTGATCATGCATCCCGACGCGAGCCAATTGGGAATTGCGTGGTATCAGGAAACCTCGGGCAAGATCTGGTGGACTCTGCTGACCGGTGCAAACTGATCACCGGTACAGCAATCGGAATGCCCCGGTTGTTCTGCCGGGGCATTGGTATTCCGCTGCCGAGAACCCGACGGTGATGTCAGGGATTGATGATGATCGGAACGCCGGTCGTGACCATTGCAAAGATTTCTTCGATCTCTTCGTCATTCACGGCAATACAGCCGGCTGTCCAATCTCGCTTCTGATCGGCGAGCTGCCGGCCCTCGGGCCCCCAACCGTGAATGAAAATGTCGCCGCCGGCTTTTCTGCCCAGACTTTCAGCTAATGCAACCTGCTCTGGCCGCGGATAGGAAACGCCGACCGACAGGTGATAGCGGCTTCGCGGGTTGAAGCGGTCAATGAAATAGAGGCCTTCCGGCGTCTTGCCGTCACCCTCGAACTGCTTGGTGCCCACAGGGGCGAAGCCCAACCCGACATCATAGGCCTTGAGAACGGTTGTACCGCTTAACAGGTAAAGCCTGCGCTTTCCCTTGTTTACGACGATCTGCGTAACCGGCGGGCCGGAATAGGTTTTGAATCTGCTTTTTGGCTTGCCGCAGGCCGCCATGAAAGCCAGCACAGATAGCGCAACTGTGCGACGGGTTGCTCGATACATCACTGCCTCTGGATTCTTTTATGTTTTATATGAACTTAATATCATACTCGGAGGTGATTTGACTAGCGAAGTTGAAACTCCGCCACCGTTTCGACATGAGGCGACCAGCGGAACTGATCGATGACCTCGACCTTGGACAAGATATAGCCGCCAGAAGTTAAAATTTTCGCATCCCTTGCGAAATTCACCGGATCACAGGCGATGAAGGCAACTCTGGAAACCCCCGAATTTGCGATTTCCCGGGCCTGTGCTTCGGCTCCATTGCGTGGCGGGTCGATCACAATCGCGTCAAATCCGCGCAACTCACCGGCCTGAAGCGGGCGACGGGCCAGATCGCGAATCTCGGTGGTGACCCGCTGCAACCCCTTGGCGCTTCGCCAGGCGGCATCCAATGCCCCAAGCGGTGCCGCCAGACCTTCGACCGCATGAACCTGCGCGGCCTCGGCCAGCGGCAAGGTGAAGGTTCCGCAGCCTGCGAACAGATCGACGATTTTCCGGGCACCTGCTGTCATCCTGCATACCGCAGCGAGAAGAGCGGCTTCCGCTTCCGCTGTCGCCTGAAGGAACGCGCCGGGTGGCGGGATCAGCCGGCTACGCCCTATGGGCAGGGCGGGAGGACGGCGTGTGATGGCTTGGCCATCCCAGTCGAGCCTTGCCAAATCCCCGGCTTCGCCAAGCTGCGCAAGATGATGAAACAGCGCAGAATCCAGTGGCTTGCCGCCGGCGACGGCGACATCCAACCCTTCGGGTCCGTGAATGACGGTCATGCCAAGCTCTGCCGAGCGCGAGGCGCCTGCCGTGACGATCCGGCGCAGGATGGGCAAGGCCTGCATAATAGCGGGATGCAGAACCTGACATTCCTGCAGATCGACGATGATGCCGGACGCGCGCGCATGAAAGCCAAGCAGCGCGCCTTTCTTTGTCCTGCGTCCGGACAGAACCGCCCGGCGTCGTGATCGTGGTGGCGAGACATGCGTCAGTGTGACCGGCGCCTCAAGCCCTTGTGCTGTCAATGCGGCTTCGACGACGCCGGTTTTCCAGTGGGAGGTGAACTCTTCCGACGCATGCATGAGCAAGCAACCACCGCAGGAACGGTAATGCCGGCAAGCGGGCTTCACGCGATCGGGTGAGGGCGTCAGGATGCGCGGAGAGACGATCCGGCCATCCTGCACGTCCCCCTCGATCTCTTCGCCGGGCAGGGTCAGGGCGGCAAGAGCACGTCGACCTTCGCTTATCGCGATGCCGTCGCCGCGATGGCCAAGCCGGTCGATATGCCAAAGGCTCATTCGGCTGCCTCTTCAGTGCCCAGAAAGCCGCCTGACTGCCGGTTCCAATAGAGTGCATAAAGGCCGGAATTTGCCAGAAGCTGTTCATGCCTACCTTGCTCGATGATCTGTCCGGAATCCAGAACGACGATCCGGTCAAGCTCGGCAATGGTCGAAAGCCTGTGCGCGATCGCCAGAACGGTCTTGCCATGCATGGCGCGGACCAGTGCCTCTTGAATCTGTGCTTCGATCTCGCTGTCCAGGGCGCTTGTGGCTTCGTCCAGAACCAGTATCGGCGCATCTTTCAGAAAGGCGCGGGCGATTGCGATCCGCTGACGCTGCCCGCCGGAAAGTTTGACGCCGCGTTCGCCCAGATGGGCATCATATCCTTTCCGCCCGGCATGGTCCTGAAGTTCAAGGATGAAATCATGCGCCTCTGCGGCGCGGGCTGCGGCCTCGACCTCGGCCTGTGTCGCATCGGGGCGGCCATAAAGGATATTGTCGCGCGCCGACCGGTTGAACATTGCGGTTTCCTGCGTAACCATGCCAATCTGACGGCGCAGGCTTTCCTGGGTGATTTTCCGCAGGTCGGTCGAGTCGATGCGGATACTGCCGGACTCGACATCATAAAGCCGGAGCAAAAGCGCGACCAAGGTCGATTTTCCCGCGCCCGATGCGCCGACAATCCCAACCTTTTCGCCCGGCGCGATATGCAGGTTGATCCCCTGCAATCCACCCGATCCGCGCCCATAGGAAAAACTGACGTCGCGGAACTCGATCCTGCCTTCGGTCAGAACTTTGGGTAAGGCCTCGGGATCGTCTGTCAGGCCGTGCGGAGACGAAAGCGTGTGCATCCCGTCCTCGACCTCGCCGATACTGCCCCAGATTCCCATCATTGCCATACTGATCCAGCCGGTCATCTGGCTAAGTCTCATGGCAATGGCGCCCGCTGCGGCGATATCGCCCGGTGTGGCCAATCCTTGCCGCCACAGGATGATGGAGCCGCCGATCAGGATCACCGGCAAAAGCCCGGCGATGAACATCAGCGAAACGCGAAATGAGCTGCTGACGACGCCGAAATCCAGCGCACGCTCGCGAAATCCCGACATTGCACCTAATGCGGCACGATCTTCGTATTCGTCATGCGCGAATAATTTGACGGTCTTGATATTGGTGATCGTATCCACGACCTGACCGGTGATCATTGCCCGGGCGGATGCCCGAGCGCTGGATTTCGAGCGGATGCGGGGCAGAAAGAACCGGATCAGCCCAAGATAGGCCCCTAGCCAGATAATCAGCGTCACCGCCCCCCAGCCATCGACCGAAATCAGGAATACGGCCGAGCCCAGGACTGTGGCCAGCCCGAATGTCCCCGCATTGATCAGTTCGACAGTGACATCGGTCACGGCGCGCGCCGTCTGCATCTGTTTTTGCGCCAGCCTGCCTGCGAAATCGTTATCGAAGAAAGTAACGGAATGCCCCATCGTCCAGCGGTGCAGCCGCGACAGGACAAGCGGCAGGACATTGGGCCCGACGACCACACCGGAGCTTGCCGAGGATATGCCGAAAATCATCGGCCTCAACAGCAGGTAAAAACCAAGGAATGCCACGATCAGCAGGCCGTTATCGCTCCAGAGCGAGGCAGGGTTGCCGATGGCGACCGCGTCGATCACCCAGCCCAGCAGGACCGCTGCGAAAACGTCGGCTACCCCTGCAAGCGCCGACGCTACCGCTGCCAGCGCTAGTCCCGGCCATGCGCCTGCAAGGCACCAGCCGAAAAAGGCAAGCAGGCGCTGCGGAGGCGGGCCATCGGCGGGCTTGAAGGCATCGATCAACTGGCCAAGACGGTAATACGGTTTCATTCGCCTGCTCCTGCACTCAATGCTGCCGCGACCAGTTCGGATTTGGTCAGGGCGAAGCCACTGGCGATCCACCGGGTTTCGGCGGCCTGCAACGCGCGTCCCAATGCGGGGCCTTCAAGTTTCGGTTGCAGATCACGGGCACTGATCGGAAGTTTCGCCTTCGAGGCGCGGATAAGCTGATCCGGCCAGTCGGCGGGCAGTTTCATTCCTTTTGCTCCGGCCAGAAGAATGTAATCCGTCGCGGCAGATACGCCAAGACGATAGCCCGCCTCCTCCAGCGCCCAGTCCGCATCCAAAGCCCGCGCCAATGCTTCTTGTGCCCGCGTCTCATCCTTCGATAACCGCAATTCGCCGCTGCACTTCCTGCTATTGCTCAGCGCGGCGAGGCGGCGGGGCCAGGATGGTGGAACCCGTTCGCGCGTTTCAATTTCGACCAGAGCGGCAATAATCTCTGGCTGTGCATCAGCCAGGATCTGATCAAGCACGCCGGTCTGCTTCATCAGCCTGATTGACGCGACGGGATCGGGCGCTGCCAGCAGTTTCCTGATTTCGCCGCCGATACGTTCGCGGGCGATCCGCGCCAGCCCGTCTTTCAATGCGGCGCAGGCGGCAACCGCTTCGGGCGATGCCTCTTCTCCGTACCACGCAAGAAAGCGAAAGAATCGCAGAATTCGCAGATAATCCTCTTGAATTCGCTGCTCGGCTTGGCCGACAAAACGCAGTCTTTTCGCGGTCAGATCCGGCAGTCCGCCGACCGGGTCGATGACATGCCCGTCCCGGCCGGCATAAAGCGCGTTCATGGTGAAATCTCGGCGGCGGGCATCTTCTTCCAGATTGTCCGAGAATGTTACGACTGCGTGGCGCCCGTCGGTTTCGATATCGCGGCGGAATGTCGTGACCTCGAAGCCTCGCCCATCTGCGACGACCGTAACCGTACCATGCTCGATTCCTGTCGGGACCGGTTTCAGCCCCGCATCGGCAGCCAATTGCGCGACCTGATCGGGCAGGGCATCCGTGGCGATATCGATATCGTCAACCGGCTGGCCAAGCAGCGCGTTGCGAACCGCTCCCCCCACCAGATAGGCATGATTTCCCCGCGCCTCGATCGCATCCAGAACCGCGAGCAGCGTCGGATCGCTCAGGGTATCCGCAGGAAGACGGGTCATGATTGCAGCCTTCTGGCCAGTCGCAGCAGGATACGTGCCGTTGCCCCCCACAGGTAATAGGGGCCATACGGCGCTACGGGATAGCTGCGCCACCCTTCCCGCCAGCGGCGCTGCTCGACGCGGTAGCTGGCCGGATCACTGATATGGGCGAAAGGAAGGGTGAACACTTCTTCGACTTCGCCCGGTTCAGCGATGGGGGTGAACGTGCCACGGATGATCCCCAGTACCGGAGTCACGGAAAAACCCGTAACGGTCCGGTGGGAGGGCAGGGTACCCAGCAGATCAACTTGTGCCGGGTCAAGACCGACTTCTTCCTGCGCCTCGCGCAAGGCGGCGGCAACCTCGTCGCGGTCGCCCGGATCGACCTTGCCGCCCGGCAAGGCGATCTGTCCGGGATGGTGACGCAGTCCCGATGCCCGCTTGGTCAGCACCAGCCGCCCGTCATCCTCGTGAAACGCTGCCAGCACGCCGGCAGGCCGCAAAGGCACATCCGGAGGCGTGACATCGTTCAGTTCGTAATCCGAACTTGGCTTTGCATTTCCTGTCAAAGCCCTGTGCAGCAGTTCTTCTGACCAGTTGGGATTCACGTGCCGGTCCCGTCGCTTCGGGGGTCGATCGGATCACCATTGGCATCGACCGTGGCCTCAAAACCAAGGCTGTTCGGGTCCAGTTCGTAATGTGCGCCGCAAAACTGACAGTCGGCGGTCACGATGCCCTCTTTGGTGGTCATATGGGCGATATCCTTGGCCGAATAGATCGCAAGTGTGTCGCGAACCCTGTCGGCTGTACAGGAACAGCCGAATTCGATCCGCTGCGGATCGTAGACGCGCGGCGTTTCTTCGTGGAACAGCCGCAACAGCAGATCGGTGGGCCCGACATTGGGACCGATGAGTTCCAGTTGCTCGACCGTATCCAGAAGCATGTTGGCCCGGTTCCAATCCTCGGATTCTTCGCCTTGAAGAATATCTGCCGCCTCGATCAGCCCTTGTTCACCGCTCCCGCCGTCGGATTCCTCCATCGGCTGCGTCGGCAAGGTTTGAAGCATGATGCCTCCGGCGCGCCAATGCTCGGGCTGACCGGAAAGCTGCGAGCGCCCATAGGCCAGTGAAAACCGCGAGGGCAATTGTTCGGACTGAGCGAAATAGGTTTGCGCGCAGGCCGAAAGCGATCCTCCGGTCAGAGGGGTGATGCCCTGATAAGGCTGCATATCCTGTCCCTGATGGATCAGGATCGCGAAATATCCGTCGCCGATCTGTTCGAATGCCGGGCCGTCATCCAGCTTGTCTTCGTCGAAACTGGCCCAGGCGCGGATCCGGGCGGATTCGTCCTCACCCTCGGGAGCATAGTAATCTGCCGCGATCGTTCGGACCGCGCCGTTGCCACGCACCTGCAGGCTTAGCTTCCAGCGCAGCTTGATCGTTGGGCCGATCAGGGCTGCAAGCAAGGCCAGTTGCGCGACAAGGGCACTGACCTGTGCCGGGTAATTGTGGCGCGACAGGATATGATCCAGCACGCCATCCAGTCGCGCAATGCGGCCGCGGATATCCGAGCGGTCGAACTGGAAGGGCAGAACCGTGTCGTCCCAGGCGATCTGGTTGATTGTGTTCATGACAGATCCTTGAAATTGCATTTGGCCCGCGATTGCGGGCCGGGTTGGCGCTAATATATGCGTTTTTGCAGCAATCCCAAGGGGGGAACCGGCGGCATTTCCCGCCGGCATCCCGGGATCACCTGGAGAGCAGGGCCGAGAATTCCTGATCCAGTTTCGCAAGTGCGGCGTCGATATGTCCGCGCCTGTCCTCAGTCCATGTGTCCTGTGCGGCGATACGGTCTTGTGCGTCCTTGAGCATCCGTTCGATCTCGCTGGGCTGCGGTCCGCCTATGGTCGCGCGGTTCCCGATGATCGCGACAGGATCCAACGCGGCGCGGAACTCTTCTTCGCTCAGAGGCAGTTCCTGCGGATAGTCCGTGCCTTCGACCGTCTCGGCATAGATGCGCTGCGCTTCGCTATAGGGAAAGTCCAACGGGCCGATGCCCTCGTTCCGGGCATGGGTGACGATTTCCGAGGCGACATGATGGCCTTCGCGGAAGGGCAGGCCATGCTCCCGCATCAGGATATCGGCAACCTCCTGCGAGGCGGTCCAGTCGCTGTTCACCTCTTCCAGCGCCCGTTCGGAATTGATGACCAATGCGTTCAGCACCTTTTCGAACTCCTCCAGCGTAGTGATTGCGGCATCGACGATTTCGGAATTGTCTTCCACCTCCTTCGGGTCGGGCATTCCGGGCGTCAGATTATGGGTCTGAAAGACAGGTCCGGTCGCCAAGGCAATCGTCCGCGAGGCGGCGCTGCGGGTGTCGTTCAGCAGGCCCGGATTCCGTTTCTGCGGCATCGCAGAGGAAACATAGGTATTCCCGTCCCCTTCCTCGAGCAGGATCCACGGGCGCGTCTGGGCATATTGCGTCATTATGTCTTCGATGAAATTGCCGGTATGAAGCGCGATGGATGTGACGATCTGCGCCACCTCGACCGGCTGATCCATCGACGAGATCTGCGAGGCGTCATAGGCGTTATCCACCAATGCGGCAAAGCCCAGATAATCCGCCATGCGCTGCCGGTTCAAAGGCCAGCTTGTGCCATTCAGAACCGTTGTGCCCATGGCCGAGCGGTCGATTCGTGCATAGGCTTCACGGATGCGCTGGGCATCGCGGTCAAGCCCGGCGGCATGTCCCAGAAGATAATGCGCAAAACTGTTCGGCTGCGCCGCGACGCCATTGGTGTAATTCGGAACGATGGTGTCTTTGTGCTTGGCGGCAAGACCGATCATCGTGGCGGATGTCTTGTTTAACTGATCCGCGAGTTCCAGCAGCTTGTCGCGCTGAATCGCCGCGCGGTAAGTGGCGTGCATGTCCTGACTTGAGCGCCCGGCATGTACCAGCGTGACCTCAAGCCCGCCCGCCTCGATCCAGAGCGGTTCGAATTTGATGACTGCGCTGGGGCGTTCTCCATCGGGTTGATTGCCCGCGTCGATGACCTCTTGCAACGCGCTGGCTATTCCGGGCGTGTCCTCTTTCGGCAGCAGACCTTCATCACTGTTGATGATGATGCTGGCCTTGTTGATTTCCCCCAACCAGAAGAATTCGTCGCGTTCCTCGGCCTGTGCAGTCGAAATGGATCCGGCCAAAGCAGTCCCCAAGGCAAGCGACCGGGCCAACATCGACAGGTTACGCTGTTGGATCATTTTCTTCCCCTCTTCCCATTTGCGCCACAATGATCACATGGAAGTGAGCGGGGTAACAATTGTGGTTTACCACAAGAAAAAGCGGCCTCCGATATCTGTATCGGAGGCCGCCATTACAAATTTCCGGCAAGTCAGGACGCGGCGAGATTGCGCAGCACGTAATGCAGCACGCCACCATTCTTGAGATATTCGATCTCGACCTCGGTATCCACGCGAGCCTTGAGCTGGATCTCTTTCGCGGTGCCGTCGGCATAGGTGATCGTTGCCGGAACCAGTGACAGAGGTTTGAAATCACCCTCCAGCCCGGTGATCGTCACCGTTTCGTCGCCGGTCAGTTTCAACGTTTTGCGGGTGTCGCCATTGGTGAATTCGAATGGAACGACGCCCATCCCGACCAGATTCGAACGGTGAATACGCTCGAAGCTTTCCGCGATCACGGCTGTCACGCCCAGCAGATTGGTGCCTTTGGCAGCCCAGTCACGCGATGAACCGGCGCCATATTCGGCCCCACCGATCACCACCAGCGGAGTGCCTTGTTCGGCATAGCTCATGGCAGCGTCGTAAATCGCGGCCTGCTGACCGTCCGGCCCCTTGGAATAGCCGCCCTCGACGCCATCCAGCATCTCGTTCCTGATGCGGATATTGGCGAATGTGCCGCGCATCATCACCTCGTGATTACCGCGACGCGAGCCATAGGAGTTGAATTCCCGGGCGGGAACCTGACGTTCGGTCAGGTATTTCCCGGCAGGTGTATCAGGCTTGAAGGAGCCGGCGGGCGAGATGTGGTCGGTGGTGATCATATCGCCCAGCAGCGCGAGAATGCGGGCGCCACTGATATTGCTGATGGTTCCGGGTTCTTTCGACATGCCCTGGAAATAGGGCGGGTTTTGGATATAGGTCGATGTCGGCGGCCAGTCGTAAGTTTCGCTGTCGGTGACTTCAACAGCCTGCCACCGTTCATCGCCCTTGAAGACATCGGCATATTTTTCCTGGAACATCTCACGGGTAACGATGGACTCAACCAGTTCGGCGACCTCTTTCGTCGTCGGCCAGATGTCTTTCAGGTAAACCGGGTTGCCGTCTTTCGACGTGCCAAGCGGTTCCGTCGTCAGGTCGATATTCATGTCCCCGGCAAGCGCGTATGCCACGACCAGAGGCGGCGATGCCAGATAATTGGCGCGCACATCCGGTGAAATCCGGCCCTCGAAATTGCGGTTGCCGGACAAGACCGAGACGGCGACAAGGTCGTTGTCGTTGATCGATTTCGAGATTTCCGGCTGAAGCGGGCCCGAATTGCCGATGCAGGTGGTGCAGCCGAAGCCGACAAGGTTGAAGCCGATGGCATCCAGATCTTCCTGCAGCCCGGCGGCCTCGAGATATTCCTGAACGACCTGCGAACCCGGCGCCAGAGAGGTTTTCACCCAGGGTTTCCGGTTCAGTCCCAATTCGCGCGCCTTACGGGCAACCAGTCCGGCGGCCATGAGCACATAGGGGTTCGATGTATTGGTGCAGGAGGTGATCGACGCGATCACGATTGAACCGTCGTGAAGCCTGTAATCCTCACCCTCGACCGTGCCGTCCTTATAGCCATCGTGATGGCCCGGCAGATCGTTGGGGGTGGGTGCGCCACCTTCGGCATTCCATCTGCCGGTGGCGGTACCGGTGGGTTCGGGCAGTTTGCGGGTGTCGCAGATATATTTGCGGAAAGCAGAAGCGGAAGCGGTCAGCGGGACGTGGTCTTGCGGGCGCTTCGGCCCCGAGATCGCGGGCACGACATCGCTCTGATCAAGTTCCAGCGTCGAGGAATAGACCGGGTCGTAATCCTTGCCGCGCCAGAAGCCGTTCTCCTTGGCATATGCTTCGACCAGTGCAATGCGATCCTCGTCGCGGCCCGTCTGACGCAGGTAACGCAGAGTTTCGTCGTCGATCGGGAAGAAGCCGCAGGTGGCACCGTATTCCGGTGCCATATTGGCAATGGTGGCGCGGTCGGGCAGGGGCATATGGTCCAGTCCGTCGCCGTAGAATTCCACGAATTTGCCAACCACACCATGTTCGCGCAGCATCTGCACGACCTTCAGCACAAGGTCGGTTGCCGTAACGCCTTCGCGCAGAGAACCGGTGATCTTGAAGCCCACGACTTCCGGGATCAGCATAGAGATCGGTTGCCCCAGCATCGCTGCCTCGGCCTCAATCCCGCCGACGCCCCAGCCCAGCACGGCAAGGCCGTTGACCATGGTTGTATGGGAGTCGGTGCCGACCAGAGTATCGGGATAGGCGACTTCTTCGCCGTTTTGGTCGGTATCGGTCCAGACCGTCTGCGCCAGGTATTCAAGGTTCACCTGATGGCAGATGCCGGTTCCCGGCGGGACCACGCGGAAGTTCTGAAACGCCTTCTGACCCCATTTCAGGAACTGATAGCGTTCGATATTGCGTTCATATTCACGCTCGACATTGAACTGGAAGGCGCGGGGGGTGCCGAATTCATCAATCATGACCGAGTGGTCAATGACCAGATCGACCGGGTTCAGCGGGTTGATTTTCTGCGCATCACCACCAAGCGCCTTGATGCCGTCGCGCATCGCGGCAAGGTCGACAACTGCCGGAACGCCGGTGAAATCCTGCATCAGCACGCGGGTAGGGCGATAGGCGATCTCTCGCGGGTTCTGGCCACCCTTCGCGGCCCATTCGGCAAAGGCCCGGATATCGTCTTGGCTGACGGTACGCCCGCCATCTTCGAACCGGAGCATGTTCTCCAGCACCACCCTGAGCGATGCCGGAAGTTTGGAAAAATCGCCAAGTCCGGCGTCGGATGCGGCTGCAATGGAGTAATAGGAAACCTCTTTACCGCCAGCTTTCAGCTTGCGGCGGGTCTTGGAGGTATCGGTTCCGGTCTGGATGGGCATCAGGGCCTCCCTGTCTGCGAAATGGATGGGTCGGGCATGAGTCTCACCCTGCTTTGCCTGAAGCAAAAAGGTTCTGCAAGGGTAATGCACCTCAATTGTATGCAATGGCATGCCATAATCTGACGGCTTGCTCAATAGCCCTGAAGCATACACTTGTCCATAATGAAGCATACACTTGTCCATAATCAGGTGACTGGGCTAACAAAGCATTGATTTGGTGTTGGCCGCCACATGGGTCTATGCATGGAGATGAGATCTGATCAAGCGGACCCGAAGATGCGCATAGGCACCAGCAGAATGTTTCTGGCCGTCATGTTTGCCGGGACGATAGGTGTACTGCCCCTGTCCGCCCAGCAACCGACCGTGCCCGAGGACCCGGAGGCGCCGCTGATCACGGCGCCGACTGATCCGGGCCGGTCCGCGCCATCATCCGACAGGCAATATGAAATGCCCGAATCGGCAGGGTTCAACAATTTCGCCAGCGGAGATGCGCCCCCGCCGCCTCTGGACAATTTCAATCCCTCGACATCGCCAATCGTCGTTGAACTGTTCACGTCGCAAGGCTGTTCCTCTTGTCCCGCCGCAGACAATATGCTGAGCGCATTGGCAGATGACCCGGGCGTGCTGCCATTGTCGCTGCACGTGGATTACTGGGACTATCTTGGCTGGGAAGACAGTTTCGCGAGCCCCGAATTCACCAGCCGGCAAGAGGCATATGCCCGTGCCGCAGGCGAACGTTCGGTCTACACACCGCAACTCATCATTGACGGACAGGATACCGCCGTCGCGCCCGGTCCGGCGCAGCTTGCCGGGCTGATCGACGCGCATCGGGTCACACCGGCGCTTGTCAGCCTGAACCGCGAAACCACGCAACAGGGCGATAGTATCGAGATCGTGCCGCTGTCGGAACTGGCGAATCCGGTTGATGTTCTGCTGGTCAGCTATGTTCCCAGCCGGACCGTCGAGATCAAGGCCGGCGAGAATCGCGGGCGTAGCATGAATTATGTCAATGTAGTTCTGTCGATGGACAAGCTTGCCGACTGGGACGGCAGAACGCCGCTTCGGCTGAATATACGCCAGGAGGAGCAACCCGAAAGAAGTAATCCTAAAGATACCAGGCATGTCATCCTGGTGCAGGAGGATCTTGGGGGACAGGAAATCCCGGGTCAGATTATCGCCGCCATTACTTTGGATTAAACCGAGGGGGCGCTGCATTCTCCACGCTGCGCGTCCTTCTCGCGTCGGTTGAAACGTTCGCAGCCGTGTTGTCGTAATACTGCTCCATATTTTGTTCGCCGTGGTCGGCGTATGTAGGCAGTTCAACTCTATAGCGGCGCAGTGATCAGAATTGCGATCACTGACGTGACCACTGCAATCACGGGAATGCGTGTGTCACCTTAGCCGCTTCAATCTGCGCGCTTGCAGCTTTCATTTCAGCATCTGCAATTCGTTTTTCTGGCGCGAAGTGTCGATGGTTTATCTCAAAAAAACAAAG
Source organism: Paracoccus wurundjeri (assembly GCF_030678915.1). Lineage (GTDB taxonomy): Bacteria > Pseudomonadota > Alphaproteobacteria > Rhodobacterales > Rhodobacteraceae > Paracoccus > Paracoccus onubensis_A. The sequence continues at coordinate 61,599 of NZ_JAUUTZ010000006.1, read as the reverse complement.
GCTTAGCTATTTCTAGCTAAGCCTTTGTTTTTGTTGGCTCCGGCGGTAGGGATCGAACCTACGACCAATTGATTAACAGTCAACTGCTCTACCGCTGAGCTACGCCGGAACACGAGGCGGGATATAGCAATCTGTTCCATGGTCGTCCAGAGGCAATACGACAATTTTCATACAGTCCGGAAAATCGTATCGGCGGTAAGATCGCCATCGTAAATCACAGCTCCCAGATCCGCGAGTGCGACCAGATGGGCAAGCACATTGCGGGTTGCGGCAGGAAGAAGCATCGGGGCGATGTCATATATCCGCCGGGCAAGATCCTGGGCGCTTGCGGGGGATTGCGACAGGGCGTTCAGGATCTGGGCGGTGCGCAGCCTGCGATGGTCGGCCAGCTCCGATAGCCTTTCAGCGGGCGATTCGATGGGTTTTCCATGCGCGGGTAGCAATCGTTTCGGCGTAGCCAGCCCGATCTTGTCAAGCGAGCGGAAATAATCCGCCAGATCGCCATCCGGGGGTGAAATCAGCGTCGAGGACCATTCCATCACGATATCGCCGCAGAACATCAGATCTTCATATTGAAAACACAAATGATTTCCGCAATGACCCGGTGTGTGCAGGGCTCGAACGGTCCAGTCGGGCGTCGATATTTCCTGACCGTCCTTCAGCAGGATATCGGCCCGGAAACCCGCATCCAGCCCTTCGCCTCCGCCGACAAGGCCGGTCGCCGCCAGTTTCTGCATCGCCGGTGAGCGCCCGGCTTCCATAGCGCCGAATGCAAGAAGCGGCGCGCCGGTCATGGCGGCAAGACGCGGTGCGCCCGCACTGTGATCTTTATGGCTGTGGGTCACGAATATATGGCTGATTTTCCCCGCACCAGCCTGAAGGATCGCGTCGAGATGGCCTGAATCGTCAGGCCCGGGATCGATTACGGCGACATGATCCTTACCGATCAGGAAACTATTGGTTCCCGGCCCGGTCAGGGGCGAGGGATTGGGCGCAAGAATGCAGCGCGGCTCTTTCGTTATGGCGGTCATCCGGTTAGCCTAGATTTTCGCAGACAGGTTTACCATGGCAAATGAAACAGAACACGGCTGGCTGAAACGCATGTTCCCGCGCGGTCTCTATGGTCGGGCCGCATTGATCCTATTCCTGCCGATCGTGGTGGTGACGCTGGTGGTCAGCATCATGTTTCTTCAGCGTCATTTCGAGGACGTCGCCCAGCAGATGACCCGCAGCATGGCGCATGAGCTGGGCTTCGTCGCGACGCGGGTGGAGCGATCGGAGAACCCGCACGCTGCTTTGCTGGCAGCGCAGGCAGTTGCCGCGCCGTTGAGTCTGACAGTGCAACTGCCTGCCATAGCTGCTGAACGTGACGCGCGTAAATTCTATGATTTCTCGGGCAGGATCGTGATCCGCGAGCTGCGATCCGGCCTGCCAAATGTGACCGCCATCGATCTGGCGACGGATAACAAGCGCGTTGCGGTTACGATGTCGGGTAAATTCGGACCTTACACGATTTCATTCGATCGTGAGCGGGTCAGTGCCTCGAACCCGCATCAGCTTCTGGTCCTGATGATTTTCACCTCTTTGCTGATGTCCGGCATCGCAACGATTTTCCTGCGCAACCAGCTTCGCCCTATACGCCGCCTTGCCCGGGTGGCCGAGGCTTATGGCCGGGGTCGGGTCGAGCCTTATCGTCCCGGCGGTGCTATCGAAATCCGCAGCGCAGGCACGGCATTCCTTGATATGCGCAGCAGGCTTGAGAGGCAGAATGAACAGCGCAAGATGATGCTGTCAGGTATCAGTCATGACCTGCGCACGCCTTTGACGCGTTTGCGGCTGGGGTTGTCCATGTTGTCGCCGGGGATGGCGTCGGAACCCGATGATATCACGGCGATGGAAAAGGATATCGCTGAGATGGATCGCATGCTGGATGCATTTCTGGATTATGCGCGGGACGATGCGCGGGAAAGCCCGGCAGAGGAGATCGATCCCTTTGAGTTTCTGCGCGACATCGTGGCGGCTGCGCAACGTGTCGGGCAGAATGTTCATCTGGCTGAACTTCGGGGATCGTCGCAGCCGGTAAGTTGCCGTCCCGAAATGCTGCGGCGCGCATTGGATAATCTTATCGGCAATGCCGTACGTCATGGAACCAGTGTCGAGATCGATGTAGCGCTAGGACCGCGCAGTCTGCGGATCGGTGTCGAGGATGATGGGCCGGGGATTCCGGAAGAGGATATGGAGACGGCGATGCGCCCTTTTACCCAGCTTGACAGTTCGCGGAACCGTAATAGCGGACAGGGGGCCGGGCTTGGATTGGCGATCGCTGCCGATGTCGTCCGTGGTCATGGCGGGCAGCTGCGTCTCAGTCGCGGTGAAAAGCTTGGCGGGTTGCGGGCAGAGATCGTTATCCCGCGGTAGCTTGCCGTCCGGAAGGTCTCCGGACGTCACGCAGCTTCCGGCAGTTTTGCTCCGGTCATATAGGCGACCGCGTCGGACATGCTGTGGTCCTTGGGATTTATGACGCATAGCTTGCGGCCAAGCCGGTGGACATGGATCCGGTCCGCGACCTCGAAGACATGGGGCATGTTGTGGCTGATCAGAATGATGGACACTCCGCGCGAACGGACATCCTGAATCAGTTCCAGAACTTTGCGGCTTTCCTTGACGCCCAATGCGGCGGTCGGTTCGTCCAGGATGATGACCTTCGATCCGAATGCCGCTGCGCGCGCGACCGCCACGCCCTGCCGCTGACCGCCCGAAAGCGATTCAACCGGCTGATTGATGTTCTGAATGGTCATCAGCCCCAGTTCCGACAGCTTGTCGCGGGCGAACTTCTCCATTTTAGGACGGTCGAGCTTGCGCAGATATTTCCCCATCAGGCCCGGCATGCGGATTTCCCGGCCCATGAACATATTGTCGGTGATCGACAAGGCGGGCGACATCGCCAATGTCTGGTAAACTGTTTCGATCCCGGCTTCGCGCGCGTCGATCGGCGAGGTGAAGCGAACCTTTTTTCCCTCCAGCCAGACTTCACCTTCATCGGGGATGATCGCGCCGCACAGTGCTTTGATGATGCTTGACTTTCCTGCTCCATTATCACCAATAACGGCCAGAATTTCACCCTTCATCAGATCGAAATCGCTGTGATCGATCGCGGTGACCTTGCCATAGCGTTTGACGAGGTTTCTGCCCTTGAGAATGGGTTCCATCACATTGCCACCTTTCTGATCCACTGGTCCACGGAAACCGCCCCGATGATCAATATGCCAATCAGCAGATAGGTCCATTGGGCATCCGCGCCCGCCATGCGCAATCCAAGCTCGAACACGCCAACGATCAATGCGCCGAAAAATGCGCCAAGGATCGAGCCGCGTCCGCCAAATAGCGAGATACCTCCGATCACCACGGCGGTGATGGACTGGATATTGCCCATCATTCCGGTCGTTGCGGAAGGTGAAATTGAACCGTAACGGCCTATCATCGCCCAGCCCGCCAAACCGCAGATCAGGCCAACCAGCATATAGACCGACATCAGCGTTTTGTGGACATTCACGCCTGCCAGCTTTGCCGCCTCGGGGTCGTCGCCTACCGCATAGACATGCCTGCCCCATGCGGTCGCGCGCAGGTAATAGGCCAGCGCCGCCACGATGACGACCATCATCACCACGCCAAGCGTCATGGTGGCGCCGCCAAGTTTGAACGTGTTGCCAAGGAATTGCAGGGAAGGGGCATTGGTTGCGATATCCTGCGCGCGGATGGTTTCGTTGGCCGAATAAAGATAATTCGCCGCCAGCACGATCTGCCACATGCCAAGCGTCACGATGAACGGAGGCAGCTTGACCCGGCTGACCAGCCAGCCGCTGATCGCGCCGATGGCCGTGCCGATGCTCACGCCAAGCAATATTGAAATCGGGGCAGGGATCCCGTAGCGGAAGGTGAACTGCCCCATCAATACCGAAGTAAAGACCGCAATCGCACCGACTGAAAGGTCGATCCCGGCAGTCAACACCACCAGCGATTGCGCCGCAGCCAGAACGCCAACGATCTGCACCTGCTGAAGGATCAGTGTCAGGGCATAGGCCGAAAAGAAATTGCTGCCGACGGCGATTCCGAAGATGATGATCGAGGCCACAAGCACGATCAGCGGTACCAGCGAGGGGGTCACATGCAGCATATGCTGAAAATGACCAAGGACTCCTTTCCTGTGATCATCGAATTTCGCTACATCCTGTGATGCCGACGTGACAACGGATTCGTAATTGTCGCTATTGGACATGGACCTCTCCTTGGTCGAAGTGGCGGGCCTGCGGCGAATATGGCGGGAAAGAGGCGGCGTACCGCCTCGAGCCGTTATGATCGCTGCGTGACGGCATCAGCCCCAGCAAAGGTCCTTGCCTTCGGCAACCGGGATCGAGTCGACGCCCTCGACCGGGCTGTCGGTCACAAGCTTGACGCCGGTGTCGAAGAAATTCTTGCCGTCGCTTGCCTCGGGCTTGGTGCCGTCATTCGCGAATGCCGCAATTGCTTCGATCCCTTTCGAGGCCATCAGCAGCGGATATTGCTGAGCGGTCGCGCCGATGATCCCCGCCTCGACATTGGCGACGCCGGGGCAGCCGCCATCGACGGAAACGATGGTCACCTCGCCTTCGCGCCCGACGGATTTCAACGCCTCATATGCGCCGGCGGCAGCCGGTTCGTTGACCGTATAGACCAGATCGATAAAGGGTTCTTGGGCAAGCAGATTCTCCAGTGCCTTGCGGCCGCCTTCCTCATTGCCCTGCGTGACGTCGTGCCCGACGATGCGCGGATCCTCCTCGTCGCCCCATTTGTTCGGATCGCCGACATCGATTCCGAAACCGGTCAGGAATCCCTGATTCCTCAGCACATCGACACTGGGTTGCGAGATATCGATATTCAGCATGGCGATCTTGGCATCCTCGGCCTTGTCGCCCAGGCTTTCCTTGGCCCATTTTCCGATCATTTCGCCGGCAAGGAAATTATCCGTGGCAAATGTCATATCCGCCGCGTCCACCGGATCAAGCGGGGTGTCGAGCGCAATGACCAGCAGCCCCGCGTCGCGCGCCTGCTGCACCGGCCCGACAATGGCAGAGCTGTTCGAAGGGGTGATCAGGATGCCCTTCGCGCCATTGGCGATGCAGGTTTCGATCGCCGCGACCTGGGTTTCATTGTCGCCATCGATCCTGCCCGCAAAATTGCTAAGCTCGACCCCAAGTTCCTTGGCCTTCTCGGTCGCACCCTCGCGCATCTTCACGAAGAACGGGTTCGTGTCGGTCTTGGTGATCAGGCACGCCTTTACCGGCTCCTGAGCCATGGCAAGGCCCGTTCCGGCCGCAAGAACGGAAGCGGCGACGGTCATGCGCAGCATGGCGGTTCTGTACATCTGTAACTCTCCTCCTATACGCCCGGACGGTCATCCCGGCCTTCCTTATGTAGCCATTGCAAACAGGTGCTTGTCAATAACTCAATTTGATTTAATAATTGATTTGAGAGGAGCCCGTAATGTCACAAACCGGATCAAATAACGGCAATCTGAGCGAGAATGAAAAGGCGATCCTGTCGTTGATCCGCAAGAACGGGCCGATGCCGCGCACGGCTTTGGCACATGCTGTCGGGGTTTCGGCACAGGCAATGACAAACCTTATCAAAAGATTGATAGATAAGAGATTCATCAACGAACGTGAAGCTGTTCGCGGTAAGGTGGGTCAGCCGTCCACACCGTTGGAGCTGAATCCTGAAGGCGCCTATTTTCTGGGGCTGAAGCTGGGCCGTCGTCTGATCGAACTGGCGCTCATGGATTTTTCGGGGCGGATCATCCTGCACCGGCAGGAGGTCCAGGGTATTCATCAGCCAGATAGAGTTATTGACTTCGCCCGGCGCGGAATCGAGACATTTCGTGCCAGCCTGCCGGAAGTGGGACAAGAACGAATCGCCGGGCTTGGCATTGCAACCCCGTTCAGGCTTTGGGACTGGGGCGAAGACATGGCGGCATGGAAGGATTGCGATCTTCGGGGTGAGTTGGCCCGCGATCTGCCATTTCCCGTCATCCTCGAAAATGACGCTACGACCGCCTGCGCGGCGGAACTGATCTTCGGGCGTAAGGATTTACCGGCGGATTTCCTGCATTTCTACATCGCGCATTTTCCGGGCGGCGGCATCGTTCTGGATGGCAATCTGCGTTTCGGCCCAAAACGAAACGCGGCGGCGGTGGGATCCATGTCGCTGCCGGGCGGCGGGCAGCTGATAGATCACGCTGCCGTTGCCATTCTGGAGCGTCGCTTGGGGCGGTCCCTGCCGCCGGATGACTCGGGCTGGGATCCGCCCCTGAAGATCGAGGCGGAATGGGCGGAGCAGGCGGGCAAGGGACTGGCTCATGTTGCGCTTGCCGCAGTATCGCTTGCGGATTTGCCTCTGATTATCATCGACGGGGCAATTCCTGCCACGACCCGGACAGGATTGGTCGAGGCGACAAGGCGGGCTTTGGCGGAACTGCCCACGGAAGGAATCGATCTGCCCGATGTGATAGCAGGCAGCCTTGGGCGCAGCGCCCGGGTACTGGGGGCGGCGGCCCTGCCATTGTCGCATTTCTTTCAGGCCAATGGCCGATTGCTGTAAGGCGATTCCAGGTATGACGGCGTATCACCTTGCTCTGGCGGCGATCATTGCGTGATATCGGAACCCGATGTCTATTCGTCGGATTCCGAATTCTCGGCGGTTTCGGATGAGCGACGATGTCGCAGCGCGTCGGGAAGTTGGGTCGATCCTTCGCTCCGGTCGCGGTGCAGGGCGGCGCGGCCCAACAGCATCAGGGTGACCGGCGCGGTTATCAGGATGGCGAAAGCAATCACCAGTTCATGCAGGATAACCCTTCCTTCCACCTGAGTGGCCAACAGCAGCGATCCCAGCACGACACCGCCCATGCCCCAACTTGTGGCAAGCGTAGGCGCGTGAAGCCGGTCATAGAAATTGCCCAGTCGCAGAAAGCCGATTGCGCCGATCAGGGTCAGGGTCGCGCCAAGCATGACCAGAAACGCGATCGGCAGCGCCAGCCATAAAGGGATCGCAGCAAGCGGCGTCATTCGATCACCTCCCCGCGGAACAGGAATTTCGCCAGGGCGATCGATGAAACGAAACCCATCGTCGCCACGATCATCGCGGCTTCGAAAAAGAACATCGTGCCAAGTTGCATGCCCGTGACAAGAAACACCAGCATCACGATAATATAAAGCGCATCAAGAGCCAGAACACGATCTTGCGCACGTGGGCCGCGCAGGATGCGGACGCCCGCAACGCATGCGGCAAGAGATAAAACCAGCTGAGCATAACCCAGCGCGAAGGTCAGGATCGCTGCGCTCATTCGAAGAGCTCCTTGAGCAATGGTTCATAGGTATTGCAGATTATGTCCAGATATCGCTCATGTTCGGATGCATCGAAGATGTGCAGTGTCAGAGTCTCGGTCTCGCGCACATATTCAAGCCATGCGGTGCCAGGCGTTGCCGTCAGGATGATGGCGAGTGTCGAAAGCGCCGTTCTGCTTTGTATCGTCAGCGGGACCTCGATGAACTTCGATTTTCGGCCTGACCAACCTTCGGTCAGAATCTGCCGGGTTACGGCGATGTTGGAACGGATGATATCGACGAAGAATATCGCGATCAGCCGCGGAATCACGCGCCAGCCTCGGAACTGCGGTGTTTCCGGCTGCAGCGCATGGGCAGCCTTTCCGGCGAGCAGCGCAATTGCGCTGCCAAGGATGAAATGACCCAGCGAGAAGCGCGTCAGCATCATCCACAGCAGAACCAGAAGAAACGAAAACAGGGGATAGACGAGAATTCGGCTCATGGCTGACCATCCGTTTTGGCAGAGGTGTTGGTGACAGCAGGACGGGCCGCGAAGACACCGTAGGCATAAGCGGATGTTTCATGAAGCGCCACAGCGGTGCCGGTAGTGTAGCGCAGAGTCGCCTCTGCCTTCACGGTCATCATGCAAAGCGCCGCGGCAAGTGCCAGCACTGGCGCAATTTCCAAAGCCATGAGCTGAGACGGGTTTTCTTCATTGGTCCAGAAGGTCTGGATGCCGATCCGCACAAGACCGATCAGAGCCGCGAGTCCCGATAGAAGCAAAAGCGCTATGCTGCCCCAGGCAATCGCCCCCCAGATGCCGGTAACCGCGATAAGCCCCTGAATCATGGCGACCTTGCCAATGAAACCGGGCAGCGGTGGCAATCCGGCCAAGAACAGGACTGCGACGATGAAACCGCCGGCCAGAAGCGGCAGCCCATAGCCGATGCGTGGCCCCTCGGTTACGGAATCGTCTTCGACCGGCTGCGCATCCATTCCATAGGCATCTGCGGTCAGGGCCAGAAGGGCGGCGATCCCACCATCCTTGCGTTCCATGGGTTCGACCAGAAGAAACAAGGCCCCGGTCGCCAATGTCGAGCCGATCATATAGTAAAGCGCTCCGGCCAGCATCGCTTCACCGCCGCCCAACAGGGCAAAGCCAATCACGATCAGCAGAGAACCTGATGAAATCAGCACGGTATTGGCGGCAATTCGCCCAATATTTTCTGCGGCAAGGATCCCAAGCAGCCCGAAGAGCATTGTCGCCATCCCAAGCGCGATCAGGACCGAGGCTCCAAAGCCCGCGGATGGTCCTCCGGTGGTTCCGAACATCAACAGCGAAAGGCGCAGGATGGCGTAGATGCCGACCTTGGTCATGATCGCAAACATGGCTCCGATCGGGGCAGCGGCCGCCATATATGTCGAGGGAAGCCAGAATGAAAGCGGCCAGCTGCCCGCCTTGACAAGAAAGGCCACGCCCAGAATTGCGAAGGCGGCATGCAGCAACGGCCGGTCAGCAGGCGCGACCTGAGATATCATATTCGCCAGATGGGCCATATTCAGCGTTCCGGTGACGCCGTAAATCAGGCTGACCCCGATCAGGAATAACAGTGAAGCGGTAAGGTTGATGGCAATATAATGGAAGCCCGCCCGCACCCGGACCTGGCCCGAACCGTGCAACAACAGCCCGTAGGATGCGGCAAGAAGCACCTCGAAGAAAACGAAAAGATTGAACAGATCCCCGGTGAGGAAGGCGCCGTTCAGCCCGACAAGCAGGAACTGGAACAGCGAGTAGAAATATGTCCCCTGCCGGTGCCAGCCCGCACGGGCATAGATAAGCGATACGGTTGCCAGAAACGCGGTAAGTACCAGCATCATGGCGGATAGCCGGTCAAGGACCAGCACGATCCCCATCGGCGCTTCCCAATTGCCAAGCAGATAAAAGGTAATGCCCTCGCCGCCGGTCTCTGCGCCGATCTTGGCGCGGATGACCAGCTGAATTGCGATAAGGAGCTGTGCCAGAATCGATGAAAGGCTGATCCAGAATTTCACCACGCGCTGCCGGTCATCATAAAGAAGCATGAGCGCGCCCGCCACGAACGGAATCAGGATCGGTGCGATGATGAGATGCTGGTTCATGCCTCGCTCTTCTCCTTTCCGTTGACGTGATCGGTGCCGGTCAGGCCGCGCAGGCCGATCAGCACCACCAGAAACAATGCCGTGGTGGCGAAGCTGATGACGATGGCGGTAAGCACCAATGCTTGCGGAACCGGATCGGCGTAAAGTGTCGGATCGACAAAACCTCCCTTGGGCATGATCGGCGGCGCACCCGGTGTCAGCCTGCCCATCGAGAATATGAACAGATTGACAGCGTAGGAAAGCAGGCACAGTCCGACGATGACCTGGAAGCTGCGCGGTCGCAGGATCAGCCAGATGCCCGATGCGGCAAGAACGCCGACGGCGCCGGAGAGGATCAGTTCCATACCGGGGTCTCCTTTTTCTTATTCGCGTCCTTGCTGGCTTCTTCCTCTTGTTCGCGCATCCGGGCGGCACGCAGCGACTGGTGCGCAATCGCGATCAGCATCAGCACCGTCGCGCCGACGACGAGCGCAAAGACCCCCAGATCGAAAATCAGTGCTGTCGCAAACGGCACATCCCCGATTAGCGGTAAGGTAACGTAACGCGCATGGGCGGTCATGAACGGAAAACCGAAGATCCATGATCCGATACCCGTACCAGCGGCGATCAGTAGTCCGATCCCCATCCAATGTATCGGCAGCACGGTCAGTCGCGCCTCGACCCATTTCACATTGGTAGCAAGGTATTGAAGCAGGAATGCGATAGCCATGGTCACACCCGCAGCGAAACCGCCGCCGGGCAGATCATGGCCGCGGAAGAAGAAATAGGCCGATACGACGATCAGTATCGGGAACATCCAGATCATGATCGTTGACGGCACAAACAGGTAATCGTCCAGCCGATTGGCGATATTGCCTGACTGCTGCTCGGGTGCGTCAATACTTTCAGAGGCAGGACGGAAACGGCGCAGCAATGCGTAGACGGTAAGTCCCACGATCGCCAGAACCGTAATTTCGCCAAATGTATCGAAGGCGCGAAAATCGACAAGGATCACGTTGACGACATTCGTGCCTCCGCCGGAGTGATAGGCATTGGCCAGAAACCAGTCGCCGACATTCGGAATCCGCGGCCGGGTCATGATCGCGTAAGCGATGGCCGTTATTCCCATTCCGCTGCAAACGGCAATGAACAGATCTCGCGCACGGCGCACCCGTGCGGGCATGAGCGTATCGCGAAGGATCTCTTCCCGGCGATTGGGCAGCCAGCGCAGCCCCAGCAACAAAAGCGTGGTCGTGATGATTTCGACCAGTAACTGCGTCACGGCCAGATCGGGAGCAGAGAACCACGCAAAGGTCAGACAGGTGACGACGCCTGCGCCTCCCAACATGACCAGTGCGGCGAAACGGTGATATTTCGCCTGCCAGGCTGCGCCGATAGCGCAGGCGCCTCCGATCAGCCACATAAGGGCGAAGCCCGGGGACGGTGCCGTCTGGCGCAATGTTTCGGCCAGGTGGAAATTATGCCATAGTGACCCGAGCGCGACGATGAATGCCACCAGAACGACAAGCCGCAATTGGGGCTGCAGGCTATCGGTTGAAAGCCTGCTCAGAGCGCGGCGGGGCCAGATCCATGTTCCCCTTAGCATGATCTGATCATAGAGTTTCTGGCCGCGCAGCCGGTGCAGCAGGGGCGGCCCCTCTGGCCCGGCGGCAATCCCGCGCGCCATGCTGCTATAAAGCAGGATACCCACCCCGAACGCGACGAGGCTAAGCAGAAGGGGTGCATTGACGCCATGCCAGATGGCGATATCGTAATAGGGCAGATCGTCCCCTAATACCGCCCTGGCGGCAGCATTGATTGACGGGCCAAGCGTCAGGGCCGGCAGAACCCCGACCAGCACGCAGATCAGCACCAGCAATTCAACGGGGCGGCGCATCCATGCGGCGGGTTCCTGCGGTGATTTCGGCAGATCCCTGGCAAGAGGTCCGAAGAAAACCGACATGACGAAACGAAGCGAATAGGCGACCGATAAGGCGCTGGCGACGACCGCGATATAAGGTAGGCTGTCATCCAGCCATGTGCCGTTATGCCAGGCCACCGTCTCGGCGAGAAACAATTCCTTGGACAGGAAACCATTCAGCAGCGGGACACCCGCCATGGCTGCGGATGCAACGATTGCGAGTAATCCGGTGATGGGCATGACGCGGAACAGCCCGCCAAGCCTGCGCATGTCGCGGGTGCCTGTCTCATGGTCGATGATTCCGGCAACCATGAACAGAGAAGCCTTGAAGACAGCATGGTTGCAGATGTGGAAAATCGCGGCTGTGATCGCGCCGGTGCTGCCGATCCCCGCCAGTGCCGTGATCAGCCCCAGATGGCTGATGGTCGAATAGGCCAGAAGACCTTTCAGATCGTGGCGGAACAATGCGACCACCGCGCCCACGGTCATGGTCAGCATGCCGATGCCGGTGACAGCGAAGAACCACAGCTCGGTTCCGCCCAATACCGGGAAGAACCGCACAAGCAGGAAGATCCCGGCCTTGACCATGGTGGCGCTGTGCAGGAAGGCAGACACAGGCGTCGGTGCAGCCATGGCGCCGGGCAACCAGAAATGGAACGGAACCTGCGCGGATTTGGTGAATGCGCCGATCAGGAACAGGGCGAGGATGATCCCGTAATAGGGATGGGCCTGTATTTCGGGGCCCGCCTTCAGAACCGCATCCAGTTGATAGCTGCCTGCCACCTGACCGATCAGCAGTATCGCGAAAAGCAGGCACACCCCCCCACTTGCGGTAAGGACCAAAGCGGTACGTGCACCATCCCGTGCCGCGGCGCTACCATGCCAGAAGCCGATCAGCAGAAATGACATGAGAGAGGTCAGTTCCCAGAACACTACCAGCATGATCAGGTTTCCGGACAACAGGATGCCCTGCATCGCTCCGGTGAATGTCAGAAGCAGGCCGAAGAAACGCGGAAGCCTGTCTTTGCCCTTCATGTAGAAACCGGCATAGACGACGATCAGCAGGCCGATGATCATGACAAGCGTCGCGAACAGCCACACGAAACCATCCACACGCAGAGACAGGGACAACCCAAGCGTCGGGATCCAGTCTATATCGACAGTCAGCACATTATCCGAGGTAATTGATTTTGCCATCCCGGCAAGCAACCCCAACGACGCCAGCATGGTCAGGCCGGAAAACAGGGCCGCGCGCTGTTCGGCCTGTCGGGGAAGCGTCGTCAGCAGCAATGCGCCCGCGAATGGCGCGAGTGCGAGCAAAAGAAGAAGATTTTGTTCAACCATTGCGGCGGGGTTGTCCATTCCGGGCAGCAGTCCTTTTCAATCGGGCGTCAGTGGTAATTTCGGCGGCGCATCTGCTTCGCACGAAGCTTTTGGGAAATGCAATCTGCGATAGGGCATTTGCCCTGCAAGATTGCGCGAGAGCTCGAACACATTTTACTTATGTGCCGCCTCGCTTCCCGATTGCCGGAATCAGGCAGGGGCGACGGTTTGGCTGTCATGCTGATCTGCACATGGTGACCGATCTTCTGGCCAACTCATTTTCATGTGCCAGATGATTAATTTCAGATCAAGCTGATGTGGCAGAGAAATCTCTTCAGGAGCGAATTTGAAACAGGTTTATCCACCGGCTGGCCGGATATTGGACGATATTCGGCTTCTGATGCTGCCGATCCCTGATTGGAGCCGCGCGTCACGTGGCGATGGTGAAAGCTGCCAGACGTGGCATCAATCCATTCTAATGACCCTCGAAATACCGGATCGCCTTGACGACCAGATCGGCAAGACTCGTCGCATCCAGCTTTTCTCGCAGCACAAGGCTGACATTCGAGACGGTTTTATAGCTGATACATGCGCGGTCCGCGATCTGACGGTAAGACATGCCATCCGCGATCATGCCCAGAATTTCCTCCTCGCGGGAGGTCAGGCTGGTTCCGGTGCTGCGCTTGCCCGGAACGTTCATCAATGCGATCTGCGTGGCCAGCCGGCTTTCAAGGTAATTGCCGCCCGAAAGAACTTCGGTCAAAGCCGTTAAAATCTCTTCGGACGGAGAGTCCTTGTTGATGATGCCATTGGCGCCGGCATGCAATGCGCGGCGGGCAAGCACCGCGCTGCGATGCATGGTGAAGATCAGGATTGGCAAGCCGGGATCCAGTTTCCGGAAGCGGTCGATCAGCTTGATGCCGGCAATCTTGTCATTGCCCAGTGTCAGGTCGATCACCATCAGGTCGGGCCGGGCCGTCCGCCAGGCGCGCCAACCCTCCAGCGCGGTTGCCGCCGGAATGATCTCGCAGGGAAGATGTGCGCGGATGATCCGTCCCCAGCCTTCCGCCACAACCGGATGGTCATCGATAATGACGATCCGGCGGGTTCGTTCGTCGGGCTTGGCGGCCAGAATTTTGGTTGCGTTCATCGAAGTGGCATCCTGAGTTCGGTGATCGTGACATCGCCCTTACGATAGGGGGGGATGTAAGCGGCGTGAAGCGCACGGGCGCGATCGCGTATGCCGATCAGCCCGTAACTGCGTGGAAGTATCTTGCCCGAAGGTCCGCGGCCGTCATCCGTGATGCGGGTAACGATCTGGCCTGGATTGTCGGGATTGTCGCACTGCATGACGATATCGATCTTTTGCGCATTCCCGTGACGAATGGCATTCAACAGACTTTCGCGAGCGAAGCGATAGATGGAAAGCTCTTCAAGTTCACCGGTGCCGGTCTGACAGTCGGCTTTGAAATCGATCGCCACTTCGGACGCGATCTCGGCGAAATCGGCGACCAGTTCCTCCAACAACTCGATCAGCGAGCCATGTCCCAGAAGCATCGGACGAAGGTCGTTGATAGCCGTGCGGGCACTGTCACGCACGGCGCGGGCGTGGGTTTGCGTGGCTTCCAGCGCCTCGACCAACTGGGTCCGCGCCGCGTCATCGACATCCGAGGCTACGCTTCTCGCCTGAGCGAGCGCGGCGTTCAGGGCAAAAAGCTGCGGTCCCATTTCGTCGTGCAGATCCGAAGCGATCTTTGCCCGCTCTGCTTCGGACAGTGTCAGCAGGCGGGTTTGCAGCAGATCGTTTTCCGCACGCTCGGCCTGAAGATGGGTGGCAAGCTCGTTCACGCCCTCGGCGAGGGCCGAGAATTCGACCAGCCGATCGTCGGGGGCGCGGCGGGTCAGGTCGCCCTGACGGATTGCGGTCAATGCTTCCTGTACACTCCGAAGCCTGCGCAGGATCAGCGTGCTGACAAGCATGGTCAGCCCCACCATCACGATCCCGGTCAACGCAAGCAGCGGCATGATGACGCTGAAATCTTCCCAGACTTCGGCAATTTCATCGCTGGGATCGGTCGAGATCCACAGGCTGCCCAGAATATTCGGATAATGCGAAATCGGAAACAGGTCCGTTTGGGGCTCTGGGCGCATAAGCCGGTTGAACCAGTCGGGTACGGTATTCTCGGGAACGCTCTCGGCCTTTTCCGCGCGTGCCATCAAAGGATCGCCCTGTGTATCGATGATATGGGATGATACATGGCGCAGCGCATCGATTTCGGCCGATAACCGCATTGCATCGCCCATTGTATCGCGACCCGCGAACCGCTGTGGCATGCGTATGGCAACTGTCGTCTGAGCGATACGGAATGCCGATGATGTCTCTTCGACGATGGCGTGCCTTGCGTTAAGGATGATAATCGTGGCCACGGCAATGCACAGCAGGAGTCCTACCCCCGCTGAAACCAGCATCACCAGCCTGTGCAGAGACAGCTTGCCATAAGATACGGTCGGCACCCGGTTGGGGAAGTGGGTTGCAACCGATATGTTGACAGGGTGCGTCACTGAGCTGCCTGTGTCGCGGTAGTGATGGCAGCGGTGTGATCGGCCCCCTGACTGCGCAGCACGCGGTAATTCTGGACCACTGCGGTCAGGCTGCCGGTTCGCGCGGAACCATTTTCGGGCGCCAGATCGTCCAGTAAATCTATTATATCGATTTCCTCCTGCTTTTCACGGATTTCCTGCCATAATTGCACACTGCGATTTGCAATCATGCGCGGGCTTTCCTGATATAAGGCGGTCGCGCGATCCAGCCGCGGGGTGATCTGCGCGGCTGGCGCACCGGTGACGCGGGCGATGAAGTCTAGCGGCGTTTCCGTATTTGTCACCTCCAGCCATTCGTTTCTGCCCGAATTGCCGGTCTCCTTGTTCTGCGAGGTCGATGCGGCTGGCAGGGTTTCGTCCTCTTCTTCTCGACAACCGCCTAGCGTCAGAGTCCCCGTCACAAACAGGCCGAGCGCGAGGATGGTGATAATGCTTCCGGGCTGGCTCATGCGGGCTCGTAACTCCTGAAGAGTGATTCGCGACGCCTTTCTTCTCCAATTCCGAATCTAGGTCAGACCAGAGTATGAGACAACCGATCAAGCTTCAGTCAATGGTATGACGAATTTCTTCAGCACATGCCAAATCCCCTGGGTTATTCAGGGGAAATATCCCGAATAATTCGAGGCGTACTCCACGCAGACAGCCGGCATCGCCAGTGCTCCAATTGGGTCACGAACGGTCCGTGCCATCACGGCTGGATCCGTCGACGAGACGCTCTGAATCGGTGGGAGGCGTTCCGGCAACCGGTTCGGATGGCGTGATAGGGAGAGGAACACATGAGGAACATACTTCGAAAATCTATGATGAACGTCTCGCCGCTGGCATTGGCCAGTGCCGTGATGGTCGGTACCGTCGGTGCGAGTCCGGTTCTGGCGAATGACCAATTGGTCGAACTGGCGAAAGATCCCGCGAACTGGGTGATGACCGGACGCGACTACAACGCGCAAAACTATTCCGAAATGGACGAAATCAATAAGGAGAACGTAAAGGAATTGCGTCCTGCCTGGTCGTTTTCGACCGGTGTGCTGAACGGTCACGAGGGTACCCCGCTGGTCGTGGGCGACAAGATGTTTGTCCATACGCCGTTTCCGAATATTGTCTATGCGCTGGATCTGAAGGACCCGGGAACGATCCTGTGGCAGAACAAGCCTCAGCAGAACCCCACGGCCCGGACGGTCGCATGCTGTGATGTCGTTAACCGTGGTTTGGCTTATTGGCCGGGTGATGACGAAAACGGTCCGCTGATTTTCCGCACGCAGCTTGACGGCCATATCGCCGCCCTGGATGCCGAGACGGGCGAGACGGTCTGGATGATGGAGAATTCGGACATCAAGGTCGGCTCGACCCTGACGATCGCACCCTATGTCATCAAGGACATGGTGCTGGTCGGCAGTTCGGGCGCGGAGCTGGGCGTGCGTGGTTATGTGACTGCCTATGACGTCAAAACCGGTGAAAAGCGCTGGCGCGCCTTTGCGACCGGTCCGGATGAAGAACTGAAACTGGCCGAGGATTTCAACGAACCCAATCCGCATTATGGTCAGTTCAATCTCGGCACCGAAACCTGGGAAGGCGATGCCTGGAAGATCGGCGGCGGCACCAACTGGGGTTGGTATGCTTATGATCCCGAAGAAGACCTGTTCTATTATGGTTCGGGCAATCCGGCTCCGTGGAACGAGACGATGCGCCCGGGTGACAACAAATGGACCATGGCGATCTGGGGCCGCGAGGCCGAAACCGGCGAAGCCAAGTTCGCTTACCAGAAGACACCGCATGACGAATGGGATTATGCGGGCGTCAACGTCATGATGCTGTCCGAGCAAGAGGACAAGGAGGGCAACATGCGCAAGCTGCTGACCCACCCTGACCGTAACGGCATCGTCTACACGCTCGATCGCACCAATGGCGACCTGATCTCTGCCGACAAGATGGATGATACGGTCAACTGGGTGAAAGAGGTTCAGCTTGATACCGGCCTGCCGGTCCGTGATCCGGAATTCGGAACCCGGATGGATCATCAGGCGCGCGACATCTGTCCGTCAGCAATGGGTTATCACAACCAGGGCCACGACAGCTATGATCCCGAGCGCAAGCTGTTCATGCTTGGTATCAATCACATCTGCATGGACTGGGAGCCCTTTATGCTGCCCTATCGTGCAGGCCAGTTCTTCGTGGGTGCCACGCTGAACATGTATCCCGGCCCGAAAGGCGATCGCGAGAATGGTCTGGGACTTGGCCAGATCAAGGCCTACAACGCCATCACCGGCGAAATGGCCTGGGAGAAGATGGAGCGTTTCTCTGTCTGGGGTGGCACGATGTCCACCGCGGGTGGCGTGACCTTCTACGGCACTCTGGACGGTTTCATCAAGGCGCGCGACAGCGACACTGGCGATCTGCTGTGGAAGTTCAAGCTTCCGTCCGGCGTGATCGGTCATCCGATGACCTATCAGCATGACGGCCGTCAATATGTGGCGATCATGTATGGTGTCGGTGGCTGGCCCGGTGTTGGTCTGGTCTTCGATCTCAATGACCCGACCGCCGGTCTGGGATCCGTTGGCGCCTTCCGCCGCATGAAGGAGTTCACCCAGATGGGTGGCGGGCTGATGGTCTTCTCGCTTGATGGCGAAGGTCCGTATTCAGACCCGAATGTCGGCGAATACGTATCGGGCGAAGACGCCTGATACGCATCGGGACGGCTGGCTGCTCTCCAAACCCCGCCAGCCGTCCCCCTTTGAACTGACATATGGGAGACTCGACAATGTACGCGACGATTTCGCGCCTTGGATTCGGCGGGGCGGTCATGCTGTGCGCTCTGGGAAGCGCAACCGCGCAAGAGGCAGACGCGCCGGTCGACGACGATCAGACCCTCCGCATCTGTGCCTCGACCAAGGATGCACCGTATTCCACCGAAGACGGCACCGGTTTTGAAAACCGCATCGCCGAGGTTCTGGCCGACGAGACCGGCATGAAGCTGGATCTGGTGATGATCGACAACGACGCGATCTATCTGTTCCGCGACGGGATCGAAAAGGATCTGTGCGATGTGCTGGTGGGCGTCGACGCCGGTGACGAACGACTTCTGACCAGCGAACCTTACTATCGTTCGGGCTATGCTTTCATCAGCCGGCAGGATCGGAATTTCGAGGGCGATAAATGGCAGGACGTCGATCAGGAAGGGTTCGAGACGTTTTCCTATCGCTACCACACCCCGGCCGAAACGATCCTCAAATATTCGGGCCGCTACGAGTATAATCTGGTCTATCAGGCCTCGCTGACCAATTTCGAGGATCGCCGCAATCAATATACACAGGTTCCTGCCGATCTTGTCGTGTCCGAAGTGGCCGCTGGAAATGCCGATATGGCCATCATTTTTGCGCCCGATGCGGGGCGTTATGTCCGGGATTCCAACGAACCTCTGAAGATGACGCTGATCACCAACGAGATCGAGCGTTCCGACGGAATGATCATCCCGTTGCAATACAGCCAGTCAGTGGGCGTCACCGAGGACAAGCCGGAACTGCTGGAGAAAATCGATCAGGCCCTGATCTCGGGGAAAGATCGCATTCAGGCAATTCTGGATGAAGAGAACATCCCGACATTGCCGCTGGATTCATAGCCAACAAGGACGAGATATGAGGCACCTTTCGCTTGCAGTCATCATCGCGATATTTGGGGGTGGCGTGGTCGTCGCGCAGCAACCCCAGTTCTTCAATACTGTCGACGGGTCACCACTGAACTTCGACGACGCGATGGAGGAAGGGCGTGACACCGAAGCCGTCAAGGAATTCCTGGAGACCGGCGTAAATATCTACAATGAAAACGAAGAGGTCATGAAAGAAGCCGAAGACACTTACAACACCATGTGTTCGGGCTGTCACGGCCATTACGGCGAAGGAAAGATCGGCCCCGGTCTGAACGACGATTACTGGACCTATCCGCAGAACGAGACCGATGTCGGTTTGTTTTCAACGTTATACGGGGGCGCGACCGGACAAATGGGTCCGATGTGGGGCAGCCTGACGCTGGACGAAATGCTTCTGGCGATGGCCTGGGTCCGCCACCTCTATACCGGAGAGCCGGATACGGCCGGCTGGCTGACCCCTGAACAGCAAGAGGAATTCACGCCTTACAAGCCGAAAGGCGGCGCGGAGGAGTAATCACCAAATCCGCGCCGTCGTCCGGGGCAACATCCGCCCCAGATGCCCAAGCCGGGCATTACTGTCAAACGAGGAGGAGAAACCATGAAACCGTTTTTATTGGGTGTTATCGCAAGCTTGTCGCTGGCCTTGCCCGCCTTTGCCTATGACGGCACCAATTGCAAGGCGCCGGGAAATTGCTGGGAACCGAAGCCGGATTATCCGGAAAAGGTCGAGGGCTCGGAATATGATCCTCAGCATGACCCTGCGGAAATCTCGAAGCAGGGCGAGTCTCTTGCGGTGATGGACAACCGGAATGAGTGGCGTGTCTGGCATATGAAGGAGACGGGCGAGTTTGAATATGACGTCACCAAGATCCCCGGTTACGAAGAAGGCGGTACTCCGCCCTCGGAATAATATCGGGGCGTGTCGCGCCGGGATGGTTATCCCAAATGTCACATCCCGGCGCGGCACATCTCTCATCATTGTCGGGGTATCATGTCGAACGAGACTCTCGCCACGGCCGAATGGCTGACCCGTTTTCAGGATGCAGAGACGCAGCTGAACGAAATCATTCTGGGGCAGTCCGGCGCAATCCGGCTGATTTTGCTATCGGCTCTCGCGCGTGGTCATGTGTTGTTGGCCGGCGATGTCGGCACCGGTAAGACCACTATGCTGCGTGCGGTCGCCCGGGTGGTCGGCGGCCCGTTTGCGCGGATCGAAGGCACGGTGGACCTTTTGCCCACCGACCTGATCTATGACGCACATCTGGACGCAGAAGGCCGCCCCCGGATCGAACCGGGACCGGTTCTGTCGCGCGGCGAGGACCTGTCGATCTTTTTCTTCAACGAGATCAACCGGGCTCGGCCGCAGGTTCATGCCCTGCTGCTGCGGCTGATGGCCGAACGCAGCCTGACGGCCTTTCGTCGCGAATATCACTTTCCCCATCTGCAGGTTTTCGCAGACCGCAATCAGATCGAGCGCGACGAGACGTTTGAACTGCCCGCTGCCGCCCGGGACCGGTTCATGATGGAGATTCCGATCCATGTTCCGCATTTGCGCGAGGACAGGATCGCACTGGCTTTCGAGACGAGATTTCACGACACCGGGACATTGATCGGCAACGTGACCGAGGGATTGCTTCCTTATAACGGGCTTAACGCGCTGGCCGGGGAAATTCAGGACCGGATCCATGCCAGCGAGGCCTTGCAACGCTATGTTTTCGATCTGTGCAGCGCCTTGCGCGATCCGGCGGAATTCGGTTTGCAGATCGAAGGCACGGATTCCGCCCAGCTTGTGCGCGGCGGCGTCAGTCCGCGCGGGATGCAGTCGCTGGTCCGGGTGGCGCGCGCGTCGGCCTGGATCGAGGGCCGGGATGCGGTTCTTCCGCAGGACGTGCGAGGAATATTCGAACCCGTCATGTCGCATCGCACCTTTCTTTCCCCTGCCTATGAGCCACGGCGGGATGTTCTGATGTCCGAACTGATCCGGGCGGCTTTCGAAAAAATTCCGGTGCCTTCGGAATGATTCCAGATGCGGACGAAATATATCTTTTCGACTCGCTGACCTGGCATCTTACCCGTCGTCAGCCCGGATTGCGTGAAGGCGCGCATCGGGGCCGGTTGCGCGGTGCGGGTGGCGCCTTTGCGGACGTTGCGCCGCTTCTGGCGCATCCGGATCCGCGACGACTGGATCTTCGACGATCGATCACCGATCCTTTCGGAGGCTTTTTCGTGCGCCGTTTCGAACGGCATACGGATCTGGTGCTGCATATTCTTCTGGATGCATCCGCTTCTCTTGGCACTGTCGCGTCATCGGACCGTCAACGGATTGCGGCGCTTCTGGCCGGCGGGCTTGCGCAGGCGGCGCGACGGGGGGGAGATCGGGTTGCCTTGCAGGCCGTCAGCGGCCGGGAGACGGTGCTGAACCTGCCACCTACGCGCCGCATGGGGATCGGCGAAGAGATCCGCAACGAGGTAAACCGATTATTCGTCTTGGGAGATGGGGTCGAGGGGCTGTGCGCTGCGGCTGCAAGCTTGCCGCAAGGCCGGACCCTGGTCGCATTAATATCGGATTTCGATCATTCGGCGCCTGAACTTAACCAGTTGCTGGGCGCGTTATCGCCGCGTCCGGTTCTGCCTCTGTGGCTTCGGGATACCGGCCTGGAGGAACCGCCCGGCCGTATCGGTCTTTCCGAGATACGGGATCCCGAAAGCGGGCGCCAACGCACCGTTCTGACCGGCCGCAAATGGGCATCGCGGCAGGCCGAGGCGGGCCGGTCGCGCCGTCGGGAACTTCGCGCTGTCTTCGCTAACCACGGCCTGCGCCCCGTCGAGATCCGCGACAGCATCGATCTGTCACATCTGATCGCCGAATTGGATGAGGCGCCAAGATGAGATGGTGGTCGCTTCTTGTGTTGTTACCTGCTGTCGCACAGGCGCAGCCAGAGATCCGCGCGGATAATCCGCATGAATATGGCTGGCTGTTGGGCGACGAACTGGTGCAGCGCATCGAGATAGATCTGCCCGCCGGTGTGACTTTTGATCGGGCCAGCCTGCCTCGCCCGCGGGCGGTGGATTACTGGCTGGATTTGCGCAGTATCGATCTTCAGGAAGCCGCCGGACATGCCGAACTGACTCTGCACTGGCAGAATTTCTACTCGGCGCTCGCGCCCGATCGTCGGGAAGTGCCGCCTTCGCCGGTTCGCTTGTCCGACGGCACCGAAATGAATTTGCCGGGCTTTGTTTTCGTAGCCGCGCCGCTTCGACCGATTACGGATCAATCCTCGCCCGCGCAACTTTTGCCGGACCCACCCTTTCGCCTGATCCAGACCGGAAGGGACAATGCCGTGCTTGCCGTATCGGCCGCGATTTTCCTGTGCGTCCTGATCGCAATCGGCTGGACACAAGCCTGGTGGCCATTTCACAGACGACCAGCGCGTCCTTTTACCCGCGCGGCTCGCAGTATCGCCCGGCTGCGTGAGCCGGACTTGCAGCGTCGCGCATTGCACCGGGCGCTGGATGCCGCTTTTAGCCGCGTTCTGATCAGTGCCGATCTGCCGCAGTTTCTGGCCGCGCGACCGGAATATCAGCCCTTGGCTGACAGACTGGACGGGTTCTTCCGTGCATCCGATGCGGCCTTTTTCGGCACTCGGGAAGCTCCGGATGTGTCAGTCGTTGCATTGTCGCGCGATCTCGCCCGGATAGAACGGGGCCTGAGATGATCGGATTCGGCTTTCCGCTTGCGCTTTACGCCTTGCCACTGGCTGCTTTGCCCCTGTTGGCGCGCTGGCTGCGGTCCACCGATGTGCCCCGGATCGATCTGCGCCCGGTAGAGGGGACATCATGGGCAATCGACAGATGTCTGACCGCGTCGGGCATTCTTGCCATGGTGACGTTGATCCTTGGGATCTCGGCGCCCTATCTGAAGGGGGGCACGGTTCCTTATCGGGGGCAGGGGGCCAATCTGGTCCTGCTGATCGACCGCTCGTCCAGCATGGATGATACATTCGCAGGGCGTACCCCGGACGGCGGCGAAGAAAGCAAGGCGGCCGCTGCGCGCCGCATCCTGCGCGAATTCATCGCGGGCCGCCCCGATGACAGGATCGGTGTCGCCGCCTTTTCGACCGCACCTTTGCAGGTGCTGCCGATGACGATCAGCCGCAGCGCCATTTCGGCGGCGATCAACGCACAGGCCGAACGCGGATTGTCGCAAACCGATGTCGGGCGCGGCCTTGCTCTCTCGTTCGAGATGATGCGCGACGCGCCGTCCCTTGGTTCGCGCGCCGTGGTTCTCGTTTCGGACGGGGCAGGGGTGATATCGCCCGAAGTGCAAGACAGCCTGCGTCGCCTGGCAATCGAACAGCAGGTGAGTCTTTACTGGCTGTATCTGCGGACCGAGGGTGCAAAGAGCATCTTCGAGGATAGCCCGCCGGGTGAAACCAACACGCCGCAGACCCGTCCTGAACGGCATCTGCACCTGCTGCTTCAGCGATTGGGTATCACCTATGTCGCCTTCGAGGCCGAAAGCTCCGAAGCCGTGCAGGGCGCTGTGGACGAAATCGGCAAGATGGAGACGAAACCGATCCTGACCGAGCGGCGGGTGCCCCGCCGTGATCTGGGTTGGTTGTTCTATTTGCTTGCCGCGCTTTCTGCGGGCGCACTGACAATTGCGCGATGGCTTGAACGGCCTTTCGCACCGACCCGTCCCGCACCATTGCTGAGGTTCTCATGAGACGGTTGATCCTTGCCGCATTAATCCTTGCATTGCTGGTTTCCGGCGCGGCATTGGTGCGGTCCGGTTATGCCGTCCGGGGCAATTTCAAAGATAACGCCGCAATCCGCGCGCTTGCGGAGGGGCATGAGGTTGCGCTGCGCGAGGATGCCGATCCGCATGCAATCCATGCGCGTATTCTGTTTCTTGCCTGGCGCGACAAGCTTGCCGAAACGCAAGAGCTGCTGCCACGGTTGGCCGATGGTCAGGCCGATTTACGGTCCGACGCGCATTTGGCCATTGCCAATGCCCGGATGCGTTCCGGATACGACCATATCGAGGCCGGCAGTTTCGAAGATGCAACGCCCGAAATCGAACTGGCCAAATCCGCCTATCGCGAGGCGCTGCGGGCCGAACCCGGCAATCGTGACGCCAAGGTCAATCTGGAACTGGCCATGCGTCTTGTGCGCGATCTGCCGCGGCCGCTGGCCGAAGGCGAGGAGGATCCCGAAAATCAACCGAGGCAATTATGGACCGATTTGCCGGGAATGCCGCGGGGTGCTCCGTGAGTTGGCGTATCATCCTGCCCGCGATCGTGACCGTTCTGGCGATGCTGGCGGCACTTGATCTTGGCATCCCGCGAAAGCAGCGTCTGAGTGATGCCCTGGTGGTGATCGACATTACCCGATCGATGAATGCTCGTGATATGGGCGGTCGCTCCCGGCTTGATTTCGCGCGCGAAACGCTAAGGGACTGGATCGCGACGCGACCCTGCGGCAGCCGGATCGGCCTGGCGCTATTCACCGAACGCCGCAGCCTGACCCTGCTTGAGCCGGTGGAGGTCTGCGCCGATTATTCTTCGCTTTCGGGCACATTGATGGGGCTTGACTGGCGGATGGCGTGGGAGGGCGACAGCATGATTCAGAAAGGACTGGATCACGCTTTGAATCGGGCCTCTGGCTTGGGCGTGCCGTTGATCTTCGTCACCGATGGACAGGAAGCCCCGCCATTGCCTTTCGCACAGGAACCCCGCCAAAGCGGCGAGTCTCCCGGAGGGCTTATCCTTGGAGTCGGTCAGGATACCCCATCCCAGATACCCAAATTTGACGACCTTGGCCGCGAGATCGGTTTCTATGGGCCGAATGATGTGCAGCATGCGCCAGCAAGGATTGGCGCGCCCCCGCCCGATGCCTCGGAGCGGCCGGGATATCATCCGCGCAATAATCCCTATGGCGAATCCGATCTAGACGGCAATGAACATCTGTCGGCCCTGCGGGTCGATTATCTGCAGGCACTGGCTTCGGCCCGTGAACTGGGCTTTCTGCGGCTGGACGCAGGCCCCGCCGCAATAGAGCGGGCACTTGCCGCACATGCACCCACCCATCCGGTAACCGTCACTCGCAGCCTTGCGCCCGTCTTTGCGGCGGCGGCGCTTCTTTTGCTGCTGGGGCTTTGGATCGCCGGCAGTCGCTTTATCACTCCCCTAAGAAAGGAAAGCAGATCATGACAGCAAGACATCTGATTCTGGCAGCATCCGCCGCGATCTTTATGGTCGGAACGGCATTGGCCCATGGTCCGACCCCACAGCAGGCCGAAGGCGAAATCGAGATCGCGGCGTCGCCTGAGGAAGTGTGGAAAATCCTCTCCGACCCGTCTACCTATGCCGACTGGCATCCGGGCATCGCTTCCGTCACCGTCGAGGGGGAAGGAAAGGGCGCCAAGCGGGTCGTGGAATTTGCGGATGGCGGATCGGTCGAGGATGGCATCGATCGCATCGATGAAGAGAACATGGAGATCCGTTGGAGATTGTCGAAGGAAGACCGCGAGGCTTTTCCAGTCAGTTATTATACCAACAGCGTGACGGTCGCAGCGTCGGGCGAGGGCTCGACGGTCACATGGGAGGCCAGCTTCTTTCGGGCCGATACCACGAACGAACCGGAAGAGAGTTTCAGCGACGAAGCCGCGGTTACTGCCGTGGAACAGTTGATCGACGACGGACTCAACGGTCTCAAGAGCGCGATCGAGGATGGTCCCGCCAGTTGAAAAGCTGATACGGCCCGTATCGGGCACTGCGCGGGTTGCGATGGTGACGCAGCCTCACGCGGGTTCGCGCGGTATTGTTTGCGTCAGCAGATCGCCGCGTATTTGTGGACGAGAGGGGTTGTAGATCCAATTTCCGGCCGGTACCAATCGCCGCGAAGCCGCGCGCATTTGGAGCCTCAATGTTTGGAATTGAACGGCCGTCAGAGCGTGATCTGAAGCTTTTGTCGGATGGAAAGCTTGATGATCACAACATGTATTGGGCATGGCCCAAGATACGGACAAATTTCGGCGATTGGATCGGCCCTTATATTTATCTGAAGCGAACGGGCGTCAAACCCCGCCTTGCCCATGCGCATCAGGCCGGTGGCGATCACCTGGTCCATTACACCTGCGGCAGCATCCTTCAGCTTCTGTCGCGGGATGATATCGCGATTGTCTGGGGTTCCGGTGTGATCACCTCTCAGAAACGATTTGCGCGGCCCAGACGGACATTGGCCGTCCGGGGTCCGGTCACGCAGGAACGGTTGAAGCGTCACGGCTATGACGTTCCCGATGTGGTTGGAGATCCGGGGCTGTGCTTGCCGGCATTCTATTCCGGCGCTGCCAGGAAATCCTGTGAGTTGGGTATCATCGCCCATGTGGTGGACACCGGCTTCTGGCGCCAGTTCGAGAAATTTCTGCCGGAAGATGTTCAGGTCATCTACCTGAATAACGGATTTGAAAGCGTAATTGATCAGATCACCGCCTGTAAAAGGACGATATCGTCTTCATTGCACGGCGTCATCGTCTCGCAGGCCTATGGCATTCCCACCGCCTGGATCGAACCTTGCGCCAAGGAGCTAAGCGGAGACGGCGCCAAGTTCGATGATTATTTCATGTCGGTGGGTGCGAAGGCGCGATCCGGCGATGCCCAGAAACTGAGGCTGCCATTCTCTGCTGACGATTATGATTTCGAGCTGGCCACCCCAGGCGAAAATCTGCGTGAGATGTCGGATCGATTGCTGGCGGCCTGCCCATTCTGACCAAGTGATTCAATGGCCAAGATGACTGATCCCATTCGCCCTGTCGTCGATATTATCGGTGATAGCCATACGATGTTCTTCAAGGCCGATTTCAATTCGGTTCGCCGGATGGGCGTTAACACGCGCCTCGCCTTCGTTCCACGTGTGCAACAGGTCAATGCGGCATCCCTGACAGGGGTTCGCAGATATGCGTCCACGCTACGCCTCAAGGAGTTGATCGAGACAACGGCGGCGAACGCCTCGCATCTCATCATTGCGCTGGGGCAGGTCGATCTCGAACTTGGTTTCTATTATCGGCAGGCCGTCAAGGGCGAGGAATGGGCTCCGGCGGATTATATCGAGTTTCTGGCCGAAATCTATGCGGGCCTGCTTGATGGGATCAGGGACGCACCTTGCAAAGTAGCGCTCAAGGGCGTCAATCTGACCGTGCTGTCGACGCCGCTGTTTTCCCGTAAATACCTGAGCCGTATCCTGACTGAAAAGGCCCCGGAAGAGAGGGAGGCCGCCGAAAAGAAACTGCGCGAACTTGTGCTGAACGAACGTCAGCAGAACGGGTTTCACCTGGATTTCAACCGCCGGATCAATGCCCTGGCGGATCGATTCGGGATTCGCTATTTCGACATCAACGAAAAGATTGCCGAGCGCGGACCGGCGGGACGGATCCGGCAGCCCATGCGGCTGGCCACGGGTCATCAGCCGATCAGGTTTGATCACCACCTCGCGCCCACAATCCATGTCCACCGTGTTCATCTTGACGCGGTACAGACGGTGTTTCTGTAGTCTGGAAGATCGCCGGATTTCTCAGCGGTGACGGTACGCCGGTTCACTCCGATAAGATACTGGTCTTTCATCGATGCCTGTCCGGGGATTTAGGTCCTGTCGTGCTGAATCGGAAACGCCGGTTACTTGCGTGCCGCGATGGCCGGGCGCCGCCCGTCGCCGGCAGGTCTTTTGAACCAATGGCGCACTTGCCAGCGACCCCAGAGGTATTTGGACAAAGAAGAAGCGGAGGAGGAAAGGAAGCGGGCAGGCGCAACATGCTTCAGGACGAAAATCGCATCTATTCCAGCATGTCGCGAAGCTTGTTGAGCGGCCCTCGAAAAGTCTGTACGGCTGCACCGATCAGGTGACGCAGGGGGATTTTGGCCGGGCGGCGGATCGTCCAGAGTTCTGCTGCTTCCGCCGGATCGATCAGGGCAGATGCCAGCACCCGGCCCATGACAGCAGATGTCGGCACGCCGCGACCAGTATAGCCGGATAGTCCCCATAGCCGCGGACCGAGTTCATAGAGTTGCGGGCGCTGTTCCGACGATACCGTCAGCCGGCCCTGCCAGTGGTAATCCCATTCCAGCCCGGCCAAGGCAGGATAAAGCCCGGTCAATCGCCGGGTCATGAATTCTTTCGTATAGGCGCTGTTTCGGCCGCGCCGCAATTCGACCAGCCCGCCGGTGATCAATCGGCCCTGCTGATCGATGCGGAAGAACATCGGATCGCGATGGGTGTCGCCGAAATTCATGCCCGAGGGCATGACTTTTGCCCGTTGCTCCGCGTTCAGCGGGCGGCTGGCAAGCCCGTAGCTATACATGATTACCGAGCTTTGCCGGAACCGTTCCGGTACCGCGCCGGTCGGATATGCATCGGTGGCAAATCCCGCGCACGCCGCGCTGATGCTGCCTTTTGGGGTTCTCAGAAGCCAGCGGTCCCCATCGCGTTGCAGAGAGATTATCGGGTTGTTGGTGTGGATAATCGCGCCTGCCTCGATTGCCGCGCGGGCAAGGCCGCGCGCATAGGCAAGAGGGTTCAGGTGACCGCCATCCCGATGCACCCATCCGCCCAGAAAGCGATCATTACCGGTCAGTTCGGCAACTGCCCCGCGCGAGAGATAATCGCCGCTTTTACCCAGAGCCGCGTATTTTGCATGTGCTTTGCGCGATCGATTCAGCCCGCTGGTGCTATGGGCCGCCGCCAGCGTCCCCGATTGAACCGCTTCGCATTCGATACGATCCCGTGCGATATCGTCGAATACCAGCCGTCCGGCGTCTCGCAGGAGGTCGCATCCTTTTTGCGGCAATATTTTCGGGTCCAGATATCCGAATACCGGGATGCATTGCCCGTGGTTTCGTCCTGACCCGCCCGTCCCGACCTCACTCGCTTCGATCAGCACGACATTTGCCCCGCGCCTTGCAAGCTCGCGGGCTGCGATCAGGCCGGTGAAGCCAGCTCCGACGATGGCGATATCCGTCTGGATATCGCCCTGCAACGGTTGTGTTTCGGGGGCGGGTGGCGCGGTCAGTGCGTAGGGTGGGAATTGTGCGGGGGCTGACAGATCGGTCATATCGTGCATCTCGTTTCTGCTGCCAGACGCAAGGCATCGGCAAGCCGGCGAGCCCAGAGTTTTCGGTCGCTGTCAGTTTCCAGAAGATCGTTGCTGACCTCGAACCCGCAGGCAGGAATTCCCGAGCCGAATGTATGACGGTCGACGGTATAAGCGCCATCGATCCCGGAATAGGGCTGGTTGTCACCCAGGATCAGATTGTCCGACCGGCCAAGCGAGGCCAGCAGGTTTTGCGACAGGATACGGTCATCATGCCAGATCGTTCCTGCATCCCATTGCCGCCGGATGCCAAGAAAATTCCGCGTGCAGCTGTGCAGCGCGAAGAAGATCGGCGCTTGATGTTTTTGGAGCTGGCGCGCCCATATCCGGCCGACCGTTTCGTGGTAAGGCCAGAATACGCTCTCATGCCGAAGCTGCCGTTCGGAGGTGCTGATACCCGTATTTCCGTCAAGCGGCAGTCCCTCGACGCTACTCAGGATGGAACGCGGATCGTCCAGCCAGCGGTTCAGGTCGATGACAAGACGGCTGACAGTCGAGAGGATCACCGGCATGTCGAGGCGTTCGGCAAGCGCCTCGGCCAACGCCGCCACACCCAAATCGGTGAAGTGATGGGTATTCCGCCACTGCCGCGCGAAATCCCGAGCAACGAGAGAGGCGGGCAAATCCGTTCCAGCGTGATCGACCACGATAAGTCCAGGTTCCCTGCCTTCTGGGTTAAGTATGATAGGCTCGATCTTGGTCATTCGGGGCTTATTCGTCCATGCCGGTTCGGTTTTCTGCAAGTCTCGTCAGTTCGGCGAGGCGGATGCGCAATTCCTCGATCCGCTCCAGCCGTTGCCTTGCGGCAAGGCGATCGGCCTCGACCACCGCGGCTATGATCGTCTCGATCTGCGCGGTTGCGACGATCCGCGATCCGAAAGGAGAGATAAGACCTTCTTTCGCTGACATGACGGCATGCGCAATTCCCGCGACAGGAGAACGATCATCATCCGTAAACAGGCAGATGCGTGTGCCCGTTTCCCTTGCAAGCCGGGCAAAGGCAAACAGATCGGGCTGATACCGGCGATAGTCGAACATTACCAGCACATCACGAGGCCCCATATCCAGAAGTGGCTCGTGATGAAAGCCGGGCTGCGGTTCGATCTGCAGCACATCCGCACGTAACTGCGCCAATTGCCGGGAGAAACGGCGGGACAGGTTCTGGCTGTAGCGCCCACCCAGGCACTGAATGCGATGACGTGGATTGGCAAGCAATGCAACGAAAGCGTCCACCTCTGCCGGAACCACAGCCTCTGCCGTCAGGCGAAGAGCCTCGGCCTGCCGGCGGAGTGACGTCTGATAGAGGTTGGCGCCCTCTGGCGTTTCCGACTGGGAGGCATCGATCTGCTGTAACGGAGAACCCGCCTGTTTTTGCACTTCCACCACCACTGCGGCCTGAAAATCGGCGAAGCGGGGAAAGCCGATCTTGGTCAGGAAGCGCAGCACCGTCGGATTGCTGACATCGGCTCGTTTCGCCAGCGCCTCTACAGTTGACAGCGCATGGAAGGGATAACCATCCAGCAGCGCGGCAGCCACCTTGCGCTCACCGCCGGATGACGCGCTGTTACGGATGAGGTGGACAAGATTCTGCGACATGAAGATTCCGTAACTGCAGGTTTCCCGATCGATCGTCAGTGCAAGTAATTTGTTCTTTTTGTTACATCATGTCAATTTTTAATATTGACGTAATAAAAATTACATTCATCATATCTGCGTTGCCGCACGATGTCGTGCCGTTCCTGTTCACTCACCAAGGGGCCAGACATGAAGAAGATCGCGTTACTTGCCGGAACCGCTGCTATTCTTTGCGGAACAATGGCTCATGCCGAACGTGGCTCGGATGGCCATCTCAACATCCTTTACTGGCAGGCGGCATCGAATCTGAACCCCTATCTTTCGGGGATCGCCAAGGAGGTCGAGGCGGCCTCGCTGGTTCTGGAGCCTCTGGCACGGTTCGACGAGAATGGCGAACTCGTTCCCTGGCTGGCCGCCGAGATCCCGACACTCGAGAATGGTGGGCTTTCCGAAGATCTGAAACGAATTACGTGGACCCTGCGCGAAGGGTTGCTATGGTCGGATGGATCCCCGGTGACGTCGAAAGACGTGGTCTTTACCTGGCGCTACTGCTCGGATCCCGATAGTGGATGTGCCGCAGCGGCAATGTTCGAAGGCATCGAGACGGTCGAGGCCGTAGACGATCTGACCGTACGCGTCGATTTCAGCGAGCCGAAACCCTATCCCTATACGGCCTTCGTCAGTTCCGAGGCTCCAATCCTGCAAGAGGCACAATTCCGCGATTGCGTTGGCAGCCGGATCGCGCAATGCAGTGACCAGAATATGCATCCCGTCGGGACCGGTCCTTATGTCGTTGATGAATTTCTGACGAATGATGTGGCGACCTTCAGCGTCAATCCGCATTTCCGTTTTGAAGACAAACCCTATTTCGAAACCGTGACGATCAAGGGGGGCGGTGATGCGGCGGGTGCCGCGCGGGCGGTTCTGCAAACCGGAGAGATGGATTACGGCTGGAATCTGCTGCTGTCCCCGGATGTGCTGGAAAGCATGGGAACCGGAGGGCCGGGCGAAGTCGTAACGGTTTTCGGCTCTTCCGTCGAATATCTGTTCCTGAACCAGACCAATCCGGATCCGGCGCTGGGGGCCGAACGTTCCACGGCTCAGGCAGGTGCCCACCCGATTTTGGCTGATCCTCGTGTTGGGCAGGCTTTATCGCTGGTCATTGATCGCGCTGCCATCGCCGAGGTGCTTTTCGGCGAAACCGGGAAACCCACCTGCAATATCGTTCCCGCGCCGGAGATATATGCCTCGACCACGAATGACGCCTGCCTGACCCCTGATCCGGACAAGGCCAGGGCGTTGCTGGAAGAAGCGGGATGGGTTGACGATGATGGCGATGGCATCCGAGAAAAGGATGGGATCAAGCTGTCCTTGTTGTTCCAAAGCTCAGTCAGTGCTGTCAGGCAGGACATGCAGGCACTGCTCAAGCAATGGTGGTCTGAGATCGGGGTGGAGACCGAGTTGAAATCGGTTGACGCCTCGGTTTTCTTCGGCGGCGATGCCGGCTCACCCGATACACGTCAGAAATTTTATGCCGATGTGCAGATGTATACGGATAATTCGAAGGGTCAGGATCCGGAAACCTATCTTGCACATTGGGTCTGCGACGAGGCGCCGCGCCCGGAAACGCAATGGCAGGGCGATAATATTCAACGCTTCTGCTCTGAAGAATATGACGCATTGGCAAAGAAATATCATGCGACGGCAGCGCCCGAAGATCGCGCGGAAGTCGCCCGCGAGATGAACGATATGCTGGTGCAATCCTATACGATCATTCCGATTGTCCATCGCGGTATCGTGTCCGGAAAAGCCCGTGATCTCGAAGGGGTCCGGCTGAATAGCTGGGACAGTATGATCTGGAACATCATGGACTGGAAGCGCAAGAAAGCCGAATAAGGCGCCCGGCCCAGACAACTGTATTTTTTATCATCCGGACTCGTCTTTGCCGCAATCAGCCATGGGGCAAAGGCTGGTTGGTGAAGTTCAGGCGGACCGGTTCGTCATGATGTGGGGCGATTGCGTCTGCGCCGGAATATCTGAAATCGCACGGAACGAAGCAGATACGGTTGCCGGGCGATGTCGGGTTCCGATTATGCCATTTCTCACCGATCGCTGGTATTCAGGCTTTGCCGGATAAAGCTGTGTTTCAGCAATCCGGTGACTCTTGCCAGTCAGCAAACTGTGAAAGAAAAATCGAAAC
The DNA here is from genome assembly GCF_030678915.1 of Paracoccus wurundjeri. Classification (GTDB taxonomy): domain Bacteria; phylum Pseudomonadota; class Alphaproteobacteria; order Rhodobacterales; family Rhodobacteraceae; genus Paracoccus; species Paracoccus onubensis_A. The sequence continues at coordinate 28,722 of NZ_JAUUTZ010000006.1, read as the reverse complement.
GGTGTTGCCATTATCCGGATGTGGAGTTTAACTCGTCTGGCGCTGAACAACCATATCATAACAGGGAGAGCGCCTATTGCTGGACAATACCTCGAGTGACGCATTCGTCGCATTCGAACACGTGCAGAAAAGCTATGACGGACAGACACTTGTCGTCAAAGATTTGAATCTTTCTATCGCCAAGGGCGAGTTCGTGACGATGCTCGGCCCGTCTGGTTCGGGCAAGACCACCTGTCTGATGATGCTGGCAGGATTCGAGACCGCGACTCACGGTGAAATCCGTCTTGGCGGCCGTCCTATCAACCAGGTTCCACCGCATAAGCGGGGCATCGGCATGGTGTTTCAGAATTACGCCCTGTTTCCCCATATGACGGTGGGTGAAAACCTGTCCTTTCCTCTGGAGGTCCGGGGTCTTGGCAAGGCGGAGCGCGAAACCCGCGTCAAGCGAAGCCTCGAGATGGTCCAGATGGGGGCTTTCGCAAATCGCCGCCCCGCGCAATTATCGGGCGGACAGCAGCAGCGGATTGCGTTGGCGCGGGCGCTGGTCTTTGATCCGCATCTGGTGCTGATGGACGAGCCGCTTGGTGCGTTGGACAAGCAGCTTCGCGAGCATATGCAATTCGAAATCAAGCACTTGCACGAAGAACTTGGAATCACAGTGGTTTATGTCACCCATGATCAGACCGAGGCGCTGACCATGTCCGATCGGATCGCGGTCTTCAATGACGGCCGCATCCAGCAGCTTGCCACACCCAATCAGCTCTATGAGCGGCCAGAGAACAGTTTTGTGGCCAGTTTCATCGGAGAAAACAATGCCTTGCCTGGCGTGATCGAGACACTTGAAGGCGACAAGGCGGTGGTCAAGCTGGCCAATGGCGAGCTGATTGACGCCACGGCAGTCAATATCCGCGAACGCGGGCAGAAAACTACGGTATCCATCCGTCCCGAACGGGTCGAGTTCAAGCCCGAGATGATGCCTCCCGGTGCGCATAGTATCGAAGCCGATGTGTTGGAGGTCATCTATATGGGCGACATCCTGCGGACACGGCTGCGCGTGGCGGGAAGCGACGATTTCATCATGAAATGCCGCAATACCATCGCTCAGACCCGGCTGGAGCCAGGCCAGACGATCCGCATCGGTTGGCATCCGCAGGATGCCCGCGCGCTGGACCCGATCTGAGGGGCGATCCGGAGGCAGTGCCCGTCATGGGCTGCGAGAGACTCAAAATACTAAAAATTCATGTAGTTGGAGCTGATATCATGAAACGAACCCTTGCTCTTACAACCACGCTCGGTCTGGTCGCAATGCCGGCCTTCGCCGATGTGAATCTGCTGTCCTGGGGCGGTGCCTATGGCAACAGCCATGTCGAGGCCTATGCCAAACCCTTCGAAGCCGAAAGTGGCATCAAGGTCAACATCGCAGATGCCGACAACCCCGCCACGCCGATCAAGGCGATGGTCGAGGCGGGCAACGTCACCTCTGATATCGCATCGGTCGAATATGCCGACGCGGTACGGCTTTGCGATGAAGGGCTGCTGGAGCTGATCGATCCATCGGTGCTGGCTCCGGCTGACGATGGTACGGAGGTGGCCGATGATTTTATCGAAGGCGCGATCACCGATTGTTTCGTCGGCACGGATGTCTATTCGATGATTATTGCCTATGACGATTCGAAATTCTCTGATGCCAAGCCCGCGACCCCTGCTGACTTCTTCGATCTGGAGAAATTTCCCGGCAAACGCACCATGCGAAAAGGCGCGAAGTTCAACCTGGAACTCGCGTTGATGGCCGATGGCGTTCCGGCAGCAGAAGTCTATGATTTATTGGAAACGCCAGAGGGCGTGGATCAGGCCTTTGCCAAGCTGGACGAAATCAAGAGCAGCGTGATCTGGTGGGAGGCCGGCGCGCAGCCGCCGCAGCTTCTGGCCGATGGCGAGGTGACCATGGCCTTCGCCTTCAACGGGCGGATCTTCGACGCGGCGCAAGGTGAAGACAAGCCCTTCAACATCATCTGGGACGGCCAGATCTATGAAATGGAGGGCTGGGTGATCCCGAAAGGCGCACCGAACAAGGAGGAGGCGCTGGAATTCGTCACCTTCTCGACCGCGCCCGCGCAACAGGCCCGCGCCGCTGAGTTCATCAGCTATGGTCCGCCGCGCAGATCGGCTGCCGCGCTGGTCGGCAATATCGAGGGCACCGAGGAACCGATGAGCCCGCATCTGCCCACCACCGAGGAAAATATGAGCAATGCGCTTGGCTCGAACCTGGATTTCTGGGTCGATCACGATGCCGAATTGAACGAGCGCTTCAACAGCTGGCTGGCGGGTTGAACCCGCATCCTGCCACGGCCGGGGGCATTGCCCCCGACTTCCCAAGGTCTTGAGACGAAGAAGAAGGGGCGGAGGGAATTCGCCCGTCAATGCCCGCAAAGGGCCAAATCGAATAAAAACAAACAAATCCAACGGGAGAAACAGATGAGAACCGCTTTGATCCTATCCACTATGCTGGTCGGGTTCGGCCTTGCCGCCACGGCACAAGAGGTCAATGTCGTGTCCTGGGGCGGCGCCTATGAGAGGTCACAGGTCGAAGCCTATAATAAACCCTTCACCGAAAAGACCGGTATTAAGGTTAATATGATTGCCGCCGATAATCCGGCCACACCGCTGAAGGCACAGGTCGAGGCGAATAACGTCACCGGCGACGTCTTCGATATCGAGGTCAGCGACGCTATCCGGCTTTGCGACGAGGGTGCGCTGGTCGAGATCGATCCCGCCGATCTGCCGCCGGCGCCCGACGGGACCCCGGCGATCGAGGATTTCATTGATAGCGCATTGCAGGACTGTGCTGTGGCCAATATCTTCTGGGGCACGGTCATCGCTTATGACACCACGAAATTTGAGGGCGAGGCGCCTTCCATGGCTGCTGATTTCTTCGATCTGGAGAAATTCCCCGGCAAGCGTGGCCTGCCTAAAACGCCTAAGCGGACCTTGTACCTGGCACTGATCGCCGATGGCGTACCGGCGGATGAAATCTATGACCGATTGGGTTCGGAAGAAGGTGTGAACCAGGCGTTCGACAAGCTGGACACGATCAAGGACAGCGTTGTCTGGTGGGAGGCCGGGGCGCAGCCCGTGCAGCTTCTGGCCGATGGCGAGGTAACCATGGCGACCGGCTATAACGGCAGGTTCTTCGATGCGATGGTTGGCGAGGGCAAACCGTTCGAGATCATCTGGGATGGACAATACATGGATCTGGACATGTTCGCGATTCCGAAGGGCTCGCCCAATCCCGAGGCAGCGATGGAATATCTGAAATTTGCCACCAGCACCGAGCAACTGGCCGAGCAGGCGAAATATATCGCCTATGGGCCGGCGCGGAAATCCTCGGCCGGGCTAGTCGGGCTTTACCAGGATGGCGAGACCGAGATGGGGCCGCATATGCCGACCAATCCGGAATATCTGGAGACGGCGGTGATGGATGACCCGGAATTCTGGGCTGATCACGATGCCGAACTGACCGAACGTTTCAACAGCTGGCTGGCCGGTTCGTGATGTGAGATTGCCGCCGCCCCGGCCCAAGATCGGAGCGGCGGCCGGAATTCCGGGGATATCATGGTGAACTCTTCCGATCCGCAGGTCGCAACCACTCCTGTCGCTGCAGCTGAAGGGCGGTTGACCACTGCCGATGGCAAGCCGCTGGCATGGTCTTTGGCCCGGTCGCAGGCGCGGGCGAAGCGGCGGGCCTTTCTGCTGGTGCTGCCGCTGCTTGCCTTCATTCTGATTACCTTCGTGGTGCCGATCGGACAGATGTTGCAGCGGTCTTTCTACAATGCCGGCTTCCCGGCCAATATGCCCGAGATCTCGCAATGGTTCGCCGATCACCCACGCGGAGCCGATCCCGATGACGCCGCATGGACGGCGCTTGCAAATGACCTGCAGGCATCGGCGGAGGCGCGGACAATTGGCGTCGTCGGCACGCGGATCAATTACGATGTGCCGGGCACTCGTTCGCTGTTCACCTCGACCGGGCGGAAGGTGCGCCGGGGAATCGAACCGCCTTACCGCGAGGCGTTGCTGGAGATGGACGAGGATTGGGGCGATCCCCGGATCTGGAGCGCAATGCGCGAGGCATCAAAGCCGGTGACCGGGAATTTCTATCTGGCAGCGGTTGACCGCACACGCGCCGATGATGGCAGCATAGAGCAGGTCGAGCCCCGGCAGCGGATCTACGTCATGCTGTTCATGCGGACCTTCTGGCTGTCGTTGCTGATCACGGGCCTGACCTTCTTGCTGGGCTTTCCGGTGGCGCATCTGCTGGCAACCTTGCCGATGCGGAAATCCAATCTGCTGATGATCCTTGTGCTGCTGCCCTTCTGGACCTCGCTGTTGGTCCGGACGACCTCGTGGATGGTGCTGCTGCAACAACAGGGGGTGGTCAATGATATCCTCGTCTGGCTGGGGGTGATCGGCGGCAGTCAGCGGTTGCAGATGATCTATAACCAGACCGGCACGATCATCGCCATGACCCATATTCTGCTGCCGTTCATGATCCTTCCGCTTTACTCGGTGATGCGCACGATCAACCCCTCCTATGTCCGCGCCGCCCGCAGCCTGGGTGCGACAAGCTGGACGGCTTTCCGCCGGATCTATTTCCCGCAGACCCTGCCGGGGCTGGGGGCGGGGGCGCTGCTCGTGTTTATCCTTGCGGTCGGTTACTATATCACGCCCGCATTGGTTGGTGGCTCCTCGGGGCAACTGATCTCGAACATGATCGCGATGCATATGACCGATACGCTGAACTGGTCGATGGCGGCCGCGTTGGCGGCGCTGCTGCTGGCCTCGGTGCTGATCCTCTACTGGCTGTATGACAGGCTGGTGGGTGTCGACAATCTCAAGCTGGGATAACGAGATGGCTCTTCCGACATATGCAAGCCCGCTGGAACGCGTCTGGCATTATACCTATCTGGTGATCTGCGGGCTGATCTTCTTTTTCCTGATCGCACCGATCATCGTGATCATCCCGCTATCCTTCAATGCGGAGCCCTACTTTACCTTTACCGAGAAGATGCGCTCTTTTGATCCGGACGGTTACAGCCTGCGTTGGTATAATAACCTGCTGACATTCGGTATGACTTCGGCTGACGGTCCGAGGGACGGGAGGTGGTGGGCGGATGCCTGGGCCAATGCGAAATGGGTGCAGGCGGCGAAGAACTCGATCATTATCGGCTTCTTCTCGACCCTGCTGGCGACCGTTCTGGGCACTCTGGCTGCGCTGGGATTGTCGCGCCCCGAGATGCCGTTCCGCCGTCCGATCATGGCAATCCTGATCTCGCCCATGATCGTGCCGCTGATCATCACCGCGACGGGGATGTTCTTCTTCTACTCGAACCCCTGCGAGCTTCTGGGGTTGTTCGGGTTGCCAAGCAATTGCGGACGACTGGCGGGTACCTATCTTGGCGTGATCCTTGCGCATGCGACATTGGGAATTCCCTTCGTCATCATTACCGTGACGGCAACGCTGGTAGGATTCGATCAATCGCTGAACCGGGCGGCGGCATCGCTTGGCGCCAATCCGAGGACGACTTTCTTCCGCATCACCATGCCGCTGATCCTGCCCGGAGTGATCTCGGGCGCGCTGTTTGCCTTTGTCACCAGCTTCGACGAGGTGGTGGCAGTGTTGTTCATCGCGGGGCCCGAGCAGCAGACCATTCCCCGGCAGATGTGGAATGGCATTCGCGAACAGATCAGCCCGGCGATCCTGGCGGTCGCGACGCTGCTGGTGCTGTTCTCGATTGCGCTTCTCACGACTGTCGAACTGCTGCGGCGCAGATCCGAGCGGATCAGAGGACTGACACCGCAATAAATCGCGCTTATTGGACGCGCATATAACCACCGAGGGCATGCTGTTAGATTCGCGCGCGGATTTCACCGCTCTACGCGCGGAATAGCTGCCGGGGGATTGTGATGCTTCTTCGCCGAGTCCTGAGCTTGAGAGGGGTAGAGAGTGGGTAAGATCGCCCAACAGGAACAAGGTTAAGTAAAATCGGCGGCAATTGGCGGAGAGAGAGGGATTCGAACCCTCGGAACCCGTGAAGGCTCAACGGTTTTCGAGACCGCCCCGTTCGACCACTCCGGCACCTCTCCGCGCTTGGGTGGTGAGGCGGGGATTTAGAAGGCCAGGGGTTGAAGCGCAAGGGGGTTCGTGGAAAAAACTGCAGAAACCGGAAAGTTCTGCCAGATGTTGCGAATGATTTTCCTTGCCGTGGGGATCGCCGCCGGCCTGCCCGCGATGGTTCATGCCAACCGGACGGCACCCGCCGCCGAGGCGCAGACGCTTCAGGCGCGGCTTTGGCAGGTGCTTCATCTGGGCGATTTGATGCCCGTCATCCGCAATGAGGCGCTGGCAGAAGCGGTGAAAATGCAGGATTCGCTGTTTCAGCGGGGCGGAGATAACCGCTGGGAGCAGATCGTTGCGCATATTCATGAGACCGGGCGGCTTGAACAGCTCTTGCGCGACGGCCTGCAAGAAGCCGTCGCAGATGAGCAGGCGGCACTGATCGAAGAGGCGCTGGCATTTTATGAAACCGCGCTTGGTCAACGGCTGATCGGTCTTGAGGTTTCGGCGCGCGAGGTGATTCTGGATATGGAAGCCGAGGCCGACGCAAAGGCAAACTATGCCCATGCAGCTGCCATGGATCTTCCCCGGATCGCGCAGATCGGCCAGCTGATCGACGAGGCCGATCTGATCGGGCCGAATGTTGCGGGCGGAATGAATGCGGCCCTGGCATTCTCGCGGGGCTTCAATGAGGGGGGAGGTTACCCGATGCCGATGTCCGAGACGCAGATGCTGTCCGATGCATGGGCGCATGAACCCTTGTTGCGGGCCCGGACCCTTGGCTGGATGGAGGCCTATCTGTTTCTTGCCTATTCCCCGCTGAGCGATGCCGAACTTGATCGCTATATCGAATTCGCAAGTTCTTCCGCCGGGCGGGCTTTGGCCGATACGCTGTTCGGTGGTTTCGACAAGCTGTTCGAATGGACATCCTATGAGATGGGGTTGGCGGCTGCCGGGCAGATACAGGGACGCAGATTATGAACAGGGACGTTTTGCTGGTCGGTCCGCTGGCGCATGCCGCGATATGCGATGTGCTTGGCGTATCCGGTGAGAAAGTGATGATTTCAGGCCGGCTTCTGGGCGGTAAGCATGCGGGTATCAAGACCGGTGACTGGCCACGCTTCACTGATGCGGAACTGCCGCTGGAGGCGCGGCGGGTGGTTATGACACCGGAACTCGCGCGTTATGCCGCGGTCATGGGTTTGCACGAATTTGCGCATAAGCGTGGCGTGTTGCTTGGGGTTCTGCCGCGGCACGATGTTCAACAGGAAGAATGGTCCGAGGCGGGCTGGCAGCCCATGCTGGCTGCGGAAATTGCACGGCTCATTCTGGATGAACCGGAAAATATGCAACCCGCACAGATCGCAGGTCGCCTTCCGATGATCGGGGTTTGGGCGGAAAGCCGGTTGCGTGCGGCTGCGGCCCTGGCTTCGGGCGGTGATGTGGTTGCAGCGCATGACCCTTCGGATATCCGGTTGCATGAGCGGCAACAGCCCTTCGCGGGTTTTTTCGCGGTCGAGGAATGGCGACTGTCTCACCGAAAGTTCGACGGCAGCTTCACGCCTCAGATCCGGCGAGAGGGCTTTGTCATGGGCGATGCGGTGGTCGTTTTGCCCTGGGATCCCGTCAGGGATCGGGTACTGGTGATCGAACAGTTCCGGCTGGGCCCGGCAATGCGGCACGATCCGCAGCCCTGGATGCTGGAGGCGATCGCAGGCCGGATCGATGCGGGCGAAACCGTCGAAGAGGCCGCAAGGCGGGAGGCCGAGGAAGAAGCGGGCCTGCGGCTGCAGCATCTGTTTCCTGCCGTGCATTGCTATCCCAGCCCGGGCGCCATCACCGAGTTTCTTTATCAGTTCATCGGCATTGCCGATCTTCCCGACGGCGTCGCGGGCGTTCATGGTCTTACTGATGAAGCGGAAGATATCCGCGGTCATCTGCTATCGCGCGGTGAATTGGCTCGTATGCTGCATGACGGAGAAATCACGAATGGGCCGCTATCGATGCTGATCCTGTGGCTGGAGGGGCAGGCATCACGGATACTTTCGGATCTGGATGCGGGGCAGGGCTGAGATAAAGAGAGTTGCACAGGTAAATCCACCGGCGTTGTCGCGGCTCTGCGGCTGTCATCGGTTTCTCGTTTCTGTGGTGTCGGGTTGCCGGATAACGCGGATGGCATGGCGCAATCTTGCATTCCGATGCCGCCGGCGGTTGCATCGGGCCGCGCAGCGTGTGTAGTTATTCCTAACGCTTAATTCACCCGCGAGAAGGCCGGAAACCCATGCTCATCCATTCTGATCTGTCCGATACGATCGGCAATACGCCTCTGATCCGGCTGAACCGGGCCAGCGAGGAAACCGGTTGCGAGATCCTCGGCAAGGCCGAATTCATGAATCCCGGTCAATCGGTCAAGGATCGTGCCGCATTGTTCATTATCCGCGATGCGGTCGCGCGCGGCGAACTGCGTCCGGGCGGTACTATCGTTGAAGGAACGGCGGGGAATACCGGGATTGGTCTGGCGTTGGTGGGATCGTCGCTTGGATTCCGCTCGGTCATCGTGATTCCCGAAACGCAAAGCCAGGAAAAGAAGGACATGCTGCGTCTTGCGGGCGCGACATTGGTCGAGGTTCCGGCGGCGCCTTACAGGAATCCCAACAATTACGTCCGCTACTCCGGGCGGCTGGCCGAGGAATTGGCGAAAACCGAACCAAATGGTGCGATCTGGGCCAATCAGTTCGACAATGTCGCCAACCGTCAGGCCCATGTCGAAACCACCGGCCCCGAAATATGGGAGCAAACCGGCGGGAAACTGGATGGCTTTACCTGCGCCGTGGGCTCTGGCGGGACCCTGGCGGGGGTGGCGATGGTCTTGCAGCCCAAAGGCGTCAAGATAGGACTGGCCGATCCCGAGGGCGCGGCGCTGCATTCGTTCTACACCTCTGGGGAATTCGACAGCCCCGGCAGTTCCATCACCGAAGGTATCGGGCAGGGCCGGATTACCGCTAATCTTGAAGGCTTCACGCCTGACTTCAGCTGGCGCATTCCGGATTCCGAGGCATTGCCGATCATTTTCGATCTGCTGGAACACGAAGGGCTGTGTCTGGGCGGTTCCAGCGGCATCAACGTTGCCGGGGCGATCCGTATGGCCCGCGAGATGGGTCCGGGACATACCATCGTCACGGTGTTGTGCGATTACGGCAACCGCTATCAGACCAAACTGTTCAATCCCGAATTCCTGCGCGCCAAGGGGCTGCCTGTGCCGGGCTGGATGATCCGGGAACCTGAAGTTTTGCCCGAAGTATTCACGGATTGATGATACTCATTCGCCGATACCTGGCCCTGTTTCTGACGGCCGTGCTGATTTTCTCGCAGCCGCTCTTGGCGCAGGAAAGTGGCGAGATCGATTATCAGATATGGGAAAATGTCGCGACCCAAGCCGAAAGGCAAAGCGAAAATATCGAAACCACCAGTGAGGAACTGGCCGCGCTACGCGGCCGGATCGTCGAATGGCGCGGCAGGCTGCAAGCGGGGAAGAATGTCAACGGCGCGGAAATCAAATCCGTAAGAGACCAGATCGCGGCATTGGGGCCGGCGCCGGCTGAAGGCGAAACCGAGGATGAAGAAATCGCGGATCGCCGCGCCCAGTTGCAGAAAAATCTCTCTGCGCTTCAGGCACCGCGCCTGCAGGCCGATGAAGCATTCAGCCGTGCGGAATCCATCATTCGCCGTATTGATGAGGTGACCGCAGAACGGCAGGTGACGGAACTTGTCCGGGTATCGCCATCGCCATTGGTGCCGTCAAACTGGCCCGCGGCCCTGTCGGATGCAGGGAAACTTGCACAGGGGATCGCGTCGGAAGCCCGGCAGCGTACGACGGATCGAGATATCTGGGGCGAGATGCAGCCGAAACTGCCGCAGGTTTTGGGCTATCTCATTGCCGCTGTTCTTTTGTTGACAATCGGGCGGCGCTGGATCGACGGACTTCCATCGCGCTTATCGGCTCATGCGACGGAGTATTCGCGCGCGGTCGTCGCCTTCGTGGCGTCTCTTGGGCAGATCGCCTTGCCCCTGATCGGATTGTTCTTGCTGGTCCGGGCGATCAAGGCCAGTGCCTTGCCCGGCGAATGGACCCTGCCATTTTGGAATGCGCTGCCGGTCACGGGGATGATCGTCTATAGCGGTTACTGGCTGTCTCGCCAGTTATTCCCGGCCCAGGTCGTGGCGTATGACACGCTGTGGATGGAGCAGAAGGCGAAGAATTCGGCCCGCAGGATGGTGAATACGCTCGCGGTTCTGTTCGGGCTGCATCATCTGCTGTCCAGTGCCGTTCTGCCACTGTCGGGCATTTATGAACGGTTGGGCGACGAGACCAACCGCGTGCCGCTGGATGTCTCAGAAGCCGCCGCTTCTGTCTGGCATTTCCTGATGATTGCGCTGGCGGCTCTGGCGCTGTTTCGGCTGGGCAACGCGCTGCGCAGGCTGAACCGGAGCGAGCTTGAACAGCAATCCGCCCGCTACCGCATCATGTCCTTCATGGGCAGGCTTTCGCGTCTTGTAGCGCTGGCAACGGTGATCCCGAGCATCATGGGCATGATCAATCTTGCCAACGGGATAATTTGGCCCTGGATACTGACATTGGCCCTGTTCGGGGTGCTGATCCTGCTGAAAGATTTCTGTGCGGATGTCTTCAGCATGATCAAACGCGGCGAAGAGGGCGCGCGGGAAGGTTTGATCCCGATGCTGATCGGCTTCGGTCTGATCATTCTGTCACTGCCGGTATTCCTGCTGATCTGGGGCGCGCGGGGTACCGATCTGGCCGAGATGTGGGTCAGCTTCCGGCAGGGTGTCAGCTTTGGCGGCGTCAATCTTTCTCCGGGTTCGGTACTGACGCTGCTGATTGTGTTCGTCATCGGTTACATGATGACGCGCGGGCTTCAGGGCATGTTCCGCAACACGATTCTGCCCAAGACCAAACTGGATGCCGGCGGGCAGAATGCTGTGGTGGCGGGGCTTGGATATGTCGGGATCTTCCTTGCGGCGCTTCTGGCAATCGCCTCGGCCGGGATCGACCTCAGCTCACTGGCCATCGTGGCCGGCGCCCTGTCGGTCGGGATCGGGTTCGGCCTTCAGAATATCGTGTCGAATTTCGTTTCCGGCATCATCCTGTTGATCGAACGCCCGATCAGTGTCGGAGACTGGATCGAGGCAGGCGGTCAGCAAGGTATCGTTCAGCGGATTTCGGTGCGCTCCACCCAGGTCGAAACCTTCGACAAGACCGAGGTCATCGTTCCCAACAGCGATCTGATCAGCCAGCCGGTGATCAACTGGACGCGCAACAGTCAGACGGGGCGTGTGATCATCCCGGTGGGGGTGGCATTTGGCAGCGATACGCGCCGGGTTCAGCAGGTTTTGCAGGAAATCATCGAGGATCAGCCGCTGGTGACCGTCGACCCCGCGCCATACGTCTTGTTCCGTGGTTTCGGTACGGACCGGCTTGAATTCGAGGTCCGGGCGATCCTGTCCGATGTCGGGGCGGGTCTTGGGGTGACATCGGAAGTCTGTCATCAGATCGCCGAACGTTTCGCCGCTGAAGGGATCGTGATTCCCTTCATGCAGAGGGATATCTGGCTCCGCAATCCCGAGGCTCTGGATCGCGACGCAAAACCGCAGGTCCAGGCCGTGCGGCCGGCAGCCCCACAACCCGATCCGCGCATTGCCGCTGACACGGCCGAAGGTGGGGACAGCTTGCCGGATAGCGATGGTGGTCCGGATGACGGAGCGCGCTGAGCGCGTAGGGACGTGCTCTGCTGCCGGGCGTGATATCTGAATGAGGTGAGAGCATGTTGTACCCCGCCCATTCACTCCCTCTGCTTCTTCTTTGTCCAAATACCTTGGAGGTCGCCGGCGGATCGCGCACTGGTTCGAGAGACCAGCTGGCGACGGGAGCGCCCCCGGTCATCGCGGAACGCAAATAACCGGCGTCTCCGGTTCAGTGTGGCACGCTCCGGCTTATTCTCGGAAAAAACCTTGTCAGATTGTCTGCCGCGCGGCTTCAACCTCGTCATCGCTGCTGCCGTCATCCGGCAGACCTTCTCGCGATAGCAAGACCGCGACCGGGCGCAGCCATGGGATATGCGCGCAGACGATCATCAAGGCCACCATGATCGGCACGGCAAGAAACATTCCCGGAATCCCCCAGATCGATCCCCAAAAGGCAAGACTGAGGATGATTCCAAAGCTGGACAGGCGCAGGGTCTGCCCCAGCAGCATCGGATCCAGTACATTGCCGATGATGAATTGCGTCGCCGTGCAGGCTGCTGTGACGATTATCGTCAGAGTGATGTCGCCGCTAAGAACGAAGGCCAGAATGGCGGCAATGATGGTGGCGATGATCGAGCCGATCGATGGAATGAAGTTCAGAACGAAGGTGATCAGGGCAATCGGTCCGGCAAGGTCAAGCCCGGCCATCCGGAAGATCAGCCAGACGATCAGCGCGGTCACCGCGCTGACGGCCGTCTTGACCACCAGATAACGGTTTACCCTGTGCATGATCGACGAGATGATCTGCCGGACCTGACGCGCCTTGACAGGATCGCCGGTGAGCCGCTCGATCTTGGTGGGGAACCAGAGCTGCTCGGCGAACATGAAGCCGACGAACAGGATGACCAGCACGCTGCCCGACAGAACCCCCGAGGCCTGACCGGCAAGCGAGCGTATCCAGCCGGTAATGTTGAAATTGGAAATCGCAGCCAGAAGCCGCTCTTGCGCTTCTGGCCCCAGCCAGTTCGTCAAAGTCGGCAGGGCGGCCTGCGCCTGTTCTGCATAGGTGATCGCTGTCTGGACGACCTGATTCACCTGCGAGACGACAGTGGTCGAAACCCAAAGTAATCCCAGCGCGATTCCGATCAGGGCCAGAAATGTCCCCATCCAGTTCGGAACTTTCAGTCGTGAGCAGATGGCGAATATCGCGTCGGTCGTCAGCGAAAACAGGATGATGGCAATTGCCAGCGAAATCAGGATGAATTTTGCCTGCCCAAGCATGAACAGGATCAGCCCGAAAGCAATGATTCCCAGGAAACCTGTCTGAAGTCGTTCTCTCAGTACCGTTTCGCCAGATTGATCCACCGCGTCCCTCGCCTTGAGCCGCGATGCCGGTATGAGGCATCGCGGGACATTTTAGACATCGCCCTTGTCAATGTCACTTTCGCCGTTGTTGTTTTCGTCGATGCCATCCTCGTTGATGTCATCCGCTTCCGCGTCGCCATGTTCGGCGATGCGGGCGACCGAGACGACGGTTTCGCCCTCGGCGGTATTGAATACCCGGACCCCGCCTGCCGAACGCGAACGGAAGCTGATTCCCTCGACCGGAACCCGGATCGATTGCCCGGTCGAGGTGGCCAGCATGATCTGATCATCGCCTTCGACCGGGAAGCTGGCAACCAAAGGCCCGCCGCGCATGGCCTTGTCCATGGCCATGACGCCCTGTCCGCCGCGTCCGCGAACCGGGTAGCCATGACTTGAACTGATTTTGCCCGAACCCTTGGTGGTGATGGTCAGGATCAGATCCTCGGCCGCGGACATCTGGGCATAGCGCTCTTGCGAGATATTGCCTTCCTCGATCGTTTCCTCGTCATCATCGGCCTCCGCTCCGTCATCCAGCGCCCCGGCGATCGCCCGGCGCATTTTCAGATAGGCAGCACGTTCGGCGGGATCGGTTTCAAAATGGCGGATCACGGACATGCTGACGACCTGATCGCCCTTGGCCAGGCGGATGCCGCGCACGCCGGTCGAGGCACGGCCCACGAAGACCCGGACCGCGGTGGTCGGGAACCGGATTGCCCGGCCATGCGCCGTGACCAGCATCACGTCGTCATCCGCCGTCGCCATGCGCACCCCGATCAGGCTGACATCATCGGGCAGTTTCATGGCGATCTTGCCATTCCGCATCACATTGGCGAAATCAGACAGCGCATTCCGGCGCACATCGCCTTGCGACGTGGCGAAGACGACCTGATAATTTTCCCATTCCGTTTTAGGCGCGTCGATCGGCATCAATGCGGCGATAGATACACCGGGAACAATGGGCAGGATGTTGACGATAGCCTTCCCGCGCGAGGTTCGCCCGCCAAGCGGCAAACGCCATGTCTTCAGGCGATAGACCATCCCGTCGGTCGTGAAGAACAGAAGTTCCGTATGGGTATTGGCGACGAACAGCGTGGTAACCACGTCGTCTTCCTTGGTCGCCATGCCCGACAGGCCCTTGCCGCCACGGCGCTGTGCCCGGAACTCGGCCAGAGCGGTGCGCTTGATATAGCCGCCCGAGGTGATGGTGACGACCATATCCTCGCGCTCGATGAGATCTTCATCCTCCATATCGCCGGCCCAATCGGTGATTTCGGTCCGGCGGGGCACGGCGAACAGCTCTTTCACCTCGCGAAGCTCATCGCTGATGATGCCCAGAATCCGCTCGCGCGAGGCAAGGATCGTCAGATATTCGCGGATCGCATCGGCAAGCTGCTGCAACTCGTCCGTGACTTCCTTTACGCCGATCTGGGTCAGGCGTTGTAGACGCAGCTCCAGAATAGCGCGGGCCTGCGTTTCCGACAGGTTATATGTGCCGTCGTCGTTGACCGGATGAAGAGGATCGTCAATCAGGCGCAGATATTCGGTGATCTCATGGGCCGGCCAGCGGCGCTCCATCAATCGTGTCCGTGCCTCGGCCGCGTCCGCCGACGAGCGGATCGTGGCGACGACTTCATCGACATTGCTGACCGCGACCGCAAGACCACACAGAACATGGCTGCGCTCCCGTGCCTTTCGAAGCTCGAAAGCGGTACGCCGCGCGACAACTTCTTCGCGGAACGCAATGAAATACGTCAGAAAATCGCGCAATGTCAGCTGTTCGGGCCGGCCGCCGTTCAAAGCCAGCATATTGCAACCGAAACTGGTCTGCATCGGGGTAAAGCGGAAAAGTTGGTTCAGCACGACATCCGGCGTGGCATCGCGCTTCAACTCGATCACGACACGGACTCCAGAGCGGTCGGTTTCGTCCTGAACGCCAGAGATACCCTCGATCCGCTTTTCCTTGGCCAGTTCGGCAATCTTCTCGATCAGAGTCGATTTGTTGACCTGATAGGGAATTTCGTCGAGGACGATGGCGAAGCGATCCTTACGCGGCTCTTCGATATGGGTTTTGGCGCGGATGATGACGCTGCCCCGACCTTCCAGATAGGCCTTGCGGGCGCCGGAGCGGCCAAGGATCAATGCGCCGGTCGGAAAATCCGGGCCGGGTACGATTTCCAGCAGCCTTTCGGTGGGCAAGTCGGGATTTTCGATCAGGGCAAGCGTGGCATCCACGATCTCGCCCAGATTGTGCGGCGGAATATTGGTGGCCATCCCGACGGCGATGCCGCCCGCGCCATTGACCAGCATATTCGGGAAACGCGCGGGCAGAACCGTCGGTTCGTGGTCCTTGCCGTCGTAATTGTCCTGAAAATCAACCGTGTCCTTGTCGATATCCTTCAGCAGGTAATCGGCGGGCTTGTCCATGCGCACTTCGGTGTAGCGCATCGCCGCAGGCGGATCGCCATCCATCGAGCCGAAATTGCCCTGTCCGTCCAGAAGCGGCAGCGACATCGAGAAATCCTGCGCCATCCGCACAAGCGCGTCATAGATCGCGCCATCACCATGCGGGTGATATTTCCCCATCACGTCGCCTACAGGGCGGGCCGATTTGCGATAGGCCTTATCCGAGGTATTTCCCGTTTCCTGCATCGCGTAAAGAATGCGGCGATGAACCGGCTTCAGCCCGTCGCGCAGATCGGGAATCGCCCGGCTGACGATAACCGACATGGCGTAATCGAGATAGGCGGTGCGCATCTCTTGCGAGATATCAATCAGGGGGCCGTCATGCGTCATGATACTGCGCGTCGGGCCTTCGGAATCTGGAGTTTCCGGCAGATCGTCTTCAGGAGTGTCAGCCACGTGAATTCCTCAACATCTTGTTGAACGCCGGTATAGCCGACACGCAGGGTGGGGGCAATCTTGGCAGGGCGGATTGACCGAATTTCATCGCGCTTGCGCCGATATTGCGGATGGGCGCGCAACGCCCGGAGCAGCTCCAAAATAGATCAAACTGTATCTGTTCACCGGAAGTTAAACCACCGGATATACCGCTACGGAAACCGAAAAGAAGCAAGGCGTTCAATCGCTTTGTCCCCATGCTCAATTCTTGTCCCGATCACGGAGTAGCATCGTGTTTCTGAAATTTCTTTCAATCGGCCGGAAACTTGGCCTTGCCTTCTCCTTGCTGGTCGCGATTTCCACGACTATTTCATATGTGACCTACTCCGGTCTTCTGACAATCGAGGATCAAGACAAATGGACCGAGCACACCCATCAGGTGTTGGCCCGTGCCAATGAACTCCTGAATTCGTTGGTTGATCAGCAGGGAAGCGTTCGCGGGTACCTTTATTTTGCCAATGAAAAGCTGCTTAAGCAAATTGACGTCAAACGAAAGGTTTTCGATAAAAACCTCTCCGAGCTTTTGGAACTGACTTCCGACAATCCGGCCCAGCAGGAACGCCTTGGGACCATAAAGGCTAACGAAGCGCTGTGGCAGGTCGTGGTGAATGATATTTTCATGAGCTCTGAGAAACAGGATAAAAATTTGACTCTCAGAACTGCTGCTAACGGAATTCCATACATGGATAAGATTCGGAGTACGGTGAAAGATTTCGTCGACGCCGAGGAGGCGCTGCTGAGTGTGTGAACAAAGGCCAAGCATGATGCGACGAATCGCGCCACGATGACCATTGTCGCAGGTTCCATCGGATTAATCCTGACGGCTAGCGGCATTGCGGCATTTTTCAGTATCAGTATTGGCCGGGGGCTCAGCCAATCGGTATCCATCGCCGAGGCTGTCGCACGCGGAAATCTGGATGTTGCACCCAAAGCGGTGTCTCGTGACGAGATTGGCTCGCTTCTCGACGCCATGAGCCGGATGGTTCTGGATCTGCGCAACATGAGCTCTGCGGCGAAGGAAATTGCCAAAGGCAACCTGACGATCGAAATCGATCCTCGCTCGAAGGACGACAGGTTAGGCATTGCCCTGCGGGATATGGTACAGCGTCTTCGTGCGGTGATCGTCAAGGCAAATCAGAACGCGGAATATGTCGCGGGTGGTGCTGCGCAGATGAACTTGGCGTCTAGCGCCCTTAGCGATGGTTCGAACCGCCAGGCCTCTGCTGTGCAGCAGGCTTCCGCGGCGATCGAGGAAATGACGGCGAATACCAACTTGTCGGCGGATAACGCTGGCCATACCGAAACAACCGCAGTCAAATCCGCGGCTGAAGCCAAGAAAAGCGGTGAAGCTGTCTCGCGGGCGGTCAGTGCAATGCGGTCTATTTCCGAAAAAATCAACATCATTCAGGAAATCGCCCGTCAGACCGATCTCCTTGCTCTGAACGCGGCGGTCGAGGCCGCTCGGGCAGGACCGCACGGCAAAGGCTTTGCCGTCGTGGCATCGGAAGTGCGCAAACTGGCTGAACGTAGCCAGTCTGCCGCCGCCGAAATAAACAATCTGTCGAAAGAGACACTTGACGTGTCGGGCGAGGCGGGACGAATGCTGGATGCCCTGGTTCCGAATATTCAACGGACTGCGGATCTCGTGCAGGAAATCAGTGCGGCGTCGCGGGAACAGAGTGTTGGCGCGGGGCAGATCAATCAAGCCATCATAGATCTGGATGCCGTTATCCAGAAGAATGCTGCAGCCGCCGAGGAATTTGCGGAAACAAGCCGGCAACTTGCCGGAAACGCCGAAGAGCTTGCCGATGTGATCGGCTTCTTCAAGCTGGACAAAGAGCATGAACGGATGAGTGCCGTCGAAGGTCGCAACGCCCAGCCCGGTTCCGGCATTTCTCCGGGGCAAGACGCATTCGGGCCTACAGAGCGGCTGGCCTCATGAAGGAATGATGTTTCAGGCTCCGGCGATGGCACATTTCGTCGGAGCCTTGTTTTTTATGTTACTTACTGTTTCCGTATAACCTGTTTCAAACGGATGTCAGCGGCGCAGGAGCGCCGCCTTCCCCCAAACCGCCAGCAGGATCGCCGAACAGATTGCGTTCCAGCTTGCCATGGAAAGGCCAAGGAACCGCCACGCGACCTCATCGCAGCGCACAACCGGCGCCTCCTGCAGTTTTGCCATCAGATCCTGGGTCGACATGGCGGCGATATTCCCGACCCCGCCAGAGCAATGCGCCGGACCCGCCCACCATGCCATTTCCACGCCGCTGTGATAAATGGCCAGCCCAAGGGCGATTGCGGCTGCGGCCATTCCCAGAACCGAAAGGGCCCGGACCCGGCCGGTCAGCCAGATTACAGCGGCAATGATAACCGCCGCCAGATGCGGCCAACGTTGCAGGATGCACAATTCGCAAGGCGCATAGCCTGCCGCCTGAAATCCGAGCGCGGCGATCAGAAGCGCGGCAGAGCCGGCCCCGGCTAGAAGCGGAAGAGACAGGTCTTTCATAGGTACCTCAGCAAGATAAAGCCGCCGATGAGACAGATCATGAACAGGGTGAAGGCCAGCCCCAGGCGCTGCTCGATGAAGTCGCGGATCGGCGGGCCATAACGCCACAGAAGCGCCGCGACCACGAAAAACCGCCCGGCACGCCCGGCGATCGAGGCCAGCACGAATAGCGGCACGGGGAAACCGATTGCGCCCGAAAAGATCGTGATGACCTTGAACGGAAACGGTGTCAGGGCGGCGAACAGGATCGCCCAGCCGCCATATTCGGCAAATCTGCCGGCGAGTTGGTGATAGGCATCCTGCTTGCCGTAGACGGTCAGCACCCATTGTCCCGCCGAATCCATGAGAACCGCGCCGATCCAATAGCCAAGCAATGCGCCGAGGACCGACCCGATGGTTGCAATCGTCGCGATCAGGAAGGCGCGCGATCTGCGCGACAGGATCATCGGAATCATCAGCACATCCGGCGGAATCGGAAAGACAGAGCTTTCGATGAAGCTGATTCCGAACAGTGCGCGCATGGCGTGGCGGCCGCCCGCAAGCCCCATGGTCCAGTTGTAAAGCTTGCGTAACATGCTGTCCCCTTCGTTCAGAAACCGGATTGACCGCAAGGCGTCCCGACGTCAAGGCGCTTGCAAATCGGGTCGCGCTGCTGTGATGATTGAGAACTGGGAACAATCAGGGATTGCGGACCGATGAAGTGGCGGGGACGACGGGGCAGCAGTAATGTGGATGACCGCAGAGGTATGGGCCGGGCCGGTGCAGGGGGCGTGGGCGTCGTAGGTGTGCTTGCGATTCTTGCTGTCGGTTATTTCTTCGGCATCGATATTTCGCCGATCGTGCAGGGGCTGGAACAGGGCGGGCAGCAATCGGAACGACCGCTGACCGAAGCCGAAGAGCAATATGGCGAGTTTGTATCGGTGGTTCTGGCCGATACCGAGGAAATCTGGAGCGAGGTTCTGCAGGAACAGGCCGGTATCACCTATGCGGAACCCCGGCTGGTGCTGTTCAGCGGCGCGGTGCAATCGGCCTGTGGCGGCGCCTCGGCGGCGATGGGGCCGTTCTATTGTCCGGGCGATCAGCAAGTTTATCTGGACACCGACTTTTTCGACATGATGGGGCAGCGGATGGGGGCTGGCGGTGATTTTGCCTATGCCTATGTCATCGCGCATGAAATTGGTCACCATGTCCAGAATCTGACAGGTGTTCTGGAACAGGTGAATTCCCTTCGTGGCCGTCTTGGCGAACAGGATGCCAATGCGGTTTCGGTGCTGACCGAATTGCAGGCCGATTGTTTTGCCGGGCTATGGGCACGACACGCACAGGATCGTTTCGGTTCGCTGGAAGAGGGCGATCTGAACGAGGCGATGACCGCTGCCGCGGCGGTCGGAGACGATGCCATACAGGCAAGCGCAGGCCGGACGCCGATGCCCGACAGTTTCACCCATGGCAGTTCCCAGCAAAGGCAGGAATGGCTTATGCGGGGATTTCGCTCAGGTGAGCTGGCGCAATGCGACACATTCGCCGAGGCAGGTCTTGAATAGCAGCCTTAGCGGGGCATGACGGCCCTGCGCCCCCGTTCCATTTGTGCCCATTCCGGCCACCAGCCAAGCTTTTCGAGCACGACGATTGCCACGATCACCAGAATGACGAACAGCACCAGCTTGACCCTCCGCGCACTGGGAGGGTTGCGGACCCATTGCGATGCGCGCAGAAACCACAGCAGGTTGTTCATCGGCCTCATATCCTGTTAGTCCCCGGAAAGTATCAGACAGACAGCCAAGCCGAAACCAGGAATTCCCGTGCCTCATCACCAGGACAACCGCGACCTTCCCTATAGCGCGCGCCAGATGTTCGATCTCGTTGCAGATATCGAAAGCTATCCGCAATTCCTACCTTGGAACAGCGCGGCGCGGATCCGATCCCGCCAGACGCGTCCTGACGGCGCAGAGGAAATCGCGGCCGATCTGGTCGTCAGCTTCAAAGTCTTCCGCGAGCGTTTCGGCAGCCGCGTCGTTCTTTGGCCCGCCGAGCCCGAAAGTGGCAAGCTGAAGATCGACACCGAATACCTGGACGGCCCGTTCCGGCATATGCAAAGCGGCTGGACCTTCATGGATCTGCCCGATGGCGGTTGCCGGATCGAGTTCTTCGTGGATTTCGAATTCCGCAACGCGATTCTTCAAAAACTGATCGGCGTCGTTTTTCATGAGGCCATGTCGCGCATCGTCAAAGCCTTCGAGACCCGCGCGAATGAATTATACGGATAATTCACCGGGCCGGCCTTGCCGGATGTCGGCTTTCCCCGACATGTTGTCGGGAGTGATGAACAATGTGCCGATTACGGTGATGTAACGCATCACTGTTGTTTTGACGCGCTCTGACCCTGCCGCTATAGACAAAGCAAATATCGAAAGGCTTTTGCCCTGTGGCACGTGCGATACTTTCATTTCTGGGTGCTATATTTGCGTGGGGCGTAACCGCCATTTTCTTTGCTGCGCTCACGCTTGGCGGGATTTTCTGGATTTACTCGGATGATCTGCCCAGTCATGAGCAACTGGCGAGATACAGTCCCAAGACCATCAGCCGAATCTATTCGGGCGAGGGCATGCTGATCGACGAATATGCCGAAGAACGGCGGATTTTTGTTCCGATCAAGGAAATCCCCGATCTGGTCAAGCAGGCATTCGTCAGTGCCGAGGACAAGAATTTCTATAACCATCCCGGTTACGATTTACGCGGTATTGCTGCCGCGGGACTGGAGTTCATCAAATCCGGCGGGGACAGCGCCCGTGGCGCTTCGACCATTCCGCAGCAGGTCGTCAAGAACTTCCTGCTGTCTTCGGATGTCCGGCTTGAGCGGAAGATCAAGGAGCTGATCCTCGCCGTCAGGCTGGAACATACGCTGAGCAAGGATCAGATCCTCGAACTGTATCTTAATGAAATCTACCTTGGACAGAACAGCTATGGCGTCGCCGCCGCCGCACAGGTGTTCTTTAACAAGACCCTGACCGAACTGGCACCGCACGAAGCGGCCATGCTTGCATCTCTTCCCAAGGCCCCGAGTGATTTTCACCCCGTTCGCGCCAAGGAGGCCCTGACCAACCGGCGCAACTATGTGCTGCGGGAAATGTGGCAGAATGGCTATATCGACGAGGCCACCTATGAGGCTGAAGCGAAGCTGCCGCTCCGGACCGTGCAGAATGGTGATTATCCGCCTTTCCGCGAACAGATGCCCCGGCGCGACTATTTCACCGACGAGATTCGGCGTCAGCTCAGCCGCGATTTCGGTCATGACGAATTCTACGGAGGCGGCCTGACCATCCGCGCCACGGTCGATCCGCAGATGCAGAGTCAGGCGGCAGATGCATTGCGGGCCGCGCTTGAGAAATACGACCGGGATCTGGGGATCTGGAACGGCACCGGTGAAACGATCCCGGCTGAACAACTGACGGACGAGGCATCCTGGCGCGGCGCGCTGTGGGAGCTGGAGGTTCCTCGCGATATTCCCGGCTGGCATCCTGCCGTGGTTCTGGAACTTGGCGAGCAAGACGCCCGGATCGGAATCGAAGGCATTGAAGAGCATCCCGATGGACACTGGATTCCGGCAAATGACGTGCAATGGGCACGCAAGCGGCTGCCGGATGGCACTCTGGCTCCGCCTGCGCAGGTGGCCGGCGATCTGGTCGAGGTCGGAGATGTCGTTCTGGTGCGTGCGATGACCAATGACGAAGACGGCAGCTTTATCCGCTGGACGCTGCGGCAGGTGCCGCGGATCCAGGGCGGTTTCATGGCCATGGATGTCAATACGGGGCGCGTGATTGCGATGCAGGGCGGGTTTTCATATGAATCCTCGGTCTTCAACCGCGCAACTCAGGCACAGCGGCAGCCCGGTTCCAGCTTCAAGCCTTTCGTTTATGCTGCGGCGCTGGACAACAATTATACCCCCGCGACCATCGTTGTTGACGAACCGATCCGGGTGAATACGCCCGCCGGATTGTGGGAGCCGAAGAATTCCAGCGGCAAACATTATGGTCCGACCCCGCTGCGGACCGGGATCGAGCAGTCCCGAAACCTGATGACGATCCGCATCGCGCGGGATATCGGTATGGAAATTGTCGCCGATTATGCCGAGAAATTCGGGGTTTACGATGATTTGAAGCCGTTTCTCGCCAATTCGCTTGGCGCGCAGGAGACGACCTTGTTCAAGATGGTCGCGGCCTATGCGATGTTCGCCAATGGCGGCGAGCGGGTCGAGCCGACTCTGGTTGACCGCGTTCAGGACCGCCGCGGCAGGACGATCTACCGCCATGACCGGCGCATCTGCGAAACCTGTGAGATGCAGGCTTTGCCCGCCGGCAGTGCCCCGGTGATCAAAAGCAACCGCGAACGGGTCATGGATGCCGTGACGGCCTATCAACTGACCTCGATGCTGGAAGGCGTCGTCAAGCGGGGATCGGGCAGCGGGGTGAATCTGCCGGTGCCGATTGCAGGCAAGACCGGAACGACGAACGACGCCAAGGATGTCTGGTTCATCGGCTTTTCAAGCAATATCGTGGCGGGATGTTATCTGGGCTATGATCAGCCGCGCGGATTGGGGCCGCATGCTTATGGTGGAACGCTTTGCGTGCCGGTGTTCAACGCGTTCATGCGTGAAGCGATCAAGGAATATGGCGGCTCGGAATTCAAGGTGCCGCCGGGCGGATACTGGGTCAAGATCGACCGTTTCACCGGACAGCGCCTGCCCGATGACGCAAATGGTCCGAATGTCATTGCCGAGTATTTCCGCGATGGTACCGATCCTGACTGGCTGTCGCCCTATGTTGTTGCGGGCTTTGGCGATGAAAACGTCGTTCTGCCATGGGAAGCCGGCTCTGGCGGCGGGCAATCCGTGACCACTTCGACCGGAGAGCAGAAAGTAATCCCCAACAAGGCGGATTTCGGAACCCTGTCCTCTGGCGGGCTGTATTGACGATATCCGACAGCGGGGGAGGCCCTGCTGTCGCGATCACAGCTCGGTCCGCAATTCCCACAAATCGGCAAACAGCACCACATCCAGCATCCGGCGCAGGTAATTGACGCCGGATGTCCCGCCCGAGCCGCGCTTGAAGCCGATGATGCGCTCGACCGTGGTGACATGGTTGAAGCGCCAGCGGCGGAAATAATCCTCGAAATCAACGAGTTTTTCTGCCAGTTCATATAATTCCCACCAGCGGACGGGGTCGCGGTAAATGCTGGCCCAGGCGGCGCGGGCAGCGGGATCGGGAAGATGCGGACGATCCAGCCTTTCACGCGGCGGAATATCGAAACCGGAGGCGCGCAGATGCGATAAGACCACATCGTAAAGCGATGGGCGGGCAATTTCCGCCCGAAGCGAGGCAACCAAGGCTTCCCGATGTTCATGCGGGCGCAGCATCTCGATATTGCGATTGCCGGCAACGAATTCGATCATCCGGTATTGCCACGACTGGAAGCCGCTGCTTTCGCCAAGACTTTCGCGAAATTCTGTGTATTCGCTGGGTGTCATGGTGCGCAGTACATCCCATGCCGAATTAAGCTGTTCCATGATCCGGGCGACCCGGGTCAGCATCTTGAAGGCGGGCTGTAAATTGCCCGAGGCAATAGCAGCACGCGCCGCATTCAATTCATGCAGCGCAAGTTTCATCCAGAGTTCCGAGGTCTGGTGCTGGACGATGAACAGCATCTCGTCATGGGCTTGCGACAACGGGTGCTGGGCCGTCAGAACCTTGTCGAGATACAGATAGTCGCCATAAGACATGCGCCCCTGAAAAGACATTCGGGCGCCGTCGTCGGAAGGATCATAGCTCATTGTCGCAACCTGAAACACTGCTTTCGATCAGCCGAAAACCTGATTGAAGGCTGGCATAGGCGTAGGTTTGCTTCAAGTTTGAAATTTATTCGAACATATCAAAATTAAGTCGCTTGCAGGCAGCGGGCGGCCACCAATACCGAAACCGCCGCCAAAGGAGGGCGGAACCGCGCCTGTTATCTCGGATGCCGCGAATGTCAGCCGGCTGCTTTTTTGGCCGCAGGTTTCTTTGCGGCGGTTTTTTTGGCGGCCGGTTTCTTGGCAGCTTTCGATGCGGCCTTCTTTTTCGTGCCTTTCTTGGCCGATTTCGCAGCGATCAATTCAAGGGCCTGTTCCTGCGTGATATCATCGGGAGAGACATCCCGCGGCAAGGTCGCATTGATCTTTTCCCATTTGATATAAGGGCCATAACGGCCATTCATCACCTGGATTGAACCCCCATCGGGATGACTGCCCAGCTCGCGTAACGGGGTCGCGGCGGTCCTGCCGCGGATCTGTTTGGCGGCAAGAACCTCGACGGCGCGATTCATGCCCACGGTGAACACTTCGTCCACCTCTGGCAGGTTGGCATATTTCCGGCCATGTTTGACATAGGGGCCATAGCGCCCGATCCCGGCCTCGATCAATTCGCCGTCATCGGGGTGCGGACCGATCGGGCGGGGCAGCGACAATAGCTGCAATGCCTTTTCCAGATCGATCTCCGCCGGATTCCAGCCTTTCGGGACCGAGGCGCGTGGCGGTTTCGGAACATCCTCCGTTGCCTCGCCCCGTTGCACATAGGGGCCGAACCGTCCGGACTTCAGGCTGATATCGTCGCCACCATCCTGTCCCAGCAGCCGGTCGCCCACGGCTTCCTCACCATCGGGCGAGGATAGCGGGCGCGTATAGCGGCATTCGGGATAATTCGTGCATCCGATGAACGCCCCGCCCGAACGCGCGGTTTTCAGGTTCAGCCGCCCGGCGCCGCAAAGCGGGCATTGACGCGGATCGCCGCCATCGGCACGCGGCGGGTAGAGATGCGGAGCAAGCGCGTCGTCGATCGCCTCCAGCACCTCGCCGATGCGCAGGTCCGACGTGCCTTCAAGCGCCTTCGAAAAGTCTTTCCAGAAACGCCCCAGCACGTCACGCCACACCCGGTCGCCCGCACTGATCTCATCCAGCTCGTTTTCCAGATCGGCGGTGAAGTCGTAACTCAGATAACGCGGGAAATATTTGACAAGGAATGTCGTGACCAACCGTCCCTTGTCTTCCGGAATCAGGCGGTTCTTGTCCTTGCGGACATAGTCGCGATCCTGAATCGTGGTAACGATGCTGGCATAGGTCGAGGGACGCCCGATTCCCAGTTCCTCCATCCGCTTGACTAATGTGGCCTCAGTATATCGGGGCGGAGGTTGAGTGAAATGCTGACGGGCGGCGGTGCTGGCCGCGTCATTCATCAGCAGGCCGGGGGCGGCACGCTGACCGGCGGGCGCATCGGGCGTGCTGTCCCCCTTTTCGCGGGCTTTGGCGAATTCAGGCTCGAAGGATTTGGCGACCAGGGCAGCGGTTTCGCCTTTGCCGATCGCGGGCAGACGGGCGCTGTCCTCGCCTTCGTCGTCGTCTCGGCCCTGATCGTAGACTTTCAGGAAGCCGTCGAACAACATCACCTGACCGGTCGCGCGCAGTCCGACCTGACCATCCGCGCTGCCGATCTCGACCGTGGTACGCTCCATCCGGGCGGCTTCCATCTGGCTGGCGATGGTGCGTTTCCAGATCAGGTCATAAAGCTTGCGCTGGTCCTCGGCAGTCACCTTCAGCTTGTCGGTGGACAGCATCATGTCGGTGGGGCGGATACATTCATGCGCTTCCTGCGCGTTCTTGGCCTTGTTCTTGTACATGCGCGGCGATTTCGGCAGATATTTCTCGCCGAACTTGGCTTTGATCGCGTCGCGGGCGGACATGACGGCCTCGGGCGCCATATCGATACCATCGGTTCGCATGTAGGTAATCAGCCCCGCCTCATACAGCCTTTGCGCCGCCGACATGCAGGCCTTCGCGCCCATGCCCATCTTGCGGCTGGCTTCCTGCTGAAGTGTCGAGGTCATGAAGGGTGGCCAAGGATTGCGGCTGGCGGGTTTCGCGGTGACACTGGTCACGGTCAGATCGCGCGAGGTCACGGCACTGACGGCCATGGCGGCTTTTTCGGCATCGGGCAGATCGAAACGTTCCAGCTTCGATCCGGCCAGCGAAACCAGCTGCGCATCGTATTCCTGCCCCGCCGGCGTCGCCAGCCTTGCATGGACCGACCAGTATTCGCGGGCCTTGAAGGCTTCGATCTCCATCTCGCGGTCGACGATCAGGCGCAGGCAGACCGATTGCACCCGCCCCGCCGATTTTGCGCCGGGCAGCTTGCGCCACAGAACGGGCGAGAGGTTGAAGCCGACCAGATAATCAAGCGCACGACGGGCCAGATAGGCATCGACAAGCGCCTGATCGATCTCGCGCGGTTGTTTCATTGCCTCGCTGACGGCTGCCTTGGTAATGGCGTTGAAAGTTACGCGGCTGACATCCTTGCCGCCTTTCAGCGATGATTGCAGCGCCTCCAGCAAATGCCATGAAATCGCCTCTCCCTCGCGGTCGGGGTCGGTGGCGAGGATCAGGCTGTTGTCGTCCTTCAGGGCGTCCCGGATCGCCTTGAGATGTTTCTTGCTGTCGCTTGCCACCTCCCATTTCATGGCGAAATCGTCTTCGGTATCGACACTGCCATCCTTCGGAGGCAGGTCGCGGACATGACCGAAACTGGCAAGCACGCGATAGTCGCCGCCGAGATATTTCTCGATGGTTTTGGCCTTGGCCGGTGATTCGACGACGACGACGGGCATTGGGACCTCGGAACGGTTGCAACGGGGCGGCAACATGGGTGGCAGGGAAGGCAGAGTCAACGTCTCATGGCATCAGGGCCTTATATTGGGCGATGCGCATATGCGATAAGGTAACCGGTCTGCCCCCGCAGGCAGCGTGAAATTGCCGGATCAAATGCACCGGTTCGCGGCGCCAGCCGCCGGCTGATGACAATTGTGACAACTGCCGGCCCTCATGCGGTCGGTAGGCCGGGGATGGGGCCGGAAGATATGCGATCGCGGGTTTTCCGGTCAGTTCAGGGCGATCTTACCGCCGGGCATCCGGATGATCCTGCCCTGTACCTCCAATGCGAGGATCGCGGCGTTTGCCGCAGCGGCGGATAATCCCAGTATGCGGATCAGGTCGTTTTCATCGGTTGGGCTAGGCGTGAGTTGCGAAAGTATCTGCGCTTCCCAGGTGGCTGGATTGCCGTGATCCACAGCTTGTTCAGGATCCGCGCCTGATTGGTCGGATTGGATGACGCTCTCCGAGGAACTGTCAGAAGGCCGCGTTTCCAATGCCTCGATCACATCGGTTGCGCTGCGCACCAGATGGGCGCCGTCCCGGATAAGCTGATTGCATCCGGATGCTCTGGAATCCATCGGATGACCGGGCACCGCCATGATCTCGCGTCCCTGATCCAGTGCATATCTGGCGGTGATCAATGAGCCGGACCGGTGCGCCGCCTCGATCACCACAACGGCTTGTGAAAGACCGGATATGATTCGGTTGCGGGCCGGGAAATGCCGTGCGGCCGGGACGGTTCCCGGGGGCTGTTCGGATATGATCGCGCCCTGCGCGGCGATCCGCATCAGCAATTCCGTATTCTCGGCCGGATATGGGATATCGACGCCCCCGGCCAGAACTGCGACGGTCCCGGTCGCCAGAGCTGCATGATGGGCGGCCGCGTCGATCCCACGTGCCAGTCCGGCAATGACCGCGTGGCGGTTTTGCCCCAGCCCGACGGCCATTCCGCGCGCCATGCGCAGCCCAAGCGACGAGGCGTTGCGGGCGCCGATCACGGCAATCGGCGAAAGCGTCAGCCAATCCGCTTCACCCCGCAACCAGAGAACAGGCGGCGGCGCATCGATTTGACGCAGGGCGGGGGGGTAACGTGGCGAATCATGGCGGATCAGTTTTGCCCCCGCCTTCCGTCCTGCCCGCAATTCGGCGGCGGCGACGGATTCGGGGCAGGGGGAATAATCCGCTACGCCGGCAGCGGCGGCGATTTCGGGCAATGCCTCAAAGGCGGCGCGGACGCTGCCATATTCATTTACCAGCCGGTGAAAGGTTGCCGGACCGACCCAGCGGGATCGGATGAGGCGGAGCCAGGTCTAATCGTCCTCCCTTCCCGCCGGGCGGGGGGGAAGG
>NZ_JAUUTZ010000059.1 GCF_030678915.1 Paracoccus wurundjeri | reverse complement strand
GGGGAGCCGCTGCATTATATCTTCCGTCATAATGGCGTGGATATCCGGTTTTCCCCGGATACCGGGGGATTGACCGGGACCCCGATCACGCCCATGCATCTGCGCTTTGCCGATTTCGATCCGGTTGCAAGCGCACGGGCCGCCGAGCGACGCAAGCGGATGGTCGACCGGATACAGGCGGATTTCGCCCGGGAACTGGAACACCGGCCCCGCAAGGCGATCGAGGCGGCAGTGGAACATGCCATGCAGAGGTTCGAAGCCTACGGTTTCCACAAACACGCCTATCTGCATTTCTTCGCGGCCTGGACGGTGTTCTATGGGCCGGATTTCGAAAAGCGGGATCCGGCAGGCAGGCTGGAAGAGATTTGTCACTCGCCTGCCCCGGAAACCGAACGGTTCAAGGCATTCCGTGACCGCTTCGACAGCTTCTCGCTGAAGGCCGCCTGAGATGTCGCCCCGCTTGCCGCCTGATCCCGCCGAAATCTCGATGCGCTCCGAGCGCAGCGCCTTTGCCGAGGCAATCCCGCCTGGCGATGTAACAGCGCCCTGCCGGGGGCCGGTCTGCGTCCATGCCTATTATGATGATCCGTGGAAAACCCCGGTGATAATAGCGCCATTGCGGATCACGGATCAGGATGGCGTTCTGACCGATGGCGAACTCCACACACAAAGCCTGACCAGCTTCGGGATGCAGGATGGCGATGACGGGGTTCCCGGCATTTACCCGGAACTGGGCCGTCAGACCTATAATGACGCAAAACGCGGGGCGGTCACCGCCGAACTGGTGCAGGATCCCTCCGCTGCTGCGGAAATCACGCGGCTGGAAGCCGAGATCATCGAGGCCCTGCGCGGCTTTGCGGCCAGCATGGAAACCGCGCTTGAGCCCTGGCTTCTGGAATGGAAGCGGACCGGCTGGCTTGGTGCGGCCAAGTCGCTGTTCACAGGCGCCGTGGAGGGGGTCGCCGCATGGTGGGAAGGCGAAGGCGATTTATGGGCGTCCATCTGGGAATGGATTTCCAGCCTTCCGGAACTGGCAAGCGATGCCTGGGACAGCATGAGCGCAGGGGCAAAGGCTCTGTGGGAGAATAAGGACAAGATACTCCAGATTTTGCAGGATATGGCAGAGGGTGCTGCCGCGGCGGTCAGGACCGGGCTTGAAGCACTCTTGGCATTGGCCGAGCAATTCCCGGATCTGGATGAGATCGTGGACACGTTGCGGCAGTTGGTGCGCAACAGTGCCCATTGGATGAACGCCATGCATGAGCTGGCGCAGACGCAGGTTCTCAACGTCCTGGGTTCCACGATGCTGGCCGTGCTGATGGCGAGCACGCCGAATTTCTGGACCGAGATGGTCGGCAAGGTGGGCGGGTTCCTGATCCCGGAAATCCTGCTGGGCATCCTGTTCGGGATCCTTGCCGTGTTCACTGGTGGAACCGCCGGGCCGGTACTGATGGCGCGGTTGCTGGCATTTACCCGGAAAGTCCATCAATTGCTGGCAAGCGCCGGAGCGGCCACGGCCCGGGTTGCCGCGCAGATCTTCGACTTCATGAGCACCATCAGCGGGAAGCTGATCGATCTCATCAGGGC
>NZ_JAUUTZ010000058.1 GCF_030678915.1 Paracoccus wurundjeri | reverse complement strand
CCCCCGCAACCATCACAAATTGCGCACCGCCCTCCCCACCGGAGGGCTTTTTACGTTCCAGCGAGATCGCAAGGATGTCGGCTAGATCGCCCCGCACTTCGACCCGAAGCTCGCCGCTGTTCGGGTCGGGCGTCAGCACGATCTCTTCCACCAGGGAGCGCAGTACATCGGTCGCCTCCATCCGCCTTGCCTCGGAATCTTCCTGAAGCGCGGCATAGAGTTCTTCGACCTGGGCGCGGTAATGGTGTGCCATGTTCGGGTGCAGCAGGGGAGGGGGCTCCTCGACCTCGGCCAGGAACGCCTTCAACTCCTTTTGCCGACCCTCCAGCTTGACCATCTTTGCATTGAGCATGTCTGCCGCGCCGCCTTTGAGGATGAGGTTCAGCAGGGTCTCCAGTTCCCGCTCGATCTTCCTAATCTCCGCCTCGGCGGCGTCGATCGAGGCCCGGCCTTCCATCCGCAGCCGGTTCATCTCGCGGGTGAACTCCTCGCAGAACTCCTGGAACAGCTCGGGCTGCATCAGGTTATGGCGCAGCGCGTTCATCTCGCGGGCCTCCAATGCGTTCCGCCGGATGTTCATGCGGTTCTCGCAGGTGCCCTTGTTCCGCCTGGTCGAGCAACCGAGCAACTGAGCGGAGATCATTGAGTAGCCACCACCACAGCAGCCGCATCTGGTCAGCCCGGAAAGCAGATACTTCGGCCGCCGCCGGTCGCGGAAATGGTTCTCGACCCCTTTGCCATCATCCCGCCGTTCGTGCTTGATCGACTTCTGTCGTTCCTTGGCGGCATTCCAGAGACCATCCTCGATAATGCGCAGCTCGGGCGCCTGCTGGATCACCCATTCCTCTTCCGGGTTGGGCCGGGCCTGCCGCTTGCCGGTGTCGGGATCCCTGACGAAGCGCTGGCGGTTCCAGACGATCTTGCCGATATACATCTCGTTGTTGAGGATGCCGTTGCCGCGCTTCCGGTTGCCATTGATGGTGCTGAAGCCCCAGGCGCCGCCGGATGGAGCCTCCACCCCGTCGTGGTTCAACTCGGCCGCAATCCGTTTGGCCGACTTCCCCGCGGCATAATCGCGGAAGATGCGGCGGATGACTTCGGCTTGGACAGGGTTAATGGTCCGGTCGCCTCTGATCGGTTCGCCATTGGCATCAAGCTTCTTGACCACGTCATAGCCGTAGGAGTTGCCGCCACCGGACTTGCCCGCCTCGACCCGGCCGCGTTGGCCGCGGCGGGTCTTGTCGGCCAGATCCTTCAGGAACAGCGCGTTCATCGTGCCCTTGAGGCCGATATGCATCTCGCTGATCTCGCCTTCGGAGAGGGTGAACATCCTTACGCCAGCATAGGTCATGCGTTTGAAGATGCCGGCGATATCCTCCTGATCCCGGCTGATCCGGTCGAGGGCTTCCGACAGGATCAGATCGAAGCGGCCCCGCGCGGAGTCCATGATCAGCGCCTGGATGCCGGGGCGCTGGATCATGCTGGAGCCGGAGATGGCGTGGTCGGAATATTCCTCGATGACGGTCCAGCCTTCCTTCTCGGCGCGTAGCCGGCACATGCGGAACTGGTCGGCGATGGATGCCTCACGCTGGTTGTCTGAGGAATAGCGCGCGTAGACGGAAACCTTCATGACCGGGTCTCCTCAAGATTCAGGAGTTTGATGTGGGATGATCTCTCATCTGCTGCTCGTAAAGGCCACGCGCTGCCCGTCGAGCGAGGAGCCGGGCCAGGGAGACGAGCCGGGGATCGGGACCAGTACCTGACGGCGTCAAGGTTAGCTCGGCGTCGCCGAGCTCTACCTCCACCTTGTCCTTGCTGTCGGATTGCCGTGCCATATCCTTGTCGATCCCCATAGGCTTGGGGAAAGGATATGAAGCAATTCCGGACAGTTACAGAGAAGTACCCGGCGGTGTTGGGTGGGAAGCAGGCGATTGGATTCGGCATTGGCGTAGCCTTGAGCAGCATGGCGTCGCAAAAATACTGGCGCGACGGCGTGCGATTTGCGGCTCCCAAGGATAAATGAACGCCTGCTCGCACAGCACAGGGTTCCAGCCATGTCCTGA
>NZ_JAUUTZ010000057.1:0-2500 GCF_030678915.1 Paracoccus wurundjeri | reverse complement strand
AAGGTAACACTTACTGGAGGGCCGAACCCACACCCGTTGAAAAGGGTCGGGATGACTTGTGCCTAGGGGTGAAAGGCCAATCAAACTCGGAGATAGCTGGTTCTCCGCGAAAGCTATTTAGGTAGCGCCTCGGATGTATTCCTTGGGGGGTAGAGCACTACATGGATGATGGGGGCCCACAGCCTTACTGAGTCTAAGTAAACTCCGAATACCCAAGAGAACTGTCCGGGAGACACACGGCGGGTGCTAACGTCCGTCGTGGAGAGGGAAACAACCCTGACCAACAGCTAAGGCCCCCAATTCGTGGCTAAGTGGGAAAGCATGTGAGACTTCCAAAACAACCAGGAGGTTGGCTTAGAAGCAGCCATCCTTTAAAGATAGCGTAACAGCTCACTGGTCTAATCAAGAGGTCTTGCGGCGAAGATGTAACGGGGCTCAAGCCACGAGCCGAAGCTTTGGATGCACGTTTACGTGCGTGGTAGCGGAGCGTTCTGTGATATAGAACGCTGCCTCTTTAGCCCTTCGGGGTTACGGAGGCATTGTTCTGACTGTGAAGCCGGGCCGTGAGGCATCCGGTGGAGTGATCAGAAGTGAGAATGTTGACATGAGTAGCGACAAACAGGGTGAGAGACCCTGTCGCCGAAAGTCCAAGGGTTCCTGCTTAAAGCTAATCTGAGCAGGGTAAGCCGGCCCCTAAGGCGAGGCCGAAAGGCGTAGTCGATGGGAACCAGGTTAATATTCCTGGGCCAGGAGATGGTGACGGATCGCAGAGGTTGTCAGTCCTTATCGGATTGAACTGGCAGCTGAGCGGTTCCTGGAAATAGCCCTCCACAAGACCGTACCCGAAACCGACACAGGTGGACTGGTAGAGAATACCAAGGCGCTTGAGAGAACCACATTTAAGGAACTCGGCAAAATACCTCCGTAAGTTCGCGAGAAGGAGGCCCGGTTCGTAGGCAACTATGGGCCGGGGGCACAAACCAGGGGGTGGCGACTGTTTACTAAAAACACAGGGCTCTGCGAAGCCGCAAGGCGACGTATAGGGTCTGACGCCTGCCCGGTGCCGGAAGGTTAAAAGGAGAAGTGCAAGCTTTGAATTGAAGCCCCGGTAAACGGCGGCCGTAACTATAACGGTCCTAAGGTAGCGAAATTCCTTGTCGGGTAAGTTCCGACCTGCACGAATGGCGTAACGACTTCCCCGCTGTCTCAAATGTGGACTCAGCGAAATTGAATTGTCTGTGAAGATGCAGACTTCCCGCGGTTAGACGGAAAGACCCCATGCACCTTTACTACAGCTTCGCACTGGCATCAGGATTGCGATGTGCAGGATAGGCGGTAGGCTTTGAAGCGGGAACGCCAGTTTCCGTGGAGCCACCCTTGAGATACCGCCCTTCGCACTCTTGATGTCTAACCGCGGTCCGTTATCCGGATCCGGGACCCTGCGTGGCGGGTAGTTTGACTGGGGCGGTCGCCTCCCAAACAGTAACGGAGGCGCGCGAAGGTTGGCTCAGAGCGGTCGGAAATCGCTCGTTGAGTGCAATGGCAGAAGCCAGCCTGACTGCAAGACTGACAAGTCGAGCAGAGTCGAAAGACGGCCATAGTGATCCGGTGGTCCCGAGTGGAAGGGCCATCGCTCAACGGATAAAAGGTACGCTGGGGATAACAGGCTGATGGTGCCCAAGAGTCCATATCGACGGCACCGTTTGGCACCTCGATGTCGGCTCATCTCATCCTGGGGCTGGAGCAGGTCCCAAGGGTACGGCTGTTCGCCGTTTAAAGAGGTACGTGAGCTGGGTTTAGAACGTCGTGAGACAGTTCGGTCCCTATCTGCCGTGGGTGTTGGAGACTTGAGAGGAGTTGCCCCTAGTACGAGAGGACCGGGGTGAACGTTCCACTGGTGGACCAGTTGTCCTGCCAAGGGCAGTGCTGGGTAGCTATGAACGGACAGGATAACCGCTGAAGGCATCTAAGCGGGAAGCCCCCCTCAAAACAAGGTCTCCCTTGAGAGCCGTGGAAGACCACCACGTCGATAGGCCGGAGATGTAAGTGCAGCAATGCATTCAGTTGACCGGTACTAATGGCTCGATTGGCTTGATTTGATCCGGAAGAAGACAGACTGGAAGTGCAGAAGAGCGGATTGAAAAATCCTCAATATGCGCGACCACCAAACCTTCTCCCAAAAGCATCCTTGGACAACAACGTTCCCCTCAAAAGGAACAACGCTGAGCGTTTCTTTCCCGGTCTGGTGGCCACAGCACGAGCAAAACACCCGATCCCATCCCGAACTCGGCCGTTAAGTGCCGTCGCGCCAATGGTACTGCGTCAAAAGACGTGGGAGAGTAGGTCACCGCCAGACCTGGAAAGAAACGAAACTCTCTGAAACGATGAAAAACAGGCAGCGCAACCAAAAGCGATGCAAATGGCGCGGGGTAGAGCAGCCCGGTAGCTCGTCAGGCTCATAACCTGAAGGTCGTAGGTTCAAATCCTACCCCCGCAACCA
>NZ_JAUUTZ010000056.1 GCF_030678915.1 Paracoccus wurundjeri | reverse complement strand
CCCGGCCTCCCCCCATGCCGGGGGGCGCTCTACACTCCTTAAAACATAAAAAACCCCCCGCCCGCCCCTATATTTCCCCACAAATCCCCGGGGGGGGGCCCGGGGGGCGGGGGGGGGGGGCCCCCCCCCCCCTGTCCCGGTTCAGTATTTCTGCGGTACATATAGCTCGCGTGGCAAGACCTCGCGTTCGTAATCGGGGTTGAAGACCCGATTGGGCAGCGTGACCTCTTCATGCGGCACGTCCTCGTAGGGGATGAGGTCCAGCAGATGACTCATGCAATTCAGCCGTGCGCGTTTCTTGTCGTTGCCCGAAACGATATACCACGGCGCCTCTTCGATATTCGTGCGCTCGAACATTTCTTCCTTGGCCTTGGTGTAATCCTCCCAGCGGACGCGGGACTGCAAATCCATCGGCGACAGCTTCCATTGCTTCAGCGGGTCGTGAATGCGGATCAGGAATCGCATCTGCTGTTCTTCATCGGTGATCGAGAACCAGTATTTCACCAGCCTGATCCCCGAGCGCACCAGCATCCGTTCGAATTCGGGAACGTCCTGAAAGAACTGCTCGACCTGATCGTCATCGGCAAAGCCCATCACGCGCTCTACCCCCGCGCGGTTATACCAGCTGCGGTCGAACAGGACGATTTCGCCGCCTGCCGGCAGATGCGGCACATATCGCTGAAAATACCATTGGGTCTTTTCCCTGTCCGATGGCGCGGGCAAGGCCACGGTGCGCACTATCCGGGGGTTCAGGCGCTGGGTGATCCGCTTGATCGCGCCACCCTTGCCCGCCGAATCGCGGCCCTCGAAGATGACGACCACCTTTTCCTTGTGATAGCTGACCCAGTCCTGCAACCTGATCAGTTCCGATTGCAGGCGCAGGAGTTCCCGGAAATATTCCTTGCGCGGCAACTGATCGGGATGGTGGCTGTGATAGATGCGTTTGATCTCGGCGGACAGGATCGCGTCTTCCATCTCGATCTCGACATCCTCGTCGATTGTGTCCTGAAGCTCGGCTTCCAGCCAGTCCTTTGGGTGCTTGTTCATAATACTCTCCGGTATGTGCCTTCCCTTTAATGCGGCAATGTAACGGAAATAAGGCCATGACGGGGACAAGGCGCAAGGGATGCGGCTCAGCCGTCGAATTTCGCCGCGCAGCTTCGGGTGACGGCGATGACGAAACCGCCGCGCCCGTCATCGACGGTTCCGCACCATGCGCCGCCCGTCGTGAACAGGCTTCTGGTGCCCTTGGCGGGACGATAGGCGATGCGGCGGCCATTCACGTCGAACAGGTTCAGCACGCCGCCCGCATTGGTCGCGTAATAGCCCAGAACCCCGCCATCCGCCGTGATGATCAGCCGCTTCTCGTTCGCCGGATTCGAGGGGCGGTTTCCCCATGTCGTCGGAGAATTGGCGGTATTGCCGGCGGAGTTCCATGTTGCATTGGGCGAGTTCGCCGGATTGGCGGGATTGTTCGCCGGATGGCCGGGACCCAGATCAAAGGGAAGCTGCGTCTGGTCCAGCACGATCAGCGGAGCATCCGCGATAGCGGGGACGGCACCAAGCCAAGAGGTTAACGCAACTGCAAGCATCCACCCCAGAGGACGGTTGGCAGTCCGGTCGGGCCTGGGATATGGGATGGTGGCGCGTGCGATTGCGCGGGGCTCGATTGCGGGTCCGATATCCATGATCTGCTCCGGTAATGGCCGCGCGATTCTGCCGGCTCTTCCAATGAATTGCCAGTGTCTTCGTCCGGCCCCCGCCTTGCAGGCGATCACCTGCGCGAGAGAACCCGGGCCACGCGCTCCCATTCCTGTGCATTGCCGGGAATGCCCAGCCGCAGCCAACGGTCGGAATAGGGAAAGCGCCTGCTCCAGATATGCGCATGGGCCAGCCGGTCCTGCTCGGCCATGGCGTTGCCGGTATCGTAAAGGCGGAACAGATGCGTTCCGCCCAAAGCCTGCCAACCCGCCGATATGGCAAGCCGATCAAGGCGCAGGCTGGCTTCGGAATGATAAACCACCGTGCTGTCGGCCCAGCCGTGATCGGCGATGGCAGCCGCGCCGATTTCCAATGCCGGCCCGCTGACCGGCCACGGTCCCGCAGCCTCGGCGAACGGTTTCAGAAAAGCGGGCGGGGCGATCAGAAAGCCAAGACGCAGCCCCGCCAGCCCCCAGAATTTGCCGAAGCTTCGCAGGATCAGCACATTCGCGGGCAGCATCGGGGCAAGCGACAGATCGGGGCGCGGATCGGCAAAGCTTTCATCCACGATCAGATGGCCGGTTTCCGTGGCCAGTTCCGACAGTTGCTCTGGCGCCCATTCGCGCCCGTCGGGATTGTTCGGATTGACCACGACCGCCAGATCCGCGCCCGCCATGTCCTCGATCCGGGCGCATTCGCTGACCTTCCAGCCGGCAGAGCGCAAGCTGGCCGCATATTCGTTATAGCTGGGCGTCAGAACCGTCGCCCGCCCCAGGGGAAGCAGGCGCGGGATCAACTGGATAGCAGCCGTTGCGCCCGCCACCGGCAGCACTGAGTTGGAATCGCAGCGAAACCATTCGGCGGCCACCCCGATCAGTTTCTGCTGTGCCGCCGCGGTAGGCAGGATGCGCCAGATTTGATCATCAAGGGCCGCCACCGGCCAGGGACGGCGGTTGATCCCGGTCGAAAGATCGATCCAGTCGCCCGGACCGTATTGCTTTGCCGCCCTGTCGATATCGCCACCGTGATCGCGCTGCATTCGCTTGCCTTTCAATGGCCTGCCCACCCCATAAGCGGGAATGCGACCGTGATAGTTCCCCTGCAACTGATATTTTCGCTTTACAGCAGACGCAATCCGCACCACGATATATTGTAAGGAGTTACCGGCGATCCCGCCCGGTGTTGAGGTCGCCACAATCTCTAGCGGTCATAAGACCGCGCTGGCAGTCAGGCAGGTACAGATATGGCACAGACCGGACATTTCATCCCAAGCGACGACATTCACCCGATTGATATCGTGGAAACCGTAGCCACGCATTATGAATGGGATTTCGACCGACTGGCGGATGACCAGATTGCAATGATCGTCGAAGGGCAGTGGCGAAGCTATTCGCTTACGCTCGCATGGTCGTCGGGCGAAGAGATGCTGCGCTTGATCTGCACATTCGATATGGACCCACCCGCAGACCGGCTGCCGATGCTCTACGAAGCATTGAACCGCGCCAATGACGAGGTGTGGGAGGGTGCTTTCACCTTCTGGGCGCATCAGAAGCTGATGGTATGGCGCTACGGGTTGGTTCTGGCCGGAGACAATCTGGCCACGCCCGAACAGATCGACGAAATGATCGGCAACGCTATTTCCGCCTGCGAACGCTTCTATCCCGCCTTCCAGCTGGTCGGCTGGGCGAATACGAGCGTGGGCGAAGCTCTGGACATCGCCATGGGCGAGGCCTACGGACGGGCATAAGGGGGCATTCCGCCCCCGTGATCCAGGGGGTGCGGATGAGCGAATTCAACGATATCAACGCGCGTGGCCTTGTACTGGTCGGCTGTGGCCGGATGGGTGGCGCGATGCTGAAAGGCTGGCTGGCACAGGGGCTGCAAGCCGGTGCCGTAACCGTGATCGACCCGAAACTTGCGCCCGAATGGCAGGACAAGGGATTGCGTGTGAATGCGCCGCTGCCCGAAAACCCCGCGGTTCTTGTGCTGGCCGTCAAGCCGCAGATGATGGCGGATGCCTTGGGCGAATTGCCCGATCTCGAAGATACGCTGGTCGTCTCGGTCGCGGCAGGCACGACGATCTCGACCTTCGAAGCCGCTTTCCCCGGCGCGCCGGTCATCCGGGTGATGCCGAACACGCCTGCGGCCATCGGCAAGGGCATCTCGGCCCTGATCGGCAATGACGGCGCGACCGCCGCGCATCTTGATCTGGCGGAAACCTTGATGTCTGCCGTGGGGCGGGTCGTCCGGCTGGACAATGAAGCACAGATGGATGCCGTGACCGGCCTGTCGGGCAGTGGCCCGGCCTATGTTTTCCACCTGATCGAAGCACTTGCCCGCGCGGGTGAGGCACAGGGCCTGTCCGCGGATATGGCGCTGGAACTGGCGCGGATGACCGTCGCGGGCGCGGGGGCGCTTGCCGTGGATGCCGACGAGGATCCGGCGGTCCTGCGCGAGAATGTGACCTCGCCGGGCGGGACCACCGCCGCAGGGCTGAAAGTGCTGATGGACGAGGAAACCGGCCTGCCGCCCCTGATAAGGCGCACTGTCGCGGCGGCGACCGAACGGGGGCGCGAATTGGGGAAGGGGGCGAAATGACGATCGGTTTCGACGATTTCCTGAAGGTCGATATCCGTGTCGCCACCATCACCCGCGCAGAAGCCTTCCCCGAGGCGCGCAAGCCCGCCATCAAGCTGTGGCTGGATCTTGGCGAATTGGGAGAGCGCAAATCCTCGGCGCAGATCACCCGGCATTACACGCCCGAAGATCTGATCGGCAAACAGGTGCTGTGTGTGGTGAACTTTCCACCGCGCCAGATCGGTCCGTTCATGTCCGAGGTGCTGGTGCTGGGGGTGCCCGATCAGGATAACGAGGTCGTCCTGATCCGCCCCGATCTGATGGTTCCGAATGGAGGGAGATTATATTGATGAAATTGCTTGTGACCCGGAAGATGACCGAAACGGCGACCCGTGCAATCAAGGCGCGGTTCGAAGCGGTTTTTCAGGATGAACCGCTGACCGAGGCCGAGGCCGCCGAGGCACTGCGGGAATATGACGCCGTGATTCCGACATTGGGCGATGCCTTTGGCGCGAATGCGTTCAAAGGCGATATTCGTTGCAAGATACTGGCCAGTTTTGGAGCCGGGTATAATCATATCGACGTGCAGGCCGCCAAAGAGGCGGGCGTTATCGTCACGAACACACCGGATGTCGTCACCGCCGCCACGGCCGACATCGCTCTGACGCTGATCCTGATGACCATGCGCCGCGCCAGCGAGGCCGAGCGCGTCGTGCGGGCCGGCGAATGGACCGGCTGGCGTCCGACGCAATTTCTGGGTGGGCATGTCACCGGGGCCACGGTGGGGATCATCGGCATGGGGCGGATCGGCAAGGCAATCGCCCGGCGCTGTCATCTGGGCTTCGGCATGCGGGTGGTGTTCCATAACCGCTCATCCGTTTCGGCGCTGGATATTCCCGCGCGCCAGATGCCGGATCTGCACGAGACGCTGAAAGCCTGCGACGTGGCGGTGATCTCGGTGCCCGGAGGCGCGGAAACCCGTCATATCATCGGGCAGGCGGAACTGGAGGCGCTTGGTCCGCGTGGGTATCTGGTCAATATCTCGCGCGGGGACGTGGTCGAGGAAGCGGCTCTGATCCGTGCCCTGAATGACGGCGCGATCGCGGGTGCCGGGCTGGATGTCTATGAAAAGGAACCGCATGTGCCGCAGGCACTGATCGATGCGCCGAATACCAGCCTGTTGCCGCATCTGGGAACCGCGACAGATGAGGTGCGGACCGATATGGGATTGCGGGCGCTGGATAACCTGATCGCTTTTGCTGAGGGCGGCGAGCCGGGTGACCGGGTCGTCTGATCGGGCCTTCCGGGTCGGAAGACATCGGTAAGCTGGGGCGGTTGCGTCTTGCGTTGTGTTGAACGCAAGGTCATCTGCGATCCGCAGGGGGGGGGGGGGGGGGGGGGGGGGGGGGGGGGGGGGGGGGGGGGGGGGGGGGGGGGGGGGGGGGGGGGGGGGGGGGGGGGGGGGGGGGGGGGGGGGGGGGGGGGGGGGG
>NZ_JAUUTZ010000055.1 GCF_030678915.1 Paracoccus wurundjeri | reverse complement strand
GAAAGTCCATCAATTGCTGGCAAGCGCCGGAGCGGCCACGGCCCGGGTTGCCGCGCAGATCTTCGACTTCATGAGCACCATCAGCGGGAAGCTGATCGATCTCATCAGGGCTCTGCTTCGGAACAGGACCGGAAAGGGCGAAGGGGCGGTTGGGGAGGAAATCCCGATCGTTCGAAGGGTTGAGAGGAAAGTTCCACCAAATCGTCAACCATTCCACCGCAAAGATCTTGGAGATGAATGGTACGATCCTGAAACTGGTGGGTTGCGCTGGCCACCTAATGATGGGTTTGCCGATACCCCCGTCAATGACACATTACTTCCAAAGACGCGAATTGATCGGTACAGCGCTAGAACAGGTGAATTGGATACAGGAAGCTTTCTCTCTCCAGAAGGTGCAAGTTTCGATTCCAGGGCCCTTCCTTATGACCCTGCGACCCAGACTTATAGTGTATATGAGGTCGTCAAGCCACTTTCTGTAGAAAGTGGCGCTGCAGCTCCGTGGTTTGGAACACCGGGAGGTGCTATACAATACAAAACCGGACCATCAGTTGGCGATCTTGTGAAAGACGGGTATCTTAAACAGATACAATAGGAAGAAAAAATGAATATCACCGAAATGAAAAGACATCTTTCAAATCATGGACTCGATATTGGCAGCCTATACGTCATTGGCGGAATAGGCGACGATGGTGCCCCGGGAATGGAAAAAATAGATGGGAAGTGGTATAATTACGATTGCGAAAGAGGATCGAAAAATAACTATAAAGAAAGAGAGAGTGAGGATGAAGCATGTAAATATATTATAAGCCAAGCTGAGGCCTTGGCGAGACAGTACTCCATGTGGAAAGAATGATGAATAAAATTAATGAGGCAAAAAAATATTTAGAGCTTCACGGCGCAATCTACGGGATTCACTATACCATAGGAGGGCTGGGAAATAATGTCTATGGCATAGAAAAGATAGGAAAATTTTGGTACTCATATAAATCGGAG
This sequence comes from Paracoccus wurundjeri, assembly GCF_030678915.1. Taxonomy (GTDB): domain Bacteria; phylum Pseudomonadota; class Alphaproteobacteria; order Rhodobacterales; family Rhodobacteraceae; genus Paracoccus; species Paracoccus onubensis_A. Next base: position 5,513 of record NZ_JAUUTZ010000055.1, on the reverse strand, counting down.
AAGCCATACAATTATAGAAAAACAAATTACATTCGCCTTGGAAGTGAGGACGCTGCATCCGATTTTATAATTAAAGAGGGGAAGAGGGCTGCGATTAAATCAGGTAGTTGGCTCGAGAATTCATCACAACAGAATTCTTCATAAATCCACATCAGACACAAAAGTTGAACGTAAAATCTCCTGATTATACAATATCTGAAAATATAATATCTCGAACTAGCAAAAAATATTTAGAAATTTTCTTCTGAAATCGACGATCAAGGCGAAGCGCCGGTCTAGGTTCCAGACCCATTGATTTTGGTTGTTTGGCGTGATTCAGGCTCCGTAAGGAGACTGATCAATGAGCAACCTTTTCTGGCTGACTGACGCGCAGATGGCGCGCCTTGAACCTTACTTCCCAAAATCGCATGGCCGGCCCCGGGTGGATGACCGGCGTGTGCTGAGCGGAATAATCTTCATCAATCGCAATGGGTTGCGATGGTGCGACGCGCCGAGGGAATACGGACCGGCAAAGACCCTATACAACCGCTGGAAGCGCTGGAGCGACAATGGGGTGTTCGCCCGGATCATGATGGGTCTGGCGGCCGAAGGCGCTGAGACCAAGACAATCATGATAGACGCCACCTACCTGAAAGCACACCGCACAGCCTCCAGCTTGGCGGTGAAAAAAGGGGGCGCGCGCGACAGATAGGTCGCACGAAAGGTGGCATGAACACCAAGCTGCATGCCGTCACAGATGCGAAGGGCCGGCCAATCCGGTTCTTCATGTCGGCCGGACAGGTGAGCGATTATACCGGTGCGGCGGCCCTGCTGGACGGCCTGCCGAAGGCGGATTGGATCCTGGGGGACCGGGGATACGATGCCGACTGGCTGCGAGAAGCATTCAAAGACAAAGGGATAGAGGTTTGCATTCCGGGTCGAAAGTCCCGTAAGAAGACTGTGAAATACGACAAACGCCGATACAAACGCCGCAATCGGATTGAGATCATGTTTGGACGGCTGAAGGATTGGCGCCGCGTTGCGACCCGATATGACCGCTGTCCGGAGACCTTCCTCTCCGCCATTGCATTGGCCGCGACAGTCCTCTTTTGGCTCTGAAACTCAATGAGTCTGGAGCCTAGTTGAGCGCAGTGGGTTACATCCAAACTCAACTAGAACTGAACGCCTTGAGTTAAGCCGCCATCGACCAGCAGGTTTGTGCCGGTAATGAAGCTGGCTGCCGGGCTAGCGAGAAAAATGGTGGCGTTGGCAATTTCCTGCGGTGTCGCCATTCTGCCCATCGGGTTCTTTGAAAGCCATTTCGCAAACACATCTGGCATCTCACGCTCGATGTGCTCCCATGACCCGCCGGCGAAATACACGTTTCCAGGCGAGACGGTGTTGACCCGTATACCGTCTTGAGCGTGACGCGCCGAAAGAGCCTTGCCGTAATGGATTAGCGCTGCTTTGAGGACACCGTAAGGCTCCGCAAACATGTCGACCTCACGGCCCGAGACGCTGGAAATCAGGACTACGGAGGCAGCCTGGGATGCCTTAAGGAACGGCAGGGCTGCACCTACCATTGTCACAGTGCCGAGTATGTCGGTGTCGAACGCCTGACGCCAGGTGGCAAGGTCGCCGCCACCGGCAAGCGCGCTCACGTTGGGCACAACGATATCCACGCCGCCCATACGCGCGCCCGCATCTTTGACCCAGGCCTCGACCTGCGTAGGGTCCGTGACGTCCACCACACTACCGAAAGCCGATGCGCCGAGCGCCCGCTCGGTTTCGCGCACTCCGCTGTCGCCACGCGCGCAGAAGCTCACCTGTGCGCCCTCAGCCAGAAACAGCTCGACTATCGCTCGACCGATCCCTCTCGACCCGCCGCTAACGATGACCTTTTTGTCTACAAGTCCGAGATTCATGTCTTTACTCCAATTGTTTAAGGGGAACGACCCGCGACCAGCAGGCCAGATCAAGGATTGATAATTGATCGGTGGTCGAGCCGAGCCTCAGCGCCGTTCAGGTCGCGCTCGCCAAGACCATGACTGGGATGGTGGGCAGGTTGACGACGGAATGAACAACGACCGCCGGCCATATGGATCCGCTGCGGCGAAACACTTCGCCAGCCGCCAATCCAGCGACGAACGCGGCGGGAAAAACCACGTTGATGCCGTGGAAGACGGCGAAAATCGTAGCGCCGCCGACCACTCCGACGATTGCTCCATATTTAAGCAGAGCGTTCGTAACGACGCCCCGGAACAGAAACTCCTCTCCAATCGGCGTGACAACGCTAAAGAGGAAAGTGGCGACGACGACGGTCCAGATTCCTCCGCTCGCGCCAGCCAAGTAGATATCTTGCGGTGTTCCGGTATCGCCCGTGAACGAGATATAGGCGAAGATCGCCAAGCCTTTGGCGACAAACGCTACGACGCCCAATGCGGCTCCGATGCCGAGCCATCCCCACGTGGTGCGGCGGATCCCGAAAAATTGCCATGAGCGGCTGCGGAGAAGATAGGCCGCAAAAAAGCCGGCCAGACCGCCGATTCCGGATAGCGCGGTGAAGATCAGCCCGAGACTGACAGGGTCCATTCCCAACTGCGCAAGGGCTGCACCTCCTCCGAGGCCAACGACCGAAATACCGACTAAGCCGACGGAGATCTCCGGCCACCCTGGACGAGCGGAGGCGTTATGAGCGTTAACATTGGTCAAGCGCCAACACCCACTTGAGGCTCTCCGCACCACCCCTCACGTATCAATCGATGGAGCCTCGCGAACCGCTCCACGGGTTGGCATAACGGCGAAGATGAGTGACGCTGTGAAGTTGCGGCAGCGGGTGACGTACGCATTGGCGTCTCTCCTGTAGGCATAAGGCACATCTGCGCGGCTGCGAGCCGCACACTTTTGACTTCATGATATTGGATCGGCCGATGACGAGAGAAGGTGAGGGAAAGGCAAACGCAAGTTTCAGCAACGCGAACGCCTGAGCTCTAGTATTAGCGTTACCGACCGCTTCAAACGCCCTCGACGAGCGGGCCCCGTAATGCAGCATCATCGGACAACTACGAACTTGAGATCACACGGGGCGGGCCTTTCAACGGACCGGATTGCTAGCGCGTAGGCCATGAAAATGCCGGCCGTCCGCCATGTCCCGTTTAGCGCACGCCGGCTCGTTGCACCGCACGCTTCAGGTTCGTTCTGACAATGGTGAGATGAAACGGCCTTATCAGCTTAAGATAGACGCGTCCAAGCGCGCTGCGACTGTGCACGATCGTGGTAACAAACACCTCGATTTCGGTCGCGTCGCTCGTATCCTTGAGCATAATCGATGTCTTGTAATCAAGATGTTGATCTTCCAGCCCGAGCACGATTTCGTGGGCCGTTGAGCTGAGTATATGGAAGAAACTGATATGCTTACTACCCGCAGCCTCCGCCTCGTGCCGAAGTGTCACGGTTGTCTTTAGACCGACACGTGCTGCAATCGTATCCCGTAACCACAACAGCCCTCGAACCCACCACGCGGGTTGCCCGAGTATAGACCGCGCAACGTGTTCCGGATCGCGAGGCATTAGCGCAGGAAACGTTGTTGCGACGGTGTCGATCAAGTCAGCATCCTTGGAGATGTTCAAAATGCTGCATTCGACAGGCGGCGCTACATGCCTCACGCTGCCCCGGTTCCGCGAATGATGGTTCGTCACGGGAGCACTTTCTACCGGTTCAACCTTTCGCCAGCAGAAGGTGAAGTCCCGCGTAAGCGAAGAAGACTGCGACCGCGCCCTCGAACCAGCGCCGTACACGTCTATAGGCACTGATCATGGGTGCCGACGAGAACAGAACGGCGTATCCGGAGAAGATCAATATACTGAGAAGTAAGCTGCCGGCGAGCATGAGCGGAAACACGTGCGGCGGCACGCCCGGCTGAACACCGAGCGACATGATGGAAACCCAGGTGAGAATGGCTTTTGGGTTGCTGAGATGCAGGAAGACGCCCTTACGATACATGGTGCCATACCGTGTCGGTTCGATACCGCGAGAGGGGGCAATTTTAGGACCGCCGGCAGTCAGTGCCGACTTTGCCGACGCATAGGCAAGGAACAAAAGGTACATTCCTCCTACGATTCGGATCACCGACATCGCATTGGCGTAGGTCGCGAGAACCGCAGCAAGCCCTGCAGCTGCGAGCATCGCCCATGTCATGGAACCCGTGAGGATGCCCGCCACCAATGCGAACGCCGACCGGCGGCCGTACGCCATCGCCGTTCCCATGATGGCCATGGTGCTGGGGCCGGGGCTGGCGGTCACCAATATATAGGCGGACCAAATTGGCAAAAGATACTGTAGAGCCGTCATCCTAACGGCCCCGTTCCAGACCACCACTGCGTTCGATCGTGTCGATGAGCCGATGCAGCTCTACTGCGTCATCGAAGGTCGGACTGAGCTGGGTGCCTGCGTTTATGTCGGAGGCGAGCCGGGCATAGGCCAAGGCTACGCTCTGCGACGCCTCGTCAATGAACCCGTCCGCGCTATAGGACGCGGGGATGTCCAGCTCTTTCAGCGTTTCAGTGCCGGTCGCCCCCCTCAGCGTGAAACCTCCAAAGCCGACGTAGCCGACCGGGCTGGTAAGGACGATATCCCCGTCTGTGCCGTTGATCTCGAAGTGGAAGTTGGTTCCTCGCGAAAGGCCGCCCCGGAAATGAACGGCGACGACCGCCCCGTTTTCCAGTGTGCCGTTCACCACCAGTTGATCCGGCACAGACATGGGAAGGAACTTGCTCGTCTCTTCGATCCGGACAGTCTTGCGCCTTGTGGCAAACGCAGCCCGCACATCAGCGAACCGACTGTCGAGAACATTGAGTAGGCCGTCGATGGAGTGGGCGAACATGACGTTCTGCAGGCCGATCCCGTTCTCTGGCTCAAGCGTATAAGCATAGACCTCGCTCATGGACTCACCGAGGATGAGGCCGGACCCTATCATGGTGCTGGACAGCACCTCGCCGACAAAGCCGTTGCTGACCAAATCCCGCATGTAAGCAAATGGCGGGGCCGCCCGTGCCTGAAGCCCGATCGCGGACCTCACGCCCTTCGAGCGAGCCAGCTCCCGCATCCTGATGGCTTCGCTGAGATTCACGCCAAGTGGCCATTCGCAGAACACTGATTTACCCGCTTCGATGGCGCGTGTGACCAGTTCCTCATGTCGCATGACCTTGACTGACACCACAACCAGGTCGACTTCGGGATGGTTGACCAACTCGTCAGTCGTATTCAGCGCATAAGCCACATTGTGCTTTCGCGCAGCAGCAACGGCGATGTCATGATCATGATGACTTATCGCTGTGAGCTGAAACTCAGGTAACTGTTTCAGCGCAGGAATGTGGGCGGTGGTAGCCCAACCTCTGTCTGGATGGACGCCGATGATACCGACGCGTATTGGGAGATGTTCCATGGGCGACAACCGTTGTTGGCGTTCTCTATAGCTAAGCCGTTGCGGTCGGTGTTAGTGCCTCCCCACACCCCCAAAAGCGGCAGAGACGATA
>NZ_JAUUTZ010000054.1 GCF_030678915.1 Paracoccus wurundjeri | reverse complement strand
CGCCCTTGCGCGCTGCCTTCGTGGTGCCCTCCCCGCCCCCCCGCGCCCCGCGCCCCCCCCCCCCCCCCCCCCCCCCCCCCCCCCCCCCCCCCCCCCCCCCCCCCCCCCCTTGCCGCAAGCTAAAAAACATGACGTTTCCGCAAAATTGAATCGGATTCCGACCCTTTCAAACGCTTGCAGCCCGAATTTCCCCACCTATATACAGCCGCGAAGCGTTCGGATTCCAACCGGACGTGAAATCAACCACCGGGATCGGGCCGTGGGGGCCATAACGGACCCAAGGCCCAATACATCGCCATAAGAAAGGTAAGAGATACATGTCCAAAGTCATCGGGATTGACCTCGGTACAACCAATAGCTGCGTCGCCATCATGGATGGCAGCCAGCCCAAGGTGATCGAGAACAGCGAAGGCGCACGCACCACCCCCTCGATCGTCGGTTTCACCGAAGGCGAGCGTCTGGTCGGCCAATCCGCCAAGCGTCAGGCCGTGACCAACCCTTCGAACACCGTGTTTGCGGTCAAGCGTCTGATCGGTCGCCGTATCGGCGACGAAGCCGTCGAGAAGGACAAGAAACTGGTTCCCTACTCGATCGTGGATGGCGGCAATGGCGACGCCTGGGTCGAGGTGCGGAATGAGAAATATTCCCCCGCTCAGGTCAGCGCAATGATCCTTCAGAAGATGAAGGAAACCGCCGAATCCTATCTGGGCGAAGAGGTGACACAGGCCGTCATCACCGTGCCCGCCTATTTCAACGACGCCCAGCGTCAGGCCACCAAGGACGCCGGCAAGATCGCGGGTCTCGAGGTGCTGCGGATCATCAACGAACCGACGGCGGCCGCGCTTGCCTATGGCCTCGACAAGAAGGAAAGCCGGACGATCGCGGTCTATGACCTTGGCGGCGGCACCTTCGATATCACCATTCTGGAAATCGACGACGGGCTGTTCGAAGTGAAATCCACCAACGGGGACACGTTCCTTGGCGGTGAGGATTTCGACATGCGGATCGTGAGTTACCTCGCCGAGGAATTCAAGAAAGAGCATGGCGTCGATCTGACCAAGGACAAGATGGCGCTTCAGCGTCTGAAAGAGGCTGCCGAAAAAGCCAAGATCGAACTGTCCAGTTCCAGCCAGACCGAGATCAACCAGCCGTTCATCTCTATGGACAAGGATTCCGGCACGCCGCTGCACATGGTCATGAAACTGACCCGCGCCAAGCTGGAAAGCCTTGTGGCCGATCTGATCAAGCGTACCATGAAGCCGGTTCAGGAAGCCCTGAAGGACGGGGGCGTCTCGAAATCGGATATCGACGAGGTTGTTCTGGTTGGCGGTATGACCCGGATGCCCAAGGTTTTCCAGGAAGTCACCGATTTCTTCGGCAAGGAACCCCATAAGGGCGTGAACCCCGATGAGGTCGTGGCCCTTGGCGCCGCGATTCAGGCTGGCGTGCTGCAAGGCGACGTCAAGGATGTGGTGCTGCTGGACGTGACGCCGCTGTCGCTGGGGATCGAAACGCTGGGCGGTGTATTCACCCGCCTGATCGACCGCAACACCACCATCCCGACCAAGAAGGGCCAGATATTCTCGACTGCCGAGGATAACCAGAACGCGGTGACGATCCGGGTTTTCCAGGGCGAACGCGAAATGGCAGCCGACAACAAGATGCTGGGTCAGTTCAACCTTGAAGATATCCCGCCCGCGCCCCGTGGCATGCCCCAGATCGAGGTGACCTTCGACATCGACGCGAACGGCATCGTTTCGGTCAGTGCCAAGGACAAGGGCACCGGCAAGGAACAGAACATCACCATTCAGGCCTCGGGCGGTCTGACCGACGAGGATATCGATCGGATGGTCAAGGATGCCGAAGCCAATGCCGAGGCCGACAAGTCCCGCCGCGAGATCGTCGAAGCCAAGAACCAGGCCGAAAGCCTGATCCATTCGACCAGAAAGTCGCTGGAAGAGCATGGTGACAAGGTGGATGAATCCACGGTCGAGGCGATCGAACTGGCGATTGGCGCCCTGGAAGAATCGGTGAAGACCGACGATGCCGACAAAATCAAGTCCGGCATCCAGAACGTCATGGATGCATCGATGAAACTGGGCGAGGCCATCTACAAGGCGTCGCAATCCGAGGCCGAAGCCCGCGATGACAACGATCCGGACGAGCCTCGCGCCGCGGACGAAGATATCGTGGATGCCGATTTCGAGGATCTCGGCGAAGACAAGAAACGCGGCTGATCCGGGCCGTATCCCTGGACCGGCCCGCAGTTCGCGGGCCGGATTTCATTCCGGGGGTCAGTAGACAGGACAAGATATGGCCAAGCGTTGTTATTACGATGTTCTCGGGGTCGGACGCGGGGCTTCGACCGATGAACTGAAGAAGGCTTATCGCCGCAAGGCGAAGGAGCTTCACCCCGACCGCAACAAGGACAATCCAAGTGCCGAAGCGCAGTTCAAAGAGGTCAACGAGGCCTATGACTGCCTGAAGGACGAACAGAAAAAGGCTGCTTACGACCGCTTTGGTCATCAGGCCTTCGAAAATGGCGGCATGGGCGGCGGTGTCGGACGCGGCGCGCATCCGGGCGATTTCGGCTCGGCATTCGCGGATGTGTTCGACGATCTGTTCGGCGACATGATGGGCCGTCGCGGTGGCGGCGGCGGTGCCCGTTCCCGGGCGCAGCGCGGGCAGGATTTACGTTACAATCTGCGCGTCTCGCTCGAGGAAGCTTACGGCGGATTGCAAAAGACCATCAATATTTCCAGCTCGGTTGCTTGTGGCGACTGCAACGGCACCGGTGCGGAAGGCGCGACGCAACCCGCGAATTGCCCGACCTGCTCGGGCATGGGCCGGGTACGGGCCCAGCAAGGGTTCTTCACCGTCGAGCGGACCTGTCCGACCTGCGGTGGCCAGGGGCAGATCGTCAAGAATCCCTGCAAGACCTGTCATGGCGCAGGCCGGGTCGAGAAGGACCGCACCCTGTCGGTCAACATTCCGGCGGGCGTCGAAACCGGTACCCGGATCCGCCTTGCGGGCGAGGGCGAGGCCGGAATGCGCGGCGGACCCTCGGGCGATCTGTATATTTTCGTCGAGGTGAAAGAGCACGAGATCTTCATACGCGACGGCAAGACCCTTGCCTGTCAGGTGCCGGTCAGCATGGCGACCGCCGCATTGGGCGGCGAGGTCGAGGTGCCGACGATCGACGGCGGGCGTTCCCGCGTCAAGGTGCCGGCGGGCAGTCAGTCGGGCCGGCAGATGCGGCTGCGCGGCAAGGGAATGCCGCCCTTGCGGCATGGCGCGGGCGCGAATGGCGAGTTTGGAGACATGCTGCTTGAGATTGCGGTTGAAACGCCGGTGAACCTGAATGCGCGACAAAAAGAGCTTTTGCGCGAATTCGCCGCGGAGAAGGTCGATAACAGTCCCCAATCGACCAGTTTCTTCAACAAGGTAAAAGGGTTCTGGGACGGCATGACCCGATGATCATGAGGCGCTTCGGCGCCTCTTTCCAATTTTTTCATACCTTTTTTGCATAATCCGGGCATGGCCCAGGACCGATCACCACCGACCCCTTCATTGCCGCTGTTCGATCCGGCGATTCGCGATTTTCATGCGGCGAATTCGGCGGCGCGGTCGAATCGGCACAACAAGGCGATGCCTTCATATCTGGCCGATCATCGCGCAAGGCTTCGGGAACGCTTCATGCAGGGTGGTGCGGCGGCGATGCCGGATTACGAATTGCTGGAACTCGTCCTGTTCCGCGCCATCCCCCGGCAGGATGTGAAACCGCTGGCCCGCCGCCTGATCGAGCGTTTCGGCGATTTCAACCGGGTGATTTCCGCGGCTCCCGCCCGCATGACGGAAGTCGAAGGCGTCGGCGCCGCTGTCGTGACCGAACTGAAACTGGTCGAGGCCGCGTCTCAGCGGCTGGCCCGCGCGAAGGTGCTGCATCGGCCGGTGCTGTCGGGATGGCAGGCATTGCTGGATTATTGCCATACCGCCATGGCGCATCGCGAGACGGAACAGTTCCGGGTGCTGTATCTGGACCGCAAGAATGTACTGATCGCGGATGAGGAACAGTCCCGCGGCACGGTCGATCACGTACCGGTCTACCCGCGCGAGATCATGCGCCGCGCGCTTGAGCTGAATTCATCGGCATTGATTCTTGTCCACAACCACCCCTCGGGCGATCCGACCCCGTCAGAAGCGGATATCGTCATGACTGCCCAGATCGCGCGGGCGGCGGATTGCATGGGAATCACCATCCATGACCATCTGGTCATCGGCAAATCCCGCGAACTCAGCTTTCGATCCGAGGGATTGCTGAAGTGACGAAAATCCCGGTGTGACGGGATTATCGGCCCTGCCCGCGACAAATCATCGCAGGCCGTTCGCGAAGACGCGACAATTTTTCAACATGGGCATAGTACCACAGACTCAGGAATGGGCTTACCCGCTGGACTGACGGGGATTTGAACGCTAGAACCGCCTACGCGACGGTTGCGATCAAAGCGCGGCCCGGAATGACATAGCGGCCAAATAATTGGCCCGAACTGGAGAATGACCCGTGTCCCACGCAGATGACCACGTAGGCACCCGGAGGGATTTCCTCTATTACGCCACGGCGGGAGCAGGCGCAGTTGCAGCCGGTGCAGCCGGCTGGACGCTTGTGAACCAGATGAACCCCTCGGCCGATGTTCAGGCACTGTCTTCGATCCAGGTCGATGTCAGCGGCGTCGAGGTGGGTACCCAGCTTACGGTGAAATGGCTGGGCAAACCGGTATTCATCCGTCGCCGGACCCCGGATGAGATCGAGGCCGCCCGTGCTGTCGGGCTGGGCGAGCTGATCGACCAGGGCGCCGAGAACGAGAACAAGCCCGGCGAAGCCGCGACCGACGAAAACCGCGCATTGGACGAAACCGGCGAATGGCTGGTGATGATCGGCGTTTGCACCCATCTGGGCTGCGTTCCCATCGGCGACGGCGCGGGCGATTTCGGCGGCTGGTTCTGCCCCTGCCACGGCTCGCATTACGACACGGCCGGCCGCATCCGCAAAGGCCCGGCGCCCAGGAATCTTCCGGTTCCAATCGCCGAATTCGTCAACGAAACAACCATCCAACTGGGCTGAGGAGGGCATCATGGCCGGAATTCCGCACGACCATTACGAGCCCAAATCGGGCCCCGAACGCTGGCTGCATCGCCGTTTGCCGATCGTCAGCGTCATCTATGACACATTGATGATCCCCACCCCCAGGAACCTGAACTGGTGGTGGATATGGGGCATCGTTCTGGCATTCTGCCTTGCGCTGCAGATCGTCACCGGGATCGTTCTGGTGATGCATTACACCCCGCATGTCGATCTGGCCTTCGCCAGCGTCGAACATATCATGCGCGACGTGAATGGCGGCTATATGCTGCGTTACATGCATGCCAACGGCGCTTCGCTGTTTTTCCTTGCCGTCTATATCCACATCTTCCGCGGGCTGTATTACGGCAGCTACAAGGCCCCTCGCGAAGTTACCTGGATCATCGGCATGCTGATCTATCTGGCGATGATGGCGACGGCCTTCATGGGATATGTGCTGCCCTGGGGTCAGATGTCCTTCTGGGGCGCGACCGTGATTACTGGCCTGTTCGGCGCAATTCCCGGGATCGGCGAATCGATCCAGACATGGCTTCTGGGCGGCCCGGCCGTGGATAACGCCACGCTGAACCGCTTCTTCTCGCTGCACTATCTGCTGCCCTTCATCATCGCCGCGCTGGTGATCGTGCATATCTGGGCCTTCCACACTACGGGCAACAACAACCCGACCGGTGTCGAAGTCCGCCGCACCTCGAAGGAAGAGGCCGAGAAAGACACCCTGCCGTTCTGGCCCTATTTCGTGATCAAGGACCTGTTCGCGCTTGGCGTGATCATGGTGGTGTTCTTCGCCGTTGTCGGCTTCATGCCCAACTATCTGGGCCATCCCGACAACTATATCGAGGCGAACGCGCTCGCCACGCCCGAACATATCGTGCCCGAATGGTATTTCCTGCCCTTCTACGCGATTCTGCGGGCCTTTACCGCCGATGTCTGGCTGGTGATTCTGGTCAACAAGCTGTCCTTTGGCATCATCGACGCCAAATTCTTCGGCGTGCTGGCGATGTTTGGCGCGATTCTGGTCATGGCCCTGGTGCCGTGGCTGGATACCAGCCGCGTCCGCTCGGGTCGTTACCGGCCGCAATTCAAGTGGTGGTTCTGGCTGCTTGCCGTCGATTTCGTGATCCTGATGTGGGTCGGCGCGCGTCCGGCAGAGGGAATTTATCCTTATATCGCCCTTGCCGGCTCGGCTTACTGGTTCATCTATTTCCTGGTGATCCTGCCGCTGCTTGGTGTGATTGAGAAACCCGATCCGATGCCTGCGACCATCGAAGAGGATTTCAACGAACACTACGGCGCCAAAGCGCATCCGGCCGAGTAAGGAGAGCCATCAATGACCCTGAGAACCAAGACGCTCACGGCTGTTGCGGCCCTGACAATCCTCGCCGGCGGCTATTCGCTGGCGCAGGAGGCCGAGACGGACCAACCCGCTGACGCACAGCAATCCGTACCCGAAAGCGACGCATCGACCGACGCTCCCGCAGGTGCGGAGGCCGAGTCCGAAGCCACTGAAGGCGAAGCTGCAGGGCAACCTGCTGCTGACGCCGAAGAAGCCGGTGCCGAAGAACCTGCCGCCGATGACGCGGCGGCCGAGGAAGCGCCCGCCGAGGGTGAAGCCACGGATGGCGATGCGGCGGAACAACCCGCCGACGCTGCCGAAGAAGCCGGTGCCGAAGAGCCTGCCGCTGACGATGCGGCGGCAGAAGAAGCACCCGCCGAAGGTGAAGCCACGGATGGCGACGCGGCGGAACAACCCGCTGACGCTGCCGAAGAAGCCGGTGCCGAAGAGCCTGCGGCTGACGATGCGGCGGCAGAAGAAGCACCCGTCGAAGGTGAAGCCACGGATGGCGATGCGGCGGAGCAACCCGCTGACGCTGCTGAAGAAGCCGGTGCCGAGGAGCCTGCC
>NZ_JAUUTZ010000053.1 GCF_030678915.1 Paracoccus wurundjeri | reverse complement strand
CCCCCCCCCCCCCCCCCCCCCCCCCCCCCCCCCCCCCCCCCCCCCCCCCCCCCCCCCCCCCCCCCCCCCCCCCCCCCCCCCCCCCCCCCCCCCCCCCCGTCGCGGGACGCGATATTGACACGCCCATGCGCCGGATCGAACGCTATTTCATCCTTCTGAACGGCACCGTTGTCATCGCCGGCCTCGCATTGATGGCTGTCGTCGTCGGCTGGAATGTCGCGGCGCGTTATTTCTGGGCACATTCCCTGCCCTGGGCGGATGAGGTGGCGCGCTATACGATGATCTGGCTGACCTTCCTCGGCAGCGGCCTCGCCTTGCGCGAAGGCGCGCATGTCGCGATCTCCAACGCGCAAGAGGCGTTGCCCGGCCCCGCGCAATATGCGCTCAGATGGGGGATCCTGCTGCTGCTGTTCGGTTTCTTCGCCTTCATGGTCTGGGTGGGCATCGATTACATGAACAGGATGGCGATCCAGAAATCCGCCGCACTGCGCCTGCCGATGAAATGGGTCTATGCCGCAATGCCTGCGGGGTTCGCACTGATGATCCTACATCTCGCCCTGATCGCGCCGCGTTATCTGCAGGCCGGTTTCGCCGTGACGGACGAGGCTGCCCGTGGTTGAGATCCTGATCGCCGCCTTCCTGATCCTGATGCTGCTGGGCGTCCCGGTCGCCTTTGCGCTGGCTCTGGCCGCCTTTGCTGCCATCATCATCGGCGGGCAGTATCCGCTGGTCGTCGTCGTCAAGGAGATGTTTACCGGGCTCGACAGCTTCCCGCTGCTGGCGGTGCCCTTCTTCATCCTCGCGGCCGAGATCATGTCGGCGGGCGCGATCTCGATCATGCTGCTGCGCTTCGCCTCGCAATTCGTCGGGCATCTGCGCGGCGGGCTGGGCTATACAAATGTTCTGACATCGACCCTTTTCGCAGGAATCTCGGGCTCTGCGCTGGCGGATGCCGCAGGGCCGGGGGCGATGATGGTGCGGATGATGGAGAAGAGCGGCTATTCCCGCGCTTATGCCGGAGCATTGACCATCGCCACCTCGGTCGTCGGGCCGATCATCCCGCCCTCGATCACCATGATCATCTATGCGCTTCAGGACCGGAACGTCTCGGTCGGATCGCTGTTCATGGCCGGTATTCTGCCCGGATTGCTGATCTCGGCGATGATGGCCGCGGTGAACTGGTGGGTCAGCCGCAGGCGCGGATATCGCAGCGCCGATCCCCGCCCGCCCGTCGCGCAGATGATCCGCAACACGCTGGCGGCCTTGCCCGCGTTGTTCCTGGTGGTGCTGATCGTCGGTGGTATCCGGGGCGGCGTGTTCACACCCACCGAAGCTTCGGTCATCGCGGTAATCTATGCGATCATTGTCAGTGCGGTGATCTATCGCGGCTTCACCTTCCGCGATCTGTGGGGCGCGTTCTGGCGCGCGGGCATCATGTCGGTTGCCGTGCTGATGATCCTTGCCGCTGCGCGAGCCTTCGCCTGGGTCCTGATCATCGAAGGCGTGCCACAGGCCATGGCCGATGCGGTGATCGCCATGAACCTGTCGCCCATCGCCTTCCTGCTGATGGTCAACCTGCTGCTGCTGGTCTTCGGGATGTTCATGGATCCGCTGCCCGGCGTGATGATCCTTGTGCCAATTCTGGCTCCGATTGCGCATAGCCTCGGCATCGCCGCCGACCACTTCGCGATCATCGTCATCGTCAACCTGACCTTCGGCCTGATCACCCCGCCGGTCGGAGGGCTGATCTTCGTGGTCGCCTCGGCCACCCATCAGCGGCCTTCGGCTCTGATCCGCGAATTGCCGCCCTTCTTCATCGCCGCCCTGCTGGTGCTGCTGATCCTCACCTTTGTCCCCGGCTTGTCCACATGGCTGCCCCGGCTAAGCGGGTTCTCGCATGGCTGAATCCCGCGCCGGAAGGGAAAACTTGCCAAATGCCGCAACCCGCCGCATCCTTCCCCTGTTCACCACAAACAAATTCAGGGGAGTAAAGATGAGTAGGCGTGACGATCTGATTGCCAAATACGCAAGCGATATCAAGGATAAACTCGGTGAAAATCCGGACATGGATCTGCTGACCAAGGTCACGATCGGCTGCGGTCCGTCGATCTACAGCGCCGATGCCGAGACCATTGCCTCAAGCGATGAGGCGGAACTCGAGCGGGTACGCAAGAATTATCTTGTCAAGAAACTTGGCCTGACGGACAGCCCGCAACTGGCAGAGGCGATCAATTCGACGATCGACAAATATGGCCGCTCGAACCGGAACAAATACCGTCCGGTCATCTATTACATGCTGTGCAAGCATTTCGGCAAGCAGTCGGTTTACGGCTGATCTGTCATCTTCTTGATCGCCGCCACATGTCCGGCCGAGACTGCCGCGCAATCGGCAGCCAGACCGGTGGCGGCGGCGTTCAGTTCCTCGGCCGGAACGATCCGGTCGATCAAGCCCCAGTCGCGCGCTTCGGCAGCGTCGATTCTTGCGCCTGCCATCAGAATCATTTTCGCCCGCGCCGGCCCGATCAGGGCGGCCAGCCGTCGCGGATCGCTGGGTTGCGGCAGAAAGCCCAGCTTCATCACCGGATAGAAGAATTTCGCCTCGGGTACCGCCAGGCGCAGATCGCAGGCCAGAACCATTCCGAAAGCGCCGCCCGCCAATGTGCCGTTCAGCGCCGCGACGGTCAGGCAGGGCATCGAGGCCATCCGCGCGGATAACCGCTCCCATTCCGGGGATTTGGCCAGCCCGTCATTGCGGGCCTCATCCAGATCCGCTCCGGCGGAAAAGACCCTGCCCGCCCCGGTCAGGATCACCGCCCGGCAATCCGACACGGCCAGTTCCTCGAGTTTCGCGGTCAGTTCACGCAGCATCTTTGCCGTCAGCGAATTGGCCTTGTCGGGCCGGTCGATGGTCAGCAAGGCGACCTTTTCATCAATCTGCAATCCGATCACGCAATGGTCCCTTTCCCTTGCTTCTGCGCTATGGCAAATTGCCACGAGTTTTCTGGACGAAGGGTATTTCGAATGCAACGCACACTTGCAAGCTCTGCCATCGCACTGATCGTGGCCGCGGGGCCCGCATTGGCAGAACTGACTCCGGCACAGGTCTGGGACAACCTTTCGGGGTATTATACCAGCATGGGCTATGAGGTAACGGTCGGCTCACAGGACGAAACCGATGGCAATCTGAGTCTTACAGATGTCGTGTTCACTTCGGAAATCGACCAGCCCGATGCCGCGACAAGTGTTTCCGCGACCGTGCCGAAAATTACGCTGGAGCAGACGGACGACGCCAAGGTGCGCACCGTGTTCGACGGCGAGATGACGGTCGAATCCACGACAGACGTTCCGGATCAGGAGCCAATGTCGTTCCGGCTTGTCATGACCGCGCCCGAAAACGAGATGATCTCGTCCGGCACGGAAAACGATATGCTGCACGAGTTCGATTTTCCCACCCTTGAGAGCAAGCTTTATTTCGGCAGCGCAACGCCGGACGCCGATAGCGGCGAGGCGCCCGTGACCCTCACCCTGACCGAGTCGACCGGGCAATACCGCACGGTTCACGCCGAGAATCAGGAAATCACCTATGAGATGGTGAGCAAGGGCCTTGATGTCGCCCTGAACGTGACGGAACCGCCTGCGGAAGACGGCACAAGCGGCAACGGCAAGGTCACCGGTCAGGCGCATGTGGATGGGGTTACCTTTACGGGCACCACCTCGATTCCCGGCGATATCAAGAATCTGGCCGAGCGGCTGGACCTTGCCCTGAATGCCGGCTTCGTGGCTCAGGGCAAGGCGGAACTGGGCAAGATGAACGGTGACATGACCTTCGAGGGCATGGATGAAAATGACCAGCCGCAATCCGGCGACGCCAAATTCAACGCCGAGAGCAGCGACCTGACGTTCGCGATGTCGAAAGAGGGCCTGACCTATGGCGGCAATTCCGGCGCAACCGAGGTCGAGGCGAATTTCGCGCAATTGCCCTTCCCGATCACCTACTCCATCGACAAAGCATCGGGCGAGGCGACTTTCCCGGTCAGCAAGGGCGAAGACGCCCAGCCCTTCGCGCTCAAATACGAACTGGCTGGCGTAAAACTGGCCGATGCGATCTGGGATCAGTTCGACCCGGGCAAGGAACTGCCGCGCGATCCTGCCAATCTCAAACTTGACCTGACGGGCGAGGCGGTCGTCAAGAACGACCTGTTTGACCCGGCATTCGCCCAGAAACTAGAGGCACAGGCGGCCGATCCTGCTACCGATGATCCGGCAACCGATGATCCTGCCGCGGAAGGCGAAGCGCCTGATGCGACGGCGGAAACCTCGACGCCGCCGACGGTCCCGTTCGAGCCGCGCTCGCTCAAGATCAACGAGGTTGTGCTTCAGGCGGTTGGCGCGGATGCCAATCTGACCGGCGATCTGACCTTTGCCGATCTTGAGCAGCCCCCGGTCGGCGTGATCGAGGGCGATTTCAAGGGCATCAATGCGCTTCTTGACAAGCTGGTCGCCATGGGGATCGTGCCGCAGGATCAGCTTATGGGCGCGCGGATGATGCTGGCCATGTTCGCCCAACCGGCCGAAGGCGATCCGGATCACCTGCAAACCAAGATCGAATTCAAAGAGGGCGGTTCGATCTTCGCCAATGGGCAGCAGGTGAAATAACCAGCCTGCCGCAAGGCACGGGCCGGGCGATTTTGCCCGGCCTTTTCATTCGCTTCGCGCCTGCGGCGTTATGTGCGTTCCCAGACATGGGACCGGTATTCACCTTGACCGAAAATGCCTGGCGGCGCGAAGAACCGGGTTTTCGCAATGAACCGGCCATGCAAAGCTGGCTGGGGCATCGCGGCGAAAGAAAGCAGAGGGCGAAAATGAACGGCAAGTTCGCAAGCACCGATCTGAAAGGGCTGGCCGAAGCCCTGGTCGAGACCGCACAGCGGAACGGCGCGGATCAGGCCGACGCATTGGCGGTTCAGGGCCGGTCTGTCAGCATCGATACGCGCGCCGGCGCACTTGAACAGGCGGAACGGGCCGAGGGGATCGAGATCGGATTGCGCGTTCTGATCGGCGGACGTCAGGCCTGTGTGTCGGCCTCTGATCACAGCAAGGCAAGCATCGCGGAAATGGCCCAGCGGGCGATTGCCATGGCCCGCGAAGCGCCGGTCGACGACACGCTGGGTCTGGCCGAGCCCGAACAACTGGCTGAACGGCGCGACGCGGATGAGCTGGATCTGTCTGACCCGCAGCCCGACCCAGCGCCCGAAATCCTGCAGGAGCTCGCCTTGCGTGCCGAGGCCGCGGCGCTTTCCCACGCTGCGATCAGTCAGGTCGAGGCGGCAAGCGCCGCGTTCAGCCGCCGGAATATGTGGTTGGTCGCCTCGAACGGATTCTCGGGCGGGTACGAGCGCAGCACGCATGTCATCTCGACCGTTGCGATCACCGGTGAGGGGCTGGGGATGGAACGTGACTATGCCGCCGAATCCCGCAGCCATGCCGCCGACCTGCCGGAACCCGAGGATATCGGCACGCTGGCCGCCGAACGGACATTGGCCCGTGCCGGCTCGCGAAAGCCGCCCACCGGAGCTTTTCCGATCCTGTATGACCGCCGCGTCTCTGCCTCGCTGATCTCGCATCTTCTCTCGGCGGTGAATGGCGGCGCGATTGCGCGGGGCGCAAGCTGGCTGCGCAACGCACTGGACGAGCCGGTTCTGCCGGAAGGAATGGATCTCTTCGAAGACCCGCATCGCCCACGCTATCCGTCCTCGCGCCCCTTCGATGCCGAAGGGCTGGCGACGCGAAAGCGCAGCATCGTATCAAAGGGCGTATTGCAGGGCTGGACGCTGGATCTGGCCACCGGGCGCAAGCTTGGCATGGACAGCACCGCTTCGGCCGCACGGGGGCTGACCTCGCCGCCATCGCCGGTCAATGCCAATGTGATCCTGACGCAAGGCAGCCGGACGCAGGAACAGATGATCGCCGACATGGGCCGCGGGCTGATCGTGACCTCGATGCTGGGCGCGTCGATCAACGGCACGACCGGCGATTATTCACGCGGGGCGGCGGGCTTCTGGGTCGAGAATGGCCGGATCGCCTATCCGGTGAATGAATGCACGATCGCCGGCAATCTTCGCGAGATGCTGATGACCCTGATCGCCGGCAACGATGCGCTGCCATGGCGCGGGCTGGAAGTCCCCGGTCTTCTGGTCGAGGGGATGACCGTTGCAGGAGCCTGAGGCCGATCTTGAACTGCTAGAGCAGGCGGCACGTCATGCGGGCCAGATCGCGCTGGGTTTCTGGCGCAATGACATGCGGTCCTGGGACAAGGCGGATGATGCGGGGCCGGTTTCCGAAGCGGATCTGGCGGTGAACGATATGCTGCGGGATATGCTGACAGCCGCAAGGCCGGATTACGGCTGGCTGTCCGAGGAAAGCGAGGCCGATCCGTCGCGGCTGGATGCACGGCATTGCTTTATCATCGACCCGATCGACGGCACCCGCGCATTCATCGCCGGGCAGGAAGGTTTTTCCCATTCGCTCGCCGTGACGGATGGCGAGAAGATCGTGGCCGCCGTCGTGCATCTGCCCGCCCGCAGCACCACCTACAGCGCCCATGCGAATGGCCCGGCACTGCGAAATGGCCAGCCGATCGCGCCAAGCGACACCGGGATCGACGGCGCGACCGTGCTGACCTATCGCGCCGTATCCGATCCGGGCCATTGGCGCGACGGACAGGTTCCGCCGTTTCGGCGAGAATTTCGCCCCTCGCTCGCATGGCGCCTGTGCCTTGCGGCCGAAGGAAAGTTTGACGCGGCTGTATCTCTGCGACTTGCATGGGAATGGGATATCGCGGCAGGCAGCCTGATCGCCGAACGCGCGGGCGCTGCGGTCACTGACCGGCATGGCGACAGGATGCGCTTCAACGGCCCCCGCGCGATGGTGGACGGGCTGATCGTCGCCGGTCCCCGGCTGCACGGGCAGATACTGGGCGGGCTCAGACGTTAAAGCGTATCGCGCCTGCCCGGATTCGCCCCCACTCCTTCTTCTTTGCCCAAATACCTCGGGGGTGCCGGGGCCGCGCCCCCCCCCCCCCGGCCGCCGACAGCGAAAGGGGGGAAAACACACCCCACCACCCCCCCCCCCCCCAACCCAAA
>NZ_JAUUTZ010000052.1 GCF_030678915.1 Paracoccus wurundjeri | reverse complement strand
TTCCACTTTCCGCCTGCGTTGCTGCCCCCCCTCACCCCCCCGTTGGCGTCTTCGCCTTCGCCCCCCCTCCCGCCCGCCCCCCCCCCCCCCCCCCCCCCCCCCCCCCCCCCCCCCCCCCCCCTTACTTGCATCAATGCGCCTGAGCAGCACCGGCACCTTTCGGCACGCGGATCGACTCGACAAGATCCTGAACCTCCTTCGGCGGCTCTTGCGTCGCATTCGACACGACATAAGCGACGATGAAGTTGATCATCGCGCCAACCGCTCCGAAGCTGGTCGACTGGATCGACAGCAGCAGCGGATCGGCATTCGTGAAGCTGTTCGTTCCCGGGATGAAGAACCAGCCATTATGCAGGAAGATATAGATGACCGTACTCAGCAGACCGGCCAGCATCCCCGCAATCGCGCCCTGCGAGTTCATCCGTTTCGAGAAGATCCCCATCAGGATCACCGGGAACAGCGAGGCCGCGGCAATGCCGAAGGCAAGCGCCACAGTCTGCGCGGCAAAGCCCGGCGGATTCAGTCCCAGCCATGTCGATGCCGCAATGGCCACCAGCATCGAGATCCGCGCCGCCATCAGTTCGGATTTTTCACTGATATCGGGCTTGATCATCGATTTGATCAGGTCATGCGACACCGCCGAGGATATGGCCATGAGCAGCCCCGCCGCGGTCGAAAGTGCCGCCGCCAGCCCACCGGCAACCACAAGCGCGATCACCCAGCCCGGAAGTCCCGCAATCTCGGGATTGGCCAGAACCATGATGTCCTGATCGACCTTGACCGCCTCGTTCTTCTCTTCGTCGGCCCAGTATTCGATGCGGCCATCGCCATTCTTGTCCTCGAAGGCCAGAAGGCCGGTCCGCTCCCAGTTCTGTACCCAGTGCGGCATTTCCTCGATGGCGATCGCCTCTTCCTGCGGTCCGTTGGGCCACATAGTCTCGACGAAATTCAGCCGCGCCATGGCGCCCACCGCCGGAGCGGTCAGATACAGCAGCGCGATGAAGACAAGCGCCCAACCCGCCGAGCTTCTTGCATCGGCCACGCGCGGCACGGTGAAGAAGCGCACGATCACATGCGGAAGACCGGCCGTCCCGATCATCAGCGACATAGTAAACAGGAAGATGTTCAGGGTGGTGTCGGTCTGCGCGGTATAGCTTGCGAAGCCGAGTTCCTGAATCACCGTATCCAGCTGGTCCAGCACCGGTACACCACCTTCGACGGTATTGCTGAACAGGCCAAGACCCGGAATCGGATTGCCCGTGATCGACAGCGAGATGAAGATCGCCGGAATGGTATAGGCGATGATCAGCACCACATATTGCGCAACCTGCGTATAGGTGATGCCCTTCATTCCCCCCAGCACCGCATAGAACGCCACGATGATCGCACCGACCAGCAGGCCCATCTCATAGGACATGTTCAGGAAGCCCGAAAAGGCCACGCCCACGCCCTTCATCTGCCCGATCACATAGGTGACCGACGCGATGATCAGGCAGATTACCGCGATCAGCCGCGCCGTCTGGCTATAGAAACGGTCGCCGATGAATTCCGGCACGGTGAACTTGCCGAATTTTCGCAGGTAAGGCGCCAGCAGCATCGCCAGCAGCACATAACCGCCAGTCCAGCCCATCAGATAGGCGGAAGCGTCATAACCGCCGAATGCGATGATCCCCGCCATCGAGATGAAAGAGGCCGCCGACATCCAGTCCGCGCCGGTCGCCATCCCGTTCAGCACCGGGTGCACGCCACGGCCAGCAGTATAGAATTCGCTGGTCGAATCGGCCCGCGCCCAGAAGGCAATGCCGACATAAAGTGCGAATGTCAGACCGACGACGATCAGGTTCAGGGTAAATTGATCCATGAACTATTCCTCCACCCCGTGCTCGCGGTCCAGCTTGTTCATGCGCCAGGCATAGCCGAAGATCAGGATTATGAAGACCAGGATCGAGCCTTGCTGCGCGAACCAGAAGCCCAGATCAGTGCCGCCCACGCTGATACCCGACAGCAACGGCCGGAACAGGATGCCGCAGCCATAGGACACAAAGGCCCATATGGCGATGCATATCCAGATCGTGCGGATATTCGCACTCCAGTATGCGTTTGATGATTGTCTGTCACTCATGTCGTTCTGTCCTCCCTCTTTTGGACACACTCCCCCGGTGGACCGGCGGCGATGCGCCGGACCTTGGCGGGTCTTCTTACCGGGGTGACGACCCGACCCCGGCCGGTTTCTTCGTAATCGTCAGCCCCGGTTCATCCGGTTCTCGATCAGGTCGTCCACGACCTCGGGTTCGGCCAGCGTCGAGATATCGCCAAGGCTGCCGTAATCGTTCTCGGCAATCTTGCGCAGGATACGGCGCATGATCTTGCCAGAGCGGGTCTTGGGCATGCCCGGAGCCCATTGGATCAGGTCGGGCTTGGCGATCGGACCGATTTCGCCCCGGACCCATTTCTCAAGCTCTGCCCGCAATTCCTCGGTCGGCTCGACCCCGTTCATCAGGGTGACATAGGCATAGATGCCCTGCCCCTTCACCGGATGGGGATAGCCGACCACCGCGGCCTCGGCGACCTTTTCATGGGCAACAAGCGCGGATTCGACTTCCGCCGTGCCCATGCGGTGGCCCGAGACGTTGATCACATCATCCACCCGCCCGGTGATCCAGTAATAACCGTCCTCGTCCCGGCGGCAGCCGTCGCCGGTGAAGTAATAGCCCGGATATTGCTGGAAATAGGTCTCCATGAAACGCTCATGATCGCCCCAGACGGTGCGCATCTGTCCCGGCCAGCTATCGGCGATACACAGCACGCCCTCGGCCGGGTTGCCCGTGACCGGCCGGGCGCTTTCGGCTTCGAGTATCTCGGGTTTAACGCCGAAAAAGGGAACCGTCGCGGAACCCGGCTTGGTTTCGGTCGCACCGGGCAAGGGCGTGATCATGTGGCCGCCGGTCTCGGTTTGCCACCATGTGTCGACGATCGGACATTTGCCCTTGCCGACATGTTCGTCATACCAGTTCCACGCCTCGGGATTGATCGGCTCGCCCACGGTGCCAAGCAGGCGCAGGCTGGACAGATCGTGCTTTTCGACGAATTCCGGCCCCTTGCCCATCAATGCCCGGATCGCCGTCGGCGCGGTATAGAACTGATTGACCTTGTGCTTGGCGCAAACCTCCCAGAAGCGCCCCGCATCCGGCCATGTCGGCACGCCCTCGAACATCAGCGTGGTGGCGCCATTCGCCAATGGCCCGTAAACGATATAGCTATGCCCGGTGACCCAGCCGACATCGGCGGTGCACCAATAGACATCGCCATCATGATAATCGAACACATATTCATGTGTCATCGAGGCATAGACCAGATATCCGCCCGTCGTATGCACCACGCCCTTGGGCTTGCCGGTCGAGCCAGAGGTATAAAGGATGAACAACAAATCCTCGGCGCCCATCGGCTCGGGCTCGCATTCCGTGCCGGCATCGGCCATCAATGCCTTGAGATCGATATCCTTGCCCTCGGTCCAGGTGGTCTGATCCCCGGTATGCTTGACGACAAGACATTTCACCTTGTCCGAGCAGTTCAGCAGCGCCTGGTCCGCATTGGATTTGAGCGCGGTCGAGCGCCCGCCACGCGGCGCGTGATCAGCGGTGATCAGGATTTGCGCGCCGGAATCGTTGATCCGGTTGGCAAGCGCATCAGGCGAGAAACCCGCAAAGACGATGGAATGAACCGCCCCGATCCGCGCACAGGCCAGCATGGCATAGGCCGCCTCGGGGATCATCGGCAGATAGATCACCACCCGGTCGCCCTTCCTGACGCCAAGATCGCGCAGCACATTGGCCATCCGGTTCACATTCTCGGAAAGCTGCGCATAGGTGATGTGCTGTGCCGGATCGCTGGGATTGTCCGGCTCCCATATGATTGCGGTCTGATCGGCGCGTGCAGGCAGATGCCGGTCAATGCAGTTCACAGATACGTTCAGCACGCCGTCCTCGAACCACTTGATGCTGACATTGCCAAAGGTGAAATCCGTATTCTTCACTTTGGTAAAAGGTTTGATCCAGTCCAGCCGCTTGCCTTCCCTGCCCCAGAAAGCTTCCGGATCGTTTACTGATTCGGCATAAAGCCGGTCGTAATCGGCGGCCTTGATATGGGCATTCTCCTGCCCGGCCGGGATCGCATGTTTACCAATGTTTTCCGAACTCATGAAGTTGCCTCCTTAACAACCGAATCAATCTTGGCCCTCCCCGCCGTCACCGCCGGACCCGACGCCTTAAGGCCAAGGTGCCAATGATGTTAACAGCATCCTATAGCGCAAGTTAAGTCATTTTTATATAAGAAAAATTATGTAAATTTATTCACATAAATTAGGTATAATTTGTAAATACTTCACAAAGCCGTCAGGTGACATTCACCAAAACAGGCCGCCCCGCCGGACATGGCGTCATTCCGGTGATGCGCGCTGGCCGCGCCCGGGAATCGCATCGCATCAACAGGCTTGAACATTCCGCACCGACCCCGCAGATAGAACGCAGCAACCGCATGCAGGATCGGGGAACTACATGAGCGGACTGATCGCGCTTCTGGACGACGTCGCCGGCCTGTCAAAGGTCGCAGCGGCGTCCATCGACGATGTCGCGGGTCAGGCCGCCAAAGCGGGCGCCAAGGCCGCCGGGGCGGTCATTGACGACGCCGCGGTCACGCCAAAATACGTGCACGGCTTCGATGCCAGCCGTGAGGTTCCGATCGTCTGGAAAATCGCCCGCGGCTCGATCTTCAACAAGCTGGTCATTCTGTTGCCGGTGGCGCTGCTGCTGACCAGCTTTGCGCCATGGCTGATCGCGCCGTTACTGATGCTTGGCGGCGCCTATCTGTGCTTCGAGGGCGCCGAGAAAGTCGCGCATGCCTTCGGTCACGGCGATGTGCATGACAGCGAGAAACATATTCACCCGGAAGGCGATGCAGCCGGCCTCGAGGAAGAGCGCGTCGCCGGCGCGATCAAGACCGATTTCATTCTGTCGGGCGAGATCATGACGATTGCCCTTGCCAGCATCCCGGCCGAGGATACGCTGTGGATGAAGGCATTGATCCTGTTCGTGGTCGCCATTGGCATCACAGCCGCCGTTTACGGATTTGTGGCCCTGATCGTGAAGGCGGATGATTTCGGCCTGCATCTCGCATCGCGAGGGAATGGCGCGCTTGCTGCGCTTGGCCGGGGAATCGTGAAATTCATGCCTGCTTTCATGAAGGTGCTGACCATCGTCGGCACCGCCGCGATGATCTGGGTTGGCGGTCAGATCATTCTTCACGGACTGGGCGAAATGGGCTGGCATGGCCCTTACGACTGGGTTCATCACCAGGCCGAGGTCGCCGCTCTGGCCTTGCCGCAAATCGCCGGCCTGGCGAGTTGGGCGGTTACCGCATTCTTCGACGGGATTTTCGGGCTGATACTTGGCCTGGCCCTGATCCCGTTGGTCGAAAAGCTTCTCAATCCGTTATTGTCGGTCACCGTCATGCCCCTGATCGGCGCAGTGAAGGGCATGTTCGGCAAATCCTGACAAACCGGCACAAGCCGGGATTACCCCACCCGCCGCAGAAATGCCCGGGTCCTTTCATCCTGCGCATTGCCGAAGATCTGCGCGGGCGGCCCCTGCTCTACGATGCGCCCGCCTTCCATGAACACGACCCGGTCGGCGATCTCGCGCGCGAATTGCATTTCATGCGTGACGATCAGCATCGTCTGACGTCCATCGGCGATGCGCCGGATCAGATCCAGCACCTCGCCCACCCATTCCGGGTCAAGCGCGCTGGTCGGCTCGTCGAACAGCATCAGATCGGCATCCAGCGCCATGGCGCGCCCGATCCCGACCCGCTGCTGCTGCCCCCCCGACAGCGCCGACGGATAACTGTCGCCCCGGTCGCCAAGCCCGATCTGTTGAAGGATCTCGGCGGCACGTGCCTTGGCCTTGGGCTTCGGCCAGTTGCGCACCGTGGTCAGCCCTTCCATGATGTTCTGGCGGGCGGTCTTGTTGGCGAAAAGCGCATAGTTCTGAAAGACGAACCCGGTCCGCCGCCGTATCGCCAGCATATCGGCCTTGCTGGCACGGGCGACATCCACCGACAGATCGCCAAGCGTGAACCGGCCTTCATCCGGCCGGTCAAGGAAGTTCAGGCAACGCAGCAGGGTGGATTTCCCGGTCCCCGACGGCCCGATGATCGCCACCCTTTCGCCCGGTTGCAGGCACAGGTCGATCCCGTTCAGCACGGTATTGCCGCCGAACCGCTTGACCAGCTTGTCGATCCGTATCTCGCAGCTCACCGCGCCACCGCCTTTCCAAGATGCCGCTCCATGCGTCGCTGCCCAACCGACAGAACCTCAACGATGGCCCAGTAAAACAGCGCCACCAGCAAGAACGCCTCAAGATACAGAAAGCTGCCCGCAGCTTCTTTCTGCGCCGCGCCCATCATCTCGGTCACGCCAAGGGTAAAGGCCAGCGAGGTGCTTTTGATCATGTCGATGAAATAATTCATCAGCGTCGGCGCAGCCACCCGCGCCGCCTGCGGCAGGATGATCCGCCGCAAAAGCTGGCCCCGCGTCATGCCGATGGATTGCGCGGCCTCCCATTGACTGCGGTCAACGCCAAGGATCGCGCCACGAATGCTTTCCGCCATATAGGCCGAGAAATGCAGGGTCAGCCCGAAAATCGCCGCAGTCACACCGTCGATCGAGGTCAGGAAGCTCAGCATCTGCGGCAGGCCGTAATAGAACAGGAACAATTGCACCAGCAAAGGCGTGCCGCGGAAAAAGCTGATGAACACCGCCACGACCCTGTCCACTACCGGGATTCGCAGAACCCGCACCACGGCCAGGAGCGCCGCCAATACCAGCGCCGCCGCCATAGCGATAACGGCCATGAACAGGGTCAGCGGGATGTAACCGGCGATTACCGGCACAAGCTCCCACATATAGGCGATGTCCAGCGGGCGCATCAGTCAGCTTCCGCAAGCGGCTTCGTCACATCGGCATCCAGCCATTTCTGCGAAATCTCGGCCAGCTTGCCGTTCTCTTTCAGCGTAGTGATCGCGGCATCCACACGGTCGCGCAGTGCCGTGCCCTCATCGTCGTTGCGGAACGGCAGAGCATTGCGGATCTCGTCAAAAGGCTGCCCGGCAAGTGCCAGCGGCAGCGGGCTTTTCGCGATCACCTGCGCCGAGGACACCCGGTCCATCACGAAGGCATCCACGCGGCCAAGCGCGGTATCCTGTTCGATATTCGATTCATAGGTGCGGATGTCGATCTCGTCGGCATAGGGAAGGTTACGCAGCAATTCCTCGAAATTCGAGCCAAGGTTGACCGCGACCGACCGGCCCTTGAGGCTTTCCGGCCCGGTGATCTCACCCTCGTTGCCCTCTTTCACGACGACCTGTGCGCCGTCATAAACATAGGGCTGGGTGAAGGCGAATTTCGCCTCGCGCTCGGGGGTGATGGTGATCTGGTTCGCAACCGTGTCGATGCGCCCGGATTCCAGCGCCCCGATCAGACCCGAAAAGGACATGGTGACGAATTCCACCTCATCCCCGGTTTCTTCCGCGACGGCCCGCATGAGATCCACCTCGAAGCCCTGCAACTCATCGGCACGGGTGAAGGTAAAGGGGAAGTAACCGCCCGACATGCCGACGCGGATCGTCTCGGCCAGGGCGGGGGCAGACATCGCCCCAAGGGCAAGGATTGCCGAAATAATGGTCTTGCGCATAGCGGACTCCTGATTGGTTCGGCTGCATAGATCGGGTGTTTCAATCTTGACCACAATATCAGGACAAAGATCGCCCGGAAATAAGGATTGAATCGGCCCCCCTCCTCACAAAGTAAAACAATTTTCGCAAATTCCCGACGATGCAGGAACATGATTTCGAAGCTTTGCGGCCATTCTGCTGCAAGGGGAACACATTTCCGGAAACTCCGCGTTGCGACTTTGACTGAACAGATTATTGAACTTGCCCGCAAGCTCGCGCAAACTCCGCTCCAACAGGGGAGGATATAACATGAAAAAACTCTGCGCCGCTGCCATATTGGCCGCCATCGCCGCGCCCGCCGCCGCCGCGGAAGAGATCAAGATCGGCTATGCTCTGGCCGAAGACAGCCATTACGGCGTCGCCGCCAAGGCGTTCGAGGAATCGCTGACCGCCGCGCTGGGCGATCAGTTCACTTTCCGGCATTTCCCGTCATCAGGACTTGGAGGCGAACGCGAGGTGGTCGAAGGCGTGCAGCTCGGCACGATCCAGATGACCATCGTCTCGACTGGCACGCTCTCGAATTTCGTTCCTGAATCGGGCGTGTTCGACGTGCCTTTCCTGTTCGACAGCCTCGATCACGCCCGCGAGGTTCTTGATGGCGAGATCGGGCAGGAAATGCTGGCCAAATTCGATGATGCGGGCATGCATGCCCTGGCCTGGGGCGAGCAGGGTTTCCGCCATATCACCAATAATCGCGGCCCGATCGCCGCCCCCGAAGACACCGAGGGCCTGAAAATCCGCACCATGGAGAACCCCGTCCATATCACCGCATTCGAGGCGCTGGGCGCGGCGCCCACCCCGATGGCATGGCCCGAGGTGATCGGCGCGCTTCAACAGGGCGCGATCGACGGGCAGGAAAATCCACTGTCGGTGATCGTTTCGGCCAAACTCAGCGAGGTGCAGACATATCTGACGCTGGACGGCCATGTCTATTCCCCCGCAGTCATCCTGATTTCGCCGCAACTCTGGGGCAGCCTGGACGACGAACAGAAAGCCGCATTCGAAACCGCCACCAGGGACGCCGTCACCGCAATGCGCGCCTATGTGGACGAGGTGGAAGCCTCGGGCGTCACCACCCTGAAGGAACAGGGGATGGAGGTCAACGAACTCACGACAGAGCAGAAGGCAGCGTTCCGCGACGCATTGGCCGAACCCTACAAGCAATACGAGGAACAATTCGGCAAGGAACTGATGGACCGCATCCGGGCCGCCGAATGACAATTCCCATCCCTTTCTTCTTTGCCCAAATACCTCGGGGGTACGGGGGGGGCGCCCCCCCCCCGCCGCGGGCGCGCTATTTTAACCCCCCAACGCCCGCTAGAAACCGAATTTAATAATT
>NZ_JAUUTZ010000051.1 GCF_030678915.1 Paracoccus wurundjeri | reverse complement strand
ATCTGCTCGTCAGTCAGCCAGAAAAGATTACTCATCGTGCCCCCACTGATCAGAGGGTATGAATCACGCAGCAACGGTCGGTGCAACCCAATTAATAGGTCCTGAGCCTAGGCAGAGTATTAGGGCGCCGCGCCAGAATTGCTTGATGTCGGACCAGTAGGCGAGCGTCGAGGTGATGTAGCCAGGCAGTTGGGTAACCGACGAGGTCGCGTTGGCGACGACCGGCGGAATTCCGACGAAGCTCAGCGCGCCGAAGGTTAGAAATGTGCCGCCGCCGGCTATGGCATTCACCATCCCGGACAGCAGTCCTGCGGCAAACAAGAGAGCAATCGCTTCGATCGTCATATTCCAACTCTGATATATATCGGTCGCCCGCCCTCGCCCATGGCTTAGATTTGCGCTGCGGCGAGCCGAAAAGGGCGGGCGGCCTAGTGTTGGCTAGTAGTCGGCTTATCTTTCGACCTTCCGGTTCCAGGCATCCACGATCTGCTCGAGGTTCTCGGACAGGTAGCTCCAGTCCGGGCTGAAGACCGTCGTGGGATCCGGGAAGAACTCGCGGTATTCGTCGCTGACGTTCACCTTCGGGTTCATCGGCGTGTAGCCGAGGAGAGTCATGATTTTTTCTTGGGTAGCTGGCTGCAGCATGTAGTCGATCCATGCATGCGCGGCGTCCTTGTTCGGTGCCCCCTTCAGAACACCAAGTTCGACCTGATACCCTGCGCAGCCCTCTTCAGGCTGGGCAAAGACGATCGGCGCGCCGGCGTTCTTGAATTGGAGTGCCCGCAGTCCGACCTGCGGCGCGATCCAAACGTCACCTTGCTGGAAAGCTGCATCGAGCGGTCCAGGCGCAGAGAAAACGTCGAGAAGATTTGGACGCAACGTTGCGAAACGGTCAATAGCTGCGTCGAAATTTTTCCAATCTCCAGTTGCGATGCGTGAGATCAGCGCCAACAGCGACTTTGTGCCGGTGCTGGTGATCGAAAGCAGACCCGCATGGCCTTTGAACTTGTCATCCCACAGATCGTTCCAACTTGTCGGCACCGCGATGCCGCGTTCGGACAAAGTCTGGGAATTGTAAAGTAATCCAACTGCACTCTGTCCCATAGGCAGCATGAATTCGCTGGTTTGGAAGGCGTCGGGAAGATCATTCTTGGCCGGAATCTGGCTACTGTCGAGAGGCTGGAGCAGATCTTCCCTCAGCGATGCGGCCAAGGTCTCACTGCTGAGCCAAGCGACATCGATCGTGGGTGCGCGCTGCTGGGAGCGGTATTTTGCCATAAGTTCCGAGCCGCCGCCGGCCACGTAAACAAGATTTTTGATCCCGTGTTTCGCACCGAACTCCGGAAATATCTCGGTCTCGATCATGCGCTGAGTCGAGCCGCCAGTGCCGGTTATTACCAGCGTGTCCGATGCGCCCTGAGCCAGTGCACGCGATACCCACGGCGCCGCCAACGCAAACGCGCCGCCCCTCATAAGCAAGGTCCGTCGCGTGGTTGCCGCAACGGCAATGTTTTTCAATTCCATGTTATTCCCCTTTTCTATTATCCGGGATTGTTACTCTCAACAGGAACCGACGTGGAAAACTTGGTCCTGTTCATCACGACCATGGTTGAGAATCTGCGCACATTCGGGTTGTCGAAGAAGAAGCGGTTCGTAAAATCCTCATAATCGGACAGGTTTCTGACAGTCACTATGAGAACAAAATCGAAATCGCCGGTCACGTAATAGCACTGAAAAACTTCGGGAGCATTCAGGACCGAGCGCTTAAAATTATCCATAAGATCCGTTCGCTCGCGCTCCAGCGTAACCAATACGATCATGGTCATTGCCAGGCCAGCGAGTTCGGGAGATACAATTGACACGTCCGAAGCGATAACCCCTTCTTCCCTGAGGCGACGGACCCGCCTCAGACATGAGGCCGAGGACAGATGGACCTGCTCGGCGAGGTCGGAACTTGTAATCAGGTTGTTGGCCTGAAGGATATTCAGCAGTTTTGCGTCAAACGAATCGATAACGGGGCGCCTCACGTTTCACCTCTCAGGTTTGATGAGCTTGAATGCTTCCCTGCAGCCGGGTCTGAATCAAGTTGCATTGTCCATCTTCAGTAGGTGAATGGCTGAACGCGCATACACACGCGCGCAATCAAGCACGTCTTGCTCAAAGGCGAAGTCGTCAATTCCAGCCGACAATTCGGGCTGCGGTCCGTAGCAGATGGCCGGTGTTCCGAGATCACGCCAGCGCCTTGCGTCACTGCCGGGCAAGCGGACAACGAGGCCGGGCGCTTTTCCGCGCAGTCCTTCCACTGTGCGGGCCACGGTCTGGACGAGTTCGCTGTTCAGAGCGGTCCAGTTCGCGTTCCATCCCTTCCGCGCGACCATCTCGATTTCAAGGGACTCCGTGATAGCCCTTATCCGGTTCTGCACGTCGTCGATGGTGATGCCAGGCGGAAGCCGGAAGTCCAGTTCGGCTCGAGCCAAGTTGGCGATCAGACTTCTAACTCCGCCGGATACGACGATTCCAGCGTTTGCCGACAAGCGGAAGCCGGCGTTTTCGATCCCACCTGATGTCCCCGCGATAGCTTCCGGAACCGAGGCAAATATGTCGTTGAACTCGTCTATTTGCCGCAAGCATTCGCACAAGCGTGAGATTGGTGTGTTTCCTCGTTTGGCATTGGAGGAATGGCCGCCACTCCCTTGGGTCGATAAATCGATCCAGAGTAACCCCTTTTCCGCAACGGCCAGGTCCATGTAACCTGGGCCCTCGCCACTGATTAGAACGTCTCCTTTCAGGTCTGGACGGGCATTGAGCAGAAAAACCGCGCCACGCTCGCCGAACATGACTTCATCGCACACGGCCGTAAACGAAAGGCGACCGTGCAGCGAGTCCGCATGGCGCTTCAGGACGGCAGTCGCGACGAGCATCGCCGCCAACGCGCCCTTCATGTTGCCCATTCCTAGGCCGTAAAGCCTGCCGTCCCGCGACGTCGTCTCGCGGATCGGCACGGTCCACAGCGCCTCGTTTCCCGGCTGCATCGTGTCCATATGCGCATTGAAAACAACATGGCGGCCCGGCAACTTGCCATGAACCTCGGCGACGATGTTTGGGGCGTCCTTTTCCGCAGCGACGAGGCTGCTGTCGATCCCCTGTGATGCGAGATATCTGGCGACGATGCGAGCCACCCCAGCCGTGTGTCCGGGAGGACTGGCACTCGGCTCGGCGACGAGGTCCCCGCAGAGACGGAAAAGCGAATTCCGCTCCGACAGAATGGCTTCGTCGATCGCCTCCTCCAAGGGACTTACCATTGCGATCATGCGCTGATCCTTGGCGCAACGCCCTCATGATCCGTCACGATGCGTTGATAGGCTTCCGGATCTGTTGCGCCTTCGGTTCCGAACACCAGAATCCGGCTCTCTGCCGTCAAGCCCAGGCTGACCCGGAGTTCCGGCTGCTGGGCCGCAAGGATGAACCCCGCGAGACCTGCAACCGCTGACTCGCCTGCCATGATCTTAGGATCGTCGCCCCCTGGGTTTGCCAGCAGCCTCATCGTGTTCGCTGCCGCATCATCTACGATAGTCATGAACGCGTCAGCGCCAGGCTGCAGGATACGCCATGCGAGGATCGACGGCTCGCCACAGGCAAGTCCGGCCATGATCGTGTCGAGATCCCCTCTTGCCGTGGCTAGCGTTCCTGCCGATGCAGACTGGAAGAGGCAATCGGCAGTCTTTGGTTCAACAACAACCAACCGCGGCCGTTCTTTCTCAAACGTTTCCCAGAAGAAGGCGCAGACACTGGCCGCAACGCCACCGACTCCACCCTGGACGAAGACGTGGGTCGGGACCGAACCAAGCTGCGTGGCGGCCTCCTGAACCATGAGGCCATAGCCTTGCATAACATCGCGTGGAACATCCTGATATCCTTCATAGGAAGTGTCCGAGACGATGTGCCATCCGAGCGCGGCCGCATCGGACGCAACCTGGCGAACCGCGTCGTCATAGTTTCCCGGCACCACGACGACCGTGGCGCCAAGAGATCCGATCGCCGCACGTCGGGCGACGCTGACATGTTCATGGACGTAAATCGTGCAGGCGCACCGGAACAGCTTTGCTCCCCAAGCGACCGAACGACCGTGATTACCATCGGTTGCACATGCAACGACGACCTTGCGGGTATGGTCTACGTAACGTCCCTCGATCAGATCCTGTGATGACGGCATTTCGCCCGTCTTTTCGGCAATCAGCCCCTGAAGAAGGCGAAAAACGGCGTAGGCCCCGCCAAGTGCCTTGAAGCTCCCCAAACCGAAGCGGCTTCCTTCATCTTTGTAGCATACGGTAGAAACACCGACCTTCTCTGCCAGATCCGACAAGTTGTGCAGTGGCGTGGGTTCGTAGCCTGACCACGTCGCGATCTCGCGCGTGGTGTTTTCTAAGCGGGCTAAGCTCAGGATTTCTGTGCGCCTTTCCGCGTTGTAGGGCGCCTGTGACCGGGCGGCATTGACCGCAAGCTCTGTGGGCGACTGGGGTAGAATTTGCACGAGATGAACTCCTTCTTGATTCAATATCCGAGCGCCAGACCGTCGGGGGGGCGATCCCCGCCGCCGCGCAACAAGCCAGTGGCCTGGTCGATCCATATGGCTTGACCCGTACCCAAAGGATTGGCCGGGCGGGTTATAGTGTGGCCGAGCGCCGAAAGCGCGGTGCAGACGGTCTCAGGAATGGCGGCCTCGAGTTCGAACACATCGCCGAAGGCAAAGATCCTAGGCAGGTCCAGTGCCGCCTGGACGGTGAGACCGTGATCGACAATCGCCGACAGAAGTTGGATCTGACCGATCGGCTGGAAATGGGCCCCTGTTACACCGAATGGCATGACAGGGCGCCCATCACGCGCCAGCATGGCCGGGATGATGGTGTTGAGCGGTCGCTTGCGAGGGGCAGCTGCGTTCAAGTGGCCGCGCTCCAAGACGAAGCCGCAACCTCGATTGTGGAAAAGCACGCCCGTCTGCGGACAGAAGATTCCGCATCCGAAATCGTCGAAGATCG
This sequence comes from Paracoccus wurundjeri, assembly GCF_030678915.1. Lineage (GTDB taxonomy): Bacteria > Pseudomonadota > Alphaproteobacteria > Rhodobacterales > Rhodobacteraceae > Paracoccus > Paracoccus onubensis_A. The sequence goes on along the minus strand of NZ_JAUUTZ010000051.1, from coordinate 6,586 downwards.
AATTGATCAGAGAGACCGCAGTTCCGTCCCGATCGACCGTAGCAATAAAAACCGTGTCGGAATGGCGCGGCAACGGTGCTGGCGTCAGATCAGCAATTCTTGCGCTCATGGAAATGCGGGCCCGCCGATCAGCGCTCCGTGCCTGGCTGAGCAGATCCTCTACATCCACGCTCCCCAGACGGGGATCGCCGACAAAGATGTCACGCTCCGCGTAGGCAAGCCGCGCGGCTTCCGCGATCACATGCAAGCGCCGTGCATCAAGCGGATCATACTGAGACAGGTCGATTCCATCCAGAATTGACGCTGCGATCAGCGGCACCACCCCCTGTCCGTTAGGCGGGCACTCCCAAAGGTCATAACCGCGATAGGACGTCCGTATCGGCGAGACGGCCTCAGCAGTGTATTCAGCAAAATCCGCTTCGACATGCGTGCCTCCTGCCCGGCGCAGCGTATCAACCATGCGTTGCGCAATGCTGCCCTGATAGAAAGCAGCCGCACCGCCTGAACCGATTGCGCGTAGCGTGGCCGCCAGTGCTGGACTTCGGTGAATCTCGCCTGCATCCGGCGGTTCGCCTAAAAACAAGTAGGCTGCAGCTGTCTCGGGTCGCTGGCTGAGCTTTGACGTTTGCCTCCGCCAATCGCGCGCTAACCTCTCCGTCACCGGGGTACCGTCTTGAGCGGCGGCGATCGCCGGGGCTAGCACGACGGCTAAGTCCTTGCTGCCATGTTCGGACAACAATTTTTCCCATGTTCCGACCGCGCCCGGAACAGTGACAGCGTCCGCGCTATCGGCGGCGATGTGTCGCTGCCCACTTTCGAGTAATTTTTCGAAATCGAGCCCTGCCGGAGACCAGCCAGAACCATTGACTGCGGCGATTGATCCGTCGGCACGCATGATGATGGCGAAACAGTCTCCGCCGATGCCCGTCTGCGTCGGTTCCACGACGGCTTGCATCGCGGCTGCAGCTACCGCGGCATCGACAGCATTGCCTCCGGCTTTCAGGACATCCAGCGCCGCCATCGTCGCAAGCGGATGCGACGTTGCGGCCATGCCCCGCGTGCCAAAGGCTTCGGATCGACCGCAGCGGTCGAAATCTCGAAATTCTTTGGAAAACTGCTTCATAGTGCCGCCAAGCTCGCGTTGCGAATATCCGTGAACAGCATCGAAGAAGGTGCGTGGGTAATACAGATGGGTGGCTTAGCCGTCATGACCGCCAATTGTGGTGTCAGACCACAGGCCCAGAAAAGCGGGATTTCTCCTGGGAGGACCTCGCCGCTGCCTACGCCGCGATATCGGTTGTCGAGCTCGACGCCGATCTGGCCGGGATCACCGAGATGGACCGGCGCGCCATGCACATTTGGGAAACGGGAGGTGATCTGGATAGCGCGAATAGCATCAGCTGGAGTGAATGGCCTCATCGTCATCAACAGAGGCGCATCATATCGGCCAGCAGGCTTCGCACGCATAGTGGTCTCGTAGACGCCGGCGACCTCGCCGCGGTCGAGAAAACGCAGCGTGAGCCCAGCATCAACCAGCGCCTCCTCGAACGAGAAGGAGCAGCCCATCGCGAAGGTCACGAGATCATTACGCCAGAGATCCGTGATATCTGCCACTTCCGCATCGAAACGCCCTTCGCGGAAGACATGATAGCGCGGCACATCGCTGCGGATATCGATGTCCTCACCGAGCTCCGGCAAACTCCAGCTACCAACGTCGCTCCGGCTCAGCAGCGGGCAGGGCTGTGGATTGCGCTGGCAGAACAAAAGGAAGTCTTCAGCCCAATCCCTTGGGAGGATGCATATGTTCGCTTGCACGAAACCCTTTGCGTGACCAGCAGTGTAGCCCGCAAAACTTCCTTCACGGCATGCCACCCGGAGGCTCCGGGGCGTCATAGGTGGCATTTGGGAAGACGACGTAAACATGATCAATGACCTCTCGATCGCTGACGTCACAATAGAGCTTTTAAATGCCATAATTTTCCAAAAAAGCTAAAAAAATGATTTAAAAAGGCAAATTTGCTAATCAAAATAATAAATTTCATCACAAAGCTTGTTTATTGTCGGATGCCGAAATCCCGGCTTACGGGCGCAAAACAATACAGTCACACAGAGCATGCGGCGCGACAGGGGAACTAATAAATGAACGCTACAAACGCTACCAATCCGCGGGATCGAAAGAGTGAGGAACAAGATGCTTTTCTCGCGATCGACGGACTCCAGGTGAAGTACGGACAGACGATCGCGCTGCACGATTTCGATCTGCACATAAAAACCGGCGAATTCTTTTGCCTGCTCGGGCCATCAGGCTGCGGAAAATCTACACTGCTGGGTGCGATCGCGGGTTTCATACCCACGAGCAAAGGGCGAATTCATCTCGACCGAACCGATATCACTCGCCTCAGCCAACAGCAGAGGGAGATCGGCATCGTCTTCCAGAGCTATGCCCTTTTCCCTCACATGACAGCGGCCGAGAACATCGCCTACGGGCTTAAAGTCCGTCAAATGGCAACTTCTGCGATAGATGCGCGCGTTTCAGAACTGTTGGCGCTTGTGAAGCTCCACGACAAGGGCGGAAGGCTGCCGAGACAGCTTTCCGGCGGAGAGCAGCAGCGAGTTGCCATCGCGCGAGCCCTCGCTATTTCGCCGCGTCTCATGCTCCTCGACGAGCCGCTGTCGAACCTCGACGCCCGCCTTCGCGACGAAATGCGCGTCGAGTTGAAGCGCATCCAAAGCGCGACCGGTGTCACGACCGTGTTCGTGACGCACGATCAGGAAGAGGCGTTTGGGCTTGGAGATCGTGTCGCTGTCCTTAACCATGGACGCCTTGAGCAGCTTGGTACACCGGAAGAGATTTACCGGCAACCGCGGACGGATTTCGTTGCCGGCTTCATCGGCCGCGCGAACCGCTTGCAAGGTGCCATGGAGCTCGCGGGCGACGTTCCGGTTTTCCGTACAGGAAATCAGACATTCGTCATCAAAGCTGCAGTTCCCCAGCAGGGGGGCGGTCCGCTCACCCTTCTTCTGCGACCGGAAGAGCTCACAATAGGCGACTCAGCCAAGGTAAACAGGCTCTGCGGCCGTGTGATCGACATCCTATATAGTGGACAGACCATCAGCGTCAGAGTGGCGACGGATTGCGGAGAGTTCGAGGCGCTCCGCATGTCTGACGGGCAAAGTGTCCCGGCCGTGGGCGACGAGATCGAAATAGGCTGGGATGCCGATGCCGGCCACCTTCTGCCGGGTGTGACGGAGCGCGCTCCATGAACAATGTCGTCCGCAACAATTCAGCAGGCTTTCTCGCTCTGCCCGCAATATTGGTCGTTACGATCTTCCTGTTCATACCGTTCGCCGTCATCTTTCAGAACAGTATGACGATCCCATCGGAAGGTGGCTTTGCCTGGTCGGTGAAGAATTACACGACCATCCTCGGGGACTCTTTCTATTGGGAGATCATCATCCGCACCTTGCGGATCAGCCTGATCACCACGGCGGCAGCACTGCTGCTCGGCTATCCGGCAGCCATGTATCTTTATTTCTCAAAGAGCCGCTGGAGACGCGTATTCCTGTTCGTGGTCGTGTCGCCGCTATTCATCAGCGTCATCGTCCGCACTTACGGATGGCTGATTATCTTCGCCCCAAGTGGCGCTCTCAACGCGATGCTGCCCGAAGCACTGCAGTTTCCCATCTACAAGACGGAAACCGCCATCGTGATCGGCCTAATGCACATCTACATCCCATTCATGGTTCTCGCACTCAACGCGTCGATGGCGAAGATCGATGGAAGGTTTCTGTCGGCGGCCTATTCCCTCGGCGCGTCGCGGGTGATGGCATTCAGAGACATCATGCTGCCGCTAAGCCGCCCAGGCATCCTTTCTGGCACCATCGTGGTGTTTTCCGTATCGATGACGGCCTTCAGCACTCCCGTCCTTCTCGGCGGAAGCTCGAACAAAACCATGGCCTACATAATCTATCAGAAGAACATCCTGCTTGCGAACGATCATGAAGGAGGAGCGCTGGCTATCATTCTTCTCCTCCTCGCGATGGTATCCCTCACAGTATTCAACACGATCGGAGATGCCGCAGCGCGGCGGAGGGGAGGTGCACGATGAACATTATCGATCCATGGTCGATGGCACGACGTGCTTTCGCGGTGCTTTTCGCCAGCTTTATGCTGGCGCCGCTCCTCGTCATTCTCATCATGTCCTTCACGAACGAGGGCTACAACCGATTTCCGCCGCCCTCCTATGGAATCCGGTGGTACATCGCCGCGTTTGAAACTCCGGCGTTCCAGCAAGGTTTCCTGTTCAGCCTCAAGGTCGCCGTCATCACTTGTGCCATCTCCGGCCTGATCGGGATATCTGCTGCCATCGGGATAGGCCGATCCGAATCCCGCTGGGTGCGAAGCATGGCCACTTATGTATCGCTGCCGCTTACGGTTCCGAACATCATCATCGCAATCATGCTGCTGCAGACCTTTTCCAGGCTGTCGATAGCAAGCTCGCCTTACGGCCTGATCACCGGTCATGTTCTGGTGACGACGCCATATGTGCTGCGCATGACCATGACCAGCCTGGAGACCCTCGGGCGTCAGACCGAACTCGCGAGCTACAGCCTTGGCGCGTCTTGGTTCTACACCTTGCGGCGCGTCGTCTTACCGCAAATCGCGCCGGGTATGGTCGGGGGGCTGTTGTTCGCCTTCCTCCTTTCGTTTGATGAAGTCACTATTTCGATCTTCCTGTCGCTTCCAGGAGCAACGACGCTTCCTAGCGAAATATTCGGCTACGCTTCGCAAGGTGACGACCCGCTCGTGACAGCCATCAGTGGCTTCATGATCCTTTTTGCAGCTCTTTTCGTCCTAGTTGTCGAAAAACTGTTCGGCGTTCTGCGGCTCATCGCCAACGAAAAGTGAACCAACTTGACAACCACCAGCATCCGGAGAACGACATGACCGCCCTGACCACCGCTCGCTTGGGTAAGAGTGCCCGACCCAGCCTCATCGAGGCTGTATACAAGCCGATCATCGATCGGGACCTGACGATGTTCAACGCCTATATGGAAGTCGATCTGACCCATGTGGTGATGATGACCGAAAACGGCATCATTTCACCCGAGGCAGGAAAGTCGTTGCTGAGTGCCCTGCTGGACCTCGAGCAGACGGGTCCTGCACCGCTGAACATCGATCCATCCATGGGTAGCCTCTTGCTGCAGGTAGAGCGCTATCTGGCCGAAAAGGCCGGACAGGATACAGCTGGGGTCCTCCAGCTGGCACGAAGCCGCATCGATCAGAATGCTGCTATTTCCCGTGTCGACGCGCGCAACCGGCTGCTGCGGATCACCCGGCGCGTGTTCGAGCTTCAAGAAATCTGGCGCCGTCGCGCATCAGAATGGACCGACGTGATTATGCCGGGATACACACATCTCCAGCACGCACAGCCTTGGGTTCTGGCGCACTATGCCTTGTACCAGTATGACGTTTTCGCGCGTGACGTGCAGCGCCTCCTCGAAACCTATGCTCGCACCAATATGAGTTCGCTGGGCGGCGTGGCATTAGCGGGAACGAGCTGGCCGATCGACCGCGACAGGACCAGCGAACTGCTCGGTCATTCAGCCCAAATCCGCAACTCCAAGGATTGCGGCGGGTTCGCCATGGACTACTTGGCGGAAGTGGCGAGTGCCTTGTCCATTTTGATGTCGGGCCTGGGTCGTTCTGCCTCGGAACTCTACGTCTGGGCCTCGTGGGAGTTCGGGCTGATCGAACTCGACGAAGGTCTCTGCGGAACCTCCAGCATCATGCCGCAGAAGAAGAACCCCTATGTTCTGGAGCGGATCAGGGCGCTTGCTGGCGAATCCATCGGCTGGATGCCTTCCCAGCTCGGCATGCTGCGTACGCCCACGACCATCGATTCAGATCGTTTTTTCTCGTCCGGCAACGTGCAGTTCTTCGACGTCACCAACTGGGCTCTGACACTCATGCAGGACACGGTGGCAACGCTGCGCATCAACAGCGACGTCATGTACGAGCGTGCCGGCGCGCATTGGAGCACCGCGAGCAGCCTAGCGGACGCCATCGTGAAATTGAAAGGCCTAGACTTCCGCCGCTCGCACCACATCGTCGGAGCGCTCGTTAAAACCGCACTCGAAAATGGTATCTCACCATCAGCAACGACCGCGGCGGATGTGGACGCAGCAGCCAAGATGACCCTCGGCGCGCCGATCGGGCTGACCGACGAGCAAGTCCACGAGGCACTGGACGCCCGACACTTCGTTAAGACTCGCGTGTCCGCCGGATCCATCGGTCCGGAACAAATCGACAGAATGGCACATCTTGCAGAGGGCGATTCCACCAACACGGAGAAGCGCCTAAAAGCTGAAGAAAGCAGAATCCTCGCAGCCTCCAAGGCTTTACGACACCGCGCGCGCGAGCTCTCTCGCTGATCCTAAATTGGGGCCAATCCGTCGCCCGCCCCCCGGGCGCCAAAGGCGGGGGGGGCCGGGGGGGGGTAAAACCCGCCCCCCCCGGGCGTGGTTGGTGGGGGACAAGTGGGGGCGGGGTGGGGGGGGGGGGAGTGGGGGGGCGGGCCCCTAA
>NZ_JAUUTZ010000050.1 GCF_030678915.1 Paracoccus wurundjeri | reverse complement strand
TGAGACCCGATACAGCACGACCAGCCTCGGCTCGGTCAGTGCGGACAGATCCATGAAACCCTCAAGGGATCAACACCGCCTGAGCTATGCAATTACAGATCCTGACCCTAATTTTGGCTGCCTCATATTCCCTTTTCGAGGCGATCTAAGATAAACGCGCGAATTTCGGGCTCCACCTTATACCTGGCATCTTGAACGCAGGGAATTTCTTCTCTAAAAACCGCTTCATTGCCCATATAGTGCTTACTCAAATATGAGTAGAACTTTTCATGATGTGCGATAATTTCTTGTCGCAACTGATTTTCCAAAAAATATCGCTGATCTCTCACTCCACGGCGATATATTTCATCCGAAATATCAAACAATAACTTATTGGTAAAATTCTTTTTTCCAACGTCAAAATTTTCAACAATTACCTCCGTAACAGCTCTATGCAATCTTTCATTTCCAGTTGGAAGGTTAATTGAATCAACACTTTCGATACCCAAAATAGATGCCAAATCCTGAATCAGATCTCCTTCCACGAGACTTGCGCGCTCAAATGGGCGAATAATTATATTATCACGACCGATAATTTCTTCAGCATGACGAAAAAATTCGAGATGACTTTCATTGAATGTGCGTGCTCGAATCCCGTTGGCGAACTCCTCCAAGGGCACCCCTCTTCCACCCTTGACTGATTGTCCGTAAAGGGACTCAAAGTAAAGATCTGCGCGGCGTAAATGTAAGATGATTTTCAAGCGATGATTGGATAGCCAGTTCTGAATTGCTCGCAATATTTCGCCGGAAAGCGTGGCGCGTTGAGGATTCTTAGCACAACGCCCCCATATGACTTCGGTGTATAGAAACAGCGAGCTGTCATTAAAGCGGCCCGCGCAGTAATCATTAATAAATCCCTCTGATTCATCCACGAGACGCGGAACGCGGCCATGATACGCAAAGTAAGGGGCGCGGATCTCTGCATCTTTTAAAATTCGATCAACTACATGGATAAAATTCCTTCGGAAGGGAAAAATATCAGCATCTGTAAAGAACTCGGGATGGCGCATAACGAGATTGCCAATTGTGGTAGTGCCAGCCTTGTCAGATCCAATGCGCAGGTAAGCAACAGGTTTAGAGTTATCCATGAAAACGGATCCATTCACTTTAGTAATTTTCGGGTTCAAAAGAAGAACCAAGGATCGTTCCTCGATCTATGCTAGACTATATTTTTTATATAGGTTGGCAACCCCACCTTGGTGTTGTTGCAACAAAGCTTACGGGCGACCTCATTTACAGCACCCGTGAAGCGACCGTTGGCGATGCCAGGCATCGTGCGACATAGATACAGAATCAGCCGGTTCGCATCGAGGTTGCAGCCGGGGATGACCACGACGCAGAAGAATGGGTGGAAGACGCCACGCGATCGTAATTCAGGGCGACACGAAAGCGCGGCTGGCAGATGGGCGAATCTGCGCAGGTAATCTTACGGATAGCCTGCGACTGGGCGTCCAAGTTACGTCACCGGTGCGCGGGCTTTGCCGGCCTGTGTGTCCAAACTTGACCCGCGCCGGCTCTCTGATGCGAGCTTTTTTATGCGCCGATCTCTTTCGCCAGCTTCTCCAGCGCCTCGATCGTGGCATCATAAGCGCCCTTCCTTTGGGAACTTGTCCCGCTGATCGCGGTAAAAGGCCAGTTGCTTAGGCAGTTCCTCGATTGAGAATGTCCCGGACCAGTATGGCCGGTCAGGGTGAAGGTCTTATCGTCGTGAGTCGCTTTCATGCGGGGGGTAGTGAAGGAACCTGACCAAAAACACAACGCGACGCCTCGCCCGGAATTTTACGAAGCGTTCTCCGGTTCAGTGAACCTGTGTGAATCGGAACAGAACGTGAAGCTGGCAAAAAATCCCGAATAAAAAGCGCTCCCTTCACAAGAAAACAACAGGTTGCGTAGAGGCCGCTTCGTTCACATCGAAGATGTCAGCGGTTCAAATCCGTTATCACCCACCATTCCTCTCTGAAAACAATTGCATACGCAAGATATGAGTGGGACTTGAGAAGGTCCCACCCTCATTGCGCCGCAGTCCGGAAAATTCATCTTTTCCGGAGATCGCGAATAACCATGTAATCGATAGGCGCGATCCACTAACGATCGGCAGTTCGCCGGATTGGCCGATATGCATTCTGACATGAATATTTCCCGGAGTTTTGTAGCAAAAATTTGCCGAAATCATTCGGCAGAATTATGCCAGCGCACGCTTCCGTCAGATGACGACCGGAACCACTCCAGATAACCCCCAGTTTATTCATTACCCTGACGATCATCCGGAAAGGTAAACCAATGTCATTTCCCCCATCTCGTAACAGCAAGCGCGGATTCGCGCTTGTTCTGCTTTTTGCGACCCTGAATGCCGCGCCCGCATTGGCCTATGTTGGTCCGGGCGCCGGGCTGACCGCAATCGGAACCATGATCGCGGTCATCGCCGTCGTCATCCTCGCCCTTGTCGGCTTTGTCTGGTACCCGCTCAAACGACTCCTGCGCAAGAAACCCACCAGTGAAGAAGGCCAAGAGTCGCAATGATCACCGTTGCCGCGCTTACCGCCAGCCTGATCGCACTCATCTCGGTGCTGCGATTCATGAAAGTCGAACAGCGGGCCAGCGCGGCCATTCATATCGCGCATGAGGCCATCTCGGTCATATCCGATCCCGATCTGAACGATGACGTCAAGGAACGCCAGGCCCGGCGTGCCGCGCTTTCCCTTGTGAAAACCGTCGTCGTTCTGCTTGCAATTGCTGCTGTCGCCTTTATCGCCGCGGCGGTCTTTATCGTGGGCGGGGATCTTCTGGGCCTGTTCAGCATAAGCGATACGATGGATATCGCACTTAGCTGGACATTCATCATGTGGTCCACCATCGGCAGCATTGCCCTGTGGTTTCTACTGGGCCGGTTTCGTGAAAAACCCGTTCAGGCTGAAAATTCCCAGGGCGATTCCCGGGAAGAGGTTCCTTATTCCGCGCTTGATCGGGCATTGCATAATCAGGCTTTTTCCTCCCCGGGGCTTCAGAAGGGTCTTTCCAGGCTCGAGGACCGGCTGTGGCGGCGCAGGATCGCGGCCACCCGTGCTGAGCGCCCGGTTCTGATCACCTCCTTGCCTCGCGCCGGAACGACCATCCTGCTGGAGCTTCTTGCCGGGCGGCCACAATTCGCGGCGGCCACCTATCGCAATATGCCCTTTACCCTGTCGCCGTTGCTTTGGGGCCGCTTTTCCAGCCTGTTTCGCAAGGCAGGTGAAAAGTCGGAACGCGCCCATGGCGATGGGATTTCCGTGGATTTCGACAGTCCCGAAGCGTTCGAGGAAATGATCTGGATGACCTTCTGGCGCGAACGTTACAGGAACGGTCAGATCGCTCTTTGGGACGAGACAGACCGGAATCCGGAATTCGAAACATTTCTGTTGCAGCATATGCGGAAGATCATTGCCGGCTCTCCGGGTGCATCGCGCTATGTTTCCAAGAACAATGCCAATATCGCCCGCCTGCCCCTGCTGAGCGCGGCATTCCCCCGGGCGCAGATCGTGATTCCGATCCGCGACCCGGAAAGTCAGATCGCTTCGCTCATGCGGCAGCATGCCCGCTTTACCGATCTGCATTCCCGTGATCGGTTCGCGCGGCAATATATGGAAGGGATAGGCCATTTCGAGTTCGGGGCGGCGTTGCGTCCGATCGCCTTTCCCGGCGCCCCGGATAACACTGACGGCGCAGAGACAAGCGCATATTGGTTGCGCTACTGGAATGCCGCCTATGCCCATGTTCTGGAAAGCGCCCCGAAGGATGCGATCTTCGTCGATCATGCCACGCTTAGCAGTCGCCCTGACGAGCAATTGCCAAAATTGGCCGAAGCATTGTCGCTCCCTGATCAAGCCTCGCTGTCCTCGGCGGCCGGCATGTTCCGCGCGCCGCGCCCGTCCCCGGATCTTCCCGGTGCCCCTGCCGATCTGCTGAAGCGTGCAAAAGATCTGCATGCCGTGCTTCTGGATCGCGCGCTGTGATACATATTTTCCAAGAAAATCAAGAAAGAGCCTGAGAGTTTTGAAAATAAAAAATATATTCCGCTCCTTGGCGGCGGTGATCCCCTTTGCGTCGATTGCGGTCATCGCCGTGATTTACGGAACCATCGCGACCTGGTGGAACTGGTTTCCCGCGCCGCAGATCGGACTCGCGCATAGCACGATGATGGATATTGCGAATAACTGGAAAAACGATATCGGGCTGGAGCCGACGCGGCATCTGGTCAAACCGATTGAACGCTCTTCCGATCCGGATCGCGGATTTTCCGGAGAACTGACCGGTAGCGCCGCGGAAGGTTATATCCTCGTTGCAGGTTTAAGCGAAACGCAGGACGAATCCTTCCACACGGTTCGCCTTTACGATCCCGAGGGAAAGGAAGTTCATCGCTGGCCGGTGCATTACGATCTTCTCGATACCGAACGTGAGCCGCAAAATGTCATGCTGCACGGGATGGAAGTCTTCGAGGACGGCTCGCTTGCGCTGACCTTTGATGGCGGACAGGCAATCACCCGGATCGACGCCTGCGGTCAGCCACTATGGACCCATAACGACCGGTTTCATCACTCGATCAATCGCGATGGCGAAGGTCGTCTGGTGACGCTGATGGATGATGACATCTACCGGCTCGACGAGGAAACCGGCGAAACCCTTGATAGTGTCAGCATCCGCAAAGAGATGCTTGAAGGCGATAATGAAGATCAGATGGCGATGCTGAAGATCCGGACCCGCACTCCGGAAAATGCCGATGAAAAGATTACCTATCTGGGCGACCCGTTCCATCCGAACGACGCCGAGCCCTTGCGCGCCGATATGGCGGATGCCTTCCCGATGTTCGAAGCGGGCGATGTCCTGCTAAGCATGCGCGAACTGAACATGATCACCGTCGTGGATCCGAAAACCGGCCGGATGAAATGGTGGCATTATGGCCCCTGGTTCAAGCAGCATGATCCCGATTTCCAGCCCGATGGAACGATCACGGTCTTTGATAACGCCACGGGCAGCGACGCCAGTCGCATCCTGTCGATTCGGCCGGGCGAGAATCAGGTCCAGACCTTGTTCACCGGCTCGGATGAGTTGCCATTCTATACCTGGCGCCGGGGCAAGCATCAGATTCTGCCCGATGGAAATATTCTGCTGACCGAAGCCGAAGGCGGAAGGATCATGGAGGTCAGCCCTGACGGCGATCTGCTATGGGAGCGCCAGTTCCCATGGGATGACGAACAAAATGTCATCATCACCGAGGCGCGTTATATTCCCGAGGATTTCTTTGACGACGGCGTGCCGCAATGCGCCACGCTTGCACAGAACTGAACCAACGGTAACAAGGCGGCCTGCTTCGGTTCAGGCCGCCTCTTCCTCGGGCTCGACCAGTGCCACGATATCCATCATGATCCGGTTCAGCTGGAAGTCCTTGGGCGTATAGACCCGCGCGACGCCCAGCTCCAGCAGACGCTTGGCATCCTCATCTGGAATGATCCCACCGGCAATTACCGGAATATGATCCAGTCCTGCTGCGCGCATTCTGTTCATCAGATCCTCGATCAGCGGCAGATGACTGCCAGACAGGATCGAAAGACCGACGACATGCGCGTCATCCTCTTGTGCGCGGGTGACGATCTGCTCGGGCGTCAGGCGGATGCCTTCATAGGTGATATCCATTCCGCAATCGCGGGCGCGGAAGGCAATCTGTTCGGCACCGTTGGAATGCCCGTCCAGCCCCGGCTTACCGACGATGAATTTCAGGCGGCGCCCAAGCCGCGCACTCACCGCGTCGACAGCCTCGCGGATTTCTTCCAGCCCTTCGGTCCGGTTCGAGGGCGAGGATGAAACCCCGGTCGGGCCGCGATATTCGCCATGAACCTGCCGCATCACGCCAGCCCATTCGCCGGTCGTGATTCCCGCCTTGGCCGCCGCAATCGATGGCTGCATGATGTTCCTGCCCTCCTGTGCCGCTTCCCGCAGGGCTTCCAGCGCCGTACGCACCGCGGCATCGTCCCGTGCGTCTCGCCATTCGATCAGGCGATCGATCTGTTCTTGTTCCACTTTTGGATCGACGACCATGATCCCGCCATCGCCGGCGGTCAGCGGCGACGGTTCGCCCTGCTCCCATCGATTGACGCCGACCACGACCGTCTCATTGGTCTCGATCTTGTTGAAGCGTTCGGCATTTGCCTCGACCAGACGGGATTTCATATATTCGATAGAGGCGATCGCCCCGCCCATGTCATCCAGCAGTTTCAACTCGTCCCGCGCGCCCGCCTTCAGTTCCTCGACCTTGGCTTCGATCACCGGGTTGCCCACGAAGAGATCGCCATATTCCAGAAGATCCGTCTCATAGGCCAGGATTTGCTGCATTCGCAGCGACCATTGCTGATCCCAGGGGCGCGGCAGGCCAAGAGCTTCGTTCCAGGCGGGAAGCTGCACCGCCCTTGCCCGCGCGTTTTTCGACAATGTCACCGCCAGCATTTCAAGCAGGATCCGGTAAACGTTGTTTTCAGGCTGCTGTTCCGTCAAGCCAAGGCTGTTGACCTGCACGCCATAGCGGAAACGCCGGTATTTCGGATCCTCGATGCCATAGCGTTCTGCCGTGATCTCGTCCCACAATTCAGTGAAGGCACGCATCTTGCACATCTCGGTCACGAATCGGATGCCGGCATTCACGAAAAAGCTGATCCGCCCTGCCATGGCCGGGAAATCTTCTTCCGAAACCTTGCCCTTCAGATCGTCCAGCACCGCGATACCGGTCGCAAGCGCATAAGCCAGTTCCTGCTGCGGCGTCGCCCCTGCCTCTTGCAGATGGTATGAGCAGACATTCATCGGATTCCATTTCGGTAGATGTTTTGCCGTATATGCCGCCACATCGGTAATCAATCGCAACGAAGGCTTCGGCGGCAGGATATAGGTTCCGCGTGAGAGATATTCCTTGATGATATCGTTCTGCACCGTCCCCATGAGCTGCGAGATATCCGCCTCCTGCTCTTCCGCCACCGCGATATAAAGCGACAGCAGCCAGGGCGCTGTCGCGTTGATCGTCATAGAGGTATTCATCTGTTCCAATGGGATCTGATCGAACAACGCCCGCATATCGCCCAGATGGGAAATCGGCACACCGACCTTCCCCACTTCTCCGCGTGACAGGATGTGATCGCTGTCATAGCCCGTCTGTGTTGGCAGATCGAACGCTACGGAAAGCCCGGTCTGCCCCTTGGCCAGATTCCCCCGGTACAAGGCATTCGACGCCGCCGCGGTTGAATGCCCCGCATAGGTCCGGAACAACCAGGGCTTGTCTTTTTGGGCCATGATATCGCCTCGAAACAATGTTGCCTGATGAGTGCAGATACAGAAACATTGATGCGCCGTCAATTCGCTGCTATGCAGAAAAGCCACGACTATGGCGCTGCAAACGGGGCGGCGCGATAACACCGCCCGCATATTACCTCATTGAGCCGGGTGCACGACCAAGCGGCCATTGACGGCCTGCAGCGGCCTGTTATTGGAACCCATCACATCGGCAAGCGCCTTGATCTGATCGGCCGAGGCGGTGATCGGATGGCTCAGGATGCGCCACGCGACACCTTCGGTGCACGGCGGTGTGGTCAGCGATCCTGAATAACGATAGGCCGCCAGATTATCCGGCAACAGCGCCGAAGGATCGAAATCCAATCCCTCGACCACCATCGGCTCTCCGGGTTTTGCCGGTATATGACTGATAATCTTGGCGAGTTCGGGATTTTCCGCTCCTTCCTCGATGAATACGCCAAGTACCGCAAGCTCGCCATCCTTGTCCCGATGCACGAAATGCGCTTCGAGCGGATAATTCTTGCCGTTCAGGGCATGTTCGCTGGGATCGTGGAAATGCACTTGTAACAAATTGTAAATCTTACCGTCTTCTGCCATTTCCCCGGCATTCTTGGCATCCAGCTGAATCGTATGCCCGTTATTCCAGATTTTCATCGGGACGGCGCGATAATCCGAAGTGAAGGACAACTCGCCAACAGCATCGGTCTTGGACAGGTCGATGGGCGATTGCCGTGTCCCGGCTTTGCACGCCTTGTCTTCGGGCGCGATTTCCGCCCAATGCTCCGGCCCCGTCTCACCCATATAGGACCAATGCGCTGCTGTTTCTTCCGCCAGCGCTAAATGTGGTGCGAACAAAAGCGAAATCAAAATTACCTTTTTCATCGTTACTCCTACTAAGATACCGGGCAGCCCCGGGAGGCTCAATTTAAGGAAGGATCCATACTGACGGAAACAGTTTCACGATCATTGGTAAATCTCGACTGCCCAACAATAAGAGAGACATAATATTTCAAAAAAAGCACTTCCAGCATTGCATTGTTACCAGATCAATTTTAACAAGATCAAACCCGGTGATTCTGCGCCGCAGCACGACGAAGGAGATACAGATGGCTCTTGATGCCCCGACCTCAATCGCGCCCTATGAGGCGCCCGAGAAAGATCTGTACGATATCGGCGAGATGCCGCCCCTTGGCCATGTTCCCCGACAAATGCATGCATGGGCGATTCGCCGTGAGCGCCACGGAGAACCGGACAAGGCCATGCAGCTCGAGGTCGTGGATACCCCGGCAATCGACAGTCATGAGGTGCTGGTTCTGGTGATGGCTGCGGGCGTCAACTACAACGGCATCTGGGCGGGCCTTGGCCAGCCGATCAGCCCGTTCGACGGGCATGGCGCGGAATATCATATCGCCGGATCGGATGCCTCGGGCATCGTCTGGGCCGTGGGCGACAAGGTCAAACGCTGGAAAGTCGGCGATCAGGTGGTTATCCACTGCAATCAGGACGATGGCGACGACGAGCATTGCAATGGCGGCGACCCGATGTATTCGCCCAGCCAGCGGATCTGGGGCTACGAGACGCCGGATGGTTCTTTCGCGCAATTCACCCGTGTGCAAGCACAGCAACTCATGCCGCGCCCGCGTCATCTGACATGGGAGGAATCCGCCTGCTACACGCTGACGCTGGCAACCGCCTACCGGATGTTGTTCGGCCATGAGCCGCATGAGCTGAAACCAGGCATGAACGTGCTGGTCTGGGGCGCTTCAGGCGGACTTGGTTCTTTCGCGATCCAGTTGATCAACGCGGCAGGCGGCAACGCCATCGGCGTGATCAGCGAAGAGGATAAGCGCGAGTTCGTCATGGGCCTAGGAGCCAAGGGCGTGATCAACCGCAAGGATTTCAACTGCTGGGGGCAATTGCCAACGGTGAACACACCCGAATATGCCGACTGGTTCAAGGAAGTCCGCAAGTTCGGCAAGGCAATCTGGGACATTACCGGCAAAGGCAACAATGTCGATATCGTCTTCGAGCATCCGGGCGAAGCGACCTTCCCCGTCTCGACCTTCGTCTGCAAGAAAGGCGGAATGGTCGTGATCTGCGCGGGCACCACCGGGTTCAACTGCACCTTCGACGTGCGCTATCTGTGGATGCATCAGAAGCGTGTTCAGGGAAGCCATTTCGCCCATCTGAAACAGGCCAGCGCCGCGAATCAGTTGATGCTGGAGCGCCGGATCGATCCCTGCATGTCGGAAGTCTTCCCATGGGCCGAGATTCCGCAGGCGCATCTGAAAATGTATAGGAACGAACATAAGCCGGGGAATATGTCGGTTCTTGTTCAATCGCCAAGGACCGGGTTGCGGACCTTCGAAGACGCGCTTGAAGCAGGCCGAAAAAGCTAACCGCGTGACATCCCGGCTATCGCCGGTGTCGTTTCCGGATTTCCGGCGCATGATACGATCCGGCAACTCGCCGCGAATGCCCGTCATTTTTCGTTGATTTGCCGCCGGTGGAATGTCACCATCCCGACATGATGAATGCCGCCCCGCCGTTCTCCGCCGATCCCGACCGGGTGGTCTTTGACCGAACCGAACTTGGCGCAATCCTTACCGTATATGGCCGCTTTGTCGCCGCCGGAGAATGGCGTGATTACGCAATGTCATTTCTGCGTGATGCCGCAGTGTTCAGCATATTCCGGCGCGCGACGGAACACCCGCTTTACCGGATCGAAAAACGTCCCAGACTTCGGAATGCACAGGGCATTTATGCGGTGATCGCAATGGATGGCCGCATCCTCAAACGCGGCCATGATCTTGGGCAGGTACTGAAGGTCTTCGACAAGAAACTGATCCGCGCCGTCACCTGAAGCATGTCGCAGCATCTTGTCCCGAAGGCTTCAGGAGCCTGTCATCCCCAGATTTCCTGAAACTCGCGCCATTCGCGGGCACTCATTCCGGATTCTTCCTGGCTCACGGTTTCACCCGCCAGACGCCGCTTCAACACCGCAACAGCCCCTGCGGACAGGCTGACCGCCTCCATCCTGTAGTCACGGAACGCGGCGAAAGCAGCAGGAACCCAATCGGCAACAATATCACAGAGCGCGTCAGCATAAGCGCGGATTTCATACTGCGCATGAGCATCCGCCCGCAAGCGCAGGAAATGAAAGAGATTATGCAGATCCACCTTCCAATACCATTGGGTATAGATATTGGCCGGCAGATTCATCCGCGCCAATTCGCGCGCAAGCCCCTGCTGCCCGTCCTGCGACAGCATGTCTTCATAATGATCATAGCTGCGCATCGCATCCTGACGCAAAAGATCAAGAACACGCGCCGCCTCGTCTCCCTGAAGAACCTCGCTCCGTCCCTGCTTGTTGACACTCGACTGGGCGGCAAGGTTTTCGGGCGCAGGGATATAAAATTCGCGATCGAGTATCGAATAGCGCGCCGAATATTCGTTTACATTGGCGGTGCGGTGACGAATCCACTGGCGGGCGACGAAAACCGGCAGTTTGACATGCAGTTTGACCTCGCACATCTCGAACGGGGTCGAGTGCCAGTGGCGCATCAGGTAACGGATCAGCCCTTCGTCATTCTGCACCGATTTCGTGCCGCGTCCATAAGAGACCCGCGCCGCCTGACAGATCGCGGCATCGTCGCCCATATAATCCACCACCCGGACAAATCCATGATCCAGTACCGGGTGCGCGGTATAAAGATGCTGCTCCATCCCTTCCGAAATCACCCGCAGCGTCTGGCGCGAGGATTCGCGCAAATTGTCGATCTCGGCCTGCTGTTCCGGGGTGACTGGCGTATTCATGGTGGTTCATCCCTTGTCCTGACACATCATCTTGTGCCATTCCGCGACGAGTCGTGCAACTGGAATGCACGCGGCCGAAGCATTTGCCAGTGGCTTCCGGACATGCCAATCTGCCGCCAAGCCGCATTGCCGCAAGGAGAGCCACAATGAATATCCGCTATCTTCACACCATGGTTCGCGTAAAGGATCTGGACAAGACAATGGATTTCTTTCGCCTGCTTGGGCTGGAGGAAACGCGCCGTATCGATAACGACAAGGGGCGTTTCACCCTTGTCTTCATGGCACCGCCGGATCAGCCGGAATGTCCGGTCGAGTTGACCTATAACTGGGACGGCGACACCGGCCTGCCGTCGGACAGCCGCCATTTCGGCCATCTCGCCTATCGGGTCGGCGATATCTACGAGATGTGCCAGAAATTGCAGGATGCCGGCATCACGATCAACCGCCCCCCGCGCGACGGTCATATGGCCTTTGTTCGCAGCCCTGACAATGTATCGATAGAATTGCTTCAGGAAGGTGAGCCTTTGGCACCGGCCGAACCCTGGGCAAGCATGGAAAATACCGGAACCTGGTAGGCGTTTCGCCGCGGCTGCGGTATGAAAGCTGCCGATCTCCGGCGCATCCTGACGCTGCGGGTCGGATATTCGGGATATCAGTAGATATACCGTATCCGATCGGCCCAGAAGGACTCGATCCTGCGGAACTGCCGATTGATGACAGGCAAGGGAAATTCGTCAAGGATTCCCTGTCTGCTCAGATCCTCGGCATGCCTGACGAAAAGTTCGCGCAAAAGGTTTCGGATCTCCAATCCTTCATCGGTCAGCCGTATCCGGACAGAACGGCGGTCCAGTTCGCAACGTTCATGATGAACATAGCCCATGCCGACCAGTTTTTTCAGATTATAGCTGACATTCGATCCCTGATACATCCCGCGGGATCGCAACTCGCCAGCGCTAACTTCATCCGATCCAAGATTATACAGGATCATCGCCTGAACCGGAGTTAGGTCCTGCCTGCCAAGCCGTTCGAATTCATCCTTGATGACATCCATCAGACGACGGTGAAGGCGTTCAAGCAATGGAATGGTCTGCAAATAGGCCGAGGCGTGATCGGAAACGGCAGCCGGGCATTCAGCTTCACCAATCGGTATCCTGACTTGTGACGCACGGGAAAACATGGCCGGGCAATTCCTGTCAAATAAACACTCCGGACAAACATGCCTCATAAACACGAATCATCGGTTAAATCCGTGCCATGCAAATGATTATTCGAACTGAAAATGGTCTGTTGGGCATGTTCGCCGGTCATGCGCAACATTTCCGTCACCCGACCGCCAATGAGAAAAGCAGCGGAGGTACGGACAGGCTGCGCATCCATATATCGTCAGCGATCTATCGGATCTGACCGCCATCCCGCACGGAAAGACGTCCGGCGGCAAAGGCGGCAATATGGTCAAGAAGCGCGGACAGCGCAGCAGGGCCGGTCTCATCCTGCCGACCGTTCAGCCTTGCCGTGATCCAGCGATACAAATCCTGATCGTTTTCCCGAAGCAGGCTTTCATAACTTTCAAGCTCGGCATCGCCAAGCTCCTTCAGCGGGCCATCCGAAAACGGTCCCAGAATCAGGTCCATCTCCTTCATTCCCCGTCGCCAGCTGCGCATTCTCAGTCGGCGGAAACGAATTTCGGGGCTTTCAGCCTCTGCCATGCCTGTACTTCCTTGTTTCCGGCATTGTGGCCGGTCGCTGACAGGCCTATTTCATGATTATGGCAGATACAATCAGCGGAGCCAGAAGAATGGGGTTTCTTTCCGACAGATTGGCGCGGGTCAAACCGTCGCCGACGATCGCGATGACGACACGCGCAGGGGATCTGCGCGCCAGGGGCCGCGACATCATTGGCCTGTCCGCCGGGGAACCGGATTTCGACACGCCCGAGCATATCCGTCAGGCAGCCAAGGATGCCATCGATGCCGGTCACACCCGTTACACTGCGGTCGACGGAACGCTTTCTCTCAAACAGGCGATCTGTGGCAAATTCGCCCGTGAAAACGGGCTGGATTACGCGCCGTCGCAGATCACCGTCGGAACGGGCGGCAAACAGATCCTGTTCAACGCGCTGCTGGCGACACTGAACCCGGGGGACGAGGTCATCATTCCCGCGCCCTATTGGGTCAGCTATCCGGATATGGTGCTGCTGGCGGGCGGCACTCCGGTCGTTGTTCCCTGCGGGATCGATGACGGTTTCCGCCTTACCCCGCAGGCTTTGGAGGCAGCGATCACGCCACGCACGAAATGGCTGATCCTGAATTCGCCCTCGAATCCCTCCGGCGCAGGATATGGCCACGACCATATGCAGGCACTGACCGATCTGCTGCTGCGCCATCCCGACATCTGGGTGCTCAGCGACGATATCTATGAACATCTCATCTTCGACGACTTCAGGTTCACCACGCCCGCGCAGGTCGAGCCGCGCCTGAAAGATCGCGTTCTCACCATGAACGGGGTCAGCAAGGCCTATGCGATGACCGGCTGGCGTATCGGCTATGGTGCCGGGCCAGAGCCGCTGATCAAGGCGATGGCCAAACTGCAATCGCAGTCGACCTCGAATCCCTGCTCGATCAGCCAATATGCCGCCGAGGCCGCATTGAACGGCCCGCAGGACTACATCGCCACAAGCCGGAAGGCGTTTCAACGCCGCCGCGATCTGGTGGTTGCTGGGTTGAACGCCTGCCCCGGCATCGAGTGCCCCACTCCACAGGGTGCGTTTTACGTCTATCCTTCGATCAGGGATCTGCTGGGCAAGGCATCGCCCGCCGGGGCCTCCATCGGCAGTGACGAGGATTTTTGCACCGCGCTTCTGGAAGAAACCGGTGTGGCAGTCGTCTTTGGCGCGGCTTTCGGTCTCAGCCCACATTTCCGGATCTCTTACGCGACCAGCGACGATCAGTTGAAAGACGCGATGAACCGTATCCGTGGCTTCTGCGAAGCCTGCAGCTAATCACCTCTGCACCGTTCTACGCTTCTTCCGCATCCAGATATCCCGGGGTCCGGGGGAAAGGCCCCGCCTCCCCCCACCCCCACCCCCCCTCCCCTAAAAGCACCCCGGCCCCCCCTCCAAGAGAAAAAGTCGCAGGGCATTTTGAGCAACAGAAGGAACGACACAAA
>NZ_JAUUTZ010000005.1 GCF_030678915.1 Paracoccus wurundjeri | reverse complement strand
TGCCCTGGCCCGCCATCGGGGCGGAACCCAGTAATGCGCCGCCGGCTTCACGCGCGCCGGCGGCGCGCGGGGGGCCTGCCGCCCCCGGGGTGGCCCCCCGGTCCCCGCAACGGGCGGAATTGACCCCGGTGACGTTGGTGGCATCACTGGAGTTCGCCTGCATCCAGATGGCCCCGCAGCTGGCGGTCGCAAACCGCAATATCAAGCTGATGGCGGTATCGATCAGGCGAGAGCAGACTTTGAAAAAACCATCATTGGTGAGCCAATAGACATTGGCAATGGTCGTCTGAGAGGTATTGGTCAAAACGGTGAAAATATCATATTCAATCCCCAAAGTAGTGGTGGCCTCAATCAGAGTGTAACCGGCCCCCCAACTATTTATGTGGATGGTGCTGCAATAAGGTATGACAGATGATCTCTAAACTTTCAGTTCTGAGGCAAGATGCGGAGTCATATGAAAGTATCGAGCCTATTCAATTAGGTATGGCGAAACCTGATCGACCAGAATTTGTTGGAGATATGCGTCTTAGGTTTTCGTATCAAGACAAGCACGACATATTGGTTGTGTTTGATTGGATTTCAACCGCTATGTGTTTTGATGAGGTATTACTTAGCGAAGAAATCTATCCATACCTAAAAGATCCAAATGTAGCTGGCTGGGGCTTATATGAAATAAAAGGGTCGTCATATCTCAATAGAGTTGGTGACAACTTTGTGGCAGGTACAACGTTTAAAAAACATCGCCACTATATTTATTTTGATCGCGATCTTTTCTGGCACATTACGGCACGCGGGATCGAAAAGATAGTCGCGCCATGATGCTGATACGCTGCCTGATCCGAGCATTTTTCATGCTACTCGTAGCAGTATTCGGATTGTCTGCAGCATTTGCTACGCAAGGAGATTGGTTTCAGGTCAGCTATCCAGTTGTGGTGCAGCAGCAAGGGGGCCGGACACACAGCGTCGCCTTCGCAATCCGAGCCCCTCCATTCGACAGCGAAAATGTCGCGTCTTCCGACATTGCGTTCGCGCACGGAGACATGCTCGCCACCAGCGAGGCGATGAAGCATTACGTCAATCCGATCCTCGCCGCGCTTACCTCGGGCGGAGATGTCGGCCAGTACGGCACCAATCTGGGCATCCAGAGCAGCCAGCTTGAATACAACTACATGACCCATGCCGAACGGGAGGAGTTCGAACAACTTCTCGCCGAATGCAGTGGGGGCCGCGACCAGTCCTGCGCACGGGTCGAAGAGTTGCAGGAATTGTCGGGCGAGCGTGGTGAGTTGCTGGAGTCCTGCGTCGGCGTTTACAGCGCGGAATGTGTGTCATCACGGCGTGATCTGACGCTGGCGGCGGCGGATTACTATGAGGCGGCGACCTTGGGGCAAAGCGATCTGGACGGCCTCTCTCTGCTGGACCGCCATATGGTGTTCGTCAACCTCGCCCGTCTGAGTGATCCAAACGATCTCACCTATCGCGAAGGGCTGGACGACCTCGCGGAGCTCTACCAGTCCGACGCCTCCCGGACCCTGCTGACAGGCACACCGGAACAGATCGACCAGGTTTTGCGCGGCCCGGTTGCGGTCGGCACGATCGTCTTCGGTCCGGCTATCGGCGGAACCCCGGCGCGGGGTATCGTCGGTATCGGAGGAGTCCGGCCGGTGGTGCCCGAGAGGCTAGGTAGTAGGTAAAATGGAAACACAAATAGATTACCCGATCTGAACATTTCACAGTCGGACCTGACACGCCTTCAAGTCACTGGCCCTAACCAAGGTACAGTTGTCACAATCAACGGTCAGCAAGTGTATGTGACCAAGGACGCTGCCGGAGAAATTGCAAGTGTTGGTCAACTGAATACTGATGTCGGTGTCCCCGAACGCGTTTTCAGCACTGATCCGAGTAAGCCACGAAATCTGCGGGAGTGGATTGCCCGTGGGTTAGGTGATACAGTGCAAGTAACTGATGGTTTTGACTTCGATCTGGACTAGTGGAAATGACGAACCTAAAATTTCAACTGGAGAAAATTAAAGCGCCTATCTATGCTTACTGGCAGCGGAAATACTATCAGGCAGTTGAGAAACAAGACTTTAAAGCAGCTCTATATTCACTCAAAAAAATCTCTTCGAGATACAAAGGCTCGCTTCCACCTTACTGGGCACTGGAATTGGTCAATGTTCGACTAAGTCTTGGTCAGTTTAATAGGGCTGTTAAGGTCATTGAGGATATTGTTGCGAGCGTAAATGATAATCCTAATTACAGCCACGATACGAAACTTTTTCTTTTAAAGCACATTGAGAAACCCCACAGTGAAGCATTGAAGGGCAAGTATGGTATTGATGGGCATGTCAGAGTTGATGGCGTTCGGTATGTAGATATTGATGAAATTAACTTTTCGAAAGTAGACCCTACCTTCCGTTTTGGTTGGCCGCTTGATCCCATCTGAATCACGGATTGGTCGATGTTGTATCCTTCTTTAGATTTTTGTTTGCATGGATTCCCATTTTTCACGTTGATAAATCAATAAAGGGTATTGATTAGCGATCGCTCCAGAATGGTCGAACCCGACTGTGAGAGGTAAGTTGGACACAATCCAGCTTTATGATCCTAATACAGGCTCATGGCGTCTACAGACACCAACCTCCCATGGAAATACCACGACCACTCCGGAGCCTTATACTTCAGCATATCCGGAATATGGGACAGGTGGAGCACGTCAATATATCACCGATCCGGATACCCCACTTCAATACGACAACGTTGATATCCTCGGAGATTGATATGAGTAGTGCGCTGTACCCGTCAAATGACGAAATTCGAAGGGCTTTAGATGAGCTGAGTAAAAAGTATCTTATTTCTGAAGATGCTTCCTATGTCATGTTACTATTTGACAGTAATCCATTTTCTGGAAAGGAGATACTGCATATTCTAACCTCCAAAAAAACAAACGAATTTTCTGAACCTGATCGTAAGATCGTTAAAATTCTTGCGTATAATTTTGGCATATAGCGTAGATGCGAGGTTGCGTATCCGCGCCTTCTTGACGGGGCTTGCAGGGCATGCCCAAGGGACAGGCAGAGGCTGCGCAGGCACTTGGCATCCCTTACTGGAAGGCGGTCTGGCACATCATTCTGCCTCAGGCCATTCAGGAGGTGATCCCGCCATTGACCAACACGGCGATCGTCATGGTCAAGAACACGTCGCTGGTCCTGATCGTCGGCGTGTTCGACATGCTTAGCGCCGCGCGCGGCGCTGCATCCGACCCGGCATGGCCCGCACCTTCAAAAGAGGCCTACCTTTTCGTCGCGGCGATCTATTTCGTGATCTGCTACGGCATCACCCTTTACTCCCGTTATCTGGAAGCGGGCATTAATACGAGGAACCGATCATGAGTGCCGCCATTGAAGTCAAGGGAATGAACAAGTTTTATGGCGACTATCACGCGCTGAAGGATATCGGGTTCCGCGTTGACCCGGGGGAGAGGGTCGTGGTTTGCGGGCCATCGGGTTCGGGCAAATCGACATTGATCCGATGTCTTAACCGGCTGGAGACGCATGATAGCGGCGAGATACGCGTAAGCGGTATCGAACTTGGCGATAGTGTGAAGAATCTTGATGCCGTTCGGCGTGAAGCCGGCATGGTCTTTCAGCACTTCAACCTGTTTCCGCATTTGACCGTGCTTGAGAATTGCGCCCTGCCGCAAATCCTTTCGCGACGCATTGCGCGTGGTGATGCAGAAGATCGCGCCCGCCGCTATCTGGAACGGGTGAAGATTCTGGATCAGGCCGCGAAGTTTCCGGGTCAGCTTTCCGGCGGGCAGCAGCAACGTGTTGCAATCGCCCGTGCGCTCTGCATGGAACCGCGGATCATGTTGTTTGACGAACCGACTTCGGCGCTCGACCCCGAAATGATCCGTGAAGTTCTGGATGTCATGGTCGAACTCGCAGCCGGGGGCATGACCATGGTCGTGGTGACCCATGAAATGGGATTTGCCCGGCAAGTCGCCGATCGTGTCGTCTACATGGAAGCCGGTGAAATCGTCGAAACCGCACCGCCGGCACAGTTCTTCGATGCGCCCCGGGATGAGCGGAGCCGCCGTTTCCTGTCGAAATTGGTTCGTCATTGAAATTCATGTCATGAGCTGATGGGTAAGGAATGGCGGCATGACGAGCCTGGGCCAGCTTGCTTGTTTGCTGCCAAAACATGGATGCCGTTAAGAGATGCGTGTGGGATTGCGACTTCCGGCCGTATTCGTCGCATCTCACGAGTAAGAATTTCTTCCGATCCGGCGGGAGGAAGAAGAAACCGACTGGCAGCTTTCGGGCGCCGGGAGATGGAAGCGGCCTTCCAATCGTGAAAATCTGTTACGCAAGTCAGACTGTCGCGACTGACCTTCGCGACCGAAATTCCCATGGAAAATCAGTACCGGAGACCCGGTTGGAAAATCCAGGTCCGTCGCAAAATTTAGGCTCTCCGCGACAGCGATGGCGCGCGCGGCATCCCCGATAAGGTTTGCAACCCCGGCTATCGTATTACCTGATGCGACATTCGACATGCCCGGAGCCTGGCAGCCGAACGCAAGCCCGTCAGTGGATGATAGTTCGATCGGTGCCGAAACATCCGGATCCCGTTTCCCGTTAGGCAAGAAAGCAACCTGGCATCAACAAAACGGTAATCCGATGGACCGCAAAGCGAACATGGCAGCGGAATTGGCGTTGCTTCTGGGCCTTTCGACGCTATGGGGAGCATCCTATACCTTCATCAAGATTGGCGTTGAAACCATTCCTCCGGTGACGCTGATTGCGGCCAGAACTCTCATTGCCGGGGCCATTCTTGTCGCCATCCTCCATCTGCGTGGGCTGAGACTGCCCACCAACAGGCAGGTTTGGGTGCGCTTCTTGTTTCAGGCCTGTCTCAACAGTGTAGTGCCTTTCACCTTGATCGCATGGGCGGAACAAACGACCGGTGCGGGCCTTGCGACGATCCTCAATTCCACCTCACCAATCTTTGCGTTTCTGTTGACTGCAATGGTCACGCGCCACGAGGCCGTCACAAACCGCAAGCTGTTCGGCGTTATCGCGGGTCTGGTGGGAATATGCCTGATCGTCGGCGTCGAAGCGCTTGGCGGCGTCGGGCATGAGTTGCGGGCGCAACTGGCCATTGGCGCCGCCACGATCTGCTATGCCGGTGCGGCGATCTTTGGCAAAAACTTCAGGGGCCTTGATCCGACGATGCCGGCCGCTGGCTCGCTGATCTGCGGCGCGGCGATCCTCACCCCGATCAGTCTCATTGTAGACCGACCATGGATCTTGGTTCCCAGCGCCAATTCCGTGCTGGCACTCCTTGCGCTTTCGGTCTTTTCCACGGCGCTGGCTTTCGTGATCTATTTCCGGCTCGTGCAGACGCTTGGCTCTGTCGGAACGACGGCACAAGCCTATCTCCGTGTGCCGATCGGCGTTACGATTGGCGTCCTTTTCCTTGGGGAAACGCTTTCATCAACGGTATGGATCGGGCTGGCCTGTGTTGTGGCCGGCGTTATCGCCATGACGCTGCCGGGTCGAAAGCAGGGATGAACGGGCATGTCATTGCCTGTCCGTATGCTTCCGACGGTCTTCCGCATTGTCCGGATCGCTGGCGAAGAACGGGATCACCTTCGCCTCTGCCCCCATCAGGCAGCGGCGGGGGGGCGTATTTCCCAGCCCATTTTCCCAACCCGGACGATCAAGGACAATACAGCCGGCGGATCACTCTTTCCCGGTATCAGGGGGGGCGTAGGCGGCCAGAAAGCGCGAGACACGCCGCTTGACCAGGGCGTCGATTTCCGCATCCGTAAATGGCGGAACCATCAACAGAGCCCGGCGTTGCAGACCCGCCAGCAGCAGGTCGACGAATTCCGCGCCGGCCTCTTTGCAATCATCGATCAGCAGATCCCCCTGGGAACAGCGCAGTTCGAAATATTCCCCAAGAAGCAGAATCGTCCGCATCGGTCCTGCCGCATAGATATTGCGCGCAAGATCGGGGAATGTTTCAGCCGCACCGATCATCATACGCATCGCAGCCAGAACCTCGCGCTCCAGCAGCGCCTCGATCATCCGCCGCGCGATCAGGCACAGCTCTTCCTCGACAGGGCCGACCCCGACACCGATCCGGCGTACCGTCTCGTGCATCCTGCCGCATTCCTTCAGGACCAGAGCATTGAACATGGATTCCTTGTTGTCGAAATATACGTAAAGCGTGCCCTTCGAGACCTTTGCCGCGCGGGCGACATCCTGCATCGACGTACCTTCGAAACCCTTGCTCAGGAACATCTTGCGCGCTCCATCAAGGATTTGCTGCTGCTTCGGATTGTCCTCGTCTTCTCCCGCGGCATTATCGGCCGGCAAAGAAACGTCCGTATTGCTGGTTTTTTCACTCACGACAGTCTTCGGCCCCGGATTATGGCATTGCGACGAAAGGTAGTGCACCGCTTCTGGTTCCCTCCTACCTCAGTATCCGGAATGCGATCAACGCATCCGGCCAGAAAGCAGCATATATGTCCGATGATCGGACCTCACCCTTGCGCGTAAATACAAGATCATCAGATTGGCATTGACCGAACCGTTCGGTCAATATTAATATTTCCGCATTACTCATCCCATTCCCACGGATATCCGGCAGTACCAACGGCCATCCAGACAAAATCCGGGCAGAGAGAACTATCTAATGGCTTCAACCACGGACGATGAAGTTCCGGATGACGCGTCGCAAAATGCTGCGCAGGCCCCTCGGCCCAAATCCGGCAAGGCGAAACGCATCCTTGCGATATTGGCGGTCATGGCATTGGCCGTGATCGGATATGAGGGCTGGCACTGGTTCAGTTTCGGCCGCTTTCACGAGGAAACGGACGACGCTTATCTGCAGGCCAGCCTGATCATCCTGCAAGCCCGGGAAACCGGCTATATTTCCGAGGTCATGGTCGCGCCGAACGCCCCGGTCCAGAAAGATCAGGTGATCGCGCGGATTGACCCCGATGATTACCGGCTTGCACTGGAGAATGCGGAGAACGGCCTATCCTCTGCGAAAAGTGCGGCGGTGCAGCTCGGGGCGCAGATCGATTCGGGTCATGCGGCTGTCGAACAGGCGCAGGCGGCCCTGACAGCGGCGCGGGCAACCAATGATGGCGCGCAGAAAGCATATCGGCGCGCGCAAGAGCTGCAAACCACCAGGGCGGGCACTCAGGCCACGACCGATGCCGCCGAGGCCACGGCAAAATCCGCGGCGGCTCAGGTGCAAAGCGCCAAGGCCGCACTGGCCCAGGCAAAGGCCGAGCTTGTCGTCCTCAAGGCCAGATATGATGGGGCAGAGCTTGACATCAAGGCAGCGGAAACCGGCGTAAGGCAGGCCAGGCGCGATCTGAGCTTTACCGAGATCCGCGCGCCGTTCACCGGCATCCTGACCGCGCGCGAGATCGAGCCCGGTTCCTATGTCACCGCCGGCAGCCGTATCGGCACATTGGTCCCCGTTGGCGAAATTTATGCCGAGGCGAATTTCAAGGAAACCCAGATCGCGGGCATACGCCCCGGGGCAGAGGTATCTCTGCAAGTCGATGCCTGGCCGGGAGAAACCCTGCATGGTACGGTGCAAAGCCTGTCCGCCGGCACCGGGCAGGTCTTCAGCCTGCTGCCTTCTTCCAATGCGACCGGCAATTTCACCAAGGTCGTGCAGCGCGTTCCGGTACGGATCGTGATCGATGCGCAGGACCGCGCGCGCCTGCCGCTGCGTCCGGGCATGTCCGTCATCGCCGAAATCGATACCCGTACCGGCCGGGATGAACCACTGCTGCCTGTGCCGAACCCCGACAGTCCGGGAAAAGGCGACATGCCGGACAGCCCGGAGATAAGTGCAATCGACAAGTCCGGGGTGACGGTCGCGCAGCATGGCGGCTGATCCATGACCGCTGGAACCACCGATACACCGCCCGCACCGGCGGCCGTCCCCGTCCCGGACGAGGATCGTATCGATCTGCGCCGGCTTGTGACTTTCCTGCTGATGGTGCTGGGCATGTTCATGGCGATTCTGGATATTCAGATCGTCTCGGCTTCGCTGTCAGAGATTCAGGCGGGTCTTTCCGCATCGGGCGATGAAATTCCGTGGGTCCAGACCGCCTATCTGATCGCCGAGGTCATCATGATCCCGCTTTCAGGCTATCTTTCACGGATGCTTTCAACCCGGTGGGTATTTTTTATATCCTCGGGCGGCTTCACGCTGATGAGCCTGATGTGCGGGCTGTCGGGCTCGATCGGCGAGATGATCCTGTGGCGCGCATTGCAGGGCTTTATCGGCGGGGCGATGATCCCGATCGTCTTCGCCAGTGCCTTCACGATCTTCCCGCGCTCGAAAATGCATATCGTCACGCCGCTGATCGGCCTGGTCGCGACCCTTGCGCCAACCATTGGCCCGACATTGGGCGGATATCTGACCGAGTATCTCAGCTGGCACTGGCTGTTTTTCATTAATGTGATCCCGGGTATCATTGTCACTGTCGCAGCCTTTCTTCTGATCGATTTCGACGAACCCGACCTAAGCCTTTTTCACCGCTTCGACTGGTGGGGATTTCTGGGCCTCGCCCTGTTTCTGGGGGCGCTGGAATATGTGCTGGAAGAAGGTTCGGGCGACGATTGGTTCGCAGACGAAACAATCGTGATGATGACGGCGGTGACGCTGACAGGCGGTTTCCTGTTTTTCTGGCGCGCCTTCACGGCAAAAGAACCCATCGTCCGGCTCGACGCATTCGCTGACCGAAATTTTGCTATGGGTTCGCTGTTTTCGTTCGGTCTCGGGATCGGGCTTTACGGGCTGGTCTATATCTTCCCTGTATATCTTTCCGGGATACGCGAGTACAACGCGTTGCAGATCGGCGAGACGATGATGGTCACCGGCCTTGCGATGTTCCTGACCGCACCTGTCGCCGGAAGACTGTCGCAAACAGTCGATCCTCGGCTCATGATGGGGGTTGGTTTCGCCATTTTTTCTTTCAGTTGCTGGATGATGACCCGGATCACCGCGGACTGGGACTATTGGGAGATATTCCTGCCCCAGATATTGCGCGGCATTTCCCTGATGCTCTGCATGGTGCCGGTGTCGAATATCGCGCTGGGGATGCTGCCGCCCGACAAGGTGAAGAATGCTTCGGGCCTGTTCAACCTGACGCGCAATCTCGGCGGTGCGGTGGGCCTTGCAATCATCAATACGGTGCTTGGCAATCGCGAAGATTTCCATTATGCGCGCATCGCTGAAAGCGTGAACGGCTCGAACGAGGCGGCGCAGCAGACAATGGTCATGCTTGGGGATGCCTATTCAAGCCTTGGCGGCGGGGCCTCGGCCGCCGCGCTCTCGACATTGACCAATCTCGCAAGGCGCGAGGCGATGGTTATGTCCCTTGCCGATATCTTCGTGGTCCTGACATTACTCTTCACCGGGCTGGCGCTACTGTTGCTTTTTGTCCAGAAGCCCGCGCCAGGAGGCGGAGGCGGCGGACATTGACGAAACCGGTTTTCCGAAACAACGCATATGTCCGGCGGGGCCGTGCATCCGGTCTTGCGCCGCTCGCCCCTGCGACGGCTATTTTGAAATTGCCCGGCTGACGCGGCGATCCGTTCCCGCGTGAACGGCACAGGCATCCGCGTTTCGCATTCCGAACGGGCGAGGTCCAAGGCTCAGCGAGTCGAATAAATGTACTCGGGTGCCCGGTATCGCGGCATTCTGACCCGTGCATTTCTGATCTTTCAGGCATTCGTGAATTCTGACCGGGCAAAATTGAAATGTTAATACTACAGAGTTGACATGTTGAAATCCTCTGCCAGTATCAAAACATGTATGATAAGCAATCACCCTTTGCCGTAACGTCGGCGCCTCGGCGGCGCGACAGCCTGTCCGAAGCGGCGCATGCCACGTTGCAAGCCGCGATTATCGACTGTCAGCTGCCGCCGGGCTCGATCGTGTCCGAAGCAGAGCTGAGCACGCGGTTCGCCTATGGGCTAGCGACTGTTCGTGCCGCGGTCATACGGCTGTCCGCAGCGGGCTGGATTGCACCCGACGGGCGGCGCGGCTCGACGATCCTGCCGATTTCAGCGGCGCATTTGGGCGATCTTATCGCATCGCGGGCCTGTCTTGAGCCTGCCCTGCTTCAGCACGCGCCACCTTCTGGCCTGAGCGACGAGTTAAGGTTGCGCGCCACGATTTACCGGACCTCGACGCGTCAGGCGCAGGCTCCCAACCAGCAGGCCCTGTTGCATCAGGAACGCGCATTGATGCTGTTGGTGGCTCAGGTGATCGCGGCACCACGCATGCGCGGCTGGTTAATTGACACCTGGGATCTTTGTCTGCGTGCAGATCGGCATATGGATCAGGTTTTCGGCATTTCGCGTGATCCCTTGCCGCTGGCCGAGCTTGCCATCGCGCTTGCGGATGGCGATGGCCCCCCGGCGCTGCAGATCCTGGAGCAAATGCGCCATGCGTTCGACCTGCGGGTTACCCGTGCGCTCAGCCGCAGTGCTACCGCTTTGGGAACTGCGCAGACATCCGGGCAGCCTTTACGTCGCGGCACGGCCTCGGCTGCCGCAGTTCGATCTGGCAAACCAACCAGAACCCGTTCCGCAAAAGGAGATTCGGCATGAGACTTGTTACCAGGACGTTGTTTGCGGCCCTGTTCGCCGCAACGACAACCCTTGCCGGCCCGTTGGCAGCCCTGGCGGATGCCGAGCGCCTTGTGATCGACCTTGTCGATGAACCCACATCGCTTGATCCCCATCTGCAATGGAACCCCGACAGTTATTATGTTTACCGCAACATCTTCGACAACCTTCTGACACGGGACGACGAAGGCGAGATCATCCCCCAGATCGCCACGGAATGGGAACAGGTCTCCGACACTGAAACGGTTTTCACCATCCGCGATGACGTCACCTTTCACGATGGCAGCCCTCTGACGGCCGAGGATGTGGTCTATTCGGTAAAGCGCATCACCGATCCGGAATTCGGATCGCCGCAGCTGTCGCAGTTCGAAAGCATCACCAATGCCGAGGTGCTGGAGGATGGGCGGGTCAAACTGACTACCGCGACCGGCTATCCAGCCTTGTTCGCGCAACTGGTCAAGCTGTCCATCGTTCCCAAGGCCATCGTGGAAGAGATGGGCCGCGAGGCTTTCAATCTGGCCCCGGTCGGTTCCGGTCCCTATAAATTCGACAGCTGGCAGCGCGGGGTCGAGGTCAGTCTGGTCCGTAACGACGATTACTGGGGAGACGCCGGAGCCTTCCCCGCAGCGGTGTTCCGCGCCGTGCCGGACGCCTCTACCCGTGTGGCCAACCTGACATCGGGGGCGTCCGATCTTGTGGTGGGGATGGACCCGGATCTGGCCGCGCAGCTCGAGGCGGCCGACGGGGTCAGCCCGGTATCCGCGCTAACCGAACGCGTCGCCTATCTCAACGTCAACCGGAACAAGCCGGGGCTGGACGATCCGCGCCTGCGCAAGGCTATCGCCCACGCCATTGATCGCGAATTGCTGGTCGAGGGACTTCTTGGCGGCTTTGACAATCCCGTCGGCCAGATGCTGACCCCCGCCCATGTCGGCTGGATCGAAGGGCTGGAGGGCGTGCCCTATGACCCTGATGCGGCACGCGCCCTTATTGCCGAAGTGGGCGAGCCCGCCACGCGTCCGTTCAGCTTTGCCACATCACCGGTCTTCGACCAGCGGATTGTTCAGGCTCTGCAACAGATGCTGGGCGAGGTGGGGCTGACGGTGAATATCGAAATGACCGATATGGCGACCTACTTGCAAAAATCGCAAAGCCCGCCCGAGCAGGCGCCCGATCTTGGCTTTGGCCGCTGGTCCTGCGCCTGCCAGGATGCCGATGGGGTGCTGTATCCACTGCTGCATTCCAGTTCTTCCTGGTCGCGGGTCCATGATGACGATCTGGACAATTTGCTGGAAAGCGCAAGGTCCGAGATGGATCCCGACCGGCGGCAAGAGCTGTATGGCCAGATTCATGAATGGATCGCCGAAGAGGTCCCGCAGGTGCCGCTTTATCAGGCCGCTATCATCTATGGTGCTTCGGACAATCTGGAATGGACGCCGACGCCGAACGAAAGCCTGTTCCTGAACCGGATGGGCTGGTCGGAATGACCGAAGGCGCCGGGCACCCCGGTAACGCAAAGGGCGCCGCATGAGCAGATTTCTTGTTCGGCGTCTGCTACAGGCCGTGGTCTCGATCCTCGGGGTCATGGCGTTGATCTTCTTCCTGCAACGCCTTTCGGGCGACCCGGTCCTGTTGCTGGTGTCAGAGGGCGCAAGCCAGCAGGCGATCGACGCCTTGCGCAGCAATCTGGGATTTGATCGGCCCATGCTGGTGCAGTTCGCGGATTACATGACCGATCTGGCGCGCCTTGACCTGGGTCAATCCGTTGTCCAGCAAGTGCCGGTCGCCGAGATCATCAAGTCTCGCCTGCCCTATACAATCTGGCTGGCAGGGGTCGCATTGCTGCTGGCACTTGGCATCGGGGCGCCGCTTGGCGTCTTCATGGCGATGCGGCGCAACCATCCGCTCAGCAAGCTGGGGATGGGCTTCGTGCTCGCGGGGCAAAGCCTGCCGACGTTCTGGAGCGGGGTCATCCTGATCCTGCTATTCGCCGTCACTCTGGGCTGGCTTCCCACATCCGGCGCGCGCGCGGCAGAGAGTGTCATCCTGCCGGCGTTCTGCCTTTCCCTGCTAAGCATGGCGACCTTTGCCCGCGTGACCCGCACTGCCGTTCTGGACGAGCTTTCCAAGCCCTATATCCGCGCCGCCCGCGCCAAGGGGCTGTCGCTTGGGCAGGCGGTGCGCCGCCACGCACTGCGCAATAGCGCGATCCCGGTGATCTCGATCGCCGCGCTGGAAATCGCGAACCTTCTGTCCGGCGCGGTCATCGTAGAGACAGTTTTCGCCTGGCCCGGCCTTGGTCAATTGACCATCCAGTCCATCGCCGCGCGTGATTTTCCGATCGTACAGGCCATCGTATTGCTTGGGGCTTTCGTGTCGATCCTTCTCAACCTCGCGGCCGACCTGCTGTACAGCGCGGTCGATCCCCGCATCCGGCTGGAGGGGCGGACGTGACCGGCTCCTCGCGCCTGCGCCGCTGGCTGCCGCCCCGGCTGTGGATCTTTGTCGCCATTCTTGCCGTGCTGGTGCTTGCCGCGCTGCTGGCGCCGCTGATCGCGCCGCAGAATCCCGAGGCGCAGAACCTGCTCGGCCGGCAAAGGCCGCCGGGGACAGAGCTGCGCGACATCACCTATCTGCTGGGCTCGGACGAGTTGGGCCGCGATCTGCTGTCGCGGCTGATCTATGGCGCGCGGGTCTCTTTGACGGTGGCGGCGCTGTCGGTGCTGGTCAGTGGAACGATCGGCACCGCGCTGGGCATGATCGCCGCCTGGCTGGGCGGGTGGATCGGCACGATCATCATGCGTCTGGTCGATATCGTCCTGTCGGTGCCCGCGATTCTGCTGGCGATCATCACCGTCGCGATCCTGGGGCCGGGCTTTATCAACGTCATCGCCGTGCTGGCATTCACCCGTTGGCCGCGCTACGCGCGCGTCGCCTATGGGCAGACGCTTGGCCTGATGAACTTGCCTTATGTGCGTCTGTCGCGCTTCATGGGCGCGTCGACGCCCCGTGTGCTGTTGCGCCATATCCTGCCCAATATCATCGGCCCGATCATGGTCGTCGTCACGCTGGAATTCGGCCTGATGGTCCTGTTCGAGGCGGGCCTGTCCTTCCTGGGCCTTGGCGTGCAGCCCCCCACGCCCAGTTGGGGCGCAATTCTGTCGACGGGGCGCAATTACGTCACTACTGCCTGGTGGATCGCCGTTTTCCCGGGCCTGTTCCTGTTTCTTCTGATCCTGTCGGTCAATGTCCTGGGCGATCACGTCCGCGATGTCGTCGAAGGCCGACGCTAAGCCACCCTTGAAAGGACCCGTCCCATGACCCGACCCTTGCCTTTGCCCGGCGCCGATTTCACAGGCAAGCGCGTTATCGTGACCGGGGCAGCGGGCATTTTCGGCCGCTGGATCGCCGAAGCGTTCGATGCCGCCGGGGCGACGCTTTTGCTGTCCGACCGCGATCAGGTCACAATGGCCGATGTCGCGGCCAGCCTGTCGCGCCCCGTGCTGTCACATGTGACGGAACTGACCGACGCCGCCTCGATCGACGATCTTGTCGCGATGGTGGGCCGCGAATGGGGCGCCGCTGATATCCTGATCAATAACGCGGCCGTTTATCCAAGCGGGTTCCTGCTGGATGTGGATGCCGGCGAATGGGATCGCATCTTCGACATCAACCTGCGCGCGCCATTCCTTCTGACGCGGGGGATCGCCACGCAGATGGTGCGGCAACAGGTGCAGGGCAATATCGTGATGATCTCTTCGGGTGCGTCGCGCAAGATGCGCACGACGGCAGCGCCCTATTCGATTTCCAAGACGGCGTTGGACCGCCTGACCAAGGGCTTTGCGGTGGAACTGGCGGAATACGGCATCCGCTGCAACGCGGTCGAGCCGGGCTTTGCCCCCGGCAGCACCAGCAGCCCGCTGCCGCAGGCGCATGTGAACGCAGTCACCGGCGCAATCCCGCTGGGCCGCGCCTCGCGCTATGAGGATGCACCGGCGGCAGTGATGTTCCTGGCCTCGGACGCGGCTTCTTATATCACCGGGGCGACGCTGTCGGTCGATGGCGGCGGATCCGCAGGCACAATCCTTGTGCATCAGGACAAGAAAAGGGCATTGTGATGGATCGTCCGCGTTATATCTGGCCCGAGGGCAAACGGTCGGCAGCCTGCTTCAGCGTCGATGTCGATGCCGAGGCGCCCTATCTCTGGACCCATCGCGCTGGCCTGCCGCCGCATCTGGGTCAGTTGGAACAACGCCGCTTCGGCCCGCGCGAGGGGATCTGGCGCATTCTGGACATGCTTGACAGGGTGGGGATCAAAGGCAGCTTCTACGTCCCCTCGGTCGTGGCCGAACTTCACCCCGAACTGCTGCCCGCCCTATGCGAACGCGGCCATGAAATCGGGCTGCATGGTCACCTGCACGAATTGGTGGCCGAGATAACGGATGATCAGTTCCAGGCCGCGCTGGACCGGTCGCTGGAGGTTTTCAAGGCACAGACCGGCATGGTTCCCTGCGGATTCCGCTCGCCCGCGTGGGAGATGACGCCCGCAATGATCGCTGCCCTGAAGAGTCGCGGGCTGCGCTATGACAGTTCGCTGATGGGCTATGACCATCCCTACGAGATCGGCGGCCTTGTGCAGGTGCCGGTGCAATGGCAGATCGACGACGCGATCTATTTCAAATTTCAGGGCGGCGGTGCAGATCGCTGGCCGCCCGAACCCGCCCGGGCAGTCGAGGCCGGATGGCGCGACGAATTCGAGGCCGGGCGCGATTTCTGCCAGTTGTTCACGATCACCGTGCATCCCTGGGTCTCGGGTCGGGCACAGCGGGTCGCGATGCTGGAACGCGTGCTGACCCATATCGCGGCGCAGGACGATGTCTGGTTCGCCACCGCCTCCCGGATCGCAGAGTGGCACCTGACCGCAAATGCCGGGCGGTTTGTCGTGGAAACCGGGCTGGATACTTTGGCGGCACGTCTGGATCGGGAGGCGGGCGCATGACCTCGACCTGGGAACCCGGCAAGGTCATGGCCGAGGGCCGTGGCGGCATGGTTGCGGCCCAGCATCAGGTCGCCGCGCGGGCGGGCGCCGATGTGCTGGCGCGCGGCGGAAATGCGATGGACGCGGCGGTCACCACAGCGCTGGTCCTGTCCGTGGTGGAACCCTGGCTTAGCGGGATCGGCGGCGGTGGTTTTCTGATCTGGCGCGACGGGCAGGACGGTTCGGCCCGCAGCCTGGATTTCTCGATGATCTCGCCGCGCTCGCTGCGCCCCGAAGACTATCCGCTGGTCCCCGGCCATGACGACGACTGGTTCAGTTGGCCGCAGGTACAGGGGCAGAAGAATCTGATCGGGGTGCATTCGATCTGCGTACCGGGTGCCGTCGCAGGACTGGCCGAAGCCCTGCAGTCCCATGGCACAATCTCTTGGGCCGATGCCCTGGCGCCTGCCATCGCCGAGGCCGACAAGGGGCTGGCCGTGGATTGGTTCACGGCGCTTTGCCTGGCCATCGATGCGGGGAATTTGCTGACCGATGCAATGTCGACCCGGATCTTCATGCCCGACGGTCATGCGCCCTCACTTGGCGAGGGGCGCGGCCCGCGCCGCCTGCCACTGACCGAAAAGGCCGCGACCCTGCGCCGCCTTGCGCAAGCAGGGCCGCAGGATTTCTACGAGGGCCAGATCGCCCGGGACCTGATCGCCGACATGCAAGCGCTGGGCGGCAGCATGACGGCCGAGGATCTGGCGTCGTATCGTCCGCGATGGGGTACGCCTCTGCGGCGGGCCTGGGCCGGTGGCACGGTATTGGCGATGCCCGGTCTGTCGGGTGGCCCGGCGCTGCTGGATGTTCTGGCGCAATTGGAGGAAGCGGCGGGGTCTGAACCGCAAGCGGCGGATTACGCAGCCTTTGCCGATGCGATCCGCAGCGCTTATGCCCGGCGATTGACGCAGATGGGGCACGCGAAGGGCGCTATCGATCCGGGCTGCACAACGCATTTGTCAGTGATCGACGCACAGGGCAACGCCGTATCGCTGACCAACACGCTGCTGTCACGTTTCGGGTCAAAGGTGACCTCTGCGCGTACCGGGATGCTGCTTAACAACGGCATGATGTGGTTCGATCCGCGGCCCGGCACGCCGAATGCTCTGGCGCCGGGTGCGCAGCCCTTGGCCAATATGTGTCCTGTTCTGGCCGAAACGGCAGAGGGTGGATTGCTGGCCATCGGCGCTGCAGGTGGTCGCCAGATCATGCCGGCGCTGGCGCAGCTTCTGGCCTTTCGCATGCGGCACGGCATGGATCTGGGGCGGGCCCTGTCGCATCCCCGGCTGGACGCGTCCGAGCCACGCATTCGCATTGATCGCCGCGCACCCGAGCAATCTGCCGGCCTTATCGCGCGCAACCACGATGTCGAGGTGGTGGATGACGTGCTCTACCCCGTTCAGTTCGCGGTCCCAAGCGCGGTCGAGCGTCGTCCCGACGGCCGCCTTCAGGGCATGGTCCACCCCAACCACCCGTGGTCGGCCGCCGTTGCCGCCGATATGGATGCGCCATGATGTCGGTGCCCCGGGAAACGCAAGCCCAGACCCCCGTGCTGTCTTGCACCGATCTGCGCATCGAGATCGGCGGCAACCCGGTGGTGGACGGCACCTCGTTATCCATCGCGGCGGGCGAGACGCTGGCTCTTGTCGGCGAATCCGGTTGTGGCAAAAGCATGACCGCGCTTGGCCTGATCCGCCTGCTGCCTGACGCGGCGCATCTGTCTGGCGGCCAGATCAGCCTGCAGGGCGAGCGGATCGACCAGCTTTCCGAGCGGCAGATGAATCGTCTGCGCGGAAACCGCCTGGCCATGATCTTTCAGGAGCCGGTGGCGTCCCTTGATCCGCTGATGCCGGTCGGTCGCCAGATCGCCGAGGCGCTCTCGCGAAACGATACGCTGACATCGACAGAGGTCAGGACGCGCGTTCTGGACATGCTGACCCGGGTCGGCATCGACCGCCCCGAGATACGCGCCCGCCAATATCCGTTCCAGTTGTCGGGCGGCATGTGTCAGCGTGTCATGATCGCCATGGCGATGATCCGCCAGCCGATCCTGCTGATCGCGGACGAACCCACCACCGCGCTGGATGTGACGATCCAGAAGCAGATCCTTGAGCTGATGGCCGATCTGCGCAGGGAAACCGGCAGCGCCGTATTGCTGATCACTCACGATATGGGCGTGGTATCGGAAAGCGCGAACCGGGTAGCGGTCATGTATGCCGGCCGCATCGTAGAAACCGGCAGTGTGGCGCAGGTGTTCGCCCGGCCAGGACATCCCTACACTGCGATGTTGTTGCGCACGATCCCGCGCCTTGATGGGCCGCGCAAGCAGGCGCTGCCCGCCATCGCCGGGGCGGTTCCCGATATCCGGGACTGGCCCAGCGGCTGCCGCTTTCATCCCCGCTGTCCGCTGGCGACCGATCATTGCCGCGCAAAGGCGCCGCCTCTGGCTTCGGTCGGCGTCAGCCACGAGACAGCCTGCTGGCATCATGACCGCGTCGCAACGGAGCTGACATGAGCACTCCCATCGTCTCGGTCCACGAACTCAAGGTGCATTTTCCGATCCGCAGCGGAATCATGGGCCGGGTGACCGATCATGTGCGCGCGGTGGACGGTGTCAGCTTCGACCTGATGCCGGGCAAGACCGTGGCGATCGTGGGTGAATCGGGCAGCGGAAAGTCCACCACCGGCTATGCGGTGATGGGCATGCAGGAACCGACCGAGGGGCAGATCCTGATTGACGGCCACGACCGCGCCCGGATGTCGCGATCCGAACGAATGGCGACGATGCGCCGGTTGCAGATCGTGTTTCAGGACCCGGTCTCGGCACTGAACCCGCGCATGTCGGCTGCCGACAGCATTGCAGAGCCGTTGCAGATCCACGGCGTCGGCACCGCGCGCGATCGTCGTATCCGGGTGCAGAAGCTTCTGGATCTGGTGGGGTTGCCGCGTTCGGCCGGGGGCAAGCTTCCGCGTGAATTCTCGGGCGGGCAGAAACAGCGCATCGTCATCGCCCGCGCCCTCGCACTGGATCCGCAGGCCGTCATCTGTGACGAGGCGGTATCCGCGCTGGATGTCTCGATCCAGTCCCAGATCCTGAACCTGTTCCTGGATCTGCAATCCGAGCTTGGTCTGGCTTACATCTTCATCTCTCATGACTTGTCCGTCGTGCGGCATATTGCGGATGACATTCTGGTGATGCGGGCCGGAAAAGTGGTGGAGCAGGGCCCGACCGATGACATTTTCAGCACGCCCCGGCACGAATATACACGGCAATTGCTGGCCGCCGTGCCAAGGCTGTGACATCATTTTTCAGAATCGAACCCACAAATTTCTGACGTTTCCCCGGCTGTTTTCCGATCTTCCTCGCTTCCCAATGTCGGAGAGCCTGCGCGATCCTGCGGCCTCATAATTGGGGCGGGCAGAGACCAGATATCGTCAGTTCACAGGACGATCCGCCGACAGCCTTTGGCACGGGCGAAACGGCTGACTGCGGGGGCCTGGCTCAGGTGAAATCCGAAGCGCCTTATCCGGCCATCAGCCCGGCACGGCCCTGCTTCCAATATGCGGCGGCGAGCGTCTGATCGCGACCCAGTCCAAGTTCGGACCGCCAGAATCGGCGGATCGTCAGAGCGCGCCCGGCCTCCGCCGCGAACCAGCCAAAGCTGTCGGTCCGGTCGGGCCAGCCTTCCGCCATGATCCGGCCGGCCAGTTTCTCGCCCGGCGCGATATTCGGGTCGCGCAACAGCCAATCGACGCGGATACCGGTGCGGTTGTCGATCGGCTGGCATTCATCGGCAGAGGTGATTTCGACAAAGGCGGTGCCGGTCACCGCCGGGGGAAGGGTCTCAAGCAGCCGCGCCAGTGCGGGCAGGCCGGATTCATCCGCTCCCATGATGAAATGCTGTGCATCGGAATTCAGTGGCCGGCCAAGTGGGCCGATCATGCCGACCGGATCACCGGGCTGCGCGTTCCGTGCCCAGGACGCGCCTGGCCCGTTGCTGTCATGCATGAGCATGTCGATATCGACCCAGCCCGCGGCGGCATTCATTCGCCGGATCGTGTAAACGCGGGGCAGGGGTCTGCGATCAGGATCGGGCCAGCATGCCAGCCCATCGGTTCCGGCCACCG
Organism: Paracoccus wurundjeri; assembly: GCF_030678915.1. GTDB lineage: Bacteria > Pseudomonadota > Alphaproteobacteria > Rhodobacterales > Rhodobacteraceae > Paracoccus > Paracoccus onubensis_A. The sequence continues at coordinate 210,559 of NZ_JAUUTZ010000005.1, read as the reverse complement.
GCCAGACCGGGACCGGAACCGCATCCGAAGGCAGAAGCAAGCGCACATGCATGTTGCCGAAGGCGGCGAAACGATCCAACCCTTCACCGCTCAGACGGATACGGCGCAAATGCGGGGTCAGATTGCCCGCCGAGATCACCCGCATCAGCCTGAAGGAATCCAGCCGCCGGTCGTCCGCGCGGTCGCCTTGCCACCGGATCTGCGGAGCATCGGTCTTGGCATAAAGCTTGAAGGCGGTGGCCATCAGATCCTTCAGCCGCGCCAACCCGTCGGGATCGGGGGCGCCGCCGCGCAAGCTGACCTGCCGCCCGTCCACGACGATCTCTGCCCAGCCAAAAGCATAGCGCAGCCGTGTCACTCCGGGCGCGGCGGGTTCGGGTTGTGCCTGAAAGCTGGCCAGCCTGTCGGTAATGGCGGCGATATAGCCGCCATTATTCGGCAGGGTCAGTTCGGCGTGGCAAATCAGCTCGGTCATCGATTGACTTTCTGTTTCTTAACCGCCCAGGCGTTTCGTGAAGGCGACGCGGACGGTGCGGCCCCGGCCCTGATCGACATCCGAACTTGTGGACCAGCCCGACTGAGCGTCGGTATATGCCTTGTCGAACAGGTTATCGATTCCGAAATCGATGCGTAAATCGTCGGTCTCGCGCCAGGTGGCAAAGAGATTGACCAGATCGACCTTGGGATAAAAAGTCTCGGAAACCGAGGTGACCCGCGTCACATCGCCAAGATGCTGATATTCGACGCCATATTCCATCCGGTCGCCAAATGCGCGCAGACCCAGCCGCGCGGTTACGCTGTCCAGCGGCGTATCCGACAGGGTCAGCCCCTTGTTCTCGCCATCGACCATTCGCGCATTGACGAAGGATGCACCCAGATCGACATAGCCGCGACCGAAATCGTAATTGCCCTCGATTTCGATCCCGTCCAGCTTCGCCTTGCCGACATTGTCATAGCGGGTGACACCGTTCACAAGCGTCGTGTCGATGTAATCCTCGACATCCGAACGGAAGGCCGTAACCTTCGCGCGCAGATAATCGCCCTCCATGAACAGGCCATCGCGCTGGATATTCGCGCCGATCTCCCAGCTTTTGGCGGTTTCGGGGCGCAGAAGCAGATTGGGCTCATAGCCGCTGCCATGCGAGCCGTTCTTGCGGAAGACTTCTTGCAGATGCGGCGCGCGATAGCCTTCGGAATAGGATGCGAACAATTGCACCCCCGGCGTGACTTCGGCCCCCAGAGACAGGCGTGGCGACCAGCGGTTGCCGCTAAGCGAAACGTCGCGTTCGGGCGCGTTTTCGGTTTCCTTGCTGCGCCCCTGAAGTTCGTAGCTGTCATAGCGCAGCGAGGCGATCACCTCGAAAATATGGCGCTTGCCCTGCCATTGCAGCCATGTTCCCCACAGTTCCTGACGGCCCGCGCCGAAATGATCGGCATCGGAGCTGCCTTTGATCAGGTTGTAATCGACACCGGCCGACAGGGTCTGGTCCCAGCCCCCGGCCGAGAACCGTGACGAGTTCTGCGCCGAAAGCCCATTGCTGATAACCTTGTAGAACCGTTGCTCGCCGATGCTGTCTTCGGGCCAGACCTGATGTTGCCGGTTGTCGGTGCCGACATGATAGGCTTTGACCTCCAGATCGATCAGGTCATTTTCCTCGGGGTCGAAATTATAGGACAGGCTCAGCGTGTCGGTGGTGGTATCCGCGTTGTAACGGCTGAGCGTCGATGAGGTCGATCCGCTGGACCCCGAGATGACATCGTCATTCTTCTGGCGCATTGCGGTGAATTTCAGTTCATGCCCGGCCAAAGGCCGCCAGTTCAGCTTGGCGATCCCCGAGCTCAGTCTTTCGCCCGTCCAGCGCACTTCGTCGCCATTGCCGTCCTTGTAGGGATCACTGTCGCGATAGTTGAATGAAGCAAGCGCATCGATATCCGCACCCAGACGCGCGGCGGCGGTCGTCGTGGTTCCCCAACCCTCGCCATTCGAGCCATAGCGCAGACGCTGTGTCAGGCTCCAGCGTTCATCGTCAAGCAGCAGATCCGAGGCGTCCTTGGTTTCGAACGCCACGACTCCGCCGATCCCGCCCGAGCCATAGCTGTTCGAGCTTGGTCCGCGGATGACCGTGACCTGCTTGAGCAGGTCGGGATCGATATAGAACGAGCCCGAACCATGTCCGACACGCCAGAAATCCTGTCTTGCGCCATCCACCGTTACCACGACGCGGCCCATCTGCTGCAAGCCGCGAATATTGACCGCGACCGAGCTGTCATCCCCGCTGGGCGTCGCGGCCACGCCCGGTATGCGACGCAGGATCTCGGCGGCGCCTGCCGGTTGCTGCCGCGACAGTTCTTCGCCGTTGACGGTGCTGATGCCGGCCAATGCCTCGATGGCGCTGCCTTCGACCCGCGTATCCAGAGTGGTCAGGGTAATGGGGTTCAGGACCAGCGGTTGCGCGCCCGTGATCTGCTGGGCAGCGGCGTGGCCGATAGCGATGAATGAAAGAGAAGAACCCAGAAGCAAGGTGCGGACTGACAGGCGAAACATGCGCGAAATCCCTTCCATCCGGCATTCGTGCGATACGACCGGATGGCATTGATTATTCTGATTGTCGGCTTGCTGGATAAATCGCTTGCTGGTTGTAAGCGGATTAGCGATGCCGACTATTATAGTCAAGTAATCGAGGCGGGTTCCGAGGCTTGTGGGGATTCATATCGATGGGTGCCAAGTTGCGGAGGCAGCCCGACCGGCTTATGGCGCCGGCCAAAGCATGAGATCAGAAGCAAGCGATAACAGGAAGGGATGCTTATCGAGCGCCCCCTTTCTTATTGCCGAAGAGCCTCAAATCCGCGCGGTTGATTATTCGATATTGACATGTAAAACGTTCGTTCTACAGTGTGAATATGAGTGATACAGCCACCGAAATAGCCCGTCGCCTGAGCGGAAGTTTCGCGAAATCGGGATTTGCCGCGCCCAGTGTCGATGATCTGCGAAATGCGGCGCAGGTTTCGCTGCGCACGCTTTACAAATATTATCCGAGCCGGGAAGCCATGGTTGTCGGCGCCCTGAAATATCGCCATGACCTCTATCTCGAATGGATTGCGGGCGGCGCCAAGGACGGGCAGGGGCACGTGCTCCACATCTTCGAACGGCTTGGGGAATGGTTCGGACAGGGTGGCACGAATGGCTGTCTGTTCCTGAACGCGCTAGCGGCCCATCCGGACAACCGGGAGGTGCGCGAGGTTGTTGCCGAACACAAGAACCACATCAAGGACGAGTTTCTCCGGCGTTTGGCACGGATCGCACCGGATAGGAAAAACGACGATCTCGCCGAGGCATTGTTCCTTGTCCACGAAGGGCAAACCGAGGCGGCAATGACCCGCGATGCGGGTGAGGCGACCCGTGCCGCGCTGCATGCGGCAAAGACACTTCTGACCAGAGAGGGAATTCCAACATGATTCCGGAAAGGATGCATGCCGTGCAACTGGCCGGTCACGGCGGCCTGGATCAGCTTGTCTATCGTGACGATGTTCCGGTGCCCCAACCGGGGGAAGGGCAGGTTCTGATCCGGGTCGCGGCGGCGGGCATGAACAATACCGATATCAACACCCGCATCGGCTGGTACTCCAAAATGGTGAATGCCGACACCGAAACGGGCGGGGCAAGCGGGTTTCAGAGCGTTAACGACGACGATGCCAGCTGGTCCGGCATCCCACTTGAGTTCCCGCGCATTCAGGGGGCCGATGTCTGCGGCCATATCGTCGCGGTGGGGAAGGCTGTCGATCCGGCGCGCATAGGCGAGCGGGTGCTGGTCCAGACCATGCAGCCCCTGCGCGAGGTCGGGCCATTCCACTGCATTACCTATGGCTCGGAATGCGACGGCGGTTTCGCGCAATTCGCGGTGGCGCATTCGGAATTCACCCATAAGGTCGATTGCGATTGGACCGATGCCGAGCTGGCCTCGATCCCCTGCGCTTACTCGACGGCCGAGAACATGCTGCACCGGGTTCTGCTCGGACCCGAGCGGGTGCTGATCACCGGCGCGTCGGGCGGGGTTGGTTCTGCCGCGGTGCAACTTGCCAAGCGGCGCGGAGCCACGGTCACGGCTGTTGCGTCAAAGGCCAAGGCGGGCGAGGTGGCCGCGCTTGGGGCGGACCGGGTCCTTGATCGTAATGATGACTTTGTGAAAGTGCTAGGACGGGAAACGGTGGATGTCGTCGTCGATCTTGTAGGCGGGGCGCAATGGCCCGGCCTGCTGGATATTCTCTGCCGTGGTGGCCGTTATATCACTGCCGGCGCGATTGCCGGGCCGATGACCGAACTGGACCTGCGGACGCTGTATCTCAAGGACCTGACCCTGTTCGGTTCGACCTGGCAGGACGACTGCGTTTTCCCGGATCTGGTGTCCTATATCGAGAATGACGAGATCCGGCCGCTCGTGGCACGGACCTATCCACTGAAAGACATCGCCACGGCGCAGGAGGATTTTCTGGCCAAGAAACATACCGGAAAGCTGGTGCTGGTGCCGCCGGATGTCGCTACGCGATGATCATACTTTCCCAAGGCGAGATGCCGGTTACCTGAAGAGATGCATATGAAAATCGCCAGAATAGACCTCTATACCGTCGAGCTTCCCTATTCCGGGGGTGTTTACCGGCTGTCCTCGGGCCGGACATATACCGGCTTCGACGCCTCCATCGTCTGCGTCACCAGCGATACCGGGCTGGAGGGCTGGGGCGAATCCACGCCCTTTGGCTCGACCTATATCGCGGCCCATGGCGCCGGGGCCCGCGCCGGCATCGCCGAGATCGCCCCGCATCTTCTGGGCCGCGATCCCCGTGCGGTGGACCGTATCAACGACGCGATGGACGAGGCGCTTGTGGGCCACAACCACGCCAAGGCCGCCATCGACATCGCCTGCTGGGACCTGTTCGGGAAATCCGTGGAAATGCCCGTTTGCGAATTGCTCGGCGGCAGCACCGGCCAGCCGCTGCCCACGATCTCGTCGATCTATGCGGGCATGCCCGATGACATGCGCGCACGCGTGGCCGAGCAACGCGCCCGGGGCTATATGGGGCATTCGATCAAGATCGGCGCCAGCGAGGCCGAAGGCGGCCCGCAACTGGACGCCGAACGCATCGCTGCAAGCTTGGCCGACCGGCAGCCGGGAGAGTTTTTCCTTGTGGACGCCAATGGGGGGCTGACACCCGAAACGGCGCTGCGGATGCTGCGACTGTTGCCCGGGGGACTCGACTTTGTGCTGGAGGCGCCCTGCGCTTCGTGGCGCGAGACGGAAAGCCTGCGGGCGCGGTGCAATGTGCCGATCATGATCGACGAACTGGCCCAGCAGGACGCGGATATCGCGATGATCGCCGCCGGGGATCTGGCCGATGGGATCGGGCTGAAGATCTCCAAGGCGGGCGGGTTGACCCATGCGCGCCGTCACCGTGACATCTGCCGTGCGGCGGGCCTGACCATGACGGTGCAGGACACCGTAGGCTCTGCCATCGCCTTTGCGGGCATCATCCACATGGGCGCGACCGTGCCGAAGCCGCTGCTTCGCTGCGTGCTCGATACCCGCGATATGGTCACGGTCGAGACCGCCGATCTCGACGCACCGGTCAAAGACAGTGGCGTATTGCCGCCCCTCGCGCCGGGGCTGGGGATTGATGTGAAACGGGAGGTGCTGGGCGATCCGATCGCGACCTGGGCCGTCTGATCGGCCGCTGATGATCAACTGCCTCGAGAAAGGTATTCGCCACCAGATTGACGGTCGGGATGCTTCCAGAGGTTCTTCTTTGGCACCAAGGTAGCTTATGCGTTTGCAAGCCCATTCGGAAATGCCCTGATATAACCAAAACGACCATAAAACGATCACAGCTTTCCGTCAGGCGCCCCGTCCTGCTCTGGCGGGGCAATATGATCATTTTACGGCTCAGCCATATGCCGCCGGGAATGCCTGCTTATCCTGTCCGGTTGAGCGAAACTGCAATTCAGCTGTTTTTGCCATATTTCGTGACGACTGGCCCGCCGCCGAAGCAAGACCCGGAACACGAATAGCTGATTCCCGGTGGTGATTTCGGCATCATTCCCGACGTTTTCAGACAAGCACCGATTCGACCGGGCGGGCAGGATCGGGGGTATACCCACGTTTTCGAAGGTACAGTGCCATGATGCCGAATATCGACCTGCTTTTACTTCTGGATGCCCGGCGTCCTTTGCATTCCTTGCCGCAGCCCTTCTACAATGATCCTGACATCTACCAAAGCGATCTGGCGCATATCTGGTATCGTGAATGGATCTTTGGCGCGGCTTCGGCCGAGCTTCCCAAGTCCGGCAGCTATGTCACCGTGCAACTTGGCGACTACTCGGTCATCATCGTCCGGGGCGCAGACAAGATCATCCGCGCTTTCCACAACTCCTGCCGTCACCGCGGCAGCCGGATTTGCACCGCACATAGCGGTACGGCGCCGAAACTCGTCTGTCCCTATCACCAATGGACTTACGAATTGGACGGCCGTCTGCTCTGGGCGCGCGACATGGGACCGGATTTCAACCCGGCAGATCACGGGCTGGGTGCGGTGCATTGCCGCGAGATTCAGGGGATGGTCTATATCTGCCTTGCCGATCAGGCGCCGGACACATCCCTGCTGGAGGCGAAGGCGGCGGAATACATGACGCCGCATGACACTCCCAATCTGAAGGTTGCCCATCAGTCCCGGATCGTCGAGCAGGGCAACTGGAAGCTGGTGATGGAGAACAACCGCGAATGCTATCACTGCAGCAGCAATCACCCTGAATTGTGCATTACCTTTCCCGAAGACCCCAGTTTGATTCTGGAGGTTGAGGAGGGAGAAACGAATATCGGTACCGAACATATCAAGCGCTGCGAGGCTGCCGGTTTGCCGTCGAAATTTCTGATGGATCCGGAAGAGCAGTGGCGCTTCGTCCGTATGCCCTTTCTGGGCAATGCCGTCAGCTATACGATGGACGGCAAGCCCGCCTGCGCCAAACGGGTCGGAACGGTGCCTTTCAACGACGCGGGCGCGTTGCTGTATTTCCACTATCCGAACAGCTGGAACCATTTCCTGTCGGACAAGGTCATCACCTTCCGGATGATGCCGATCGGCCCGCAGGAAACCGAGGTCACGACGACCTGGCTGGTCCACAAGGATGCGGTCGAGGGCGTGGATTACGATGTCGAGCGCCTGACGAAAGTCTGGATCGCCACCAATGACGAAGATCGCCGGATCGTCGAGGAAAACCAGCGGGGTGTGAATACGCCCGGATACAGACCGGGGCCGTATAGCCCGATTCACGAAATCGGCGTGAACCAGTTCGTCGACTGGTATTGTAACCGGATGCGTGATCGTCTGACAGGGCAGGCGGCGATTGCTGCGGAGTGAGCGCGGATGATCCCGATGCCGAACGAGCAGACGCCGCCGTGGAACGACAGCGAGCCGCTGGAATGCGTCATGGTCATCCCCGAGGCTCCGGATGTGAAAACCTTCTCTTTCCGGCCGCCTTCCGGGGCAAGGTTCAGCTACAAGGCGGGGCAGTTCGTCACGCTGGACCTGCCCGTGCCCGGCGGGAATGTGCAGCGGACTTATACGATCTCGTCCTCTCCGGTTTCCAGTTCCTACATTACGGTGACGGTCAAGGCACAGCCCGGCTCGGTCGGGACACGCTGGATGCTGGATCATTTGCAGCCGGGGATGCGCCTGAAAATCTATGGTCCGAAAGGCTTTTTCTACCTGAAGGATCAGGGTGACGGGAAATATCTGTTCATTTCGGCGGGCTCTGGCGTCACGCCGATGATGTCCATGACGACGACGCTGTACGAACGGGGCGAAGATCCCGATATCTGCTTTATCCAATGCGCCCGTCGCCCCGCTGACCTGATTTTCCGGCGCAGGCTTGAAAACATGGCAAGCCGTGTTACCGGGCTGCAATTGCATTTCGTGGTCGAACAATCCGACGCTTACGATGTCTGGACCGGTTATCGCGGCATCCTGAACCAGGTAATGCTTGGGGCAATGTGCGCCGATTACCTTGACCGCGAGGTCTATTGCTGTGGGCCCGAGCCGTTCATGAACGCGGTGCGCGACATCCTGCATTCGCTCGGCCACGACATGGAGCGCTATTATCAGGAATCCTTCGCCGCACCTGCCAATGATCCGTCGGCACTGATCGAATTCCCGGATCATGTGCCCAGCGAAACCGAAAGCGCCGAGGTCAGCTTTACGGCAACCGGCCTGTCGGGCGCCTGCGCCGGGACCGACACCGTTCTGACCGTTGCCCGCGCCACGGGCCTGCCGATCCCGGTCGGCTGCGGCATGGGACTTTGCGGCACCTGCAAAGTGCTGAAAACCAGTGGCGAGGTCCACATGGTCCATAACGGCGGTATCACCGATGACGAGATCGAAGAGGGCTATATTCTTGCCTGCTGCTCGCATCCCATCGGGCGCGTCGAGATCGACGCCTGACGATGGCTCCGGCGGCCCGACCGGCGGAGCAGTTTTCATTTGAAACCGTTGGGGGCCAGCCGCCCCGATTGCGAGGTGTCATGCGGATTGCGGAAATTCACGTCTATTCTCATCAATTGCCGGTTGTCGGCGGTCCGTTTCGCATCGCCACTTCGGTCGTCGAAACCCTTGATACGACGCTGGTGAAATGCGTGGCCGATAATGGTCTGGTCGGGTGGGGCGAAACCTGCCCCGTCGGCCCGACCTATCAACCCCATCACGCCACGGGCGCGCGCGCCGCTCTGGCCGAAATCGCGCCGGGTCTGATCGGTGCGCCCGCATTGCAGCCGGTGATCCTGCGGCGGCGGATGGATGCGAGGCTGAACGGGCACAATTATGCCAAGGCGGCTGTCGATATCGCCATATACGATCTGATGGGCAGGCATTATGGCGCCCGCGTGGCCGATCTTCTGGGCGGTGCTGCGACAGAGCATGTGCCCTCTTATTACTCCTTTGGCGTCGGAGAGCCCGACGAGGTGGCGCGACTTGCCGCAGAAAAAGCGGCCGAAGGCTATCCGCGTTTGCAGATCAAGATCGGCGGCCGTCCGGTCGAAACCGACATAGAGGTTGTGCGCAAGGTCTGGGAACGGGTCGGTCGCAAGGTGCGGCTGGCTGTGGATGGCAACCGCTCTCTGACCACCGGTGACTGCTTGCGGATCAGCCGGGAATGTCCGGAGATTCCCTTTATCCTCGAGCAGCCCTGCAATACCCTCGAGGAAATTGCCTCCATCCGCAGGCAGTTGCAGCACGGTGTTTACATCGATGAGCGGGGGGTTGATCTTTCAACGGTGCTGAGCGTTATCGGACAGGGGCTGTGCGATGGCTTCGGCATGAAACTGACGCGGATCGGCGGGTTGCAACAGATGGCCGCTTTCCGCGATATCTGCGAGGCGCGCTCGATGCCGCATACATGCGACGATGCGTGGGGTGGCGATATCATCGCCGCCGCCTGCACCCATATCGGCGCGACGGTTCTGCCGGGATTGAACGAAGGTGTCTGGATCGCGGCACCTTATATCGACACCCATTACGACTCCGAAAACGGCATTGCCATCCGGGAGGGTCACATCGTGCTGCCGGACGGGCCGGGTCTTGGCGTGACGCCGGACGAGACGCTGTTCGGCGATCCTGTCATGTCCTTCGGAGGCGGCAATTGATAAAACGTTTTGACGGTAAGACCGTTCTGCTGACCGGGGCGAGGGGCGGGATCGGTGCCGCATTACTGACGGCATTCCGGGACGAGGGCGCACGCGTCGCCGCCGCCGACCGTGATCTTGATGGAGTCGAGACCGATCTGTGCCTGCCCGGCGATCTTCTGGATCCGGGCTATGCCGATACCCTTCCTTCCGCCGTTCGGGATGCGCTTGGCGGGCTGGATATCGTGGTGAACAATGCGGGCGTCATAACGCGGGGAACCGTCACTGAAACTTCAGACGACGACTGGTCACTGTCGCTTGGCGTGAATGTCGAGGCACCTTTCCGCATTTGCCGCGCCGCCATTCCGTTGATGGCAGAGGCGGGCGGGGGCGCAATCGTCAATATCGCCTCTTGCTGGGGTTTGCGCCCCGGCCCGAAACATGCGGTCTACTGCATGACCAAGGCCGCGCTTGCCGCCCTGACGCAATGCATGGGGATGGATCATGCGGGGCAGGGCATCCGTGTCAACGCGGTCTGCCCGAACGAGGTCAACACGCCAATGCTGCGCAGCGGTTTCGCCCGGCGCGGCTTTGAGCCCGACTCGGCGGTTGCAGAGCTTGGAAAAACAGTGCCCATCGGCCGGATAGCGGAACCCGAAGATATCGTTCAGGTCGTGCTGTTCCTGGCTTCCGACGCGGCATCCTATCTGTGCGGTTCGCTTGTCGAGGTAAACGGAGGAAAGCCCGTAGGATGACTGATTTTTCCGGTAAAGTCGTATTGGTAACAGGTGGTCGTAGCGGCATCGGTCTTGCGACGGCCCGCAAGCTGCGTGACGGCGGGGCCGAGGTCTTTACCGCGCAGCGCGGCGAGGCGCCGGGTTTCCCCAGCATCAGGGCCGATTTCACCGATCCGGCTTGCGCGGCGGCGGTAGTGAATGAAGTTGTCGGGCGTGGCGGGCGGTTGGACATTTTGGTCAACAATGCCGGAATGATGAAGGAAGCCGAGGTTGATGAAATGTCGTTTGACGACTGGCAGCGGACATTGACGGTCAACCTGACAATGCCTTTCCTGCTGATCGGCGCGGCGCGGGGGCATCTGCGGAAGACCGGGGGCAGCATCGTCAATATCGGCTCGATCGAGGGGCTGGGATCCAATCCCCGCCATGCGGCCTATTGTGCCTCGAAGGCCGGGTTGCACGGCCTGACCCGCGCCGTCGCCGTGGATTTCGGCACTGACGGGATCCGCTGCAATGCTGTGGCTCCGGGCTGGATCGACACGGATCTCAACAACGATTTCATTGCCGGAATGGATGATCCAGCCAGTTTTCGCGAACGGCTTGCCCATATCCACCCCGTCGGCCGTACGGGCCGCCCGGAAGAGGTCGCGGCGCTTGTCGCCTGGCTGGCCTCGGATCAGGCCGGGTTCGTTACCGGTCAGATCTGGACCGTGGACGGAGGACGGATGGCGAAACTGAGCCTGCCCTGAGCGGACAGCTTATTCCTTCGCCGCGAGCCATTCGCGCCATTTCAGATAAACATTGGCGCCGATCCGGGCGAGGGGTTCGGGCGGAAGTCTGGTCGGCTCGGCCTCGGCGATGAAATGCCGCGTTATCTCGGATTCATGCCCGGATGCCAGTTCCGCCGCGCCAATCCCGGTCAATGTGCCGCGAGTCGTTCCCAGGCCGTTCTGACAACAGGCGGAAAACAGCCCGGGTTCGAGTTCGCGCATGACCGAAACGCCGTTCCTGCTAAGGCACAGATGCCCAGCCCATTGGTATTCCGTGCCAATATCGTGCAATTGCGGATAGCGGTCCAGAAACTTGCGTCGGTGGATCTCTGCGGCTCTGCTGACAGCGGTCGCACTGACCTGCATCCCAGGTTCGAACAGGGCGCAGGTCCGGGTGATGATCCGGTTGCCGCCTTGCGGGCCATCGATCCGGCGCATGGTCGTGCCCATCGGGTCAGAGGGTGTGATGCCCCACCGCGCTGCGCCGCCCAGCCGTGCCAGTGCATCGGAGTCCAGATCCGGCGTCATCGAGGCGAACAGAAAGACATGCATCAGCCGCCCGCGTGCAAAGCCAAAGCTCTCCAGATGCCCGTTATTCGCCAGGATAAGCTTTGCCGCCGTGATTTGGCCGTTGGGCGTGTGAAGGCACCAATCCGGGCCGGTCCGCCCGATCTGAACCACCGGCGAATTTTCGAAAACGCTTACGCCTTCCCGGCGTAAACCCGCGCCAAACCCGCGTATATATCCGGCGGGTTGGATCAAAACCGTTCCCGGCGTGAACAATCCCGAGCGATAGTGGCGGCTGCCCGTCAGGCGGAACATCTCTTCGTCGTCCAGCATCCGCGCGCTTTCGCCCAGCTTTTCCAGATGCGCCGCATAGCTGCGGTTATGGGCGTCGGCTTTCCCGCTGACCGCGCCATTCACCTTGCCGCAGGGATCAAAGAAAGCCGGATCGATGCCATATTCCTCTATCGCCTCACGGGCGAAGGAGATTGCCTGCCGGTTCAACCGGATCACGGTGTGGTCATCGCCGCTGCCGGAATAATCCTTCGACGACAAGTCATGTGGCAAATCGATCATGAAGCCGGAATTGCGCCCCGAGGCTCCCTCGGCCAGCCGTCCGGCATCCAGCACGGCAATGCGTGCTTGCGGGTTCAGCTGGCGCAGGCGGCGGGCTGCCGACAATCCTGCAAAACCCGCGCCGATCACGGCGAAATCCACGGTCAGCCTGCCTGCAAGAGATACGGGTGCAGGCTGGCCCGGCAGGATCGCACTCCATGCAGCGGGGCCGCGATGAAGGGGAAGTCTTCTGGCGCGTCTCGCGCTCAAATGACGGCCTCGTCCAGATCGTCGGTCAGATCGATCCAGATCGTCTTGATCCGGGTATATTGGTCATGCGCCTGTATCCCGTTGTCGCGCCCGCCGAAGCCCGAGGCGCGATAGCCGCCGAAAGGAGTCGTGATATCGCCTTCGCCAAAGCTGTTCACGGTCACGGTTCCGGCGCGGATGGCACGCGCGCCACGCAGGGCACGTTTGACATTGCCGGTGAAGATCGAGGCGGCCAGTCCGTATTCGGTGTCATTGGCAAGCGCGATAGCTTCCTCCATGTTCCCGACGGTCAGGACCGACAGGACCGGGCCAAAGATTTCCTCGCGCACAGGGGCGGCGTCGCGGTCCGTGATATCCAGAATGGTCGGCGGTACAAACCCGTCTTTGACCTCGCCTCCCATCAGGATCTCGTGGCCCATTTCCAGATAGCTGCGGACCTTGTCGAAATGCGCCTGACTGACCAGGGCACCCACCCGGTTTTCCGGGTCCAGCGGATCGCCCATCGGCCATTCGCGGGCATGGGCGAGGATGCGGGTCAGCAGCTCTTCCTTCACTCCTGTCTGTACGATCAGCCGTGACGAGGCCGAGCAGTTCTCGCCCATGTTCCAGAACGCGCCATTGACGATATGCGCCGCCACGCGGTCAAGGTTTTCGGCATCATCCAGCACAATCGCCGGGTTCTTGCCGCCGCATTCCAGCGTGATCTCCTTGAGGTTGGACTCGGCGGCATAGCGCAGGAAGCGCCGCCCGGTCTCGGTCGAGCCGGTGAAGGACACCGCATCCACATCCATATGCCGCCCCAAAGGCTCTCCCACCTCGGGGCCTGTGCCGGTCACGACGTTGAGCACACCGCGCGGCACCCCCGCCTCATGCGCCAGTTCGGCCATGCGGAGCGCGGTCAGCGAGGTTTCCTCTGCCGGTTTCACGATCACCGAGCAGCCGGCAGCAAGCGCCGGGCCGATCTTCCATGCCAGCATCAGAAGCGGGAAATTCCACGGCAGCACCAGACCGACCACACCGACCGGTTCGCGCAGGATCATGGCGATATGGTTGTCCGAGGCCGGCGAGACCTGATCATAAATCTTGTCGATCAATTCCGCGTGCCAGATCAGGCAGTTGATCGTTTCTGGCAGGTCCACGGTTTCGCAATCATAGATGGTCTTGCCGCTGTCGAGGCTTTCCATCACAGCGAGTTCGTGGATGTTGCGTTTCATCAGCTTGGCCAGCCGAATCAGCACTTCCTTCCGCTCGGACGGATGCAACCGGGACCAGCGGCCGTCCTCGAATGCGTCCCGGGCTTTTTCGACCGCGAAATCCACATCCTCTCTGCCGCAAGCCGCGATCTGAGCCAGCACCGCGCCTGTCGCCGGGTTGATGGTGTCGAATGTCGCGCCGGATTTTGCCGGGCGGAAACTGCCATCGACAAAGCTGTTCACGGGCAGGCTCAGCCCTTTCGCAATCGCCTGATATTCGCTTTTGGTCAAAATATCCGACATCTCAATTCTCCGCTTCGATACTGGCAATTGTTTGTTTGAGGACGCGCACGACCTGCTCAAGTTGGCGCTTGTCATCCTTGTTCAGCGGTTTCAGCGGAGGGCGCGGAGCTCCGGCGTGCTGACCGTTCATCTCGCAACCATGCTTGATGCACTGGATGAACTTGCCGCCCTGTTCCAGCACCCGCATCAACGGCATCAGTGCAGACATGATCCGGCGGCCCTTGTCGAAATTGCCATCCATGGCACAGGCGCGGTACAGCGCCAGATGCTCGGCCGGCAGGAAGTTCGAGCCGCCGCAGACCCAGCTGCGGGCACCCCATGCAAAGAATTCCAGGGCCTGATCGTCCATCCCGCAGGACATCCGGATATGCGGATAGTCGCGGGCCAGAAGATGCACGCGATTGATATCGCCCGAGCTTTCCTTGATCGCGCAGATGTTCCGGCTGCGGGACACGCGGTCAAGAAACTCTTCGCCCATGTTGATGCCCATCCGGCCCGGATAATTGTACAGCATCACCGGTAAATTCGCCGCCCGGTCGATGGCCAGCGTATGCACGGCGTTTTCACGCTCGGTCGGGACCGCATAGGGGGGCGAGCCGATCAGCACCGCGTCCGCGCCGATCCGTGCGGCGGTTTCGGCCATGGCGATCGAATCCTCAAGCCGGATCGCGACGGTGCCGACGATCAGCGGCACCCGGTCGCCGATGATTTCCTTGGCAAACAATGCCAGATCCATCCGGTCCTGTATCGACTGGGCGTAATATTCGCCGGTCGAACCGCCATTGATGATGCCGTGTACGCCCGCATCGATCAGATATTCGATCATGGCCGCGAATGCGTCCCGGTCGATCTTGCCCCTTTCGGTATAGGGCGTGATGACCGGCGTATAGATACCTTCGAACTTCATTATGTTCCCTTCTTGCCTGTCTCGTCCCGGACAGGACCGAGTGGGATGTCCATGCCGGGCGGCGTGACAAATGACTCCATTTCAGAGCGCGACAGCTCCCAATGCTCGATTGCTAATCCTGCCGCGCCGTCCGCATCGCCGGCCTCTATCAACTCAATGAACTGGTCGTGCTGATCGGCCGCAACGCGTCGTTGTTCGGCGGTTCGCGGATTATTCGATTCGTAGAAAGTCATGCCGATCCGCGTATGGTCGATCAGCAATCGCCGCAGGCTGGGCGTCAGATACTCGTTCGCCGCCATATCGCCGATGATCGCGTGAAAACGTTCGTTCTTGATTGCGCGCTCTGCCGTATCCCCGTCACGAATCGCGGCCCGGAACAGAAGCTGTGTGTCCTTAAGCTGCATGATCTGGGCGCGGGTGGCGTGCAGCGCCGCCAGACGGCTGACGGCAGCATAGATCATCGGCGCGGCCATGAAGAAATTGCGCATCGTCCGGTGGGTCATCGGTGCGACCTGCGTGCCGCGCCGCTCGTTCAGAACGACATAGCCTTCACCTGCAAGTTGGCTGAGGATTTCACGCAGCGGAGGCCGCGATATTTCGTATTCCTCGGACAGGATCGTCTCATCCAGATAGGCGCCCGGAGCCAGCGATTCGGTCAGGATTCGCCGTTTGAGATCCTCGATGCAGTGCGACTTTCTGGATTTGCCCATCTTCCTGCTCTCCTCCATGGAATCCAGCCATTTGCATTGGATTCAATTTCAACATATAAAAATACATGTTGTCTACAATTGCAATATGTGATTTTTATAACGAGGGAGGATTTGCATGACCCAATACACAAACGAAGCCGTTATTCGCTGCGATGGCATCTGGAAGATATTCGGGGACCGCTCGGCGCAAGCGATGAAGGCGGTGGTCGAGGATGGGCTGAGCAAGGACGAAATCCGCCGGCGCTATGATTGCATCGTGGGTGTGCGCGACGCTTCTTTCGCGGTTGGGCGGGGCGAGATTTTCTGCATCATGGGCTTGTCGGGTTCTGGTAAATCCACGCTTATCCGGCACATCAACCGCTTGATTGAACCGTCCGCGGGTTCGGTCGTGATCGAGGGGCGGAATGTGGGCGAGATGGGGGCGAAAGAGCTTCGCGCCCTGCGGGCCGAGAAAATCGGCATGGTGTTCCAGAACATGGCGCTGATGCCGCATCGGACGGTCAGCGAGAATGTCGTGTTCTCGCTGGAGGTGCGCGGCATCGGTGAAGCGACCCGCCGAAAGGTGGCGCAGCAGGCGATCGATGCGGTGGAACTGACCGGTTGGGAACGCAAATATCCCGATGAGTTGTCAGGGGGCATGCAGCAGCGCGTGGGGCTGGCCCGCGCGATCGCGGCCGATCCGACGATCCTGCTGATGGACGAGCCGTTCTCGGCGCTTGACCCGCTGATCCGGCGGCAGTTGCAGGATACGTTCATGAAACTGTCGGCCGAGCTGCACAAGACCACGGTGTTCATCACCCATGATCTGGACGAGGCTATCCGGATCGGTGACCGGATCGCGATCATGAAGGACGGCATTCTGGTACAGGTCGGTACGCCGGAGCAGATCGTGACCGAACCCGCCGATGATTATGTCGCGGATTTCGTGGCGGGGATCTCGAAGCTGGATCTGGTGACGGCGGCGCGGGTGATGCAGCCGCTGGAACAATACCGGCAGGCGCATGGCATGGCCGATCCGATAAACTGGCCGGTCGCACATCCCGATGACAAGCTGAACGCGCTCGTCGATCTGGCGGTGACCAGCGATAATCCCATCCTGGTGCAGGCTGATGGCGCCGATCTGGGAGTGGTGACGAAAAGCGCGCTGTTGCGCGGCATTCAGGGCCGTCAGGATGCGGGAACCGAAACCGGAGGACGGGTCTGATGGCTGAAGACGAAGCTTTCAACTGGTTGAATCCCTTCGCCTCTATCGATCTGGATATCGACGGGCGAACGGATGGCATCAAGCAATGGGCGATTGCCAATCGCGATACCATTCAGCCGATCAAATCCTTTTTCGACGGGCTCATCTCACTGATCGATACTACCCTGCAATCGGTGCCGCCGACAATCATGCTGATCATCGTCGTGCTGCTGGCCTGGCAGGCCGCCGGACGCCGGGTCGCGGTGCTGGTCGGCGCTTGCCTGCTGGCATTGGGACTATTGGCGCCGGGAGCATGGGGGCTGGCGATGACCACACTGGCCATTGTCATCTCGGCTGTGCTGCTTTGCGTGGTGATCGGCCTGCCGCTTGGCATCCTTGCCGGTAAGAGCGACGGTTTCGAGGCGGCGATCCGCCCGGTTCTGGACACGATGCAGACCATCCCGGCCTTCGTCTACCTGGTGCCGGTGGTGATGTTGGTCGGCATCGGCGATGTCTCGGGCGTGATCGTGACGATCATTTTCGCCATCGCGCCACTGATCCGGCTGACCTCACTGGGCATCCGCGGTGTGAACTCCAGCGTGGTCGAGGCGGCGCGTGCCTTTGGCGCGACTCCGCGGCAGATCATGTTCAAGGTCGAGTTGCCGCTGGCCACGCCGACGATCCTGGCCGGCCTGAACCAGACGATCATGCTTGCCCTGTCGATGGTGGTCATCGCCTCGATGATCTCGGTCAAGGGGCTCGGCAACGAGGTCCTGCGGGCGATGGGCCGGCTGGATGCGGGCAAGGCCATCGTCGGAGGCTTGGGGATCGTATTGCTGGCAATCGTCCTCGACAGGATCACCCAGGGATTGGGCCGCTCGGGCCGCGAGCGCGGGCATCGCCACTGGTGGCAAAGCGGACCTGTCGGGCTGATCCTGCGCCTGACCGGACGCAAATCCGAAAAACCGCAATGACGGCGCAACAAGGGAGAAAAAAGATGAAACACATCATGCTGACGACGACGGCGCTGCTGTCGCTGGCGACTGGCACGGCCTTTGCGCAGGACATGCCGGGCGAAGGGGTAACGGTGCATCCGGTCATCCAGCCCCTGCTGGAAGAGATGTTTCAGGCACGGGTTCTGTTCCGGGCGCTTGAGGATCTTGGCTATGAGGTCGAGGAGCCGCAGGAGGTACTGGCGCAAACCGCGCATCTTGCCATCGGGACAGGAGATGCGGATTTTTACCCGGCGAGCTGGAACCAACTGCACGACACGTTCTATCAGGAGGCCGGCGGCGACGAAGTGATGAGCAAGGTCGGCACGCTGATCGAGGGTGCGCTTCAGGGCTATCTGGTGGACAAGGCCAGCTATGACGAGGGCATCCAGAATCTCGGCGATCTGAAGGATCCCGAGGTGGCGGCACGTTTCGATGCGGATGGCGACGGCAAGGCCGATCTGGCGGGCTGCGTGCCGGGCTGGGGCTGCGAGCGCGTGATCGAGCATCAGCTCGACGAGTTCGAATTGCGCGATACGGTGACCCATAATCAGGGCGAATATACGGCGATCATCGCCGACACCATCGCCCGGCAGCAGAATGGCGATCCGATCCTGTATTTCACCTGGACACCCTATTGGGTCTCGGGCGCTTTGGTGCCGGGTGAGGATGTCGAATGGCTGGAGGTGCCGTTCTCGGCCCTGCCTGACGGACAGGAGGGCGAGACGGTCTATGACGGCAAGGATCTCGGCTTTGTCGTGGACAGCATCCGGGTTGTCGCCCGGAACGACTTCCTTGAAGAGAATCCGGCAGCCGCGAAACTGTTCGAACTGGCGGCGATCGACATCAATGACGTGTCGGCCGAGAACAAGCTGATCGCCGATGGCGAGGATTCATCCGAGGATATCGACCGCCATGTCGATGACTGGATCGCTTCGCATCAGGAGGAATATGACGGCTGGCTGGAGGCCGCGCGAGGAGCCGCGAAGTGACGAAACCGGATGGGCGCCGAAAGGGTGCCCAACCCGGCATTCATGATCGTGCCGTTCCAGGCAGTGCTGCGCCTGAAACAGCGCATTTCGTGTTCCTGCTGGTCGAGAATTTCTCGCATCTGGCGTTTTCCTGTGCGCTCGAACCGCTGCGCATCGCCAATCTGGTGTCGGGCGAGGAACTGTATCGCTGGTCTTTGATCTCCGAGAATGGCAAGACCGCCGTCTGTTCGAACCGGTCGGTGACATTGGCCGATCGCGGATTAGAGCCGCTGGATCGCCATGACCGGCTTTACGTGATCTCTGGTTTGCACGTTCAGGATCGTATCTCCGCTGAAACGCTGAACTTCCTGCGCCGCGAAAAGCGGCGCGGTGTTGCCATCGGCGCGATCTGTTCGGGTGCTTATGTCCTTGCGAAAGCCGGGTTTCTGGATGGCGTGGAAACCGCAATTCATTGGGAATATCACGATCTGTTCATGGAAAAGTTCCCGGAGGTGCGACTGGTCCGCAACGTTTTCGTCGCCAATGCTCCGCATGTGACGGCATCGGGCGGCACCGCTGCCGCCGACCTGATGCTGCACCTGATCGCCCGTGATCACGGAGCGGAGCTTGCCGCAACCGTCGCGGACCAGATGGTCTACAATGCCGTACGCGAGGGAACCGCGGCACAAACGGTATCGCTTCAGTCGCGGCACGGTATGCGGAACGAATATCTGGTCCGCGCCATCAGGATCATGCAGGACCATATCGAGGAACCACTGGCACCGCAATTGATTGCTCGTGAAATCGGCATCTCGGCCCGCCAGCTCGAGCGTCTGTTCGGCAAATACCTGAACACCACTCCCAAACGCTACAGCATGGAACTGCGGCTGGACCGTGCGCGCCGTCTGATCCTGCAATCCGAAGATTCATTATCGCAGATAGCGATGTCATGCGGTTTTACCTCGACTTCTCACTTTTCGAAGGCTTTCCGCATGCGGTTCGGCGTTTCGCCAATCAAGCATCGCAGCAAACTGTCGTGAGATTGAAGATAAATCAGCGAACGGAAATAGATAATCTGATTACTGGCGGGCTGGCATGCGTTCGATCAAACCGCCGGTCCCGCCTCGGGCCGGGGCCTGCCTGCTACTGAATTGCGGCTTTTCAGAGGAACACTGGAAGTCTGCTCTGTGCCGACCACAGATCGAGACTGGTGAGAGCATCGATCCGCGGGTCATTCCGATTTGATCGCCGCGAGGTTCGCCAAACTGGCATGACGGATCAGGCCCAGGGTCCGGCCCCTCTGCGCTTCCCCGAAGCCGGAATGCGGCTGGCGGCGGTGGGCTGGTCAGCGGCAACGGGGCGCTGCCGGCGTTGCCCCGCCATCGCGCGCAGAGCGGCAATGCGGTTCCCGGTTGCAGGATGGGTGGCGAAGAGATTGTCGTGCTTATGCGCGTGCAGCGGGTTGATGATGAACATATGCGCTGTCGCCGGGTTGCGCTCGGCCGCGTGGTTGTCGATCCGGGCTGCGCCCATGGCGATCTTTTCCAGCGCCGAGGCCAGCCAGAGCGG
This sequence comes from Paracoccus wurundjeri, assembly GCF_030678915.1. Taxonomy (GTDB): domain Bacteria; phylum Pseudomonadota; class Alphaproteobacteria; order Rhodobacterales; family Rhodobacteraceae; genus Paracoccus; species Paracoccus onubensis_A. Next base: position 190,236 of record NZ_JAUUTZ010000005.1, on the reverse strand, counting down.
CTGGCCGCAGATCTCGGCCCCGGCCTTGTCGGCGGCATATTCCCGCGTCCGGCTGATCGCCATCTGCACCAGCGCGGCGGCGAGCGGGGCAAGGAACATCATCATAAGCGTGCCCACCAGCCCGAGCCGTTCCCGCGATCCGCCGAAAAACAGCGCGAAATTGGCCAGCATCGAAATCGCACCGGCGAAGGTGGCGGTAACGGTCATGATCGCGGTGTCGTGGTTGCGGATATGGGCCAGTTCATGGGCGATGACGCCGGCCAGTTCCTCGCGGGTCAGGCTGTGTATCAGGCCCGATGTCACGGCCACCGCGGCATTGGCGGGGTTGCGTCCGGTGGCGAAGGCGTTGGGCTGCGGCGTGTCGATCAGATAGACCTTGGGCTCGGGCAGGCCGGCATTCCGCGCCAGTTCGGCTGTCAGGGCATGAAGCCCCATCCGGTCGCCGGGTGTCACCGGCTGGGCGTTGTGCATACGCAGGACCATGCGGTCCGAATTCCACCAGGTAAAAACGTTCATCGCAGCCGCAACCACGAGCGCGATGACCGCGCCGCCCGATCCACCGATCAGATAACCCACGCCCATGAAGAGCGCGGTCATCGCCGCCATCAGCATCGCTGTCTTTACATAGCCCATAGATATCTCCGGACCTCCATCTTCAGGTAATGGAAATATGGAGAGGGTTCCGGCATGTGCAAGCATCTGCGCCTGACGCACTGGCAAGCCGCACTTCCTGGATGCGTGACCGGATGAATGACCGGGGCAGGCTTTGCGGGTCCGAGGCGCCCGGTGCCCGATCAGGTTGTTGCAAGGCAACGTGTCGCTTGGAGCCCAAAACCGACGGCAGCAACTGGTCCTGGTCAGGAAGGCATTGCGGCATCGTAGCAAACAAACGCCAGCTTGTTGCCGTCCGGATCGCGGACATAGGCACCATAGAATCCGTCTCCATACTGAGGACGCCGCCCGGGCGCTCCTTCACATGTTCCACCATTTCGAAGTGCCAAGGCGTGAAGTTGGTCGGTGAGATCAGGTGCACATAGAAAGGCTGTCATCGTTCCATTTCCGGCACCGGCATTATCGCCGTCGAAAGGGTAACCTGTGAAGAAGCGCGGGAAATATTCATCATCAGCCTTACCCCAGGATGCCGAACGTTCATCTCTCCAGCACTGATCGAGGTTCATCGCCTCGAAAAGCGGATCATAGAATGCCAAGGCGCGTGGCAGATCAGTGGTTCCAACCATCGTGTAGCCAATTCCATGCATTGCTATGCTCCTTACCGATCAAGGATTTGTCAGTATTCTGACACAGCACATCTGTGCGATCAACGGCAGCAATGTTCCGCAAACCGCTCGGTCGAGGCGACCTGAACTCTGCGCTTCACATGCAGGGTGGGCCTGGGGAAGCTGTGCCAAACCGGCTTTTTACCAGCACTCTGTCGCCACGCAATCCGAAGCCGGCAGGCAGTGACGTCAAGGAGGGCATTCCCTGCTCGGTGATGGCTGGTTAATGGTACTGACGCCAGCGCAGCCAGCCGCAAAGCTGCCGACATGCCGGATACCCCGCCGCACCCAGCGATGATAACGGTTGTAAACCGTGATGGACGGGCTGTATCCGCCCGGAACGTCCCGCCGCCGCGACCGGTCTTCAACACATGCGGAATGCCCAGGATAACTCTACGATCGTCCACCCACGGTTTTCCGGCCCGGCGATGCGGTTCGATCGCTTTTCAGGATTCGTTGGAAAGCCAAAACAGATGCTTGCTGGTCAGGTTAACTGCTCCTATCCTGATATGGCGACAGATTAATATAATTGATCAACATCCTGAATGAGTTTCCAACCTGGCGCCATTGGTGAGAGTTTCGGCGGTGCGGGCATTTCCGGAGTGAAAGTTTCCCAAATCCCTTTCGCCCGGGTTCCAATCGTGTGAGGTCGAGGAAAGAAGCTGAAAGGGAGACCAAAATCATGGCTATCGGCATCTGGATCAGTCTGTTTCTTTATTTCTGCCTGATGATTGCGATCGGTGTCTATGCGGCGCGGCGGTCGACATCCAATTCGGAAGAATATATGTTGGGTGGCCGCCAGCTGGGCCCTGCAGTGGCCGCGCTGTCGGCAGGTGCATCGGATATGAGCGGCTGGTTGCTGCTGGGCCTGCCCGGTGCGCTTTACGCCGCCGGTCTTGTCGAGGCCTGGATCGGTATCGGCCTGTTCGTCGGTGCATTGGTTAACTGGATCGTCGTCGCCCCGCGCCTGCGGGAGCAGACGGAGCGTTACGACAACGCGCTGACCGTGCCACAGTTTCTGGCGAACCGGTTTCCAAGCCGCGCGCTGGCGCTGCGCATGACGTCGGCCATTATTATCGTGGTGTTCTTCGCGGTTTATACGGCTTCGGGGCTGGTCGCCGGTGGCAAGTTATTTTCCAGCGCTTTCGGTGATCTGTTCAATATTGGTGGGATGAGCGATTACGCGGTTGGCGTCTGGTTCACCCTGATCATCGTTCTGACCTATACGGTGATCGGCGGATTCCTCGCGGTCAGCCTGACGGATTTCGTTCAGGGTTGTATCATGATGCTGGCGCTCGTGATCATGCCGGTGGTCATTCTGACGACAGGGCAGGGCGAAGGCATCGGACAGGCGGCGGCAACCGTTACCGCGATAAATCCCGACTTCCTGTCGCTATTCAGCGGCCTGACCTTCTTCGGCTTCCTGTCGGCGGTAACCTGGGGGCTGGGTTATTTCGGGCAGCCGCATATCATCGTGCGCTTCATGGCCATCCGTTCGGTTCGGGACGTTCCCACGGCCCGCAATATCGGCATGGGCTGGATGGCCATTTCGTTGATCGGGGCGGTCAGTCTTGGGATTTTCGGACGTGCCTATGTCGAACGGACGGGCATGACGCTGGATGATCCCGAAACGCTGTTCATCGTCCTGTCGAACCTGTTGTTCCATCCGCTGATGACCGGGTTTCTTTATGCTGCCTTGCTGGCGGCGATCATGAGCACGATTTCCAGCCAGTTGCTGGTTTCGTCTTCGTCACTGACCGAGGACTTCTATCGGTTGTTCCTGAATCGCGAGGCGAGCGAGAAGCAGTTGGTGATGGTCGGCCGAATCTGTGTTCTGGCGGTCGGCATCGTGGCGGCGCTGATCGCCGGAGATCCGGAATCCAATATTCTGGGGCTGGTGGCCAATGCCTGGGCGGGATTCGGCGCCGCATTCGGCCCCTTGATGATCCTGTCGCTGACCTGGGACAAAATGAGTGGGACCGGTGCGGTCGCCGGGCTGATCACTGGCGCGGTAACTGTCATGATCTGGATAGCACTTGGCTGGAATGCCAGCTTTCTGGGCGGGCCGGGCATCTATGAGATCATTCCCGGTTTCATCCTGTCATGGGCGGCAATCGTAATGGTCAGCCGGGCCACCGAGACGGCGGGGGAATACCGTCCGCTGACCTGAAATCTGAAGGCATCCTCCAACAAGGTTGGATGCCTTCCTTCCCGGAAAACGCCGTTTCGAATGGATGGCGGCTTTCTTTCACGGATGTCGGCAAGGTATCGGCGTTCATCACCGGCACCGTGTCAGAACGGTACTGATAATATTGTGATTGTGCAGTCATCGATCATCCGGAATGAATGCCTGCAAGATGAACACTACCTTTCAATTGCTTCGGTGATGCGGTGGGATAGTGTGTTGTTCAGAAAAAATTTTCTGGCTATCCAGGCTGCCGTGCGAATACGGCGCAGGGTTTCGCTTTTCTGCTCCCTCGAACTTCCTGCCATAGAGCCGGGCCGCCGATGAAATCCGCGCCTGTGCGAGCCGGATGAATGTTGAAGCGATTTCAAAGCCGCAAGTCGAAGGGCAGATTAAATGCAAGGCCCTCTCGTGAGAGAGGCCCCTGCCAGACATGCCTTTATGCTTGCCAATCAGGGATTGGCTCTCTCGGCATCGATCTCTATTTTGAGTTTTGCGCGCTCGGCCTTGGCGACTTCCACCTCGTCACGGAGACGAGTGACTTCCTCACGCTTCGTCTGGATTTCCTGGGTGAGTTCACGAAAGCGCTTTAGTTTGGGATTTGCTGCCATTTTCTGGTCCTTTGGTGGTTAACAGGCTAGCTTCCGGCCATGATGCGTAGCTGCCGGATTGACTATACCCTTAAAGCGTTTTGCTCGAAACCCTATGCGGCGGAGCCTTGCGCAAACAGTCATACAGCAGCCATGCCGGCTGTTGGTCACATCCGGATAAAACGGGGTAACGATACCCGTTGCGACACTGGGGCTTTCCGGCAGGGTCGGCCGCTTGGTGCCGGACATGGGGTATCAGGCTCAGCGGCGACGGCATTGGCCGGACGTCCGGACCGCGCCGGACATCCCCGTGCTTGGATCGTCAGGCGAGCCAGTTCAGATAGGCCTGTGTGCCGCCATTGCGGGCGGCGGCCAGCGCTGAGCGGATATCGACCTCTGCCGCGGCACTGGCATCGGACAGAACCTGCACCAGAATGTCGCGGACCAGTTCCGCCTGGCCTTCCATCAGGTTGCAGGGATCGAGCTGGAAATAATCCTTCTCTATCTTGTGTCCACGCACGATCAGCGGGGGATCGCTGCGGCCAAGGATTTCTGCGAATTGTGCGGCCGATGCACCCGCTTTGGCCGGATCGATCCATATCTGTAGCCGTTCCAGAGGGTTATCGGTTGGATCGGGAACCCGGATCGGCGTGATGCCGGGCAGATCGGTCAAGGCTGCCTGCCACATTTCAAGCGCGTGGGTTTCGGCGGCCCGGATGGCGTCGTGGTCGCGTTCCATCCATTGCTCCATTGCGGCAATGGTACCGGCGATGCTTTCCTTGCCGATCTTCATGCCGCGGCCGATGCCGATATTCTGCAGATAAGTGGCCCGGACCAGATCCTTTCGGCCAGCGACGATGCCCGAGGTGGGGCCGCCCAGGAATTTGTGTCCGGAATAGATGACGATATCGGCGCCTTTTGCCAGAAAGCCTTTCAGATCGTATTCGGAGGCCGCGTCCACGATGACCGGCACTCCTTTGGCATGCGCGATCCGGACGAAAGTGTCGAAGGGAAGCATTCCGTAATCGACGACATGATGTGAAACCACGTAAAGCGCGGCGGCACAGCTGTCGTCCAAAGCGGCCTCAAGCTGATAATCCTTGACCAGAGTCGCCTGTCCGACGATCCGCGTCTCTGCCCCAGCCAAAGCGATGGCCTGCGAGATCGAAGCGCCATATTCGCACAGATGGCCCATTTGTACCGCGACCGCATTGCGCGGACCGGAGTGTGCGGGCAGCGCCTCGGCGCGCGCCGGATCCATGCCGGTAATTGCGCCAGCCACCGCAAGCGTGATCCCGGCGCTGGCGGAAGCCGTCAGAAAGCCTGCTTCGGATCCGGTCAGCCGGGCGATCACCTCTGAAGCGCGTGCCTGCATCTCGTGGATACGGGCAAAGCGAGGCATGGCGGCCGCGGTCGCGGTTGCGACGCGCTCTGTTGTGATCGATCCGCCAAGTGCGGTCATCGTCCCCGAGACATTGACGATCCGGTCATAACCGTTGGCGTCATGCCAGGACCAGTCGGCCGTGTATTCGGAATTTTTGCGCATGGTACTCTCTTTTGATCCTTGTGATGAATTCCATAACTGCGATAGTTATGCCGAAATTGTGGATATTGTTGGGAGTGCGATGTGATGGGCATTGAAGCGGCAGAGGAAACAGACACGCCTGCGCGCCGATCGCGCAGGAGCGGCATGGATAGGGCGCTGCAGATCCTCGACATCCTGACCGAGTGGCACCGCCCGATGACCGCCTATGAACTGGCCAAGATGGCCGGAGCGCCGCCCTCGACGGTTTACAAGTTGATTGATGAGCTCGAGGAAAGGATGATGCTGTCGCGCAGCGGTGATGGCCGTGTCTGGCTGGGGCCGCGCCTGATGCGCTACGGTCTTGCCTATCGCGCCCGGATGAGCGCCTTCAGCGAGGCCGAACGGGCGATGTTTGCACTGAATGAACAGGTGGGCGAGATGGTGCAGATCTGCGCCCGCGACGAAGGCATGATGCAGGTGATTGCGATGGCCGAGGGCACCGGGCCGTTTCGCGTCACTTCGGATGTCGGAACGCGGGTGCCGTTGAACTGGACGGCTTCGGGACGGCTGCTGATCGGACATCTGCCCGATCATGCGCGGCTGGCCGTGTTCCGCGACTGCGCGCGGCCGTCGAATACCGGGCTGGCCGAGACCGATCCGGTCAAACTGGCCCAGATGTCGCGGGCCGATTTCCTTGAAGGGCTGTCGGTCCAGATCGACACCTCCGAGGATCAGGTGGCCTGCATCGCCGCGCCGGTTCGGGGGCAGGACGGCACCTGTGAACTGACCTTGTCTGTGGTCATGCCCAAACATCGTGTGCCCGAGAAGTTCGAGCTGGTTTCGCGCAAGGTGCGCGAGGCCGCAAGGTCGGTGGAAAGGGCGCTTGGCGTGCATCATCGCGGTTGATCGTCGGCGGGTTGGGGCGATATTTCGAAAATCGCCTCGATCTCGACCGGGATGCGGTTGGGCAATGATCCGACCCCGAAGGACGACCGCGCATGAATGCCGTTTTTACCGAAGATCTGGGCCAGCAGATCCGAGGCGCCATCGATGACGAAAGGGTGTCGCTCGAAATCTGGGTCGGCATTGACCAGTCCCAGCAGCTTGACCACGCCACGCACCCGATCCAGAGAGCCAAGCGCGTCGCGCAGTGCCGACAGAATGTTGAGCGCAACCAGTTTCGCATGTTCGCGGGCTTCCTCGGCCGTCACTTCGCTTCCGACCTTGCCACGGATCAGCGTGCCATCGGCGTGAACCGGTCCCTGTCCCGAGACGTAGATCATGTTGCCCGAACAGCGGATATTGCGAAAAGACCCGATCGGCGAAGGGGCGGCCCCGGGGAGGGTGATGCCCAAAGCGGTAAGGCGGGTCTCGGGGGTGGTCGCTAACGCGTCAGTGTCCATAAAGGTCCTCGGTTCTCTTGCAGTAACTTTGGTGTTGGCCGTCCAGAACATGCGCGTCAGGTATGCCCGAGGCGCAAAGTTCGGCGGCATGCGGGCAGCGGGTGCGGAAGACGCAGCCCGACGGAGGGACCAGCGGGCTGGGAATATCGCCTTCCAGAAGCGTTCGGGTCCGGGCGGCGCGCGGATCCGGCCTTGGGATCGCTGAATTCAGTGCCCGTGTGTAGGGATGGGCCGAGACGTGCTGGATGGCGTTCGTTGGCCCGATTTCCATCAACCTGCCCAGATACAGTACCGCAACCCGATCGCAGAGATAATTCACTACCGACAGGTCATGGGCGATGAACAGCATGGTCAGATTCCGCCTTTCGCGCAGATCAAGCAGCAGGTTCAGCACCTGCGCCTGAATCGACACGTCCAGCGCCGAAACGCTTTCGTCGGCGACGATGAATTCCGGTTCCAGTGCCAGCGCCCGCGCAATTCCGATGCGCTGCCGCTGCCCGCCCGAGAAGGCGTGCGGATAACGGTTCATGTGATCGGGGCTGAGGCCGACCTCTTCCAGCAGCGCCGCCACCCGGTCGCGGCGCTCGCGCCGCCTGCCGATACCGAAGGCGCGCAGCCCCTCGGCGATCAGGTCGCCGACCTTCAGCCGTGGGTTCAGCGAGGATACGGGATCCTGAAAGATGATCTGCATTCGCCGGCGCATGTCGCGCATGCTCCGGTCGTCCAGTCCGGTGATATCGGTGCCATCGAAGCGGATTTCGCCGCTGGTCGGCTCGACCAGCCGCAGAAGCGTCCGGCCCAGGGTCGTCTTGCCCGAACCGCTTTCGCCGACGAGCCCCATGATCGAGCCGCGGGGAATGTCGAAGCTGACATCTTCGACCGCGTGAACGGTGCCCGAGGCTGTCTCGAACCGCTTGGTCAGGTTGCGGATTTGAAGCAGTGCGTCGCTCATGCCGCCCCCGCAAAATCGAAGATGCAGGCGGACAGGTGACCATGCGCCTTTTCCTCAAGGGAAACTTTCTGCCGGCATTCCGGCTGTGCATGGCTGCACCGTGGCGCGAAGGCGCATCCCGGCGGAAGCGCCGCCAGGGCAGGAACCGAACCGGGGATCGGCACCAGCCGTTCATCCGCCGGCAGATCTTCGCGGGGGATCGATGTCAGCAATCCTTGCGTATATGGGTGGCGGGTATGGTCGAACAGGTCCAGAACCCCGGCCTGCTCCACGACTGCGCCCGCATACATGACCGCGACGTCATCGGCCATTTCCGCCACAACGCCCATGTCATGGGTAATGAACAGGATCGACATGCCCAGTTCACGCTGAAGTCTGCACATCAGGTCAAGAATTTGCGCCTGAATGGTGACGTCCAGCGCCGTCGTGGGCTCGTCCGCGATCAACAGATCGGGGTTGCAGATCAGGCCCATGGCGATCATCACCCGCTGACGCATGCCGCCCGATAATTCATGTGGGTAGGCCCTGGCACGGGCTGCAGCGCCGGGGATTTCGACCAGCTCCAGCATCTCGATCACCCGCTTGTCGCGCGCGGTGGCCGAAAGATTTCCATGCAGCAGAAGCATCTCGCCGATCTGGTCGCCGATGGTAAAGAGCGGATTCAGCGATGACATCGGCTCTTGAAAGATCATGGACAGGCCAGGACCGCGCAGGCGGCGATAACCAGCCGCGTCCAGCCGGGTCAGATCGGTGATCTTGCCGTCGCGGCCACGGAAATTCAACCGGCCCGACAGAATTCTGCCCGATGGCGGCAGCAGCCCCATCAGTGCCAGCGAGGTGACAGACTTGCCTGATCCGCTTTCACCCACCAATGCCAGCGTTCGGCCCCGGGCCAGGGTAAAGCTGACATCGCGCAGGGCGGTGACGGCCGCGGGGCCGCGGCCAAAGCCGACCCGCAATCCCTCGACTGACAGGATCGTTTCGTCAGGCATCTCCATCGCGTTCTCCTTCCGTCAGATTTCCGGCGGCAGACGCCGTGCGGCGGGCCGGGCGTCATCGCCCAGAACGGTCATGCGCGGTTCGATCACCCGGTCCATGACCATGTGATTGCCCTGACTGTCCATCACGTCGATATGTGCATCCTCCAGATCGAAAACCGTGAAATCGGCCCGCTTGCCGGGTGTCAGCCCGTCCCTGCCGGAAAGGCCGAGGACCGAGCGCGGAGCATTGGTGGTGGCTTCGATACAATCCTCGAAGCTCAGCCCCACGGCCAGAAGCTTCGAGATCGTGGTTGCCATGTCATAGACGGGTTTTTCCATCGACCGTTGGTGCAGATCGGTCGAGATCGAGAAGGGCCGCAGCCCGTCGGCGATGGAATCCCGCGCGGTCCTGAAATTGAAGGATGCGCCGCCATGGCCGATATCCATCAGGATGCCGCGCCCGGCCATATCCTGCGCCATCCTGAACAGCGCCTCGGTGTCCCGGATCGAGCCTGCCGCCTTGCCGTTGAAGCAATGGGTGACGATATCGCCGGGCGTCAGCAGCTCGAACACCTCGTCGATCAGGGGAGGGGGCTCGCCGACATGCACCATCAGCGGCATGTTCACCATTTCGGCCACGCGCTTGGCGATCTTGGCCGGGGTGATCCCCCAGCTTCCGACGATGACCCCCGAGGCCCGCACCTTGATGCCGCATATGACGTCGCGATTGGCTTCGATCACCGCAAGCGTCCTGTCGATGTCGATGGAGCGCCAGTCGGTCAGTTCCGGCACGCGGTTGCAGGCGACAAGACCGATCGAGCCGATGTTCAGGAAAGCCTTGATCGTCTCGCTTGCCGGGTCGATCACATATTCGCGCAAGCCGTGAAAACTGGCCTCGCCCGCCGATCCGGCATCGGCCATCGCAGTGACTCCGGTGGGGCGGCCGGCTTCCGATGCGCGGACGGAAATATCGGTGCCGCCATGCCAGACATGAACATGCAGGTCGCACCAGCCGGGTGACAGGTAAGCACCACCGAGATCCAGCGTCTCGGCGCCTTCGGCGGGACTTGCCGAGATATTTCCGGACGCGTCGATGCAGATCTCTTCGGGCGCGGAATCAAAGCCCATGGCTTTGAAATTGATCAGTTTCAGCGGCACGTCAGGTTTCCTTTGCAAGTTTGGGGTCCAGCGCGTCGCGCAGCCCGTCGCCGACGATCTGCAGGAACAGCACCGAAAGCGCGATGGCGAGGCCGGGGAAGAGGATCAGGAAGAAGGCGTTGTCGATATATTGGCGGCCCTCGTTCACCATGATTCCCCAGGTGGGGATCTTCGGGTCGACGCCGACGCCCAGAAAGGACAGACCGGCTTCGGCCAGCATGGAATAGGCGAAGATGAAGGTTGCCTGGACCAGGATCGGCGAAACGATATTGCGCAGCACATGCGTCACCATGATCGTGGGTGTACGGGTGCCCAGGGCGCGGGCGGCCTCGACATAGGGCAGTTCGCGGATCACCAGCGTCGAGGCGCGGACGATCCGGGCTATGCGCGGGGTGTAGACGATGGACAGCGCCAGGATCACATTGCCCATCGAGCCGCCGAAGATCGCCACCAGCGATAATGCCAGCAGGATATCGGGAAAGGCCATCAGGGCATCGATCAGCCGGGACAGCGGCATATCCAGCCTGCGGAAGAAGCCCGCGATCAGGCCGATCACGATCCCGGCGGCGGATGACAGCAACGCTACCCCAAGCCCGATGCCCAGCGAGGTCTGGCCCGCGACCATAAGCCGGCCAAGGACGTCGCGGCCGAAAGCGTCGGCGCCCAGAAGATATTCGGAGCCGGGACCGGTCAGGCGGTTCCTGACCGACATGCCGCCGGTGCTGGTCACGCCGAGGGCGGGCAGCAGGAAGCAGGCGGTGGCGATCGCCACGAAGACCACGAGCGCCATCACGACCGATGGCCGCTGCATCAACAATCTGCGCAGGCTGGGCGCCACGACGGTGGAGGAAGCAGTACCGGCCATCAGTATTTCACTCTTTTGTCTACGACGAGGTAAAGAAGATCGGTGGCGAGATTCACCAGCACGTAAAGCGCCGCGACCACGATCAGCGTGCCCTGGATCACCGGATAATCCCGGCGCAGCACGGCATTCACCACCAGATTGCCCATGCCAGGCAGATTGAAGACCCGCTCGGTCACCACCGCGCCCGAGACCAGCAGCGCGAAGGTCAGGCCGACAACGGTGATGATCGGGATGCCCGCGTTCTTCAGTGCGTGGCGCAGCACCACCCGGCGCTCGGTCATGCCCTTGGCGCGGGCGGTGCGGACGTAATCCTCGCCCAGGATATCCAGCATCGAGGCGCGGGTGAAGCGCAGGATCAGTGCGGAATTGGTGATGCCCAGCGTGATCGCGGGCAGGATCAGATGGCGCATCCGCTCGGCGAAGCTGGCGCCCGCATCACCGTATCCAGAGGCCGGGAACCAGCCCAGATCGGTGGCCAGATAGCGCTGGAAAACCAGACCGGTCAGGAAGCTGGGGACCGAGGCGGCCAGCATCGCCGAGGTGATCGACGTCTGGTCCAGAATAGAGCCGCGCCGATAGGCCGCCCAGATGCCGATGGGCGTGGCGATGACCAGCGCCACCAGCAGCGAGAACAGGGCAAGAAAGATCGTGGGTTCCGCCCGCTTGGCGAGGACAGACGTGACCGACTGATTGAAAAACAGCGATTGACCCAGATCGCCTTGCAGGACATTGCCCAGGAAGGTCAGGTATTGGACTGCGATAGGCTGGTCCAGTCCCAGCCTTGTGCGCAGGGCGATCACTTCTTCCGGAGTGGCGTCCGGCCCCAGCATCAGCGAGGCTGGATCACCCGGCGCCAGACGGACCAGCACGAAGGCGATGGTCAGCACCAGAAAGATGACGACGATCAAACCGATCAGGCGGCGAAAAAGATAGCTGCGCATGGGAGGAGACTCGATCCGTTGCGATCTTGCTTTCGGGGTGGATTGCAGGGCCGCGGAATGCGGCGCACGGCCCTGCCGGTTTGCTTTACTGTTCCTTCCTGGCGTTCCAGAAAACCGGCCACGGCGAGGGGGTCACACCCGATAACGCCCGTGATTTGCCCTGAACGACATTGAAATTGCCGATTTTGATCAGGCCGACATCCTCGTAGACCTTTTGCTGCAGTTCGGCATAGATTTCCTTGCGCGCCTCGGGGTCTGTTTCACGGGTGAAGCGGTCAAGGATCTCTTCTTTCTCGGGATTGGCCCAGCCTTCCCGGGCGGTTGCGAAGAGGGACGAGGTCAGGGTCGGTTCCGGCAGGAAGGGCGAGTGGGTGATATAGATGTCCCAAAGGTCCGGATTGTCACGATTCTGCGCCAGCGTTGCCCAGTCCACCACGTCCACCTGCACGGTGAACCCGGCCATTTCCAACGCCATCCGGGCGACTTCGGCCATCTGGTAGTGGAATTCATATTGACGCGAGGTCAGGATGCGCAGCGGCTGGCCGTCATAGCCTGCCTCTTCCAGATATTCCGCCGCTTTTTCGGGGTCGTTCTGGTTGTAAAGCTCGGTGCCCGCCTCATTGTGCCACGACCAGCCCTCGGGATAAAGTGCGCCGTCGGTCTGGAAGAACTTCTCGTCTCCGAAAGCCGCGAACAGCATGTCGTCATAGGGAAGCGCAGCCTGCACCGCCCGGCGGATGTTCAGATCCGTCATCAGTCCCTTCTTGTGATTCACCGCGAAAAGCGACCAGCCGAAAGGTTCCAGCAGCACCGGCTCGGCCACGTCAGAGGCTTCGATCCGTTCAAAGGCTTCGGTCGACAGGCTGTCGGCATAGTCGAACTGGCCCGACAGCAGCCCCTCGATCCGCGTATTGGTGTCCGGCACCGGGATGAAGCGTATTTCGTCTGGGATCTGCGCGCGTTCGCCCGCAGCTGCACCCGGCTGGCTGTAGTCGTCGAAAGGGACCAGTTGCGTATATTGGTCGGGCTGGCGCGCTTTGATCTTGTATGGGCCGGTGCCGATTGGTTCGTCGATCTCGTCGGCCAGAATTTCTTCGGGATAGATTACCGCTGCGGAATTGGAAAAGGCCAGCAGCGTCGTCAGCGGTGCATAGGGTTCGCTTAGGGTGATGGTGATCTCGGCCGGGCCGGTGGCCTCGATGCCGTTGATCTGGTCGGCGATGGCCATGCCGCGGCTTGCGACCTCTTTCCAGCGGTTCAGCGAGGCGACCACATCGCCGCTATCCATGGTTGAACCATCGTGGAAACTGACGCCCTCGCGCAGCGGGATCGTATAGGTGGTGCCGTCCTCGCTGATCGTCGGCATATCCGACGCCAGCAGGGGCACCACCTGCCAGTTGTCGTCAAAGGTATAAAGCGTTTCCATGAAATGCTGGGTGACGATGCTGACCACATCCTTGGTCGACACCATCGGGTCGAACGTATCCGGATCGCCGATGATGGCGACGTCGATCTTGCCCTGCGCGGCAAGCGGCCCGGCGGCGCAAAATGCGAAGACGGTGGCCAGACATGTGGCGCGGAATGTCATCTGAGGCTCCCTGTATTCTCTTATAATGGTGTATAGTTCGTAATTGGGAGTAAAAGGATGGCATTCATAAGTGTCAACTATCATCTATAATTATGGAATATAAGCGAGCATGCTTTGATGATGCGACCCTTCGACGATGGCATCTTTCTGCCAGGCCAGGACCGCGATGATTCACAAGAAGAGCGTTCAGGCCGAAGATGATCATGATCGGATGCGGTCTGGTTTGATCACATGATATGGATCATATGAACTTTACATTTGGTCCATATGGACTATATTGGGCGCAAAGGAGATCGAGATGCAAGTTGTTGCCAAAACCCGCGAACCCGCTCGGATCAATGCGGTTGCACTGCAAGCCTATGCACGCATTGTCGATGCCTGGGCCCTCAGCCTGAAAGAGGCGGCGGGTCTTGCGGATATGTCGGAAAGCACATGGAAGCGTGCCAAGAAACCTGATTTCGCAGGAGAGTTGACCAAGGATCAACTGCTGCGCCTCAGCGCGGTAATTGGCATCTACAAGTCACTCGAACTCTATTTTTCCGAACCACTTGCAAGACGCTGGTTCACGCGGCGGAACACTGGCCCCCTGTTCGGCGGCAGCCGGCCTTTGGACACCGTGATCGAGGGTGGTCTGCCCCAGCTTCTTGCCGTCCGGACCTATCTTGATGCTCTGCGTGGCGGCGCATGAGACAAACCGGGATTTCCGATCGCGGTCTCGTTCGCCTTTTACCCGCCACTTACCACAAGCCGCCTGCGCTCCGGAATCTCGTCGATACCGACGACGAGTTCGAGATCCTTGCAGAGATCGAGGGGCTGACCAGCGGTCGCCTTCTGGCTGAGCGGGGCAGGAACCCTCATCTCGATCCGCGCGAACTTGCCTGGCACCGCCGGAGCCGCGACATGCGCATCTATGGTGACACGCATGTCAACGCCGCCTTCACCTATACACGAGCGGGCGGAAACCGCTTCAACTCCGAGGAGCGTGGCGCCTGGTATTGCGCCTGGGACGTCATGGTCTCTGTCAGCGAAGTCGCGTGGCACCGTACGCGGGAACTTGGTTACACGGGGTCGTTTGTAGACAGCGCCCGCTATGTCGAGTTGCTGGCGGATTTCATCGGCGTGTTCGATGACATCACCGATGAGCCGAATCATCCATCGCTCAACGCGGATCCGGACATCGGATATCCTGAAGGTCAGAGCCTCGCTCAACATCTGCGGCAAGAGGGCTCGCGCGGGCTGATTTACCCATCTGTGCGAGCACCCGCGCCGGGTGGAAACTGTCTGGTTTGCTTCGAGCCCCGCGCAATCCAGAATGTCCGCCCGGGCAGGTCCTGGGACCTTGTTTGGAATGGTACGCCGGATTATTCGATCATTGCAGTCGCCTGACTTTCATTTATTCCGCCGAGCCATTCTGCCATCGGAATGCGAGGGCCGAGGGCGCGGGATTGTTGCGAACATTCATGTTCATCGGGTCCTGGCCGAGACGGGCAATTCGACGTCCTCTGCGATGGGAAAAGCTTTCGATGAACCCTCCGGCTCCGTTCCGGGCGAAAATTAGCATGTCAGGCGAATGATCGGGTAATACACAGAGAAGGGATCGCGTTGGGCAGGGGAGGAAGCAGCCGGATGACATCAGGCAGGAAGATTGAAAAATCGGCAAAATCGGCTGCTGCCGGCAGCAACGACGCTTTCGCCGGGGCTACGGCATCACGCGGCGCAAGCCGGGCGGAAAGCCCCGCCCCGAATGAAACCCAGGCCAATTTCGCCTATCGGCTGATTGAAGAAATGATCGTGACGCTCAAACTGCCTCCGGGGACGCGGGTTTCGGAAAAATCCCTGAGCGCCGAACTCGGCATTGGTCGTACGCCAGTGCGCGAGGCGCTCAAGCGGCTCGCGCAAGAGCGGACAATCACGATCCATCCACGCTCGGGTGCGGTGATTTCGGCCATAGACGTCGATGATCACTTCAAACTGATCGAGGTGCGCCGGGAGTTGGAGCGTATTCTGGTCGGCCGAACCGCGAGACTGGCCGATCCGGGAATCTGCAAGGCATTTTCGGAACTTCAATTGCGGTTCGAAAAAGCCGCCGCTGAAAGCAGCGAGGCGTTATTCATCGCCGCTGACCGGGAGTTCAATACGCTTGTCGCAAGTTCCGCGGATAACATTTACGCAGCGGATGCCATGGGGCCGCTACAGGCGCAGACACGGCGCTTCTGGTTTCTGAATTTTCAGCAATTCGGTGATCTGACCAAGGTTTGCCGGTTACATGCAGCTATCGCAAAGGCCATCGCCGCAAATGACGAACGCGCTGCCCGCAAGGCTTTGGACCGACTGATCGATTATGTCGAGGAATATACCTATCAGACCCGGCGCGCGATTATGAAGCGCAGCTGAATCAGCAGTTTTCCGGGGCCGGGCAGATCGTTCACGCTTCAGGGAATCAGTGAAATAAAGCCCCCCGAACTTTTTGCTTTTCGCCCAAGGGCTGCGTGTCCGTGTTGTGATTGATGAATTTCGATCTGACAACCATCATATTGTAATTAAAAATAAAATCATCTCAATTTATGTGAATTTCATATGGTGCGCAAATAGGGCGCATAGTTTTTCTTGTCATAACTGCCATGTCAGTTATGGTATCTGTTATTCCACAAAGGGAGGGGAAAAGCTTTGAAAACGTCACGCCCCACGACAATGGCAACGCGAGGAATGGTTTCCTCGCCTCATTATCTGGCGTCTCTTGCAGGGCTTTCAGTGCTGCAGAACGGAGGATCGGCGGTTGATGCGGCGATCGCGGTGAACGCGACGCTTGGCGTCGTCTATCCGCATATGACCGGCATGGGCGGAGATGCCTTTTGGCTGATTTACGATGCCGGCACTGATGCTTTGCACGCTTTGAACGGATCGGGGCGTTCCGCTACCGCCGCAACCCGCGAGCTTTACCGCAAGGCGGGTCATGACGTGATTCCATCGCGTGGCGTCATGTCGGCGGTGACTGTACCGGGAGCCGTCGACAGC
This sequence comes from Paracoccus wurundjeri, assembly GCF_030678915.1. Taxonomy (GTDB): domain Bacteria; phylum Pseudomonadota; class Alphaproteobacteria; order Rhodobacterales; family Rhodobacteraceae; genus Paracoccus; species Paracoccus onubensis_A. The sequence goes on along the minus strand of NZ_JAUUTZ010000005.1, from coordinate 173,757 downwards.
TGGTGCATGGCGCATGAGCGTTTTGGCAAACTCAGCCTTGCGGACGATCTTGCGGGGGCGATTGCCTATGCCCGCGACGGATATCCGGTTTCCGCCGGGCAGGCTGCTTTCACCACGATGACCGCCGATGTCCTGTCCGCGCACAAGACGACCGCGCGCATATTCATGCCCGAGGGGCGTGCACCCAAAACCGGCGAGATCATGCGTTTTCCCGCCCTGGCCGAAACGATGGAGGCCGTGGCCCGGCAAGGGCGCAAAGGTTTCTACGAAGGGGCAGTTGCCGAAGAAATCATCCGTTCTCTGGATACGGCAGGCGGATACTGGCAGGCAGAGGATCTCTGGGGGCACCGCGGTAACTGGGAAGATCCGGTCGGGGTCGATTACCGCGGCTACAGCTGTTTTCAGCACCCGCCGAACAGCCAGGGTTTCGCCCATCTGATGATCCTGAATATCCTTGAGAATTTCGATGTGGCGGCACTGAAATCGGACCCTGCCGCTTATGTCCATCTGGTGGTCGAGGCGACCAAACTCGCCTTTGTCGACCGCGATCGCTATCTGACCGATCCCGAACATGCGGAGATCCCGCTTGCCGATTTGCTGTCAAAGGAATACGCGGCCGAGCTGGCCGGCCGTATCGACATGAGTTCGGCGCATCCGGCGCAGCCTGTGCCGATGGGGCAGGACACTACGGCAACGGTGGTGGTGGATGGCGATGGAAACGCGGTTTCGGTCATCCAGAGCCTTTATCACGAATTCGGTTCCGGCCTTGTCGCGGGCGATTCCGGCGTCCTGCTGCAGAATCGCGGCTCGTTCTTTTCGCTGGACGAAGGGCATGTGAACCGGTTGGAGGCCGGCAAACGCTGTTTCCATACATTGATGCCCGGCATGATGTTCCGCGACGGTAAACCGCTGCTGGTCTATGGCACGATGGGGGGCGAAGGGCAGCCGCAGACCAGTACGGCGGTGGCGACGCGCTTCGTCGATTTCGGCGATGACGTGCAGGTCGCGATAGACAGCCCTCGCTGGCTTTACGGCCGCACCTGGGGCGAAGAAACCCGCAATCTCCGTATCGAGGCGTTGTTCGGCGATTCCGTCACCGCCTCGCTCGGGCAACTGGGTCACCCGGTAGAGGTTATCGAACCCTGGAGCGATCTTGTCGGCCATGCGGCCGCGATCAGGATCGATCCGGATAACGGTGTCCTGTCGGGCGCGGCAGATCCGCGAGGAGAGGGGATCGCAGCGGGTTGGTGACGCCAAGAGGAGGAGGCGTCAAAAAAGGGAGGAAATCATGGAACTACCAGTTACCATAATAAGCTGGTTGACGGGGGCATTGCCGCTGCTGATCCTGCTTGCGCTGATGCTTGCAGGCCGATGGGGAGCGGCCGAGGCAGGCCCGGTGTCCTGGTTGATCGCGGTCGGTATTGCCTGGTTCTATTTCGGGGCTTCCGCGGAAACCATCGGTTTTGAAAGCGTCAAGGGTGTGTGGAGCGCGATCACCGTGCTTTACGTTGTCTGGGCATCGATCCTGATTTACGAGGTCAGCGACGAGGGTGGAGCCTTCGAACGATTGCGCCACGGGATTGCCGATGTTCTTCCCGATCCGCTGGTACAGGTGATGGCTTTCGGCTGGGCTTTCGCGTCGTTCCTGCAAGGGGTCACGGGATTTGGCGTTCCTATCGCCGTATGTGCGCCTTTGCTGGTGGGCATCGGCGTGCGTCCGCTTTATGCGGTTATCATTCCACTGATCGGCCATGCGTGGAACAATACTTTCGGCACTTTGGGCGTGGCATGGCTGGGCCTCAAGGAAGTCACGGCGATGGAGCCGCTGCTGGCGGCGCAAACCGCCCTTTATGCAGCCGCTTTCATCTGGATCCTCAATGCGCTTGGCGGCATTCTTGTTTGCTGGCTTTACGATCGCGCTCGCGGGGTGTGGCATGGGTTGCCGATTATCGTGATCATGTCCGCGATTCAGGGCGGGCTGACATTGGCGCTGTCGCAATGGAACGATGTTCTGAATGGCTTTGTTGCGTCCAGCGTGGCTTTCGCGGCCCTGTTCGTTCTGGCGCGCCTGCCGCGCTATCGGGCCGAGAAACCCCGCACCAGTAGCGTCTTCACCAAAGAGGCCCGCGAGGGGACGGGGCATGGCGGTGGCGGAACAGGCTCCGATCCGCAAGATGTGGCGGCAATCGCCTCGCCCCGCGCCCTGACATTGAATCAGGCGTTCATTCCCTATTACGCCTTGGTCCTGATCACTTTCGCCATTCTGCTGGTCTCTCCGCTGAAGAACTCGCTGAGCGCCTTTGCATTTGGCGTGGATTTCCCGGAAACGGTGACGGATCTGGGATTTGTCAGGGATGCGACATCGGTCTCGATGGCTCCTTTCACGCATGCGGGGTCGTTCCTGCTGGCATCCGCACTGATCGGTTATGTCGCCTTTCGTCGCATCGGCGTCATGAAACAAGGCTCGTTTGGCCGGATAGTGCGTAATACGGTGGACAAATCGATCCCGTCGACAATTGCCGTCATCGCATTGATTGCCATGTCGAACGTGATGGCCGGCTCGGGCGCTATCGAGGTTCTGGCGCATGGGGCGGCGGCCGCCACCGGACCCGCCTATGGTTTCCTGGCTCCGGTGGTTGGGGGGCTGGGGGCATTCATGACCACGTCCAACCTTGCCTCCAACCTGCTGTTCGGCACGTTCCAAAGCTCGACTGCCGATGCCACGGGCCTGCTGAAACCGGCTATCCTTGGCGCTCAGACAGCTGGGGGTGCCGCGGGCAACATGATCGCACCGGGCAATGTTTTACTGGGAACGACGACTGCGGGAATCCTTGGCCGGGAAGGTGAGGTGCTTCGCGTAACGATTCCGCTGTTCACCATCGTGGCGCTGCTTATCGGCGCTGTTGTCTTGTTCGTTGCATAAGGAGAAACAGGATGTCGAAATCAATCATATGCCAGGTCATCGCGGGCATCGTCGCGATCATAGCGGTGCCACTTCTTTACGTCGGGCTGATGCATAACGTGTCGATATTGGCTGCGACGGGCTTTCTGCTGTTCACGGCCAGCATGCTGACAACCCCGATACTAAGGCTTGTAACACGGTAAGGTCTGTTTTGGGGCAGGCGATGACGGGTTCGGGCTGGCGGGAACTTGATCGTTTGCGGGGTCGACATGACGACGCCGGGCGTTTCTCGTTCCTCGCCGGGCCGCCGGATTAAGGCGGGCCGGGGTGTCAATTGGCCCTTTAATCGCGTGTTTTCGTCTAGCCTGTTCCTGTCCATGCCGGACTTATGCGGCGGCATGTGAAGGGTGGGAAATGAGCCCTGCGAAGAATTACCATAGCATGCACGCGTAAAAAGACTTTCAACGATTTCTATAATTAACCTTAACAAAACCGGCATTCCGAAAACGCCGGTTCATCTGGTTTGATTGCGGCATTGATGACCAACAGGAGAGGTGGCGGCAATGAAGATGTCGGCGATAACTGCACTGGCAATAGTGGCCGGAACAGCGGCCTATGCTGAGCGGGATGATCTGAATGTTGCAATGCTGCTGCCGGGGGACATTGAAGATAACGGCTTCATGGAAGCCGGGTATAATGGCCTCATGAGGATCGAGAAGGAGTTCGGCGCAAAGATCAGCTATATTGATGACATCAAACCCGAACCTGAATTGCTGACGGATGCTCTGCGTCAGTTGGCTCAGGACGGGCCGGACATGATCATCGCGCATGGCGGGCAAAACAATGATGCCACAAAGCAGGTTGCGGCCGAGTTTCCGGATATCGCATTTGTCGTGGTGCAGGGCAATGTAAGCGGCCCGAATCTGGCCAGCTATGAGGTGCTTCAGGAAGAGAGTGCATGGCTTGCCGGTGCAGCGGCGGGGCTTCTGACCACGACGAATGTCGTCGGCCATATTTCGGGCATCAGGGTAACGCCCGGCCTGAAAGGGCGCGGCGGATTCTATAACGGGCTTATGCATACCAATCCCGATGCCGAGTTCCTGACGATCTTTGCCGGAGATCAGGACGACGACGATCTATCGGCGCGTGTGGCGAAGGCCGAAATCGAGCGAGGCGCAGATTTCATCTTCACCATGCTGAATTCCGGACGTCAGGGTGCCATCGACGCTATGCGGGATACGAATACCAGGCAATTCGGCAATGTGATCGACTGGACCGAGGTGGAGCCCGAGGTTTTCGTCGGCTCGGCGATCGCCGATGTCAGCATCCCAAGCGTCGAGGCCGTAAGGGACTTTGTGGAAGGCGATTGGAAGCCGGGCACGGTCACGGCGATCGGATTGGAGAATCCCGATGCGGTAGCACTGACTCTTTCGGACAAGGTTCCCGAGGATGTCCGGCGGCAGATCGAGGCGCTGAAAGAAAAGGTGATCAGCAAGGAGATCGAAGTTTCCACCGAGTATGACGGGCCCGAGTTGGAATTGTAACCGGGCGGGCGAGCAACCATCCACCCCCGGATGAAGGGTCGGCTCGCCGGTTATATAGGCAATTCGGATGGGCGGGGCGCGCACGACAGAACCGAAGTGCCGTCGGTGCCGTAAAGCATAAGAAACTGGTGACAGGTCGCTTTGCCGGTCGCGTCAAGCCGGGCCGATGAAAACCCCGTAAGGCGAGAAATAGTCGGCTGCGTTGCGGCCCCAAGGCAATGCGGGCATTGCCGGTATCGATTGTCGCGCTCTTTGTCGGGAAGGCTGCGCGCCAGTGTCCGGATCGCTTGCGCCGCAATCGCTGCCTCGACGATCTTGTGCCCAAGCGTCGACCCGCCGAAGCTCGTCTGGCCCGGTTCCAGGAAAATCCGGAAGGCTTTTCCCGATGTTCCCCGTGCAGGCCGCTCTTAGATTTCCGCGGCGAATTGCTGCCCTGATGCGCGCGGTATCGGACGGGAACATTTTCCGTTGCAGCCGGTTATGGCACTTCGTCGACAAGGGGCAGTTCAGGGAACATCGCGAAGGGAGGATCAGGCGATGATATCAGAGAGAAAACAGGTGCCAAAACCGGCTGCCGCGACCGATCGTGCGACAGATGCCGCAATATCGCAGTCTGCCGGTGCGGCGGATCGCGGGATGGATCGGGATTCCGCTGATGACGTGGAAGAAGATGGCTTCGAATTACTGAAGAAGCAGCATCGGGAACTGAAGGCTCTCGTTCGGGAAAGCGAAAATATTACCAGCACCGAACAAGCTGAAAACTTGCAGAAAAACCTGCTTGAATGTTGGAGGAAGCACGAAGTCCTGCATCAGGTTCTGTATGAGGAAGCCTGTCATATGGGCTTGCGGACTTACGAACCGCTTGCGGATGCGGAAGTCGTCGCCGACCTTGTGTCGTTTCTGTTAAATACCCGGGTTCCGTACGAGAAATACGTGGATATTGCGCGGTTACGCGTGGCCGGGAAGATTATCCATAACTTCATCGAAGACGAGGAGCGATCCGAAAAAGGACTGATCGACAAGATGAAAGCTGCCGGCGTCAGTGCCAGAATCGTGGGCGAGTTCTATCTGGATCACAAGGATTTGCTGGTGGATGAACCGGGAAGGACGAAGTTGAAACTTCGTCATCTGAGTACCGGGAAAACGCCAAAACATGCCGGGACAACGCCATTGCCCCGGCCGCTTCCTTTGCGTGACCACGATCCGGGCCAAGCGCCCGACCCGAGGGCCGATGACGTTTCGGTCGATGACGGTACGGTCAAGGGCCCCTGCAGCGCCGGGCAGAAGCGGCAGGGGGATGCCGGCCAATCGAAGCATGACGATCAGGATGATGAAGCCGCGAAACATGTTCAGCACTGTATAGGGCGGGGCGGTTGGTGGGATGGATGATCCCCGGCCAACTTCCTCTGTTTGACGAGCGGCCACAGGGAGTCACGCATGGTCAGAAAAACGGATCACTCCGAACGGCTGCGTCAGGATATCGATCGGGGGCGGGCGAAGGACAAGGTTGATTTCCCCGATCCCGCCGCCGCGCCGCTTGGAACGGATGACGAGGCTTCGGGCTTTCCTCCTACAGCCGAACAGGTCCGCCATGCGCGCCGGTCAGAGATTTCCGGCCGGTCGGACGAACAGACGCCCGGGCAGCCGGATCGCGGTTTCGGGACCCAAGCGGCCAATGGAGATGGCTGGAGGGTAGCGGGGGTGATTTGCTTCGTGGTCGTGATCCTCGTCATCATATATGTCATTGCCACATAATCGGGATCAGGCTTGCCGCTTGCCGCCCAGAAGTTTCAGCACCCGTTTTTCATCGGATCTCAGCCCTGTCACCTGCCGCCGGTTGTTCTGTTCGCCACGCCGTTCCGATCCGAGTTTGCCGGACAGATAGGCGTCGATTATCCGGGGGTGGATGTAACATTTCCGGCAGATCGCCGGGGTGTTGCCCAGTCGATCCGCGACGGTCGCGACAGCTTCGCCGATATTGCGTTTCGCGTCCGCTTCGCTTTCGAAATCCGCATATCGCGAAAGCTCCCGCATGGCCAGAACCGTACCGGCCCAGGTCCGGAAATCCTTGGCCGTCACCTCTTGGCCCGAGATGTCGCGAAGATAATCGTTCACATCGGTCGAGCTGATTTTCTGTCTTGCGCCGTCCTTGTCCAGATATTGGAACAGGTGCTGTCCGGGCAAATCCTGTATCAGGCGAATGATCCGGGCGACGCGAGGGTTGCGGACACTCAGATCCCATTCCTTGCCGCCTTTGCCCTTGAAGTGAAACCGGACCTTGCTGGCGTGGAGCTGAACATGACGGCCGCGAAGCGTGGTCAGGCCACGAGAGTTGTTCTGACGGGCATAATCGTCGTTGCCGACCCGGATCAAGGTGTCTTCAAGCAGAAAAACCACCGTCGCCAGAACTTTACGCGCCGACAGCCCCCTTCGTGCCATGTCCTTGCGGAGCTGTGCGCGGATTGTCGGCAGGACCTGCGCGAATTCCACTATGTGATCGAATTTCGCATGTTCCCGGAATGCGCGGAAATCGGGATGATAGAGATATTGTTTCCGCCCGCGCGCGTCCCGGCCCGTGGCCTGGATATGGCCGCGCGGATCGGGGCAGATCCACACGTCGCGATAGGCCGGAGGCACGGCAATTGCAGCAAGCCGGTTGCGCTCGGCCCTGTCGGCGATCCGGCGCCCTTTGGGGTCGCGATAGGAAAAGCCCTTGCCCGCACGGATACGGGTGATGCCGGGCAGGTCGTCATTCACATAGATCAGGCCCGCCTTTTTCGCGGCATTTCGCGGGTCTGACATATCTGGCGGGCATCCTGACATGATGAATTCCGGCGGTTCGCGGGGGTGGAACATGCCCGCCCCTTTCTGATGATTGCGGCCGGGGACATTTCATCCGCGCCACGGGCGTTCTTTCAATGCGTCAATCGTCAAGCGAGAGGTCCAGCCAATCCGACAAGGCCCGCGGACCCTTAAGACGGTAAAGGGCGCAGGTCTCACCCGTCCCGATCTTGATACCAAGGCCACCGCGCGCCTGCGCCTCGGCCATCGCCGCCTCGTCCGTCAGATCGTCGCCGATATAGACCGGCGGACGCCCCTCGAAATCCGGCATCGCCATCAGCCGGGACAAGGCGCGGTCCTTGCTTGCGTCCCTGGGGCGCAATTCGATGACCATCTTGCCATGCTGTATGGCCAGTTCGGGGAAATCCGCGGCCAATCCCTCCATCGCCCGGGCCACCCATCCGGCGAGATCCGGCGCGGCGCGATAATGCATTACGACGCCATGCGGTTTTGGCTCCACAAGCAATCCGTCATGGCTCGCGGCAAGCTTCCGGACCCGGTCGTGCAGGTTGACGATATCGGATCGCGCTGCCGCTATTGTCTCGATCCGACCGCCGGAAAGCCGCAATTCGGCGCCGTGACCGCCTGCGATCATACCGGGAAATCCGGGCAGGTAGTGGATCAGATCCGCAATGTTACGGCCGGAAATCAGTGCCACGGCGCCGCCTTGCCGCCTGTATAGCCGTTCCAGCCGCGCGGGCAGCCCGCCGGGTACGACAACCGCATCGGGAGTAGGGGCGAGCTCTACCAGACAACCGTCGAAATCCAGAAACAGCGCGGCGTTTTCCGGCAGGTTTGGTGGCTGCAACTGACGTTCCTCCTTGTTATGCGGGATATCGCCGCTTTGGAACATGATATCCGTCTTCACGATGTTGCCGGACCTGCCGCCGAAAATCCAGTTGAGCCGTTCCGGAAGCGCGTGGCTTCCGCACGAGCTACAATGATCCGGTTCGGTCATGATTGCGGACGCACCCACGGCGTCGCGCGAATGCGTCCTGTATCGGAACGAAACTGCCAACCCCGATCGCGGGGAGCGGTGATCGGGGAATTCTGTCCCGGTATCCCCGTCTCAAGGCAGGGCATAGGCGATAAGGTAATCGCCGATGGGCGTTTCCATGAAATGATGTCCGGCCGCTGCGATCATCACATATTGGCGCCCGTCGACCTCGTAGACGATCGGGTTGGCCTGACCACCCGCAGGCAACACGTCGCTCCATAAAGTTTCACCGGTTTCGATGTCGATGGCCCTGAAAAGATTGTCGGTGGCGGCACCGATAAAGGCTATCCCTCCGGCCGTGACCACCGGCCCGCCATTATTGGGCGTCCCGATCTTGAAGGGCAGGCGCGAAGGAATGCCGAATGGCCCGTTTTCGCGCGCGGTGCCCAGCGCCGTGTCCCAGATGGTCTCGCCGGTATCAAGATCGATGGCCCGGATCCCGCCATAGGGAGGCTCGGTGCAGGGGATGCCGGTGACCGGATTGCGCCAGCCGGCGTTCACCTCGATACCATAGGGCGCGCCGCTTTGCGGAGAGCCGTCGCCTTCGGAATGCTTGCCCGTGTTTTCGCCATTCGGCTCCTGCGGATTCTCGCTCTCCGCCTCGCTGCCGGACTTCATATGGATCGGGGTAAGATTTCGTTCCTCGACTTCCTGTTCCGTCAGCAGGCGGTTGTAGTTGGGAACGTCATTGTAATTGGCGATCATGATATTGCGTTCCGGATCGACAGCCACCGATCCCCAGTCAGAGCCGCCGTTATAGCCGGGATACTGGATCCACGGACGTTCGCTGGAAGGTGGCGTATAGATGCCCTGATAATTGGCGCGGTGGAACTGGATCCGGCACCAGAGCTGATCGATCGGGGTGAAGCCCCAGGCGTCCTTCGGTTCAAGCGGCGGTTTGCGCAGACTGTGCCATTCGGAAACGGGCTGGGTGTCCGAAATGTAGTCGGGTTCGATTTCGCCCTTGGGAAGCCCGGACAGTTCACCGACCGGTGTCAGCGGCTGACCGGACTCGCGATCCAGAATGTAGATATCGCCCTGTTTCGACGGCAATACGAGGGCAGGGGTATCCCTGAAGTTGATCAGCGTCGGCTGGCTGCCAAGGTCATAATCCCAGACATCGTTGCGCACGGTCTGGAAGTGCCAGACTTCCTCGCCGGTGGTGGCGTCCAGCGCCACGAGCGAGGTGGAAAACTCATTTTCCTCGGCAGATCTGTTCGAACCGTAATAGTCGACCGAAGAGTTACCCAGTGGCAGGTAAACATAACCCAGTTCTTCATCGGCGACCGCGGTGGTCCACATATTGGGCGTGCCGCGGGTATAAACCTCGCCTTCCGGTGGTCCGTCGCGATGCGCGTCGGGCGCGGCAAGATCCCACGCCCATAGGAATTCGCCGGTTACGGCGTCATAGCCGCGCATGACGCCCGAGGGCGCATCTTCGGCCTGACCGTCCCTGACCTGCGCGCCGGTTACCACCACTCCGCGCACCACTGCCGGCGGCGAGGTTACGGAATACCAGCTTGGTACACGCTCGCCGATGTCCTGCCAGAGATCCACGGTTCCGTTCTCGCCGAAATCCTCACAGGGCTCGCCGGTTTTCAGATCGACGGCAATCAGCCTGGCGTCAAGCGTCCCCTCGATCACCCGCGTGGAACAACGGTCGCCTTCGGCAGCATCCGGATTGGTATAGGTCGAGACGCCGCGGCAACTGGCGCCGTAGGGGATAGCCTCATTTGGCACATCGGGATCGAAACGCCAGTTTTCGTCGCCGGTGGCCGCGTCGACCGATATGAGCACATTCATCGCCGAACACAGAATGAGATCATCACCGATCTTGAGCGGAGTGGTCTCGGGCGAATATTTGTCCATCGCCGTGCCCTCGGGCATATCGCCGGTGCGATAGATGAAAGCGCGTTCGAGCCCGGCGACATTGCCGGCGTTTATCTGGTCAAGCGGAGAGTAGCGCGCCGCAGGCGCGCCGCCGCCGTATAAGGGCCAATCCTCGCTTGCCTGTTCGGGGATATCGGTGGCTGCGCGATCAGCAGCGGGCGTTTCGCCCGCTGTGGTTTCCGCAGTGCCGGGGATGTCCGCGGCGCTTTCATCGGTTTCCGCTGCCGGCCCCGGTTCGGGATCTGCTTCCTGTGCGGGCGTTTCGGCGGGCGGGTTATCCGGCGTTGGCGATGGCTGATCGTCCTGAGCAAATACCGGCGCAACCGCAACGCTTAGCGCCAGAAGCCAGAGGGTCGGAAATCTTGGAATCATGATACATCCTCCTGAGTTGCGGATACTCCTGATGCAGGTTTCGAAGGGCGATGACCGGATTTCGTCGCGCAAACCGTTTTGCCTGCCGGTTTTCGGGCAGCCACGTAGGTTCATCCTTTCTGGCTTTGCTGACATCGCCTTCAGGTGCCGCTCATGGGCGCAGGAAGCAGGAACAGGTGGCTGGCGGAGTTGTTCCAACCGTCAGGACGGATCGCCGTGCAAAAGGGCCATACCAGTGAACGAAAAGAAATCGTTCCCCATATGCCGGTTGCATTCACGGTTCCGCCAATGTGGTTTCGCCCAATGTTTGCAATGTCATGGCCCGGGCGCGGTGAATGCGGCTTTTGATGGTGCCTATGGTGACCCCGCAAATCCGGGTGGCATCTTCATAGCTTTCGCCCATCATGATCACCAGAACGAGAGTATCGCGATAATGCGTGGGCGGTGAATATTTCCTATAATTCTCAGATGGATGATTGACATGCCGCGCCATGTGATAATTCCGCTGGAACATAAGCGAAGCTTGCAGGTTGACGGAAACCCAAAATCAGGAGGTTGTCATGCCTGCGAAATCACAGGCTCAGCAGAAGGCTGCCGGGGCTGCCCTGGCCGTAAAGCGCGGAGAGGCCAAGAAGAGCGATCTGAAGGGTGCTTCCCGGCAAATGGTGGAATCCATGAGCGAGAAGGAACTGGAAGAACTCGCCAGCACCCCTCGCAAGGGTAAGCCAGAGCATAAAAGAAGCTGATACCGGTCCGCCGGCTGCTCGTGGACGCAGATAGGACATATTGCGCTTCCCGGCTGCTGATCGCGGATAGCAAAGGCGTATCGGTACGGGTTTCCGATCCATCGGACAGATGCCTGAACGGCTGGTCAGCATTCGCCGAACAAGGAGTTGAAGATGACCCGATCCCGCAAGCCCTGTCGTCCGTATTCGGATGAACGGATTTATAAGGACCGGTATCGCTTCCGGCCCGGATATCCGTTCCATCCCGCGCGGCAGGGAAATCATGACGAGGCTCCGCGCCTGAGCGGTGGGATGAGTTCCAATTTCGGCGCCGGTTGGACCTCCGGCACGGGGGGGCGTCGCCGCAGCGGAGATATCCGGGAAGATCCTTTGCCTGCGTGTTACGCCTATGGCACGACGATGCTGACCAGCGCCGAAAAGGGACCCCGTTTGAGCGGCGGGATGAGCTCCGATTTTGGCGCTGCTCGTGATGCTGATCATCGGGGGCAAGGTCCGCGTGGATATATCCGCCCGGATGATCGCCTTTTCGAGGAAATCAACGAGCGGCTTATGGACGACGATCTGCTTGATGCCCGGCGGATGGAGGTCGTGGTGGTCGGGGCCGAGGTCACCTTGAACGGTTATGTCGACTCCAGGCAAGCCAAACGCCGCGCCGGGGAATGCGCCGAGTCGATTTCCGGCGTTGTGCATGTTCAGAATAACCTGCGGTTCTCTGCCGGGCCGGGGTTCTGAAGGCATATGGAGTTCCAGCGGGCTTGCGGACGCATATCCCGGTCGCGCCGGCTATGTGAAACAACGTGCCGCCGGGCGAAGATGGGGCCGTTGACGGGGTTCAATTCGGTCGAGGATCGATGGTAACCGGCTTTCGGGGCGGCATGTGATATCAGGGCCGGTCCGGCCGTTGCCGTGGTATCAGTGACCATTACCCGATCTTCCCAGAACCTGCCGCGCCGTGTTTCGCAGAATGCCTGCGCGTTCGGTGTCAGAGATGGTCGCGGCGGCGAAATTGCGCAGTTGCCTGAAGGTCAGATGCGGTGGCATCGGTGGCACTTCGGGATCGCTGCGCAGCTCGATCACCACCGGGCGGGACGCGGCGAAGGCTTCGTCCCAGGCGCTGCCGACCTTGTCGGGATCATCGACCAGAATGCCTTTCAGCCCGATCAGATCGGCGAAACGGTGATAGGGGATATCGGGTATCGTCTGGGTGGCCTCGAATTTCGGATTGCCTTCCATGACCCGTTGTTCCCAGGTCACCTGATTAAGGTCCTGATTGTTCAGAACCAGACAGATCCATGTCGGGGATGACCAATCCTGCCAGTATTTCGCGACGGTGATCAATTCCGCCATATTGTTCATCTGCATGGCTCCATCCCCGATCATGGCGACGACCGCGCGGTCGGGATGGGCGAATTTCGCCGCAATGGCATAGGGAACAGCGGCCCCCATCGATGCAAGCCCGCCGGACAGCGATGCCATCATGCCGTCGCGCATTCTGACATCGCGGGCGAACCAGTTCGCGCAAGAACCGGAATCAGAGGTCAGGATGGCATTATCCGGCAAACGGGCGGATAGTTCCCAAAAGGGCAATTGCGGATTGACGGGATCGGCGGGCTGATATGCGCGTTCTTTCAGCGTTTTCCACGATTTCTGAACGCTTCGTTCCACCCGGCGCTGCCACGCCCCCGGTTTTCTGGGCCTGAGCAGTGGCAACAGCTCGCGAAGCGTTTCGGCGCTGTCGCCGGCCAGATTGACTTCTGCCGGATAGCGCAGCGACAACATCGACGGATCGATATCGATCTGAACCGCCCGGGCCGCGCCCTCTTCGGGCAAAAACTCGGAATAGGGAAAGCCCGTGCCGACCAGCAGCAATGTGTCGCAGCCGGACATCAGATCCCAGCTTGCCTCTGTGCCCAGCAGGCCGATCGAGCCGGTCACATAGGGAAGATCGTCAGGCAGGACAGCCTTGCCCAGCAATGCCTTGGCCACGCCGGCGCCCAATGTCTCGGCTACGGCGCGAATCTCGGCCGATGCCTGCAGCGCGCCTGCGCCGACCAGCATGGCGACACGCTTGCCATCATTCAGCACATCTGCGGCGCGGCTCAGATCTTCGGGATGGGGTACTGTCCGGGGATGCGAATATCCGCCGCCCGAGAACACCGAACCATGCATGCGCGGCGGGTCTTCATATTCGGTTTCCTGAAGATCGTTCGGAAAGATCAGTGCGGCAACCTGCCTTTTCGCAATAGCGATGCGCAGGGCGCGGTCGGTCAGGTGGCGCGTCTGCGAGGGCAGGGCGACCTGCTGCACATAACCGGCCACATCCTTGAACATCGAAACCAGATCGATTTCCTGCTGGTAATGCGATCCCAATGCGGTTCGCGCCTGCTGTCCCGCAATGGCCAGAACCGGCATATGATCCATCCGGGCGTCATACAGCCCCGTCAGCAGATGAGAAGCGCCGGGACCGGATGTCGCAAGACAAACGCCCAGCTCTCCGGTGAATTTCGCATGGGCGGTGGCCATGAAAGCGGCCATTTCCTCGTGCCTGACCTGAACGAACTCGATATCTCCGTCCCGGCGCTGCAAGGCGCCCAGCAATCCGTTGATACCATCGCCGGGATAACCGAAGACCCGGCTGACCCCCCAGTCTTTCAGGCGCTGCCAGAATATATCTCCTACCGTGGTTGCCATGGGGTGCTTCCTGTTATTTGGCGAAAGGGCGGGTAACAGGCCGCAGCATCATATGTTCCGAACTTGCTGAACTGCGGTTATCCCGGGTTGATGCGGCATTTCGCGTCATCAGAGATTCAGGAACAATCACGCATCGTCTCTGTTTTTCGCCGATCAGGAACAGCCCCGGCCCGGGAATTGCCGCGTGATCCTTCTGTTTCAGGAAAGGCCTATGATATGAGACGAACCGATCCGTTAAGTTTCTGCCTTGGCATCATCGCCGGTATCGGTCTCGTGATGGCGTGCAATCTGTTGTCCGCGCCATCGCGGCGCGAAAGAAGGAAGGGTCGAGGCGATTATGTCCGGCCCGCAGGCAGAGCGCAGATGCAGGCGCCGCCCAAGCGATGGGATATCGTCGATGAACAATCCGACGAATCCTTTCCCGCAAGCGATCCGCCCGCCAATTATTGACCATGAATGAGATACGGGAATGATGACGGGAAAGGATTTGACGCCGTGACAGGGATCAGATTCGGGCCGCCCGGCGACGAGGCGGTGCATCTTTGCGTGGATATGCAGCGGCTTTTCGGGCCGGGATCGTCATGGGCTGTGCCGTGGATGGAAAAAATCCTGCCTGCGGTGAGTGAACTGACCGCCGCGCATGCGGCGCGCACCATATTCACGCGCTTCATTCCGCCGGCGGATGCCGAAAAATATGCCGGGACATGGGCGCGTTACTATGCCGCCTGGCCGCAGATGCTGCGCGACCGCCTTTCCGCCGACTGGCTGGAACTGCCTTCTGCGCTGGCGCGCCATGTCCCACCCGCGCGGCAGTTCGACAAACAGCTTTACTCGCCATGGCCGGATGGCAGGTTGCACGGGTTTTTACAGGCGGCCGGGATTTCGACCTTGATCATTACCGGCGGTGAGACCGAAATCTGTGTCCTTGCCACGGTGCTGGGCGCAATCGACCGGGGCTATCGGGTTATCCTGATCTCGGACGCGGTCTGTTCATCGGCTGATCCCACACATGACGCGGCGATGCGGATCTATGAATCGCGTTTCGGCAGGCAGATCGAAACCGCGCCGCTGGCCGAATTGATGGATCAGTGGCGGCCTCGTGGGTGACGGGTTTTGCGTGCCGCCGGAAACTCCGGGTGGGCATATATCCGGCTGACCCCGAATGCCCTTGCTGATCGTCTTGGGAGCACAGATGCCGGTTTGTGACGACGGCCAGGAACATCCTGCGGATTTTCCGGTTTGTCTGGCCGTCCGCCACCAATGGCGGCCAAAACGAAAGGAAACTCCGATGAAGACCAAGGCACTTGACGATCTGTTTCATGATACGCTCCGGGACATCTATTATGCCGAACGTCAGATTCTGAAGGCATTGCCCAAGATGGCGCGCGGCGCGCAGTCCGACAAGCTGCGCTCGGCTTTCGAAGCGCATCGCGAGGAAACCGAGACCCATGTGGAACGCCTTCAGAACGTCTTCGCATTGATCGACAAGCAGGCGCGCGGAAAAACCTGCCCTGCCATCGACGGCATCATCGAGGAAGGCGAAGAGATCATGCAGTCCTTCAAGGATTCTCCGGCGCTGGATGCCGGGCTGATTTCCGCGGCGCAGGCCGTCGAACATTACGAAATCACCCGCTACGGAACCCTGAAACGCTGGGCCGGGATGCTGGGTCTGTCGGAAGCCGAGGACTTGCTGTCCAGAACCCTGGACGAGGAATCTGCCGCCGACGAAAAACTGACGGGCATAGCCGACAAATCCGCAAATCAGGAAGCTGTCGAAGCTGTGGGTTGATTGCAGCCGGCCGTCTCACCGTTCGCATGGCGCTGCTGCGCCATGCGTGACGACAATGGGAAAAAGCGCCCATGGCGGGGCACGGCCGGATCACCGCGCGGCCGGAATTGCCCGCAACCGCGCGGCTCTGGCGTCATAGCATTGCCCGGCCGCCTGTCACCTCATAGAGCGCACCGGTCGTATAACTCGATTCCGGGGAGGCAAGCAGCACATAGGTCGCGGCCAGTTCTGCGGGCTGCCCCGGGCGTTTCATCGGGGTGTTCCTGCCGAAATTCCTGACCTTTTCGGGGGGCATGGTCGATGGGATCAGCGGCGTCCATATCGGCCCCGGAGCAACCGCATTGACGCGGATTCCCCGATCGGCAAGAAGCCCCGCGAGTCCGGCGGTGAAATTGGCGATTGCGCCTTTCGTCGTGGCATAGGCCAGCAGCGTGGGCGACGGGCTGGTTGCATTGATCGAGGATGTATTGATGATGGCCGATCCCGGTTTCATATGTTTTAGCGCCGCTTGGCAGAGGTAAAACATGGCATGGATATTCGTGCGGAAGGTCAGTTCCCATTCCTCGGCCGTGATATCCTCCAGCCGTTCGAATGTCGCCTGATGGGCGGCATTGTTCACGAGGATATCAAGGCGGCCCCATTCCGCAATGGTCCTGTCGATAAGCGTTCGCGCAAAAGCCTGATCCGAGATATCGCCCCGCGCCACCAGCGCCTTGCGCCCGGCCTTCTCGACCCAGCGGGCGGTTTCCCGCGCGTCATTATCCTCTTCAAGGTAATTGATGACGACATCCGCCCCTTCACGCGCAAAAGCTATGGCGACTGCCCGGCCGATCCCCGAATCCGCGCCGGTGATGATGGCCACCTTGTCCTCCAGCCTGCCGCTGCCGCGATAGCTTTCCTCGCCGTGGTCGGGACGAGGGGTCATCTCTTCGGTCAGACCGGGCATTTCCTGTTGCTGTTCGGGCAGGGGCGGATGAATGTGCTTTTCCTGAGGATGGCTTTGCATCGTTTTCTCCAATTCCGTTTTGCCGATGCGGCTGCGGGCAAAAAGCGTGGCTACAGCCGCCGCATCCGTCA
Source organism: Paracoccus wurundjeri (assembly GCF_030678915.1). Taxonomy (GTDB): domain Bacteria; phylum Pseudomonadota; class Alphaproteobacteria; order Rhodobacterales; family Rhodobacteraceae; genus Paracoccus; species Paracoccus onubensis_A. The sequence continues at coordinate 156,908 of NZ_JAUUTZ010000005.1, read as the reverse complement.
CATGAAGGACATGTCGGCGCGTCCTGTCGTTTTCCCGGACGCTGCGCCGGAAACCGGTAAGGCGCGATCATGTTCCCATACCGGTTATTTGCGTCCTGCGATGACCGGGCGCGCGCTAGCGGCGGATCGGATGCCGGAACGATGCGCGATCAGGGTTCGACGAAACCGTAAATGCTCAGGCGAATATCTTCTGCCGCCACATCCGGGCTGTCGAAAAGAAAAGCTCCGCTCTGGCTCGATCCTGCGGCAACATAGTCAAAGCGGATCTCCCGGCCGGGACCCTTGGGCATTTCCGCCCGGACCGTGACATCGGCGGCGGCCCTTTCGCCGCGATTGACGATTTTCACCCTGAGCAGCGTCTTGCCCTCTTGCCGCAGCGCGGTTTCAGGGATGGCCTCAAGGTCAGGCGGAGACCTGTCGCCGGTGATGGCCTGATGGGCCAGAAAGATCACGAACGCAAAGACCAGCACGGCGGACAAGATGCCGACGACCGTCTCGGCCAGCGGCTTTTGTCTGGAATCTCTCTTGCTGTTGTCAGCCATCTTTTCCTCCGTCACAGGATCAGCCGCGCCGCGGCAGCGCCGATCGAGGCGGGCAGGGCCTGCACGACAACCGCCTTGCTTATCGCGCCCGGCGCCAATCCATCCAGCGAGCCGAAGATCCACAGCAGATAGAGGCTGAGCAGAGCCGAGATCACATATCCGGGCAACGTGAAGAACAGAAACGCGCGGGGCGTGGTCAGTTCATCCGTCAGTTCGCGGCCACCTGCGAAGCCAAGCGAAAACACGAAGCCATGCATGATCAGAAGCGAGACGGCAAGGATGGCAAGCGTATGCAGATAGGTGATCTTGTAAGAGATAAGCAGCGTTTCTTCCGTGGGGGCAACATTGAATGCAAGAAACAGGGCACCGACCGCCATCAGGAACAATTCGCGCGAATAGCTTTCCGGTCGTTCGTTGTCCTCGGCCTTTTCGACGCCAAGCTGGCTGCGGGCCAGCAAGGCGCCGATCGAGGCCGGAACCAGTTGCACCGCGACCGCGGCGGTCAGGTTGTCCAGATTCAGATCGGAGGACAGGACACCCAGCAGGAACAGAATGACGAAACAGGTCGAGAACGAGATGCCGACCGCGACCATACTGTCTTTGATGGCTTCGGACCAGCCCGTGGTCTTTTCAAACCCGATCATCCGCGACAGCAGGATCAGCAGGGGAAATGACGAGAACAGGAACAAGAGCAGCTTCCATCGCTCGATATAGAGCGCGATATACCAAAGCTCCATTGTCATCAGCATCGGCAGCGAGAAAAGCAGCGCACCAGCCGCCGCCCGGCCCATATCCCGCAAGGCGCGTTGATTGTGGGGGTCGACCGGAAGCGAGTTCATCGGATTGCAAGCCTCATGTCGCGATGCAGAGGTGAAACCTCATGCCGTGGAATTTGTTCCCTTGCCTGCCACTGGCCGTCAAGTGGTTGGCGAAAGCTCAGCTTTGCCTGTCGTTCCGCGGCACGACCTTGTCGGATTGGGTGATGAGCCTGCCCGAATTCTGCCGTGTCAGAAAACTCCAGAGCCAGCTTAGCGCAACGAAAATGCGCGAGCGGGTCCCGATCAGGAAATAGATATGGGATATTCCCCAGACCCACCATGCCAGACGTCCCGACAGGGTGAGCCTGCCCAGATCGATGATCGCCGCGTTTCGTCCGATCGTCGCCAGATCGCCCTGATGCCGGTAGCGGAATGGCGGCGGGGCGGGTTTCCCACGTAACGCCGCCCTGATGACTCTGGCGGCATAAGCGCCCTGCTGTTTGGCGGCGGGCGCGACGCCTGGAACCATCGAACCCGCACTGACGATATGCGCGGTGTCGCCCAGAACGAAAACGGATGGATCGTCGGGCAACCGCAGGGTTTCGCTTACCTTTGCGCGGCCCGCGCGGTCGGTTTCGGCGCCCAGCCACTCGGCGGCGGGCGAGGCGCGGACCCCTGCGGCCCAAAGTACCGTTCGGGATTGCAGGAAAGCATCGCCGATCCTGACGCCTTCGGCCGTGATATCGGTGACTTGCGCGCCGGTCCTGACCTGAACCCCCCGCTGCTGAAGCGCCGAGGCCGCATATTCAGACAGTTTCGGATCGAAACCGGCCAGAATGCGGTCGCCCGCCTCGACAAGGATGATACGGGTGGCGCGGGTATCGATACGCCGGAAATCCGATGGCAGGACGCGGTGGCACAGTTCGGCTATGCTGCCGGCCAGTTCGACCCCGGTCGGTCCCGCGCCGATGATGACGAATGTCAGCAATGCCTGCCGTTCAGCATCGTCGCCCGTGAGTTCGGCCTTTTCGAATGCCTGCAACAGATGGCGGCGGATCGTGGTGGCGTCTTCGAGCGTCTTCAGCCCCGGCGCAAATCTTTCCCATTCGTCATGCCCGAAATAGGTATGCCCCGCGCCCGTGGCCACCGCGAGCCAATCATAATCCACCTTGGTGCCATCCGCGCAAATCACCTTTTTCCGCATACGATCGATATCGGTCACATCGGCCATCAGGGTCGTCACGTCCTTCCGCTTGCGAAACAGGCGGCGAACCGGCCAGGCGACCTCGGCGGTGGACAGGACCGTTGTCGCGACCTGATACAGCAGCGGCTGAAACAGGTGATGGTTGCGGCGGTCGATCAGGGTGATATCGCAATCCGTGCCTTTCAGCCTCGAGACAAGCTCAAGACCTGCGAAACCCGCTCCGATCACGACGATTTTCTGGCGCATATCATATCCTCGTATTGTTCGGCAGGCTGTTCCGATCCGTCGGTAGCGATCCGGCCATTGCGATCCGGAAGGTTTCAGCCGTCAGGGGCCGATGATCTGTCATTCGCCAAGCCTGCAACACCCAAGGCAGCGCCGCAATCCAGACCATCCGCCTAACTCTGCCGGCGCGGAGACCCGGATAACGGATGCAGCGGCGAAAAACCTGAGCCCGTCAGGAAGTTGCGCCTGTCTGGAACAATCTTCGGCGCCTGAGGTTTCAGCACGACCGGAACGACATCGAGACATTCGGATCGCAACATGATGTTCCCTGTTCGGCCAGGTCGGCCTCTGACCCTCGTGACTTGACCGGAGATGTTGTATCCGTCGCGTTGTTTCGGACCCGGATGGCCGTCGGCATGAAGTCGGCCGGCCAGGTCGTTGGTCCCTCCTGCCTGACTTCAGGATCGCGCTGCGATCCCGGCGCGCCATCCGGGTATCCAAAGGGAAATGCGATGTCTGTCTCTGGCGCATCTGCTGGCCGCGTATGGATAACGATCTGCTCATCAGATCTTGTCCGGCGAAATGATGTTGTCGCCACAGGGATAGAAGTCGGACCTGTCACCCTCCCTCGCCCCGATGTTTCCGTCAGAAACCCGTAGGGGTTTGGCGCGGAGTCCGGCCCGGCACGAGGATTTTCACGGGAACATCGTTACTCCGTTTCTGTTTAGTTTGTACCGTGCAACCTGTTTTGCCGCCTCAACCGCAGGGCGGTATTCGTTACGACCGATATAGCGTCTTCTGACCGTGATCTGCCGATGAGGCCGGACGATGCCCGGTGCGGCTTGCTGTGCGGTGACGTATATGATTTGATCCGGAAGGGACTGGAATTTCGCTCAGCTTATTGATTTCGATAAGAATCCGCCCGAAATAACATCGCTCTGCAACCCAGTGAGGAATAGACGGATGTCACGCCTTGTCGTCGTTTCGAACCGGATCCCTCTTGGCGATAGCCCATCGGGCGGGCTGGTCGTCGCCTTGCAGGATGCGTTGCGCCAATCCGGCGGGCTCTGGGTCGGTTTCTCGGGCGATCATGACCGGAAAACCTCGGCTGAATTAACCTTTCAGGGCGGAGCCTCGTTCCAGCGGGCGGCCTTCGATCTAGGCCCCCGGGATTATGAGAACTATTATCTCGGTTTCTCGAATTCGGTGCTGTGGCCAGCCTTTCACGACCGCGCCGATCTGATGCGTATCGCGCCGGAGTATCTGGACGGCTATCGTCATGTGAATGCGCGTATCGCCGAATTGATGCTGCCGCATCTGCGCGAAGACGACCGTATCTGGGTGCATGATTATCAGCTTTTCCCGCTGGCGTCGGAATTACGCAAACGGGGTGTGGCCGCACGTATCGGGTTCTTCCTGCATATTCCCTTTCCCAGCCCGGCGGATTGTTCGACTCTGCCGAATCCGGCGGAACTTTTCGACTGGCTGTCGGAATACGACCTGATCGGCTTTCAAGCAGAGCGCGACAGAGCGAATTTTCTGGAAAGCGGACGGCAAATTGCGGAAATCGAGCCACTGGAAAAGGGTTTCGTCCGTCTTTCGGGGCGCAAGGTGCAAGTCAGGGTTTTTCCCATCGGCATCGATGCGAAGGGCTTCATCGCCGATGCCTGCGATGCCCGCGAGGAAGACAGGATGCGCGGCCTGACCAATTCGCAGATGATGATCGGAGTGGACAGGTTGGATTATTCCAAAGGTATTCCACAGCGTTTCCGCGCGTTTCAACTGATGCTGAACAATAATCCCAACCTGATCGAGAGGGTGGCGTTCCTGCAAATCGCGCCACCGACCCGCGAAGAAGTCACCGCCTATCGCGACATCCGCGAAGAAACCGAGCATTTGGCCGGCAGGATCAACGGCGAATTCGCCACCGTGAACTGGACACCGATCCGATATATTCACCGTACGATTCCCAGATATGAACTTGCTGGACTTTACCGGCAGGCACGTGTCGGATTGGTCACCCCGCTGGCTGATGGCATGAATCTGGTCGCCAAGGAATATGTCGCGGCGCAGGACGTCTCCGATCCCGGCGTCCTGATCCTGTCGCATTTCGCGGGTGCTGCCGAGACAATGCAGGATGCGCTGCTTATCAATCCGTATGATCCCGGTGAACTGGCCGAGGCAATGATGCAGGCGATCGATATGAACCTTGCCGAGCGCCGCCGCCGCCATTCGGCGCTTCTCGAAGGGATTATACGGCATGACGTCAACTGGTGGTCGTCGGCCTATCTTTCGGCGCTTGGCAAGTGACGCTCTCTGACGCCTGCCGTAGCGGTAAACTTCCATCATATTCCATGATGCCGGAAAATCGCGTCCACATGCGTGAGCCGGGTCGCGCCTCAGGCGCTCAGCCGGGCTTCACGCATGTCGCGGCCCGGCGGCAGGCCGAACAGGCGGCCATAATCGCGGGTGAATTGCGGCACGCTTTCATAGCCCACCGCATGAGCGGCATGTGCGATGCCCGCGCCATCCGTCAGCATCAGGCGCCGGGCCTCGATCAGCCGCAGCTGCTTCTGGAATTGCAACGGCGACAAGGTGGTGATCGTGCGGAAATGCTGGTGAAATGAGGATTCGCTCATCCCCGCCGCTGCCGCCAGATCCCCGATCCGAAGCGCGCGGGCATAGTCCTGCCGGATCAATGCCACTGCCCGGGCGATACGATGGGCATGGCTGTCGACCGCCCCAAGCCCCCGGATCGCGGCGCCGTGGCGGCCAGTCAGGAGCCAGTAATGCATCTCGCGCAGCAGCGCCTCGCCCAGCACCGGCAAGGCGGCGGGCCGGTCCAGCAGACGCATCAGCCGCAATGCGGCATCGGTCACATCCGGGTCGGCCGGCTCGATCCGGATCGGGGCGGCATTGACAGGGCGCAGATCAGCCTCGGCGGACAGAGCGCGCAGAATCGCCGGGTCCAGCTCTAGCGCGAGGGCGTAATAGGGCACGACGGGGCTGGCTTCGAGGATCTGGCTGGTGGTCGGCACATCCGCCGTGATCAGCAGCGCCTCGCCCGCGCCATAGTCAAAGCGCGATGTGCCCATCATCACACGCTTGCGGCCCTGAAGGCAGATCGCGATCAGCGGCTTTTGCACCGTTACCTGCAATTCGCCGGGGTGCAGCATGCGCACCACGCCAAGCCCGGGGAAGGGCGTCGGCGCGAAACCGAAGCGGTCGGCATAGCCATCGGCATGACGGCGGACAAGATCAAGAAGGCTGCGCATCAGTTGGCCCCAGAGTAACCCGCTTGCAGTATCAGGCAAGGATGTCGGCCATATATGCAAGAGATATCCGCTGATTTCACGGAAACAGGCAAGATTGCGCGAGGAATGGGCAACTCTGCCACGCCTTTCTGCCCCATCTTCCTTTCATCCGCTCAACATGAGGAAAAAGACATGAGCAAGATCGCATTGATAACCGGCGCCAACCGCGGTCTGGGCCGCAACACCGCCCTTTCCATCGCCCGCCATGGCGGTGATGTCATCGTGGCATATCGCGGCAACGCGGCGCAGGCCGGGGAGGTCGTCGCGGAAATAGAGGCACTGGGCCGGAAGGCGGTGGCATTGCAACTCGACGTCTCCGAGATGGCGTCGTTCCCTGCCTTTGCCGACACGCTGCGCGACAGCCTGCGCAAAATCTGGGGACGCGACAGCTTCGATCATCTGGTCAACAATGCCGGTCACGGCGAATTCGTTCCGATCGGCGAAACGACCGAAGCGCAGTTCGACGGCCTGTTCGATGTGCATGTGAAGGGGGTGTTCTTCCTTGTGCAGGCGCTGTTGCCGCTGATTGCCGATGGCGGCCGGATCGTCAATTTCTCGACCGGGCTGACGCGGTTCTCCTCTCCGGGTTTCTCGGCCTATGCGGCGGCGAAGGGTGCGGTCGAGGTGCTGACCCGCTATATGGCGCAGGAACTGGGCGCGCGCGGCATCGCCGTGAACGCGGTGGCTCCCGGCGCCATCGAGACCGATTTCGGTAATGGGGCCGTGCGCGACAATCCGGATCTCAACGCGAAATTCGCCGGGCTGACAGCGCTTGGCCGGGTGGGCCTGCCCGACGATATCGGCCCGATGGTGGCAAGCCTGCTGTCCGACGATAACCGCTGGGTCACCGCGCAGCGGATCGAGGTTTCGGGCGGTCAGGCAATCTGAACCGGCAGCAGCCGCACAGGTCAGCCCGAAACGGTGCTGACCTGTGTGGCGGTCCTGCGCAGATATATGATCTGCCCCACCAGCCCCAAAATCAGCATGACGAACAATGTACCAAGCGCGCCCAGCAGGATCGGGGAACCCGGGTCAGCCGCAATCGGATTGCCATCCGGAACGCGTCTCAGCGTCTCGGAAACCGAGGGCACCAGCAGCAGGAAGACCGTGATGGTCAGGAGGATGGTTTCGAAATACCGGGCGGCGCGTCCCAATCCCGCAATTCGGCCAACGCCGTAGCCGGCGAAAAGCAGGATCAGTGTCACGGCCGCAATGCCATTGCTCACCGGCTGCTTTGCAACCAGAAAAACGGTCAGCCCTCCGATCAGCATGAAGATGAAATAAAGCTTGCCCGCATTGGATCGGGGCACAATCCGTCCGTGACGCGCAAGCATGTAGATTGCAAGGGGGATGGCCGGCAGGCTTCCAAGCGTGTGTAGCCAACCCAGGGGTGTGATCCCGAACATCTTTGCTTCCTTTGCTAATATCAATGAGTGTCTGGCGGCGAACCGCCTTCGGCGTCTGGTCCAAAGGGGTTCGGCGCTGGTGATGATGGCCCGCGTTTGCGGAAGCCGCCTCAGATGATCGTCAGGCCGACCGCGACATTGTTCCGGGTGGCATTCGAATAGGGGCAGGTCCGATGCGCTGCGTCGACCAGCTTCTGCGCATCCTCGCGCGCGATGCCTGGCAGGCTGATCGAAAGATCGGCCGTGATGCCGAAACCGCCTTCACTGCGCGGTCCGATGCCCACGGTGGCGGTGATCGCGGCATCGGCCGGGATCTTCAATTTCTGCTGCTGGGCGACAAGTTTGAGCGCGCCAAGAAAACATGCCGCATAACCGGCAGCGAAAAGCTGTTCAGGATTGGTGCCGGTACCGCCCGCGCCACCCAGTTCCTTCGGCGTCGACAGGGCGACCTCCAGGCGGCCGTCTTCACTGCGGGCCTGGCCTTCGCGGCCTCCGGTTGCAGTGGCTTGGGTTTGGTAGAGAACCTGGACTGACATGATCATCTCCATTTGAATATCACAATAATTATTATAGCGATAATATTCTTCATAAGAGCGGTGAAGCCCCATGTCCAGCTTTTTTATTGTCGCGATAACAAATTCCGTGATAAGCATAGCCATGACCCATGACCTGACCCTTGAAGATCAGCTGTGCTTTTCGCTTTATGCGACATCCATGGCGATCAACCGCCTTTACAAGCCGCTGCTGGACCAGTTGGGGATCACCTATCCGCAATATCTGGTTCTGAACGTTTTGTGGGAGAAGGACGGGCGCAGCATCAGTGCGATTGCAGCCCGGCTGGATCTGGAGCCGAGCACGATCACGCCGCTGGTGAAACGGCTGGAGACGGCTGGGCTGGTCACCCGGACGCGGCGTCAGGATGATGAGCGGGGGGTTCTGGTCGCCCTGACAGCGCGCGGCCTTGAACTGAAGACCGAAAGCCGCTGCCTTGGCGAAGCCCTTTTCAACCGCGCCGGTATGGCGGCGGAAGAGATGATCGCCCTCAACCGCGAGGTCCAGCGCCTGCATCAGGCGCTGACGGGCAAGGAAAGCGCCTCCTGAGGCCACGGTCAGGCGAGGATCGCCGGCGATGGCCGGTCAGGGCCATCCATGACTGTCAGCCAGTCAGGGCGACCGGATCAGCCCGCCATAGTGCCGTAAGGCCGGCTGGTACCCTATTTGCCATTCTGCGGCGGGAAATGAGGCTTCAGCCCTGCCGCTCCACGAAGGCTGCCAACTGGTCGATTGTGGTCCCCCATCCTTCCTGAAACCCCATTTCTTCATGCTTGCGTTTATCGGATGCGTTCTTGTGCATCACATGCGCCGAATAGCGGGTGCCATCCGCTTCGGCAGATAATGTGATGGTCGCGGTCAAGGCCAGCCAAGGCTCGATCGGCCGCCACGCCTCTGCAAGAACCGTTGTCCATACCAGCCGCCGCTCGGGAACAATATCAAGAAAACAGGCTTCGACATGCGGCTTGAAATCGCCATTTCCTTCGCGCATCCGGGTCTCGAACCCGCCTCCGGGGCGCAGGTCCAGCTTGACCACCTTGCATTCGATCGGATCGGGAATCCACCATTTCGCAAGATGCTCGGGCTTGCTCCATGCCTTCCATACCTTGCCCGGCGCAGCGTTGATAAGCCGAGAAATCGATAGCTCATTGTTTTGGGGTGTCATTCGTCATCATCCTCTGTCATCTGATTTTCCACATAGGCGGCAAGCCGGTCGGCACCCGCCCGCCAAAGCTCGCGCTGCTCGGAAAGCCACGCTTCTGCTTCCGACAGTCGTTTGGGCTGCAACCGGCATGTTCGCACGCGACCGCATTTCTGCGTTGTGATCAGTCCGCTTTGTTCAAGCACGCGAAGATGTTTCAGGAAGGCGGGGAGCCCCATGTCGAAGGGCTCTGCAAGTTTCTTGACCGGTGCGTCCCCCTCTGCCAGGCGATTGATCACCGCCCTTCTGGTCGGATCCGCTAGCGCATGAAACGCAGTGTCCAAAGTGAGATTATAGTGTTCCATATGGTAAACTATAACAAACAATTCACCATATGGGAAACAAAAAACCGACGGTGCGAACAGGATCGGCCCCGAACCAACCTGTTGCGACATTGCCGATGTGCGTTTTCGTATAAATGCGATCCGCGTCATACAGCTTATGATCAGCTTGACCACCTGCCTTCATTTCTTGATAACAATCTGACGGAAAAAGGGCAGGATTCGCAATTTTTGTACCCGAAGGTATACCGTAGCCGAAAGCTTGTGGATGCGGAAAAATTGCGGATGCGGTCCTTCCTGGAAATGAAAACAGAAAAGAGCGAGAGCTGGAATGGCGTATAAGATATTGATACTAGGAGCTTCCTATGGATCGCTGCTGGGTACGAAACTGGCAATGGCGGGTCACGAGGTGGATCTGGTGTGTCGTCCCGCCACAGCGAGTCTTATCAACAAGAATGGCACGGAAGTCCGTATCCAGCTACGAGGCGAAGACACGCATCGTGCGATCCGGTCGGTGGATCTGCCCGGCCGGGTCGGTGCGGTCACGCCGGAACAGGCGACTCCGGCGGCATATGATCTGGTCGCGCTGGCCATGCAAGAGCCGCAATACGGAGCCCCCGGCGTGCGGCCGCTCATGGCCGATATCGCGCAATCGGGGCGCCCCTGCCTGTCGATCATGAACATGCCGCCCCTGCCTTTTCTTCGCAGAATCAGCGGTATTGACCATGCCATGCTGGAGGATGCCTATTCCGCGCCGCGGGTCTGGGATGGCTTCGAGCCGGGGCTGATGAGCCTTTGCAGTCCCGATCCGCAGGCATTCCGGCCACCCGAGGAGGAGGCGAACATATTGCATGTCGGCCTGCCAACGAATTTCAAGGCGGCCGCTTTCGCGGATGACGGTCACAACCGGATGTTGCGCCAGATGGAAGACGACATCGCCGCTGTGACGCTTGATGGCAAGGATGTGCCGGTCAAGCTGAAAGTCTTCGATTCGCTTTTCGTACCGCTGGCGAAATGGTCGATGCTGCTGACCGGCAACTACCGTTGCATCACGCCCGGCGACGCACGGGCCATTCGTGAAGCCGTGCATTCCGATCTAAAGAAGTCGCGGGCCATTTACAGTCATGTGGATGCGATCGCCCGCAAGCTGGGCGCGGATCCGGCGGATCAGGTGCCGTTTGAGAAATATGCCAATGCGGCCGAAGGTCTGCTGAAGCCCTCTTCGGCTGCGCGTGCGGTTTATGACGGGGCGACGCAGATCGAGCGGGTCGACAAGATCGTGCAGAAGCTGGGCGAAGCCGTGGGCATGCCCTTTGCCGATATCGACGAGATCGTCGCCGTGGTGGATGCAAGGCTGGCGCAGAACGTCACGGAACCCGCGTAGAACAAACACCCCTCAAAGGACAGGCCGAAAATCCCGCGGGCAACCCCGCAGATCGCGGAGCTTGCTTCGGGCGGGCGGCAAGGACGAATGACGGGTAAATTATCGAAGGCCCTGGCGGATCGGAGCATCCGCCAGGGCTTTCGCCCCCTCGGCATGATGCCCGGAATCCAACGTAATATCGCGCAGGCGCGGAAATCGGCCGTCTCTGGCCCCCGACGACAGGATGCGACGCATATCGCCGATGGCAGCTATGGGTCCTACCGTGCCGCCTTCTCGTTCACCTTCTGGACAAAGCGTTCAACATCGATGACCGCCCGCTGATGGCTTCCCTGTCCGATCAGGCCCGCTTCATCGAATGCCTGTACCCGGAAGGTCAACCTCCTGCCGTCGATCTTCTCCAGTTCGGCCACGGCGCGGACCTTCATGCCCTTTGGAGTCGCCGCCAAATGACTGACATCGATATGGATTCCAACCGTGTGCTGGCCATCGCCAAGATGGCCGCGCAGGCATTCGATGCAGGTCGCCTCGATGAAACCGACCATCATGGCCGTGGCGAATACCGGCGGCATGTCGGCGAAGGCGCCCAGCTCGGCCGAGACATTCGGCACCAGCATCTCCTGCGTGACGGTGATTTCGGCTTCATGGGTAAGCCCGGCGATCAATGTATCCTTCATTCGGGAAGTATCCTGTTTTCCGGTTTCGGTTGAGGGCGGATACCGGTGAAGGCCAATCCGCCGATGATAAGGACAAGGGCCACGGCAAGCGCGCCGTTGACCCGCATATCCAGCCAGATCACCGAGAAGGCAACCGCCGTGATGGGGCTGAGGGCGAGGAATGCGGTGACGATCCCCGCCGGGGCGTTGGCGAGCGCGTAGAGCCACATCAGGTAGCCAATGCCACTGGACAGGCCGATAAAGCCGATCAGGAAGAAGGTTGCGGCCGGCCAGTCCGCGACAGCCGTTCCATGCACCTCGATCATTCCCATCAGCCCAAGAGGGGCAAGGGATGCGGCCATGGCGATCACGCTGACTTTCACGACGCCGTAGCGGCGGAGATAGGGGCCGTAGAGGTTCGAACAAAGTGCCGCCGTCAGAGTGGCAAGCGCCGCGCATCCCGATCCGATCAGGTCGGACGCCGCCAATCGGCCTGACAAGGCATCGCCAGCCAGAAGCACGGCCACGCCGATCACCGAACAGATGATTGCGGCAAAGATACGCGGCGTCACGCCCGAATCCGACCTTGCCCAGCCGATCGCCAGCGTCACCACGGGCAGCGTTGCGAAGACCAGCGAAACGCGGGCAGAGCTGGAGTAGAGGACGGCAACATTCAGCAGCGCGATCAGAACGCCGAACTGGCCGATCCCGATCAGGGCGATGGGCAGAAGGTCGTGTTTCCCGACCGAAGGCCCGATAGATCGCAGTGCGAAGGGCAGAAGGAAGATCAGTGCAAGGCCGTATCGCAGAAAGCCAAGACGCCCCGCGCCGACTTCCGCCACGACCGCCTCGCTGGCAACGAGGGCAGAGCCGACCTGCACGCCTGTCGCCGCCGCTGCCAGAAGGGCCAGTCTCACAGATTACGCCCCCAGACCTGCCCGACCAGATCCTTTCCGAAACTGTGATGCGGCTCTTCCTCGATCAGCGTGAACCCCGCCGCCTCATAGATGCGACGGGCAGAGATCAGGATATCGTTGGTCCACAGGACCATTCGTCTGTAGCCCTTTGCCTGCGCGAAGCGGATGCACTCCTCGACCAGCCGTCGCCCAAGCCCACGGCCCCGCGCCGCCGGATCGACATAAAGCAAGCGCAATTTGGCGGTTTCGTCATCCTGACGTACGACGAAGACCGATCCGACGACCTCGCCCTCCATTTCCGCGATCCAGCACCGTTCCCGATCGGGAGCGAATTCTTTCACGAATTGCCCGACAATTTCGGCGACCAGAGCCTCGAATGTCCAGTCCCAGCCGTATTCGCGGGCATAAAGCATGCCTTGCCTATGCATGATCCACCCCAGGTCGCCGGGCCGGGGGTCACGGAGGATGAAAGTCCTGTCGTCCGGGTCGTCCCCCAATAGCCGGCGGATGCGGTGCATTGCGCCCACAAGCTGGCTGCGTTCCGTTTTGGAAAGCGGAGCAAGAAGTGCCGCGACCTCTTCCGCCGATGCCGCATTCAACCCGTTGAACACCGCGGCGCCGCGATCGGTCAGCGTCAGTGCCAGCCGCTTCGCGTTGTCGGAAGATGGCGTCCGCATGACGAGCCCTTCACCTTCCAGCCCGGACACGATGCGGCTGAGATAGCCGGTATCCATCCGCAGAGCCTTGCCAAGCTCGCGGGCCGACGGTGGCGCATCGGGCCGCGCATTCGCGATTTCATAGAGGATGCGTACCTGAGGCAGCGAGTAGTCAGAGGCCAGCAGGCGATCGTTCAATGCGCCGACCAGCCTTGTGTGAAAGCGATTGAACAGCCGGACGGAGGCAATCTCGGAATCGCTGGGATTTTCATCCTGGATCATATTCATGATGCCAAATCAATTTATATGTTGCTTATGTCAATATATAGGATTGAAGGCGCAACGCAATGACGGATTCCGCGCCGGCGATGTTCGAGGGCTACGCCGCATCGCTGCAAGGCAGCTTGGCCGCTCCTTTTATGCGATGATCGATAGCGGATAGAGGGAGTCCGCTTCGTTTAAAGCTGACCTAATCGACCCGGCCATGTTTGGCGAGATAGTCCAGCACCGCCTGGACTCGGCGCGGAAGCGTCTTGGCGCGCCCGACATAGAGCAGATGAAAATCCTCGAAAACCGGTTCTGCATGCGGATCGCAAAGCGCAACGGTTCCTGCCGCCAGTTCACGGGCGACGGTAAAGCGGCCCACGCGTGCGACACCGGCGCCGGCGGCAACAAGGGCCGCGATGGTCGCCCCGTCATTGACCTGCAGGCGCGGTGATCCCTGCCGCCATGTGATGTCGCGGCGGGTATAGGAAAAGCCGATCCGAAGCGATGATGGCAGATCATCGTTCCGGGATGGGGCCATGACCTCGACAATCTCGCTCTGCCCCAGATGGCGAGCCATGAGGTTCGAGCTGTCAAGCGGTCCGGCCCGTACCGCCAGATCGATCGGTTGACCGTAAAGATCGCTGACATTGTCGCCGATCACCAGATCGATGCGAATCTCGGGATAGGTTCGCAATAAGCCGCCAAGGATCGGCGCCAGAATATTGTTGGCATAGGCAGCACTGGTGGCGATCCGCACGCTGCCCGCAATCCGACCACAGCTTGCCTCGTGCTCTGCCGCGTCGAGCGCTTCGAGGATCGCCTGGCCTTGCCGCGCGAAACGTGCGCCTTCCTCGGTCACCTGAACCTTTCGGGTCGAGCGCTTCAGCAGCGTGACGCCCAGCCGTTGCTCAAGCCGGGCCATCATCTTGGAGACGGCCGATGGCGTCATTCCACGCATTCTTGCGGCGGCAGAAAAACTGCCCTCTGCGATGACGCTTAACAGGGTCTCGATTTCCGCAAGCCGGTTGGTGTCGCGCATTCGCCTTATCCATCTGTGAACAACAGGCACAATTGCTTGTAGTTTTCAGCGTCTGGTTTCTCAAGTCTGCTGTGCCGATCTTCCACCCGAACAAGTGGAGATATGCATCATGACAACGACCCTCGCCGCCGGACAGATCGGGACCGGGCGCAATGCCCGCTGGGCCCTTGCCGCGCTTGGCATCGGTGCTTTCGGGATTGGCCTGACCGAATTCGTGATCATGGGGTTGCTGGTCGAGGTGGCACAGTCGCTTTCGGTCAGCGTGCCGTCGGCGGGTCTGCTGATCAGCGGCTATGCGCTTGGCGTCACCTTTGGCGGCCCGCTGCTGACCCTTGCCACGGCGCGCCTGCCGCATCGCAACGTGATCCTTTCACTGATGGCGATCTTTATCCTTGCCAATATCCTGTGCGCCGTGGCCCCAAGCTATGGGCTGCTGATGCTGGGGCGCGTCATCAGCGGCTTTGCGCATGGCACCTTCTTTGGTGTCGGGACGGTCGTCGCGCAGAGTCTGGTCCCGCCCGAACGCAAGGCATCGGCCATTGCGCTGGTCTTTACCGGTCTGACCCTCGCGACGGTGCTGGGTCTGCCCTTCGGCACCGAACTGGGTCAGGCACTCGGCTGGCGCGCGACTTTCTGGAGCGTGAGCGGCATCGGCCTGCTGGCCCTTGTCGCCAGCGCATTGTCGCTGCCCGCCGGTACCCGCAGTGAAACACCGGCAAACTGGCGCAGCCTTGCACGGCTTCTGCGCGGTGCACCGTTATTGGCGCTTGCCACCACGACGCTTGGTTATGCCGGGGTGTTTCTGGTCTTTACCTATATCGCCCCGATCCTGACCGGGATCAGCGGGGTTTCTTCGGCGCATGTCTCGCGATACCTGCTGCTGTTCGGCGCGGGCATCGTGGTGGGCAACATCCTTGGCGGACGTCTGGCGGATCGCGGGTTGCGTCCGGCATTGGTGGGCACTCTGGCAGGGCTGGCGGCGGTGATACTGGCCATGCGTCTTGGCATGGGGAATCCGTTCGCCGCGGCGATCTCGCTTTTCCTGTTCGGAGTGGCGGCCTTTTCGACCCTCGCGCCGCTTCAGTCTTTCATGCTGAGCCGGTCCGAAGGCGCAAGCGCGGAACTGGCGTCGACCCTGAATATCTCGGCCTTCAACCTTGCCAATGCCATTGGTGCGGCCATCGGCGGCAGCGCGATTGCGGCGGGATGGGGGCTTGGAAGCCTGTTTCCGCTTGGCGCGGTCATGCCCGTCCTGGCCGTGCTGCTGACCCTAGCAACCTTCAGATCCCGGGAAAGATCATGAAACCGATCGCAACAACGATTACCGCGATGCTACTCACCCTGACCGCCGGAACCGTATCGGCCCAGCCGCGGGAATGGGTTCCGGCCTGGGCTGCGAGCCCGGAAGCGGTCTGGAATACCGAATTCGATTTTCCCACCGGCCTGCCCGACAGTATTGCGGGGAAAACCGTTCGCCAGCCCCTGACCCTTGCCTGGGGCGGTGACAGCCTGCGCATCACCCTGTCGAACAGTTACGGCACCAAACCCTTGCCGGTCGATGCCGTCATGGTGGCGCCCGGCGGTGAAGGCGCCATGCTGGAGGGGCGGGAACTGCCCGTTCTCTTCGGTGGCAAGCCCAAGGTGATCATACCGCCGGGAGCGCGGATCGTCTCTGACCCGGTGGCGCTGCCGGTCAGGGCGGGCCAGCGCCTTGCGGTTACCCTGCGCTATGGCAAGGACGCGGTCGCGCAGGATTTCCATTGGGACGCGCGCGAAACGGGTTTCGTGCTGGACGGGAATCGCATTGAAGAAGAGATCACCGCCCGCGTGACCCTTGCCAATGTGCTGACCGACCGTCCGGCCGAGATGGTCGTGGCCGCGATGGGGGATTCCATTACCGATGGCAATGGTGCGGCGATGAACGAGGATGTGCGCTGGCCGGATTTCCTGGCCCGGCGGCTTGTCCCGGAAGGCGTCGCGGTGATCAATGCCGGTATATCCGGTGGCCGGCTGCTTTCGGACGGGATGGGAGAAAGCATTCTGGCGCGGATCGACCGCGATGCTTTCGCCGTGCCGGGAATCGACGCTGTGGTGCTTCTGATTGGCACCAACGATATCGCCTGGCCCGGTTCGCCCTTTGCACCCGACGAAACCCCGATGACGCTTGAACGTCTTCAGGCAGGCATTGCCGCTGTTGCCGCGAAGAGCAAGGCGCAGGGTGTGCGTCTGATCGTGGGAACGGTCCCGCCATTTCGCGGCGCGCTGCCCGACACGCCGCTTGCAGCCACCTATTGGAGTGTCGGGAAAGATGCGCTTCGCCGTGAATTCAACGACTGGTTGCGGAAGACCGATCTGGTCGATGCGCTGGTCGATTTCGACGCCGTGTTGCGCGATCCGGATGATCCATCGCGGCTGAACCCTTCCTATGACAGTGGAGACCGGCTGCATCCGGGCGCGGCAGGGAATGAGGCAATGGCAGCCGCCATTTCGTTGGAACTTTTGAGGCGAGAGGAATAGCGGGCATTGCGCGGCGCAGCTTTGGATACGGTTCAGGAGGCGAAGCGGCGTGGCGATTTTGGTCCTGAGCATCCAAGGGGGCGGTAATGCCTTCAAGTTATTGAAAGGATAGTTTTTCTGTGGTGCCGCGGCAGGATTCCTGCTGTCGTTCACTGATGGGGCCCGGCCCAATCCATATTAATGACGCGGTAAGATCAGCCGGATGCATCGCGCCGCGTTACGGCGCGGAAGATTGCATGACGCACCGTTTCGCAGAAAGCGGCTACCGGCAGGGATGGCGTCTTGTTTAATGGCGTGACGATATGGATTGCCAGCGCAATCCGTGGCTGAAACGGGCGCAATACGAGATCTGGGCCGGGGTCGATGGAAAACGGATCCACGAAAGCAATCATTTCCTCTCGTACCGCCTGGATTGCAAGAAGCGCGGCGTTGATTTCCGCGCGGATGGTTGGGCGCAGCCCTTCACGGGTGAAGGATTCGCGGATTTGTGCGCTAAGCGGGGCCACGGCATCGAAAGAGATCAGCGGGTAATGCACCAGATCTGCCGGACCCAAAGCGCCGCGCTGCGCGAGCGGATGGGTCGCGGCCATAAGGCATTGCACATGAGTCTCGGCGACGAAAGTCTCCTGCAAACCGGGCAGACCGCTTGAGCCATGGACAAGTCCGACATCCACCCGATTCTGTGCCACCATCCCGCTTACCTCATGTGACATGGCCAGGCCAAAGCGCACATGAATCCCGGGATGACTGACGGAAAAATCACCTACTGCCCGCGCCACCGCACCCGCCGCCAGGGATGGAATAGCCAATATGCTGACGCTGCCTCGACGTGCGGTTTGCAGGGCCTCGATCTCGGTTCCGAAGGCGTTTACCTGATTCAGTAAACGTTCCGCCTCGTCACGGATTTGCCGGCCATTGGCGGTGAGATGCAGGCGATTGCGCCGCCGCTCGAACAGGCGAATCTGGATCATTTCCTCCAGCGAGGAAATCGCCTTGCTGACTGCCGGCTGCGTAATATTCAGGCGTTGAGCGGTTTTTGTCACTGTGCCCGACTCGCAGAGCGACAGAAAAATCTCGAGATGACGCAGGTTTGGATAAAGCATTCCAAAATGGTTATGATATCCGTGAATATCTTTCAATAGACAGCATGGCCTTTCCCGGGTTCGACTTTGGTCAAAACGAAGGAAGGCGATGAATGAACCTGATTTTCGAACATGATGAATATCGTCGGCGAGTCAGCCGTACCAAGGAAGCCATGCGTAAGGCAGGTTTCGACGTCCTGTTGGTTTCCAACCCTGCCAACCAGTTCTGGTTGACGGGATATGACGGCTGGTCATTTTATACTCCGCAGATGGTCGTGGTGGCGCTGGACGCAGAGGAGCCGTTCTGGTTCGGGCGCAAGATGGATGCCGTGGGTGCGAAGTTCACCGCCTATCTTTCGGAAGAAAATGTCGTCGCCTATCCCGACAAATATGTCGGCTCTGCGGATCTGCATCCGATGCAGTATTTGGTCGAGGTGATGAAAGAGCGCGGGCTTGAGAAAGGCCGCATCGCCGCCGAGCAGGATGATTATTACTATACCGCGAAATGGAACAGGATCCTGACCGAAGGGCTGGGCCAGGGCGAATTCGCCGACGGATTTCTGCTGGTCAATCGCTGCCGGATGGTGAAATCCCCGCAGGAGATCGAGTTCATGTCGCAGGCGGGCCAGATCGCTACCGCCGCGATGGATGCGGCGCGAAGGCTGGTGCGGCCCGGTGTGCGGCAATGCGAGGTGATGGCCGAGCTTTACCGTGTCACGACCGCCGGGACCGCGGAATTCGGCGGGACTTTCCCTTGTAAGCCCCCGAATGCCATGGTGGGCGAGATCGCGTCTGCCCCGCATCTGAGCTGGACCGACGCACCACTGGTCGAGGGTGAGATATTCTATATCGAAATGGGTGGAATCCGACACCGGTACCATTCGCCGTTATCGCGTTGCGTGATGGTGGGCGATCCCCGGCCCGAACTGGTCGAAACCGTAAAAATCATTCGCGAGGGGCTGGAGGCCGCTTTGGACAGCGTCCGCCCGGGCGTGGAACTGCAGGACGTATATGCAGCATGGGATAGGGTGGTAAAGCGGCATGGCATCGAGAAGGAAGGCCGGCTGGGCTATCCTGTAGGTATCGGATTTCCACCGACCTGGGGTGAACTGACCTGTTCGGTGCGCGCAGGCGACACTACGGTGATGGAAGAAAACATGACCTTCCATATTATTCCCGCGCTATGGCGTGACGAATATGGGCTGGTGGTGTCGGAAACCTTCGCCGTGACGTCCGAAGGCGCGCGCTGCTTCGCAAACAGCCCGCGGGAACTGCTGACCGCGGGCTAAGGCCGCAAAAGGAAGGACAGGCGATGAAAGATCTTCTCAAGGATACCCTCTATCCCGCCGCTATGCTGATGCTTCTGGTTGGCGCATGGCTTGCCGGGGTCTACCTGCTTCATCTGCCGCCTTACCTGCTGCCTTCTCCTCATGATGTGTTCGACCGGCTGACCGGCGATTTCGGTTATCTGATGTGGCACAGCGGAGTGACCACCTTTATCAGTCTGGCGGGGTTTTTCCTGTCGATTGTCATCGGCATTCCGCTGGCGATTGCGCTCGTTTCGTCGAAAATCCTGGATAGAACGCTGATGCCCTGGCTTGTGCTGTCGCAAACCTTTCCCAAGGTGGCGCTGGCTCCGCTTATCACCGTGTGGTTCGGCCTGGGCATGGGCCCGAAAATTGGCGTGACCTTTCTTGTGGCCTTCTTTCCTGTGCTGATCTCGTCGGTCGTTGGGCTGCGCTCTATCGAAAGCGAGATGATCGAATTGGCCGACAGCATGAAAGCGTCGCGATTACAGAAATTCTGGAAGTTCCGCCTGCCTATGGCCTTGCCCTCGATCTTCGCCGGCATCAAGGTTTCGGTGGCCTTTTCAATCGTCGGCGCGGTCATCGCGGAATGGGTCGGAGCGACGCAGGGCCTTGGCTATCTGCTGCTTCAGGCCAATGCGTCGCTGGATACCTCATTGCTCTTCGCCGTGCTGATCTGCCTGACCGTGATCGGGGTGGTGCTGTATTACAGCGTCGAATGGCTGGAGAAGATGATGATCCCCTGGCACGCCACCGTTCGCCTGAAGGACCGGCTGTGACCGGTTTGCCCAAAATCAAAACAAGAAAACCGACAGGAGAGATGAATATGAAACCGATACTGACACGTCGCTTTATGATGGGTGCCGCAATCGCATTTGGGCTACTGGGCGGCAATGCCGGCGCCTTGCAGGCGCAGGAAACGACGCCGATCAGCTTTCGGCTGGACTGGTCGATCTATGGCTCGCACGCACCGTTCTATCTTGCGCTGCAAGAGGGGTTTTATAAGGAAGCCGGGCTGGATGTGACCATTGGCGAAGGGCAGGGCTCCGCGACCGTTGTGCAGCTTATCGCGCAAGGAGCGGATCCCATTGGTTTCGTGGATTTCGGCACGATGGTTCAGGGAGTAGAGAAAGGCATGCCCGTCATCGCCGTGGCGCGGGTGTTGTCGAATGTGATGTGCGTCATTTCTCCGAAGGATGCGCCGATCAACTCTCCGACCGAACTGGCGGGCAAGGTGGTGGCCTACGGACCTGCGGAAAGCACCGGGCTTGTTTTTCCGGCATTGCTCGCAAGCGAAAATGTCGATCCCGACAGCATATCGGTCATCAATCCCGCGACTGCGGCGAAGAACACGCTTTTGCTTCAGGGCCGCGCAGATGCGATCCCCGCCAATTACAATGTGCAGGTCGCGCAGCTGGAGGCCGCGGGAATGCCGGTCCACTATTTCCCGATGTCGGATTATGGCATCGAGCAGATGAATAACGGTCTGGTCGCCAACACCGATTTCCTTGCCGATAACCCCGAAGCGGTGGCCGCCTTTGTGGCCGCGACCGCAAAAGGTTTCGAGATGGCGCAGGCCGACCCCGAGGCGGCAGTCGATGCGTTGATCGCCGCCCTGCCCGAGCAAGAGCGCAACCGCGATATTCTGTTGCACCAGTTGAAGCTGACCTTTCCCAGCCTGACGACAGAGGCCACCGAAGGCAAACCTTTCGGCTGGATGGAAGCCTCTGACTGGGAGGCGACACAGGATGTGATGTTCAATTATGTGGGGCTTCCGCGCGAGCTTCCGGTGGATACGTTCTATACAAACGAATTTGTCGGAGAAAGGTAATGAGTCAGTCCATCGCGCTTCGCGGCATCGGAAAGAGTTTCGAGAGTTTCCGGGCCCTTGAGGGGATTGATCTGAGTATTACCGAAGGCGAATTCGTTGCGATTGTCGGCAAGTCGGGTTGCGGAAAAAGCACGCTTCTGCGGATCATCGCCGGTCTGCTTGAACCAAGTGAAGGCAAGGCGGAAGTGGCGGGAAAACCCGTAACCGGTCCGTCTGACGGTATCGGCATCGCCTTTCAAACGCCGGTCCTGCTTCCATGGCGCACAGTGGAACAGAATATCCGCCTGCAACTGGAAATCCGCCACCTGCAACGCCCCGATATGGAAGAGGAACTGCGCAGGTTGATCGAACTGACAGGGTTGCAAGGATTCGAGCAGCGTCGCCCATACGAGCTTTCCGGCGGCATGCAGCAGCGCGTGGCCCTTTGCCGGGCGTTGATCCACAATCCCTCGCTTCTGCTGATGGATGAGCCCTTCGGCGCGTTGGACGCGATGACGCGTGAGCAATTGAATCTGGAGATCCAGCGTGTCTGGATGCAGACGGGCAAGACTATCGTTCTGGTCACGCATTCCATCATCGAGGCAGTATTCCTTGCCGACCGGGTGGTGGTAATGGACGCCCGGCCGGGTAGGATCACCGATATCGTGGATGTCGAAGTGGCCCGGCCGCGTTCATTCTCAAATTTGTCCGACCCCGCTTTTCAAAAAGCCTCGAACGATATCCGCATGCTGATGGATGCCGAGGGGATGACCGCATGAGTGGATCCGGACGCGTGATGGCCGGCGGTGCTAATCTTTACGGTTACCGGGTCGGTATTCTGATGATTGAAGGGCGTTTCCCTCGCCCTCCCGGTGCGATCGGCAATGCGCGAAGTTTCGATTTTCCCGTGCTGCACCGGGTGGTGCCCGGCGCATCGGGAGAGGTGACGGTGCGCATGGCGTCGCAATTGTCGGCGGGCAGCCAGCGTCTGGCCGGGCTGGCGGCACCCTGGATCGAGGGGGCGAAGGAACTGGAACGGCAAGGCTGCCTGGCCATAACCACGTCCTGCGGCTTTGCGATTCTTTATCAACAGATGTTGGCCGAGGCGGTTTCCATCCCGGTCTGGAGCTCGTCTTTGCTGTTGGCTCCCTTCATCCTGTCCGGCCTGCCGGCCTCTCGTCGTCTGGGCATCATCACCGCGGAAGCCTCTGCGCTTGGACCATCGCATTTCGCGCTGGCGGGCGTCGACCCGGCACGATGCGCCATGATCGGCATGGAAGGCTGTCCCGAATTTGCGGCCACCGCATGGCAGGACCGCACCACGCTTGACGTCGACCGACAGGAGGAAGAGGCGGTATCCGTAGCCCGCCGCCTGGCGGCGCAGACGCCCGATCTGGGGGCGATCCTGCTCGAATGCTCGCTGTTGCCACCCTATGCCGCGATGATCCAGAAGGCGGTGCCGGTTCCGGTTTTCGACTTTACCCATCTGGTGCGCCTTGCCCATGATACGGCACGCCGTCAGCCTTTCATCCCAGAGTAAGGAATTCCCATGGTCTGCTTCACTACCCGCCCCGAGATCCGCGGTAATTTCGGGGTGGTCACCTCCACCCACTGGATCGCCAGCGCCGTCGGAATGTCGATTCTGGAAAAGGGCGGCAACGCCTTCGATGCCGCGGTGGCGACCGGTTTCGTGCTGCAGGTGGTCGAGCCGCATCTGAACGGCCCGGCGGGCGACCTGCCGATCCTGCTTCGCCCGTCGGGCGGCACGCCGAGTGTAATCTGCGCTCAGGGAACTGCCCCGAAAGCGGCCAGCGCCGCGGCGATGCGCGCGCTTGGCATCGACCTCATTCCCGGCTCGGGCCTTTTGGCGACGGTGGTGCCCGGGGCCTTCGATGGCTGGATGCTTTTGCTGCGCGACCATGGCCGGCTGGAACTGGAGGATGTGCTTGCTCCTGCCATATGGTATCTGCGTGAGGGGCATCCCCTGTTGCCGGGCGTGGCATCGACCATCGAAGGGCTCGAGCCTTTTTTCAAGCAGCATTGGCCTTCGTCGGCCGAGGTCTGGATACCGGGCGGCAAGGTTCCTCAGCCGCTTCAGCCCTTCCGGAATCCGGCGCTGGCGGCGACATGGGAACGAATCCTGTCCGAAGCCACGGGCGAAAGCCGGGAGGCACGGATCGATGCCGCCCGTCAGGTCTGGCGCAATGGCTTCGTGGCCGACGCCATCGGTTCCTTTCTGAAAACCGCACGGGTCATGGATGTCACCGGGCAGCGTCAGTCCGCGTTGCTTACCCGCGATGATATCGCCAGCTGGCAGGCGCGGATGGAGCCCACGGTATCCATTGATTACCACGGTTGGAGCATTCACAAAACCGGTCCGTGGGGGCAGGGGCCGGTACTGCTCATGGCATTGCAGATCCTGCGTAACTTCGATCTGGCGAAACTGGATCCGCTGGGCGAAGAGTTCGTACATACCGTAACAGAGGCAATCAAACTCGCCTGGGCGGATCGGGAAGCTTATTTCGGCGATCCCGATTTCTTCGACATTCCATTGACGACGCTTTTATCCGAGGATTACGGTCGCGCACGCGCTGCGTTGATCGGGGAAGCGGCCTCGCTTGAACAACGTCCGGGACGTATCCCGGGCTATGAGTATCTGGCCGATGCCGCCATTGCACGCGCCATGCGCCAGTCCGGCATCGAAGATGATCCCGCGACCGGCGAGCCCACGATGGCCCATCTGACCGAAATGCGAGGCGATACCGTTCATATCGATGTGATCGACCGGTGGGGCAACATCGTTTCGGCGACGCCATCCGGGGGGTGGCTGCAGTCAAGTCCCGTGATTCCGGGACTGGGCTTCGCGTTGAATTCGCGTGCGCAGATGTTCTGGCTGGAGGATGGCCTGGCTTCTTCACTTCGCCCCGGGGCTCGTCCGCGCACGACTCTGACGCCCTCGCTGGCTTTCAATGAGGACGGACGGGCGCTTGCTTTCGGGACGCCGGGCGGTGATCAGCAGGACCAATGGCAGCTGATATGGTTTTTGCGCATGGTTCATCATGGCTACGATCTGCAAGCCGGGATAGATGCGCCGCTTTTTCATTCACAGCACTTTCAGGCGTCCTTCTTTCCAAGGGACGCCCATCCTGCCCGTCTTGTGATCGAGGAAAGTATCGGTGCCGGAACGATCGAAGGGCTGCGTCGGCGGGGCCACGGGGTAACGGTTGCCGAAGCCTGGAGCGTTGGACGCCTGACCGCCGCGCTGCGCCACTCCGATGGCACATTGCAAGCCGCTGCGACACCAAGGCTGATGCAGGCCTACGCGGTGGGGCGCTAAGGCGGGTCAGGTTTTGACCTCATGCGATGCCTGTTTGTTCCGGCGGTCATGCGCGGAGCCTGATAACTGCGGTCGTCAGTTCCGCTGCCCCAGATGATGTCCGGGCACGATCCGCCCTTGTCACCACGAAGCATGGATATTCTGCGCGGGCGCCATCATGTTGCGCCCGCTCTGCCGTCATGGCAAAGCAGGTGACAAAATTCCGCCGGGGTGCTCGGATGGCGCGTCGACAAGACGTCCCGAAATCACCATTCTCTTCAGAAAGAGGGGCATTATGCGTCTGATGGGCGAAATAGGTGGTCAGGGATGGCGCGGATGAACTGGCAGGGTCTGATGCGGATCGTTCCGGTCCTGCCCCTGCTTGTGGGCCTGTTGCTGGCTGCGGCCTCGCTGACGCCATCGCTGATTCCGTGCGGCACGTTCTTTCAGGGTGTGCTGGCCGGGGCGTCGATGGCGATGGGCCATATGCTGACGCAATTCGTTCTGGCGCTGTGGCGCTCGCTTGAAATTCCGGTGCTGCGCGGAAGATGGGCGGTCGCCGCGCATGTGCTGGTCGCGGTACCGGTGCTGGCCACGCTGTTCTTTTGTATCGCACATGCGCGGGGCTGGCAGAACGGTCTCCGCGAACGCATGGGGCTTCCCGAACTCGAGGTCGCCAATACGCTGCAGACAGCGGTCATCGCGCTGGCGGTTTTTCTGGTGCTGTATGTGATCGGCCTGCTGATTCAGGGATTGTTCAATCTGCTGCGCAGGCGGCTGGCCCGGCATATTCCGGTGCGCAGCGCGAATGTGCTGGGCTTGCTCCTATGTGCGATCCTTGTGCTGATCGTGACCCGCGACGGAATGGTGAATGCCGGGCTGCGCATGGCTGACAGTTCTTATGCCGCCGCGCAATATCTGACCCATCCCGAAACGCCCCCGCCGGCGGAGCCGTGGCAACCGGGATCGTCCAAATCGCTGATATCCTGGGATCTGATGGGCAGGCCGGGCCGGAATTTCGTGCTGAACGGGCCTTCGGCGCAGGCAATCGCCGCGTTCAACGGCCGCCCCGCGAAAGAGCCCTTGCGTATCTATGTCGGTCTGGCGCAGGACAGCGATCCGCAGGTCCGGGCCGGGCTTGCCTTGCAGGAAATGCAGCGCGTCGGGGCATTTGAACGCAAGGTGCTTGTGGTGTCCAGCCCAACCGGCACGGGCTGGATGGACCCGGCCAGCTATGACGCGCTGGAATATATGCATGACGGCGATGTCGCGACGGTGGCGGTGCAATATTCCTATCTGCAAAGCCCGCTTGCGCTCATCTTCGAGACCGATTCCGGCCTCGATCAGGCCGAGGCATTGATGCGGCTTGTCTATGAACATTGGGCGGCAATGCCGGATAACCGGCGGCCAAGGCTTTACATGCACGGTATTTCCCTGGGCTCCTGGTCGTCGATGCATGCTTTCAACGTCTTTCAGATGATGAACGAGCCGATCGATGGTGCGCTTTGGGCCGGGCCGCCTTTTCCCTCGACGCTATGGAATCAGGCGAATGCGGCGCGAGAGGCGGGCAGTCCGTTTGTGCTGCCGGCGGTCGATGACGGGCGGGTCATCCGCTATTCCAGCCAATATGCAAAACCCTTGCGCTCGGGCAGGGCCTGGGGGCGTATGCGGGTGCTGTTCATGCAATACGCCAGCGATCCGATTGTCTTCTACAGCCCCACAGCATTGTGGCGCGAACCTGTCTGGATGCGCGAGGCGAAAGCGCCGGATGTGTCGCCGGAACTGTCCTTTACGCCCATCGTGACGCAGCTTCAGCTGACGGTCGACCTGCTGCGCAGCACCTCGACTCCGCCCGGATATGGGCATAACTATCATGTTCGCGACTATATCGACGCCTGGTCCGCCGTGACCGAACCCGAAGGATGGGACGGGTCGGCGGCCGAGCGGCTCAAGGCGCATTGCGGGCATGGGGAGCTGGTGGGCTGCGAAAACGGTTCCTGACCGATGCGCCGGCGAGGGCTTAGTCCAGTCATATACGAGGCGTGTCCGGCGGGTGGCTGCTTCTGCCGGAAGAGACGGCCATATGGTGAATTGCACTGCTATTGCGAAAGGCGCCACGCCATGACGTAATCGCCAAGTTTCGTTCCGACCGAGCCGTGCCCGCCAGCCACCTGCACGACCATCTGCCGCCCCTCGCTATCAAGATAAGTCATCGGTGTTGCCTGCCCTCCTGCGGGCAACCGCGAGCGCCAGATCTCTGCTCCGGTCGTCAGATCGTAGGCACGCAGATAATTGTCGATCGTTGCCGCCATAAACACCACACCCGAACCGGTGATCACCGGCCCGCCGATGCCGGGCATCCCCAGTTTCAATTCCAGGGGAACAGGGGTCATGTCGCGGCTGGTGCCGTTCCGATGTCGCCACAGGATTTCTCCGCTGCGCAGATCGGCCCCGGCGACGAAGCCCCAGGGCGGCTGCTGGCAGGGAATGCCAAGCGGCGACAGAAAGGGACCCATCTGCACGGCATAATCCGCGCCCTCATTGGAATTGACGCCCTGTTCGCCGACATTCGTCCGGGTATCCGCGCTCAGGCTGTCCTTGGGGATCAATTTCGAGACGAAGGCCAGTTGCAGCGGCATGCCGAACATCACCTGTCTTCGCGGATCGACGGCAATGCCGCCCCAGTTGAAAGCCCCGAAATTACCTGGATAGACGATGCTGCCCTGCAAGGATGGCGGTGTATAGCGTCCCTCGTATCGCAATTTCCGGAAGGCGATCCGGCAAAGCATCTGGTCGATGGCCGTCGCGCCCCACATCCCTGCCTCGGTAAGCGGTTCGGGTTCAAAGGACAGGGCAGAGGCAGGTTGCGTCGCCGCGGTGAAGTCGTCCGGAATGGCGCCCTGAGGGGCGGGCCGTTCGGTCACGGGCAGAACCGCTTCGCCGGTTTCCCGGTTCAGGACGTAGACATCACCCTGTTTCGTCGGCACGACGAGCGCGGGCACGCGTCCATCAGGCAAATCAAGATCAACGAGGCTGGGTTGAGCAGGCGTGTCCATGTCCCAGAGATCATGATGCACGAATTGATGCACCCAACGCGGCTGACCGGTTTCCAGATCAAGTGCGGTGACCGAGGTGGCATAGGTTTCCTCGGCCTCGCTGCGGTATTTGCCAAGCTGATCCGGCGTGCGGTTGCCCATCGGCAGGTAAACCAGTCCAAGCTCGGGATCGGCGCTGGCGATGGACCAACTGTTGGGAGAGGAGGTGGAATATTTCTGATCGGGATCGTCTGGATCCAGCGGGGCGGTTTCGGTCGGATTGCCCGAATCCCAGTTCCAGAGCAGCTTTCCGTCGCCGACATCATATGCCCGGATCACGCCGGAAGGTGAATCTATGTCGTAATTGTCGTTTACCGCACCGCCGATAACAATGGTATTGCCCGCCACCACCGGAGGTGAGGTCGAATAGTAATAACCCGATTGCCGGAACGGCATGTTGTGCATCAGGTCCAGCGCGCCATTCTCTGCGAAATCCGCGCAGAGTTCTCCGGTTTCCGGGTCGAGCGCCAGCAGCCGCGCGTCCGATGTCGGCAGGAACAGCCTTTGCGAGCAGGTGTTCTGCTGCGGCGCAGAGGCTTCATTCTCGCCAGGCCAATAGCTGAGTCCCCGGCATGTCTGGTGCTGGCGGTTCAGATCGGTTTCGATATCGGGCTTATAGACCCATTTCTCTGCTCCGGTATCCGCGTCGAGGGCGACGGCCCAGTTATGCGGGGTGCAGAGATAAAGGGTATCGCCGATCTTGATTGGTGTCGCCTGATAGGTGAATTCACCAACGTCATCCTGCCCTTTGACATCGCCTGTGCGATAGGTCCATGCAGGTTGCAACTGGTCGACATTATTTGCCGTGATCTGCTCAAGCGGAGAGAAGCGCTGCCCATAATTGTTGCGGCCATAGGCCGTCCAGCTCTCGGGATCGTCATCGCCCGTTGCAGCGTCGGGATTGGCGTTCTCGGCCGGAAGCTGCCCGGCGATATCATGTGGATCGGGCAGAAGGGTCGTCCCAAGCAGCCCGAGCCCGGTGATGCCGGTAACGACGAACAGTCCGATCCATCCCGGACCAAAACGCCGCCCGCGCAGATGCAGGGGAAGGAGAAGAAGCAATGCGAAGACAAGGAACATTCCCATGCGCGCGGCAAGCGCCCACCAATCGGGACCAGCTTCCCACAGCGACCAGGCGGCAAGGACGATCAGGAACAGGGCATAGACGATCCGCGCCCGCGGATCGCGCAACCATATCAGCACCGATGTGACGATCAGGGCGATCCCGGCTCCGGAGTAGAACAGGCTGCCACCCAGTGTAACCAGATACAGCCCGCCAAGGACGAGGATAAGTCCGACAGCGAAAAGGACGAACGAGACCACGGCACGCATACGGAACCTCGAAAGCCGGTTGCTTCATGCGAGGTTACGACCAAAGCCACGTGGCTGCAACACGCTCATGCGGTTCTGGCACATATGCGACGGGGTGCTTTGTCGGGATTCGCGGATTGGTCGGCCACGCTGGCAGGGTTCGAACATATATCCGTCTTTTGCCCGCCGGCTGACGCCGTGTCTGGCGGTGAATACGAACCCGGACCGGCGTCACGCCGCCACTCCTGATCACAAGAAGGCATCCTCATCGGTAAAGCGAGCGGATTTCCTCGATACTCGGACGGCACGTCACTTGACGCTCCTGTTGGAATATGAAAGTTGAGATAAACAGTCAGCTATGTGGCCTTCTCCGATGATCAGATCAATCTCTCTTGCAACCCTTGGGGCTGTGGTGGTCATGGTCATCGCACCAGGATTTGCCGCGGCTCAGGACGGTGCGGACAGTTATCCCATAACCATCAAGCATGCCTTGGGCAGCACGGTCATCGAGGAAAAGCCGCAGCGTGTGGCGACCGTTGCCTGGGCCAATCACGAAGTGCCGCTGGCTCTGGGGGTCGTGCCCGTTGGTTTTGCCGCCGCCACCTTCGGCGACGACGATGGCGACGGGCTGCTGCCCTGGGTCAGCGAACGTCTGGAGGAATTGGATGCCGATATTCCGGTTCTGTTCAACGAAGGCGATGGCATCGATTTTGAGGCCGTCGCGGCGACAGAGCCTGACGTGATCCTGGCTGCCTATTCCGGGCTTAGCCAGTCGGATTACGACACTCTCAGCATGATTGCCCCGGTCGTCGCCTATCCGGACGGGCCGTGGTCCACCGATTGGCGTGACATGATCCGGCTGAACAGCGCGGGGCTTGGCATGGCGGCCGAAGGTGATCGGCTGATCGCCGAAATCGAGGCTGAAATAGAAGAAAGCGTCGCGAAACATCCCGAGATCAATGATAAGACGGCGATGTTTATCACCCATCTCGATCCGGGCAATCTCAGCACTGTCAGCTTCTATTCAGGCAATGACACGCGCGTGAAGTTTTTCGAGGATCTGGGCATGCATTCGCCCGAAAGCGTGATCGGGGCGACCAATCCGGGCCAATTCTCGGGTCAGGTAAGCGCCGAAGAGATCGACCGCTTCAGCGATGTGGACATTTTTGTCACCTATGGCGGGGAAGAGCTGCTGGCGCCGTTGCAGGCCGATCCCCTGACCTCGCATATGCCGGCGATTTCGCGCGGATCTGTCGTGATGCTGGGCATGAATCCGATCGGGACCGCCGCCAATCCGACACCGCTTTCGATTTCGTGGGTGCTTGATGATTATCTCGACCTGCTGGGCGACGCGGCACGCAAGGCGGAATGAGCGGGCCGCGAATGGGACAGGCGGCGCAATGGCGGCTTGGCCGGTCCAATTCGACGCGCGCCCTTGTGCTGGCCGCGACGGTACTGCTGCTTTTGGGGTTTTGCGCGATATCGGTGGCAGTCGGAACGCGCGATGTCGGCTGGGCCGAGATCATCGGCGGGTTGCAGGGACGGGCCGACACAATCGGTCAGGCTGCCGTGGCCGTCCGCATTCCGCGCACGGTCATGGCGGCGATCGCCGGGGCGGCGCTTGGGCTGGCCGGCGCGATCATGCAGGGAGTGACGCGCAACCCGCTTGCCGATCCCGGCATACTTGGCGTGAATATGGGTGCCTCGCTGGCGGTTGTTATCGGCATGGCCTGGTTCGGACTGGCCAGCGCCTCTGCCTATATATGGGCGGCGATCCTTGGCGCAGGGGCGACGGCGGCCTTTGTTTATGTCATCGGCTCGCTGGGAAGGGGGGGCGCGACGCCTCTGAAACTGGCATTGGCGGGTGCCGCGACCTCGGTCGCGTTTTCCAGCTTTACCATTGCCGTGGTGCTGCCGCGCAATGACATTGCGGGCAATGTGCGGTCCTGGACAATCGGCGGCGTCGGCGGATCGACATTCGCCGATATCCGGCTTGTCCTGCCTTTTCTGGTTCTGGGCTTCGTTCTTAGCCTGCTGTCGGCCCGCAAGCTGAATTCCCTGGCGCTTGGCGATGAACTGGCGGCGGGGCTGGGAGAGCGTGTGGCGATCGCCCGGGCCATGGCCGCGCTTGGCGCTATTCTTCTGTGCGGCGCGACCACGGCGGTCTGCGGTCCGATCGGTTTTGTCGGGCTTGTGGTGCCGCATCTCTGCCGCCTTCTGGCCGGGATTGATCACCGCTGGCTGCTGCCATTCTCGGCCATTGGCGGTGCATCGCTTCTGATCCTGGCCGATGTGATCGGCCGTATCATCGCGCGCCCGAACGAGCTTGACGTGGGCATCGTCACAGCCTTCGTCGGCGCTCCGTTCTTCATCTGGATCGTCCGCCGCCAGAGGGTGCGCGAGCTGTGAGCGCCTCTGTGCTTTCCCATTCCGTCGCCGCCGGCCGCCTTTTGCGCGCGCGTCGCCGCCGGAATATCATCCTGCTGCTGGTGCTGCTGCTGGCCTGCGGCTTCGCATTGACGCTGATGCTGGGTCAGTCATTCACGCCGCCGGGCGATGTTCTGCGGGTGCTGCTGGGCCAAGAGGTGCAGGGCGCCAGTTTCACGATCGGACAATTGCGCCTGCCGCGTGCGGTCATGTCGATCCTCGTGGGCATCAGCTTTGGGCTGGGCGGCGTCGCTTTCCAGATCATGCTGCGTAATCCGCTTGCCAGCCCCGACATCATCGGTGTCAGTTCCGGCGCGAGCGCCGCCGCCGTCTTCGGCATCGTGGTGCTGTCGCTGGACGGGCTGGCGGTGTCGGTCTTCGCGGTGCTGGCCGGGCTTGCTGTCGCCATTCTGGTTTATGGGCTTTCCTTCAAGAACGGCGTTGCGGGAACGCGGCTGATTCTGGTGGGTATCGGTATCTCGGCCATGACCGACAGTTTCATTGCCTATATCCTGTCACGAGCGGCATCATGGGATTTGCAAGAGGCGATGCGCTGGCTGACCGGCAGCCTCAACGGCGTGCAATTGTCGCAGGCTCTGCCCCTGCTTGTCTCTCTTATGCTGTTCGGGGGCGTGCTGCTGTCCCGTGGCCGCGACCTTGACGCTTTGCGGATGGGGGATGATACCGCCGCGGCTTTGGGCATACGGGTCGGGGTGACCCGTATCCTGGTGATCGTTACTGCCGTGGGCATGATCGCCGTTGCGACGGCGGCGGCCGGACCCATCGCTTTCGTGGCCTTTCTGTCGGGGCCGCTTGCCGCGCGGATGGTCGGGCCGAACGGTTCGATTCTTCTGCCTGCGGCTCTGGTCGGGGCGGCGCTGGTGCTGATCGGCGATTATATCGGGCAATTTGCATTGCCCTCCCGCTATCCGGTGGGCGTGGTCACCGGTGCCCTTGGCGCCCCCTATCTTATCTATCTGATCGTGCGCGTGAATCGCGCCGGAGGTTCGCTATGACCCGGTCTCACAGCCTTGTCGCCGAAAGACTTTCGGCCGGATATGCCGACAATACCGTCCTGAACGATCTGGATCTGACGATCCAGCCGGAACGGATCACCGCAATCGTGGGCGCCAATGGCTGCGGCAAGTCCACCCTGCTTCGGTGTATGTCACGGCTGATAGCGCCGAGTCGCGGTCAGGTGCTGCTGGACGGCAAGTCGGTTCATCATCACCCGACACGGGAACTGGCCCGGACCCTTGGGCTTTTGCCGCAATCCCCTATTGCGCCCGAGGGCATTACCGTCGCCGATCTGGTCAGCCGCGGGCGCCATCCGCATCACGGGCTGATATCGCGCTGGAGCAAGGCCGACGATGCCGCGATTGCCGCCGCACTCGACGCGACCCATACCGGCGAGCTTGCGGACCGCGTGGTGGATGAATTGTCAGGGGGGCAGCGCCAGCGGGTCTGGATCGCCATGGCGCTGGCGCAGGAAACGGATCTTCTGCTGCTGGACGAACCGACGACCTTTCTGGATGTCAGCCATCAGATCGACGTTCTGGATCTGCTGACCGATCTCAACCGCGCGCGTGGCATGACCATCGTCATGGTATTGCACGATCTGAACCTTGCCGCGCGCTATGCGGATCGGCTGATCGCTATGGCGGCGGGCCGGCTGCACGCGCAAGGCAGCCCCGAAGAGGTGCTGACCGAGGCGAATCTGGAAACGGTTTTCGGCTTGAAAAGCCGTGTCATCCCGGATCCGGTCTCGGGGCGTCCGATGATGCTGCCCATCGGCCGTCACCGGGCTACCTGAGGCGCACAACCCTCGGGGTTCTGTTGCCGAAAATCCTCGCGCGTTAGGGGTATCGTCCGTCCGGACCAAATCTTCTTGTTCCTCACGCCCGGCTGGCTTAGAAACCAGTCATAAATCCAAGCAAAAAACTAAGGTAATAGGCTATGCCGGTCGCTATCCCTTGTCAGACGCTTCTCTGCCTGTCACGTCGCTGCCTGACCGCGGCCCTTCTTGGCTGCACCGCACTGATCGCGACGCCCACATGGGCGCAGGACACGGGAGCCGGGACCGAAGACGCCCCCTATCGCCTGTCACCGATCCTGATCTATGCCGAGGGCGAGGCCGATGACGACGAGAATTCGGTCGTCGCCAGCGAATTGTGGGTCGGCGGCAAGGTCGCGACCAGCATTCTTGACACGCCGGCCTCCGTCTCGGTCATTACCACCAAGGAGATCAAGGATCGCAATGCCAATACCGTCGAGGAGGTGCTGGAATATAGCGCGGGCGTGCATACCGATTATTACGGCTCGGATGACCGCAATGACTATTACCTCGTCCGGGGCTTTCAGGCGACGACCTATCGCGACGGCATGACACTGGGATCGATGCGCGGCGTGCGCGAGGAACCCCTCGCCTATGAGCGGGTCGAGGTCATCAAGGGCGCCAACTCAACCCTTTTCGGAACCTCGGATCCGGGCGGTTCGGTCAATTTCGTGACCAAGCAGCCGCGTTTCGAGCGTTTCTCGGAAATTTACGCCACCGGCGGTTCGAACGGTCATGCGGAATATGGCTTTGATTTCGGCGACACGCTGGATTCGCAGCAGACCCTTGCCTATCGCTTCACCGGCAAGCTGCAGGAAAGCGAGCTGGAATACGACTATTCGCAGGATGACGAGACCTTCCTGATGGGCGGCCTGACATGGGAGCCTTCGGGTGCGACGACGCTGACAATCGTGGCCGATTATCTGGACCGCGAAGGCACCCCGAACAGCGGTGGTTATCCGCTGGACCGCGAATATGACCGAAGCGATTTCTTCGGCGAACCC
The DNA here is from genome assembly GCF_030678915.1 of Paracoccus wurundjeri. Lineage (GTDB taxonomy): Bacteria > Pseudomonadota > Alphaproteobacteria > Rhodobacterales > Rhodobacteraceae > Paracoccus > Paracoccus onubensis_A. The sequence goes on along the minus strand of NZ_JAUUTZ010000005.1, from coordinate 122,806 downwards.
GATTTCAATTATCACGATGTCGAACGCAGCAGCGTGACCGGCATGCTGAAACATGATTTCGGCGGCGGCCTGAGCCTTAGCGCCAACTTGCGCTACAGCGATCTGACGGATAATTTCGGTTATATCTACCTGTCGGATAACGCCGACCGCGTCGGGACCGAGGTCCAGCGCTGGTATTTCGGTTCCGAAGAAAGCGCCGAAGAGCTGATCGGCAATGCCATGCTGCAATATGACAAAAGCTTCGCCAGCTTTGACAGCAGCACGCTGGTCGGGGTCGAGTTTCGCGATGCGACCACCAGCAGCACGTCTTATTCGGGCCTGACAGCGCCGATCGACATAGCGAACCCGATCTATAGCGGTGGGCCGGGCGAACTTGTCGCCTATCAGTCGACCACGACCGATTATCAAACCCAGTCGCTGTTCCTGCAACAGAACCTGTCCTTCAATGATCGCTTTATCGCGACGGCCGGTATTCGTCATGACTGGCTGGACCTGAAAAGCAGCGACTCTCTTTCCGGGAGCAGTGAAAGCGACGATTTCTCGGAAACCTCTGTACGAGGCGCGTTGACCTATAAGATCACGCCCGAGATCTCGACCTATGTCAGCTATGTCGAATCCGTGGCCCCGCCCGCGATAGGCGTCGAACCCGAACGTGGCGAACAATACGAGCTTGGCGCCAAATATCAGCCGCAGGGCATGAATGCGCTGTTTTCGGCCGCGATCTACGATCTGACCAAGGATAATGTCACTATCGCCGTGGTCGAAGACGATGGCTCGATCACCCGCGAAGTGATCGGCGAGGCACGGGTTCGCGGCCTCGACCTTGAAGCCAAGGCCGAGATCAATGAAAATATCAGCATCATCGGTGCCTATTCCTACATGGATACCGAGGTCGTCCGTGGCAGTACACGCAGCGGCGGAGATATCTCGGGCAATGAATTCACAACGGCGCCGAACCACATCGCCTCGCTTTGGGTGAATTACACGCTGCCCGGCAGCGGATCGCGCGGCGACATGACCTTTGGTCTGGGCGCGCGCTATATCGGATCGTATTTCTTCAACGCCACCAATGACAGCGGCAAAAGCGAAGCGGCCACCATTCTTGATGCGGCCTTCAGCTATCAGGTGCGGGAAGATACCGATCTGGCGATCAATATCAGTAATCTTCTGGACGAACAGCATGTCGTCGGCTCGGCCACTACGGATTACTATAACCCGGGCCGCAACGTCGCGGTCACGCTGCGCCACCGCTTCTGAGGTCACGTGCCATCCGCGCGGCGCATGACTGATCACGCCGGCACAGCGTAAGGGGCGGGTATGCCTTGCGCCTCCGGGCTGGTCGGGGGAGATTGACCGCTTGGGTGCGGTTCCTCTGAGCCGCAAGCAGGAGGGTACGACATGAGCATGACTTTTCCCGGCCTCGGGGCCGTTTTCGATCATATCGAGGCGCAACGCGAGGCGCATCTGGCCCGGCTTCTGGAATATGTTCGCCACCCCAGCATCAGTGCCCAGAACAAGGGAATCGCCGAGGTCGCCCGGATGCTGGTCGGGATGCTGACCGATCTGGGCATGGAGGTCGAAGCCGTGAAGACCAGGGGTCACCCGATGGTGCTTGGCCGACATGGTGACGATCCGGCGAAACCGACCTTGCTGCTTTACGGGCATTACGATGTGCAGCCCCCCGAGCCCCTTGAGCTGTGGCACAGCCCGCCATTCGAGCCGACGATCCGGGACGGGCGTATCTATGCGCGGGGCGTGGGCGACAACAAGGGTCAGCATCTGGCACAGATTCTGGCGATCGAGGCACATCTGGCGGTTCATGGTGAACTGCCTTGCAATCTGATTTTCCTGCTTGAAGGCGAAGAGGAAGTCGGCAGCCCGCATATTGCCGAATTCGTACAGGCGCATGCCGATCGCCTGAAGGCCGATCTGGTGGTGACGGCGGACGGGCCGCTTCATGATTCCGGTTTGCCGATCATCACCTTCGGGGTGCGGGGCATGGTGTCTTTCGACCTTATCGCCAGAACCGCCGACCGCGACGCGCATTCGGGCAATTACGGCGGGGTCATGCCGAATGCGATCTGGAAACTCGTCCATCTGCTTGCGACAATGAAGACGCCGGAAGGGCTGATCACCATCGAGGGTCTGCATGACCCGATCATTCCACCGACCGAACAAGAGCGGCAAGCGGCAGCGATACTGCCGCTGGATCTGCCGGCATATATGGCGGAACTGGGTCTGAAGGAACTCGACGAACCGAAGAACCGCCCCTTCTATGACCGTCTGATGTTTCACCCGACCCTGACCATCAACGGCTTGCATGGCGGTTATGGCGGCGAGGGCTCGAAGTCGGTCCTGCCCTGCGAGGCGATCGCCAAATGCGACATTCGCCTTGTCGACGCCATGACGCCGGCGCAGGTGCTGGAAAAGGTCTCGGCCCATGTCGCGCGTCATGCGCCCGATGTGGAGGTTGTGCCGCGTGGCGGTATGCTGCCTTCGCGTACGGCCATGGATTCGGAATATGCCCGGGCGCTTCGCGAGGCGGTGGTTGCGGCAAGGGGCGTTGAACCGCTGCTTTTCCCTTGCGTGGGGGGCAGTTTGCCGGATTACGTGTTCACCAGGATTCTCGGCATTCCCGCCTTCGTGCTGCCCTATGCCAATGCGGATGAAGCCAATCACGCCCCGAACGAAAATCTCAGGATCGAATGTTTCCACGATGGCATCCGCACCGGCGCGGCACTGCTTTCCTCCGTTGGAAACCGCTGCGCCAAGGTCTGAACGGCGGATCAATTCGTCTGGCGCGGCAGACAATGCGCTGCGCTGGATGATCGTTTTGTGTCGTTCCTGTGAAACTGCATGGTAAGGGCGTTTCAGGGGTCATTTCTTCACCGGACTGTCATACCGCGCCGATATGGATAATTCATCCGAATGACTGGACGCCGAATGACTGGGGCGGGCGCATGCAGACCAATTGGCAAATGATCCGGGATCGACTGACCGAAGATATCATGCGCGGCGAATACGCGCCGGGCGAACGGCTGCCGACCGAGCCCGAGCTTTGCCGCCATTTCGGCATCGGCCGCCATTCGATACGCCGGGCCATCGATGCGCTGGTCGTCGATGGCAAGTTGCGCGTCGAACAGGGGCGCGGCACCTTTGTCGAGGCGGCGCCGCTGATCAATTATCAGATCGGCCGGCGTACACGTTTCCGCCAGAATCTGCGGGATCAAGGCGTCGCTCCGGGGGGTGACGTGATCGAGGTCGGGCAGGTTTCGGCGCCTGCCGCCGTGGCCTGTGCGCTGGAATTGCCCGAAGGCGCGCCGGTGCATCGGGTACTGACGCGCGGGCTGGCCGATGACGTGCCAATCAGCATCGGCCTGTCATGGCACCCCGCAGAGAGGTTTGCCGATTTCGGGCAGCGCCGGAGCCGTGGCGAGAAGATCACCGATATCTATCGCGCTTATGGGATTGCCGATTACCTCCGCCGCTCGACCAGCGTCTTCGCTCGCCGCGCCCGGAAAGACGAAGCATTGTTGCTGGCTCAGCATCCGGCGCTACCGGTGATGGTCATGCAAAAGACCGATGTGGATATGGAAGGCCGCCCTATCGGCCATTCGCAGGGAATCTGGTCGGCGGAGCGCGTGCAGTTCACGCTGGATGCCGATCCTTTGCCAACCGGTGGGGATCAGGATCACATGTCATGACCGGTAAAACCGAAGAGGATAGGATGTTTCAGGAAGATGACCCGGTCGCGCCCGGGTCGGGAAATCACGCGCGACTGCTGGAGACGCTCGCGCGGGCCGATGTTGCGCGGCTGAAGGCGCTGGCCGAGACGCTGTTGCCGTCGCTGCCTGCCCCCGAGATCCTGAAAAGCGGCACCGGCCTTGTCATGCTGCCGATGCGCGAAACGGTGCAGGGCACGGATTTCCATCTGGGCGAGGTTCTGGTTGCCGAAGCGCATCTGCGCCTGCCGTCAGGGACAGAAGGCTATGGCATGGTAACTGGTCGCGATCTGGAACGCGCCATGGCCATGGCGGTAGTAGATGCGGCCGCCCAGGAAAACGTACAGTCAGGCATGATCGCGGATTTCCTGAACGAAGAGGCGGCAGATATCGCTGAGAGGGATCGCGATACCCTGCGTGCGGTCGAGGCCACCCGCGTCGAGATGGAGACTTTCTGATGAATGTCATCCCGCGTCCTGATCAGGACGAAATCCGCGACAATGCAGCCTTCGAAGCTTTGATCGGTTCATTGTCGCGTCCCGGGCAGATCCACAACCTGCCCGAACCGGGGTTGCGTTCAGCCGCACTGGCGCTGGTCGATCTGGAATGCGCGGTTTTTACCGACGATCCGGCGCTGATCCCGGCCCTTGCGCGGACCGGTTGCCGGATGGAGGAGCCCGCTTTGGCGGATTACCTGTTTCTTTCGGGCGATCCGTTGACCGCAGCGGGCAGCGCATCGGTTGGATCGGCCCTGCATCCCGAAGACGGCGCGACATTGCTGCTGGCGGCCACGCTGACGGGCGGCCCGTCGCTGCGGCTGACCGGTCCGGGAATCGAGGCCGGGATCCGTATCGCTCCCTTGGTGAATCCGGCGCTTTGGTCGCTGCGCGATGCGCGCGGACCCTATCCGATGGGATTCGATCTGTTTCTTGTCGAGAATGCGCAGGTGATCGGTCTGCCGCGTTCGACCCATATCGAGGTGCTTTGATGGCCTATGTCGCAACCCGCGGAGGTGAACGCGCCATCGCTCAGGCGGAACGGCTTTACCGCGAAGGGCTGGGGCCTGTCGACCGCGACCGGGTGACTGTCATTGCCCGCAGCCTGCCCTGGCTGGTGGATCGGGTGATGGGCGAGGCGTCGCTTTACGAACCCGAACTGGCGGCATTGGCGCTGGCCCAGACAGGCGGCGATCTGTACGAGGCGGTGCTTTTGCTGCGCGCATGGCGGACCACCCAGCCGCGTCTGGCCATCGCCCAGCCGGTGACGCAGGACCGGCTTTTCACCCTTCGCCGCATTTCTGCCGCTTTCAAGGATATTCCCGGCGGCCAAATCCTTGGTCCGACGCTGGATTATTCACATCGCATCCTTGCCACCGGGGTGCTTGAGGACCAGCCCCTGAGCTCCGCCCCGGTTCAGAAAGCTGATCACCCCGCGCCGCCGCACCATCCCTCGCTTGCCGCATGGCAGAAGGCGCAGGGTCTGGTCGCCGATCCCCCGCGCGAACAGGTCGCCCCCGATGCGATCCCGGATCTGACAAGGGAACCGCTGTTGTTCCCGGCCCCGCGCGCGCACCGCCTGCAAAGCCTTGCCCGCGCCGATAGCGGTGGCGTGCTGGCGCTGGGTTATTCCGCCATGCGGGGCTATGGCAATGCTCATCCCACCGTCAACGAATTGCGGTTGGCCGAGGCCGAACTGCGTGTCCGTCATCCGCGCGGAACAGTTTTTTCGGCAGGGCGGGTGAAGATTTCGCAGGCCGAGGTTGCTGCCAAGAATGGCGGGACCCGGATCCGGTTGGGCTTTGCCGCCACGCTTGGCTGGAATGAGGTCAAGGTGATCTCGGCCGCGACGCTGGATCTGAATGCGGCTGGTGCGACCAAGGGCGCACCGACCGAAGAGGAATTCTTTCTCTATCACACCGAACCGGTCGAGGCTTCGGGCTTCTGCATCCATTTCAAGCTGCCACATTACGTCACCTTCCAGTCCTCACTGGATGCAATGCGCGACGCCAAGGCACGCAGCGCGGTCACCACGGAGACTGGCCCACATGCCCGTTACCCACATACTTCCGGGGATGCCGGGGGGGCGAGTGCCCCTGCCACGTTGCCAGACTCCGTTGAACAGATCGGGGAGACCGCAGAATGACCGCGCTTGGCGAACTGACCCGGCCATGGCAGGCAATGAGCTATGGCTTTCTGGATCCCTCTGCTAAACGAGAGTTACGCCGCGCCATGCTGAAAGCCGTTGCGGTCCCCGGTTGCCAGATCCCCTATGCCAGCCGAGAGGTGCCGATGGCACGCGGCTGGGGCACGGGCGGGTTGCAGGTGACCCTGACGCTGGTCAACCCCGGCTCGGTCGTCAAGGTGATCGACCAGGGCGCGGATGACAGCGTGAACGCCGTCTCAATCCGGCAATTCGTCGAGAAGGTAACGGGTGCTCGCGGCACCTGGGACACGCAGGAAGCCACGATCCTGCAATCGCGCCACCGCATCCCCGAAGAGATGCTGCGCGAGGATCAGATCCTTGTCCTGCAGGTCCCCAATCCCGAGCCGCTGCGGCCGGTTCAGCCGAACATGTCGGTGGCCCGCCAGATGCATGCCGATGCCGATTACGGGCGGCTGTGGCTGGTGTTGTATGAACAGATCGTGCGCTCGGGGCGGATCATGCAGGGGGCATCTTATCCGGCGATGGTCAATGGCCGGCATGTCATGACGCCGTCGCCGATCCCACGCTGGGATCTGCCCAAGCTGAACATGTCGCGTCACCTGACGCTCCTGTCGGCTGGGCGCGAGAAGCGTATCTTCGCCGTTCCCCCTTTTACCCGCGTCGAACCGCTGGCTTTCGCAGACATTCCCTTCCGGGTCGAGGATCACGCCAGTCTTGTCTGCCACCGCTCGGGCGTGACCGGTTTCTTCATGAACGAGATCCCGCAGACCGGCGGAGATTCGCGGCATGAACTGTCCGACAGCCATTTCGGCATCAAGGCGATCCGCCGCGCCGAAGGCGAGGCGGTCGAAATCGGTGCAACCTGGTACCGGAACGGAGCGATGACGTGACCCTGTATCCTATGGACGCCCCCGCCCAGAGCCCGACCCGCGATCTGCCGCGTCTGATGAGCGCAGCGCCGATCTTGTCCATGACCGGAATCAATCGTCGTTTCGGCACGGTCGTCGCCTTGCAGGACGTATCCGCCACCGTCTACCCCGGCGAGGTTCTGGGCATCGTCGGCGAAAGCGGCTCGGGCAAATCGACGCTGCTCAGGATGATGAATCTGGAAGACAGCCCGGATAGCGGCGATTACCGGCTGGCCATTCCGGGATCCGCAGGAAATCTGTTCGATCTTGACCGCTACGCCCGGCGGATGTTGTGCGCGCGCCATATCGGCATCGTCTATCAGAACCCGCATCTGGGGCTGCTGATGGAAAATTCGTCATCGGGCAATGTCGCCGAGCGGCTGCTGATCGCGGGCGAGCGCCGTTTCTCGGTGCTGAGGTCGCGGGCGCGCGAGGCGCTGGATGCCTCGGAATTCCCGTTGGAGCGGATGGATGCCCGCCCGGTCGAACTGTCGGGCGGTATGCAGCAACGGGTGCAACTGGCCAAGGCCATCGCGCTGGAACCTGCACTGCTGCTGCTTGACGAGCCGACCACCGGGCTGGATGTTTCGGTTCAGGCGCTGGTTCTGGACACGCTGAAGCGGCTGCAGCGCGACCGGGCGATCACGATGGTGCTGGTCAGTCACGATCTGGGCGTCATCCGCACCATGGCCGACCGGGTCATGGTCATGCGCAAGGGGCGGGTAGTCGAGGAAGGGCTGGCCGACCAGATCTTTCAGGATCCCCAGCATCCCTACACCCAGGCCCTTGTCCACGCCAAACTGTAAAGGCTGAAAATGACCGTCCAAACCGCCATGCCCGCCGCCTCTGCAAGCCTTGCGCCGAACCTGCCCGTGATCGAGGTCGAAGGGCTGGCCAAGCATTTCGACATGCATCATCTGGGGCAGCGGCTGGATGCCTTTTCGGGGATCGGTTTCCGGATAATGCCGGGGCAGTTCCTGTTGCTGACCGGCCATAACGGTGCCGGAAAGTCGACGCTGCTGCGCACGCTTTACCGCAGCTATCTGCCGCAGGCGGGTCATGTCTGGCTGAACACCGCAGAAGGGCGGATCGATCTTGCCCGCGCCGCCGATGTCGATGTGGCGCTGCTGCGGCGGCGCGAGATCGGGTTTGTCACCCAGTTCCTGAACGCCCGCCCGCGCGTCCCGGCCGAGGATCTGGTTGCCGAACCGCTGCGCCTTGCCGGGCGGCCCGCCGCCGGGGCGCTGGCTGTCGCGCGGGCCGCACTGGCCGAATTCGGCGTCAAGCGCGAGCTATGGGCGGCCTATCCCTCGACCTTTTCCGGGGGCGAGCAGCAAAAGGTCAATCTGGCCCGCGCGCTGATCCTGCCGCAGCGGTTGCTGCTGCTGGATGAGCCGACCGCCTCGCTGGATGCGGGCGCACGGGCGGCACTGGTGCGGCGCCTGGCGGCGCTGAAGGCGCAGGGCGTGGCGATGATCGGCGTCTTTCACCATCCGGGCGATGTTGCCGGGCTGATCGATGCCGAACTGAATCTTGACAGCAAGGAGACCAGTAATGTGGCTAAGTGATTTTCGGGTGGTGTTGCCGGACCGGGTGCTGCCGACCGGCTCGGTCCGTATCGAGAACGGGGCGATCGTCGAACTGGCCGATCGCGCGGTGCCCGGCGCTGCCATCCGGGGCGACGGTCTGCTGCTGCTGCCCGGCTTCATCGACATGCATGGCGACATGATCGAACGCGAGATCGAACCGCGCCCAAGCGTCAGGATGCCGATGGAACTGGGCTTGCGCGATCTGGACCGCAAGCTGGCCGGGTCGGGATTCACCACGGCTTATGCCGCGCTGTCCTTTAGCCCGTCTTCGACCTACGGGCATCTGCGCAGCTATGACCACACCAGCGGGGTGATCCGGGCGCTGAATGCAATGCGCGACGATCTTCTTGTGGATCACCGTGTCCATGCGCGTTTCGAGATTACCTTTCCCAAGGCGCTTGAGGTGATCGGGGCACTGATCGCAGAAGGCCATGTCTCGCTGATTTCGCTGACCGATCACACCCCCGGACAGGGCCAGTATCGCGATCTGGAACGGGTGATCCAGCGGACCATGCGGGAAAAAGGACTGTCCGAGGCCGAGGCCACGGATGCCGTTACCCTGCGCATCGCCGAGCGGACCCGCCCGGCCGAGGAACTTGCGGCGACGCTGGCGGCGATTTCCGCGACCTGTCGCGCGCATGGGGTGGGGTTGGCCAGCCATGACGACGACACGATCGAAAAGGTGGCCATGATGGCCGATCTCGGCGTGTCGATCAGCGAGTTTCCGGTGACCGAGGATGCCGCGCGCGAAGCCCGTGCCCATGGGCTGGCTACGGCGATGGGGGCCCCGAACGCGCTGCGCGGGCAAAGTTATTCGGGCAATCTCTCGGCGCGCGAGGCGCATAGTCACGGGCTGCTGGACATTCTGGCTTCGGATTACCACCCGTCCGCCATGCTGCCGGCGGTGCTGGAACTGGCGGGAACCGATCCTGACGGGCTGGCTGGCGCGGCGCGGCTGTCCTCGGCCAATGCGGCGCGCGCATTGGGATTGCCCGATCGCGGCAGTATCGAGATCGGCAAGCGTGCCGATCTGGTGGTCGCCAGCGACGAAGGTATCGGTCATGTGCGGGCGACGCTGCGGGGCGGGCGGTTCATCTTTTCCGATGGCAGCCTGCACCACCAGCCGCAGGTCGTTACTGCCGAATTTGAAACGGCATCCTGACCTTCGCTGCCGAAATCGTCGTCAAAAATTCATTCGGACGATATCTGATCGTCGCAGAACCGGAAGAAACTGCTTGCATGGAACAGAACATGCTTTCCCTTGACGGCATTTGTTGCCGCTTTGGCGATACGCGGGCGGTGGACCGGGTTTCGCTTGATATTCCGGCGGGCCAGTTCGTCGGCATCATCGGCCCGTCGGGAGCCGGAAAATCCACGCTGCTGCGGCTGATCAACCGGTTGGTTGAGCGCAGCGAGGGCGGCATCCACTTCGGCAGCCGCGAGATCACCGGGCTGCGCGGGCGCGCGCTGCGGCAATGGCGGCGCGATTGCGCGATGATCTTCCAGCAGTTCAATCTGGTCGACAGGCTGGATGTGCTGACCAATGTGCTAGTCGGACGGATTGCCGATCACGGCTTGATCTCGTCCATGACAATGCGTTTCAGCGATTCCGAGCGGGAACTGGCCTTTCATGCGCTGGATCGGCTGGGGATGGCGCATAAGGCGCTTGAGCGGGCAGGCAACCTGTCGGGCGGCCAGCAACAGCGGGTTGCCATCGCCCGCGCATTGGTCCAGCGCCCGCATGTCATGCTGGCGGATGAGCCCATCGCCAGCCTGGATCCCGGCAACGCCACCCGCGTCATGGATGCCCTGCGCCGGATCAATCGCGAAGACGGGCTGACCGTATTGGTCAACCTGCATACCCTGGACACTGCCCGGGCTTATTGCGACCGAATCGTCGCGATGCGGGCGGGGCGGGTCATGTTCGACGGAACCGCCCGACAGCTGACACCGGATGTCGTGCGCGACCTTTATGGAACCGACGGTCTGGGTCAGATCGACGAGTCCGTCACCTCGACATCCTTGCGCCGGCTGGAGCTGGCCTGAATTATCGGAGCACCCCATGAAAACCCTAGTTGTTACTCTGCTGCTGACGACTGCGGCCCTGCCTGTCATGGCCGAAGACTGGACCGAGGATTACCGCATCCTGCGCATCGGCGTGACCTCGTCCGAAAACGAAGCCGACCGCATGGCGCGATGGGAGCCCTGGCGGGCCTATCTGGCCGAGACATTCGGCGTCGAGGTCGAGATCTATACCGCCGGCAGTTATGACGGTATCGTGCAGGCGCTTGCCGCTGGTCAGATCGAATTCGCCAGCCTTGGCTCTTCCGCCTATGCCGCCGCCTGGACCGAGACCGAGGGTGGCGTGCGCCCGATCCTCGCCTCGCAGGAGGAGGACGGATCGACCGGCTATTATTCGATCATCGCGGTGCGCTGCGATGCCGGTTACGACAGCCTTGACGATCTGGAGGGCAAGGTTCTGGCCTTTGCCGATCCGGACTCGACGTCGGGTTATGCCGTGCCAAGCTATAATCTGGCGCAGCAAGGCTATGATCCGTCCACATTCTTCAGTGCGACGACGTTTTCGGGCAGCCATGAGGCCGCAGTTCAGGGGGTCGTCAACCGTCAGTTCGATGCCGCCGCGACCAATATCAACAACGAGGTGAACGGCGTTCCGCAGCGCATGGTCTCGAAGGGCATGATCGAAGAGGGCGAAATCTGCTGGATCTGGGAATCGCCCGAGATCACCAACGGCCCGGTTACCGTGCGTACCGATCTGCCCGAAGATCTGATCGAAGATATCAAACAGGCCTATCTGCGCGCGCCCGAAGATGCGCCCGAGGCATTTCGGTCGATCAGCGGGGGTGACGTCGCCACCGCGAAGGGCTTTGTCGAGGTGGATCACGACCGTTATCAATGGATCGTGGACATGCGCGAATGGCTGAAATCCCAGCGCCGCAGCTGACCGGATGTCCGGTCCGGTGGAGGCGGTGCCGCCGCCTCCATCACCGATTCAATGAAAGGCGGGCTTTGCCCGGTCGGAACGCATGACAGCAACCTGCACATTCGCCGCGTTCGAGGCGGATTACCGCAATCGCCGCCGCCGTATGCGCCTGTTCTTCTGGCTGGTCGCGGCGATCCTGGCAATGGCCCTGTGGGTTATCACGGATATGGCGAATTTCTTTCGTGTGACCCAGATCACCATGCCGGATGGTTCTCGCGAGGAACGCTGGATCCTGCTCGCCGGGCTGCCGAATCTGGGTGATTACGTCGCCAAGACCATCCCTGACCTGAGCTGGTCAAGTCTGGATGCGGATCTGGTCCAGTGGTTCTGGCGTTGGCCGATCTGGGCCGACCTGCTGCTTGAAACGCTGCTGATCGCCTTCATGGCGACCTCGCTTGGCGTCGCGGCCGGATTTCTGCTGTCTTTTCCTGCGGCCTGGAACCTGTCGCCGTCGCCCCTGCTGACATGGATCACCCGCCGCTTCCTAGAGATCGCACGCACCGTGCCGGATCTGGTCTGGGCGTTGATCTTCGTCTTCTGCTTCGGTGTCGGACCCATGGCGGGTGTGCTGGCAATCGCGCTGCATTGCGCAGGTGCGCTTGGTAAACTCTATTCCGAGGCGAACGAGAATGCGGATATGCGCCCTGTCGAGGGCGTGCGTGCCGCGGGCGGAACCTGGTTTGAGCAGATGCGCTATGGCGTGGTCCCGCAGGTGCTGCCGAACACGCTCAGCTATACGCTGCTGCGCTTCGAGATCAATGTCCGTTCGTCCTCGATCATCGGCTATGTGGGCGCGGGCGGCCTGGGGCAGGAACTGCGCACCGCCGTCAGCCTGCAGGAATATACCGACCTGTCGGCGCTGTTTCTGATAATTCTTGCTACCGTCTGCCTGATCGACTGGGGGTCGGAACGGTTGCGCCATCGCGTCATCGGACTGGAGGGCACCTGATGTCCGGCACATCCCTGATCATACTCCCCCGACCGCCCCGCTTGCGCCAGCGTCTGTTCTGGATCGGCTTTGTGGTGCTGTTCTGCTGGTGCCTCTATGATTTCGGCTTTTCGCCACAGCGGATCTGGCAGGGGCTGGGGCGGCTGGGAAATGTGTTGTCCTTCATGTTTCCGCCGCATCTGTGGACCGAATGGAGCGAGTTTTCGCAAATCCTGCAAGGATTGGGCGAAACGCTGGCAATGGCCTTTCTGGGCACGTTTCTGGGTGCGCTGGTGGCCTTTCCTTTGTCCTTTCTGGGCGCGCGGACGATCAATCGCATGGGCTGGCCGCGCTTCTGCCTGCGCCGCGGCTTCGATGTGATCCGCGCTTTCGAGACGCTGATTCTTGCGCTGATCTTCATCCGCGCCTTCGGCCTTGGTCCGCTGGCAGGCGTGCTGGCAATCGCGGTCAGCGAGATCGGTGTGCTGGCCAAGCTTTATGCCGAGGCGATCGAGAACACATCGTCCCGGCCGGTCGAGGGCGTTCAGGCTTCGGGCGGGTCGGTCGTTCAGGGGATTCGCATCGGCTTGCTGCCGCAGGTGATGCCGGTCCTGATGTCGATCACGCTGTACAATTTCGAATCCAATGTCCGTTCGGGCACCATTCTGGGGATCGTGGGCGCAGGCGGGATCGGCTTTCTGCTGGCCGACCGGATGGGCGCCTATCGCTGGGACGAAACCTGGTCGATCATCATTCTGATTATCGCCATGGTCTATCTGATCGACGGGCTGTCCGGATGGATCCGCCGGCGGCTGATCCGGCCCTCTTCGGCATGAGGCCCCGCCTGGCTTCATTCCGTCGAATTAGCGGCATCCGATGCTGCGCGGCAGGATCGGCCGTTGATTTATCCACAAATGGAAAACTGCAAAGATGAAGAAACTGAACGAGGCGCCGAATGTCCATCCCTCTGCGCGGGTGATGGATTGCCAACTGGGCCGCTGGACCGAGGTGCAGGCCAATGTGACGATGCGCGAAAGCAGCCTTGGCGATTATTCCTATATTGTCTCGGGCAGTAACGTGATCTGGTCCACTATCGGCAAGTTCTGCTCGATCGCCGAGGATGCGCGGATCAATCCGGGCAATCATCCGACATGGCGTGCCTCTCAGCATCATTTCACCTATCGCGCGGCGCAGTTCGGACTAGGTGAGGACGATGACGAATTTTTCCGCTGGCGCCGCGATCATTGGGTCAGCATCGGGCATGACGTCTGGATCGGCCACGGGGCGACGGTGCTGGCGGGTGTCAGTGTCGGCAATGGTGCGGTGATCGGCGCTGGCGCGGTGGTGTCGAAGGACGTTGCCCCCTATACCATCGTCGGCGGTGTGCCCGCCCGCCCGCTCCGTCGCCGTTTCACGGAAATGCAGGCCGAGGCGCTGCAACAGATCGCCTGGTGGGACTGGTCCCATCAGGAACTGGCCAGCGCGCTTCCCGATATCCGTGCCCTGCCCATCGACGCCTTCATCGAGAAATATCGCTGACGGCGCCGGGAAACCGAGGCGCGTTCCCACCCATAGGCGGTGATACGTTCATAAGGAGATCGCGCGATGCGCGACGGCAATCCGCCGTCCCAGATGTATGTGGATTTCCCGCGATGTGCCGATCTGTCCAAGAGCCAGCACGGGAATCCTGTAACTAGACATTCCGGATTCCCGAAGGCAGGCTGTCCCCATGACGGGTGAAGCGGTGGCATGTCGGACGGAACCGGCATGCCTGTTACCCACCTAAACCGCTGGTGACGCAGATTACCTGTGTCCCGGCTTGGCAGGCACCGCATCAGGAGTTGGGAGAATGGCGGAATTCAGCGTTAACGGAACGAAACACGTCTTTGACGGAGATCCCGAGACACCGTTACTGTGGTATCTACGCGATCTGGCAGGGATGCCCGGAACCAAATTCGGTTGTGGTCTGGGTCTTTGCGGTGCTTGCACCGTGCATCTGGACGGCGTGGCCGCGCGTTCCTGTCAGACATGGGTCAGCGATCTCGATGGGGTAGAGGTCACGACGATCGAGGGTTTGTCAGAAGACGGGAACCATCCCGTGCAGGTCGCCTGGCGCGAGTTGAACGTGGCGCAATGCGGCTATTGTCAGCCGGGGCAGATCATGCAGGCCGCATCGCTCTTGTCCGAGACGCCGGATCCCAGCGATGAGGATATAAACGCATCCATGAGCGGCAATATCTGCCGCTGTGGCACCTATCCGCGGATCCGCGCGGCGATCAAACTTGCAGCGGAAAGGGCGGGACAATGAATACCAACGTCACTTGGCGGAATCCTGCGCGGGCGAGAGTCACGAATGTCAGTCGCCGCGGTGTATTGCTTGGCCTTGCCGCCGGAACATTCGCGCTTTCCGTGCAATTGCCGCGGCGCGCGTCGGCGGAAGAGGAAAAGCTTTATGGCGGGGCGGGAATGCCCGGCGGGGTCAAGGACGATCCCCGGATCTTCCTGACGATTGAAGAGGATGGCACCGTTCGTCTGCTGTGCAACCGCGCCGAGATGGGGCAGGGGGTCCGCACCGGCTGGGCCACGGTCATCGCCGATGAACTGGAGGCCGACCCGACCCGGATCAGGGTAGAGCAGGCGCCGGGAAATCAGGACCTGTACGGCAACCAGAACACCGACGGTTCCCGCAGCATGCGCCACCATTTCCAGGCATTGCGCCGGATCGGCGCTGCCGCCCGGACGATGCTGGAACAAGAGGCGGCGTCACGCTGGGACGTGCCGGCGGACGAGGTGCGGGCAAGCGGACATCAGGTGACGCATGCCAATAGCGACCGCAGTTTCGGTTTCGGAGAACTGGCGCGCGCGGCGGCGGAACGCGATGTTCCGGCGGCCGAAGATCTTGTGTTCAAGGCGCCCGAGGATTTCCAGCATATCGGCAAGGACGTCAATAACGTCGATAATCTGGATATCACCACGGGCAAGCCGATTTACGGGATCGACAAGCAGCTTGACGGGCTGGTCTATGCCGTTATCGCCCGTCCGCCCGTCTATGGCGGCAAGGTCAAAAGCTATGACGATACCGAAGCGCGCAAGGTCCCGGGCGTGATCGAGATTCTCGAAATCGATTCACCCGACATTCCCTCGGCCTTCCTGCCGCTTGGCGGCATTGCCGTGGTCGCGGAAAATACTTTCGCCGCGAACAAGGCGCGTCTGCTTCTGGAAATCGAATGGGATGCCGGCGACAACCAAAGCTACGATTCCGCCGAATACCGGAAAACGCTTGAAGCCGCCTCGGAACAACCGGGCGAGGTCATGCGGAACGATGGCGATGTGGATGCCGCTTTGGCCGATGCGGCAGAGCGGATTTCGGCATCCTATTATCTGCCCCATCTCGCCCATGCGTCGATGGAGCCGCCTTCCGCGACGGCCCGTTTCGCCGATGGAAAATGCGAGGTCTGGACCAGCGTTCAGGCCCCCGAGGCGCTGCGTACCGACCTGATGAAGCGGTTTGAGCTTGCGCCGGAAAACGCGGTCGTCCATTCCATGCTGCTGGGTGGCGGCTTCGGGCGCAAATCCAAGCCGGACTATGCCAGCGAGGCGGCGATCATTTCGAAAGCCCTCGATGGTCGTCCGGTCAAGCTGACCTTCACGCGGGAAGACGACATCCAGCATGATTTCTTCCACACGGTTTCGGTAGAGCGCCTTGAGGGCGGGCTGGATGAAAACGGCAAGACTGTGGCATGGCTGCATCGGACGGTGGCACCGAGTATCGGCTCGACATTCGAGCCGGATGTCGTCCATCAATCGGCGGGCGAACTGGGGATGGGGGCGGTGGACAACCCGTTCGATATCCCGAATCTGCGTGTCGAGAACCCGGAAGCCGCAGCCCATACCCGCATCGGGTGGTTCAGATCGGTCTATAATATCCCGCATGCCTTTGCCGTGCAGAGTTTCGCGGCGGAGCTTGCGGCTGCTGCGGGCCGGGATCACAAGGAATATCTTCTGGAACTGCTGGGCCCTGACCGCGAGATCAGCCGTGCCGCGATGAACGACACGGCAGTCTATGGCGAGGACCCGGAACTTTATCCCTATGACACGGCCCGGCTGCGTAAGGTCATCGAAGCTGCGACCGAAGCCGCCGGATGGGGCCGCGATTTGCCTGAAGGCAGGGGATTGGGGCTGGCGGCGCATCACAGTTTCGTCAGCTATACCGCCGTTGTCGTCGAGGTCGAGGTCAGGGATGGGGGCCTGATCTTCCCGCGGGTAGATATCGCGTTCGATTGCGGGGCGATCATCTCGGCGGACCGTGTGCGCGCGCAATTGGAAGGGGCTGTTGTTCAGGGAGTGAGTCTTGCCACGCTTGGCGAGATCTCGTTCAAGGACGGCGTGCCCGAGCAGTCGAATTTCGATGGGTTCGAACTGACCCGTATCGATGCATCGCCGGTTGAGATCCACACGCATCTAGTCCCGTCGCTTGATTATGACTCGCCTCTGGGTGGGGTCGGGGAACCCGGTTTGCCTCCGGTTGCTCCGGCGATCACGAACGCGATTTTCGCGGCGACCGGCAAGCGCATCCGCGCGCTGCCTATCCGCGATCAGTTCGTCTGATCTGCAGGGCGGCGTAAGGGGGACTGGTTGCGGAAAGGGATAATTTCCTTTCCGCAACCACCTTGCCATTGCAGGTGGTTCAGTTCGGGAACTTGGCCTTTGTGACAGGCCAACTGTCCATGAGTTTCGGTGATCATCCCGGTCCGCAAGGTGAATCATCAGTCGATCTGTGCGACAAAACCGGCTGGCTTTGGTTCTTTAAAAGCGGATATTTCGTTTTAAGTCTGAAGCTCATCGGTATGCGGGTCTTTCTCGACCCTGATTCGGCGCCTTTTCGCGCCGGTCTCGGGTGGCGAACCGGTATGGAAGACGAATTCCGGCGGGCGACACTTCAAACGGCTCCCCAGATTCAATAATTGGTCGCGCAGCGCGTTTTCGGCGCCTACCTCGGCGCCATCCAGCCAGATATGCAGCGCGTTGCCGCGTTGAACGATCCCGTAGTCACGCAGTTTCTGCGGCAAGCAAGCGATGGTGGTGCGGATCGCCTCGGAGGTGATCAGGCGCGGGCCCTGCGCCGAATCCCACCACAGGATATCATCTTCGCGGCCTTCGATCCGGGCGATGCGCTGGCTGGCGCAGCCGCAGGCGCAAGGGGTGGGATCGGGGATCAGAACGTCGTCCAGCCGGTAATTCAGGATCGGCAGGCTCTTGCGCGTGAAGTCGTGGATGATCGGGCAGAACGCGCCGGTGGCCGGATCGATCACATCGCGGTCGACGCGCAGCCAGCGCTCGTTCAGATGCAGCTGACCCTGGGGACAGGTCATGGCCAGCACGCCTTCGGTCGCCTGATAGACCTGATCGGCGCCGTTGCCGAAGGCGTGGCGGATCAGCGTGGCATCGTCGGGTGACAGCGTTTCGGCGACCGAGATGATCCGCCGCGGCGACAGGGCGATACGGCCGGCGATATGCTGTCGCGCAAGGGCCGCCAGAACCTGTGCGGGCGCAACAAGGACGGTCGGATCGAGCGCGGCGAGACGTGACAGATGCTCGTCGAACGAGGCGAGCAGGTCGAAGAATTCGAACCGGACCAGAAGGTTCGACATGCTGCGATACAGTGCATTGTCGGCGCGCATGAAGAAGGCCACGCGTTGACGCCGCCACAATTGCGGCCAGTAGCGGCCCAGCATGATTGCCGCCCATAGCCGCCTTTCGCCGGGTGTCGCCAGGAACAGGCCCCGCTGCCCGGATGTGCCGGTGGACAGACCAACCGAAACCCCCCCGATCAGCGGGCTGAAATCCCGGCTGGTTTCGGCGCGCAGGGCGATCTGCATGGCCTGATCGCGATCTATGCCGCAGGTATTGATGGCCGAAAATTCCGCCATCAGCCGGGCCTTGTTCATGCGCGGCAGTTGCGCCAGCGGCAGCCCGGTCATGTCGCGATAGAAGGGAGAACGGGGCATGACCTTTGCCCGGAACCGCCGAAAGGCCGCATCGTGATGTGCCTCGATCTCATCACGCGAGGCGAAGCCGCGGCCATAGCGCGTGTGCAGGAAAGCGGACAAGCTCATCCGGTCACCTCGGGGCAATGCGAGGGATCAACAGTGATATCCGGACGGCGCTGCAGCAGCGTGCGCAGCCGGGCGAAGGTCTGCCGATAGCGGGTCGCATCGCCCAGGCGTGACAGCACGACGCCGGGTGGCAGCCGGTTTTCGCGCAGTGAGCGGCGGCCAAAGGCGGCGTCGGCGATCAGGAAGCGCGCGATCTCAGGAATCCAGATGCCGGTCTGGCCGGTGCCGTGGCCGGGCAGGGGAATGGCGATCAGGCGCTTGTCGCCAAGAAGGTCGTGGCCCAGCGGAAATTCTTCCAGCCCGGTTGCAATCTGCGGCCCTCTCTCGACCGGTTGCGGGTTGCGGGTCAATATGGCGTCGCGCAGCCCTGGCGGGCAGGCGGCGCCGAGACTGGACAGATCGCCACGAGCCCGCAGATCTGCGATTGCCTCGGCGGAAGCGATGACGGGAATATTCCTGGGCAGATCGATCAGCCCTGCGCTGTGATCGGCATGCATATGGGTCAGGAAGACCAGATCCGGCAATCGCGGCAACTGGTCCGGCAGATGCCGGGACCGGGGCAGATATACCGGCGTCAGCCAGCGATAGAGCCGCGCCGGAAAGTCCCGGGTCGCGGTGAAGAAGGCCGGGCCATAGCCGCTATCGATCAGAACGCGGGCGCTGTCCGTCTCGATCAATGTTGCAAGCGCGGGAAATGTCGTGCCGCGCAGGCCGGGAAGGCCCGCCGCCCATGCGGGTGCGCGGCACTCGCCGATCCGCAGCGTCTTCAGGCGAAGCATTCGGCTGCTCCTTCCGCAAAATCGACACGTGGCCGATAGCCCAGATCCCGGCGGGCGGCTGAAATGTCCAGTGTCAGACTGCTGCCCAGCGAGGCGACGGCCTGCAAGGTCAGCCGCGGCTCGGGTCCGTTTCGCGCCCGGGCGATGCGTTCCGAAAGCGCGGCGATCCCGCGGGCCATACCATGCGGCAGCGGCAGGGTGCGCAGAGGCAATCCGCCACGCTGGGCGATCATCGCGACCAGTTCGCGGAACTGGAATGTCTCCCCCGATGTGATATTCCAGACTCCGCCATGCGGACCGGAGGCGGCCAGGATCATTGCCCGCGCCGCGTCATGGCGATGCGTCAGGTCGATCAGTGCCCGGCCGCCACGGATCATCGGCACGCGGCCATGCCGCAGGGCGTCGATCACGCGCGGCAGCAGTGCCCGGTCATGGCGGCCATAGATGGCGCGCGGGCGGATCGCCGTGCAGTGCATGTTTCCGCAATGGGCCAGCACCATCTGCTCGGCCAGGCGCTTGCTTTCGGCATAGAAAGACAGCGGCCGCTGCGGCAGTGCCGCATCCTCGGACAAGTTCAGCCGGTCGCTCCCGTCGGCATAGATGCTGGGTGAAGAGGCGAATACGAAGCGTTTGACTCCGCCCCGTTCGGCGGCGGCGATCAGGCGCCCGGTTGCCTGCACATTGGCCGCATGAAACTGCGCTTTGCTGCCCCATGCCGAACTTAGCGCCGCACAGTGGAAGACCACGTCGCTGTCGTCAACCAGCGGGGCAAGATCGGCTGTGATCAGATCGGCGGCGCGAAAGCCGGGCAGGTCGACGGGTCGCCGGGCGGTGGTCGCGATCTTCCAGCCATGCGTTTCCAGCTGCTCGACCAGTGCCCGGCCAAGGCAGCCGCTGGCCCCTGTCACCAGCGCCCGCATCAGAACCGCACCATCATGCCGCCGATCGAAATTCCGGCCGAGGTCCCGACCAGCAGGGCCGTATCGCCCCGCCGCAGCCGCCCCGAGCGGACCGCATGATCCAGAGCCGTCGGGATCGAGGCGGCGATCTGGTTGCCGATCCGGGCAAAGATGTCGATGACCCGCTCGGGTCGGAGCCACAGGTTGCGGACGGCATGCTGCAGGGCCTGCGCGCTGGCCTGATGCGGCACGACGCAGCCGACCGCGTCAAGTTCGACCCCGGCCGCCTGCAACAATCTTTGCATGAAGCGGGGCAGATAGCGCGAGGCAATCCTGAAGGCCCTGCTGCCATCCATATGAAAGCGGTCCTGACCCGGACCGATGCCGCGTGCCGGATTGACCCGGGTTCCCCCTGCCGCCAGCACGCAGGCGTCGCGGCCATGCGCATAGGTACGGAAGTCATGGGCCAGCACCGCGCCGTCGCCCCCCGCCTCGATCACCGCCGCCGCCGCGCCATCGCCGAAGATGGCCGCCGCTTCGGGATGGCTCCAATCCAGTCCGACCGAGGCGATGTCCGACGAGAACACCAGCACACGCCGCGCCCGGCCAAGCCTGATCTGCATTGCCGCCAGATCCAGTGCTTGCAGGAAGCTCAGGCAGGTGGCGTTCACATCGAAGGCCGCGATCCCCGAACGGCCCAGCCCCAATCGGTCCTGCACCAGCGCCGCCGTCGAAGGGATGGGCTGCTCCATGACGCCACAGGCGCCAAGGAGCATGTCCAGATCCCCGGGCGCGCAGCCGGCCATCTCCATTGCCTGCAATGCCGCCTGCGCCGCCATGAACGAGGTGGTTTCCCCGGCATCCGCAACATGACGGGCGGCGATCCCGTAACGCTTCTCGCATGTGCCCGGGAGCCAGCCCATCTGGCTGTCGATTTCGGTCGAGCGCAGGACCCGGCGCGGCAGATAGCTGCCGGTTCCGGTGATTGTAAGGTTGTTGAATAACATCTTTCGGCACCATTATTGAACAGCGTTCACTAACGTTGACAAGGCTTCCCCGATCTGTCAAGAATATTTTTGAACATTGTTCAGGAATCCCATGGCCAGACCCAGACAATACAATCACGACACCCTGCGAATTCAGGTCATCAAGGCTGCCAAGCTGCTGCTGGAAGAAGGCGGCCCGACTGCGCTGACCGCGCGTGCGCTGGCGAAATCGGTCAGGACGACACCCGGCACCATCTACAACCTGTTCGACGGCATGAGCGGAGTGCTGCAAGAGGTGAACCGGCAGGCGCTGGTCGATCTGGCGCGATTGGTGGATGGCGTCGGCGACAGCGAGCCGCGGGCCCGGCTGCTTGCGCTGGCCGAAGTCTATGTCGGCTTCATGCTGGACCGCCGCGCGGTCTGGCGCGCCTTCTTCGAGGGGCCACGGATAACGGGCGTCTTTCCCGACTGGTATCTGGCGCAGATCGACGGCCTGATCGACCGCATTGCCCAGCCGATCACGGCGCTTGAACCGAAGGGCGATCCTCGCCTGCTGGCCGAACAGCTTTTGCTGTCCGTGCATGGCATCGTCGCGCTGGCCGCCATCGAGCGGCTGGATCTGATCACCCGGCAGAAGCCGATGGATCTGGCCCATGCGGCGGTCGAGCGTATGATCGCCTCTATCCGGGCCGGTGCCGAATGACCTTGCTGACCGGTGAGGCGGCGTCTTCGATGCGGGCTGCGCTGCTTCTTGGCTCGGCCCGTTGCGGCTCGACGCTGGTGTCGAACATCCTGCGGCAGCATCCGGCGGTCCTGTCGGTGTCCGAGCTGTTCGCCGCGGCCGGGCACAATGCGTTTCGCCCCGCCGTTCTGAACGGGGCGCGTTTCTGGTCGCATCTCGCCATGCCCTCTGCCGCCATGTCGCAAGTGGCCAACCCGGATGCCGCCCCGGGCGAGTTTCTGTATGGGTGCATGGCCGGCTCGGCGCATGATCCCTGGCATTGTCCGCCGATCCTGGCTGTCACCCTTCCGCATCTTTGCGATGATCCTGATGCCCTGTTCGATACGCTGGCGGCACGTCTTGCCGCCGCGCCGCGCGCGACGCTTGCCGACCATTACCGGGCGCTGTTCAAGGAGCTTGCCCGGCAACTGGGAGGCCGCGAGATCTGGGTCGAGCGTTCGGGCGGTTCACTGGTTGCCGCAAAGACGCTGCGCAGCATGTTTCCTGACGCGGCGCTGGTCCTGCTGACCCGCAATGGCCCCGAGACGACGCTGTCCATGCGCGATTATCCGGCGGCGCGGCTTGCCATCTGGTGCTGGCGCCGGTTGGGGTTTCTGGGCATCGACTTGTTGCACCCCGACCGCCATTTCGGTCGCGGCGCCCTGTGGCCCCTGATCGCCGCCCTGGCTGGTTCGTCCGGGGTGCGCCGCATCATCTCGCGCCGCCCGACGCTGGCTCAGACCGGGGAGTTCTGGTCGGCAATCACCATTCGCGGATTGGCGGGTCTTGGCGGTGCGCAGCCGCTGATCCTGCGATACGAGGATCTGTGCCGCGACCCGGTTTTGTGGATCAAGGCACTGGTCGCCTATCTTGGATGCGACGCGCCTGCCGTCTGGCTCGACCGGGCAGCGCAGTTGCCGGAACGCCGCCCTTCGCGATTGGCGTTGCTTGGTTCTGTCGAGCGTGACGAACTTGCACAGGCATGTGCGCCGGGCGAGGCCGCGCTTGCGGAATTTACCGCGAGCCTGACGCCCATAGCCCGATAATCCGGGAAAGCCTCCCGCTATTCGTCAGGCGCGGCGGGAGGGAGGGCGATCCTCTATTTCGTCGTATAGCCGCCATTGACGAGGATGGTCTGGCCGGTCATCCACCAGCCTTCCGACACCATGAAGCGGATATAGGGAACGATATCCTCGATATCGGTCAAGCCGGTTTTCGAGAATTTCGACAGCGCAGCCGCTGTTTTGTGATACGCGACTGCGTCATCGCCCTCGGCAGGATAGAAGAATGGCGTATCCATTGGCCCGGGGCCGATCGCTGTCACCGAGATGCCGCGCTCGCCAAACTCCTTGGACGCCGCGCGGGTGAAATGTTCCACCGGCGCCTTGGTGCCTGCATAGGCAGCGTAAAATGGCGTGAAAGCCCCAAGCAGCGAGGTCACCAATGTGCA
Source organism: Paracoccus wurundjeri (assembly GCF_030678915.1). Classification (GTDB taxonomy): domain Bacteria; phylum Pseudomonadota; class Alphaproteobacteria; order Rhodobacterales; family Rhodobacteraceae; genus Paracoccus; species Paracoccus onubensis_A. The sequence continues at coordinate 99,541 of NZ_JAUUTZ010000005.1, read as the reverse complement.
GATTTTGCCGTTGTCGTTGACATGTTTGCCGGCCTCTTTAAGGAAGAAGAAGGCGGATTTCGCATTGACCGCGCTCATCTCGTCATATTCGGCTTCCGAGATGTCGAGCATGGGTTTCTTCAACACCTTGCCGACGGTGTTTATGGCGATATCCGGCCTGCCGACAGCGGCCACGACGTCGGCGAACAGCTTTTCCATCGCGCCAGCGGTCGTAAGATCCGCCTGAAAGGCGACCGCTTCGGCTCCGGCGGCTTTGATTGCCGCTATCGTCGCATCGGCATCTGCCTTCGTGGCGGCGCTGTTATAGTGGATCGCGATTGCCTTTGCGCCGTGCCCGGCAAGGTCGCGCGCGATCAGCTGGCCAAGATTCTTTGCGCCGCCGGCGATGATGACGGTCTTACCCTTGATACTGTGATCGGTCATGACGTCCGCTTCCTTCCTTTCAAGATATACGGCTGCGCCATGCAGCCGCTTCCGAGGACACAGAATATCGTCTATCATTTCCCTATAAAGGAGATCATTCTGACATCACTTGTCGCAATTCCTGGACAATGGAGGCCGTTCCCGCTTGGACCGTATTGATCTTTTCCGCATTTTTGCCCGGGTCGTCGAATGTTCTAGCTTCACCCGCGCGGCAGACAGGCTAAGCATGCCACGCTCTTCGGTGTCGGCGGCGGTGCAAGAGCTGGAAGCCCGTGTCGGCGCCAGGCTTCTGCATCGAACCACCAGGGTCGTTTCGCCGACACAGGACGGCTCGACCTTCTATGAACGCTGCTTGCGGCTGATCGCGGATGTTGAAGAAACCGAAAACATCTTCCGGCAATCGGCGATGCCCTCGGGCAGGCTGCGTATCGACGTTCCGGGCCGCATCGGACGCCTGCTCATCACGCCGGCATTGCCGGCCTTTCTCGACGCTTATCCCGAGATCGACATTGATTTCGGTGTCACTGACCGTGCCGTCAACCTTGTCGAGGAAAGCGTCGATTGTGTCCTGCGGGTTGGACCGCTCACCGATTCCGGCCTGATCGCGCGGTCGATCGGCGACCTGCCGCTGATCAATGTCGCAAGCCCCGCCTATCTGGAACATCATGGCATTCCCGAATCGCCGGATGACCTGCATGATCATCTGGCGGTCAACTACGCCTCGCCGTCAACCGGGCGTGTCGAGGCGTGGGAATGGAGCGAGGATGGCACAGTGCGATCCATGCCGATGCGCGGCCGTGTCACCGTCAACAGTGCGGAAACCTATATCGCCTCTTGTCTGGCGGGCCTCGGTCTTATCCAGATTCCCGCTTATGACGTCAGACGCCATCTCGAAGCGGGCGAACTCGTCGAAGTGATGCCCGGCCACCGCGCCGAACCCCTGCCCATGACGCTGCTCTATCCTCATCGTCAGCATCTTTCCCGCCGTCTTCAGGTTTTTGCCGATTGGCTGGCGGCGCTGCTGAAACGAGAGGCGCTTTGAGCCGGCGCAATGGGTCGCGTATTTCAATTCAGTGAGAACTGATGCTCTGCTTTTGAAGCTATCGCCGCAAATTTCGTCTTCACATACCCTGTCGTCGCAGTGTATCGCTGCCCGCAGACTACCGGTCGCAGCCTACCCGGTCAAAACAAGGATAGCCGAATGAAAACCATCGTGATCTGCTCTGGCGGATTGGATTCCGTTTCTCTTGCCCACAGGATCGCGGCCGAGCATGAATTGCTTGGGCTTGTATCGTTCGATTATGGTCAGAGACATCGCAAGGAAATCACCTTCGCCGCCGCCTGTGCCGCCCGCCTGAGGGTGCCGCACCAGACCATCGACATTCGCGACATTGGCCGCAGCCTGTCCGGCTCGGCGCTGACGGACGATGTTGATGTACCCGACGGGCATTATGCGGAAGAAACCATGCGTATCACCGTGGTGCTCAATCGCAACGCCATCATGCTTGCCATCGCCTTCGGCCTTGCCGCCACCCGGGGCGCGGATGCGGTGGCGACCGCCGTGCATGGAGGCGATCATTTCATTTATCCCGATTGCCGCCCCGGCTTTATCGATGCCTTCCGGACCATGCAGCGCCATGCGCTGGAAGGATATGCGGACGTCACCTTGTTCGCGCCTTACATCAACGCGCCGAAATCGGCCATCGTGACCGACGGCGCCCGCCACGGCACGCCCTTCGGGCAAACCTGGTCCTGCTATAAGGGCGGCGATATCCATTGCGGCAGATGCGGCACCTGTGTCGAGCGCCGCGAGGCTTTCGATCTTGCCGGCATTGCCGATCCCACTGCCTATGAGGATGCCGATTTCTGGCGTCACGCCGTGAAGGGCGGTGCGCACTGATGTTCCGGATCTCCAAGGAATTCCACTTTTCCGCCTCGCACCAGCTTTGCCAACTGCCGCCCGATCATCAATGCGCGCGGCTGCACGGCCACAACTATATCGTGGTGGTCGAGCTTGCAGCGGCAAAGCTGAACAGTTTTGGCTTCGTGCGCGATTATCATGAGTTGGCCCCTTTCAGGCGCTATCTCGACGAGAATTTCGATCATCGCCACCTGAACGATGTGCTTGGCCATGATGCGGTCACCGCCGAATGTCTGGCCCGGCATTTCTTCGATTGGTGCAAGTCGCGCCTGCCCGAAACCGTTGCGGTCAGGGTCAGCGAGACGCCCAAGACCTGGGCCGAGTACCGGCCATGAGCGCATCCGCTTCCGAAACGATCCGAATAAGCGAGATCTTCGGGCCGACCATTCAGGGTGAAGGCGCGCTGATCGGTCAGCCCACGGTGTTCGTGCGCACAGGCGGCTGCGATTACCGCTGTTCCTGGTGCGATAGTCTGCATGCCGTCGATTCCCGTTTTCGCGCGGACTGGCGCCCAATGACCACCACCGAAATTCTTGCCAGAGTGCGCGCGCTTTCCGGGGACACCCCCCTGATGGTCTCGCTTTCGGGTGGAAACCCCGCCATCCAGCCCCTTGGGCCGCTGATCCGGCAGGGGCAGGCCAAGGGTTATCGGTTCGCGCTGGAGACGCAGGGCTCGGTCAGCCGGGACTGGTTTTCCGATCTGGATATGCTGGTTCTAAGCCCGAAACCGCCTTCCAGCGCCATGACGACCGATTGGGAAGCTTTGGGGGATTGCGTCAAGGCAGCCGCGTCGAAGCCGCGCATCGCGCTTAAATTCGTGATCTTCGATGAGGCGGATTTTGCCTATGCCCGCAAGGCGGCCGCCCGGTTTCCATATCTGTCGGTCTATCTGCAACCGGGCAATCACACCCCGCCGGGGCCAGAGGATATGGATGCCTGCATCGACACCGAAGGCATTCTTGGGCGCATGGGCTGGCTGATCGATCGGGTGATCGCAGAGCGATGGTTTGCGGCACATGTGCTGCCGCAGCTGCACGTCCTGATCTGGGGCAACAAACGTGGCGTCTGACCGCGATATCACTTGATCGCTATCTGCAAGGACCCCCCACAGCCCTGATGTCCCGCCACCGCAAACTCTGCTCTGCCGCTTGAAAACCGGACGTTTGAAGCCGGGTCGTGAAAGCTTTAGTGATTGTCGCGGGGCAGGCCCATGGTCTGGGCGATGCGCTGATATTTGACGGCAGGTTCCAGCACCGCGCCATCGCCAAGCTGGCTGACCATGCCACGCTGAATTTCCTGCCACGGCGTCTGATGGTCCGGGTAAGGATAGCCTCCTGCGGCTTCCAGCCCGGCGCGACGGCGCGCGATTTCATCGTCAGACACCAGCATATCCACAATCCCCGCCTTCAGATCGATCCGTACCCGGTCGCCGGTCTGAAGGATCGCCAGATTGCCACCCGCCGCCGCCTCGGGCGAGGCGTTCAGGATCGAAGGCGAGCCAGAAGTGCCCGATTGCCGCCCGTCACCGATGCAGGGCAGGGCAAGGATGCCGCGCTTGATCAGGTAATCGGGTGGGCGCATGTTCACGACCTCGGCCGCGCCGGGAAAGCCGATAGGACCGGCGCCGCGCATGAACAGCAGGGTGTATTCGTCGATCCCCAGGGCCGGATCGTCGATGCGGGCATGATAATCCTCGGGGCCGTCGAAGACTACGGCGCGGCCTTCGAACGCGTCGGGATCATCGGGGTTGCTTAAGTAGCGGTCGCGGAATTCCTGCGAGATGACCGAGGTTTTCATTACCGCATTGTCGAACAGATTGCCGCGCAGGATCAGGAAGCCCGCCTCGGATTGCAGCGGCAGATCGAAAGGCCGGATCACGTCATGATCAAGGATCGGCGTCTCGCGGCAGTTCTGGCCCAGAGTCTGGCCGTTGACCGTCGGCGCGTCTTCGTGAATCAGGCCCTTCGTCATCAATTCGTTCACGACGGCAGGAACACCGCCCGCTCGGTGGTAATCCTCGCCCAGATATTCCCCGGCGGGTTGCAGATTGACCAGCAGCGGAATGTGATGGCCGTGGGTCTGCCAATCGTCAATCGACAACTCCACCCCCATATGCCGGGCCAGCGCGTTGATATGGATCGGGGCGTTGCTTGATCCGCCGATGGCCGAATTGACCACGATGGCGTTCAGGAAATTCTCGCGCGTCAGGATGTCTGAAGGCTTCAGATCCTCATGCGCCATTTCCACGATCCGCTTACCCGTGCGCCAGGCCATTGCCGCGCGGTCCTTATGCGGCGCGGGAATGGCGGCAGAGCCGGGCAGCTGCATACCGATCGCCTCGGCCAGCGAATTCATCGTCGTGGCGGTGCCCATCGTGTTGCAATAGCCGACCGAAGGCGCGGATGAGGCGACCAGTTCGATGAATTCCTCATTCTTGATTTCACCCGCCGCCAGCATCTCGCGCGCTTTCCACAGGATCGTGCCGGATCCGGTGCGCTTGCCCTTGAACCAGCCGTTCAGCATCGGTCCGACCGAGAAGGCGATAGCCGGAATATTCACCGTCGCCGCCGCCATCAGCATGGCGGGCGTGGTCTTGTCGCAACCGATGGTCAGCACGACACCATCCAGCGGATAGCCATACAGAATCTCGACCAGACCAAGATAGGCAAGGTTGCGGTCCAGCCCTGCCGTGGGGCGTTTCGAATTTTCGTGAATCGGATGCACCGGGAATTCGAAGGCGATGCCGCCGGCCTCGCGGATACCTTCGCGGATACGCTGCGCCAGAATGATATGGTGACGGTTGCACGGGTTCAGATCCGAGCCGGATTGCGCAATGCCGATGATCGGCTTGCCGGATTGCAGCTCTTCCCGGGTGATGCCGTGGTTCATATGGCGTTCGAGGTAAAGCGCCGTCATGTCGATATTGTCGGGATTGTCGAACCATGCCCGCGACCGCAGTTTCTTCACGATATTTCTCCCATCCCGGCAAGGGATTTCACGCGGTTTTCCCGCCAGTAGATGACAAAGCCCGATGCAATGATGATCGCCGCTCCGATCAGGGTCAGCGGGCGGGGCAGGTCATCGAAGAACAACCAGCCAAGGATGATCGCCCATGGCAGCAGCGTGTATTGCAAGGGTGCGACTGTTGACGCATCGGCCAGTTTCACGGCGCGGTTGACGCAGATATGGGCCAGCATGGCGACCACGCCCAGCGCTCCCAAAAGCAGGAAATCCGGCAGGGTCGGCGTCACCCAGCCAAAGGGCGCAAGCACGATCCCGGCCAGCAGCGCGCCCAGAATCTGGAACAGGACCAGCGTGGTGTCAGGCGTGCCGCGCAGGCTGCGCCCGGTGATGATCATCAGGGCGAATGCCAATGTGCCGATGATGGCGAACAGGATCGCCAGCGGATTCACCTGACCCGAAGGGGTCAATGCGACCAGCACGCCGATGAAGCCAAGCGCAATGGCCGCCCAGCGGATCCGCCCGACCTTCTCGCCCAGAAGGAACGGCGATAATGCGGCGACATAGATCGGAGCGGCCAGCCAATAGGTCATCACATCGGCCAGCGGCAGGAAACAGACCGCCCAGTAGAAGCAGAACACCTCGGCGGTCGAGAAGACCACGCGGGCGAATTGCAGCCATGGACGATCAGCCGACAGGATCGGCCGCAATCCCGCGCGCCACAGAAACGGCAGCAGAATGACCAGCGCGACGCCCGAGCGCAGCATCAGAACCTGACCGACCGAATAGGTTGTGACCAGCCATTTCCCCATGGCGTCGTTCAGCGAGAACAGGAACATCGCCAGCAGCATGATCAGCACGCCAAGCCGGGTTGGCGACATCGTGGTGGGCGTGGCCGCAGCTTCGTTCATCCGGCTTCGCCGTCGGCAGTGGACCGCCGGTGGATCGCGTCCGGGCGGGTGAAGAGATCGGGCAGCAACTCGATGCCCAGGCCGGGCGTGTCGGGCATGGTGATCTGACCGTTTTCGATCTGCGGCAGGGCCGTCACCAGCTCGGTATACCAGCCGGTATAGAAAGCACGGACCGATTCCTGAACCAGCGTATTCCGGGCATGAAGCGAGAACTGGCACGAGGCCATGAAGACCACCGGGCCGGTGCAATCATGAGGCGCGACCGGGATCTGCTGCGCTTCGGCCAAAGCGGCGATCTTGCGGGCTTCGGACAGCCCGCCGCACCATGACAGATCCAGCATCGCGACCCCGGCCACGCCGGTTGCCAGATAGTCGCGGAACGCATGCGGATAGGCCAGCGTCTCCGACGCGCAGATCATCGCCCGGCTGTGCGGCGCATAGGCTTTCAACGCCTCGAGGCTGTCCATGCGGACGGGGTCTTCATGCCAATAAGTATCGAATTCCTGCAAGGCGCGGGCGATCCGCTGTGCGGCGGGCAGACGCCACAGCGAATGAAACTCGACCATGATATCCATACGGTCGCCGACAGCCTTGCGGATTTTCTCGAAGGGTTGCAGGGCGGTGCGCAATTCATCGGCGGAAATATCAAGTCCGTTGGTCCGTTCGGCGGCGATGTCGAAAGGCCAGATCTTCATGCCGGTGATGCCCTGCTCCAGCAGCGATTGCGCCAGTTCCCCGGCATCGTTCAGGAAAGCGTCCAGATCCTCGTATGGGCCGTCGCTTTTCCGGTCCAGGCCCCAATTCGCCACCGCCTGCGCCCGCGCGTCGCGGACATAGCGATAGCCCGCGCAAGTATTATAGGTCCGCACACTGTCGCGCGAGCGGCCGCCGAGTGCGACCGAAACGGGAACGCCAAGCGCCTTGCCGAAAATATCCCAAAGCGCAATGTCGACGGCGGAATTGCCGCGCGTCTCGACACCTGCGCCACGCCAGCCGAGATAGCCCAGCAGATCGCGATTGATCGCCTCGATCTGCATCGGATCGCGCCCGATCAGCTTGGGGGCGACGGTTTCGTGGATATAGGCCTCGACCGCAGCGGCACCCATGAAGGTCTCGCCCAACCCGGTGATGCCTTCGTCGGTGCGGATCAGAATCCAGACGATATTCGAGAATTCGCTGAGCCTGAGGGTTTCAACGGCGGTGATCTTCATGGCAGAATCCGGGATTGGCGCGTGATGCCGACCGGCCCGAAACCCGGGCCAGCCAGCGGATTATCAGGGCTTACTCGCCCCGGATCTCGGCCAGCGCGGCCTGCATCTTCTCGATCACTTCCGGGCCGATTTCTTCGGCGTGACGTTCATAGACACCCTGCACGGCCTCGTGGATTTTCTCCATCTCGGCGGTGTCGATGTCGTTTACCTCCAGACCAGCCTCTTCCACGCGGGCCAGCGATTCTTCGGACAGTTTGCGGCTGGCCTCGCGCTGGACATCACGACCGACAACGGCGCAATCCACAAGGATCTGCTGTTCTTCTTCCGAATACTGATCCCAGATCGTCTTCGAGAACAGCACCATGAACGGCGTATAGGCATGGCGCGTATTCGACAGATATTTCTGCACCTCGTAGAATTTCGACGTGTCGATGGTCACGTAAGGATTTTCCTGCCCGTCGATTGCCCCGGTCTCAAGCGCCGAGAACACCTCGCCAAAGGCCATCGGCGTGGCGTTGGTGCCCAGCGTCTGGAACGTGTCGAGGAAGACATTATTCTGCATCACCCGCACGCGCATGCCGCTGAAATCCTCCAGCTTGGTCACAGGCCGGGCAGAGTTGGTCAGGTTGCGGAAGCCATTTTCCCAATAGGCCAGATTGACCAGATTGGCAGCCGGCATCATGTCCGCGATATATTGCCCGAACTCGCCATCCAGAACCGCATCGGCCTCTTTCTCGTTGGCGAACAGGAAGGGCAGATCGAAAACGCCAAGCGCGGGCACGATGCCGACGATGGGCGAAGACGATGTCACGACCATTTCCTGTGTCCCCGAGCGCAGGGCCTGCGTCGCCTGCAGGTCATCGCCAAGAGCAGAGCTCCAGAACGCGTTCAGCGTCCATTCGCCTCCGGTCTTTTCGTCGAAGCATTGCGCCATGGCGCGGACACCCTCGCCATTGGGGTGATCCTCGGCTACGCCGTTCGAAACGCGGATGGTGCGCTTGCTGATGTCGGCGCTGGCCGGGGCCAGCAGGCCCGCGATCATGGTTGCCGCAAGACCTGCGGTCAGGGTTTTCTTCAGTGCCAGTTTCTTCGTTGCCATATCGTCCTCCTCCTCCTTGGGACTTCAGCGTTTCTGCCCGGTCGCCTTGTCAGCGGCCGAGAATTTCAAGCGGGGCCAGCACGAGACTAGGAAACAGCACCATGAGCAGCATGACGATGGTGTGGGCGACCAGGAACGGCAGGACGCCGACGATGACCTTGCCCATGGGCACCCGCGCCACGCCGCTGACCACGTTCAGCACGACGCCGACCGGGGGCGTGACCAGCCCGATACAGTTATTCATCACGAACAGGACCCCGAAATAGACCGGATCGATCCCCGCCTGCTTGACGATCGGCATCAGGACGGGGGTCAGGATCAGGATCGTCGGCGTCAGGTCCAGCGCGGTGCCGACGATGAAGACCAGCACCATCATCATGAACATCAGCAGTATCGGATTATCCATCACCGGCTCCAGCATCCGGGTAATCTCGCCCGGAATATTGGCGCTGGTGATCAGCCATGCCGAGACCAGCGCCCCGGCGACCAGAAACAGGATTACAGACGTGGTCTTGGCCGCCCGTAGCAGTACACCGTAAAGATCGGAAAGTTTCAGCTCGCGATAGATGAACAGGCCGACGAACAGCGCGTAGAACGCGGCGATGACCCCTGCCTCGGTGGGGGTGAAGATGCCAAAGCGGATGCCACCCATGATGATGACCGGCATGATCAGTGCCCAGCCTGCCTTAAGCGTGGCCTGACCACGCGCTGCCCAGTCCTGTTTCGGCAGCACCTTTACATTGTCGCGCCGGGCGACGATCTGCCAGGCGATCAGCAGGCCGACCGCCATCAGGATGCCGGGCACGATACCACCCAGGAAAAGCTGGGTGATCGACACATTCGCGGCGACGCCGAAAACGATGAAGGCGACCGAAGGCGGCAATACCGGGGCAATGATCCCGCCCGCCGCGATCAGCCCGGCAGAGCGTGGCACGTCATAGCCTGCGTTCCGCATCATCGGGATCAGGATCGCGGCCAGTGCCGCCGTATCCGCCGCCGCAGAGCCCGACAGCGAGGCCATGATCAACGCGGCGACGATGGCGACGACGCCAAGCCCGCCCTTCAGATGGCCGACGAAGGCAAGCGCGAAATCAATGATCCGCTTCGACAGCCCGCCCGCATTCATCAGCTCTCCGGCAAGGATGAAGAAGGGGATCGCCAGCAGAATGAAGCTGTTGGCCCCGTCGATCATGTTCTGAGCGACGATCTGCGGGTTGAAGATGCCCATATAGGTCATCAGCACCACACCGCAGAACATCAGTGAAAAGGCGATTGGCGCGCCGATCGCCATAGCCCCCAGAAGCGAGGCCAGAAAAACGAAGATGGTCATTCGCCGCGCCCTATCAGGGTTTCCACATCGTCGTATTCACCGACGAACTCGGCGATTTCGGCATCGGTGACGCGACCGGTCAGGATGTTGAACAGCCGCCAGCCCGCGATAAGCCCCATGCCGACCGAGGTGAAGAAGGCCACGCCATAAACCATGATCATCGGCATGCCCGCGACGGGCGATGTCATGCTGGCATTGATCGGCGCCTGCTGCCATGTGCCCCAGAACAGGATTCCGACGCAAAGCAGGATCAGCATATTGGTCAGCGCCATGCAGATGACGCGCCCGCGCCGCCCGAATACCCGCACCAGTGTCTCGACGCCCAGATGACCGTTTTCCTTGAAAGCCAGTACCGCGCCGATGAAGGTCAGCCAGACGAAAAAGAACCGGCTCATTTCTTCCGACATGACGATGCCGGAATTGAAGCCGTAACGCAGGATCACATTCAGGAATACCATCAGCGCCATGCCGGCCAGAAGGGCCACGATGACGAACTCGATGAGTTTGACGATACCGTTGACAATTGCCTTCATTCCCGACCCCTCGCGGCCGAGATCAAACAAGTCGTGCAGGGCACGTTATATCCTCCCCTTCGGCGCGCCTCCGGTTTCCACCCGCGCCATTGCAGATCCCGATGACTGGGCGGGCATGATGTCGCGCCATTCCGCACCGGACTGGACAGGAGGTTAAATGACAGCGTATATCATTGTCAACGACCTGACGCAGAAATACGGCAGGGTCAGGGGGAGTGAATGAAGAAATATGATAGTAATTACAAATCTGTGACACTGAAAGACGTGGCTGAAGCAGCAGATGTAAGCGTTATCACGGTTTCACGTGCGCTGCGAACCCCTGACATCGTGTCGGAGAAGGTTCGGGCGCGGGTGGCAGAAGCGGTTGCCCGGCTTGGCTACTCGCCCAATCAGGCCGCGCGGGCGCTGGCTTCGGCGACGACCTCGATCATCGGGGTGATCATTCCTTCGGTCACCAATCAGGTCTTCGCCGATGTGCTTCGGGGTGTTTACGAAGCCGTCGAGGGGACTGCGTTTCAGGTTCAGCTTGGCAATTCCCGCTATACGGCCCGGAAGGAAGAGGAACTGGTCAGGGTGTTTGCCGCGCAGCGTCCTGCGGGTCTGATCGTGGCAGGGATCGATCAGCTTCCGGCGACCCGGCGGATCCTGTCCAGCCTTGGCTGTCCGGTGGTTCAGATCATGGATATCGGGCCCGATCCGATCGACATGATGATCGGCTTCGACCACAACGAGGGCGGTCGCGCGGCGACCCGGCATCTGCTGGAAAAGGGTTACCGGCGAATTGGCTTCATCGGAGCACGGATGGATCCCCGCGCGCAGAGGCGTCTTAACGGCTATGTCGAGGTGCTGCAGGACGCGGGTCTTTATGACGAGGCGCTGATCCATACCTCGCCGCAGCCGTCCTCGGTCACTCACGGAGCCGAGATGTTCGCCGATTTTCTTGCGATGGTGCCTGATGCGGATGCGGTCTTCTGCAACAATGACGATATGGCGATGGGGGCTCTGTTCGAATGCCAGCGGCGGCGGATCCGGGTGCCGGGGCAGTTCGGGATCATCGGATATAACAATCTTGAATACACGGCGGCCTCGTGCCCCTCGATTTCGTCCATCTGGACGTTGCGCTACGAGATGGGCCGCCGCGCGATCGAGATGATTGCGGCGGCGGGCCGGGGCGAGCGTCCTGATCCCGCGGTGATCGACGTGGGTTACGAATTGAAGGCGCGACAAAGCACGGCGCGTTGACTGAAACGGCAGGGAGGGCCACCAGAGACATGAATATCCTGATCATAGGCGCGGCGGGGATGATAGGGCGCAAGCTCACCTCGGCGCTGATCGAGCGAAAGGCGCTTGCCGGTAAGCCGATCCGGAAAATCGAGCTGCTGGATGTGGTCGCGCCCGAGCCAGTCACGGGCGGCGGCATCGCCATTTCGGCGCGGGCCGTGGACATTTCCGACCCCAAGGTCGCGCCCGGACTGATTTCACGCAGGCCCGACGTTATCTTTCATCTTGCCGCCATCGTCTCGGGCGAGGCAGAGCTGGATTTCGACAAGGGCTATGCGATCAATCTGGACGGCACCCGCCACTTGTTCGAGGCGATCCGGCAAGAAGGGCTGACGCAGCCCTATTGTCCGCGCGTGATTTTCACCTCTTCCATCGCGGTCTTCGGTGCGCCGTTTCCCGACCGGATCGGCGACGAGTTCTTCCAGACGCCACTTACCAGCTATGGCACCCAGAAGGCGATCGGGGAATTGCTGCTGTCCGACTATTCCCGGCGCGGCTTTCTGGATGGCGTCGGCATCCGCCTGCCGACGATCTGCATCCGGCCGGGCGCGCCGAACAAGGCTGCCTCGGGGTTCTTCTCATCGATCCTGCGCGAGCCGCTGGTGGGGCAACAGGCGGTGTTGCCGGTCGATGAAAGCGTCCGGCACTGGCATGCAAGCCCGCGCGCGGCGGTGGGCTTTCTGATCCGCGCGGCCGAGATGGACACGGCCATCCTTGGTGCAAGGCGCAATCTGAACATGCCGGGCCTGTCGGCCACGGTGGGCGAGCAGATCGAGGCTTTGCGGCGCGTGGCCGGCGACAAGGCAGCCGCACTGATCCGGCGTGAACCGGATGCGATGATCGCCGGGATAGTTGATGGTTGGGCCAGGGATTTCGACGCCGCACGGGCGATATCGCTGGGGTTTCAGGCCGACGGGTCCTTTGACGAGATCATTCGCATCCATATCGAGGATGAGCTTGGCGGAGATATCCCGTCATGAGTATGCGGGTTGCCATCGTCACCGGTGCGGGTACCGGAATCGGCAAGGCCATCGCCACGGCGCTGCATGGGGACGGCTTTCATGTCGCGCTGTTCGGGCGCCGCAAGGAGGTGTTGGACGAGACCGCATCCGGCATCGATCCATCGGGCGACCGGTTGCTGGCCGTCCCGGTCGATATTGGCCAGCGGGATGCAGTGGGCGCGGCTTTCGCTGCGGTGATCGAGAGATGGGGCAGGCTGGATCTGCTGGTCAATAATGCCGGCATGAACCCGTCCGCGGTGCCGCTGGAAGATATCACCGCCGAGGAATGGGGGCAGGTCATGGGCGTGAACCTGACCGGCGCGTTCTTCTGCACGCAATTCGCCTTTCGCCAGTTCAAGGCGCAGCAGCCGCAGGGCGGGCGGATCATCAATAACGGCTCGGTCTCGGCCACGATGCCGCGCCCGCTGGCCTCGCCCTATGCTGCGACCAAGGCCGGGGTGTCGGGTCTGACGCGGGCTTCGGCGCTGGACGGGCGGCCGTTCAATATCGCCGTCGGGCAGATCGATATCGGCAACGCCTCGACCGAGATGACGCGGCGGATGGCGACCGGGGTGATGCAGCCCGACGGCTCGCTGGCGGTCGAGCCGACGATTGACGTTGCCCATATCGCCGATGCGGTCCGCTACATGGCGGGGCTGCCGCTGGATGCGAATGCGCTGACCCTGACAGTGATGGCGACGCAGATGCCATTTGTGGGAAGAGGATAAGGATAGATGAGCGTCTTTGACGACGGAGTGTTTCTTGGCCGGGTGCGGCTGGCACAGGGCGGGCATCCCCGGGTGGTGACGATCCGCGGCGGACAGGTGATGGATATCACCGCAAAGGCCGCGCCGACGGTGCGCGACATCTGCGAGATGTCGGATCCGGCGGGCTATGTGGCGACCGCACCGGGTCAGCCCGTAGCGGATCTGGATGCGATGCTGGCGGGCGGGGCACAGGCGGTCACGCTGCTGTCACCGGTCGATCTTCAGGCTGTGAAAGCCTCTGGCGTGACCTTTGTGGTCAGCCTGCTGGAACGTGTGATCGAGGAACAGGCAATGGGCGATCCGGGTCGCGCGGATGCCTTGCGGCGCGATATCCTGGAACTGATCGGCGAGGATCTGTCCGATCTGGTGCCGGGATCCAGGGGCGCGATGGCGGTCAAGGCGCGGCTGATCGAGCGCGGCGTCTGGAGCCAGTATCTGGAGGTCGGCATTGGCCCGGATGCCGAAATCTTCACAAAATGTCAGCCTATGGCCAGTGTCGGGCATGGCGCGATGATCGGGCTGCATCCGATCTCGACCTGGAACAACCCCGAGCCAGAGGTGGCGGTGGTGGTGTCCTCGACCGGCAGGATAGTCGGTGCGACGCTTGGCAATGATGTTAACCTGCGCGATGTCGAGGGGCGCTCGGCCCTGCTGCTGGGCAAGGCCAAGGATAACAACGCGTCTGCCGCGCTTGGGCCGTTCATCCGGCTGTTCAATGGCGGCTTCGGGCTGGATGACGTCAAGGCGCTGGAGGTCGCGCTGGAGGTGACCGGCGAGGATGGTTTCGTGCTGACCGGGTCGTCGTCGATGGGCCAGATCTCGCGCAGCCCGGAAGCGCTGGCGGCGGCGGCGATTGGGGATCATCATCAGTATCCTGACGGGCTGGTGCTGTATCTGGGCACGATGTTCGCGCCGGTACAGGATCGTGACGGGCAAGGGCAAGGATTCACCCACAAGATCGGCGACGTGGTGACGATCTCGGCCCCGGCGCTGGGGGCCTTGGTGAACACGGTCGGGCTATCGACTGAATGTCCGGCCTGGACTTATGGCACGCGCGCGCTCATGGCCGATCTTGCTGGGGCAGGGCTTCTGTAGCGGGGGGGGCACGCAGGTCGCGCATGCCCGATCCATCTCATGCGATCTTATCCGGCTATGATGATGGTGGTGCCGCTGGCCACATTGCAAGAACTACCCGCCTTTTCCGGCGTGCCAGCTTGAAAGGGTGGGGCTGGCGGGAACGGCGCTCCGGTCGGTCCATCAAGAGCCTCTCGCATGCTGGCCCGTTCACTGCCTTTTAGGGATGGCCCCGGAATAGGTGTTCAGGCCCTGCAGGTGCTGATCGGCCTTTTGCAACGCTTCAAGTGCGGCGGCGCGGTCGCGATTTGCCAGCAGGCCGCACAGCACTTCGGAAACGGCCAGTGCAGGGGAAAGCGTGTGGAAGAAGGTCGGGCTTTCCGTCGCGCAAAGAATGGCCTCGTCGGCGATGCCGATCAGCGGTGAAACTTCGCTATCCGTGATGGCAACGACGCCCATGTTCTTTTCACGGGCAAGCTGGGCGAGTTCCAGACTGTGGCGCGCATAGGGACTGATCGAGATCGCCAGCAGCACATCTTCGGCCCCGGCCCGCATCAGCCCGTCGCCGATGGTTCCCGCAAGACCGTCCAGATGTTCCGTGCGCTCGCCCAGAAGCCTCATGACATAATGGAAATGCCACGCCACAAGATGGCATGACCGAAGGCCAAGAACATAGACGCGTCGCGCCTGTGCCAGCCGTTCGGCCGCTGCCTCCAGCCGGGCAATCGACGCGGGCTCGGCCAGTCGGTTGATCTGGGCGGACAGGCTGTACAACATCTGCTGCGCCAGCCCTTCGCCGCTATCGCTGGAACGTTGCTGCTGGGCGGCGAAGCCATCCACTCTCAGCCGGATTGCCCGGGCGTGATGGGCGCGGATATCTTCATAGCCGTCGAAGCCCAGAAACTTGGCCAGCCGGGTCATGGTCGAGGGTTGAACACCCGCGTTCCGCGCCAATTCCCGCATCGAGACCAGTGCGACCTCGTCAGGATGTTCCAGAATGTGGCGCGCGGCCTGCTGCAATTGGGGTGGCATGGACTCATAGGTGCCAATGATCCGGTCACGCAATGCGTCGCCATGAGACATATGTTTCAAGCCTTTATTCCTTGGGTCACCAACTTGCCTGAATGTCGCTGGAAAGCAATGGGCTTCCGGCAAGCGAAGGATTCAAATGTATCTTGATATTACTTTATAAAACAATTGTTGCAATACGAGACGGATTCTGGCACGAATCGTTTCAGGCGGCGGCGCCGCGATTCCCTTGCAGATACGGGACAGACGAATGACCAGAATTCTTCACCGTTCCATCGCGGCGGCATTGCCGCGCGCGGTTTCAGGACAGGGAGTCCATATCGGCGATGCCGAGGGGCGCAGCTATATCGACGGCTCTGGGGGCGCGGCGGTCAGTTGTCTTGGACATGGCAATGCCGAGATATTGGAGGCGATGCGCGGGCAGATGGATCGCATCGCATATGCCCATACCTCCTTCTTCACTACCGATGCCGCGGAATCGCTGGCCGAGCGCCTGGTGGGGCTGGCGCCCGAGGGGCTGGACTATGTCTATCTGGTCTCGGGCGGTTCCGAGGCGGTCGAGGCGGCACTGAAGATGGCGCGGCAGTATTTCGTCGAGATCGGCCAGCCGCAGCGGCGCCACATTATCGCGCGCAGGCAAAGCTATCACGGCAATACCATCGGCGCATTGGCGGCGGGGGGCAATGCCTGGCGCAGGGCGCAGTTTCAGCCGATCCTGCCGGAAACGCATCATGTTTCGCCCTGTTACGCCTATCGCGACCAGCGCGAGGGTGAGACAACCGAGGATTATGCCGCACGGCTGGCCGCGGAACTGGAGGCCAGGATCCTTGAACTGGGTTCGGATCAGGTGATCGCATTCGTGGCCGAACCGGTGGTCGGCGCGACGCTGGGCGCGGTGCCGGCGGTGCCGGGTTATTTCCGCCGTATCCGCGAGGTCTGCGACCGTTACGGCGTGCTTCTGATCCTGGACGAGGTGATGTGCGGCATGGGCAGGACCGGCTCGATCTTCGCCTGCTCCGCCGAAGGAGTACGCCCCGACCTGATCACTATCGCCAAGGGGCTGGGCGCTGGCTATCAGCCGATCGGCGCGGTGATGCTGTCGCGGGATATCTATCGCGCCTTTGCGGATGGTTCGGGCCTGTTTCAGCACGGCCATACCTATATCGGCCATCCTGTCGCGGCTGCGGCCGCCGACAAGGTCGTCGAAATCTTGTCGCGGCCCGGAATGATGGAGCATGTTCAGGCCATGGGCGAGCGCCTGCAATCCGGCCTTGACGCCGCGCTGGGGCAATCGCCCCATGTCGGCGACATCCGGGGAAGGGGGCTGTTCCGGGGCATCGAGCTTGTTGCCGACAAGGACAACAAGACCCCCTTCGATCCTGCCCGCCGTATCCATGCCCGGATCAAGAAAGAGGCGATGGCGCGTGGCCTGTTGTGCTATCCGATGGGCGGAACCATAGACGGGGTGCATGGTGATCACGTGCTGCTGGCCCCGCCCTATATCGTCCAGCCCGACGAAATCGACCAGATCGTTGATCGTCTTGCCGGCGCTATCGCCACCGTGACGGCGGAGTAGGGCAGTCATGGCGCCACGCATCGCCTTTGCCGGGTTCAACCTCGAATCGGTGAGTTCCGTGCCCCAGCGCGTCGAACTGTCCGAGTTCCAGCGTGTCTGCACCCGCGGCGCTGCGATCCCGGCGCGGTTTCGCGGCACCAATACCGTACCCGGCGGCTGCATTGCGATTTGCGAGGATGAGGGCGCGGAATTCGTCCCGCTGTTCCATACGCTGCTGGGCGCGCTTGGTCCCGCCAGCGACGAGGCGGTGACGCATTACAGGCGCGAATTGTTGCAGGGCGTGGCCTCTGCCGGGCGGTTGGACGGGATCGTCCTGTTCCTGCACGGCGCATGCTGGACCGAAGGTCATGCGGATGTCGAGCGTCATATCATCGACAGCCTGCGCGCCGCGCAGCCAGACCTGCCCATTGCGGTGGCGCTGGATTATCACGGCAATGTCGATGCGCGGATGCTGCGCGGTGCCGATATTGCCGTAGCTTACCGTCATTCCCCGCATATCGACATGGGCGAGACCGGGCAGCGTGCCGCCAGCGCCCTGCTGCGCATGATCCGCGAGGGGCGGCGGCCGGGCCTTGCGGTGGCGCGGCCGGGCATCGTGATCCCCTCTATCATGTCGGCCACCTCTTTGCAGCCGCTGGCGATGGTCATTGCCGAGGCGCGGGCCGCCGAGGCAGGGGGCGATTGCGACATTTCGGTCATGGCCGGGTTTTCCTATGCCGATGCGGGCAATACCGGCATGTCGGTGATCTGCCTCGACTGGCAGGGGCATGAGGCCGCCGAAGGGCGGGCACAGCATTTCGCGCGCCGGCTGCACGGGTTGCGGCGGGAATTGTCCGAAGCTGTACCGGTCATGACGGCCGATCAGGCAATGGCCGATCTGGCCAAGCATCCGGCGACGGGCAGGCCGGTGGTGCTGTTGGAACATGCCGACCGGATGAACGATTCCACCCATCTGCTGCGTGCGTTGCTGTGCCGCGATGTGGGAAAGGTCATGGTGCCCTTCCTGCTGGATCCGGAAACCGCCGCGCAGGCCCATGCCGCCGGTGCAGGCGCGCGTATCGATGTCAGGCTTGGCGGCAAGAGCGCGCCGGAAACCGGCGGTCCGGTCGAGACCGGGGCCGAGGTGCTCTGGACCGGGCAAAAATCCTTTACCGTCTCGGGCCGCTATCAGCAGGGCAGTTTCGTCGATCTGGGACTGACCGCGCTGTTGCAGATCGGGCGGGTCAGGGTCTCGGTCGTTTCGCATTTCGCCTTTGCGGTCGATGGCGACCCTTTCACCATCTTTGACGAACAACCGCAGGATTACGACGTGATCCTGCTGCGCTCCAAGACCCATTTCCGCGACTTCTACGAACCTTTGGCCGAACGCATCCTTGTGGTTGATACACCCGATCTGGGCCCCGCGGATGTGCGGCTGATCCCCTATCGCCGGCTTGACGTCACGCGCGCCTGGCCGTGGTGCGCATCGCCGGAAATCACAAAAGAACCAGAAACAGGAGAGGTATGATGACAATTCCGGGACTTCGCGCCCTTGGATGGGCGGCCATCGCGGCGGGTCTGTTTCAGGCCGGTCCGGCATCGGCCGAGACAGAGCTGAACGTGGTGATGCAGGCGCCGCTGCGCACCCTTGACCCGCATCTGAGCACGGCGCAGATCGTGCGGACGCATGGCTTCATGGTTTTCGACACGCTTCTGGGCATGGATGCGGAATACAAGCCGCAGCCGCAGATGGCGGATTACGAGATATCCGACGACGGGCTGACCTATACCTTTACCCTGCGCGATGGGCTGACATGGCATGACGGAAGCCCGGTAACGGCCGAGGATTGCGTCGCCTCGCTGAAACGCTGGGCCGATAACGACGCCGCCGGGCGCAAGATGATGGAATATGTCGCCTCGATCGAGCCAAGCTCGGACAAGGTGCTGGTGCTTACGCTGGCCAAGCCCTTTGGTCATGTGCTGGAACTGTTGGCGAAACCTTCGCCGGTGCCACCCTTCATGATGCCCAAGCGCCTGGCCGAGACGCCCCCGGGCGAGCAGGTAGAAGAGATGACCGGCTCGGGTCCGTTCAGATTCGTGGCCGAGGAATACCGGCCCGGCGACAGGGCGGTCTATGTCAGGAACGAGGATTATCAGCCACGTTCCGAACCGGCAAGCTGGACCGCCGGGGGAAAGGTGGTGAATGTCGACAAGGTGGTCTGGCAGGCGATGCCCGACATGCAGACCTCGATCAATGCGTTGCAATCGGGCGATGTCGATCTGATCGAACAGGTCGCGATCGACCTGCTGCCGCTTCTGCAGATGAATGACGAGGTGCAGATCGGCACCATCAACCCGCTGGGCAGTCAGGTGACCGGGCGCTTCAACCACCGTCTGCCGCCCTTTGACAATGCCGATATCCGCCGTGCCGCGATGTATGCGCTTGATCAGGAACAGCTGATGCAGACTGCTGTCGGCGATCCTGAATATTACACGCTTTGCGCGTCGGATTACGGTTGCGAGGTGCCGCTGGCCTCGGATGCGGGCTCGGAATATCTTGCCGGCAGCGCCGATGAGCGTATGGCCAAGGCGCAGGAACTTTTGCAATCCGCAGGCTATGACGGAACGCCGGTGCTGATGATGCAGCCGACCGATCTGACCATTCTGTCCACCCAGCCGATCGTCGCCGCCGAGCGGCTGCGCGAGGCAGGCTTCACGGTCGATGTCGCCTCGATGGACTGGGCGACGCTGCAATCGCGCAAGAATGGCTGGCAGCCGGTGGCCGAGGGCGGCTGGAACATGCTGTTTACCTATTGGGGCGTCACCGGGATCTGGGATCCGCTGGTTCACGCGCTGCTGGACGGTTCGGGCGACGATAATGCATGGTCCGGCTGGCCGGTCAGCCCCGAGATCGAGGCTTTGCGCGCAGATTATCTGGTCGCGACCGATCTGGACGAACAGAAGCGTCTTGCCGCCGAAATCCAGCAGATCGCCTATGATCAGGGTTTCTACTATAATGCGGGCGAGTTCCAGTCGGTTGCTGCCTGGCGGAACGAGATCAGCGAGATCCAACCCGGCCCCATCACGCTGTTCTGGGGCGTGCAGAAATCCGAATAGCATGTCCGGGCGGTCCTTGCCGCCCTGACGCTTCACAAGAGGTCGCCATGCTTTATTACCTGCTGCGCCGCTTGCTTATGGCGGTGCCCGTCATGTTCCTGATCGCCCTGATCGTGTTCCTGATCCTGCGGCTGACGCCCGGCGATCCGGCGCAGGCCATTGCCGGCGATCAGGCCGGCCCGGAACAGATCGCCGCCATCCGCGACAGTCTTGGGCTGGACGCGCCGCTGACGGTGCAGTTCTTTACCTGGATCGGCAATATGCTGCAGGGAGATTTCGGGTATTCGCTGATCTCGCGGCGGCCGGTGCTCGAAATGATCGGTCAGCGTATCGGTCCGACGCTGGCACTGGCGACGGTGGCGATGATCCTGACGGTGGTGATCTCGCTGCCGCTGGGCGTTGTTGCCGCGCGCAGGCATGGACAGTTTGTCGACCGCCTGGTCATGTCCCTGTCAGTGCTGGGCTTTTCCGTGCCGATTTTCGTCATCGGTTATGTGCTGATCGGCATTTTCGCGGTGCATCTGGAATGGTTTCCCGTGCAGGGATACAAGCCGCTTTCGGAAGGGCTGTGGCCGTTCCTGCACCGCATATTCCTGCCGGGGTTGGCGCTGTCGTCGATCTATATCGCGCTGGTCTCGCGCATGACCCGCGCCGCGATGCTAGAGGTTCTCGGCGAGGATTATATCCGCACCGCCCGCGCCAAGGGACTGTCGGAATGGGTCATTCTGTTCCGCCATGCGCTGCGCAATGCCGCCATCCCGATCCTGACCGTGGTGGGTACCGGCTTTGCCATGATGATTTCGGGCGTGGTGGTGACCGAGACGGTATTCAACATTCCCGGTCTGGGCCGTCTGGTCGTCGATGCCGTGCTGGCGCGGGACTACCCGCTGATTCAGACCATCATTCTGCTGACCGCCGGGACCTATGTCGTGATCAACCTGCTGATCGACCTTTCCTATGCCCTGACCGATCCAAGGATCCGTTATCAATGACAGCGCCCGTGACCCCCGAGATCCCGCATCGCCGGCTGGCCGGGAACCTGCCGCACTGGACCATCGTCCTGTCGCTGCTGGTCCTTGCGGCTATCGTCGCCATGGCCGTCGCCGCTCCGCAACTAGCGAATTTTGAACCCACGGAGCTTAACGCCGTGATGCGGCTGCAGGCGGGTTCCGAAACCTATTGGCTGGGCACCGACAGTTTCGGCCGCGACCTTTATTCGCGCATCGTCTATGGTGCGCGGGTCTCGCTGCTGGTTGGTGCAGGGGTTGCTGCCGGTGCGATCGTGATCGGCCTGCCGCTGGGATTGCTTGCAGGCTGGTTCCGCGGCTTCGACGCCGTGATCATGCGGGTGATGGATGGCATGATGGCGATTCCCGGCATCCTGCTGGCCATCGCCATCGTCGCCCTGACCAAGGCCGGGCTGGTGACGGTGATCATCGCCATCATGCTGCCCGAGATCCCGCAAGTGGTGCGGCTGGTCCGTTCGCGCGTGCTGGCGGCGCGGGCCGAATCCTATGTGGAAGCGGCGCAATTGCTGGGCACGCCCGCGCCACGGCTTATCACGCGCCACCTGCTGCCCGCGACCGTCGCGCCTTTGATCGTGCAGGCGACCTATATCTATGCCTCTGCCATTCTGACCGAGGCGGCGCTGTCCTTTCTTGGCGTGGGCATCGGAACCGAGATCCCGACCTGGGGCAATATCATGGCCGAGGGGCGGCTTTACTTCGCCATGCGGCCCTGGCTGGTGTTCTGGCCCGCCATCGTGCTGTCGCTATGCATCCTGTCGATCAATCTTCTGGGCGATGCGCTGCGCGACCGTCTGGATCCGAAGATGAAAGGGAGGGACGAGTGATGGGCGACCATGTGACGGCCGACGCGCCGGTGCTGTCGATCCGCGATCTGCGCGTCGCGACCTGCGGCCGCCGTCCGGCCGAAATCCTGAAGGGCATCGGCTTCGACATCGCACCGGGCGAGACGGTTTGCCTTGTCGGCGAATCCGGGTCGGGCAAATCCGTCACCTCGCTGGTGACGATGGATCTGTTGCCGCAGGGAGAGTTGAAGGCCACCGGCGGTTCCGTTCTGCTGAATGGCGAGGATATCCTGACCGCCACGCCCGAGCGGACCAAGAAGCTGCGCGGCGCGGATATGGCGATGATCTTTCAGGAACCGATGACGGCACTGAACCCGGTGCTGAAGATCGGGTTGCAGATGGATGAGGTCTATCGCGCCCATCGCCGGATGCGCCCGGCCGAGCGGCGGCAGGCGGCGCTGGAGGTTTTCGCCTCGGTGCATCTGCCCGATCCACCGCGTATCTATGACAGCTATCCGCACCAGCTTTCCGGAGGTCAGCGGCAGCGGGTGATGATCGCCATGGCGCTGGCGTTGAAGCCAAAGTTGCTTATCGCCGACGAGCCGACAACCGCGCTTGACGTGACCACGCAAAAACAGATCCTGACCCTGATCCGCGAATTGCAGGAACAGCAGAACACCGCGGTATTGTTCATCACCCATGATATGGGGGTCGTCGCCGATATCGCCGACCGGGTCTGCGTCATGCGGCACGGCGAGATGGTCGAGACCGGGACCGTCGATCAGGTGCTGAGCCGTCCGGCCCAGCCCTATACGCAGGCGTTGCTGCGCGCCGTGCCCTCGCTGGTGCCACGAGAGGCGCGAAGCGGAGATGGCGGGCCGACGGTGATCGAGGTCCGGTCGCTTGACAAGATATTCGAGATCGGCTCGCTGCCCGCCAGGCTGCTTGGCCGGACGCCGCATCGCGTCCATGCGGTGAACGCTGTGAATTTCCGCCTGTCGCGGGGCCGCACCCTGGGTATCGTGGGCGAAAGCGGCTCGGGCAAGTCCACCGTTGCGCGCTGTGTCCTGCGGCTGGAGGATCCGACCGGCGGGGAAATCCTGATCGACGGGAATGATATCGCCCGGTTGCGCGGCGCTCGGGCATTGGCGCCTGCGCGGCGCAACGTCCAGATGGTGTTTCAGGATCCCAACCGATCGTTGAACCCGCGGCTGCGCATTGCCGAAAGTCTGATCGAGGGGCCGCTTAATCTGGGTGAAAACCGCGCAGCGGCGCTGGAACGGGCAGGCGAGCTGCTCGAGGTGGTCGGCCTGCCGCGCGCTAGCCTGCAACGCTTTCCGCATCAGTTCTCGGGCGGGCAACGCCAGCGTATCGCGATCGCGCGGGCATTGATGATGGATCCCGAGGTGATTATCGCCGACGAGGCGGTCTCGGCGCTGGACGTTTCGGTTCAGGCGCAGGTGCTGGATCTTCTGGCCGAATTGCAGGCGCGCCGTAATCTGGCGATCCTGTTCATTACCCATGACCTGCGCGTGGCAGCCCAGATCTGCGACGAGGTGATGGTGATGCGCCGCGGCTCGGTGGTCGAGCAGGGTCCGGCGGCTGAAGTGCTGGCCCGTCCGCGCCATGATTATACCCGCGCATTGATCGCCGCTGCCCCCGGCCGCGACTGGGATTTCGCGTCCGGCAACCGGCTGGCACAACCGGCGGGGGCCGCGATATGATCAATGCGAGTCTGATCCAGATGGATGTAGCGCCGCTGGACCCGGCCCTGAACCTGCGTCGCATCCACGACCATATCGCCGCCGAGTCAAGCCGTGGCGCGGGGCTTGTTCTGTTTCCCGAACTCGCCAATACCGGCTATGTCGAACCGCTGGTTCCCGGCGGTGCGATGACGCTGCCCCCGGCCGATTACGCCGCCGCGCTGCACCGCGCCTGCGCCACGCCCGACGGCCCCGAGATTGCCGCGCTGGCCGAGGCGGCGCAGCGGCACGGCTGCCATATCGTCATCGGCATGGGCCTGCGCGATCCGCTGCGCGAGGGGGTGATGCGCAACTGCTCGGTGCTGATCGGGCCGCAGGGGGTTTTGGGCTGCTATGCCAAGATCCACCAGTGGCAGAATGAGAAGCTGTATTTCACCCGTGGCGACCGGATCGACAGCTTTGCCTTTGGCGAGACGCGGCTGGGCATGCAGATCTGCTACGACATCCGCTTTCCCGAGATTACCCGCATTCTCGCAATGCAGGGGGCAGGGATCGTGACCTCGGTCTGGGCCTCTTTCGGCGCCGAGGATGCCCCCGTCGCCGATGAGGCGCTTTTCCTGCACCGCGCCTATACGCGCGCAGTCGAGAACGGCGTTTTCTTCCTTAGCTGCAATCGCAGCGGCAGTACCGGCGGGCAACGCTTTTTCGGGCGTTCCTGCGCGTTGGCGCCCGATGGCACCGTGCTTGGCGCGCTGGATCACGACCACGAAGACGTTCTGCGCGTCAAGATCGACCTGTCGCAGATTGCCCGTTATCGCGGCTTTACAGGCATCTGGGCCGATCGCGCGCCCGAGATCTATGCGAAATACTTTCCCTGACCGGAGTCTTTCATGACCTCTTCCTGCCCACCGCTTTCGGATGCCGACTGGCCCGCCGAGATTCTCGATCTGCGCAAGGGTTTTGCCGGGGCGTTGAACGTCTATCGCACCATGGCGCATCATCCGGCCTTGCTGCGGGCCTGGGCGCCGCTGCGGCAGCATGTCGTCAAGGACAGCGCCCTGGGGGCGATTCGCTCGGAACTGGTGATCCTTCGTGCGGCCTGCCGCATGGGTTCGGCCTATGAATGGGCCCATCACGTCAGCCGCGCCCGCGCACTTGGCATGTCGGATGATCGCATCCTTGCCATGCGCGGCGCGCCGGCCGGCGAGGACGGATTGATCGCCCGGGCGGTTGACGCCCTGTTCGACCAGCGGCGTCTGCCCGAAGCGCTGGAGGCGGATCTGGCAGCAATATTAGGGCGCGACGGCGTATTTGACCTGATCGCAACCGTCGGCTTCTATTCGGTTCTGGGCTATCTTCTGATGACTTACGACACGCCGGTCGACGATGCCGTAACGGCAGAGCTGGCCGGTCGTCCGTTATCGGATCCGACGACCTGAAACGGTTTCCGCCGCCGGGTTTCTTGCCGGTCTCTTTAAAATGTTCTATTTTTGTTCTATGATGCAACATCAACTGCAAGGAGGTTGCAATCATGGGCGGATACAGGATTTCCGACTGGCCCCGGCCCCGGCACATCCTTTTCTTTGCCGCGGTTCCGCCGCCGCCTTTCATCAGGCATGTTCAGAAGATATGGCCGCTTGTCGGCACCGGCGACAGGCTGCGCGACAAGACGCTTCACATGACCATATTGCCGGTCATCAGGGACGACGCGATCGACCCGGGACTGGTCCGCGCCCTGAGCGGAGCCCTTGCCGGGTTCAGCTTTCCGTCATTCGATATCACTTTCGACCGGATTATGACCTTCAGGGCAAAGAAAAAGCGGCCGATCGTGCTAAGAACGCCGGAAACGGATATCCTTGTGGATCGGCTTGCCCGGACGGTCGGCCGCGCCCTGACCGGAACATTCCCGAAATTCCCGAAACCGGGCAGGGTTACGCCTCATGTCACGCTTGCCTATGGCGCAGGTTTCGATGGGGAACGCCTTTTGCCCGCTCCTCTCGGGTGGCGCATTCGGGATATCGCTCTGATCGACAGCGTGCAGGGAGAAGGGCGGCATATCCATCTGGCAAGATGGCGTCTCGGCTCTGGGGGCTGACCGGGGCCGGGTTACGGATTGCCAATGATCACGGCATCTTCCCTGCCTGCTTCAAATGGCAGCCCGCGCAAGGGCTGGTCTAGATGCCGTTTCCGGTTTGGGCGCGGTCCACGATCCGGGTAAGGCGTTCGATGACATGATCGGGAAGATCAGCCGGGATCTCTGCCGAGGAAGCGGGCTGTTCACCCACCTGTACCAGCATCACCATGCCCATGGTGTAATGCGGAATGCATTTGATGCCATAGAAGCCGGGTTCGGTGAATTCGACTTCGATCTCTTCGTTGATCTGGCCTTTGAAGGGCTGCGCATCCTCCGGCAGCATTTCCGGCATCGAGGCGGCGTTATGAGACGGATGGGTTGCCAGGAATTTGATCCGGTCGCCGGGCCTCAGTTCCAGATAGTCGGGTTCGAATACCATGCCGCCGGTGTGATTCCGGTTCAGCATCCTGACTTCGAAAACCTCGGCCGCCGCAGGATGTGCAAGCAAGAGCGCGATGAATGTCAGAAAGCGCATATGGTTTCCTTTCGGTTTAAGGGCAGAAAACGCATGATCCTCGACCCGTCCGAAGGGTCGGTCAGTTCGGTGACGCGGACGGCAAAGACCCGCTCCAGCAATTCGGGGGTGAGGATCCCGGCAGGAGGGCCAAACGCGATCAGCCTGCCATGATGCATGACCCCCAACCTGTCGCAGATCATCGCCTGATTAAGATCATGCAGCGCAATCACCGTTGTCAGTTTCAGGTCCAGGACCAGTTGCATGATCGAAAGCTGGTGATGGATATCAAGATGGTTGGTCGGTTCGTCCAGCAGCATGACCTTGGGGCATTGGGCCAGCGCACGGGCGATATGGACGCGCTGCCGCTCGCCTCCCGACAGGGTGATCCAGTCGCGGGTCTCGAACCCCTGCATGCCGACACGCGCCAGCGCATGCGCGACATGCCGGTCGTCCTCTTCCGACCAGGGGCGCAGTGCGTCCAGCCAGGGCGTGCGGCCCAGCTCGACCGCGTCGCGAACCGAAATCCGGTCCGAGGTCTCGGCCTGCTGCGCCACGAAAGCCAGCAGGCGGGCGATATCGCGCTGGCGCATTCGGTCCAGCGGTCTTCCGGCCAGTTCAAGATGGCCGGAAGACGGTTTCAACAGCCCCGCAAGCAGCCGCAGCAGCGTGGATTTTCCCGAGCCGTTGGGACCGATCAGCCCCAGAACCTCACCCTTGGCGACGGTCAGGCTGGTCCCGTGCAATATCGCCTTGCCACCCGCGCGCCAACTCAGATCGGTGGCGCGGATCATCGCGATACGGTCCTTGCGCGGATCAGGATTACCGCGAAAACCGGCGCCCCGACAAGGGCGGTAACGACGCCGATGGGCAAGGTTTGCCCGGGAATCATGATCCGGGACATGATATCTGCGGCGATCAGGAAAACCATGCCGATCAGTGCCGAAGCGGGAACCAGCAGGGCATGGCGCACCCCGACCAGAAACCGCGCGGCATGGGGAACGACCAGCCCCACGAAGCCGATCGAGCCGGTGATCGATACCATGACCGCAGTCGCCATCGCCGAGACGAGGATCAGCACCACCTGCACCTGCCTGACCGGGACCCCAAGCGAAGCCGCGGATTCCGCCCCGAAGGTAAAGGCGTCGAGTGCCCGCATATGCCAGAACGCGACGATCAGCAGCAGCATCGCGGCGGCAAGCGCCAGCCAGACATCGTCCCAGCGAACCCCGGACAGATTGCCCAGAAGCCAATACATGATCCCGCGCGCCTGTTCGGCATTGGCGGACCGGGCGATCAGGAACGAGGTCATGGCGTTGAACAGCTGCGATCCGGCAATGCCCGCCAGAATGATCTGCCCGGCGCCGCGCAATCCCGTTCCGCCGCCAGCCATGCGTGCCAGAAGGGCGACAAGGCCAAAGGCCAGCAAAGCGCCGCCAAGCGCACCCGCCGACATCGGCACGGCTGCCGCTCCGACACCGACGACCGCGATCAGAACCGCGCCGGTCGACGCACCGGCAGAGATACCCAGCAGATAGGGATCGGCCAGCGCGTTCCGCAGCAGCGATTGCAGGATCACCCCGCAAACCGCCAATGCGGTGCCGCATCCGCCGGCGACAAGGGCGCGGGGCAGCCTGTAGGACCAGATGATGCCCTCATCTATCGGGTCCAGCACATAACCCGCATCCCAGAACCGGTTGGCCATCACCTGCAAAACCGTGCTGACCGGGATCCGCGTCTCGCCGATGCAAATCCCTGCCAGCGGCGCGGCGATCAGGATCAGGGCGATCCAGATTCCGTGAAACGCCCGCAGGCCGCGACGCCGGGGCCGGGTGCCGATCAGGGCCAGAGTCATCGCGGCAACGCCTCCATCGCCTTGGTCAGCGTTTCCAGACCGTCGATCAGCCGGATCGAGGCATGCATGGCCTCGGCGTCGAGGATCACGATACGGTCCTCTTTCACTGCGGTCATCTGGCTGGTGACCGGATCGGATTTAAGGAATTCCAGCTTTTTTTCGTGATCGTCGGCCGGAAAACGGCGGCGATCCATACGGGCAATCACGATCACCGACGGATCCGCCCTGGCGATGCTTTCCCAGCCCACAGTCGGCCATTCCTCATCGGATTCGATCACGTTGCGCAGGCCCAGTGCGTCCAGCATCCATGCCGGAATGCCCTTGCGGCCGGCGACATAGGGATCAAGCTCGAGATCGGCAGAGGAAAACCAGACCACCGCCGAGGCATCAGGCAACCCGAGCGCCGCGGCACGTTTGACCGCATCAGCCTCGCGCGCCTTCAATTCGGCGACCAGTTCCGCTCCGCGATCCTGCCTGTCCATGATCGCGGCCATCTGATCGACGCTTTTATAGACCGTCGCGATGTCGAATGGCGCAAGGCGCGTGCCATCCGCGCCGACAAGGTTGTCCTTGCCCTCGCAATCGGGCGGCATGACATAGGTGGGAATGCCCAGATCGGCAAATTGCTCGCGCGTGCCGACGACGCCTTGCGTGCCGATCATCCATTCGAACATGGTGGGCACGAAACCCGGACGCTTGTTCACCACCGCCTCGAAGCTGGGCATGTTGTCGGCGATCCGCTCGACCCCGGCATCGGCCTTGGCGAAACGTGGCAGAACCTCGTTGAACCACAGCGATGTGCCCGCCATGCGATCCTCGGCGCCCAGCGCGTAAAGAACCTCGGTTGCGGCCTGTCCGATCGAGACGACATTCTCGGGCGGTCCGTCGAACCGGATTTCGTGGCCGCAATTATCGATGGTCAGCGGATATTCGGTCGGGGCGGCCGATGCCGCAACTGCCATCAATATGCCCATCGCGGCGATCGAAACGGTAGTCAGGTTCATGCTGATGTCCTTCCTGAATGTGAAGGACAGGGTGGGAAGGTCGCGTAAAACCAAGGCAAGACGGCGCTTCTGCCGGCAGGGACAGGTCGACGGTTGGCTTCCGCCAGGAACTGTATCCAGTCATCGCTCCTCCTTCCGGGGCACCCCGCCCGGGTTGGTTGACGTGAAGATGGCAGGTCTCCTGACTCGCGGGTCGCCGCGTGTCCCGCCTTCCCGGCGCATCTGCGCCAGTGGCTGTCGGGGCACGCTCTCCGCTTACAGTTGCGGGGGCAGTCGCGGAATCGGCGCCGTTTGGCAGCACCTCACCGCGTTCCCTTTTCACCCGGTCGGCCTGGCCATCCCGGGAACCATCGCAAGTGGAATGCCCGAGACGGTGAAGGCAGTCAAGCGCCGTGACGGTTCCGGCTGCGTGAACGGGATCGGCGGAAAGCCGGTCTCATCCTTTGTTCGGCATGTTGAGCCTTGATTTCCATCTGCTTTTCGGCGCGCCAAAGGGTCTGGCCCGCCATTGTGTGGCGTTCACCCATCGTAACTTTGCTTGACTTTGGGCCCGGTCCGTGGCTTGGCTTCTGCCATCGCTGGTTCCTGCCTCAGGGCAGGCGAAGAGGGAATGCGACAAGCCGCCAGGCCCAAGCGCAGCCGCCCCCGCGACCGTGACCGGAGAGGTTGCCCACCGCCACTGGCGCAGATGCGCCGGGAAGGCAGGGCACCCGCCAGAGGCCAGTTCCTCTGACATCCGCAAGCCGGGAGACCTGCCAGCATCGGTTCCGCAAGGGACCGCCATGAACTGTGCGACCGGGGTGTGTCGTCGTCCTGAACCTTTCTGGCCCCGCCAGAGAAGTCCGGCCGATCCATCCCGCCGCCCGAGAAACGATCAGGCCGGAGGGGCCGCGTGGCTGAGACATTCGAACTGGTGGTCTGTACCACCTGCCGTTTTCCGGGGGCCGATCCGCAGGCCGCCCCCCTGACCCAACGCGACGGGCAACGCCTGTCGGATGCGCTGTCGGCTGCCGGGATCGCGCATCGGCGGCAGGAATGCCTGTCCGCCTGCACGCGCGGCTGTGCCGTGGTGCTGCGCGGAGCCGGACTCTGGACCTATGTGCAGGGCGGGCTGGATCCCGACAGCAACCTTGCCGATCTGATCAAGATGTACCGCGCCTATGGCGCAACGGATGACGGGATCGTGCCGTGGCGCGAACGCCCCGAGGTCATCCGCAAGAACACCATTGCACGCATCCCCCCATTCGAGGTCTGATCATGTCTCTGGAAAAAACCCCCGTCACCGTCATCACCGGCTTTCTTGGCGCCGGCAAGACCACGCTGATACGTCAATTGCTGCGCAACCCGGACGGACGGCGTCTTGCGGTTCTGGTGAATGAATTCGGCGATGTCGGCGTCGATGGCGATCTGATCCGCGAATGCGCCGATGCGAACTGTCCCGAGGCGAATATCCTCGAACTGACCAATGGCTGCATCTGCTGTACCGTCGCCGATGAATTCATCCCCTCGATCGAACGGCTGATGGCGATGGAGCCGCGCCCGGACCATATCGTCATCGAGACCTCGGGGCTGGCGCTTCCCAAGCCGTTGCTCAAGGCGTTCGACTGGCCCGATCTGCGCTCGCGCATCACCATTGACGGGGTGATCACGGTGGCCGATGCCGAGGCGGTGGCGCTGGGCCGTTTCGCCCCCGATCCGGCACGGCCCGGCAATACCGATACGGGCGACGGCACGGATGCCGATCACGAAACGCCACTGTCCGAAGTGTTCGAGGATCAGATCGCCTGTGCCGATCTGGTGCTGTTGTCCAAACCCGATCTTGCCGGCGAGGAGGGCGTGGCAAAGGCCCGCGCGATTATCGCGGCCGAGGCCCCGCGCCCCCTGCCGGTCCTGGCACTGACGGAAGGCGAGATCGATGCCCGTGTGGTGCTGGGTCTGGGCGCTGCGGCCGAGGACAGCCTTGACGCGCGGCCATCGCATCATGACGGGTTCGAGGATCACGACCATGACGATTTCGATACGATCGTGGTCGACCTGCCCGAACAAAGCGACCCCGAGGCGCTTGCCGCAAGGATCGAGGCGCTGGCAAGCGCCCGGAACATCCTGCGCGTCAAGGGGCATGTCGCGGTCGAAGGCAAGCCGATGCGCCTGCTGGTGCAGGCCGTGGGCCCTCGCGTCCGGCATCAGTTCGACCGGCCATGGGGCAGCCAGACCCGGCAAAGCCGGCTGGTGGTGATCGCTGAAAAGGGCGATATTGACCGCATCGCCGTCGAGCGGGCACTGGCCTGAAATGCACGTCCTGTTCCGGGAAAGCCACGGGCTGGAGGAAAGCGCGGCTCCCCGCGATCTCGGGCAGACGCCCGCGGATCTGGTGGTGCTGTCCTTTTCCGACAGCGATCTGGGGGCTTTCGCGGCAGGATGGCGGCGCGGGCGCGAATCCCTGCCATCGCTACGGCTGGCGAATCTGTCGGCGCTGGTCCATCCCCTGTCTGTCGATACCTATATCGAGCGCACGCTGTCCGGTGCGAAAGCGATCCTGATCCGGCTGATCGGCGGCATGTCATGGTGGTCCTACGGCGTCGAGCAGGTCTCTTGCCTCGCCCGGCAGAACGGGATCGCGCTGGCCTTTCTGCCCGGCGACGGGCGCATCGATCCGGCGCTTGATCGGGCCTCGACCGTTTCGTCCGCTGCGCTGCGCAGGCTGGGCAGGTTATGCGATACCGGGGGCGAGATCGCGGCGCAGGGCGCGCTGGCGCAACTGGCACAGGCGGCGGGCCTGTCTGCCGGTCCGGTGCCGGGACCGGAAACGTTGCCCGCCTTCGGTTTCTGGCATGCTCGGGCCGGGATCATGCCATCCGCGCCGGATCGCAGACCGCTGGTCATTATTCCGTTTTACCGCGCCTGGCTTGCGGCAGCGGATACCGGCGGCATCCGCGCGTTGATCGAGGCGTTCGAGGATGCGGGTTTCGACGCCTGCGGGCTGTTCGTCCCAAGCCTGAAGGATGAAGGGGCCGCTGGCTGGCTGCGCCGCATCCTGCCCGGCCTTGCCCCGGCAGCCATCGTCAACGCCACCGCATTCTCGGCCAGATCGGACAGCGGATCGCCACTCGATCTGGCCGGAGTGCCGGTTTTTCAGGTGATCCATGCAACCAGCGACCGTCAGGCATGGGCCGCTTCCGACCGTGGGCTTTCGCCGTCGGATCTGGCGATGCATATCGCGATGCCCGAGGTCGACGGGCGGATTGCCGCGGGCGTGATTTCGTTCAAGGACAGCGCGGCCCATGATCCCGATCTGCAATTCGCCTGCCCCCGCCACAGCGCCGATCCGGTGCAGATCGCGGTCACGGTGGCACGGGTGGCCGCATGGCACCGGCTGGCGGTAATCCCGGTGGCGGAAAAACGGGTCGGGCTGATCCTGTCCACATATCCCGGCAAAGCGCATCGGATGGCCCATGCGGTCGGGCTGGATGCCATCGCTTCGGCCGGGGCGATGCTGTCCGATCTGGGTGGTGCGGGCTATACCGTCGCCGATGGCAAGCCGCTTGAACAGGCGCTTGCGACCGGGCATATCCTCTGGCCGCTTGACGATTACTGCAAGGCACTTGCCCGGCTGCCGCGATCCCTGCGCGAAGCGCTGCACAAAGCGCATGGCCGTCCCGAAGATGATCCTGCCCTGACCACCGCCGGTTTCGCCTTTGCCGCCACCCGTCGCGGCAATGCCCTGATCGCGCTTCAGCCCGAGCGCAGCCGCGATCCCGACCGCGAAGGCGAATATCACGATGTCACGCGCGTACCATGCCATGCCTATATTGCCTTTTACCTGTGGCTTCAGACGCAGGTGGATGCACTGATCCATATCGGTGCGCATGGGACGCTGGAATGGCTGCCGGGCAAGGCGGCGGCGCTGTCGCCTGATTGTTGGCCGCAGGTGCTGACCGGTGCGCTGCCGGTAGTTTATCCTTTCATCGTCAACGATCCGGGTGAGGCGGCACAGGCCCGCCGCCGCCTTGGCGCGGTGACGCTTGGCCATCTGCCGCCGCCTCTGGCGCAGGCGGGAACTCCGGTGCAGTTCACGCGGCTGGAACGGCTGCTTGACGAATATTCGATGGCAGACGGCCTGGACGCGCCGCGTCAGAAGCGGCTGATTTCTGCGATAAGAGAGGCCGCGCAGGCAGCAGGCGTCGAGGATGATCTGGGCATTCCCGGCAATGCCAGCGCCGCAGAAGCGATTCCGCTGATCGACCGGTTCGTCTGCGACGTGAAGGATTCGCATTTCGGCGAGGGGCTGCATATCTGGGGGCGCGGCACGCCCGAGGCTGGCGGGCTGACCGGAGATGCCGCCTCGATCGCGGCGGAAAGCGCGGGTCTGATCGCGGCGCTGGCGGGCCGGTGGGTCAGGCCGGGGCCATCAGGTTCGCCTTACCGGGGCAGGGCCGATGTGCTGCCCACCGGGCGCAATCTCTATGGCACCGATCCCCGCGCCGTGCCGTCGCGCGCGGCTTACGCGCAGGGGGGCAGGTTGGCCGAAGAATTGCTGCGACGGCATCTGCAGGATCAGGGCGATTATCCGCAGGGGCTGGTCGTGAACCTCTGGGGTTCGGCGACGATGCGCACGGCGGGGGAAGAATTCGCCATGGCGCTGCATCTGGCCGGGATTTCGCCGCAATGGGATGAACAATCAGGCCGGGTCACGGGCTTCGAGGTCATCCCGCTGACATTGCTGGACCGGCCCCGGATCGACGTGACGCTGCGCATCTCGGGCCTGTTCCGCGATGTCTTTCCCGATCTCGCACGGCTGTTCGAGGCCGCGACCGGCGCGCTTGCGGCACGGGATGAGGCTGCCGACATGAATCCCTATGTCGCGGCCCCGCCCGGTCCGCGCGTTTTCGCCCCCCCGCCTGCAAGCTATGGGCTGGGCATCTCCACGGCACAGTTCACCCCGGAAGCGCGGCAGCGGGCGGGCGATGCATGGCTGGCGGCGTCAGCCCATTCCGCCGATGGGATCCCCGCCCGCGCGGCGTTGGAAACGCGGCTGAAAGGCACCGATGCATTCGTGCATATGCAGGATATGCCGGAAACCGATCTGCTGCTGGCCGAGGATTACGCCACGCATGAGGCCGGCTTTGCCGCCGCCCTGGCCAATCTGGGCGGGCGGGCTGCGTTTTATCATCTGGACGCCACCCGGCCCGAAGCCCCGCGTGCCCGGACTCTGGCCGAGGAGATCGCCCGTGTCACCCGTGCCCGCGCCGCCAATCCGCGCTGGATCCGCTCAATGATGCGGCATGGTTTCCGGGGCGGGGCGGAAATCGCCGCGACGCTGGATCACATGGCCGCTTTCGCGCATCTTGCCGGAGTCGTGCCCCCGCATCTTTTCGATCTTTATCATGCCGCGACCCTAGGCGACCCCAAGGTCGAGGCATTCCTGCGTGACCGGAACCCGCAGGCGCTGGCCGCGATGCAGGCATGTTTCGCCGCGCTGGCCGAATCCGGTCTGTGGCACAGCCGGTCGAACAGCCGGATGGCGGGCATCGGATGAGCGGAGCGATCAAGGGCTGGTGTCCCGGCGCGTTGACGCCGATGCCCGCAGGCGATGGGCTGATCCTGCGGATCAGGCCCCATGTCTCGCGGCTGATGCCCGATCAAATCCGGATGATCGCCGATCTGGCGATACGGTATGGCGACGGGGCAGTGACGCTGACCAGTCGCGCCAACCTGCAACTTCGGGCGGTATCCGCGAATGATCTGACGGCGGTTCAGGCCGCGCTGCGGGGGCAGGGGCTGATCGATGGCGATGCCGATCTGGAACGCCGGCGCAACCTGCTGACGACGCCGATCTGGAGGGCGGATGACGATACCCTGCCGCTGGCCGGGGAGCTGACCCGGCGACTGCGCGAGCTTCCTGTCCTGCCCCCGAAATTCGGCTTTGCCATCGATACTGGACCGGCTGCGATCCTTGGCGCCGCCCCGGCCGATATCCGTATCGAGCGCGGCCCGCGCGGGTTGATCCTGCGTGCCGACGGAATGGCGCGGGGCGAATATGTGACAAAGGCCGACGCGATCACCCGCGCCATCGAGCTTGCCCATTGGTTCGCCGCAAGGGCGGGCGAAGCGGTCCGCATGGCGCGGCTGGTGAGCGCTGGCGAAACCCCTGAACTTCGCGCCGATGACGCGCCGCTGACCGTTGCGCCGTTACGACCGGGCGGCAGATACCGCGCCATCGCCTTCGGGCGCATCAGTGCCGGAACATTCCGCGATCTGGCCGCCGCGCCGGTCCGCCTGACGCCCTGGCGGGGCGTGCTGGCCGAGGGTGACGCCGTCTTGCCCGTTCATGACGACCTGATCGGGGATCCCGGCGACCCCCGCCTGCGTATCGCCGCCTGTATCGGCAAGCCCCGCTGCCCTTCGGCCAGTGTCGGGACATTCGCGCTGGCCAACCGCCTTGCGCCGCATCTGCCGGCGGGCGGAACCCTGCATGTTTCCGGCTGCGCCAAGGGTTGCGCGCATCCCGGCCCCGCCGATCTGACCCTGACCGGGCGCGACGGGCGGTTTGATCTGATCCTGAACGGCGCGCCCGCTGACCACCCGGCGCGGCGCGGGTTTCACCCGGACGACCTTCCCGGCATATTGAGTGACCTGCATGCCTCACAGCTATGAAACCGATGGCGCCTCGATCTATCGCGCCTCATTCGCAACCATCCGCGCCGAGGCGGATCTTGCCCGCTTCACGCCCGAGGAAGAACCCGTGGCCGTTCGCATGATCCATGCCAGCGGCATGGTCGAACTGGCCCCGCGGATCCGGTTTGCCCCCGGCTTCGCCATCCACGCGCGAGAGGCGTTGATGCGCGGCGCGCCGATCCTCTGCGATGCGCGCATGGTCAGCGAGGGGATCACCCGCGCGCGTTTGCCCGCCTCGAACGCGGTCATCTGCACGCTGCGCGGGCCCGAGGTTCCGGGGCTGGCGACCGAACTGGGCACCACCCGCTCGGCCGCCGCGCTGGAATTGTGGCGCCCGTATCTGCAAGGCGCCGTGGTCGCCATCGGCAATGCGCCGACAGCATTGTTTCACCTGCTGAACATGCTTGAGGATCCGGCCTGTCCCCGCCCCGCGGCGATTATCGGTTGCCCCGTGGGCTTCATCGGTGCGGCGGAATCCAAGGCGGCGCTGGCTGCCGACAACCCCGTGCCCTGGTGTATCGTCAGCGGAAGGCCGGGCGGCTCGGCCATGACCGTGGCTGCCATCAACGCATTGGCGGGACCCGCGGAATGAGCGGGGGGAAGATCGTCTGCATCGGCCTTGGCCCCGGCGACCCGGATCTGATGAGCCTGCGCGCCCATCGCCATCTGACGACTGCCGCGACGGTGGCCTATTTCCGCAAGCCCGGCCGCATGGGGCAGGCCCGCCGCATCGTCGGGGGGCTTTTGCCCGAAGGCGTGACCGAACTGGCGATGGAATATCCGGTGACGACCGAAATCCCGGTCAGCGATCCCGCGTACAATGCCATGCTCAGGGGTTTTTACGACGATTGGGCCGGGCGGCTTGCGAATGTCGCACAGCACAGCGACGTGGTCGTTCTGTGTGAGGGCGATCCGTTCTTTTTCGGCTCGTTCATGCATCTGCACGCCCGCCTGCCACGGGAATTGGTCGAGGTGGTGCCGGGCATTCCGGGCATGGCCGGGTGCTGGACCGCGACGGGGCGGCCGATCACATGGGGCGACGATATCCTGACCATCCTTCCCGCCACCCTGCCCGAAACAGAGCTTGTGCGCCGCATTGCCGATACCGATGCGCTGGTGGTGATGAAGATCGGGCGCAACCTGCCGCGCCTGCGCAGGGCAATTGCGGCGGCGGGGCGGCTGGCCGAGGCATGGCTGGTCGAACATGGCACCATGCCTGCCGAACGTGTCTGCCCGCTGGCCGAGGTTCAGGGGCCGGTAGCCTATTTCTCGATCGTTCTGATCCATGGACAGGGGCGCAGACCATGAGCGGCTGGCTGGTCATCGCCGGGCTTGGTCCGGGTGCGGAGGGCATGGTGACGCCCGAGGTGCAGGCGGCATTGCACGATGCGACCGACGTGATCGGTTATGCGGCCTATATCGCCCGGATCCCGGCACGCA
Source organism: Paracoccus wurundjeri (assembly GCF_030678915.1). Classification (GTDB taxonomy): domain Bacteria; phylum Pseudomonadota; class Alphaproteobacteria; order Rhodobacterales; family Rhodobacteraceae; genus Paracoccus; species Paracoccus onubensis_A. The sequence continues at coordinate 62,253 of NZ_JAUUTZ010000005.1, read as the reverse complement.
CCGGGCTTGTGCTGCATGGTTCCGACAACCGGGTGGAACTCGATCGTGCCGCGCTGGCCCTGCGGCTTGCGGCGGAAGGGCGGCGGGTTGTCGTCATATCCTCGGGCGATCCGGGGGTGTTCGCCATGGCCTCGGCGGTTTTCGAGGCGATGGAGGCCGGTCCGGCAGAATGGCAGGCGCTGGATATGCGTGTGCTGCCGGGAATAACGGCGATGCTGGCGGCGGCGGCGGCGGCGGGCGCGCCGCTTGGGCATGATTTCTGCGCGATCAACCTGTCGGACAACCTCAAACCCTTCGATCTGATCCTGCGCCGGGTGCGGCTTGCGGCGCAGGGTGACTTTGCGATGGCTTTCTACAATCCGCGTTCAAACAGCCGTCCGCATCAGTTCGGGCAGGTTCTGGATCTGCTGCGGCAAAGCTGTGGGGCAGATCGTCTGATCACCTTCGCACGCGCGGTATCGACCCCGGAACAACAGATCCGCACGGTAACGCTGGCCGAGGCTGCGCCCGACATGGCGGATATGCGGACGATGGTGCTGGTCGGATCGTCGCTGACGCGCCGGATCGGGCGGTTTGTCTATACGCCGAGATCGGCATGACACCAGTTCAGCACCTCTTCGAGCCGCGAGGTAACCGGGTAGTCCGGCATCTTGGGGCGGGCAATCATCAGAACCGGGAGGCGCAGGGCGCGGGCCGCGATCAGCTTTGCCTCGGCTCCGGTGCCGCCGGCATTCCTGGTGACGATCAGGTCGATCCGGTGGCGCGCCAGCAGTGTCTGATCGGCGGCCAGGTCAAAGGGGCCGCGCGCGATCACCACATGATGGTCGGGCAGCAGAGGCGGGCTGGCCGGAGGGTCAACCAGACGCAGCAGGTAATGATGCTGGGGCTGGCGCGCGAAAGCCGCAATGTTCTGGCGGCCGATGGCCAGAAAGACCCGCCGCCCGGGCCCGGCAAGTGCCTGTGCAGCGGCGGCGATATCGGCGACTTCGGTCCAGTCATCGCCCGGACCGGGTTGCCATTCGGGCCGCTGAAAGACCAGCAGCGGCAGGCCGGTCAGGGCGCTGGCGCTCATGGCGTTGCGGCTGATCTGCGCGGCAAAGGGATGGGTTGCATCCACGATCCGCGAAATCCGGTTCGCCCGCAGCCAGTCCGCCAATCCCCCGGCCCCTCCGAAACCGCCGATACGGGTGGGCACGGGTTGGAGGCGCGGCGCTTCGGTGCGTCCGGCATAGGACAGGATGGCGGGCAGGCCGCGTTCAGCCATTGCTGCGGCAAGCCGGCTGGCCTCGGTCGTGCCGCCAAGGATAAGGGTCGTCATGGCTGAGTGGCTCTCGATCATCGGTATCGGCGAAGATGGCGTCAACGGGCTGTCGATGACAAGCCTGAATGCGCTGCGACTGGCCGAAGCCGTCTTTGGCGGCCCTCGTCATCTGGCGATGATTGCCCATCCCGACCGGCGCGAATGGCCGGTGCCGTTCTCGGTCGAGCCGGTGCTGGCGATGCGGGGCAGGCCGGTCGCTGTGCTGACATCGGGCGATCCTTTCTGGTACGGGGCGGGCGGGGCGCTGGCGCAGGTGCTGGCACGGGATGAATGGCGCGCCTGCCCGGGGATTTCAGTCTTTTCGCTGATAGCCGCCCGCATGGGCTGGCGGATCGAAGAGACGTTGTGCATTGGGCTTCATGCCGCGCCGATCCCGCGTCTGCGGCAGGAACTGGTGCCGGGGCGGCGGGCCATCCTGACCCTGCGCGACGGGGTGGCGGCGCGGGAACTGGCCGCGTGGCTGAGCGCCGAGGGTTTCGGTGACAGCATTCTGACGGTGATGGAATATCTGGGCGGTCCGCGCGAACGGATCCGTGAGGCCAGCGCCGATGGGCTGGATTTCGACGATATCGGCGATCTGGTTGCGGTCGCCCTGTCGGTTCGGGGCGGCGGCCGGATCATACCCTGCACGCCGGGATTGCCGGACAGGTATTTTGATCATGACGGCCAGATCACCAAGCGCCCGGTGCGGGCTCTGGCCCTGTCGGCGCTGGCGCCCCGGCCCGGCGAACTTCTGTGGGATATCGGCGCGGGGGCCGGTTCCGTTGGCATCGAATGGCTGCTGTCCCATCCTTCGACGCGCTGCATCGGGATCGAACGCGATCCTGCCCGGGCGGAACGGGCGGCGGGGAATGCGGCACGGCTGGGAATGGATCGGCTGGAAATCCGGCAGGGCAGCGCCATGGACCTGCTACCCGATCTGCCCGATCCCGATGCCATATTCATCGGCGGCGGCGCAGATGATGCCCTGCTGACCGCATTGTGGCAGCGCCTGCCTGCGGGCTGCCGGATTGTCGCGCATGCCGTGACGCTGGAGACCGAGGCGCTGCTGACCGCATGGCAGGCGGCGAAAGGCGGCAGCCTGTTGCGCATCGACCTGTCCGAAGCCGCGCCGATCGGTGGCAGGCGCGGCTGGAAATCATCCTATCCCGTCACGCAATGGAGGGTCTTGCGATGAAAATCGCCGGCATCGGGTTTCGAAGCGGCGCAACTGTGACCTCGGTCCTGGATGCGATGGAACGTGCCGGGGCAGCCGGTCTGCGCCACCTTGCCGTGCCTGCGGCGAAACGGGACGATCCGCTGGTTTCAGAACTGATTGCGCAGGGGTTCGGGGTGACGCCGATCCCGCAGGAAGCGCTGGCCCGTATCACCACACCGACGCAAAGCCGGATTTCACTGCAAGTCTACGGTACCGGCAGCGTCGCCGAAGCCTGTGCGCTGGCCGCAGGCGCGCGCAGTCGCCTGCTGATCGCGCGGGTTGTCTCGGCCGACAGGATGGCGACGGCGGCGCTTGCCGAAACAGGAGATAATTCATGACGGTGCATTTCATCGGTGCGGGGCCGGGCGCGCCCGATCTGTTGACCCTGCGGGCGCGCAACCTGATCGCGGCCTCGCCGGTCTGCCTTTACGCGGGATCCCTGATTCCCCGGACCGTGCTGGCCCATTGCCCGGAAAAGGCGCGGATCGTGAATACCGCGCCGCTGGATCTGGACGCGATCATGGCCGAAATCGCGGCGGCCCATGAACAGGGGCTTGACGTGGCGCGGCTGCATTCCGGCGATCTGTCGGTCTGGTCGGCAATGGGCGAGCAGTTGCGGCGCCTGCGCATGGCGGGGATCGCCTATACGGTGACGCCGGGCGTTCCCTCTTTCGCTGCTGCGGCCGCCGCGCTTGGGGTGGAACTGACGCTGCCCGGCGTCGCGCAAAGCGTGGTGCTGACCCGGACACCCGGCCGCGCCTCGCCCATGCCTGGCGGGGAAAGCCTTGCTGCCTTTGCCGCAACCGGAACGACGCTGGCGATTCACTTGTCCATTCACCGATTGGCCGAGACGGTGGCGGAACTGCTGCCGCATTACGGCTCGGATTGTCCGGTGGCTGTCGTCTGGCGCGCAAGCTGGCCCGATCAGCGGGTCGTGCAAGGCACATTGGCGGATATCGAGGCTCGGGTCGGCGGTACGATAGAGCGGACGGCACTGATCCTTGTCGGCCCGGTACTGGCGCAGGAGGGGTTTGACGAAAGCCGTCTTTATGCCGCCGATTACGACCGCCGCTTTCGTGCGGGTCGGGCTGATGCGGCGAAACCGTGACGGCGGGGCTGATCGTCTCGGCCCCGCGCTCGGGCACCGGCAAGACCACGGTCATGCTGGGGCTGCTGCGTTGTCTGGCCGAAGAGGGCGTGCCGGTGCAGCCCTATAAATGCGGGCCGGATTATATCGACCCGGCGTTTCACCGCGCGGCCTGCGGACGGGATTCGTTCAACCTCGACAGCTGGGCGATGACGCAAGGGATACTGGCGACGCAACTGGCGCGCAGCGGCGGGGTTGCATTGGCCGAAGGCTCGATGGGGCTTTTCGACGGCGTTGCCCGCGCCGGCGAAAGCGGCAACGGGGCAAGCGCGGATATCGCTGCCCTGACCGGCTGGCCGGTGGTGCTGGTGCTGGATGTGTCGGGACAGGCGCAGACGGCGGCGGCGATGGCGCTTGGCATGGTGCGGTTTCGCGACGATGTGCGTATCGCGGGCGTCATCCTGAACCGTGTCGCCTCGCCCCGTCACGAACGGCTGTGCCGCCTTGCCTTCGACGAACAGGGGATCCCCGTCTTCGGCGCCCTGCCACGACGAGGCGACCTGACCCTGCCCGAGCGGCATCTGGGACTGGTGCAGGCCGCCGAACATCCGGATCTGGACCGGGCCATCGCCGGATATGCCGCCTTTCTGCGCGGGCATATCGATTTGGACGCCATCCGCGCGGCAGCAAAGGGCAGGCCGGTTCCCTTGTCAGAACAACTGCTTCCCCCACCCGGGCAGCGGATCGCGCTGGCGCAGGACGATGCGTTTTCCTTCGTCTATCCTCATATTCTGGACGGCTGGAGACGACAGGGCGCGGAAATTCTGCCTTTCTCTCCGCTTGCCGATCAGGCGCCGGCAGAGGGTGCCGATATCTGCTGGTTGCCGGGCGGCTATCCCGAACTTCACGCCGGCCGGATCTCGGGCGCGCGGGGGTTTATGGACGGGTTGCGCCGCTTTGCGACGGATCGCCCGGTGCATGGCGAATGCGGCGGCTATATGGTGCTGGGCAGCGCATTGACCGATGGCGAAGGCGTGACCCATCCGATGGCAGGGCTGCTGGGGCTGGTCACCAGCTATGAAAAGCGCCGGATGCATCTGGGCTATCGTCTGGCGCGATTGACCGCCCCGATGCCGGGACATGAGGCGGGCGCAAGACTGCGCGGGCACGAGTTCCATTATTCGACCATTCAGTCGCAACCCGACGAGCCGCTGGCCGATGTGGTGGACGCGGACGGAATGACGGTTCCCGAAGCCGGATCGCGGCGGGGCAATGTCACCGGCACGTTCTTTCATCTGATTGCCGGGGCAGAGCGGGCGGCATGACCTGTATCTTCGTTTGCTCTGAATGCCCGGATGGCGCGCGCCGGCTGTCGATGATCGCCGGGGCCTTTGCCGGCGAGGAATGCGAGATCCGCGCGTCGGCCTGCCTGTCCGGCTGCCGCAGCGGCGGCTCGGTCGCGGTGCGGGCGCCGGGGCGCATGGCCTGACTGTTCGGCCCGGTAGAGGAAGGGGATCTTGACGATCTACGCCGCTTTCTTGGGCTTTACCGATCCGATCCCAGGGGCGTGATCCACGATGCCCGCCCGCTGACACGGCTGCGTTTCAAGGTGCTGGCGCGGATTCCCGCCGCTTGACCCATGTGGATGCAGGTGCCACTGTGCCAAAGCGCATGGTGCAGCCCCAAAGCTGCACGGGAACAGGGAGGATGGCATCATCCCAACCCGACCGCCCCCGCGACTGTGAGCAGAGAGCCGACCCGAAAGTCCACTGTGGCCGCATGGCCATGGGAAGGCGGGACAGGCCGCGACCTGCGAGTCAGGAGACCGACCCTGCGTGAAACGCAATCCGCCGTCGGGGTCGACGGCAAGGAGGTAAACATGACCACAATTTCCCGCGCGTCAGGCGCGGTTTCCACCTCTGCCCGGGATATTCTCATCGTGATATGTATCGGCGCGGCGCTGGTTTTTACGGCGGGCCTTGCCCAGTCCGAAACCCTTCACGATGCCGCGCATGATGTCCGCCACGCGACCGGCTTTCCCTGCCACTGACATGCTTGCACGACTTTTGACCAGCGCCTTGATCGCTGGTGCTGCTGCGGGGCTGATTGCCGCCCTGATGCAGCTTGTTTTCGTCCAGCCCGTGCTGCTGCATGCCGAGCTTTACGAAGGTGGAGAACTGACCCATTTCGCTGCCGAGGGTGATCACGATCATGATCACGGCCACGGCGCGGTGACGGATACCGCGCCTTCCGGTGGTCATGCGGCCCCGCCGGAAACCGGCGGGATAGACCCGGCGCGGGACGGGCTGTCGGTGCTGTTCTCGATCCTCGTCTATGCCGGCTATGCGCTGCTGCTGACCGGCGCGATCGCCTTGGCCGAGAACCGGGGGCACCGGGTGACACCGCGCGAGGGGCTGCTATGGGGGCTGGCCGGGTTCATCGCCGTGCAGCTTGCGCCGGCTTTCGGGCTTGCGCCTGAATTGCCGGGCATGGCCGCGGCGGATATCACGCAGCGCGAAATCTGGTGGCTGGTCACGGTGCTTCTGTCAGCGGGGGCCTTGTGGTTGATCGCCTTCGGCAGAAACTGGGCTGCCTGGGGGGTGGCCATCGTCATGGCGGCGCTGCCCCATCTTATCGGTGCGCCACACCCGGCCGAGCTGACCGGCCCGACGCCGCCCGAACTGGCCGCGCAATTCGCCGGGCGCGCGCTTGGTGTGGGGCTGGTGGTCTGGGTGCTGCTGGGACTGTTCACTGCCTCGCTGTGGTCACGCGCCCGCGCCTGATCCTTGCCCCGGCATCCCGGTGCCGGGGCCGCGCCGCAACAGATAGATATCCATGATCCAGCCATGCCGCGCCCGCGCCGCCTTCCGTGCCGCGACGATCCGCGGCCCGGCTTCGGCCAGCGGGCCGGCATCCACGATCTGCTGCGGCATGCCCAGATAAGCCCCCCACCAGATCGAGATCCCGTCCGGCTTCAGCGTCTGAAAACTGCATTCCCCGTCCAGCATGACCAGCAGCGTGTCCACATCATCCGGCCAGCCATGATCCCGCAACCGGCGTCCGGTCGTGACCAGAAACGGCGCCCCAAGCTGGTTCATGGGAACACCATGCGCCGCCGTAAGCGCCTGTGGTGACATGATCCCGGGCACGACATGAACGGACAGATCGCCATGCCGCGACAACCGTTCGGCGATGCGCAGCGAACTGTCGTAAAGCGCCGGATCGCCCCAGATCAGCAGCGCGACCTTCATGGCCTGCGGATGCCTGTCGATGGCCGCACGCCAGCTTTCGGCAATGGCGTCATGCCAATCGGTGACGCCGTGCAGATAATCCCCCTTGGCGTCTCTGACAGGCAGATCGAATTCGGACACGACCGTCCGGGGATTGGTCAGCATTTCTCCACAGATCGCGCGCCGCAGATCGGCAAGATCGGCCTTCTTCTCGCCCTTGCGGGGGATCAGGATCAGATCGGCGCCGTTGATTGCCTTGACGGCCTGAAGCGTCAGGTGATCGGGATTGCCGGTTCCGATGCCGATCAGCCACAGTTCCATATCATCTCCGCTCTATGATCCCGCCGGATCTTTAAGGGACCCTGCACCGAAATCAATGCGTTGATGATGTCCGATTTCCACGGGACCGAATCTTTCCGCCACCCGCGGGTGAAGTTCCGTCGTCTTCGCCTTTCCAAGCCTCTTCCTGAGGAAGAGCTGAAAGCTGCCGTGCCGCAGGCTATCGGCATCATGGGAAAGGCCATATCCCGTCAGGCGGTGGGGACCGTGCCGCCGTCTATCACGAACTCCGTACCCGTTACGGCACCGGCACGGGGCGAGACAAGGAAAGCGACCAGATCGGCGATCTCGGCCGGCTTGGCAGGTCGGCCCAGCGGAATTCCCCCCAGGGAATCCATGATGATCTTCTTGCCGCCCTCGTAATCGGTGCCTGCCTGTTCTGCCAGACGCTCGGCCATGGCAACTGCCGCTTCGGTTTCGACCCAGCCCGGCGAAACACGCAGCACACGAACGCCCTTTGGCGTGACCTCTTTCGACAAGCTTTTGCTATAGGTCGAAAGGGCGGCCTTGGCGGCGGCATAAGCGGTCGTGGACTCGGGAAGCGGCAAGCGGTTCTGGATCGAGGTGATATGCACGATCACGCCCGAACCTTGCGCGATCATCCCGGGCAGCAGCGCTCGGTCGAGTCGCACAGCCGGCATGAGGTTCCAGTTCAGTTCCCTTGACCATTCGGCATCGTCCAGCGCGGCGAATCCACCGCCGGGCGCGGATGAGCCGCCGACCACATGCACGATGATATCCACACCGCCGAGACAGTCGAGCACACCGGCGGCAACGCAGGTGCAGCCTTCGGCGGTCGTGACATCGGCGCCGATGAAGTGAACCTCGCCCCCGATCGAATTGGCTGGCACGTTGCGCGCGGTCGTCACCACGCGCGCGCCGGCCTCGCGCAGCGCCCCGACGATGGCAGCGCCGATGCCTTTCGTTCCGCCCGTCACCAGGGCACGGGCGCCCTGCAAGCCAAGATCAAAGCTCATGGCGTGATCTCCAGCCGCGCGATCCGATCGTTTTCCAGAACGAACGCATAGCGCAGATCGACCGGGCTGCCGGGAAAATCCCCCGAGACATGCGCTGTCACCACGGTCTGGCCGTCTTCCTTGCTGATTGCAAAGGGATCGATGACATAGCTGAACTTCGTAGAGGCTTCTGTTTTCCATCGGCGGATCGCGTCCCGGCCCGCATGGGTCCGACGCTCATCTATGACGACAGCGTTAGGGGTGAAGCATCGGGCGACGGCGTTGCCGTCACTTTGATCGGCGGCGAAATAGGCCGCGATGGGTCCCGGCAGGATGACCGGCATGACAGTTCTCCGATTTTTGTTGTCTCGGGACATAAATCGCCTTAGCCTGTAAAAATGACAAGAACAGACAAAAAAGTAAGGAACTCACCTAAAAGTAAGCCCGTAAAGCACACGCGCGAAACGGCAGCCGAAGGCGTCGAGAATGTGTTGAAGATGCTTGAAGGAAGGTGGAAGCTGATCATCCTGTTCCACCTTTTCGGCGGCAATGTCATGCGCTTTTCCGATCTTGAGCGGGCCATTCCGGCAGTGTCGCAAAAAATGCTGATCCAGCAGCTTCGGCAGATGGAGAATGACGGCATCGTGCGCCGCATCGTACACCATCAGGTGCCGCCCAAGGTCGAATACCGCCTGACGGAATGGGGTCAGGCGCTGTGTCCGGCGCTTGATGCGCTATTGTCCTGGGCTGCGCTACGCGAGGAAATGACGGCGTCGGGCACTTCCTCCGATATATGAGCCAGATGCACAATCCGCCATTATGCGATTGTCGCCGGTTTGCCGGATCGTGGAATGGCGCAAGATCGGCCGGGGCGGGGTGCGGAAAACAGGGGGAACTGTGTCTGCGCCGCTCTTCTTTATGGCTTGCCTGTTGAAGCCATGAATAATGTCGTGAATTGATGGGTTCGGGATCGTATTGACAGGGAAAAGCGGTTGGGATCGATCTGAGGCGATACCCGCGTGACAGGGAGCGGATCATGGACCTGCAAAACCTCAATCCGAAAGTTTTCCAGATGTGGGACATGCAGAAAGATGCAGGCCCGCCATATTTCCAACCAAGCACGGAGGAGGATATCGCAGAGATCGAACGCCTGGTGGAAGCAAGAATTCCGGACGACTACCGGGAATTCCTGCTGGAATATTCGACCGTCATCGGAGCTTACACCATAGGAGCCTATTTCTTTCCCTGCCGCTTCAGGCGGAAGTCGGTCATTGTGGGGAGTTTTTCGCTGGTGCCCTGGGCAAAGCTGACGATCAACGCTATCAGAGCGTATTGCAATCCCCATCCGGCTTTCGAAGGCGTCAGGCCGCGTATATCCCGTGAATTGCTTCCGCTCACACGCGACAATAACGCCACCTTGCTGATCGATCTTCGCGCCGACAGCTTCGGTATGTCCATTTCATAGCCGCCGTCAGGAAGAAGGTCTTCGGCAGCGCAGGTTATGGCTGGGACGATGTCGGATATGTCGCGCCGAGTTTCACCGATTTTCTCAAGGAACTGGGAACGGAAGAAGAGCTGAAAACCCGCTATCCGGGGTGGAAGGTGATCTAGGAACCGCCGGTTTGCGATAACATATCCGCCGGACAATTCAGCGAATGGGAACCGCATTGCAACCGCCGCATTCCTGCGCGCCGCGACGCGGGAATCCGGGATGGGTTGGCGGGTTTCGGTCAGGCAGGGTTCGGAAATAGCCGCGCATGCAATCAGTAAAAATGCAAACAGCCATCCTTGCTTCGTTCACGATGAACGGGAATGCCGTAAAGCCGGGACAGGTTCTCGGCAGTAAGCGCGTCTGAAACGGTGCCCGAGGCGATTGTGCCGGAACCGTTCAGCAACAGGGCATGGTCTGCCAGGGTAGCGGTCTGATCGGGGTCGTGACTTGACAGGATGATCCCCGTTCCCGCCCTGGCAAGCTGGCGGATGGCGATTCCGACCCGCACCCGGTTGGCAAAGTCCAGGCTGGCGATCTGGACCCGCGACAGCCGGGATAACGGCTCGCCGGCAAGCCTGATCTCGCCGCGAATCGCGGGGATCAGGCCCAGCAGGGTGCGGAACAGCGTTGTCTTTCCCGCGCCGTTCGGACCCAGCAGGCAAAGGACGCTGCCCGGTTCAAGACAAAGGTCAATGCCAGAGATAAGCTTTTTGCCGCCATGACCGATGGCGAGACCCGAGGCAGTCAGCAGCGGGGTCATTCGCTCCATGATCGCGTTCCTCGCGCCAGCAGCCAGACGAAGATCGGCGCGCCAAGCACTGCGGTCAGGATCCCCAAAGGCACCTCGATCGCGGCGATGCTGCGGGCGGCCGTGTCGACCAGCACCATGAAGCCTGCGCCGATCAGGATCGCGGCTGGCAGCAGCCGGTCGAAGCGCGGGCCGGTCAGCAGCCGCGCCATATGCGGCACCATCAGGCCGATCCAGCCGATCACCCCGGCCATGGACACCGCCGCTGCGGTCATGAGTGTGGCGCAGGCGATGACCAGCAGCCGCAGCCGGGTGGCGTCGATACCCATCGCGCGGGCCTCGTCATCGCCCATTGTCAGAAGCCCGATCCGCCAGCACCGAGACGATCTGCGCGGGCGCCAGCGCATAGGGACCGATGGCCTCGTCACAATGCATATCTGCGGCTGGACTGGCAGGCGATGGACAATCTGACCATCTCGCCCTCGATCGAGCTGTCCAGCTCGCGCTTGTCGGAAAGCGCGATCCAGCCCGAGGATCCGGGCAAGATCGCCTATACCCGTATGGGCGGCTTCGGGCTGGCCAATCTGGACGCCGAATGGCAGGCGACCGATCAGGCCAGCGTCGTGTTCGGCATCCACAATCTTTTCGACCGGGATTACCAGCTGGTCGAAGGCTATCCCGAGCCGGGCCGCACATTTTTCCTGACGACCCGCATGACCTTCTGATCCCTTGGGAATAGGGAAAGCCAGCGTCATCCCGGTTCCGCTGTATCATCCGGCGGGCATTCCCTGAAACCGGGGATAACTATGCGGAACAGCAACTGCGGGTCGTTCCTCGACCCGTTAACCTTTAGCGATATCCGTCAGATGGTTTCGCCGCCAGAGCGTCGGCTCAGGCGCAACGCGCCGCGCAGGGCCAGAGCCTCCATGCTGTTCTCCCTGCCGTCAAATCCCATGCGGCGCATTGCCCGTTCCTCATCCGGCGATGTTTGCCTGCCAAGAGCTGCCGCCAATAGCCGGGCCTTTCCCCGAAGGGTCGGCGAGAGTTCCTTTAGCACAGACAGCGCGGGCAGCAATTGCTGCTCGATCTCGTCGAAATCGGTGCCGAAGGGAAAGCGCGGAAGCGATGCCCGATATGGATCCAGCCATTCGGTCAGCCGTTCCGGTGAATTCCGCGTGGCCGTGGCGGGCAACCGAAAGTCCTTGGGCAGCTTGCCTGCCGATTTCGCGCGCCGAAGAAGGTCCGGCTGGAAACGGCTGTCGGCGATGGCGATCAGGGCGGCGATGACCTGCGCATCGGTCTTGCCGCGCAGATCGGCGATGCCGTATTCGGTCACGACGATATCGCGCATATGACGCGGAACGCTGACCGAGGGCAGCGACCACGAGATATTGCTGCCAAGCCTGCCATCCGTCATCCGGGTGGCCGGAAGGGTGATGATCGCCCGCCCGTGATCCAGTGCGAAAGCCTGCTCGACGAAATTGAACTGCCCGCCGATGCCGCTGATGACCTTTCCATCGGCGACGGCATCGGACATGATATCGCCCAATACGGAAACCTGCATGGCCGCGTTCACGAAACGCGCCTTTTTACGCGCTGCGCGTTTGCCGGATTCGTCGCCGTAAAGCTGATTTGTGAAGCTGACCGGCACCATACCGATCCGGGCAAGACGGCCGGGATCCATTTGGCGCAGGCGGCGATAGAAATCCCGTGTCTCGACGAAGAAACCGGCATGGATCGCACAGCCATCGACTTCGCGGTCGATCACGCCCGCCTCAAACAGTTCCAGCAATCCGCCGACCAGCATTTCGGTGACGGCGTAAAGCCCGGCTTTGAACGGCTCATCCCCGCCTTGCGGAAGGGTGAAGGGACAATCCGCCTGCAGGGCCTTGACCTTGTCGCGATGGCGCAGAAGCAGGGCGTTCGCCACCGCATCGCCGACCGAGCCGATGCCGATCTGCAATGTGCCGCCATCCTCGATCAGGCGACTGACATGCAGCCCGATCGCATGGCTTGCATCATCGACGGGGCGTTTCGGGGCGGAAAACAGTTCGTAATCATCGGGGCGATCCAGCACCAGCGCGAATTCGCCGGGATCCAGGACCGCATCGCGCCCGGCGAAAAACGGCAGGTCCGCATGGGTTTCGGCCACGGCCAGAAAATCCAGCATACTGTCGCGCCGCATCCGGAACAGATCGGCCGAGATGTCGGTATTGCCCGACAGGCTGAACCGCCCGTCCTCTTCGGCCACCAGTTGCGCCACGACATTCGGGCGCATCCGGGCCAGAAGCCCAAGCGCATGGGTATAATTGACCGAGATAAAATCCTGCTGTGCCTGCGCGACATCGCCCCAGCGACCGGCCATGAAGAAGAATTCGTTCACGGTGATATTGCCGGGCAATTCCCCGCGCCTCAGCAGATCGGCATAAAGCAGGCCGGGATAGGCGCCGAACAACCGGTCCATCGCGGGTTCCAGAAAGCGCCGCTCGATCCCGCTGCCGGGCCGGGGCCGTTCCAGCGTCAATGCGGTGAAGATCAGCAGATCGATCCGGGGATCGTCGCAGGCAAGCTGCACCAGCGCATTTGCGACCCGGACCGGCTTGCCCAGACCAAGCGGCAGCGCAAGCCGGATCGTGCCGCCGGTTCGCCTGACGATTTCCCGCGCGATGGCATCGTCGTCGTGATACCGCGTCATCCGTTATTCCAGCCCGGATCGGGGCGGAACCTTTCGCCGTGACGATCCGCCAGTTCCGCCAGCCTGTCCCGGATCCGGTCAAAGCCGCGCGTCCTTGCGTAATGCATCGGCCCGCCCCGGAACGGTGCGAAGCCGGTGGCGAAAATCATCGCGCCATCCACCTGATCGGCATTGCGCACGACATTCATGCGCAGGCATTCCATGCAGGCATCCAGCATCGGCAGGATCAGCCTGTCCTGAAGATCCTCGGGGCTTGCCTCGGTCGCCTGGGGATGCGGCGCGCCGTTCGACCAGTCGTAAAAGCCGCGCCCCGCCTTCTTGCCGGTCTCGCCTGCCCCGACCTTTTCGCGCAGGCGCGGGCTGATGTCGGGCATCGGTTTGTCCAGCGCCGATTTCAGGCTTTCGGCCACGTCCAGACAGATATCCAGGCCCACCTGATCGGCCAGCGTCACCGGACCCATCGGCATGCCGAAATCAAGCGCCGCGCGGTCGATGACCACTTTCGGGACGCCTTCGTCCATCAGCACCATCGCTTCCATCAGATAGGGCGTCAACGCGCGATTGACCAGAAAGCCCGGATAATCGCGCAAGGCCGCGGGCAGCCGGTCGATGGAGGCGCAAAAAGCGGCAAGGCGATCGGTGATATCGGGGGCTGTGCGGTCGTGGCTGACAATCTCGATCAGCTGCATCTTCGCGACCGGATTGAAGAAATGCAGCCCGGCGAAACGCGCGGGATCGGGCACCGATTTCGCCAGTTCCGCCAGTGGCAGACTGGAAGTATTCGTCGCAAGGATCGCCCCCTGCTTCATGCGCGCGCCCGCCTCACGATGGATTTTTGCCTTCAGTTCCGCGTCCTCGGGGACGGCCTCGATCACCAGATCGGCGCCCGCGTAACCGTAACCTTTCGGATCCGGCATCAGCCGGTCCAGCGCGTCGCGTGTCTCGATGCTGTTCAGATGGCTGTCGCGGCAAATCTGTGCCACCTGCCTGATCGCCCGTGCCAGCGCCTTGGGGCTGATATCGCCCAAGGTCACGCGCTTGCCCCGGATCGCGGCCCAGCCGGCGATGCCGGCGCCCATTTCGCCCGCGCCGATCACATGAACATGGCTGATCCCGTCATCGCCGTGACCATCCTTTTTCAGGTTCCGGCGCAGGAAAAAGACGCGGCGCAGATTGCGTGAGGTTTCGCTGTCCAGCAATTCGGCAAAGCTGGCGATCTCGGCCTTCTGCATCGCATCGGGGTCATTGCCATGCGCTTCCCACAGATCGATTAGCGCATAGGGTGCGGGGAAATGCGCCGGGGGCGCCTTCTTTTCCGCCTCGGCCCGCATCCGGGCGGCGGCGAGGCTGCGCAGCTTGCGCAAGGCGAAGGCGCGGGCTTTCAACCCTTTAGCCCGAGGCTCGATCTTGCCATTAACGACGGCACCGACTGCCGCGCGGACATGGCGTTCCTGAGTAACGATATCGACGATGCCCAGCTTTTTCGCCTTTTGCGTATGCGCGGATTTACCGGTCAGCATCAGGGTCATCGCCTCGACGGGATCGATCAGCCCGGTCAGCCGGAACGTGCCGCCAAGGCCCGGATGCAGGCCCAGATTTACCTCGGGGAATGCGAATTTCGCGCCGTCGGTCGCGATGCGATGATCGCAGGCCAGCGCGATCTCGAACCCCGCGCCAAGCGCTGCGCCATGAATGACGGCGATGGTCGGGCAGGGCATGGCCTCCAGACGGTCCAGCACGGCATGACCCTGTTCCAGCAGACGGACAGCGCTTTCGCCGCTGATCCGGTCGAAACTGTCGATATCCGCACCCGCCGCGAAACCGCCGGGTTTGGCCGAGCGGATGACCAGCGCCCGTGGCACCGTCCCGGCCAGTTTCCGCAGCGCCGCGTCAAGGCCGGTCAGAACCTCTTCCGACACGATATTGACCGGGCTGTCCGCGCAATCCAGCACCAGCCAGACGATGCCGTCATCCTCGGCCTGTCGCCAATGACGGGTGGCGGCGGTACCGGGTGGCCCAAGTTCGAGCTTTGACTTGTCGAGGAAATCCAGAACCTTGTTCGCCATCACACCGCCTCCAGCAGCATCGCGCCGCCCTGTCCGCCACCGATGCACTCGGTGGCAATGCCGCGGCGATGGCCAAGGCGGCGCATGGCATTGGCCAGATGCAGCACGATCCGGTTGCCGCTGGTGCCGACCGGATGGCCAAGCGAGATCGCCCCGCCATCGACATTCAGCCGGTCGCGGTCGATCCGCCCGAAGGGCTGTTCAAGCCCCAATACCTCGTGGCAGAAATCCGCGTCCTGCCATGCCGCAAGACAGGCCAGAACCTGCGCGGCAAAGGCTTCGTTGATTTCCCACAGATCGATATCGCCGCAGGAAAGCCCCTGCCGCCGCAGAAGCGGCGTCGTGCTGAAGACGGGACCAAGCCCCATGACCGAGGGGTCAAGCGCCGCCCATTCGCTGTCCACGATCCGCGCCAGCGGCGACAAGCCGTGACGTTCCACCGCCTGTTCAGAGGCAAGGATCGTCCAGCATGCCCCGTCCGTGATCTGGCTTGCATTTCCGGCCGTCACTTTGCCGTAAGGCGGCTCGAAGGCGGGTTTCGGTTTCGCCAGCCCCTGCATGTCGCTGTCCGGGCGCACGCCGTCATCCTGCGGATAGGCGTTCCCGTCGCGGTCGAAGGCGGGCATCACCTCATCCTCCAGCCAGCCCTGTTCCTGCGCCTGTGTCAGCCGTTGGTGACTGTCCAGCGCATAGGCATCGGCGGTTGCGCGGTCGATGCCGAAACGGTGGGCAAGGATTTCGGCGGTCTGGCCCATGTTCAAAGCGGTGACCGGGTCGGTCAGGCCGCGTTCAAGGCCGATGACGGGCTTCAGGAATTGCGGCCGGAACCCGGCCATCGCTTTGGCGCGCGCCACGACGTCCCTGGCATTGTTCAGACTGCCAAGCCATTCGACCGCTTCCCGCCGCAGGACAAGGGGGGCGTGGCTCAGTGCCTCGGTTCCGCCGGCCAGGATGATGTCATGACTGCCCCCGCGGATATAGCGCAAGGCGGTGTCGATGGATTGCATTCCCGATCCGCAATTGATCTGCACGCTGAACGCGACAGTGCTGTCGGGCAGGCCCAGACGCAGCGCGGCCACGCGGGCGGGGTTCATCTCATCGGCGATGACATTGACGCAGCCCAGGATCACCAGTTCGATCAGGTCGGTCCCGAATGCCTGCCGCGCCAGCAGGGGCCGGCCGCATTGCACCGCCAGATCGACCGGGGTGAAGGGGCCGGGCTTGCCGCGCGCCTTCAGGAAAGGCGTGCGCGCGCCATCCACCAGATAGACGGCCCGGGTCATTGCGCGGCCTCTTTGACTTTGCCGCCGGGATAGAACCGTGCCAGTTCCCCGGGCGTGAAATCGTCGACGGCGATGACCTGCGCGACCAGTTCCTCCATTTCGGCAAGTTGCGTCCTTTCCGCCTGAGAGATCAGCCCGGCGGCCAGTCCGCTATCGGGATCATGCCCGGCCTCGCGCAGCTTCGTCGCGACCGGTTCAAGGCTTGTCACGGCGGCGAAGGCGCGGTTCAGCAATCCGACACCGCCATGCGCGCAGCCATCGTCCAGCCGCCCGACGATCCGGTCGCGGGTGGGCGACGGCGAAAAGATCAGCCCGGCGCAGCGTTCGACCAGCAGATCGTCCGGGGCGCGGGACCCGCCGCCGGGCAGCGTCAGGAGCCGGCCGATGACGGCGGCCCATCGGGCGGGAAAGTTTCGCAGCACCTGATCCAGCGCCTCGCGGATACTGGCGAAACCGCGCGCGGCGGCATATTCCAGCAGCGGCAGATCCTCGGCCGGCTGCCCGTCGTCGCGCCACCGCTTCAGTGCCGCTGACAGCAGATACATCTCGGACAGGGTGTCACCCATGCGGATCGAGATCATCTCCTTACGTTTCAACGCCCCGCCCATGGTCAGGAAAGCCAGTTCCGCGACTAACGCCATCGCCGCCGACCAGCGCGACAATTGCCGGTAGATCGGCGCCGTGGCGCCCGCGTCGCCGGGCACGGACACAAACCGCGCGCCGGACCATGCCCGCCACCATGCCCGTCCCGCTGTTCGCAGCGCGTGGCCGACATGCGCCCAGAACGCCCGGTCGAAAGCATCCAGGCTTTCCTCTTCGTCCTCGATCTGCAGAGCCTGCATCTCGTCCAGCAGATGCGGATGCGCACGGATCGAGCCCTGGCCGAAGATGATCAGTGCGCGGGTGACGATATTGGCGCCCTCGACCGTGATGCCGATGGGTACGGCGCGATACAGAGGCAGCAGATAGTTCGACGGCCCGTCGATGACCGCCTTGCCGGAATGCACATCCATCGCATCATTCACCGCCTCGCGCATCCGGGCCGTGGCATGGGCCTTCATGATCGCGGAAATGACCGATAATGCGCGGCCCTGATCAAGGCCCGCGCAGGTCAGACGGCGGGCGGATTCCATCACATAGGCGTCGGCCGCAAGCCGCGCCATGGGTTGCTGGATGCCCCCGAATTTTCCGATCGGCAGGTTGAACTGCTGACGGATGCGGGCATAGGCCCCGGTCACATGGGCCGAAACCGAAATCGCCGCGCAGCCCATCGAGGGCAGGGATATGCCGCGCCCGGCGGCAAGCGCGCTCATCAGCATCATCCAGCCGCGCCCGGCATATTCCGGTCCACCCACGATATGGTCCAGCGGGATGAAGACATCCTTGCCGGTCGTCGGACCGTTCATGAACATCGTGGTCGAGGGGATATGCCGCCGGCCGGTTTCCACCCCCGGCAGATCGGTCGGAACCAATGCGCAGGTGATGCCGATGTCTTCGGTGTCACCCAGCAGGCCGTCCGGATCGCGCAGCTTGAAGGCAAGACCCAGCACCGTGCAGACCGGCGCAAGGGTGATATAGCGTTTGGCCCAGTTCAGGCGGATGCCCAGAACCTCTTGCCCGTCCCACATCCCTTTTTCGACGATGCCTGCGTCGCGCATGGCCGAGGCATCCGATCCGGCCTCGGCGCTGGTCAGACCGAAGGCGGGCAATTCGCGGCCATCGGCCAGCCGGGGCAGCCAGTGATCCTTCTGCGCATCGGTGCCGAACTGGTGCAGGAGTTCGCCCGGGCCAAGCGAATTCGGGACCATCACCGTCACCGCCGCCGCCACCGAGCGGGTCGAGATATAGCGCACCACCTCGGAATGGGCGAAAGCCGAGAAGCCAAGGCCGCCATGCTCCTTGCCGATGATCATGCCGAAAAAGCGGTGCTTGCGCATATGCCGCCAGATTTCGGGAGAAAGATCGGCATCGGTCTGGTTCACCCGCCAATCGTCGATCATGCCGCAAAGTTCGCGGCAGGGGCCGTCGATGAAAGCCTGTTCCTCGGCGGTCAGTTTGGGGGCCGCCGTCGAATGCAGCTTGTCCCAGCCGGGATTGCCGGAAAACAGTTCGGCATCCCACCACACCTCGCCCGCGCCAAGCGCTTCCGCCTCGGTCGCGGACAGTTGCGGCAGGGCGCGTTTGGCCCATCTGCGGATCGGGCGGCTGATCCGGTCTTTGCGAAAGCCAGTCATGATACCTCCTTGGAACTCAACCGCCTGCGGAAAGCCGGGTTCCATAGTTGCCGGCAGTCAGGCGCTTTCCCGGCGGATTGCCATCGGAACGATCCTGCCAGCCGGCAAGCCACGGTCACATCATGTCGCGCGGAATGATCTCATTCCAGTTCTGCGAATATATCCGTCTTTCTCCTTCATAAGCATCCAATGTGGCGTGGATGTAGAAATTCACCTCGTCGCAGGTCAAAATCGTGCGTGTATTGGTACAGACCGACCAATCGGCCCGGGAAAAGCCGCGTTCCGTGGCGGTCATGCCGTATAGCGAGGTGAAATCCGCGTCGCGGAAGCTGTAGCGTTCTTCCGTCCGGCGGCGGATGACCAGGTCGATTTCGGGAATCCGGTAACTGCCATCATCGTTCACCACCTCCAGGGCGGCTTCGTCCTCTACCATCGAGCGCACGACCCGCCAGGAATATTCGGGTTCCGTCAGGCGCTCGGTATTAAGCCGCGGCGCGCCCTCGGGCTCTCCCAACTCGCGCAGTTCGGGATCGTCGCGCCGCTGGCGGTCGGGCAGGATCAGTCGGCAGCCTTCGGGCCGCAGGGTCAGTTCCACCGGTTCCGGTGGCGCCCAGATCAGCGGAAAATATGTGGACGAGATCGACAGGCGCAGGCGATGGCCGGCCGGGACCCGCGCGGCAAGACCGTTGAGCGGAACGCGAACCCGATAGAAGCGGCCAGGCTTCAGAGGTTGCGGCACCTCATCGCCATCCCGATGGGTAAGGTTCAGCACGCCGTAACTGATCCGCGTGGCGCGGCCATCCGGCAGAATATCGGAAAGCCTCAGTGCCACCTGTGCAACCGGCCGGTCGGCGGCGAGTTCAAGTTCGGCTGCGGGCGCGCCAAGAATTTCGAGATCCTCATCCAGCGCGAAAGTATCATAGACAAGACAGCCGCCGTCCTCTTCACGCTGGTCATGCGGCAGGTCGGGCAGGGCGGCATAAGAACACCACTTGCCTGCGAAAAGACCGACGGAAAGCGGCGATGTCAGCGTTTCATCGGGCGCCGGAGTGCCGGTTTTCCCTTCATACAGGCGACGGTAGCCGAAACGGAATTCGCGCGGCGTGATACTGTCCGCAGGCCAGCGCGGCTCACGTACCCACCGGCCGGGACGATCCTCGTAGGAGGTGCTGGGCGGCACCGGATCCTGCATCCAGACGCGGAGTTCCGAGAATTCGTCGGCGCCGGTGTCTTCGCCTTTCAGCCAGTGGCCGAACCAGCGCAATACTTCCTGCAGGAAGCCGGTCGCGGGTCCCGGCACGCCCAGATGGGCGTAGCGGTGGCTCCAGGGACCGATCAATGCCCGGCACGGCACGTCGAGATGCTCGATCAGGCGGAAGATGGCGTTGGTATAACCGTCGGACCAGCCGCCGACCGCAAGGACCGGGCAGGTGATCGCCGAGTAATCCTCGCTGATGGAATGAGCAGACCAATAGGCGTCGCGCCGCTGATGTTCGAGCCAGTTCCTGATCCAGAGGCCGCTTTGCTCAAGCCGTTCCAGCCACATGCCGCGCCAGCGTTCGCCGACGATCTCGGGGTCTGGTGGCTGGCTGGTATGGGCGAACATGACGGTTGCTTCGGAAAGCTGATCGCCCAGCAGACAGCCGCCGCTGTAATGCATGTTGTCCTGATAAAGATTGTCCGAGGCGCAGCAGGATACGATGGCCTTCAGCGGTCGGGGCTGCCGGGCCGCGATTTGCAACGCGTTGAACCCGCCCCAGGAGATGCCCATCATGCCCACATTGCCATCGCACCAGGGCTGAGCGGCCAGCCAGTCTATCACCGCCACGCCATCGGCCAGTTCCTCTTCGGTATATTCGTCCACAAGCACACCGTCGGATTCGCCGCTGCCGATAATGTCCACCCGCAGACAGGCATAGCCATGGCCCGCCAGATAGGGATGGTTGATCTGATCGCGCGCGCGCGTCAGATCGCGCTTGCGGTAGGGCAGATATTCAAGGATCGCGGGGACGGGATTTGCCTCTGCCTCTACCGGCATCCACATCCGGGCAGCCAGACGCCGCCCGTGGGGAAGTTCTATCCAGATATGTTCTTTGCATTGCACCGCATGCGGGAAATCCGCCACTTCCTTCATGACCCCTCCGTTATTGCTCGGCGCTGAGGCGCTGTCCGTCGCTGAATTCGATGGGGATGCGGGAGACGAGCTTCTGATAGCGTTCACGCAATTTCCGGGGGTTTTCCGCGCCCAGCCATGCGTAGCCCACATTATAGCAATAGACCGGTTGATTTGGCAGGTCGGACAGGCGGTCGCCCCGATGCGCCTCGAATTCCAGCAAGACGCCGAATTCCTTTGCGAGATCAGCGATTTCACCCGGATCCGGTTCGCGCGTGACTTCGGCATCGTCGCGTTTGGTCAGATAGAATTTGGCGGCGGTTTTAGCTTCGCCCTTCTGCTCGGGCAATGTCGGCTCGTCGCCCAGTGCGACGCTTACGGCGATCTCGTGGTTCGAACAGCCATCGACCTTGCGGAAGAGTTCGCAATGGCTTTGCGAGATCCGGGTGTTGACCTCGATCACCCAAAGCTTGTCATTATCTTCGTCGTAAAGGAATTCCACGTTGAAGCAGCCATTGTCGTAACCTGCCTGCCCCATGATCCGGCGGCCCACATCGCCCGCGCGTTTCCTGAGACCGTCGGGCAGATCGGCTGGATAGCGCAGGCCCAGCACGGTCTTGCCTTCCTCGCCCAGCATCATGTCAAGTACGCCGTGGATAGTGACCTTGCGGTTGCGCACATATCCTTCGAGTGCGAACTGAACACCGTTCATTATTTCTTCGGCGATGGCGTGGCTGCCGCCGATGCCTTTCACCTCGGGGGGCATCGCGACGTGATCCAGGCATTCATCGAAGATCCGACCCAGATCCCCGATCCCTTCGCGCATTTTTTCCAGCGCCTCGTCCAGTTCCTCGCGGTCATTCACCCGAAAACCCAGTTGCGAGGCAAAGCCCTTGACCGGTTTCAGCCAGATCGGAAAATCAAGCGCAAGCTTGTCCGCCGCCTTGGGGTCGAACGGATCCAGCGCCTCGAATTCCGGCACAGCTTCCGGCGCCGCTTTCTTCTGCTCGATCCGTGCCCAGTATTTATGCTCGCAACGCAAGACTGCCTCGAGCGAGGGCGTGGCAAGCCCGTATTCCGAGGCAAGGATCGGTGCCAGACAGCTTGAGGGAAAATCCCAATGGCAAACGATCGCATCCGGCTTGTCGCTTTCATTAAGCTGGCGACGGGCCCTTTTCAGAAGTTCGTCGAAACCAGCCTCGTGATCCATCAGCTCGGGATTGCTCAGCAGTGAATGGAAACGGCAAAGTTCCGCATCGCGGATCGTGTTCAGTTCTTCAAGCTGCCAGTCCAGCAGGCCGAGGACATAGATATTCTTCTTCATCGTTTCGCTCCAGCAGGCATCGCCAATCGGGATGGGGCCGGGTTGATCGGCATGACGCAAATTCCGGTGAAGTTAACCAACCGGTGGCGTGAATGATTGTTCCCCGGCGCAGATCCTTTGCGATCCATAGGTTCGCGGCCGGGAACATCCATTGCTGCACGCGGTTTCGGGTGGTTTGCGCCAATTGAAGGAGGCTTCCATGACCGATACCCGTGCTGAAATGCAAACAGGCAAGCTGGACCCGGTCAGAAAACGAGGCCCGGCAGGCGGTTATACCGCGACTATCGCGCTTGCCGTTGTGCTGGGCGTTTTCGGACTCGTCCTGCTGGGTGGGGGCCTGTGGCTGATCGTTCTTGGCGGAAGCTGGTATTACGCGATCGCGGGCCTTGGGCTATGCGTCACCGCGTGGTTCCTTGGTCAGCCATCGATGCTAGCGCTTTGGGTCTATCTTGCCACCTATGTTTTCACCCTGGGCTGGGCGTTCTGGGAAAAAGGCGACAACTGGTGGGCACAGGTTCCGCGGCTTGTTGCACCCAGCGTCGTGTTGATCCTCGTGCTGCTGACGCTGCCGGTCCTGAAATCCGGCAAGCGCGGCCGCTGATCGTGGGGTTTTCATTCCGCGTTGCCGCTACCTGCTTCGAGTGACGCATACCATTCCGACAGAAGCCTGATGTCATGATCCGTCAATGCGCGCGCGGCTGCGCTCATCCTGGCAGAGCCTTGCCGGATCCCGTCACGCCAAAGGCGAAGCTGGGTTTCCAGAAAGGCGCGATCCTGCCCGGCCAGTGCCGGTGCAGGGGGCTGTGCAAGCGGTGCGCCGGGGCCGTGGCAGGCGATGCAGGCCGGCACCTTGCGAGTGCCGCGGCTGGCAAGCTCTTTCCCTGCAACCGGTGCACCGGTTGTCTTTGCCCCGGATAGCGGGACGGTTGCGAAATACCGGGCAAGTCCGGGAATGGCCTCGGGCGGAACCCGGCTGACAGCCTGCTGCATAATTCCGCTGGGACGTTCACCCTTCAGATAATCCTGAAGCGCCTTGGTCAGATATTCCGGCTGCTGGATATCAAGCCTTGGTACGTGACGAGAGATGCTGCCGTGACAGGTTCGGCAATAGCCCGCCTCCGCTGCGTCTGCATTCCTGTCACGCTTGGGGGTAGGAAGCGGCGGAGAGGCGTTCCGCCGCACGGTTTCCAGATAGGCGACCACGGCCCAGACCTCATCGCCACGCCCTCCGGTGGGCCAGCCGGGCATGCCGCTCATTTTTACGCCGTTGTCGATGATCCAGTGCAGCTCTGCCGGGTTCCAATCGGTCACGGCCTCGCGGATCGCCGGTGGCTGGGGCTGCATGGCGCGCATGGTCGCCGTGGGCCGTTTGCCCGGTTCCGCGTGGCAGGGGGCGCATGCGGTGGCATAATGTCCCGCGCCAAGGGCGATCAGCTCCGGATCCGACAGGTCGGGCATATCGTCCGGCGCAGAGGCACGCAATCTGACCGAATTGCGGAAGGTCGTGTGAAGCGCCCAACTGACGCCGGGCAGGTGGCCCGAGCGGGCCGAGACGTTGTAAAGCCCCAATCCCACGACAGAGACCGCCGTCACGACGCCAAGCAGCGCCAAGGCAAGCAATATCAGCAGAACACGCTTCATCTAACGTTCCTCTGAAAGGGCGCGGCTTGCCAGAAGCAGCCCGCCCAGCAGATATATCGGCGTGCCTATGGCCAGCATCAGCATTCCGCCGATCTGCTGTGCCCCGATATCCGGCACCGTGCCGCAAACCGTGGCATACAGGTCGCGCGGGGCAAGGATCAGCAGCGCCCCGAGAAGCGTCATATGCATCGAGGTCAACAACAGCCCGCCGGCGCCCGCAAGTGGCGGGCCTCCATGCAGGCAGCCCGCCCAGACAAGCAGGCCAACGGCAAGAAAGCTTGTCTGTTCCAGCACGAATCCCGCCGGTATCATCCGGCCGAAGCCATGCGCGGCTGGCAGGTGCCATGCCCAGACAATGGCGAATTCCAGAGCCGCGGCGATCAGCGGTTGCAGGGCGATCCGTCGGGCCAGACCGGGCAGGCCCAGAACCAGAAGCGGCGCCACGATGGCAACCAATCCCATATGGCGCAGCATATGCACCGGAAAGCCGGGCAGCCACCGATCCAGTGGCACCCCCCACAGGATCGCCAGCAGCGCGAGGCCGGGAACTAATGCGACGGGTGTCATCGGCACCCCTCGAGCAGCAAGAGCGGCAAGGTCGTGTAGACCGTGCCGATGGCGGAAATAACCGCGATCAGCGTAGCGGCGTGGCCCAGAAAGCGGTGCCTGTCCTCGGCCTTGCCGTTGGGATGGGTCAGTACGCCGGTGGTCAGCACATTCCATTGCCGAACGGCCCGCCAGCCCTGCCAGCAGATGAAACCCAATGCCAGGACGCTGGCGCCGATCAGGCCGAGCCGGGCAACCTCGACCGGGAAAAGCTGACGCGCGCAGGCAAGTGAAATCGTGGCGTAGCAGAGCACGAGATGCATTGCCCAGGTCAACGGCGTCAGCGTCAGCCGCCAGAGACTTCCGGTCTCCGCGGAAAATTCGCGGCGCTCTTCGTCTGGAAGGGGTTCGTGTTCCTGATTGGTCATAGCATCCTCGCGGCGGGACCCATGAGCGCGCAGGCAACGAGTGCCGAGAGCATGAAGAAATGCCAGAACAGCGAAATGTTCCACAGATCGGCATCATAGCGGGGCGTCAGCTTGCCGAAGAGGCTTCCTGCCAGGCAATAAAGCTGCATGATGATCCCTGTTGCGGCATGGGCGCAAATCCACACCGCGAGCGCCCAGATGACGGCAGGATACACATGAGAGGTGGGATCGAGCGGCCGGACCGCCACGATCATCGCCGCGATGCCCCCCGCTGTCGCAAGCGCCGCGAGGGCAAGCCCGGCACGGGCCATGCCGACGCATGCATGGCGGTTCATTTGGCGCGCGGCGACGGTCAGTGCCCAGCCAGCCGCGAAACCCGCGCAAGCCAGCCCGACCGTGCCCGCCCCGGCATGCAGCGCCTCGGATGGGGGGAAATCGGGCTGTGCCGTCCAATAGAAGAAAAAGCCGAAGGTGAGTGAGGCGAAGGCGGTGGCATCGCCCAGCATGGTGATCCAGACCGCCCACCAGCCGACCGAATCCGGCCCCGAAACATAGATCGGCAGGCGCAGGCCAAGGCCCGCATCCTTGCTGTCGGCTTCCGGCGGCCAGGCGGTGGAGGTCCAGAGCCACCAGAGGATCGCCGCCACGGCAAGCAGACCCGAGACGATGGCAGGAGTATAAAGATGAAAGGTCGGGAAGATGAAGGCGCCGCCGGCGAAGATCGCGGCAAGATGGGTGATCCATGTGGGCGTATTGACCCGTTGGACCAGCACCGGTTCGGCGTCTATGACCGAAGTCACCAGCGTCTCGCGCCGTCCCTCGGGCGCATCTGGCAAATAGAACCGCCCCGTATCCACGCGATCAAGGAAACCCGGTGTGTCCCAGAGAGGATACCGGGTCGTCACATGGGGAATAGAGCGCATGCCCCAGTTTTCCTCGGGCACGTCATGCGCCCATTCCAGCGTTCCGGCGTTCCAGGGGTTGCGCTCGATCTGCGGCTGATCCCCTTTTGAGCGGATCAAATCCCACAGGAACACCGCGAAGCCCGCAGCGATCACCGCCGCGCCGAGCGAGGAAATCAGGTTCGGGATCTCCCATCCCAGCCCCTCGGGATAGGTGAAGACCCGCCGCGGCATCCCCATGAGCCCGGTATAATGCATCGGCAGGAAGGTGATGTTGAAACCGATGAAGATGAGCCAGAAAGCCCGGCGGCCCAGCCGCTCGGACAGCATTTTCTTGGTGATGAAGGGATAGAAATAATAGATGCCCGCAATCACCGGCAGGACCATGCCTCCGAAAAGCGTGTAATGCAGATGAGCGACGATGAAATAGGTGTCATGCGCCTGAAAGTCGAAAGGCGCGAGGGCAAGCATGATGCCCGTCAGCCCGCCCGCCGTGAAGATCGCAAGCGCTCCGGCGATCCAGAGCATCGGCAGGATCATGCGGATCCGCCCGGCGATAAGCGTCGCCAGAAATGCGAAGATCTGCACACCGGTGGGGATGACCACGGCCTCGGACGCGGCAGAAAAGAAGCCCAGAGACATGGCGGGCAGCCCGGTGGTGTACATGTGATGCACCCATAGCCCGAAGCTGAGAAAGCCGGTGCCCACCGCCGAAAGCACGATCCAGGAATAGCCCAGGATGGGCCGCTGCGCGACGGTTGGCACGATCATTGCCGCGATGGCGATCGAGGGCAGGAAGACGATGTAGACCTCTGGGTGACCAAAGATCCAGAACAGGTGCTGCCACAGCATCGGATCGCCGCCGCGTTCGGGATCGAAAAACGGCCAGTCGAAACTGCGTTCCAGTTCGAACAGGAAATCGCCCGCGATAAGCGGCGGGAAAGCGAAAAGGATCATGCCGCCGACCACCAGCACGTACCACGCGTAAAGCGGCATCAGATTGACCCGCATGCCGGGCGGGCGGCATTTCAGGACGCCGACGATCAGTTCCACTGCGGCCGCGATCGATGCGACCTCGATGAAGCTGAGCCCCAGCAGCCAGATGTCGCTTCCCGGTCCTTCGTCTTCGGTGGCGAGTGGCGGATACATGAACCAGCCCGCGCGGGGCGCGGCGTCGAAGAGAACCGATCCCAGAACGAAGACGCCGCCGATCAGGAAGCACCAATAGCCGAAGGCGGACAGCCGGGGAAATGGTATGTCCCGCGCCCCAAGCAAGCCGGGCAGCAGCAGAATGGAAATAGCCTCGAAGATCGGCACGGCGAAGAGGAACATCATCGCCGAGCCATGCATGGTGAAAAGCTGATTGAAACGATCCGCCGGGACCAGCTCATTTTCCGGCACCGCCAGTTGAAGCCGGATGAGTAGCGCAAGCAGACCTGCGCAAAGCATGAAGAAAAAGGCGGTGACCGTGTACCATTTGCCGACTTCGGTATTGTTCACCGCCGACCAGTAGCGCCAGCCTTTCGGCGATTCCCAGGCTTTCCGCAATCGTGCTGCCTGTACCGCGCGCAGCCTTTCGGGGACGGGTTCGTCCAGCATCGCCCTGGTTGGCGGATAGGGGCCTTCGGGCGCTGGCCGCCGGATTGGGGTCGGTTTGCGGAAAATCATTTCAGCCCCTTGAGATAACTTGCGAGATCACGCAGTTCGGCAGGTTCAAGATGCGGGAAGGCGGGCATATGGACCTCCGGCTTCAGGTCGCCGGTATGGCGGACCCACAGCGCGATATCGTCAAGCGTGGCGCCAAGCCGCCCGGCGCCGATGGAATGGCGGTTTCCGATATGGGTCAGATCGGGACCGACCTGCGCGACCGCCTCGGTCCCGCGAAGCGTGTGACAGGCACCGCAGCCCTCGCGGCGGAAGATCTGCTGCCCCTTGCGGGCGCTGTCCTGTTGCGGGGGACGGGCATCCTTCGCTTCGGCCTTCAACCACGCGTCGAATTCCTCTGGCGGCATGACCACCGCTTCGAAGGCCATCCATGCGTGGCTTGCGCCGCAGAATTCGGCGCATTGGCCTCGATAGCGGCCTGGCGTTTCGGGTTGCAGGCTCATGCGCGTCTCGCGGCCCGGAAACATGTCCATCTTGCCGCCCAGCGCAGGGATCCAGAAGGAATGGATCACCCGGTCGGAAGTCAGGATGAACTCGGTTCTTCGCCCAGCGGGAAGGCGTATCTCATTGGCCGAGATGATCGGGCCGGAAGTGCCGGGCGGCTGATAAGCGACACGCCACCACCATTGTTCGCCGTGGACCCGGATGCGCAGCCCGTTTCCGGCGATACGCTGATCGGGCAAGAGCGTCAGGCCCCAGACCAGCAAGGCGCCGACCATGATCGCAGGCGTTACGACGCCGCCAAGGACAATCAGCCAGCGCGCGGCGATTTCGGAAAAGGCAGCCGGATGGCGGTGGCTGAACCAGTAAATGAAGCCGTTCATCAGCAACCACAGGACGATTGCGCCCCCAAGCATGGTTGTGAACAGCAGATGCAGGGCCTGCGCGTCCACCCCAGCAGGAACCAGCGCGGATTGCGGGCCCTCGCATCCGGCAAGCAGCAGAACGGACGCAAGGATCCGTTGCCGGATACATCGCGGACCCTGGGGGCGTTCGGTCGGTACAGGACCGGGAATGTCCAAAGCTGTCGTTTCGGGCGGCCGGGATTGGATCATGGCGCCAGAACCGGCCAGGTGACAAAGTGTTCCCGCCATTACCAGAACCGCAATCATTGCCTGTCGTATCAGAGGCGTGGGCGTATCGGCGGTGCGGGAACATTTTGGAGAAGCGCCGGTTGGCTGCCTCGACGCAATCGCAACCCAGGAGCGAACCATGGCCCAGGACAAGCGCAAGGATATCCGTGACGACATCCGCGACGGCGGCGAGATCCACCAGATAGCCGGGGGCGGGCGGCCGCCCATGACCACCTCGCAGGGGGCGCCGGTGTCCGATGACCAGAACTCTTTGAAGCAGGGCGCGCGCGGCCCGACGCTGATGGAGGACTTCCATTTCCGCGAGAAGATCTTTCACTTCGACCACGAACGCATTCCTGAACGGGTCGTGCATGCGCGCGGCTACGGCGCACATGGTTATTTCGAAACCTACGAACCGCTTTCAGACCTCACCTCGGCCGATATATTCCAGCGTGGCGGCGAGAAGACTCCGGCCTTCGTGCGGTTTTCGACCGTCGCGGGCAGCAAGGGCTCGGTCGATCTTGCCCGTGATGTCCGGGGTTTCGCGGTGAAGCTTTATACAAGGGAAGGCAACTGGGACATTGTCGGCAACAATATTCCCGTCTTCTTCATTCAGGACGCGATCAAGTTTCCCGATCTTGTTCACGCGGTAAAGGAGGCCCCCGACCGTGCCTTTCCGCAGGCGCAGACAGCGCATGACAATTTCTGGGATTTCATCTCGCTGATGCCAGAGTCGATGCATATGGTCATGTGGATCATGTCCGACCGCGCGATTCCAAGATCGTTCCGTTTCATGGAAGGCTTTGGCGTTCACACTTTCCGGCTGGTCGATGCGGCAGGCGCGTCGCGTTTCGTCAAGTTCCACTGGAAGCCCAGACAGGGGTTGCAATCGGTCACCTGGCCGGAAGCGGTGGCGATCAACGGCGCGGATCCCGATTTTCACCGCCGGGACCTTTGGGACGCCATCCAGTCCGGCGATTATCCGGAATGGGAGCTTGGAATGCAGATTTTCGATGACGCATTCGCTGACCGCTTTGCTTTCGATATCCTCGATGCCACCAAGATCATTCCAGAAGAAGAGGTGCCGGTACGCAAGGTCGGCCGGCTCGTGCTTGATCGGATGGTTGATAATTTCTTCGCCGAGACCGAGCAGGTCGCCTTTCACACCGGAAATATCGTGCCGGGGATCGACTTTACCGATGATCCGCTGCTGCAGGGCAGAAATTTCTCTTATCTCGATACTCAGCTCAAACGGTTGGGCGGGCCGAATTTCACGCATTTGCCGGTAAACGCCCCGAAATGCCCCTTTCATCATTTCCAGCAGGACGGGCATATGGCGATGACAAATCCGGTGAGCCGCGCGAATTACGAACCGAATTCCTGGCCCGAAGCCGAAGGCGGTCCGCGCGAAGAGCCGTTGGGTTTCCAAAGCGTGCCCGTGGAAGCCAAAGGCGCGAAACAGCGGACCCGCTCGGAGACATTTGCCGATCATTACAGTCAGGCGCGGCAATTCTATGTCAGCCAGACCCCGACCGAGCGCGAGCATATGGCCGCCGCGTTGATCTTCGAGCTGTCGAAGGTCCAGAGACCGGAGATTCGCGAACGGCTGGTCGGGCATCTTTGCCATATCGACGATACGCTGGCAGATAAGGTCGCCGAAGGTCTGGGGATGGCGCTGCCCACACCGCCGACGCCCGCCCGGGAGCCGATCGCGGATCTGCCACCGTCGCCCGCGCTCAGCATTCTAGAGAATGGTCCTGCGTCTTTTGCGGGGCGCAAGCTTGGTATCCTGCTGACCGATGGCGTGGATAGTGGCGAGGTGCAGGAATTGCTGGAGGCAACTGTGGCCGCAAAAGCCACCCCTGCCATCGTTGCTCCGCGTATTGGCGGGGTGATGACATCTGACGGGACCCATATCGGCGCCGCCGAATGTATCGATGGCGGCCCTTCGGTTCTGTTCGATGCCGTCGCGGTGCTGCTTTCGCCGCAATGGGCCCGGACGCTGGCGGGTATGCATGTGGCGCGCGTCTGGCTGGCGGATGCCTATGCGCATAAGAAATTCATTCTTTGCAATGAAGCTGCCGCGCCGCTTCTGGATGCCGCCGGGCTACCGTCCGAGCCGGACGCGGGCATGCTGCGGATGGGCGCGGGCGTGCCCGGGCAGTTCCTTGAACGCTGCGCAGATCTGCGGTTCTGGGAACGGGTGGCCTGAACGGCAGGAGCATCACAGGGAGCGCATCACGGTTCGGGTTGCGGATACGGATGCCGCTAGGGAATCCCGACATCCCGGGAGCCGATGAGAAAAGGTTCTTGGGATGCGCGGTTCCCATGACGGAAAGCAGGCTGGAAGATTTGCCGGAATATGTCGGTTGAGCCTGTTCAACGTGGCAATGTACCGCTCGCGAGAGTGAAAACATCTCCCGCGGGCGGTCGTATCCTGAACTTCGGCGCGCCCTTGGGATCATCGCTTGTCCCTGACCCCGAGCTGCACCGCTTGCCCCTCAGCGATGCAGATCGCTTGGCTGGGCGATTTCCTCCAGCGCAGCGCCGGCGGCCGGTACAGCCTGCCGGGTCGCAAGGTCACCGATCGAGACCACGCCGACAAGCCGTTTGTCGCGGTTGACCACGGGCAGACGGCGAACCTGCTGTTCGCCCATGTTTTGCGCCACCGCTTCGACTTCTTCGTCATCGAAGCAATAGCAGACATCCTCCGTCATCGTCTCGCCCACGGTGGCCTCGGGTCCCTTGCCCGCGCCGACACCGCGCAGCGCGATGTCGCGGTCGGTCAGCATTCCCACGAGGCGGTCATCTTCGCCAACCGGCAGGAATCCGGTGTCGATGCGCTGCATGATCGTGGCCGCCTCGCCCAGAGTTTGCCCGGGTGAGATCGTGACCGGATGGGTTGACATGATATCCGAAATTTTCATGGTCGGCTCTCCTGTGTTTCGGGCAGTATCGGCCCGGTTGCGGTCACGTCGAAACCGGCATGGCGGAGCGATGTTCCTGACATTCAGCATTTATGAGTTCGCGTCGATGGTCCGCGGCGTCGGGATGCCGGTAGAACAGAGACCATAGGCAACGCTCGCAGCTATCCGCGAAGCGGCCGCAAAGCCGTTTTCCGGCAAATCCGCAAGAACCACGATGATCCGGAAATCGAAGCGATCACAACCGCGAGCGTGGAAGCCGCCAATGCAGCACATCAGGCCGGGCCGGATTGGTCCATGGCGAAGCGCTAAGCGGTGGCTTGTTCATTGACGGGCCAGGTTCCTTACGACGTCATGCACCGGTACCCGTACAGGTTCCGGTCATTTCTTGCGCATCTGTACGTTGGCAAGCACTTGCTGCAAGCGTTCAGCCAACTCCTGAATTCTTTCAGGGATCGGTTCCTGCTCAATTTCCTTGCGACGTTCAGAAAGTTCCTTTTGCAACGGGTCCTTATTATCCGGCCCCTCTCTCTCTCTCCTGCTCATATTCGCGTCCTTCATCCTTTCTCGGTCTGGTGTAAGTGAAGCAGTGATGTCTGAAATGATAGTGGAGCGCACCATTTTGATGAAAGGCGGGATTGTGTTCTTTGATACGCGGGTTGCATCTCAAGGTTCGCCCAATGTGGTTTCGCCCAATGTTTGCAATGTCATGGCCCGGGCGCGGTGAATGCGGCTTTTGATGGTGCCTATGGTGACCCCGCAGATGCGGGCGGCATCTTCATAGCTTTCGCCCATCATGATCACCAGAACGAGAGTATCGCGATAATGCGTGGGCAGCTTCATGATCGCGTTCATCGTCTCGCTTCCGCGTACCGCCCATTCCTGAGTGCCGGGCGTAGAAGCCGTGCCGGATACGCAATCCTTGCCACCGGTCCGCTCGCGCGATCTCTTTACGATTTCATTGTAGAAGGTATTTCTCATGATGGTCATCAGCCAGGCCCGCAGATTGGTCCCGATCCGGAACTGATGCGCGTTCGCAATGGCCTTGGTCAGCGTTTCCTGAACCAGATCGTCCACATCCTGCTGCTTTCGGGTCAACACCCAGGCATAGGCCCGCAATGCGGGAATATAGCTTACAACATCCTCGGAAAACTCGTTCTGTTTCGCGTCGATGGACATAATGGCTCCCGTTCGTTGTCCGGTGCATCATGGCACATACCGAGATCGCTAAACTGACTTCATCAAAACCGAGGCACTGTGCCTGTTTCTATAAGGATGGAACTCCCCTGCCGGTGCCCGCGAGGACGAAGGCATGGAAGCGTTCGCAATAACCTTCGAGGACGTGGCAGAGGGGCAACGGCGGCATGGTAATTTGCTTTTCGAAACGCGTTACCTGATCCGGCCTATATGCAGACCGCATGTAATCTGCCATCGTCCCGGCCAAAGGGTAATGCAGTATTTCATATGAAAAATGACCACGCTGCAAATCCACAGGCTGAATTGTCTGGCATTTGATTGCGCGTCGTCCCTGGCGCATTTGGCTCCTCCCGGATTTACGACAAGCCCAAGATAACAGCGGACCCGCGCATTTGTTCCTGCCGTTTTGAAACGCAGGCATGGCAGTGATATCAGAGCCGGTCAGTTCCCGAAGCGGAACCCGTCTACCCCGTTCCAGATATTCTGTCTTATTGCAGATAGCGCGCTTCGAAAGCCCTGGCTTCCTGTTCAAGCAGATATTCAAGAAACTTGCGGGTGTCGGGTACAACCTTGCCATCTTCGATTTGCTGAATGGCGGTCATCATAGCAAGTTCTACCAGTCTTTCTGCTGATTGCTTGTCTGGTGCCTTCAGGCGGGCATATGCCAGCATATCAAGGACGATGTCCTGAACCTCGTCCAGCCCGGGAACCTGTTTGTGGTATCGGGAATGCAACTCGCGCAGCAGAGGCTGTGCAGGGCCTGGCTTTGCATAGACGGAATTCCGGTCAAACCGGGACGGTATATTATGTCGCCCATAGCCTGCCAGAAACAGAAATGGCGTATTATTGTCGGTCAGCGCATCGGCGATGGGAAAGCTGGTCTGATCACCAAGTTTTACGTCAAGTATTGCTGCATGAGCGGAGTCAATGTGATGCATTGCCTCTTGAACATCAGCAAACGGACCTATGACTTTATCACCGAAACGACGAATTTCCTCTGACAAGCTGCGGGCAAGCAGAAACTCATCTTCGACTACCAGAATATGCATATCCGACCTCCTGACTATGAGTCTAGGCGCATGGCCATGATGATTAAAGCTAGGTACGGCGGACCAGTAAAACAAGGCGGAAACCGGCCGATCACTATCCGGCCGGACATAAATGGCAGCCAGCAAGATGCCATAACATGCGCGTACCGGATGAAGCTTTCCGGCGTGCAGCACCCGGATGGATTTGCCGCCGCGCAAACCGCAGAGGACTGAGCTTCCGGAAAGATTCTGCCATGCGGTCGGGAACAACCCGCCAAGGATTCTGTTGCTGGCGGTGGAAATCACGCGGGCAATATTAGAGCCCGTGTCGTTGAAAGGAAATCGTCATGAAATATATCGCAATTGCCGCCCTGACCGTAAATCTTGCCGCGGCCCCGGCCATCGCCGCCGAAGCAACTGCGCAAATCTCGGACATCGAAGGCAACGAATTGGGCGCGGTGGTCATACGTGACACACCCTCGGGCATGACTGTCGTCAATATGGAGCTGAGCGATATACCCGAAGGACAACATGCGGTCCATCTGCACGAAACAGGTGACTGTTCCGCCGCGGATTTCAGCTCAGCCGGAGGACATATTGCCGGCGATCAGTCGCATGGCGTAATGAATTCCGATGGCCCGCATCCCGGTGACATGCCTAATGTGTCTGTCGCCGCGGATGGACAATTGAAAAACGAGGTCTTTCTTGCTCATTTGACGGTGGATGAGATGATGGACAGTGACGGTTCTGCCTTCATTATGCATAGCGGTATAGACGATTACGAATCCCAGCCCTCGGGTGATGCCGGCGACATGATCGCCTGCGGTGTTTTCGAGTCCAAAGGGTAATGGAACGATCCTGTAAGGGGGAACCCGTGCCGATCAGTCGCGTACTGATATGCGCGACGGTATTTCCCGTTCATGGTTATAACGCCCGTTGCTTCAAATTCCGGGATCCTAGCCGAAGATGGCTACATTATCTGATCCCTGGTTTTCACCATTCGGGTGCCGGGATGATATTCGTATTACATAAAGAGCAGTATATTTCTGCCAGGTGCGGAACTGTCCCGTTACAGATGTCATTTCAATTTCCGTTCGGAATCGTGATTTTTCCTTAATGCCATATCAAGGCGCTCCGCGAGTTCGCGGAGACGAGCAGGAATTGGTGCTTGCTCTGCCTGAAAAATCAGTTCGGACAGGGCAAGATCAAGTTGCGAGTTCGCAGAAGAATCGTTTTCGCGACTGTTCATTGCACACTCCATATGTTCTGACTATTCCAGTTTATCAGGTGGTTATCGATATTGTTCATCCAAAACCGGAATCGGGAATGAAAGTTGCGAGTACAGGGAAAAATTTTACCCGATGGGGAGGAAGGTTTGAATTCCATAAATAATACCGATAATTTTCAATTAGATGAAATATGTGCTTGTGGGACGTCAAAAACATCAGATGCAAAATAACCACAAAGGTGATTTTTCTTAATATATGCTAACCGCCAATTCGGGAATTGTGACAACGGGGTCGTTCAAGTCAGCCGTATTCAGTTTTCCGATGCATTCAACCGCAGGACCCACCGTCCGGAACAATCTGGCCGTGACAGTAGAAGTGTCAGCCGCCATGGCGGTAAAGTTAATGCAGGAACAATTTTTGCGGCATCCTGTTTCGGAGCGTCGGTGGCCAGATGCCGTCAGCTTTGACCGCCGAGTCGTATAATCGGAAAAGCAGGTTTCCCTAAAGGCGGCTAGGGCGAAAAAGCCGATTTATTTCTGATGGATGAAAGATGTAGCGTGATGCAGGTCTTTGAAATATTGCAAGACGAATTCCAATTGCAAACCTCGCTGCCCTGGCCGGTTATGCTGACACGAATATGTGGCGCAGTGATCTTCGTCGGCTGTATCGGTTTCGAGCGTGAGCTTAGAAAACGACCGGCGGGTTTGCGAACCCACATGTTGGTCGCCCTTGCTTCCGCCTGTTACTGCATCATGACAATAGAATTAATATCAGTAGATTATAAAGATAATGTGCGCATGGATCCGATCCGCCTGATCGAAGCGGTAACCGGAGGCGTGGCGTTTCTTGCGGCAGGGATCATCGTTTTCGCCAGAGGCGAAATACAAGGACTGACAACCGGGGCAAGCTTGTGGCTGGCTGCATCCATTGGCCTTGCAGTTGGGTTGGGGCAATGGTTGCTTGCGATTACCGTCACAGTATTCGGCCTTTTCATAACGCGCGTGCTGGGTGCCCTGGAGGGAAAATGACCTTCGGGGTCATGTTGATATGAACAGTCGCTTCGGCAGATTCTGCTGACTCTGCCGAAGCGATCCGGCATCGGGTCAGTCATGATGTTCAGGAAGTGCTTTCAGATCGTCCTTGGTCCAATGCGAAACGGCATGAACTTCACCGGCCTGGTCGCGCATGACATCCAGTTCATGCATATCCACCAGCACGGGTTTGCTGCCGATACCAAGAAAGCCGCCGACATCGATTACTGCCCTGGCATTTTCGCCCGTGCCGTGGACATGAGATATGGTACCGATTGTCTCGTCATCAGGTCCATAGACCTTGGCGTCGTTCAGCATGACATCGGTCAGTTCGTCCGGCTGAAGCCTGACATGATTGCTATGGTCCATTTTGGCTCTCCTTTTACATTGCTTGCAGGAGAGGCCAATCAGTCAGAGGCGAAAATGTTCCCGACAGTTGACGCGAGAGGCGCGGGTCAGCCAGCCGGACCGGTTTCTGCCGGCCCGGGAACATACATGCGGGTCGCCGGTTACCGGGATTCATTCATTTCACCGGAACAACAGGAAGGGAGTCTTCATGTCGGGACCGGATACTAACCCTCGCAAACAGACCAGGCGTCATCTCGCGCCCGTTCTTGGTATCATATTCGTCGTGGTCATAGTCATATTGGGCTTCATATGGTGGTTTTACGATGAGACGGATGACCCGATAATGCCCGGCGAGGAAAGCGGCACGGCGGATGAAATTTCCGGCGAAGCGAACGCGCCTGCAGAAAATGAATCCCCGCCCGAATAAACCAGTATCTTCCCGGCATTGTCCCGGGAAGATAGCGGGAAACCGGGGTTTT
Organism: Paracoccus wurundjeri; assembly: GCF_030678915.1. Classification (GTDB taxonomy): domain Bacteria; phylum Pseudomonadota; class Alphaproteobacteria; order Rhodobacterales; family Rhodobacteraceae; genus Paracoccus; species Paracoccus onubensis_A. Next base: position 25,676 of record NZ_JAUUTZ010000005.1, on the reverse strand, counting down.
GAAGGGAGCCCCGGATGTTTCAAAGCGGCAGGTTTCGGTTCCGGCCGCGCTAATCGCCTTCTTCCTTCGACCGGGCGCTGCCGCCGGGCTGTTTGCGGTTCCGGTCGTCGCGCCAGTTCAGATCTGCGGTCACCAGTCCGGCAGGATCGATACGCTGCTGGCGCTGGTCCAATTCGGTGGGGGTGGGGCGGCGCATTCGTTCCAGTTCGGGCCGTGGCGCGGCGGCACCCTCTGGGATGCTGTTCGCGGATTGGCCGGAACCGGCAGCCGTTGCGGCTTGGCGTCGCTGCGCCAGGTCGAGAGAGAAGGCGATGCCAACACCCAGCCCCACGAAACCGGCAATGACACCGAAGCTTGGCAGAACCAGTTCCCATCCCGGCGTAAGGCGTGACGGCATAAGTCCGTAATCGACCGCCGCCGCCAGCGCAGCGGTGCCAAGGCCTGCCACCCACGCGGCGCCCCTGCCTGCGGTGCCCACCGCCCGAAACAGGGCAATCGCAATGGCGGCCCAGAAAAATGCCGATCCGATATGGATAATCGCACCAAGCGCGGTGTGGCTCCAGGTGACGTCGATGACCTCTTCCGCTGCCGGGCCGTGCAAAACATGTGAGGTGGCGTTAAGCGGCATCCATGGCGGCTGATCCCTGAATATCGAGAACGCGCCAAGGGCCGCCGCCGACAAGATGGCGGCAAGACCGCCCGCAACGGGTAAGGCAAAGATGAATTTCGCAATCGGATTGAGGTTCGACATGATATCCTCCTTCATACCGAAACCAGCTAACCGCGAAGCGTCGGTCATGTTCCTGAAAATCGGTGAATAAGCAGCTTTCGCCGGGGCGCGAAATGGACCGTGCGCATTGGCGCGCGGCAGGCAGCCGGATGCGGGCAATGAATACGCCGTGCAAAATGGCTGCCTGCGGGTGTCGGGTAATCCCGGCGGGAACAAAGCCTGCAGATCATTGTTTGGCGGCGGTGTTCCAAAGAAGGGCACGGGTCTTTCACAGGAGATGAAGATGGACAAATTCACCACATGGATGACGGGCTGCGTTCTTTGCACATTCGGGGCAGTCGCCGCACAGGCGGATTGCGCCGACGAGCTTGCCAAAATGACCGGCGAGGAAGAGAGCGGGATGACAGAGCAGGAGGGTGCCGCCGATGACGGCTCTCAGGCAGCTCTGGAAGCTGGCGACGACGCGGATGCCGCCATGGCCGGGGCAGAGTCGACAGATGCCGGCGGCGAAGAGCCGGACATGTCTGCCGAAGAGCCGGATGACGGTATCGCCAAAGACGGCTCGTTAGCGCCTCTGGAAACGGAAGATGGCGCAGGGGCGGATACGGCCGGAGCCGAAAGTGCCGAAGGCGCCGATGGTTCCGATACGAGTGGGGAAGCATCCGGTGAAGCCGACGCGGCGGCGGATAGCGCTGCCACTGCCGAGGAAGGCATGGATGCCACCGATCAGGCGATGTCGGGCGAGGACGCCGAGGCTCAGCAGGAAAGTGAGCCTACTGCCGCCGAAACCGCCGATGCCGAAGGGGATGACACTGCCGCCCCAGATCGCGACGCGCTTATCGAACGCGCTCAGGCGGCGCTGGCCGAGGGCGACGAGGATGCCTGCCTCAAGGCTTTGGAAGAGGCTGCTACGCTTTGAAGCACAGGATACTGTTCCGGCGCTTAACGCGCCGGAGCACGCCCGGCGCCGTGTCCGATTCCTGCGACGCTTGCCTGCGGTGTCTTGCATGCCGGGGCGGGAACGGCGCCAGTGCATCTCCGGCATGGCCATCCCCGAGGCGCTGGGCATCGGTTCAGGCGCGGCGCTTGGGATTGTCCTGGTGCTTCCCGGGGGTTGCGATCATGGTCGTCGCTGAACGGTTGGGCCGCAACCTGTTTCCCGCGCCGGCTTCCAACTGCCTTGCGGCGCCCGACCATTCGTCTGGGCCGGCCAGAGGCTATATCCTGAATTACTGGAAACGCGGTGTGGCCGAAGGCAGCTTTCGCAACTCGGAATAGGTATCAAGTCGATGGCAGCCATCGCAGCCATATCACGGACGATATCCGCTGTTTTGGGGGAAGATTGCCCGGAACCCACAGCTCGGGACGTCCGGCGCGAAAAGAAGGCAGGTTGGTAACGGGCTTCACTTTTTTCGGGAACCGGGATAGTTTTCGCCTCATAACAACTAAAAAATCGAGGCAGATCAGGATGCAGAAAAGAAGCACTATTATTCTGACGTTTACTTTAGCCTTGGCCGCTTGCGGCGGAGGCTATGGTTACGACAGTCCAATGAACAGCGCGGCGGTTCGCACGGTAGGCGGCGCGGGCGCAGGTGCGCTGGTAGCGGATGCGGTTGGCGGATCCGGGACCAAGGGCGCTCTTATCGGCGCGGTCGCCGGTGGGTTGTCATGCGCGTCAGGAGGCTGCAACTAGGCATTCCCTGCGGCAAGTGGATTCCGCGTCTTTTCGTAACCACGAGCCACCAGTGAAAAATCCGGTTTCTCGCTGTAGGATAGCAGAGTTCACGCGGTTTCCCGTTGGCTTACAGCGGCCTGTGGCCTGTCAGGCCCAGGCCGCCCATCCCTTGAATGTAAAAGCGGCATAGAACAGCTGAACATCCAGGAAACCTGCCGCATTCAGCAGTTCCGCGTCTTCTCCGGGCGTGAGAACGGGCAGGCGCTCCTTCATCGTGGTTATACCTGCCAATGCACGCGCCTCGGGCATCCCGCCCGAGATCAGCCATGCCGCATTGCGCCGCAGCCAGAGATCCTGCTGCCCCGCCGCCTGCGGAAAGCTGTGATGGGCAACGATCAGGGGCGCTTTGGGGCGAAGGCGGCGATGCAGTTCGCGCAATGTGCGCAAACGCTCTGCTCGCGGCAGGAAATGCAGGGTCAGAAGGCAGGTCGCGCCGTCGAAGGGACCGTCGGGAGCGTCCTCGATATATCCCTGATGAAAGGTGATACGATCGCTGTCCTCTGCGATGATGGCCTGTGCCTGCGCGATCATATCGGGCGACGGATCGACGCCATCGAAATGCCAGCCCGGATATGCCTGGGCGAAGGCGCGCAGTTCCATGCCGCCGCCGGCACCCAGGACCAGAACCCGTCCCCTTTCGGGCACGCGCTCGGCCAGCAGCAGCCCTGCCATGCGATGCAGATCTTGCAATCCCGGCACATGGTGGGCGACCCGCCGGGCATAGCTGGTGACGTGGCCCGGATCGGTGGTGAAAGCGGGTTTCCTGTCCATTCAGCCCTCGGGCCAGACCAGCGAGCGATGCAGTTGCGCCCCCGCCCAGGCGCCATCCCCGACCGCCAGTGAGACGGAATGCGGCGCCTGCGCGACATCGCCACAGGCGAAGATGCCGGGAATGCTGGTTTCCTTGGACTCACCTGTCAGTATCTGACTGCCCATCGGCGTCTCGACCAGCGTGCAGCCGGTGGCCTCGGCCAGCGGAGCAGAGGGTTGGGTTCGGGTCGCGGTAAAAAGACCGGCAAAGGATATTGTGCGGCCATCTTGCAGTTCCACCTCTGCCGTTCCCGTGATCCTCGCGATAGGCGTTTCCTCGATGGTGACGCCGCGCCGGCGCAGATCATCACGTTGATCCGGATCAAGGGTTAAAGCATCATTCATCAGAAATGTGACTTCCCCCCATTCCGGCAGCAATTGCGCCTGATGCAGTGACATCGGGCCGGTGGCGATGACGCCGATCCGGCCCTGATCGAGCTCGTAACCGTGGCAATAGGGGCAATGGAACACCGTTTGCCCCCATCGCTCTGTGATGCCGGGAATATCGGGAAGCTGGTCGATGACCCCGGTCGCAAGCAGGATGCGGCGGCCCGGGACAATCTTGCCGTTGTCCAGAGTAACCCGGAAATCGTCGCGCCGGCCCGCGATGCCGATGGCGGTTCCCTCGACCCAGTCGACCGTCGGATAAGCTTCCAGCTGGCGGCGGGCCTCGGCCCAGATACGGTTTGGCTCCGCCCCATCCTGTCCCAGAAAACCGTGTGAATGGCTTGCGAAACGGTTGCGCCGCTGTCCGGCGTCGATCATCAGTACCTTGCGGCGCGCACGCGCCAGTTGCAGGGCGGCGGCCATTCCGGCGTAGCTGCCCCCGATCACGATGACATCCTGCATATTCTACTCCTTTACGGTCCGCCTTTCCGCATGGCGACGGGCGAAATCCTTGGCCAGATCGGCTAGTGTCACATCGGCGAAGCGCTTCAGCAGCAGTGTCTCGGCCTCGGCAAAGGTGCCTTCCAGCGCGGCATTGACGGATTGCTCGACAAGGCATTCCGGGTTTTCGTTGCGGTTGCCGATGGCGAAGATCGCAGGCTCGCCCAGAGCCTCATGCAATCGGCGCAGGCTGACCGTTGCCAGATCGGCAGAGATGCGCCAGCCCCCGGCATGGCCACGCTCGGCCGTCACCAGACCCGCATCGCGCAGCAATCCCATGGTGCGGCGCACCACGACCGGATTGGTGCCAAGGCACTGCCCAAGCGTTTCAGAGGTCATCGGGCCGTCATGTTCTGCCATATGCAACAGGGCATGAAGGACGGAGGAAAGGCGGCTGTCTCGCTTCATGTAACAACATATGTTACAAATTAGCGTCGCTGTCAAGCCCCGTAGAGCAAGTTGATGAAAGAGGTGAAATTTTTTTATAAACTGAAATGTGACAGCAAAACCAACGTGATTGTTTCGTGCCTGCGGATCCTTTAGGACTTGGGCAGCAGCAATGGAAGGCCGCCGATGATGATTAAGTGGATGACGATCGGTATAGCTGTGGGTGTCGCCATCGGGGTGGCCATGGGCAATGTTGCAGTAGGAATTGCAATCGGGATCGCGATTGGGGTGGCGATCGGCGCGGCTTCCGGAAAGCCCAAATAGCCCCAAGCCATCCCTTGCCGATATATTGCCCGCCTGATCTTCACGCCATTCGCGGCGCAGCTATATAAAACGCCAATGTCGCCGAGCCGGTACCACAAGACAGCCCTGACGTTTACAAAACGCCGGGGCTGCCGTGGTGAGTTCCGAAAGCGTGGCTTTTCAGACCATCATTCTTCCAATCCCAGAAATTTTTCGACTGCGGCGGTCATCTCTTCCGGTTGGTCAAGCATCACGAAATGCCGGGCGCCCTCGATAGGCACCACTTCCAGTTCCGGCACATCGGAATAAAGCGCTCCGTATTGTTGTGGGAAGTTTTGACCCTCTGCCTCGGGGGGGACGGGTACGATCAGCGTGACGGCTGGCCCGATTTCGGCCAGTTCCGGTCTGAAATCGGCTTGCATATCCTCGTAAAAAGCCTGTGCGACGGCTGCGGGATCCGATGCGGCGATCCAGTCGGCGATCTGCTGTTTCGCGTCATCGTCGATTGCGTAACGCTCGGCGGTCTGTTTCGCATTGGCTCCTGCGGGCGCGGAAGCCATCTGATCGCGCATGGACTCGGCCTGAGACTTGACGCTTTCCACCGTTGCCTGTGGATCGAACAGCAGGGCCACGAAGGGCAGGGCGTCAACGACCATCAATTTCCCGTACAGGTCAGGGGTCTCGATTCCGGCCTGCAATGCCAGGGTTCCGCCAAGGCTGTGCCCGACAAGCGCCGGTTTCTCAAGTCCGCGCTCATCGATGAAATCCGCGATATCGGCAAGCACTCCCTCCATCATGCCGCCTTCGGCATTTGCAGCCCCGTCGCCGACGCCGAATCCTTTCACATCGACGACATGCACCGTTGCGCGTCCCTCGAGATCCGAGACCAGATTGTCCCAGACCGCGCCGGGTGTGGCGAGACCGGGAAGCAATATGATGTCGGAGCCCGCCTTGGGACCGCTTTTGACGACGATGCGGTCGGTTTCAAAGCTGTTCTCTGCCTCAAGGCCGTTCTGGGCCTTGGTGTCGGCGGCGATGCCGCCAATCGGGCCAAGTGACAGCGTTGCGGTCAGCAGGGCGCAGAAAATACGTCTGGAGATGATCATCAACTCCTCCTTTCAGGATGTCGGAGCCCGACGGTTTCATTCAACTGTCCGGCTGGTCGGAATCGGAAAAAAACGCCACATCAAGCCGCATGCCGGGATAGATGTTTTCCGGCACAGGATCGAATGTGACAGTGACCTTTACGGCGGCTGTGCTGTCATCGACGATCGGCGTTATCAGTGACACATGGCCCGAAAAGGTTCGGTCGGGCCACGCGGGCACGGTCATCTCGACCTTCTGTCCATCCTCGATCTTGGACAGGAACTGCTCATTGACATTCACCTCTCCGACGATGGATTGCGGATCGACGATCGTGGCGATGCCGGACTGGGTATAACCGCCCGGTGAAACCGGCGACACGATTTCGCCGATATTGGCGGTGATCTCTGTCACCACCCCGCTGAAGGGCGAACGTATCAGCGTCTGGTTCAAATCGTTGCGCATTGCGTCAAGCTGCCGGCGCTGCACGTCGATCTGGCGATTGCTGGCAGCGACACGCGCTTCGAGAACGGCATATTGTCCTTCAAGCGTGCTAAGCGCCTCTTTCGACGCCACCCCGCGCTGCGCCAAAGTCGTGGTGCGCTGCAGATTGTCCGACATTGCCTCCAGTTCGGCGGCAACCACGGCATATTCGTCTTCAGAGGCAATGACATTGGCTTCGGCGATGGCCAGTTGCGCCTTTGCCGCATGATCGTCGAGACGGGCGACCGGCTGGCCTTTCTCGACGGCGTCTCCTTCCCCGGCGAGCAATTCCGTAACGCGGCCTGTCAGATCGCTTGATACCGTCGCCATGCGTTTGGCGACGATCTTGCCGCTGGCTTCCAGCGTTGGTCCGGCAGCGGCAACCGAAGCCGAATCCGTGGCGCCGGGGGACTGAGGCGCCACATCAGGGGAGGCCGCCGCTGTAGGTTCTTGCGAGGCGGCCGCATCCGGTTCCGCCGATCCCGCGGTGCGGGTGTCGGAGGCTATTACGTTCGCATCCGGGCGCAGCAGCCAGATGCCACCTGCCCCGACAAGCAGAATTGCAATCCCGGCGATTATCGCCTTGCGCGGCGGTTTCGATGTCGCGCCGGTCGCCGGGCCGACAGCGGGGGATGATGCCGCGCCTTTTGTTCCCATGTTCTGCAGGATGTTGCGCATACGCGCGCGCTCGTCATCGGAATAGCTGCGAAAGGCCTTTCGGTGATCGGCCCGCCGAGAGGGTTCAGGCGTGCTGTCGGGTAGATGTGCCATCTTCGGCCTCCTCGGATGTCGATGCAAGATGGACGCCGATCAGCGTCCTCAGGAAATGGCGCATGGAGCCAAAGCCCAGTTCGGCGGCATGGGTTTCCAGTTCCGTATGAATCGCGCCGATATCGCGTTGATAGCGTGCCAGGACCGGAGCAAGCGATTCAACATGCTCGGGCCCGGGATCGGCGATACCTTTGCAGGACAGATGGGCTGCGATATGGGCGGCTCTTTGCGTCACCCGGCGATATTCGCCGCGCAGGCGAAGCGTTGCGGTGAGGTCGGACGAAAGACTTGGCATGGTTCGCTGCAATAATGCGCGCAGACGTGCCTCGTGCCGCGCCAATTCAAGACATGCCGCCTGATCGGTTTTCTGTTCCGCCATCCACTCTTTCAGCAAGGCCGGTGTCGTCAGGCCGCGTATTCGCCGAAAACGGGCAAGTACGGTGCGATCATCCGGGATCTTGATCTCAAGCCTCGCCGCCGCTTCCTCGACCAGATGATGCAGCAAAGCGTCGCGCAGAATATCGTCCCGCGCCGGTTCCGCGATGCGCAGATGGTCAAGCAGGTTCTGCTCATCCACCGCGTTGTCGCCACCCCGATTGAGGCGCATCAGTTCTTCCCAGAACAATGTGGGTTCGAAATCGAAGCCATGCGTTTCCGGCGCGGCTGCGCCATTGGCGTCCCATTCGGCGATCCGGTCAAGCATTGCACGGGCGTCCTTGGCCTTCAGATCGCAATCCGTCGCCTCGACGAATTCGCGAAGCGCGGCGATCCTGTCGGGGGCAAGATCGCCCGCGCCGTTCCACACCGCCTGCCAACTGCGTCTTGGGTAATGCAACTCTTTCAGAGCGGCGATCACGCGGCTTTCCTCTTTCGCGTCGATGACATCTGCGGCGGCGGCCAGCGACAGTCCGTGCCGCAGATTGACCATTGGCACCGACGCGGCGGCATAGCCCGAAGAATCGTTTGCATGAACCACCGCGACCTCGTCGTCGTCGGTCATCTCGCCGCTGGCGAATGCGGTGAAGATGGACCCGACGCCCTCCATCCCGAAAGGATGCAGTTCGGCGGCTCTGAGCGCGCCCATGCTGGAGGCCCCGAAAACCGGAACACCCTGCGAGAGCGCATAGAGGATCTCTTTGTGCCAGACTGCCGGGGTCGCTTCGAAATAACCATCGACGATGCCGATGGCACGGGGGTGATGGGCATCGACGGCGCGAAAGACGTCCCCCATCCGGCAGGGGGGCAGGTATAACCCGTCCAGCCGGGCGCGTGCCGCATCGGCGGAAAGTGTCGGTCCAAGGAATATGACGATCGGGCCTGTCATGCGGCCTCCTTCAGGAATGCCCGGGCGCGGGGGCCGGGGCGATAGAATGGGGTGCGGACGGGCTCCAGCCCCGGCACCACGACTTTGACCACGGGAATGCCGAACTCGCCGCGGCTCAGATCGCAGATCAGAACGTGACGGACGCCGACGCCGCGCAGTCGTTCCAGAAGGATATCGAGATCGGCTTCGAAACTGTCGGCGGCATCGGTCCAGTCGGTGACGAGCGGGGCGCCTCCGCGCTCGGATATCCGGCGCAACTGATGCTCGATGCTGGTGGCATCCCTGTAATCCTGTGGGAACAGATCGTCGCGACTGCCCGAGATCACTGTGGCGCGTGCCTGTATCGCCTCGGTTACCGCACGGCTGAGAGCGACGCTATAGTCAAGATGCGCGCCATGCCCATCCACTTGCGGCAGGGCCCGCCACATCGGGCTTTCGGGGTTGTCGATCAATTCGCAGGTAAATGTCGGCACCCGGGTATCGACGGTCCGGTCGGTCAGGAAGACGGCGACCTCCTTGGCTTCCAGTTCCTCCAGCAGCATCGCGAGATCGGGATCCGGGACGCTGCGCGGGCAGATGGCAAGACCGCCGCCCGACAGCGAAGACATGGTAAGGGCGTCGCGTTCGATCACTTCGCACAACGCATGAACCACCGCTTCGAGCATGTGATTGCCCGAAGCAAGCCCATTGGTCGAGCGCAGGAAAACCGGGCGCTGCCCGCCTTCGACGAAATTATTCGAGACGGTTTCCAATGGCAGCCACGATGGTTTCCCCGTCATCAGATCCCAGCCATTTATCCAGGGCAGCGGATGGGTTTCCGACAATTCCGCATCCGCGCGTACCGGGAAATCGTAAAGTGGAGGCATCGCGGTTTCGCGTTTCAGTTCGGCATGGCTGGCGATACGTATTTCGCCTTTTGGGCGTTCGCCGTGCCATGTCTCTACCGCTTCCATCAATGCCGAAACCTTGGCGGCGGGGAGGCTGCGCCCTTTGCCCTGACTGGTGGACAAGGCGCGGGCGTTGGGGCGGATCGCGACGCAGACCGGGAAGCCGATCCGGTCAAGGCCCGTCACGTTGCCGATCCGGGTGATCCCCATGGCCGGCATGTGCCGGGTGAAATCGGCAAGGCTTTCCTCGGGCGTGCGGGTGCGGTGCGTGCCCTCGAAATATCCCTTGGATGCGGCGTAGTTTTGTCCGAAAAGCTCTGTCATGGTTCGCCTCCCTCAACGCCTTTGCAGCAGGATGCGCGCGACAGGCAGGCGTCGCAGTTGCATCGCCGGGCCGATACTGCCCAGCAGGCCGATGATCACCGCCATTGCCACTGCCTGCCAGAGAATGCCGGCGGTGACATCGAAGTCGAACACGATCTGGGTGAAGTCCTCGGCAAAGAAAAGTGTCGAGATCAGCCAGTCGTCAAAGATCAGATGCACCGCCGCGACTCCGATCAGCCCGCCCAGCACGGTCATCAGGACCGTTTCGATGGTCAATGCGGCGGTCAGGGCGCGTTCCGTCCAGCCAAGGATCGACAGCGTGGCGATTTCCTTGGCGCGGGTCTTGATATGGCCCAATCCGGTATTCACTGCGGCGAAGATGGCCCCCAGTGCCATCAAGCCACCGATCCCGTAGCCCATGATGGTGACAAAGCGGGTCATGGCGCGGGCCTGTTCGCCGTAATAATCCGCCAGGCTGGTGACCGATAGGCTTAAACGGCTGTCGCGGTTCAGGCGGTTCTGCATGTCCTGCGGGGTTTCGCCATCTTGTGGGCGAGCGATGACCACCTGATAGCTGTCCTGCCGGTTGAACGCGTCCTGAACCGGGGTCGCCAGCGCCCAGATCTCCGATTCCGTCAGCGATCCACCGGTTTCGAATACGCCGACGACAGTCCAGCTTGCCGATCCAAGCCGAAGTTCGGAACCAAGTTCCATACCTCCGAAATGCTGTTGCGCACGGGCGCCGACCACGATTTCGCGGCGGCCTTCCTCGGGCATACGGCCCTGGCTCAGGGTCCAGCCGGGGCGCAGATCGGTGGAATTCTCCGAGATGCCGCGCAGGGCCAGATTCACGGGATCGCCGCGATTGTTCTCGATCGAGGCGACGACATAGACCTCGCTTGCGGCGGCACTGCCGAGTTCGGATTCGATCAGCCGCACATCCGCGCCTTCCAGCGTGCTTTCCATCTCGGATTTGACCCCGCCTTTCAGGATCATGTTGGCGTCATCGACCTCGGCCATTTTCATGGCCTCCGAATATCCTGCGCCGATGGCAAGGATCGCGACCATCACGGCCACGACGACCGCCGTTCCAAAAACCGAGTTGAGCGAGGCCCACCAGCGTCGTCCGATGCCGCGAAGCGAGATGCCAAGTGCGGTTCTGATGCGTGTCAGGGTTTTCATCACAGGGTCTCCGCCAATCCGTCGATGATGTTTTGCCGCGCCGCGAGGATCGCCGGAATGGTCGCGACGATGACTCCGGTCGCGGCCATCATGCCGGCACCGATCAGCCAGTCCCGCCAGTCAAGGCTGAGAAGCGATAACAGCGCCTCGGCCTTTGCCGATACGATCAGCACCGCGATGCCGGCAATGGTCATGCCGATGACACCGCCCGAGAACATCGTCAGCAGGCTTTCCGACAGGATGATCCGGGTGATGTGGCGCTTGCGGAAGCCAAGGATGCGCATGACCGCGAAATCTCCGAAACGTTCGCGGATCGATTGCATCTGCGCGTTCGCGGTGATCAGGATCAGGGTCCAGAACACCAGGATCAGCGTCGCGCCGATCAATGTCTTGAAATCACCGACCTGGTTGAGAAAGCTTTTCGCAAAGGCGCGTTCGGTCGTGGTTGCGGTTTCATTGGGCGAGTTTTCGAATAGAACGTCGATCGCCTTGCCGGTGGCCTCGGCCTTGTTGGCATCCGCGATGCGAACGGCGAACCACCCGACCGTATCTTCGCCCTTGATGCGTTCATTGTTGAAATATTCATAGGGGATGACGACCGAGTCGGTCACCGAATCCTCGGCGGCGCCATCGAAGATCGCACCGACCCGGAAGGTCCAGACGGGATTGCCGTCTGACCGGTTGTAGATCGAGGAATGAAGCGGTACCAGATCGCCGATCTTCCAGCCATGCTTATTCGCCAGATCGCGGCCGACCGCGATGCTGGACGGGTCGGCCTGCCAGTTGTTTAGCGCGTCCGGGTCGCGGAATTCCACCTCTTCGACCATGATCGGGAAATTTTCCGGCTCGGTCACGATTGCGGGAATCTGATTGCTGCTGCTTTGATATGCGGCGCCGAAAAAGGTGAAATGTCCCACCTCTTCGACATTGTCCAGCTCGGCGATGCGATCCTTGTAGTTGATCGGCAAGGGGCGCATCATCGATGCCTTGTTCAGCACCATCAGCCGGTTCGCATCGGCGAAATCGACACGGCTGTCGAAAACCCGCAATACCGGCAGCATCAGGCCCAGCAACAGAAACGCGACCACCACCGACCCAAGGGTGAAGGCAAGCCTTGCGCGGCCGCGCGACGCATTGGCAAGGATAAGGGAAAGGAAACGCATGTCGTGCCCTCCTATGCCGCCGTTTCGGGGCGCGTCATATGCTCGGTGCGGTGCGCGTATTCGGCAACCAGCGGATCATGGGTCACGACCACGATGGTCTTGCCGAATTCCTGGTTGAGCATGCTCAGCAGTTCCATGATCCGGGTCGCCGAATCCTGATCCAGATCGCCGGTCGGTTCGTCGCACAGCAGCAGATCGGCATCGGTAACCAGCGCCCTTGCGATGGCCACTCGCTGCTGCTGCCCGCCCGACAGTTCTTCGGGGCGGTGGCTGGCACGATCCTGCAGCCCGACGAGGTTCAGTGCGTTATCGACCCGCGCGCGGCGTTCCGCTTTCGGGATGTCATGGAGCAGCAGGGGCAATTCCACATTGGCATGCGCCGACAATGCGGGCAGCAGATTGTAGAACTGGAAGATGAAACCGACATTCTGCCCCCGCCACTCTGTCAGCCCGGCATCCGATAACGAGGTGATGCGGGTTTTATCAACCGTGATCTCGCCGGTGTCGGGCCGGTCGACGCCGCCGATCAGGTTCAGCAGCGTCGTCTTGCCGCACCCCGACGCGCCGACCAGCGCAACCATGTCGCCCTGCGCGATGATCATGGAATGCCGGTCAAGCACGGGTACCGCCAGTTTGCCCTTGCGATAGGTTTTCGAGACACGGTCGATCTGGACGAAGGCGGGGCGGTCCTGACGGTCCGCGGCCTGAATCGCAATTTCTGTATCGTGAACGGTCATGTTGCGTTCCTTTCTCAGAACGAGCCCTGGCGGCGCTTGCCTGCGCGAACCAGCATCTCTAGATGAATTTCGGTGACATGCTTCCGGCCGGCCACCTCGAACCAAAGTGTGTCGGGGCCGGGGCAGGGCGGGCTCAGCACCACCCAATCGCTCTTGCGAGTCAGCCGTTCCAGCATCGCAAGCCAGAACGGGTTGCGCGTATCGACCCAGATCGGCTTCCTGTTGGCATCAAGAACGTCCCGGCTGACCAGCAGCGATGCGTTCTGCATGGGGACATGGATTTGGGCATAGAATTGCGGGGGAAGGGCCAGCCGTTCGATGTCGCGGGCGGTCGCCAGCAATTGTTCCGCCGGGGTGCCGTCAAGCCAGCAGTCGCGCAGATAGGCCGAGGAAACCCACCATGCCGCGCGGCTGAGCACGACCTGCCCATGTCTGCGGGCGGGCCGGAAATGCACCGGCTCGCCCGAGGCAAGCGAAGGCGCGTCGATGCTGGGCCGGGCCACGACGAAGGGGCGCGACAGGATCGACAGCGCATAGCGGACGCCCCAGGACGGGTTGGGAAAGGTATTGCCAAGATATTGCAGGCTTACGGCACGGCCATCGGCATCGGTCAGCGACAGGAAGTTGGTCGCGGGATCGTGGCGAAGCCGCAGCGAGGCCGGGTTCAGAATGCGGTCCGGGGTCAGGGTCAATGGCTCTCCGGGCCAGCCAAGGACGCGATGCGTGATTTCGCGATGCGCCTGCAGATCGGATGCCTGCCCCGCCACCGGCAGATCCACGGGCTCTGCCCCTTCGGCAACGATGGCAAGCCAGCCGTCAAGCGACCGGGCAAGCCGCTGCGCCTGCGGATGATCGGATTGCGTGAACCTCGCGGCCAGCCAGCCTGCGCCGTCGAAAACCCGGTTCATCACGAATTCGGTTCCGCCGGTTCCTCCCCGGGCAATCTGAAAATGCGCGGTCACCGGAATATGGGCGCCTTCGGGTGCGGCATCCGGCGTGGCTTCTTCCAGTCTGGCGCCGAATTCGGGAATATCGACCAGATGGGGGGCGGCGCCGGTCAGAAATTCGATCACGGTGTTGCAAGTCCCGCCAGCACCGAAATTTGCGGTGAAGCTGTTGACCAGCGCGCTATAGGCGGGGGCGATCGCGACCTGAGAAGCCAGAAAATCCTCAAGATCGGCTAGTGGCCCCATAAGATCCGCGCCAAGCGTTCCATCCGTGCTGCTCAGCCAGCAATCCTCGGTGATCAGGTTGGTCAGGGTCTCTGGCGCGCGGGCCTGCGTGGAAAGCCGGTCGCGCAGCTTCGCGGCGGATTCCTCGGCCTGTGCGATACAGGACAGACGGTGTTGGCCTTCAGCCGCGCCGAAATCGTCCAGAGACGTGATCAGGGCGTCAAGTTCCTCTGCCGCGTCGTCAAGTTCGGCCAGCTCGCAGTCGCGCCAGTGATCGGCCAGTGCCCGCAGGGGATTGCCGGTGAACAGATCGAATACGGGCGGAGCGGTCAGCACGCCGCGCGCCAGAAACAGGGCAATCATGCGGTCGGCATCCTGTTCGGGGATACCGGCCCCGGTCAGCCGTCGCACCCAGCCTTGCCAGTGATCCGACAGCCCCGGCGCAAGCACCTGTCCCAAGGGCCCGCCGAGACGGAACTGGGCCAGGCGCTGTTCGCTCCAGCCGCGGCCGGCCATGGTAATGTCCTCGTTGCATAGCGCTACGAAACGGCCATTGTTAACCGGGCGCAGGGTGGAGTTCACCGTCAATGGCATGGCGGAACCCGACCGGGCAGCTTTTTCCCGCGACAACCGTTCAAGCTGCGCGGCCAGCCCGCGATTGACGGTGGCGAAGCTTTCGAAATCCGCCGATGCCGCCGACGGAGGCGCGACAGCGGCCATAGCATCGACGCCAAGGGTCGAAACCGACATGAAGCTGGAGAAAGGGCTGGTCTTGACGCTGGCGCGCGCAATGTAACCCAGCAGCGAACGTTCCAGCTTGTCGGGCCACGCTGTCTTGGGCAGCTTCTTTTCCCTTGCCGCGGATTTCGCCGTGCGGGGGCTGGCAAGTGCCACGGCGCGGGCAAAATGCGGTACCTTCAATGCATCGCGCAGGGCCGGGCGAAGCACATCCTGCGTTTCCCGGGCAATCGTTTCCTCCAGCACGATGCCCGCCTTGGCATGATCTTCTGCCGCCCTGCACCACCTATCGAAAGCGCTGCGGTCCTTTTCGCCGTGGATCAGTTCCGCGATGGAAATCAACGCCTGATGTTTCAGCCGCGAGCCCCGCCCGTTATGAACGTCGCGCTTCAGATTCACGACATGGCGGCGCAGCTTCCTGTCATTTTCAAGACCGGGGACGAGTTCGTGCAAAACGCGCTCGACCTGTTCGCGCGTTGCTTCCATCTTTTGCTCTGCCAAGGCGATACTGGCCAGAAGCTGTTCTGTCTCGGGCAGCCGCAATGCCTGAATCGCATCGAAAGGCAGGGTCGCGGCACGCAAGACCGCGAAAGGCGCGATATGGCCCGCCCGGTCATCGGCGGCGGTATGGCATGTCAGCGTTCTTGTATCGATGTTCATGGCTTCCTCCGGGATTGCTCGGGACGTCTAGAACCACCAAAACCACATCAGGCAGACAAGGCCCTGAACGTAACCCGACGCGTAGGCCCGGTAGAAAGCCACGTCCCGCCGGTCGGATAATGGCGAGCCGCGCAAGCGAAGGGCCGATTTGCGGGCCAGTTCGTCATCCAGCAGCGCCTCGACCATGTGGCTGCCGTCACTGGGCATGAAAGGGTTGATGTTCAGGACAAGAAAAAGCAGCGAGACCAGCATCAGTGTCTGGCCGATATGGGCGATTGCACCTGCCGGATCCGTGGCCAGCAGGATCATTGCCGCCCCGATTCCCGCAGCGATCAGATCGACCGCCGGACCTGCGGCGGGAACGGCAAAGCGACGCCAGCGGCTGCGGACAAGATAGAGACCCGATGTCTCGACATAAGGGCCCGGAACGAAGCCATGCGCCACGATGCCCGCGCGACCGACTTTCCCTCCGGCAAGCCGGCAGGCGACGGCATGGGAGAATTCGTGCAAGGGAACGCCCACCAGCGCATAGATCAAGGCACCGGCGACGTGAAATCCGGTCACGAAATCGGATGGATGCGGAAAGCGCGGACCGACCGCGAGAAGGATGATCGCCAGTATCGCCCCGCCAAGCATGGCAGCCAATATGCCCCAGGCCAAACCTGTAGGCAGCGCCCGTATCGCCCGCGCAATCATATTTGCGGGCGGGTCCATGTCGAAGATCGCGATCTTCGCGACCTGCCTGCCGTTTTTGGGGCTTTCGGGCCGCGCAAGGGTATCGGTCTCCAACAGCCCCGCCTCGCGCAGCTGGGTCAGGAAGCGGTCCAGTTGCCGGGTGATCCGGGGTGTGCCGGGATAGCGCTCGGCGAGTGTCTGCATCAGTGTCGCGCGGTCGGTTCCCTCGGCCAACAACGGGATCAGTGCTTCGGCGGGTTTGGATATCCGCAGCGATTTGCCGTCCTCGGGCGAAATCAGCACCGTCGTGTTCCTGCGCTTGACCTTGGCGACCCCCTTGGTCAGCGAAATGCAGGACGAGGTGACGGTTTGCGGCGCGGGGGCCAGGGCGATGTCAGCCATGGCCTGCCCCCGTCCGTCCGAAGCTGATGCCGAAAAGCGGGCAGTCCGTGTAGCGGTCGATCTCCAGCAGCGGTCCCCAGCCGGATTCGCACATGCCCCCCCAGGGGCAACCGGAAATGCCCCGGTCCCAGGCAGCAATCAGCGTATGCCCCGCCACGGCTCCGGCGCGCCCGATCAGGTCGCGGTAACCCCGCGCACCGGCGGTATCGACGGCGTGATGCAGATCGCCGGTCACCAGCAAAACAAAGGGTGCCTCGATCAGACCGGGCTGGATGGTCAGTTCCGCCAATGCATCAGCCGTGATCCCGGTTCGCAGGGTTTCCGGCCCGTCCTGCCCCGGCCGGACGATATCCGCCCTGCCGTCGCCGGTTGCCGCGATGGCGCGAAACCGCAGCCGCAGATGGCGCGCGCCGGTCTTTTCCAAGGTATCGCAGATTGCCTGCGCCGCGCGGAAGATCATGGCGATTTCATCGGCGGCAAGCGGCAGGCCGTCAAAGACGCGTTGCGAGCGGCGCGTGGCAAGCAGCGTTGCGGGATCCGCCGCCCTGCTCCAGACCGGGGGATCGGGAACGATCATCGCCGGGCTGCCGACCGGACCGTCATGGGCCGAAAGCTCAATCAACTGCGTAACCGCCTGGAACGGACGCAGCGCGGGAAGCAGTTGCCGCCCCGGATGCGCGCCATCGCCAAGTCCGGCGGCGAAGGCCACGATCTGCTGCCCCGCGCGAATGCCCAACCGCAGCAAAAGCGCCATCGACCGGTCCCGCAGACCGGGATAGTCGCGCATGGGCAGCCCGAAATGCCCTGCGATGCCGGTCAGATAGGCCCGCGCAACGCCACAGTCGAGCTGCGCGAAGCGAAAGGCGAAATTATTGTATTTCTTCTGGGTCTTATCGGTATCCGACGCGCCGATCAGCAGAGCCCTGGGCAGATCCTGCGGCAATGCGCCAAGTGCCCCGGACAGTTCCTCGTCGGTCACGGTGCCAAGATAGTCCAGCCGGTGGTCAGGGGCGTAATAATGACATATCGCGCCACGCGGCAGGCCGGGAACGTCACGCGCAACAAGGTACAGATTCGCCGAGCCAAGCCCCCCCGCACTGGGTGCGATGCGCCGGCCGGCATGATCATATCCCACCGCATGACGCAGCATCGTCGCCAGTACCGGCAGATCGATCCGGCCATCGCCTGTCCGATCCGACAGCGGACGCTCATCCGGCAGGGCAAAGGGTGTCGCGCCATGATGCGGCGCAGGGCGTTCCCGCGCGGTCGAGATATTCGAGGCCGAGTAATGCATCTGGTGATCGCGCGGGACCTGAAGTTCGCGCGGCGCCATGCCGTTGGCGGCATTATGCAGGCGCCAGACCACATTATGCGGATCGCTTCGGGGAGCAGAGACATGACCCAGCCCGGCGGCCTCGGAACCCGGCAGGCGGGCGAGGTTCAGCTTTTCATAGCTGTCTCCGGCATGGATATGGCAAATGTTATAAAGCTCGACCCGGCCGATGCGGCTGATCAGCGATTGGGCGGAAAGCGCCACGATTCCGGCCCAGAAGCCCGGATCCGCACAGTTGCCCTGTGGTGCCCTGGTGCGAAGGCGATGGAAACAGGAGGGGCTGGCCGATGCGCCGGGCATGAAAAGCGGCCCGATCTCGACCTTGTCCGCGCCCAGATGCGCATGCAGCGTCTGTATGCCCCGCGTCCATGCCGTATCCAGCCATTCCTGAATCCCGGCATCGTCTTCGCCGGTGAAAAGCGTGATCAGCAGCCCGGTCCGGTCGGGGATGTCAGCAGGATGTTCAGGCGTCACGAGCGAGGCAAAGCCTGCGCATTCCAATGCTTCGGCAAGTGCAGAGGCACCGTTTCCGCATAATGCGACATGGGTTTCGGCCAATCGAGACAGCGCCGCGTGACGATTGCCGTTCACGCGCGTCGCGTCGATATATCGTCCGAAGAATTTCGCGCTTTCGGTCATGCCTTCGGGAATGGGTCCATCGCCGGTGCCGTCTTCCAGAAGGCCGCGGCTGTAAAGCAGTGCCAGCGCGCCGAAGACCTTGGCTTGGGGGATGCCCGGAAAGGCGGTCAGGATCTGGTCCAGCGTCCGCGTCCCGTCCAGCACGGCGACGAGGCGCGGGATAAAGCTGCGCGCCCCCCGGCCCGAGATAAGCTGATTACCGTCGCCACCCTCGAACAACAGCCCCTGCGCGCCATAGGGGATCATCATGATTTCCGGAGGCAGACGCGGGCGCGGAGGCAAGGTCAGTTCGGCATCATTGAGAAAGCTGCCGCCGATCGTGTCGGCACTTACGCTGTTCATCTGGTTCATGGCAGGATTTCCTGAATCGCGGGAACGAGATCCCGCACGAAACGAACGCCGGGCTCTGTCTGCGCCCGGTCGGCAAAGCAACTGGGACAGCCATGCACAGGCAGGACCTGTGTCACGGTGACGGCCCCCGTCAGGATATTCGCGATGCGAAGCCGCCCGGCGTGTTCACGCCCGGCCACGGCATCCGCGCGAAGCGCATGGGCGGCAAGCGACACCATGGGGCCGGTAAAGCCCTCGGGTCCCGCATCGGGGTTCTTGCGGTAAAAGCGGTCAAGCACGATCTCGCGCCCCGGTGCGCGATGATGGGTGCCCGCGCGCTTGATATGGCAGGCATAGCAGCCGGGGGCGCCGGGATGCGTCAGCGGGCCGATCGAAAGATGGGTTCCGGCCAGCACGGCATGGCTCCATGGGGTTGCTGTGCGCCGCGCAGCTTCCTCCGCCGCCACGAACAGGTCGGTATAGGGGCGCCATGCGGCGACGGCGACGAAATCGGCCCGCTCGAAAAGTGGATCCAGAATCTCGGGCGCGGTCAAAGCTTCGCGCGGAAATTCCTGCTGCGTCGCATTGGCATCACCGCATGCGGCCTGTTCAGCCACGGCGGCACCAAAGGGTCCAAGGGTGAGATATTGAATTTTCATCATGCAAACGGCTGTGGCAAAGGGTTGATATCGGCCTCGGAAATCGCCTTGAAACCGGCGCTGCGCGGGTAGTCGTAAAGGCGCGGAGTTCCAAGAAAACGGGCTTTCTGAACGACACTCATCGGCATCAGGCCGGGGATGACCGCACGGACGACCCAGATTCCCATTTCGCGCAGCTCATCGGTGGTCAGATCGCAGATCACTGCCTCCATCCCCTGCGCTTCAAGCTGTTCCAGGATGTAGCCGATGCAATCGACCGGGCGGGGCAGATCCGGGGCCAGCATATCGGCCAGCGAAATGCTGTTAGGTGATTTCATCAGAAAATCGAAGGCTTTGCGCCATTCCGGCAGACCCAGCATATTCGCCCCGTCTGACAGCGCGCGGTAGTCATCGACATTCTGCGGCATGTTCGACTGCTGTTGCAGAACCGGACGCGCAGGCGCGGCTTCGCGGATGGTCTTGGCGACCAGCATGGCCGGATCGAAACCGGTTGCGCAATTGACATATTGCGAAAGCTTCGGATGGTTCTCGACCAGTTGAAGCGAATAGACCGTGGGCACCTTCAGATCGCTGGTCGCATCGAAAAAAATCTGTTTCACAAGGCTTTGATCCAGCATCCGGTGATTGTCCGCCAGAGCCGGCGGATAGGGCTGCGGGATGTCGATCCGGGGCAAAGGAAGCTGCGCGAGCCACAGGATCGCCAGCGCGTCACGCTCGATCACCTCGCAAAGCGCCGAAACCACCGCTGCGCCAAGATCGGTATGCGCGGCGACTCCGGTGGAAATCTCTTGCCAGAAGCGTTCGTTGCGCGACGGACGGGTGTAAAGATGCGTCATCACCGTCGGCACCCAGCGTTCGCATTTCTTCGACAGTGACCAGCCGCGCGTCCAGCGGATCGGCAGGGATTTTTGCGGCGGGTTGAACGGGCAGGCCGGATCGGCATATTCGGCATCCGAACAGCGTGCGATATCATCCAGATCTATGCCCAGTTCGCCGATCTCATTGCCGCTGGCGACAACGAAATCGGACTCGTCATAGGCCATGTTGGCGTAACGTTCCGCGCCTTCCATCACCGCGCGAAGCCATGCCATCTCTTCGTCGAGATCGGCGCCGGCGCCGCCCATCGGCTCATCCAGAACGTCATTGCCGTCCGGTTTGATGATATGCGGGAAGACCTTGGTCATGTTGCCGATATCGGTCACGGCCACATGCATATCCGGTGATCCCTGGTCCGGGGCCATCTTGCTGGCTCCGGACAGGATGCCGCCCTGGGGCATCAGCAGGCGCTGGAACGGGTAGCGCGCCCGAAGATAGTTGATGTCAAGATCGAGAACCGGGTTCATGCCGCGACCTTCCCGGTGACGCCCGCCTGTTCTAACAGCGCGGCCATATATGATTCTTCAAGGCTGGCGATGCCCAAGCGGTTATTCATCAGATGCGCGAATGTGAAAGTCAGCACTTCGGAATTAGCCTCGGCACGGCCCGCCAGCGCGCGATAGCCACTTGCCGCCACATCCAGCGCGGAACGCCAATCCGCGGCGATTGCGGCGAAATCCTGTTGTGACGCGCCGTGTGGGGTGAGCGGCGAGATGCCCTCGGCCGCAAGATCCGCCGCTTTGTCATGGAAGCGATCCCGCCAGTCTTCGGCCGCCGGCGTTCGTGCGCCAAGCCAGTAATAGGAATATTCGCGCCAGAAGGTTTCGGCATCGGTGTCAGGGCGGAACGCTTCGAAAACCTCGTGCATCAGGCGTGGGATCAGGCTTTTGCGAGACAGCAGGCCCTCGGCCTCGCTGCCGATGATCCGTGCGGCGATGACCGAGCTTTTCCAGAACAACGTCTCGGCCACCGGCATGCCTTCCGGGCCGCCGAACTTGTCATGTTCGGGTTCATATTCCGCTTCCACGACGCGCACGTCGTTATGGGCGATGGTCACCTGCTCGATCTGTTCCTCGAAACCGGGCATCGTGACCATCGGGGCATAGTCGCTTGGCGGCTGCGCATTGATCCGGCTGAGGCGATCGGCGATGCCGTCGATCAGACCCGTGCGGATCCGGCCGGCATCCGCCTGATCTTTCGGCAATACCCGAAAGCGGATATGGATGCCGTCCTTGTCAAGGTAACGCAGATAGAACCACTTGGCCAAATCCTGACGGTCCTCGCGCTGGACCATGCGGGCGACCTCGCCGATCATCCAGTCCATTCGATCCACGGCCTCGCCCAGATAGATCTTCAGGAAGATCCAGTCATGGTCTGTTTTTGGGGTCGTCTCGGTCATCGGTCATCTCCCGGTCGGTCGTTAAGGCGCGCGCGCGGCAAGGGCTGCGCGTCGGATCAGCCATGCTGGGGTCTGAGTTCTCCGCCACGCATGTCGAAAGAGAATGTTCTGGTCGCCACCAGCAGGATCGCAGCGGTCCATCCGATGATCGCCGCAAGATCGAGCCACAGGGGCCACAATCCTTCCGCGCCGGAAATGATCTGCCGGAAGGCATCGGCCAGATAGCTGACGGGCAGGATATGGGCGATCACCATAAGGACGGTGGAGCCTTCAGGATCCCAGAAGATATTGCCGCCGAACATCAGGGTGAAATTGGCGATCATCACCATTGCCATTCCGGCTTCCGTACTCGTGGCTAGGCCGGAAAGTGCGTAGCCCAGCGAGATCAGCATGATCACTCCCATCAGGGCGACGCCTGCGGTCTGAAGCCATTGCAGCGGGCTGAGTTCGACAATGAAACTGCCCACCGCCAGCAGGATGCCGATTTGCAGCACCGCCACGGCGACGCGGAAGGCGATCTGGCTGAAGACCATCTCGGGTTTGGTGAGTGGCGTCAGCAGCAGATAGCGCAGGGTGCCGCGGTCGCGCGCCTTGAGAATGGGCGTTGCGGTCATGAACAGCCCAAGCTGGACAAGCGCAAGGGCAAGCATTCCCGGATAGATGAAGTTGAACTCGGCGTTCCGCGCCTGCTCGATGGTGCGCGCCTCGATCGCCGTGTCTTCGGACAGACCGATCCGGGCGCGCGCCGCATCGATGGCAGTTTCCGCAAAGCCCGCGAAGGTCTTGCCGGTTTCAAGCTGAAGCGGGGTGTTCCCGTTCGCTGCCCAGCCATCGGGAAAGATCACGACGGCGGATAGTTCGCCGTTGTCGAGCCCTTCCCTTGCCGCTTCGGCGTCCAGACTGCGAAGCGCCACGTTCTGCGATGCCAGCTGATCCGCGAATTCGCGTGCCTCAGTGTTGGTTCCGGCGTTGACGATGCCGAATTCGACTTTGAAATCAGGCGATAGCAGGACCGAACCGCTTAGCAGAAGCACGAAGAACAAGGGGAAGATAAGACTTAGAAAGACCGCTCCGAAATCGCGCTTGGTTTCCGCAAGTTGAATCGAGAACAATGCCTTGATGCGTGCGAATGTCATGCCGTTTCTCCCTGCAAAGCTGTTCCGGTGAGCTTTACGAAAAGCTCTTCGAGCGTGGGTTCCTCGACGCTCAGATCGATCATGCTGTCGCCATAGGCCTGCGCGAGTTCCACCAGTGTCGCACCCGGCCGCTCGGTTTGCAGGCTGACGCGTTTCATGCCGTTTCCTGCCGGTTGCGAGCGGGCGTTGAGCGCGCGCAGATCAACAGCGGCAGCGATGGGCAGCATGAAATTCATGCGGCGCGAGGTGAAATGCTGCCGCAGCAATTCCTTGGGCTGTCCTTCGGCAATGACCCGCCCGTGATCGATGATGACTACCCGGTCGCAGATGCGCTGCGCTTCCTCCATCTGGTGGGTGGTGATGACGACCGATGCATCGCGGCGGTCGCGTTGGGTATACAGAAGCTCCCACAGGGCCAGCCTTGCATGGGGGTCGAGTTGCGAGGTCGGCTCGTCGAGGAACATCAGCTCCGGATCGCCCATCAATGCCATGGCGACGGCCACCCGTTGCTGCTGGCCGCCGGACAGATGTTCGATCCGCTGGTCCGCCTTGTCGCCGATGCCGACCAGATCGATCATCCGATCCACCCTGACCTGACTGGCGTAAAGCCTGGTCTGAAGCGTGAGGATCTCGCGCACGGTCAGGCGTGGGGGCAGGGTCGAATGCTGAAGCGCGATCCCCATGCGCCCCCGGATTTTCTTCATCTTCCCGGCGTCAGAAGTGTCCGCGTCAAGAATTCGCACCGTACCTGTATCGGGGCGGCGGATCCCTTCGAGACATTCGATCAGCGTCGTCTTGCCCGCACCGTTGGGGCCCAGAACCCCGACGAACTCGCCCTTGGCAACATGCAGATCGACCCCCTGCAGAGCATGAACCTCTCGCGCGCCGCCGGTATATGTCTTGCGCAACCCCAGAGCCTCGACCCGGAGTTCCCGTGGTTCCGACCGGATATCGGCGGTGCCAATCGGTCGCGTGGCGCCGCGGCTTCTTTCGCCGGCGTCGCGCGGAATGCGGTTCTTGATTGCGCCAAACATGACATGTCCTCGGATGGGGCCCGGTTGGGGCCGGTTCACGTGTTGGGGCCCGTCCACCCGGACTCGGGTTCAATAGCGTTTCAACGACGGGTCGATGCGCTCGGCCCAGGCATCTACGCCGCCGGTCAGGCTGGCGACCTGAGTGAAGCCAAGTTCCGTCAGTGCCCGCGCGGCTTTCAACGATCTCGCGCCTTTGTGGCAGATGCACAGGATTGGCTGGTCTCGGGGCAAGCTGTCCGCCTCGGCCTCGAGCATGTCGAGTGCGATCCCCTGCGATCCGGCAATCCGGGCGATCTCGCGTTCCGCCGCGCCACGGACATCCAGCAGGAATGGCTGCGTGCCTTCGGCAATCGCCGCCGCCAGCTTTTCAACACTGATTTCGGCAACAGGCGTTTCAAACGCACAGGCCGGTTCGGCCTCGGCCAGACCCAAAGGCCGGTTCGGATCGGCTTTCGCTCCGCAGGCGATGCAGCCCGGGTTCCGCGCGATCTCGAAATTGCGAAAGCGGGTTTCCAGCGCGTCGAAGCTTAGCAATCGTCCGATCAGCGGCGTGCCGATTTCGCAGATCAGCTTGATGACCTCGTTCGCCTGAAGCGTTCCCGCGATGCCGGGTAGAACACCCACGACACCGGCCTCGGCACAGGAGGGGGCAAGACCGGCAGGCGGCGGTGCCGGAAAGACACAGCGGTAACAGGGGCCGCCACGCGCCGGGTCGAACACCGCGATCTGGGCGTCGAAACGCAATATCGAGGCGGAAACATTGGGGATACCGGCGCGGACGCAGGCGTCGTTGATGACGTAACGGGCCGCGAAATTATCGGTCGCATCGACCACGACATCATAGCCGGCGATCAATTCCCCTGCATTTCCGGCATCTATCCGGGTCTCATGTGTCGTCACCGCAAGATGCGGGTTCTGCGCCTGCAGCCGGGCGGCGGCGGAACGGGCCTTGGAGCAATCCAGATCGGCATCGCCGAACAACACCTGCCGGTGCAGATTGGTGATATCCACGATATCGAAATCGACAATGCCAAGATGGCCGATGCCAGCCGCCGCAAGATACAGCAACACCGGAGATCCAAGCCCGCCGCTTCCAATCACCAGCACATGCGCGGATTTGAGCTTTTCCTGCCCGTCGGGGCCGATCTGATCAAGGACAAGCTGACGTCCATAGCGCCGGGTTTCCTCGGCCGTGAGGGCGGGGGAGATGTCGCGGGCGATCTTGTTCATGGCTCAGCCCCCCGCCATGGCAGGAACAAGAGTCACCACATCGCCATCATCAAGGGTGATTTCCGGAAACTCGTCCGGGCCAACCCTGCGGTCATTCACGAAAACGCTGACGAAATCGTAAACCGTTCCCGATCCCGTCACGAGGCGGCTTTTCAACCGGGGATGGCGGGCGATAAGCGAGCCCAATGCCTCGTTGAACGAGGCGTGGTCGTTCAATGCAACC
This sequence comes from Paracoccus wurundjeri, assembly GCF_030678915.1. Classification (GTDB taxonomy): domain Bacteria; phylum Pseudomonadota; class Alphaproteobacteria; order Rhodobacterales; family Rhodobacteraceae; genus Paracoccus; species Paracoccus onubensis_A. The sequence goes on along the minus strand of NZ_JAUUTZ010000005.1, from coordinate 363 downwards.
TGCGCTTCGCCCGAGGCAAAGGGGCGCAATGTCGTTGGCAGTTCGATTACGATAGACATGACTCGATCTCCCATGTCTGGCCTGGTTCAGGCGATGCCGAACGATCCGGCATTGCGGATGGCAACAAGACACCGGCCAATGCGGACAGAAAGTCGCACCGTGCGGAACTTGAATTATGAGGGTCGAGGAGCTATTTTTAAGGTACTAGGCTCGGCTCCTGATGGACCCTTGGTTTATCGGTCGGGTTGGGGGGGGGGGGGGGGTTGGGGGGGGGGCCCCCCCCCCCGACCCACGGCACCCCCCCCCCGCCCCGGGGGTGTGTTTTTTTATAGACCACCCCCCCCCCCCCCCCCCCCCCCCCCC
>NZ_JAUUTZ010000049.1 GCF_030678915.1 Paracoccus wurundjeri | reverse complement strand
TGGGTGCGCGGGTTTCTAGTGCTTAAAAAAAAACCTACCCCCCCCTCATCTGTGGGGGGCGCGGCTCCAAAAACGGGCCTTACGCCGGGGGCGCCCGCCCCGGGGGGGGGGGGGGGGGCCCCCCCCCTCAACGCTGGCCCAGGGAGGAGGAGGGGCCGCGTATGGGGTGCGGTGAAGGCCCGGGAGGAGGATAGACCGGCACCGCAAACGACAGGCTGGGAGGGAGGAGGAGTCGCCCGTCGCATTCTTTTGCCGCAGATAAGGCGGCTATGGGGTGCGGTGGCTGCCGGGAGGAGGGGTGGCATCACCGCAAACGACGGATGGGAGGGAGGAGAAGACCCGTCGTATGTGTTTGCCGCAATTCAGGGCGGCTATTTTTTGCGGCGGCTCCTGGGAGGAGGTCGGAGCCGCCGCCTGCATCCGAAAGCCCATGGGAGGAGGAGAGGGCTGCGGAGCGTTCTTTGGGCGGCGCCCTCCGGGGAGGAGGAGAGGAGGGCGCCGCCATATCCCGACCCATTGGGAGGAGGAGAGGGCCGGGAAAGCGAATTCTTATTTGCCGTCGCTATATGCCGCTTCGTGGGCCAGACGGGTGATCATCGAACGGCTGATACCCAGATCCGCAAGATCGCGGGCGGTCAACGCGTTGAGTTCACGCAGCGTCTGGTGATAGATTGCGCGGCGCGCGCGGTTTTCCTGCATCCGCTGTATCGCATTCAGCAGGCGGCCACGCAGGCCGGTCGTTTCGACGGCTTGTTGGGTCTGAGCGATAACAGTCATGATGTCTTCCTTTCTTCGTCACGTCCTACGTCAGTACCCGGATTGGTTCTGCGCTTCGGTTGATTGAAAGATGGACCTTATGCTGCAGTTGCACAATCCATTCTTTTGCCAATGCTGCTATGCAGCGGGCGCATGGCTTGAGCGTTCTTGTGGAAAATAACGTAATGAAAATGTGATTAAAAACCTCTGTCATAAATCTGTTAGCGTTAATGCTGCATCCGCGAAATTACTGCTGAGCCATAGGTTTGACAGTTATCCGATCCAGCGGTTGCCGTGAGGTTTCATTTGGACCATGCTGCAACGCAATTCAATTGCGAGGCCGAAAACATGTCCGTTGATCGCGAAGTTGTCCTTGGGGAAATCTCTGAAATCCGCTTGCCCGGCGGGAAAACGCTGGGGCAGGCTGATCTTGTCCGGGCTTTGACCATCGAAGGTGGGCATGTCCGATTCGTGCTGGAAGTCCGGGATGCCGCGATGGCCCGCGAACTGGCGGGCGTGGAAGATGAGGCAAGGCGCCGGCTGATGGCCCTGCCTGCTGTGGATCGCGTGGATATCGTCATGACCGCCCCGGCTTCTCGTCAGGCGGCGCCAGCGGGTGGCGGCGCGCCGTCACTGAAGATTGGTGGGCATCCGACGGCGCAGGCCGGACCGCAACCGATTCCCGGTGTGCGCAACATCATCGCGATAGGGTCGGGCAAGGGCGGGGTCGGCAAATCCACCGTGACCTCTAACCTGGCGGTGGCGCTTGCCCGCGCGGGGCGTAAGGTGGGATTGCTTGACGCCGATATATATGGTCCGTCGCAACCGCGGATGATGGGGGTGAGCGGACGGCCGGCTAGCCCCGACGGCCAGCGGATCGAGCCGCTGCATGCGCATGGTGTCACGGTGATGTCGATCGGGCTGATGCTCAAGGAGGGCGAAGCCGTGGTCTGGCGCGGTCCCATGCTGATGGGGGCGATGCAGCAATTGCTTCAGCAGGTCAATTGGGGCGAGTTGGATGTGCTGTTGATCGACTTGCCGCCGGGGACCGGCGATGTGCAGCTCAGTCTCTGCCAGAAAGCCGCGGTCACCGGAGCGCTGATCGTCTCGACCCCGCAGGATGTCGCGTTGCTGGATGCGCGCCGGGCCATCGACATGTTCCGCAAGCTGAAGGCTCCGGTTCTGGGGCTCATTGAAAACATGTCGACTTATGTCTGCCCCAATTGCGGGCACGAGGCGCATCTGTTCGGTCACGGCGGCGTGGAGGTCGAGGCGAAGGAGCTAGGATTGCCCTTCCTCGGGCAGTTGCCGCTTGAGCTGGATGTCCGGCTGGGCGGAGATTCCGGGCGGCCGGTGGCTTTGGATGACGGGCCGACGGCCCGGGCCTATGCCCAGCTTGCCGACCGGCTTGTAAAGGGCGGTATGGCCTGATTCGGGCATTTGCTGCTGTTAGCGGCCCGGTTTTCCGGGCGGCGCATGTTTCATGACAGGGCTTTCAGCCACGCGGCAGGTCGGGACCGGCCACGCAAATGCTGTATTTGGGAAATTCCGGGAATGATGGGAATTCATGGAATCGGGGGGGCGAATCGCGCTCCCGGTTCTGTGATTCGCTGTGATGAACGGGAATCTTGGCGTGAATCGCAGGATTTCAGAGTGGATTGTCCGACGGCTGGCCCGTGATACGGGATTTTGTGCCACACATTCATATTCTCTATATGTGGTGGTTAACTTTGCTCTGCATACGAACTGTTGACATATCTGGCCAATTTCTTCCATATTTTCTGGAATATAAACGCGATAGTTCAAATAAAAAACGCTGTTCCGAGGTAAAATTCCGTTGCTTCCCATGAAATCCCATGTCACAACTTAATCACGGAGACGGGCAGTGAAAGGGACAGCAAGATCCCACGAAGGCGAAGCAGGCTTCATACAGGCACCCGTTTTCTAAACCGAGCCGTCCATGCGTGTGAGCAGCACCATCCCCCAAGGTGACGCGTGACAGGACGGCCACCCCGCAAGGGGCCCAGCAATTGGGAACGAGGGTGGCGGATCGGGCAGTGGCAGCGGCCCGGTCCGCCTTTCTCTTTCGGGCGGGCGAAAGAGCAGGACAGTGAGGGCGGTCGACAGGTGGCGCGCAAGTTCAGAGGCACCGAAAGCGTCAAGCTGGATGGCAAGGGTCGGATGTCGATCCCGGCCAAGATGCGGCGTGTTTTCGACGCCGGCGATCCCACTTTTGCTTCTTCGAATACCGGCCGCACCCAGATCGTTGCGGTTTACGGTCCGGATCAGTGGAACTGGCTGGAGCTTTATACGATTGAAGCTGCCGATGAGATCGATGAACAGATCGACCGGCTGACGCGCGGCAGCAAAGAGCGCCGCTGGCTTGAGCAATTGATGAATGGTCAATCGACAGATCTCGAGATCGATCGCGATGGGCGGCTGGTTTTACCGTTGCGCCTGCGGGAAAAGCTGGGGCTGACCGATGGGACCGAGGCCGTGTTCGCCTCGCACGGGGATTACGTCAAGGTCTATCATCCGGATTCACCTCCGAAAGACATCGAGGAGCTCGAAGAGTTCACTGCGTCGAAAGGCCCGGGCTTCGATCCGCGACAATTCCTTAGCGAAGTGGATGAGGGCGAGGGATAGGCGATGGATGCACCGCATATTCCCGTTTTGCTGAAACCGCTTCTCGAAGCGGTTTCTCCTGTTTCCGGGGTCTGGGTTGACGGTACTTTCGGCGCGGGCGGTTATACGCGCGGGCTGCTTGATGCCGGGGCCGCGCAGGTGATCGGGATCGACCGGGATCCGGCGGTTTTCGACATGGCCCAAGACTGGGCCGGGCAATATGGCGACCGGCTTAAGCTTATCGAGGGCGAATTTGCCGATCTGGACCGGTTGGCAGGTGGGCCGCTTGACGGCGTGGTGCTGGATCTCGGCGTCAGTTCCATGCAGCTTGATCAGGCCGGGCGCGGTTTTTCCTTTCTGCGCGACGGTCCGCTGGATATGCGGATGGGACAAGAGGGGCCCTCGGCTGCCGATCTGCTGAACGAGGCCGAGGAATCGGTGATCGCCGATGTCCTGTATCATTATGGCGAAGAACGCGCGTCCCGTCGGATCGCGCGGGCCATTGTCGCGGCTCGTCCCCTGACCCGTACGATTCAGCTTGCCGAAATCGTGGCTTCTTGTCTGCCCCGTCCCAAACCCGGGCAAAGCCATCCGGCGACCCGCAGTTTCCAGGCCATTCGCATCTGGGTCAATGACGAGTTCCGTCAACTCGTGAACGGTCTTTCCGCTGCCGAACGCGCCTTGCAGGCGGGCGGGAAGCTTGCGGTGGTCAGCTTTCATTCGCTTGAAGACCGGATCGTCAAGCGGTTCATGCAGGCACGTTCGAACAGCGCCGGTGGCGGCAGTCGATACGCCCCGGCGACCGAAACCGCGCCCGCCGCGTTCACGTTGCCTTTCCGCCGCGCGATAGGCCCTGACGCGGATGAAAGCGAGGCGAATGCCCGTGCGCGTTCGGCACTTTTGCGCGTGGCAATCCGCACCGACGCGCCTGTGGCGGAGCTGGATGAAGGCATGCTGGCAATGCCGCGCCTTCCCGGCAGAAAGGGCGCAAGATGAAGTCGATTGTTTATCTGACATGCATCCTGATCGTGATGGGACTGGCGTTCTGGGCCTATCGGGAAAATTACCGCACCCAGGCCGCAATGAGCGAAATGAGCGATATTCAGCGGGACATCGCCGGCCTGCGCGAGGAACTTGGCATCCTGCGGGCCGAATGGGCCTATCTCAACCGTCCGTCACGCCTGCGCGAACTGGTGGATCTGAATTTCGAGCGGCTGCAACTGGTGCCGATCGAATCCGGTCAGTTCGTCGATCTCGACAATGTCGATTATCCCAAACCGCCCGCGGAACCTGCCGAAGACGCCGCGACCAATGAGGACCAGCCATGATCCGCACGCCCCTGCGCCCTTTGGCCCGTATTCTCCGTGCCCGTGAACGTGGTGAGAATCCCGATGAGATAGAGGCGGAAAACCGTCGCCGGCGGCATGAAGAGATTCAAGACAAGGCGAGGCGCCGTGCCGAAGGGCGGCTGTTCCTGATGGCCGCCTGTTTCGTGCTGGCTTTCACGACTGTCGGCCTGCGCATGGGCGTTCTTGCGTCAAGTGAACCCAGCGAGCCGCTTTCGCAGGTGATGAGCGCGCAGATCATTTCGCAGCGTTCCGATATCACCGACCGGAATGGTCGTGTGCTGGCGATGAACATGCTGACCTATTCGCTTTACGCGCATCCGTACCAGATGGTCGATCCGGTTGCAGCGGCTGAAGGGCTGGCGAAAATCTTTCCGGATCTCGAACTTGCCGATCTGAAAAAGGATTTCACCAGCGACCGCAAATTCATGTGGATCAAGCGCAAGATTAGCCCCGAGCAGATGCAAGCGGTTCACGATATCGGCGAGCCCGGGCTGCTGTTCGGTCCGCGCGAAATGCGGATTTATCCGAATGGTCGTATCGCGAGCCATATCCTTGGCGGCTCGGGCTTCGGGGCGGAAGGCGTCAGCAATGCCGAGGTGATTGGCATCGCGGGCGTCGAAAAGGCCTTTGACGGATGGCTGCGCGATCCGGCCAATCACGGCGCGCCGCTTGCGCTTTCCATCGATCTGACAGTGCAGTCCGCAATGGAGCGCGTTCTTGATTCCGGCATGAAGCTGATGAACGCGAAGGGCGCGACCGCCGTATTGATGGAGGTGGATACCGGAGAGGTCGTCGCGATGGCGAGCCTGCCGGATTTCGATCCCAACGACCGGCCTCGCCCGTTGCTGAAGGGCGATCCGTCTGACAGTCCGCTGTTCAACCGCGCGGTTCAGGGCCAGTACGAGCTTGGCTCGACCTTCAAGATATTCCCGGTGGCGCAGGCGCTTGATTTGCAGCTGATCAACCCCAACAGCGGCATCAATTCGAAAAGCCCGATGAAGATCGGCAAGTATCTTATCCATGATTTCCACAATTACGGTCCGCAACTGAGCGCGACAGATGTGATCGTGAAGTCATCGAATGTCGGCACGGTCCGGATCGCCCAGATGATCGGCGTTGATCGTCAGAAGGAATTCCTCAAGGATCTGGGTTTTTTCCAGGCGACACCTATCGAAATGGTTGAAGCGCCGACCGGCAAGCCGCTGGTGCCTCCGCGCTGGCCCGCCGTGACCTCGGCGACGGTTGCCTTTGGGCATGGGCTCGCGGCAAGTCCGCTGCATCTGGCCTCGGCCTATGCCACGATTGCTAATGGCGGCAAGCGGGTCGCGCCCACGCTCGTGCATGGCCGCAAGCGCCCGACGGGTGAGCAGGTCATGTCCACCCGTGCGGCGGATATGGCCGTCAGCATGCTGCGGCAGGTGGTGACAAGGGGTACCGCAAGCCGCGCCGAGGTCGAGGGTTATGAAATCGCGGGCAAGACCGGCACCGCCGACAAGCCGCGTCCGAGCGGCGGCTATTACGATAACAAGGTGGTGGCCACATTTGCCTCGGTTTTTCCGGCGAGCAAGCCCAAATATTCACTGGTCGTCTCGCTGGATGAACCTTCGGTCTCGGTGGGCGGAGGGGGCGAAAGCCGTACCGCGGGTATGACAGCCGTTCCGGTCGCTGCGGAACTGGTTCGCCGGCTTGCGCCGCTATTGGGTTTGGAAGCTGTGACCGACGAAAAGCTGCCGCAGATCACACCCCGGATCGCCACGCATGTTGAACCTGGTTCAGAGGATGCGGTAAAGGTCGTGTCGAACGAATGACGGGTGAAGCGGTGGGCCAGGTCTCGAAGAAACTGTCGCAACTGGGATTGCGGGGCAGAGACGGGCGCGATCCCGTTATCTCGGGGCTTTCGGTGGATAGCCGGACGGTCAAGCCGGGGCATCTCTTTGCCGCCCTGCCGGGTTCGGCCATGCATGGCGCGGAATTCATCCCCTATGCCCTCCGCATGGAGGCCAGCGCCGTACTGACCGATCGCAAGGGCGCCGAGATGGCCGCCGATGCGTTCCGCGGCTGGGATGGCGCAGTGATCGTGGCCGAGGATCCCCGCGCCGCGCTGGCCGGCGCCGCCGCGCTTTGGTTCGAGGCGCAGCCCGAACATGTCGTGGCGGTCACAGGCACTTCGGGCAAGACCAGCGTCGCGACATTTACCCGCCAGATCTGGCAGGCATTGGGCCATCAGGCGATCAGTCTTGGAACCATGGGGGTCGAAGGCGATTATCACGCGAGACTGGCCCATACCACGCCTGAACCCGTCACCCTGCATCGTGTCCTGTCCGAGGCGGCGCATGCCGGCGTGAGCCATGCGGCCATGGAGGCATCCAGCCACGGTCTGGATCAGCGGCGGTTGGACGGTGTGCGGGTCGAGGCCGGAGCGTTCACGAACTTCACCCAGGACCATCTGGATTATCATGCCGGTTTCGAGGAATATTTCGCGGCCAAGGCGCTGCTTTTCAATCACCTACTGGAAGATGGAGAATCCGCTGTCATCAATATCGATTCGGAACATGGCCGGCGCATGGTCGATATTGCCAGGGATCGCGGACTGGCCCTGACCACCATCGGGCAAAACGAAGAGGCATTGCTGCGCATCCTTGGCCAGCGTTACGATGCGACCGGGCAGGATCTGCGGTTTTCGGTGATGGGGCAGGCCCATATGGTGCGCTTGCCACTGATCGGCGGCTTTCAGGCCGAGAATGTTCTGGCTGCCATGGGCCTTGCCCTCGCCTCGGGCGACAGCGCCGAAGAGATCATCGCCGCGATGCCGGATTTGCGGACCGTCCGGGGACGGATGCAACTGGCTGCGTTGCGGGAAAACGGCGCGGCGGTCTTTGTCGATTACGCGCATAAACCCGGTGCCCTGATCGCTGCGCTGCAATCGCTGCGCCCGCATGTGATGGGCCGGATCGTCGTGGTCTTCGGCGCGGGTGGCGACCGCGACCGCGGCAAGCGCCCGCTGATGGGAGAAGCCGCGCGCCGATATGCCGATGTGGTGATCGTGACCGATGACAATCCCCGCAGCGAGGATCCGGCCTCGATCCGCGCTGCGATCATGGCGGCCGCCGGTCCCGAGGCCACCGAGGTCGGCGACCGGGCCGAGGCAATCCTGCGTGGCGTCGATGCGTTGCAGCCGGGCGATGCGCTGCTGATTGCGGGCAAGGGACATGAAACGGGACAGATCGTCGGTCAGGACGTCTATCCGTTCGACGATGCCGAGCAGGCCTCGGTCGCCGTCGCGGCACTGGATGGCCGGATATGAGTCTCTGGACTGCAGCCGATGCCTCTGCCGCGACCGGGGGAAGGGCGCAGGGCGATTGGGCGGCGACCGGCGTCTCGATAGACACCCGTACGCTCCGGCCCGGCGATCTGTTCGTGGCGCTGACCGATATCCGGGACGGTCATGATTTCGTGGCGCAGGCGCTGGAAAAGGGTGCCTCGGCCGCCATGGTCAGCCGCATTCCCGATGATGTGCCGCATAACGCTCCGTTGCTGATCGTTCCCGAGGTGCTGCCTGCGCTTGAGAAACTTGGGCGGGCTGGCAGGGCGCGCATGCATGGCAAGGTCATTGCCATTACCGGGTCGGTCGGCAAGACCTCGACCAAGGACATGGCCCGCGCCGCACTGACTGGACAGGGCAGGATTCATGCGGCGGAGGCCAGCTATAACAATCACTGGGGTGTTCCGCTCACCCTGGCGCGGATGCCGCGCGACACGGATTTCGCGGTTATCGAGATCGGGATGAATCGCCCGGGCGAAATCGCCCCCTTGTCCCGCATGGCCCGCGCGCATGTCGCGATGATCACCACGGTTGCGGCGGCGCATCTGGAGGCATTCGGCGCCATCGAGGGGATCGCGCAAGAGAAGGGCGCGATTTTTGAAGGGCTGACGGCGGTCGGCACGGCAATCATTCCCGAAGACCTTCCGGTCACGCAGATCCTGCGCGATTGCGCCGATGCTGCCGGAGCCATCGTCATGGGCTTCGGCCGCGACGGCATGGCGCGGCTGATACAGGTCAGCTCTGAGGGCGACAGCCTGAAATGCCGCGCGAAGATTGCCGGGGAGGTGATTGAATTCACGCTGCTGACGACCGGTGCGCATTTCGCGCTGAATGCCGTGGGCGTACTTGCCGCATTGGCCGCGGCGGGGGCGGATCTCCGCGAAGCAGCCCGCCGGATCGGAGACTGGCTGCCGCCAAAAGGGCGCGGCGCGGTCGAACAGCTGGGCGATATCCGCCTGATCGATGATGCATTCAACGCCAATCCTACGTCGCTAAGCGCGGGGCTTGCGATGCTGGCGGGATTGCAAGGCGGTCGGCGGGTGGCGATCCTTGGCGACATGCTGGAACTTGGCCCGGACGAGGTCGAATTGCATCGGGCCGTTGCCGACGATCCCGCGATGGGTTCTGTCGATCTGGTTCATGCGGCAGGCGCGCTGATGCGGAACCTGTACGATGCCCTGCCCACCGGGAAACGCGGCATCTGGGCCGGGAATGCGGCAGAACTGGCGGCGCGTGCTGCTGAACTGGTCGCGCCCGGCGATATCGTGCTGGTCAAGGGATCGAAATCCTCGAAAGTGTCGGCAGTGGTTGACGCCCTCCGGCAATCAGGGCAAATGCCTGCGCCACAGGACGAGGGGTAAGAGATGCTCTATTGGCTGAGCACATTTTCCGAAGGGGGCGACCTCTTCAATCTGTTCCGATATATCACATTCCGCGCAGGCGCCGCATTTTTTACCGCGCTGATTTTCGGCTTCATTTTCGGCAGTCCGTTGATCAGCTATCTGCGGAAGATGCAGAAGAAAGGTCAGCCGATCCGCGATGACGGACCCGAGGGCCATCTGGTCAAGGCCGGCACCCCGACCATGGGCGGTATCCTGATCCTGTCGGCGCTGTTCGTCTCGACACTGCTATGGGCTCGGCTGGACAACGGCTATGTCTGGATCGTGCTGCTGGTGACGGCGGGATATGCGGCGATCGGGTTCGCCGATGATTACGCCAAAGTCAGCAAGCACAACACCAAAGGGGTCTCGGGCCGGCTGCGGATGGCGCTGGGGCTGGCGCTGGCCTTTATCGCAAGCGCCTGGGCAATGTGGCTGCACCCCGCGGAACTGACTGGGCAACTGGCCTTGCCCGTCTTCAAGAATGTATTGATCAATCTGGGCGTGTTCTTCGTCCCCTTCGCCATGATCGTGATCGTCGGCGCAGCCAATGCGGTGAACCTGACGGACGGTCTGGACGGTCTGGCCATCATGCCGGTGATGATTGCTGCCGGCACGCTTGGAGTTATCGCCTATACCGTCGGCAGGGCGGATTTCACGGAATATCTGGGGGTCCACCGCGTTCCTGGCACGGGCGAGATCCTGATCTTCGTGGCGGCGCTGATTGGCGGCGGGTTGGGTTTCCTGTGGTATAATGCGCCTCCGGCTGCCGTTTTCATGGGCGATACCGGCTCGCTTGCGCTGGGCGGCGCACTTGGCGCGATTGCCGTCGTCACCAAGCACGAAATCGTTCTGGCCATTGTCGGCGGCCTTTTCGTCGTCGAGGCGCTCAGCGTCATCATTCAGGTGCTGTATTTCAAGCGCACCGGCAAACGGGTCTTCCTGATGGCCCCGATCCACCACCATTTCGAGAAGAAAGGCTGGGGCGAGGCGCAGATCGTGATCAGGTTCTGGATCATCGCATTGGTCCTTGCGCTGATTGGGCTGGCCACCCTAAAACTTCGCTGACGGTTTCTTCTTCATCCAGATATCCCGGGGTCGCGGGTTGGCGCGCCACGGGTTCGAGAGCCAGGCCGGCGACGGGAAAGTCCCGGCCTGCATTTGCAGAAGGCAGCAAGAATGATCCCTGTTCAGGGCGTTGAAAATCTGACCATTGCCGTTCTTGGCCTTGGCCGTTCAGGCAAGGCGACGGCCGCGGCATTGGCGGCGGGCGGGGCGAATGTCGTCGCATGGGACGATGGGGCCGATACGCGCGAAGCGGCGCAGGCCGAAGGCATGACCGTCCTCGACCTGACCCGTGACGAAGCATGGCATGGCGTCTCCGGGCTGATCACGTCTCCGGGCATCCCGCATCTTTATCCGCATCCTCATCCGGTGATTGCCAAAGCCTATATGCTTGGCGTGCCGGTGGATAACGATATCGGTCTGTTCTTCCGCAGCTATGCGACTTCGGATTTCGGTGAGTTCGACCGCATTCCCAAAGTCATTGCGGTGACCGGCTCGAACGGGAAATCCACGACGACCGCCTTGATTTATCATATCCTGCGGGAATGCGGGCGTCCGTCGCAGATGGGTGGGAATATCGGGACCGGCGTCCTGTCCCTTGAACCTGCGCAGGATGGCGAGGTCGTGGTACTGGAACTGTCCAGCTATCAGACCGATCTGGCGCGGGCACTGACGCCGGATGTCGCCGTCTTCACCAATCTGAGCCCGGATCATCTGGACCGTCACGGCGGGACCGGGGGATATTTCGCGGCGAAGCGGCGGCTTTTCGCAGAGGGCGGACCGGACCGCGCCGTGATCGGGGTGGATGAGCCGGAAGGGCTTTATCTCGCCGGGCAATTGGCAACCGCGCCCTCGGATGATCGGGTGATCCGGGTCTCGGCGGGGCAAAAGCTGGATCACGCGGCATGGTCGGTCTTTGCGCGCAAGGGTTTCCTGGCCGAGTACCGCAAGGGGCGGCAGATTGCTTCAATAGATTTGCGCGAGATCGACGGCTTGCCAGGCGCGCATAACCATCAGAATGCCTGCGCCGCCTATGCCGCCTGCCGCGCGGTCGGGCTTGCCCCGCGCGATATCGAGGCGGCATTTCACAGCTTCAGAGGGCTTCCGCATCGAAGTCAGCTGGTCGCCGAGATCGGGGGCGTCCGTTATGTCAACGATTCCAAGGCCACGAATATCGATGCCGCCGCCAAAGCGCTGCAGGCATTCCGGCATGTCCGGTGGATCGCCGGGGGATTGGGGAAAGAAGGCGGTATCGCCGCGGTGGCACCATATTTGGAACATGTGAAGAAAGCGTATCTGATCGGCCATTCCGCACGGGATTTCGCGTTGGAGATCGGGCAGACCCCTTATGAAATCTCGGGTACGATGGATGAGGCCGTCGCCCATGCCAGTGCCGAGGCCGAACCCGGCGATACGGTGTTGTTGGCCCCTGCGGCTGCCAGTTTTGACCAATATCCGAATTTCGAGAAACGGGGCGAGCATTTCACGGCTTTGGTCCGGGATTTACAGATGGAAAGCGCCCGCAGGGATTCGGGGAAATAGCCTTATCTACATGTAACGTCATGTAACGTCGCTGCCGCGGCGTCCGAACCGCACTGCGCGCAAGCAATGATGCTTGGCAGAAGCGATAAGGACACAATGGCATTCCCATGTATGATATGAAGAATATGGCCAAGCTCGGGCAACTGGGCAAGAATGCAGGTAACGATATCTGGAAAAAATTCGGTGCTTTGAGTGAAGCGGTCATGGCCGATGGAGGCATACCGGTAAAATACAAGGAACTGATCGCCGTGGCGGTCGCCCTGACGACGCAATGCAGCTATTGTCTGGAGATCCATAAAGGAAAGGCTCGTCAGGCCGGGGCGAGCGACGAGGAACTTGCCCAGACGGTTTTCATCGCCGCGATGCTACGGGCAGGTGGGGCGATTACTCATGGAAGCCATTTGATCGATGACTGACCGGACGCGGCGCGGTTCTGCGTGACGTCACGGCCTGGCGGATGACCACCGCGGCACCGGCAAGCAATCCCACCATTCCTCCGAGATAGCTGAAATCATGCATCATTCCGGCGCGTGCGAAGGAAACGGGATCGGTAACGTCGCGGCCAACCATCCAGGACGGCAGATTTCCGTCCTGGATGATCAGAAAACCGATGGCCAATCCGGTAAGCCCGATCAGCAGAGTGACCCCGATCACGGTCAGGGCGGCAAGCAGAAAGGCGCGAATGAACGCCCGGATGCCCCTTACCGTCAGGGCTGACAGACAGATTGGCACGCCGATGACAATGCCCATCCACCAGGAGGCAAGCCAACCGACGATGGCGGCACCAAGGCGGTTTTGCAGGCTTGGGGCGATGTTGAACTGGATGAATTTGAATTCATGAAAATATCCCGTCGAGACGGTATAGGAAATCTGATCATGCAGGGCGCCGTAAATGCCCGCCATGATGCAGGCGGCCCCGATCAGAACTGGCGCGAGAAGCAGCTTGTTCATCATGGGTTTTCAATCACCACCCGTCGACGGTCTGATATTCCCGTGTATATGGTGGGCGATCCGAAGAGGCGAGCTCATGCTTCAGTTCCAGTCCGGTTTTCGCTTTTCGAGAAAGGCGTTGATGCCCTCATTCGTGTCGGGCAGCATCATGTTTTCGCACATGGTCGAACCTGCTCCTTCATAGGCGGCAGCCAATCCAAGGCGAAGCTGCTCGTGAAAGGCGCGTTTGCCCATGCGGATCGCCGCGGGCAGTTTCGAGGCGATCAGGCGGGCCATCTCCATGGTGGTCGTGGTCAGTTGATCCGCAGGGACGACCCGGTTGACCAGCCCCAGCTCACAGGCCCGATCCGCCAGAATGAATTCACCGGTGGTCAGCATCTCGAATGCCGCTTTGGGCGGCACGGCGCGCGTCAATGCAACCATCGGGGTCGAGCAGAACAGGCCGATATTCACCCCGTTCACGCCGAAGCGTACATCCTCCGCGGCGACCGCAAGATCGCAAGAGGCAACCAATTGGCAGCCTGCGGCGGTGGCGATTCCCTGCACCTCGGCGATGACCGGCTGGGGCAGGGCGGGCAGCATCTGCATCATGCCCGAGCAGCGCCCGAACAAACGCTCATATGCCCGGCGTCCGGCATCGTCATCGCGGCGGGCTGCTTGCATCTGGCGCAGATCGTGTCCCGCCGAAAACGCCTTGCCCGTCGCAGCAAGAATGACGGCGCGGATATTGTCGTCTTCTTCGATCGCCCGGAACGACTCGGACAGGGCGTCGATCATCTCGAGAGACAGCGCGTTGTAATTGGCGGGGCTGTTCAGCACCAACCGCGCCACATGATCGGTATCTTCGCGCAAGACGAGGTCCGGCATCTTGATCTCTCCTTCGTTTACGACGAGCGTAAGGCGCAAATGGTCAGGGGGAAAGTATGGATATCGTGATGGATGCGGATGCGTTGAACGTATTCCTTGCCCGCGAGTTTCCGCAGGTCGCTGCGGATTATCGGGTCGGGCGGGTCGATGCCGGCGGGCTGGAGGCGCGGCTGATCGTCAGCGACGCAAATCTGCGGCCAGGCGGTACCGTCAGTGGGCCATCGATTTTCGCCCTTGCCGATCTGGCGATCTATTGCGCGATTCTAGCGCGGATCGGGCCGGTCGCGCTGGCGGTGACGACGAACGCCTCGATCGATTTCATGCGCAAGCCCGAAGCGGGAAAGGAACTGGTCGCGCAGGTGCGGCTGCTGAAGCTGGGGCGTGTGCTGGCCGTGGCCGAAGCGCTTATCTATTCTGACGGCGGGGTTGAGCCGGTGGCCCGCTGCTCGATGACCTATTCGATTCCGCCGAAAAGACAGGATTCTGTATAGTTATAACGGGGTATTTTGATACCTATTTAATAAATAATTGATTTTATTTGTAAAAATATAGTTTCTGGGCGTTGACTGCAGCGCGGTAATTCTGGATAAGCCCACATCTCGAATTTGAACACGACCCCAAAGGGACGAGCAATGAAAACCTTTACCGCGAAACCGGCGGATATCGAGAAGAAATGGATCCTGATCGACGCCGAGGGCGTTGTTCTGGGCCGTCTTGCCTCGATCGTCGCCAATCGCCTGCGCGGCAAGCACAAGCCAAGCTTCACGCCGCATATGGATATGGGCGACAATGTCATCATCATCAATGCCGACAAGGTGCAGTTGACCGGCAACAAGCGCCGTGACAAGACCTATTACTGGCATACCGGCCATCCGGGCGGGATCAAGAACCGCACGGCAGCGCAACTGCTGGAGGGTGCGCATCCCGAGCGCGTGGTGATCAAGGCCGTCGAGCGTATGATCAACCGCAACAAGCTGGGCAAACAGCAGATGACCAATCTGCGCGTCTATGCAGGGGCCGAGCATCCGCATGAGGCGCAACAGCCCGAAGTTCTGGACGTCAAGTCCATGAACGCCAAGAACACCCGGAGCGCGTGATTATGGCTGAAGACATCAAATCTCTTGACGAACTGAAGTCGGCCGTTTCGGGAACTCCGGCAGCTGAAGTCAGTGAAAGTGAAGCGGCGCCGGAAGCGGTCGCCGTCAAGCGCGACCCGCAGCGCGACGAGCTGGGCCGTGCCTATGCGACCGGCAAACGGAAGGACGCGGTCGCCCGTGTCTGGGTCAAGCCGGGTTCGGGTAAGGTCCTGGTGAACGGCAAGGACATCAACGAATATTTCGCCCGTCCGGTGCTGCAGATGATCCTGCGTCAGCCTTTCGACGTGGCCGGCGTGGCCGGGCAGTATGACGTGCAGGCAACCGTCAAGGGGGGCGGCCTGTCGGGGCAGGCGGGTGCCGTGAAGCATGGCATCAGCCAGGCGCTGCAATTGCACGAACCCAGCCTGCGCGCCGCGTTGAAGGCTGCGGGCTTCCTGACCCGCGATTCGCGCGTCGTCGAGCGGAAGAAATACGGTAAGGCCAAGGCGCGCCGCAGCTTCCAGTTCTCGAAACGCTGATTCTGTCTGCAAGGCATTCGAAAAAAGGCGCGGTCCGAGAGGATCGCGCCTTTTGCGTTTTACGCTCGCGATTCGAGGTGATGCGGCAAAGCATCCGACCGAATCTGCCTCGCATAACAGGGGAATCACGGCGAGAATCGCCCCGTTGGGCATGCAACCCCCGGCGAGGGTGAATCCCAGGTGCTGCAAGGTAATGGCTCATGTCATGGAAGTAACATAAATTAATCAATATATTTCAATAAATTAATCCAAATTTTAGCAAATCGTGATTTTTCCCCCTTGCGGGCTCTGTTCACAAGCCGTAGATACCCCTTCACCGAACAGCGGCAACGTTGCTTCGGTGAGGCGGATGGCCCGGCCGGAAGCTTCGAACAGAATTCGGGAATGAACGACCGGTAGGGGCGTCGCGAAAATGGCGCATCTTCCGTGATTTTGTTTCCTTTGCTTTTTGACATTATTGGTATTAACTGAAGAGATATGCGGGCGGTTTGGCTTTTAGTCGACGGAGCTTTGCATATCGGCCTATTAGCTTTCGGGCGAT
>NZ_JAUUTZ010000048.1 GCF_030678915.1 Paracoccus wurundjeri | reverse complement strand
TCGAGGTCGAGCTGATCGCGCCGATCGCGATGGAAGAGAAACTGCGCTTCGCGATCCGCGAAGGCGGGCGCACCGTCGGCGCTGGCGTCGTCTCGAAAATTATCCAGTAACACGGATAATGCAATCAGCCGTCTTCGGGCGGCTGATATTTCGAAATTCCCTGAAAAAGGGATTGCCATTCGGTAAACCGGCGGTTAATTCGCCGGTCTGCCATTTTGAAACGGTTCGAAGCAGGCGTCGCGCGGTGCGGGGTCTGCCTCTCAACTGGAACTCCCCATTCGAGGGATGACGTAATGCAAAGCCAGAATATCCGTATCCGGCTGAAGGCCTTCGATTACCGTGTGCTGGATGCCAGCACCCAGGAAATCGTCAACACGGCCAAGCGCACCGGTGCGACCGTTCGCGGACCGATTCCGCTGCCGAACAAGATCGAAAAATTCACCGTCCTGCGCGGTCCGCATGTCGACAAGAAATCGCGCGACCAGTGGGAAATCCGCACGCATAAGCGCCTGCTGGATATCGTCGATCCGACGCCGCAGACCGTTGACGCCCTGATGAAGCTCGACCTCGCCGCCGGCGTGGATGTCGAGATCAAGGTATAAGGGGGGCGACTCATGTTGCGTACTGGAGTTATCGCCAAGAAGCTGGGCATGACCCGGCTGTTCCTTGAGGATGGCCGGCAGGTGCCGGTAACCGTCCTGCAACTGGACAATCTGCAGGTCGTCGCACAGCGCACGGCTGATCGCGACGGTTATACCGCCGTTCAGCTTGGCGCGGGTGAAGCCAAGGCCAAGCGGACCACGGCTGCGATGCGGGGGCATTTCGCCCGTGCATCCGTTGCGCCCAAGCGCAAGGTTGCCGAATTCCGCGTGGCTGAAGAAAACCTGATCAATGTGGGCGAGGAAATCACGGCTGACCATTATTTCTCGGGTCAGTATGTGGATATCGCCGGCATCTCGATCGGTAAGGGTTTCGCGGGTGCGATGAAGCGGCATAATTTCGGCGGTCTGCGCGCCTCGCACGGCGTGTCGATCAGCCACCGCTCGCATGGCTCGACCGGACAGTGTCAGGACCCCGGCAAGGTGTTCAAGGGCAAGAAAATGGCCGGTCATCTGGGTGCGGTTCGCGTGACCACCCAGAACCTGCAGGTCGTCCGCACCGATGCGGATCGGGGCCTGATCATGGTCAAGGGCTCGGTTCCCGGTTCAAAGGGTGGCTGGGTCACGATCAAGGATGCCGTCAAGAAGGCACTGCCCGAAAACGTGATCTTCCCTGCCGCCCTGAAATCGGCCGCAGCAGAAGCGAAGCGTCTGGCCGAGGAGGCTGCCGCACAGGCAGCCGCCGAGGAAGAAGCCGCACGCAAGGCCGCCGAGGCTGAAGCCGCCGCCGCTGAAGAAGCCGCATTGAAGGAAGCGGAAGCTTCCATCGAGGCCGACAAGGCCGCTGCCGACGCTAATGCCGATAAGGCAGATGAGGCTCCGGCTGATGACGGCGCCGCAACCGATGGCTCCGCGCCCGAAGGAGACAAGCAATGAAACTCGATGTGATCAAGCTGGACTCCGGCAAAGCCGGGTCGATCGATCTGAGCGACGAGGTTTTCGGGCTGGAACCGCGTGGCGATCTTCTGCAGCGCGTTGTGCGCTGGCAGCGGGCAAAAGCGCAGGCCGGCACTCATTCGGTGCTGACCAAGTCGGAAGTCAGCTATTCGACCAAGAAGATCTATCGCCAGAAGGGCACCGGTGGCGCCCGTCACGGCAGCCGCAAGGCTCCGATCTTCCGTAAGGGTGGCGTCTACAAAGGTCCGACCCCGCGTAGCCACGCGTTCGATCTGCCGAAGAAAGTGCGCGCGCTTGGCCTGAAACACGCCCTGTCGGCGAAAGCCAATGCGGGTGAACTGGTGGTGATCGAGGATCTGAATCTTGCGGAAGCCAAGACTTCGGCGGTCGCCAAGGCCGTCAAGGAAAACGGCTGGAAGCGGGTTCTGGTCATCGACGGGGCCGAAGTGAACGAAAGCTTCGCCCGCGCTGCGCGCAATGTCGAGGGTGTGGATATCCTGCCTTCGATCGGCGCCAATGTCTATGACATCCTCAAGCGTGATACGCTGGTGATCACGCGGGCTGGTGTCGAAGCTCTGGAGGCTCGGTTGAAATGAGCGCGAAAGCTGAACATTACGACGTGATCGTCAAGCCGGTCATTACCGAAAAGGCGACGCTGACCTCGAATAACAACGGTGTTGTTTTCCAGGTAAAGAATGATGCCACCAAGCCGCAGATCAAGGAAGCGGTCGAGGCGCTGTTCGGTGTCAAGGTGAAGGCGGTCAACACCACCATCACCAAAGGCAAGGTAAAGCGCTTCCGTGGTCAGATTGGCCGCCGGAGCGATGTCAAGAAAGCCTATGTGACCCTTGAAGAGGGGAACACTATCGACGTCGAGACAGGACTCTGATATCAGGCTGCGAATCTGCGGCCCCGGTTTCTCCGGGGCCGCAGCGGTTTTATTGAAACGGACCAGATCGGTCCAAAGCAACGGAAGACAGAAAGATGGCACTCAAGTCGTATAAACCGACGACGCCTGGCCAGCGCGGGCTGGTTCTGATCGACCGTTCGGAGCTTTGGAAAGGTCGCCCGGTCAAATCCCTTACCGAGGGTTTGTCCAAGAAGGGCGGTCGGAACAACACCGGACGGATCACCATGCGCCGCAAGGGCGGCGGGGCAAAGCGCCTGTATCGCATCGTCGATTTCAAGCGCAACAAATTCGACGTGACCGCAGTTGTCGAACGGATCGAATACGATCCCAACCGGACCGCCTTTATCGCCCTGATCGGCTATGAAGATGGCGAGCGCGCTTATATCCTTGCACCGCAGCGTCTGGCCGTTGGCGACAAGATCATTGCCGGCGCGAAAGTCGACGTCAAACCGGGCAACGCCATGCCGTTCAGCGGTATGCCCATCGGAACGATCGTCCATAATGTCGAGCTGAAGCCCGGCAAAGGCGGGCAGATCGCGCGCGCTGCCGGCACCTATGCGCAATTCGTTGGCCGCGATGGCGGTTATGCGCAGATCCGCCTGTCCTCGGGTGAGCTGCGTCTGGTGCGCCAGGAATGCATGGCGACGATTGGCGCCGTGTCGAATGCGGATCACTCGAACCAGAATATCGGTAAGGCAGGCCGCAACCGGCACAAGGGCATTCGTCCTTCGGTTCGTGGTGTCGTCATGAACCCGATCGATCACCCGCATGGTGGTGGTGAAGGCCGGACCTCGGGTGGCCGTACGCCGGTGACGCCCTGGGGCAAGGACACCAAGGGCAAGAAAACCCGCAGCAACAAATCGACCGACAAGTATATCCTGCGGTCGCGTCATGCACGGAAGGGGCGTTAATCAATGGCACGTTCTGTTTGGAAGGGCCCCTTTGTTGATGCCTATGTGCTCAAGAAAGCGGAAAAAGCCCGTGAGTCGGGGAAATCCGACGTTATCAAGATCTGGTCGCGTCGCTCGACCATTCTGCCGCAATTCGTCGGTCTTACCTTTGGCGTTTACAACGGGCACAAGCATATCCCGGTGAACGTTTCGGAAGAGATGATCGGTCAGAAATTCGGTGAATATTCGCCCACCCGGACCTATTACGGTCACGCGGCGGACAAAAAAGCCAAAAGGAAGTAATCGTCATGGGTAAGGAAAAGAATCCGCGCCGCGTGGCGGAAAACGAAGCGATGGCGAAAACCCGCATGCTGCGCGTTTCGCCACAGAAGCTGAACCTTGTCGCCGGGTTGATCCGCGGCAAAAAGGTTGAGCGCGCACTGACCGACCTGACGTTCTCGCATAAGCGTATCGCGGGCGATGTGAAGAAATGCCTTCAGTCGGCAATCGCCAACGCCGAGAACAACCACAATCTCGACGTCGATAACCTGATCGTCGCCGAGGCATGGGTCGGTAAGAACCTGGTGATGAAGCGCGGTCGTCCGCGGGCGCGTGGCCGTTATGGCCGGATCATGAAGCCGTTTTCGGAAATCACCATCAAGGTGCGCGCAGTCGAGGAGCAAGCATAATGGGTCAGAAGGTTAACCCCATCGGGATGCGCCTCCAGGTCAACCGCACCTGGGATAGCCGCTGGTATGCGGATGACAAGGAATATGGCGATCTGCTGCTTGAAGACCTGAAAATCCGGGACTTCATCAAGAAAGAGGCCAAACAGGCCGGTATCAGTCGCGTCATCATCGAGCGTCCGCACAAGAAATGCCGCGTGACGATTCATGCGGCGCGTCCGGGCGTGATCATCGGCAAAAAAGGCGCCGATATCGAAGAACTGCGCAAGAAGCTGGCGAATTACACCAGCAGCGAGTTGCACCTGAACATCGTCGAAGTCCGTAAACCGGAAGTTGACGCTGCTCTGGTCGCGGAATCGATCGCGCAACAGCTTGAGCGTCGGGTATCGTTCCGCCGTGCCATGAAACGCTCGGTGCAGAACGCGATGCGCATGGGTGCCTTGGGTATCCGGGTGAATGTCGCGGGCCGTCTTGGCGGTGCCGAGATTGCACGGACCGAATGGTATCGCGAAGGCCGTGTGCCGCTGCACACGCTGCGCGCCGATATCGATTACGCGCTGGCCGAGGCTTCGACCCCATACGGGATCATCGGCGTCAAGGTGTGGATCTTCAAGGGCGAGATCATGGAACATGATCCGCAAGCCCGTGATCGTCGCGCTGCTGAGGCCCAGGAAGGGCCGTCGCCGCGCGGCCCGCGTGGCCGGTAAGGAGAACAGGAAATGCTGCAACCGAAACGGACGAAGTTCCGCAAACAGCACAAGGGCCGGATTCACGGTCAGGCCAAAGGCGGCTATGACCTGAATTTCGGTTCTCATGGTCTGAAAGCCGATCAGCCCGAGCGTATTACCGCCCGCCAGATCGAAGCGGCCCGCCGCGCGATCACCCGTCACATGAAGCGTCAGGGCCGGGTCTGGATCCGGGTCTTCCCGGATGTGCCGGTTTCCTCGAAGCCGACGGAAGTGCGGATGGGTAAAGGTAAGGGCTCGGTCGATTTCTGGGCCGCCCGCGTGCATCCCGGCCGTATCATGTTCGAGATCGATGGCGTCTCGGATGAGATCGCGAAAGAGGCGCTGCGCCTTGGTGCGATGAAATTGCCGATCAAGACCCGCGTCATCGCGCGTCAGGACTGGTAAATTAGGACTGGGTGGTCCCGTACCACCCGCCACAAGATCATTTGAAAAGCCCCGGTCATTTGCCCGGGGCTTTTGTTATGTTCGAAATCGATGTCCGGCCGTGACGGACGAGTTTTGGATTCAGGCAATCAGACGGGGATCTTGCGGCTGTCGCCGACCGGATCGTTGATCCCGCAATCGGATGTTTTATCGTTCGACTTGCGACGCTTGCGCCGGGGCTCTTTGGGCAGCGCGGAATGTTCGTCCATGAAGTCCAGTACCAGCGGGCGGATATTCAGGCGCCAGGATTTGCCCGCGAAGATGCCGTAATGACCCGCACCCTCTTCAAGATGCTGGGCCTTTTTCTCATCGGGCACGCCAGAGCATAGATCCAGTGCGGCAACGCATTGACCGGGAGCAGAGATATCGTCATTCCCACCCTCGACCGTCATGATGGCGACATCGGTGATTTTGCCGATATCCACCGGTTTCCCGTTCACCATGAAGCGGTTCTGTGCAATTTCGAGTTTCTTGAAGATTCGTTCCACGGTGGACAGGTAAAACTCGGCAGTCATGTCCATGACGGCCAGATATTCGTCATAGAAGCGATTATGCTTGTCACCCTCGCTTGCCATGCCACGGGATTCGCGGAAGATCTGATTGATGAATGCGCCGGCATGGGTTTCGGCATTCATGGCAATGAACGATGCCAGCTGTGCCAGACCCGGGTAGACCATCCGTCCGGCGCCGCGATATTTGAAACCGACCGACTGGATCGCCAGATGCTCAAGCTCGCCCATGGTCATGCGGTTGCCGAAATCGGTCACCTCGGTCGCGGCGGCGTCGGGGTCGACCGGCCCGCCGATCAGTGTCAGGCTGCGGGGTTGCGCCTTCGGCTCTTCCCCGGCAAGAATGGCAGTCGCGGCCAGCGCCAGCGGCGCGGGCTGACAGACCGCGACGACATGCGTGTCAGGGCCGAGATGGCGGATAAAATCGACCAGATAGAGGGTGTAATCCTCTATATCGAACTTGCCTTTGCTGACCGGAATGTCGCGGGCATTGTGCCAGTCCGTCACATAGAGATCGCAATCGGGCAGTAGAGAGGTCACGGTCGAGCGCAGCAACGTCGCGTAATGACCCGACATCGGGGCGACGAGCAGCACCTTGCGCGGGCGCGGTTCGCGCCGGGCAACGCGGAAATGGATCAGATCGCCGAATGAACGTTTCAGAACCGGCTCGACATAAACGATATGATCCTGTCCTTCTTCGCCCGCGATCGGGGGAATTTCCCAGTCGGGCTTCACGATCATGCGGGAAAAACTGCGTTCGGTCACCTGACCCCAGGCACCCATCAGGCGGAACATCGGGTGTGGATTAAGGGCGAAAACCGGGTTCGATGCAAACGCCCGCGCGGTTGCACCAAGCCATTCATTCGTGTTCCGAATCGTTTCCATCGTATCGTATGATGCGATACCCTTGATGCCTCTCATGGTCATAATGGCCAACCTTTGCTGCGTTGCGGCAATTGGCACAAGGTCACACTTGCGGTCCGAAAATCGCAGAAGCCCGGTTTACGCTGTACCAATTCTACGCATATCATCGAACTGTATTAGGGGGAGAAATGGGTTATGGCAAGACGCGTGAGTAATAAGAGTAAATCAACTGTTGCCAATCGGGTAAGTTCCGAAAAGCCGGAAACAATCTCCTCCGGTGATGCGAAGAAGGCCGGGGCGTCCTCTGCTCGCCGCACTGCGGCGAAGCCTGTGAAGCCCGCTTCCACGACAAAATCCTCTGTGAAGCCTGCAGCAAAACCCGCCGCGAAAACGACCCGGTTGCGCAAGACTGCGGCTTCCGCCCGTAAAACTGCGGCCGTGAAACCCGCAAACCCGGTGCCGGAGGTCGATGCCAGTACCCGGAAAAATCCGGAAGCCGCCCGGATTAAAGGCGATGCCGATCCGATGACCGCGACCGAGGCCGCCTCGGCGCGGAAACTGGCCGAGAATATTGAAAGGATCGAGGCGCTCAGCCATCGGCTGATGACGGCACTGACCGGCCGTGACGCGCATAATCCCGGCGTGGAAGGGCCGGGGCCCGACCTGTATGTGACCGCCGCGAATGCCTGGATGAAAACCCTGACCGAGCAGCCGACCCGGATCATCGAACAGCAAGTGAATTTCTGGGGCGAGACGCTGAAGAATTACGCCAAGGCCCAGTATTCGCTGGCCAAGGGGACGTTTACCCTGCCTGAGGAAGAGGCACCTGCCGACCGCCGCTTCAAGAACCCGCTCTGGCAGAGTCATCCCTATTTCAACTTCGTCAAGAAGCAGTATCTGATCAATGCCGAGGCGATGAAACATGCAGCCGATGGGTTGGAACTGCCTGATGACACAGCGCGCAGGCGTGTCGGTTGGCTGACCAGTCAGATCATCGACATGATGGCGCCTACGAATTTCCTGGCGACCAATCCTGATGCTTTGGAAAAAGCCATCGAGACCGAGGGCGAAAGCCTTGTGAAAGGGCTGGAGAACCTCGTGCGCGATGTCGAGCGGCATGGCGGCGAAATGATTGTTTCGCTTGCCGATCGGGATGCCTTCACCGTGGGCGAGAATATCGGCACGGCCGAGGGCAGGGTGGTGTATCGGACCCCGCTTCTGGAACTGATCCAGTACAATCCCACGACCGACAAGGTGCATGAGATACCGTTGCTGATCTTTCCGCCCTGGATCAACAAGTTCTATATACTTGATCTCAAACCGCAAAACAGCCTGATCCGCTGGCTGGTCGGGCAGGGGCACAGCCTCTTCGTGGTCAGTTGGAAAAATCCCGATACGAGCTATGCCGATATCGGGATGGAGGATTATGTCGCGGCTTATCTGGATGCGATGGACAAGGTTCGCGACCTGACCGGGCAGCGAAAGCTGAACGTGGTCGGCTATTGCATCGCTGGTACGACATTGTCTCTGACGCTGGCGCTGTTGAACAAGCGTGGCGACGACCGGGTGAACAGCGCGAGTTTTTTCACGACGCTGACGGATTTTTCGGATCAGGGTGAATTCACGGCATTCCTGCAGCATGATTTCGTTGACGGGATCGAGGCCGAGATCCGGAAATACGGTTTGCTGAAAGCGCCGCTGATGTCGCGCACCATGAGTTTCCTGCGCGCGAATGATCTGGTCTGGGGACCGGCGATCCGCAGCTATATGATGGGCGAGGCCCCCCCGGCCTTTGATCTGTTGTATTGGAATGGCGACAGCACGAATCTGCCGGGCAAGATGGCGATGCAATATCTGCGCGGACTCTGCCAGGCGAATGATTTCGCCGGAGAGGGGTTCGAATTATTCGGCCAGAAATTGCGGCTTGCCGATGTGCAGGCGCCGCTGTGCTCGGTCGCCTGCGAAAGCGATCACATCGCGCCCTGGACGGATTGCTGGCGCGGCGTTGCGCAGATGGGATCGCGGGACAAGACCTTCATCCTTTCCGAATCCGGGCATGTCGCGGGCATCGTCAATCCGCCGGGCAGGGATAAATATGGTCATTACACCGGTGGGAAGGATTTCGGAAATGACCCTGAGCAATGGCGCGAATCAGCCCGTATGAACAAGGGAAGCTGGTGGCCGTCATGGGGTGAATGGCTGTCCGAGCGTGGCGGAAAGCTGATCGACGCCCGTCATCCCGACGAGGGGCTTTCCCCCGCGCCAGGCAGTTATGTTCACGAAAAGGCGCTTTAACCTCCTGAAATTGTGAAATTTAGCTGGATCGCATGGCGGAATACGCAATGCGGCCTGCGATTTTTTGCTGCACCGCAGAAAAAATTCTTGAAATGCCGCGTTGCAGCATTCATATTGCTGCCATGAAAACAAGATAGCAGTGGCACCATCTCCTCCCTCCCCCATCTCCTCCCCTTCCAATGCCACCGCATCGCAAAGGAGCATTTGACATGGTTACCAAGACGCCCGACTTCACCAAACCCTTCCAGGACATTCTGGCCAACTTCCCGATCGACACCTCTTCCTTTCAGGAAGCCGTCAAGTCGCAAAACGCGCTGAACGAAAAGCTGGCGAAAGTCACCCTGACCGCTGCCGAGCGTTCGACCGAGATCTCGGCTCAGTGGGCCAAGGACACGATCACCCGCATGGGCGAACTGACTGCCACCAAGGAAGAGCCTGCCGATTACGCCAAGGCCGTCACCGATTTCGCTTCGGCCCAGGCTGAGGTCGTGGCCGAGCATATGGCCTCCTTCGCCGAAGTCGCCAAGAAAGTGCAGATGGACACCGTCGATCTGATGCTGACTGCCGGCAAGGATATCGCTTCCGAAACCCAGAAGGCCACTCAGAAAGCCGCCCGCGACACGCAGGCCGCTGTCAAGAAAGCTACCGCCGCCGCGAAGTAATCTTCGCCTGTGTGGTTTACGTGAAGGGGCGGTTATCCGCCCCTTTTTTCATGGCCGACGCTTGGGCCGGCGTGTGGGCGGGGAATTTTTTTCTTTGCCTTTTCGCTGCACTGCAATCATCATTCGGGAAACGGAACAAGAAAAGGGCCCCCAATGGCCACAAAATCTGCTCCTTTGCTGATCAAGCGATATGCCAGCCGCCGGCTCTACAACACTGAAACCAGCGACTATGTCACGCTGGAGGATATCGCCGCCTTCATCCGCGACGGACGCGAGGTCAAGATCGTCGATCTCAAATCGGGCGACGACCTGACGCGGCAATATCTTCTTCAGATCATCGCCGAGCATGAAAGCCGGGGCGAAAATGTCCTGCCCATCGACGTCCTGACCGATCTGGTCCGCAGCTATGCGTCGAGCACGAATTCCGTGGTTCCGCAATTTCTTGCCGCAAGTTTCGAGATGCTGCGCGAAAGCCAGTCCAAGCTGATGGAGAACATGGCGTCCATGCCGAACCCGATCGGCACCGTCCCCGGCTTCGAGGCGATGCAGCGCCAGCAACAGATGTTTCTTCGCGCGATGATGGGCGGCTGGTCCGGCGCTTCTGGCCCGGAACCCGAGGAGATGTCGGAAACCGGCGGCAAAGACGGTGAGTCAAAGCAGCCGGCGGCGGAGGGCTCCGACGACATGGCCGAGATCCGCAAGCAACTGGCCGAGTTGCAGAAACGAATTGCCAAGCTGTGACTTGCACAGCGCGCCGCAGCAGGTTAGAGCAGCCCTCACGGAGCGGTGGCCGAGTGGTCGAAGGCGCACGCCTGGAAAGTGTGTAGGCGGGGAACCGTCTCGAGGGTTCGAATCCCTCTCGCTCCGCCACTTGCCTTCGCGAAAGCGGTCTCTCAGGGTCGATACTCTCCAGACCTGATGACTGCGCCAGTTTGGTGAATTTCTTGTAAATATCTATAAAATTTTGATTTTTTAAGATACAGCGAAGTAGTTCGATGCTAGTGGCGTTCGTGATGTGGAACACAAATCGAACTCGGAGATGAGGCGCACGAACATGGCTGATGCCGGGGCGGAGCCCCTCATAACGCAATGAAACTGTACGGTTTTTCGATTTTCTGCTCTAGCTACAACTGGCTCACGGCAAGCTGCTTATGCTCAGGCATAGGTGACTGATATTCGTACCACATCCCTCAAGCGGAGTGGTTGTCAGCGTGATACATTGATTCAGCATCTCGAAACACAACTGACGTTCTTGGCGAATGACTCGCCAGTTTTGCCCAGCAGTCGGTGAAAGCTCTTCGGTGGCAGTCTGGCTACTTTAGCGCAGATGGCTTGGCACCGCTGGTGTCAGTGATAGACACGCTCAAGACTCAAGATCTTCTGATGCGTTGTGTGATCGGGTCCAACGGAGGGTAGACCGGAGAGCCAGATATGGAGCTGCTCCTCCAGCTCGTTGGCAGCCCGCGGGCGAACGCACGGTTCGGTGTTGTCAGCTATTCAGCGAGCCTGTTCCATCCGAAGGTTTATCATTTAACCAGACAAGACGGGAGACAGGCCGCATACGTGGGGTGGGGTCGGCAAAGCTGACTTCTTCCGGCATTTCCGGAATGAATATTGAGGCAGGCATGCTCTTGGACTCCTCCACCGGAGATTCCTGATGACGTCCTGTCGGAGGTCCTGGGGGCTGTGGATTATAAAGCCCTGATGGAAAGGTGTCCGCAGAATCTCGTTTCGAATCCGAACGGGAAATACATGTTGTTCAGGGTATGTGATGCCGTGGCGTGCCGGAACATTCATGCGGCGCTTTATGACAGCCTGCGGTTGTGCAAGGATTTCCAGGCGGGTGATTTCTGGAAGCGTGGCCGCGTAAGGCTGAATCCACAATGGAATTTGTCATGCAAGGCGCCCTGCATCGAAATGGAAGACACTAAAAGAGATTTCGATGACCCCGTCACATGAGATCGCGATGGGGCCGGATGCCGCCCGGGCTCAGACCAGCCAGCGGTTGAACCACTCGATAGTTCGTTCCCAGGCCAGTTCCGCCGCTTCCTCGTCATAGCGTGGGGTGGAATCATTGTGGAAACCATGATTGGTGCCGGGATAGATATAGGCCTCATAGGTCTTGCCATGTTCCTGCAGCGCCGCCTCATAGTTGGGCCAGCCAGCATTGACATTCTCATCATGCTCGGCGAATTGCAGCAAAAGCGGCGCGTTGATCTTCGGCACATCCCCGACCGGCGCCTGACGGCCGTAGAAGGGTACCGCCGCCGCAAGCTCGGGATAGGCCACGGCGGCCGCGTTCGACACGCCTCCACCATAGCAGAAGCCTGTGATCCCGATCTTGTCGGTTGTCAGGTCGCTGGCCAGCAGCCATTCGATGGCGGCAAAGAAATCGTTCATCAGCAAGGCCGGATCGACCTGCTGCTGCAACTCCCGGCCCTTGTCGTCATTTCCGGGATATCCGCCTTGCGAGGTCAGCCCATCGGGGGCAAGCGCGACGAACCCTTCTTTGGCGATACGGCGGGCGACATCCTCGATATAGGGGTTGAGGCCCCGGTTTTCATGTACCACCACCACGCCCGGCACCGGGTCTGTCGCACCCGAAGGCCGCACCAGATAGCCGCGCACCTCGCCATGCCCGTTGGGGGAAGGATAGGTGATGTATTCGGCAAGGATATCGGGATCCGTGAATGCCACCTGTTGGGCCATCGCGTAGTTCGGACTCAGCATACCCAGCAACGCGGTGGCGGTCAGTCCCCCGACGGCGAATTTGCCGGCGCGGTCCAGAAATTCACGCTTGGTGATCCGGCCATGGGCATAAAAGTCGTAAAGCTCCAGCAATTCCTGCGGAAAGTCCTTCGCGGTGAGTCTGGTCATGGGGCACATTTCCCTGTGATGCGATGTGGGCGGCATGAACCAGTACATTCTGCCACAGTTCCCGCCCGGTGTCTTGGCGTCTTGCGGCGGCAAAGCCCATCATCTTACCGCGATCGCAACCGGTGGCGCTTCAACCCGCCCGTCACGGCGGAGGTGCCGGATTACCTAGGCCGTCCAGCCAGAGCGTGTCGCGCTGAATCGGAAACGCCGGTTAACTGCGTCCTGCGGTGACCGGGGGCCGGCCCCGGACCCCCGAGGTATTTGAACAAAGAAGAAGGGGAGGGCGCGAATCCTGTCAGGCGTGCTATGCTCTGATATGCCGGATTCGCAGGATGATTTTCCTTGCGCATTTGTATTAGCCGCCGGGTGGTCCGCTATCACCGATGATAGGGCGGGATGCCTTGTCCCGCCGGTGTGTCCTTGTGCTCGACCACTTCGCCTGCTGCGTTCAGATGAATCCTCTTGCCGGTATAGCGCGGCATCCCAAGAAAGACCCGGGCCCAATCGGCAACCGCCAGACCGATATTCCCGTTCACATCGCTGGTTGAGCGTCCGTCATTGATATAGGTCCTGAAGATTTTTTCCCGGCCGGGAATGTCCAGCATGTAAAGAACTTCAAGGTAGCTCAAAACTTTCCCGGGCGCTTTCATGTTTGCAATGGTCTTCTCGATCTCCTTAAAGGCAGCCTGATCACCCCATAAGGCAAGATAGAGCAGATATTCCTCCTTCTCTGAATTACTCTCGCTCTCTATCTCTTCAGCAGTCGGCATTTCTATGAAACGCTCGTGTAACTCATTCCGCATATCCAGATCTGGATGTTCACGGTGAAGTATTGCAAAAAACCATCCTAGTAAAAGCTTGTCGGAAGAAATAAGCCGTCGCATTGCATTGTGAATTTTTTCTGCAAGTGGTGGCGGAACTTTATCAATATAATCAAGCGCCAATTGCATGTAGGCGCTATCCCAGTTTTTGTTTGAATATTGACCGATGCCATCACTGTAATAGTCGAGGACCGCAAATTTGCAGTCCTCGTCATATTTATCGCCGAAATAATCACCATTCGGCCACAGAGTCATGACTGGATCGCGGGGATTCGCGGTGGAAACGTATTCTACGACCTCTATCGGGCAATATTGTATCATATGGTCAATATCGATCATAATATGTCCCCATAGGTTTGTGCCAAAGCGTTTTTGCGACACGTATCCCACTGCTCCTTGCGAAGGAAAAGTTGTTCCCGGAACGCGGGCCAGTAGCCCATCAGATTCAGCGGATCCCGTGACATGATGGCAATTCGGTTCCGTTCGACCCCGAGGGGCTTGCCAGCGGTGATGATCGCCGGCTCGGTATTGGTCGCGGGCTCATCCATGACTGTCTGGTTGACAGAGTTTCTCAGATGCGGGGGAATCTCGGTGCAATTCGGGTCATGGGGGTGACGGAGGCCAAAGACATGGCCTATTTCATGAGCCATGATGGCGTAGGTATCCTCCAGTCCGTAGCCTGTGATGGTGGCGTCAGTAAAGTCCTTGTAGCAAAATGCCGGAGCCTTGCCGACTTCGGGAACGGAGCCATTCGCGAGAGAAATCGCATCCGTCGGGACATAGTACAACAGGGGCAGCTTTCGCGGAAAACGCGCCATCACTGCCTTGCGTAGTATTGGCGAAATATCCTTGGCGAAAGTCTCATTTTCTGACCAAGCGGGAACTAGCACGTTGCCTGCGGTATTACCAAAGCCGTCCGAGAACATCGGTGGGATTTGCTCTTCGGTCAGGTTCACACGCCATTCTTCTTCTTTACCTGTCATACCCACATTGCCGCCCATATTGATATCTCCGGCATCCTGGAGGCTGAAGCTGATCAGGGCGTGCTTGAAGGCCGCATTAAGGACCTTTTCCATTGCGGATATATTGTATCCGACCGAGCGCGTTCTGGGTGTGACGACGCTTCCGACAACGGTTCTGATCTGGATCGGGGCATAACAGACGACGTGAACCCAGCCGATATCCGCGCCGTCGCATCTGACCTTGATCGTCGTTTCGCCCTCGGCAAGTCCGCGCAGTCGGAATATCGCGTTATTGGATGCGATCCCGGGGGTCGTGATCTCGACAATTCCGCCCGGCACCGTTTCGAAGGTGCAATTGGCAAGACAGCCATTTCCGGACTGGCCCTCGAAACCGATCTCCAGTTCCACCTCTTGCTGCAGCCCAACCGAGGCCCAGGCGGCACCATCCTGGGTATAGCGATCCGATGGCGCCGTTTTACCTTTCTCTGGAGGAACCCAATATTCCCCGGTACCCCGCTGGTTCACCAGATTCGTGCGCGGATCGAATCCCTTGACCCGCTCGGGGCGCGAAGAGCCCTGAAAGGTGCTGACCAAAGGGCAGCAGGTCGCGATCGATGACACATTGCCGGACGGAGGCTCGCCTTTCGGGGCCGCCGGTGGCGTTTGTTCATCACGCATAGTCAAAACTCCTCAGCATTTCCCAGCCTTGACGACTGGCCGCATGCCAGTCTCGTGCAGCACCCGGCGTTGCGCCGCGAAAGGGATCGTCGAAAAAGCGATAGCCCAGGAACAGGCTGATCAGGGTAATCAGGGGCACAAGCGCGGATGGCGCCCTGCGGCTTGTGGTATCGGCTTCGACCAGACGCAACATGCGGGCGATTGCGGGCATATCGTTACCGGCAATATGCCGGGCCAAGAGCGGCGACAATTCGGTTTCATCGATCTGTGGAGGGCTGCCGCCTTGCAGAAGCGGGTCATCAAGAATGTCCTGACGCGCACGCAGCATCGCCGGCAGATGAGAGCGGGCCCAGGCTTCGGCAAAGACCTCTTGCATGGCGCGGTGGCGTCCTGTGCTGTGCGTTTTCAGAACCGCATCGATTTCCGGAAAAAGATTCGTTTGTCCGAACCATCCGCCAAGATAGTGCATAAGATGCGCCAGCTGGGAAAACTCGTCCTTCAGGGTAAAGCGGTGCTGCCTGCCGATCGTCACGACATGCTGGCCGATCCGCTCCTGCGCGGCATGGCCGATATCCGACAGGTTTGGATAAGAGCCGGTCAGCCAGTTACCGATCACACTGCCCAAGGCAGTAAACCCGACGTCATTCAGGGCGGCCCGATCATGCGGTCCAAGAATAAGCGGCGATCGGCTGCGCGGCGCGGTAACCTTCCCGGTCGGGGCAAAGCGATGCATGCGGTCATGCGCGGTGGCGGCGTACCAGATAATCGGCGTACCCGAACGGGTATGACAAAGTCGTTCGATAAACCCGCTGTGGTTCAGATTGGCCTTGAACAGCGCCGCTGTCGTCCGGGAATCCCAAAAGCGTAAGAAAATCGAGGGATCGGAATCCGGATCCGGGCAGACTTTGGTCAGGCCGCGCAGATGCGAGCGGAGCTCGGAGTAAGGGGCATGGGTTTTCAGAAATATTCCGGTGAGTGGCGCGGCTTCGCGACTGAACATCGATTCCAGAAAACGCGCGCGGATGCGACCCTCGACGCCAAGAGCCAACAGCCACGGGCCATATTCGTCCCGGGCGGTGCCGGTCGTGAAAAGTGGGGCGGCGGACAACGTTTCCTGATAGGTTTCAAGGTCATTGGCACCCAGATGCTGCTGTCGGGTCGCGCCATCCATTACAACGTAAAGTTGCTCATCCGACGAAAACTCGCAGAAATCCGGGTATAGAGGCTTGGGACAAGCCGAACGGTCCCAGAACGGCACCCCGGTCTGATCCTGGAACTGAAAACGGATTTCAGTGTGGTTCAGCGACAGGTTGTCGGTCATGTGCGGGGGCAATTGTCGGGTCAATGGTGATGGACCGGGAAATGGCATAAGTTAAGCAATGGTTGAAAGCTCGGGTATCACTTCGCCCGAAGCTTGTCAGCATCCGTAATGGCTGTCAATTATGCAAGGATCCCGGTCTTCTGCGCTGGCGGCGAAATATCTTGAAGCATTTATCGCCATGATCCGATTTGAACGCGTCCTGTCCTGATAAGAGACAATAATCGTTAAAGGGAAGCCTCCGCGTCTTTCATCGGTTCTGCCAGAGGGCGGCGTGGCGGTTGACGTCCTTGTACAGAAGATAGCGGAACCGGCCCGGCCCGCCGGCATAACAGGCCTGCGGGCAGAAGGCGCGCAGCCACATGAAATCACCCGGGCCGACCTCGGCCCAGTCGCGGTTCAGGCGATAGACGGCCTTGCCCTCCAGCACG
>NZ_JAUUTZ010000047.1 GCF_030678915.1 Paracoccus wurundjeri | reverse complement strand
CCCCCCCCCCCCCCCCCCCCCCCCCCCCCCCCCCCCCCCCCCCCCCCCCCCCCCCCCCCCCCCCCCCCCCCCCCCCCCCCCCCCCCCCCCCCCCCCCCGTCGCGGGACGCATCGCATTACGTTTCCGGTCAAACGAAACGCATTCCAAATTGGAGACACACTAACGCCGTGCCTCGCGCAGAACCGCTGCCAGAACATCGCTTTCGACGGCATCGCTGACGAAACTTTCCCCGATCCCCTTCGCAAGCACGAAACGCAATTGCCCGTCGACGACTTTCTTATCCTGCCCCATGAGGGCGATCAGAGCGGCGTCATCGGGCAACTCGCCGGGAATCTCGGACAGCGACGCCGGCAAATTCATCTGCCGCAGATGCGCAAGAACACGGCCGGGCTCTTCCTGACTGCACAATCCCATCCGCGCCGAAAGATCAAAGGCCAGCGCGCAGCCGATTGCGACCCCTTCTCCGTGCAGAAGCCGGTCGGAATATCCCGTCGCGGCCTCGAGCGCATGGCCGAATGTGTGGCCAAGATTCAGCAGCGCCCGCTCTCCCTGCTCGGTTTCGTCGCGAAGCACGATCGCGGCTTTCATCCGCACGGAATGCGCAACGGCCTGTTGGCGCAGCGCCGTATCCGTCCGCAATTGTGCCGCATTGGTTTCAAGCCAGCCAAAGAAATCCGCGTCGCCCAGCAGGCCGTATTTCATGACCTCGCCATATCCGGCATGAAAATCGCGTTCGGACAGCGTATCCAGAACCCCAACATCGGCCAGCACCAGCGCAGGCTGATGAAAAGCCCCGATCAGGTTCTTGCCGAATCCGCTATTGATCCCGGTCTTGCCGCCAACGCTGCTGTCGACCTGCGCCAGAAGCGTTGTCGGGATCTGCACGAAGCGCACGCCACGCCGCAGGATCGCCGCGGCAAAACCGACAAGATCACCGATCACCCCGCCGCCAAGCGCGATAACGATATCCCGCCGTTCGATCCTCTGCTCAAGAAGCCATTCGACACAGCGGGTCAGATGCGGCCAGCTTTTCGTCGCTTCGCCTGCGGGCAGAACCAATGCTTCCGAGTCGATCCCCGCAGCCGCCAATGCTGCCCGCAAAGGCTCAAGATGCAGGGCCGACACGGTTTCATCCGTGACGATGGCAACGCGGGAGCGCTGCAGAAACGGGCCGATCTGGGTCCCGGCATCCTGAATGAGGCCCTGCCCGATCCTGACATCATAGGCGCGATCGTCCAACGGCACGTGAACGGTGATAGTTTCGGTCATTTTGCCTCCAGAAGTCCGGGAACCTCGTGGCGGATCTGCGCGATCAGCCGTCGGGCCGCGGTCTCGATACTGTCATTCGAATTCGCGTCAAAGGTTATGTCGGCTTCGGCATAGGTCGGATAACGCTGCTCGATCAGCCTTGCCAGCGTTCCCTTGGGATCGGCTGTCCTAAGCAAAGGGCGCGTGCTGCGTTGGCGCACCCGCTGCCACAATGTCGCGAGATCGCATTTCAACCAGACAGAAAGCCCACGGGCGGCGATCAACTCTCGATTCCCGGCCTGCATCCAGGCACCGCCTCCGGTCGAGACAACGCCGGGACGACCCTGAAGGATACGCGAAAGAATCTGGGTTTCGCGGTCACGGAAAAAGGCTTCGCCGTCGCGCGCGAATATCTCGCTGACGGACATGGCCGCGGCGGTTTCGATCTCGGCATCCGAATCGGTGAAGTTGACCCGCAACTGACGGGCCAATTCAGACCCGACCGCGGTCTTGCCCGCCCCCATCATCCCGATCATCACGATATGCCGCTTCATCTTCCCTCGCGTTTTCCCCGACAAGTCGTTACCACCAGTGCCACTGAATGACGTGATCTTTCCCGAATTGCCATATATATTCGGGTGAAATCGGCGAAAGTCCGTAAAGCGAAAACGGATCTGGCAGAGCAAGGGCAAAGATATATGCGGTTACTGAAATTTCTTGTGGTGCTGATACTGGCTGCACTGGTTGCTCTGGTGGCCTATGCCTATCTGGGCGACATGGCTGCACCGCAGCAGGAAATGCGCGTTCCAATCAATACCGAGGGCGCGGGTGGGTAATTCGATCGCATATATTCGCGGTGCCCTGATCGCCATACCCTTTGCCGGAATGCTGGCGGGCGCAGCCATGGCCGAGACGCCGCTATCGGCAAGTGACTGGTTGTCGGGCAGCGTCAAGGGACCGGCACGGGAAAGCTCTGCATGGCGACCGGGAGATCCGGTACCTCCGAGCGTCAAGGGCCAGGGCAATCCTCAACCCGTCGCTGAAAGCGGAGCGGTCGGTGAAATCAAGGTGACACGGCTGGACGGCTCCAACCCCGATCTTGCTGGAACGATCACCGCCCGCAAGGCCGGATTGCCCCGCGATCTGTGGAAAGACAGCGATGTCGGAACCATTGCTGAAGGGCTTCTACAATCTCCGACGCGCCTGCCAGCGATGAATGCGTTACTGCAACGGATACTGGTTGCACAGCTTCAACCCCCGCAGGATTCCGAGATGCACCGGGGGGCTTTGTTTCTGGCCCGCACCGATCGGCTGCTGGATATGGGGGC
Organism: Paracoccus wurundjeri; assembly: GCF_030678915.1. Classification (GTDB taxonomy): domain Bacteria; phylum Pseudomonadota; class Alphaproteobacteria; order Rhodobacterales; family Rhodobacteraceae; genus Paracoccus; species Paracoccus onubensis_A. The sequence continues at coordinate 16,132 of NZ_JAUUTZ010000047.1, read as the reverse complement.
TTTGGATCAGGCCCGCGACCTGATCATGGCCGCCGGCGGGCGCGAGCCCGAACAGTTCCGGCGCCTCTTTGATATCGCTTTGCTTGAGGGTGAGGAGGCACAGGCCTGCGAAAGAATGGTCAACACGCCGGGCATCGCGCCCAGCCTGTCGGCCCGTATTTTCTGTCTTGCGCAATCGGGCGATTGGGCCGCAGCCGCGATCGGTCTGAACGGCGGCGAGGATCTTGGCCTGTTCGATGAGCCACAGGTTCAGCTTCTGACGCATTTCCTGCACGATTCCTATGTCGACAGCGGCGAGCAGATTCCGCTGCCGGATCACGTGACTCCGCTTGAATTCCGCATGCATGAAGCGATCGGCCAGCCCCTGCCGACACAACATCTTCCGCTTGCATTCGCCATGTCCGACCTGCGCGCCAATAGCGGCTGGAAGGCCCGACTCGAAGCGGCGGAACGGCTTGCGCGGGCCGGGGCCATCAGTCCCGAACGGCTACGGCAGATATATGCCGAACAGAAACCTGCCGCCTCGGGCGGTGTGTGGGAACGGGCCAGCGCCATGAGAACATTGGAGGCGGCAATGGCGGCGGGCGATCTTGCCAATGCTTTGCCGCATGCCTTCGCACAGTTCCGCGCGGCAGATATGGCCGATGTGCTGGCCGCGATGGTCGCGGCGGATCTGCCATCCGATGTCGCAGGCAAAGCCGGCGAGATTGCAACCTGGCTGCGTCAGTGGCAGGGGCTGGATGCCATGCAATCCGCCGAAATCGCCCCAGAGCTTCAAACCCGGGAAACGGAACCGCCGGCAGAGCGCCGGGGTGAGGCTTTGCTTGAGGCGATGGCCGATATCGACGCCGGACTGGATGGTGATCTGGCGCGCGCCGGCAAGGGGCTGGCGATGATGCGGGTACTGGGGCTGAGCAGCGATGCTGATCTGGCCGCCGCGCAACTGACGCTGTTGCCGCAGATGAAAGAAACGCCTGGATGAGCATGTCCGATCATCGCGCGATCTCGGCCTTTCTGGACGCACAGGCGGCCGAGTCCGGCGCGGCCCGGAATACGCTTCTGGCCTATGGCCGTGATCTGCGCGACCTGTCGGACTGGCTTGGGGACAAGCGACACTCATTGGGTGACCTGACCCGCGAAATGGTCGAGGATTACCTGACCCATTGCGAGGCGCAGGGTTTTTCAAAGGCGACGCGGGCGCGACGATTATCCTCGATACGGCAGTTCACCCGCTTCGCACTTGAAGAAGGCTGGCGAGAGGACGATCCCGCGATCCGCATCAGCGGACCGGGCAGATCGCAGCGCCTGCCCAAAACGCTGAGCCGCACGGAGGTCGAGGCGATATTGGCGGCCGCGCCCGGTTTGGGCCGCACGGTGGCCGATCGCAGCCGCAACCTGTGTCTGATCGAATTGCTTTATGCGACGGGAATGCGCGTCAGCGAGCTGGTTTCGCTTCCCGTTGCGACCTGTCGGGGCAATCCGGCATTGCTGCTGATCCGGGGCAAGGGCAACAAGGAACGGATGGTTCCGTTGACCGAACCGGCCCGCAAGGCATTGTCGGCATGGTTGAAAATCCGCGACAATGCGCCAAAGGACAGCCCGTTGGCGCGGCTGATCGCGGACAAGGGCGCACGCTGGCTGTTCCCTGCGCCGGGCGCAGCCGGGCATTTGCCACGGCAAAGCTTTGGCCGCCTGCTCAAGGATATCTCTGTTGCCGCCGGACTTGATCCGTCGCGCGTAACCCCTCATGTCATTCGCCATGCTTTTGCCACGCATCTGCTGGAAGGCGGGGCCGATCTGCGCAGTATCCAGACATTGCTCGGCCATGCCGATCTTGGCACGACCGAAATCTATACGCATGTGCTGGACCAGCGCATGCGTGATCTTGTACTGAATCATCACCCGCTGGCGCACCCGAAAGCGACGGCCTCTGATAATAATTGACGGAACCCATGGACGACCCTTCAAGTATGTACGACGCCGCTTTCTGGATTACCATTGCGGCGATTCTTGTTCTGCTGATGTTTTCGGCCTTCTTCTCGGGATCAGAAACGGCCCTGACCGCTGCCAGCCGCGCCAAGCTGCGTTCCCGTGCGGATAAAGGCGATTCCGGTGCAGAGGTAGCCCTGAAAGTATCGGAAGATAGCGAAAGCCTGATTGGCGCGATCCTTCTGGGCAATAATGTCGTCAATATCCTGTCGGCAAGTCTGGCGACCGCGCTGTTTACGCGGCTTCTGGGATCCAGCGGCGTCGCCATCGCAACGCTGGTGATGACGGTCCTCGTGCTGATCTTTTCCGAAGTGATGCCCAAGACCTACGCCATCTCGGCACCCGAGAATGTCGCAAGCCTCGTGGCCCGTCCGATTCGCTGGGTGACGCTTCTGCTGTCGCCCCTTGTTGCGGTGGTTCGGCTCATCGTGCGCGGCATTCTGCGCCTTTTCGGGCTGAAAACCGATCCGGAATCGAATATGTTCTCGGTCCACGAGGAAATCGCAGGTGCCCTGTCGATCGGGCAGGCTACGGGCGCGGTGCAGAAAGAGGACCGGGACCGGTTGCTGGGGGCGCTGGATCTGGGCAATCGCACCGTCGAAGAGATCATGCTTCACCGTTCGGGTATACAGATGATCGATTGTGACATGCCGCCATCGAACCTCCTCGACGCGGTTCTGGCCAGTCCGCATACCCGGTTGCCGGTCTACAAAGGCGAACGTGAAAATGTCGTGGGCGTCATCCACGCCAAGGATTTGCTGCGCGCGGTCAATAAGGCTGTGCGCGAAAACGGCACCGCCGGCACTCTTCAGAATTTTGACGTGCTGGGCGTGGCGATGAAACCCTATTTCGTGCCTGACACCACCGCGCTTGACGAACAGATGCGGGAGTTCCTGAAACGCCGGACGCATTTCGCGCTTGTGGTGGATGAATACGGCTCGCTGCGCGGATTGATTACGCTGGAAGATATTCTGGAAGAGATCGTCGGCGAGATCGCGGATGAGCATGATACGGAAGCCGATCAAACCCTGACGCCAAATGCCCAGGGCGATTATTCGGTTGATGGCGGCATGACGATCCGGGACCTGAACCGGCAGCTGGAATGGAACCTGCCCGATGACGAGGCGAATACGATTGCCGGTCTGGTCATTCACATGGCCCAGTCGATTCCCGAGCCCGGGCAGGTGTTTTCCATCCATGGTTACCGTTTCGAGGTCGTCAGCCGCCGCGAAAATCGCATCACGAGGCTGCGTATTCGTCCGCTAAATGACGAATATGGGGAAGATGATCGAGATCCCTCCTGATATCGCGGGTTATCGGGCGGCATGTCCGACCGAAAGCCCGCCTCTTCCATGACGTCCAGACATCGCGAAAGCAGGCGAGTGATCTCTCGGCCGGAATAGGCGAACTGTCATGCCTCAGCCGTCAAGCCGTTCAATCGTCCAGCCACGCTTTTCCAACAGTCGCAGCACGCCCCGTTCACCAGGCAGGTGAAGCGCACCGAATCCCGCGACGATCTCTTTGCCTTCGCTGGCGGCGGCAAGTGCTCCTTCGGTAAGCGGCTTGATCCAGCTTTCATTCCGTTGATCCATCAACCGCGACTGCGCAAAGCTGAATTGTTCGTCCACCTCGTCCTCGCTCAGCCCTGAATTCGCATAGGCGTCGATGCGGCCAAATTCCCATATTTTCCACACGTCACCCGAAAAATAGGCATCGGTCAGCGTCACCGCGTAATCGTTGGAATAAGAGGCGACCGGCAAGGCGGTCCGGATCATGTCCAGCTCTTCTTCCGGGGTCATACCGGTGAAAAGGGAAAAAACCGTATCCCAGGGTTCAAGCGCATGGACGGGCAATTCCTGATCCTCGGCCTCTTCAATCAACAGGTGATCCAGACCGCGCAATTCTCCCTCCTGCCCGGCTTCCTGCAGAACGCAGGGGGAAATACCGATCATCATCGCCACATACCAGGGCCGAAGCTTGGCGGTGACAACGGCGGGAAGGCCACGCTCCGCCATGGCACGGGACAGAATTTCCCATTCCTGTTCGTTCAAACGCTCGGGCAAGGTCGGGCCGGATTGGTTGACCATGAGCGAGGGATCTTCGCTTAACGCCGTTGCAAGCCTGTCTTCTTCCCGCGGCCCGGCCTCGACATAGACGGCCGCGGCATTGCTGAGCGGATCGCCCAACCGGTCCAGCATCGCTTCATGACGGACATCGGGAAAGTGATAGGTGCCGACCAGCGTGATTTCCGCGGAATCCTTGGTTGCGCGCCATAAGAGCCCGCTGTGATAGGGAACCTCATCAACTGCCGTATCGAGGCGAGAGCGATCCTCGGCCGACAGGGCGTCGAACAGATTTCGCCCTTCGCATGGCGCGGCCCCTGCGGTACCGGTCCATAGCGTCAGAAATACCATCAGCAGAGTGCGCATTCCGTTTCGACCCTTTTCATATACCATAAAACCAGATGACAGGCTGGCATGATTACCCCAGCGCCGCCACCGATATATCGTGCAAAATTTTGCGAACTTGTCGTTGACAGAACCGCCGCACTCTCCTAGATCCCCGTCACTGGCACTCACATCTGATGAGTGCCAACAACACTGCAACAGAAACATCGGAGTGTTAACCAATGGCATTCAAACCGCTGCATGACCGCGTGCTGGTCCGCCGCGTCGAATCAGACGAAAAGACCAAAGGCGGCCTGATCATTCCTGACAGCGCCAAGGAAAAACCCGCCGAGGGCGAGATCATCTCGGTCGGCGAAGGCGCGCGCAAGGACTCGGGTGAACTGATCGCACCGGCGGTGAAGGCGGGCGACCGCGTTCTGTTCGGCAAATGGTCGGGCACCGAGGTCACCATCGATGGTGAAGAGCTGCTGATCATGAAGGAAAGCGACATCCTGGGCATTATCGGCTGATCCAGCCGTTTCCCGGAAAACGCAACTTCAGGATAAAACAAGTAGGAGATTCAAATGGCTGGTAAAGAAGTCAAGTTCAACACCGACGCCCGCGACCGGATGCTGAAAGGCGTCAACATCCTTGCCGACGCCGTAAAGGTAACGCTGGGCCCCAAAGGCCGCAACGTGGTGATCGACAAATCCTTCGGCGCTCCGCGCATCACCAAGGACGGTGTGACGGTTGCCAAGGAAATCGAGCTGACCGACAAGTTCGAGAATATGGGCGCCCAGATGGTCCGCGAAGTTGCTTCGCGCACCAATGACGAAGCCGGTGACGGCACCACCACCGCGACGGTTCTGGCTCAGGCCATTGTCCGCGAAGGCATGAAAGCCGTCGCCGCCGGCATGAACCCGATGGATCTGAAGCGCGGTATCGATGCAGCGACCGCCAAGGTCGTCGAAGCCATCAAAGCCGCCTCGCGCCCGGTGAATGACAGCGACGAAGTCGCTCAGGTCGGCACCATCTCGGCCAATGGCGAAGCCTCGATCGGCCGCCAGATTGCCGACGCGATGCAGAAGGTCGGCAACGAGGGTGTGATCACCGTCGAAGAGAACAAGGGCCTGGAAACCGAAGTCGAAGTCGTCGAAGGCATGCAGTTCGACCGCGGCTATCTGTCGCCTTATTTTGTCACCAATCCCGACAAGATGATCGCGGATCTGGAAGACTGCTACATCCTGCTGCACGAGAAGAAACTGTCCTCGCTGCAACCGATGGTTCCGCTGCTGGAATCGGTCATTCAGTCGCAAAAGCCGCTGCTGATCATCGCGGAAGACGTTGAAGGCGAGGCTCTGGCCACGCTGGTCGTCAACAAGCTGCGCGGCGGTCTGAAAATCGCTGCGGTCAAGGCTCCGGGCTTCGGCGATCGCCGCAAGGCCATGCTGCAGGATATCGCGATCCTGACCGGCGGTCAGGTCATCAGCGAAGACCTTGGCATGAAGCTGGAAAACGTCACGATCGACATGCTGGGCACTGCGAAGAAAGTTTCGATCAACAAGGATAACACCACCATCATCGACGGTGCTGGTGACAAGCCCGAAATCGAAGCCCGCGTTTCGCAGATTCGTCAGCAGATCGAAGAAACCACTTCGGATTACGACAAGGAAAAACTGCAAGAGCGCGTGGCCAAACTGGCCGGCGGCGTTGCCGTGATCCGCGTTGGCGGCATGACCGAAATCGAAGTGAAAGAGCGCAAGGACCGCGTTGACGACGCATTGAACGCAACCCGCGCGGCCGTTCAGGAAGGCGTCGTGGTCGGTGGCGGTGTCGCTCTGGTTCAGGGCGCGAAAGGTCTTTCCGATCTCAAGAGCGAAAACAGCGATCAGGAAGCCGGTATCGCCATCGTGCGCCGCGCGCTTGAGGCTCCGCTGCGTCAGATCGCCGAGAATGCCGGCGTTGACGGTGCTGTCGTTGCCGGCAAGATCCGTGAATCGGACGATGTCAAATTCGGTTTCAACGCTCAGACCGAAGAATATGGCGACCTGTTCAAGTTCGGCGTCATCGACCCGGCCAAAGTTGTCCGCACCGCTCTGGAAGATGCGGCGTCGGTTGCCGGTCTGCTGATCACCACCGAAGCCATGATCGCCGAGAAGCCGGAGCCGAAAGGCAATGCCGGCGGCGGCATGCCCGATATGGGCGGAATGGGTGGCATGGGCGGCATGATGTAATCAGCCCCTGCCCCCTTGGCAGATACGGAAAGGGCGCCTTCGGGTGCCCTTTTCTTTTGCCGCCAGATACCTATTCTGCGCAGCATCGCGATCAGGGGAGAACAGCATGAAGACAGCAATCGTGACCGGTGCGGCACGCGGAATCGGACTGGCGACGGCGAAACTTTTCGCGGCTGGAGGCTGGCAGGTCGCTTTGGTGGATCGTGATAGCGCGGAACTGGCCCGCGCCACTCTTCCCGAAGGCTTCGCCATTGATTGCGACATCTCGGATCCCGATCAGGTCGACGCGATGACCGCCCAGGTACTGGCCCGGACCGGACGTATCGATGCGCTGGTGAATAATGCCGGGGTCGCCGATTTCGGCCCGATAGAACAAACCGATTTCGCACGCTGGCGTACCGTCATGGCAACCAATCTGGACGGTACTTTCCTTGTCAGCCAATCCTGCATTCCCGCACTGAAAAAACAGGGCGGCGCAATCGTCAACATCGCCTCGATCTCGGGCCTTCGCGGCTCGACGCTGCGGGTTGCCTATGGCACCTCGAAGGCTGCGGTGATCCATTTGACCCGGCAGCAGGCCGCCGAACTGGGTGAATACGGCATTCGCGCGAATTGCGTCGCCCCCGGCCCTGTCCGCACCAAACTGGCCATGGCCGTCCACAGCCCCGAGATCATCGCCGCCTATCACGACGCCATCCCCCTGAACCGTTATGGCAGCGAAGAGGAACTGGCCGAAGCAATCGTTTTTCTGGCAAGCGACAAGGCCAGCTATATCACCGGTCAGGTTATGGCGGTGGATGGCGGTTTCGAGTCGACCGGTGTCGGGCTGCCCGCCTTGCGAAGCGCCCTGCCCTGAAAGCCGGTTCAGGTTTTCATGATCGGCTCGACATCAAGCGAGCTGCAAAGTGATTTGAACCGGGCTTCGACGACCTCGCCCGACAATTGCCGCCCCGTCGCGGTCAGCTTCAGTTCAAGCCGGCCCTTCGCAGGCAGAAAGGTCAGTTCGCCGGCATCCGACGGATCGTCGATCGCGAACATCGCCCCAAAACGCATCGCCTTGCCCAATATCTCGGCGGTGCGGATTTCCTCTTTGGAGAGCAGATCGAAAAGCGGCGCCATCAGCGATTTCGAACGGCTGTTCTTGTAGCGATGCAAAAGCGCCAGCCCCAGAAAAACCCGCTCCTGATGACTGATCGCCGCCATATTCGCGCGGGTCACATTGTCGAAACAGGCTTCGGCGCGATAATCCGGGTGGGCACGCCATGTCGTGTCGTGAAGCAGACATGCCGCGCGGATCAGCCGCTCTTGCTCGGGCGGAGCATCGGCGAAGATCGGCAGCAGGAAATGATACAGTTTCTTGCCGAATCCCGGGATGCGCGCCATCTGCCGTTCGGTGAAGCGGGCGACCTCGATCAGCGGGTCGCGCTTGCGTAACTGATCGGACATCTGCTCGTAAAGAAGTCCTTCGCGGATGCCATAGCTGGAGACGGCAAGTTCCTCAGGCTTGAATGTCGCGACAAGTTCAGACAGCACTCTGGAGGCAAGCGGCACAAGTTCCATCCGCGAAGATGATATACCAACCCTCCCGCGCAACTGGTTCGGATCGTGTTCGGCGATCCAGTCAACGGTCTTCGCCACGGATTCCGGTGTCATCCGGTATTCATGCAGAACCGTCATCGGATAGCCGGTGCGTTCCATGTCCAGCCGGGCGATGGCTCGCCACGAACCACCGACCAGATAGATCCGTTCGTGATCGGTGCCGATATGATCGGCCAGACCCTCCATGATCTTGCGGATATGTTTCTGCAGGCCGGTCTTGCCGCCCTCGACCTGCTGCAAACGGAATGGCCCCAGTTGCGAGGTCGTCCGCCGACCGACCTTGCCGCCCGATACTTCGGCCAGTTCCATCGAGCTGCCGCCGATATCGCAGACCAGACCTTTCGCTTCGGGCCAGCCCAGCAACACGCCTTGGGCCGAAAGCCGCGCCTCTTCCTCGCCATCGATCACGATCAACCTGAGGCCGGTTTCCTTGGCAACCCGCTTCTGGAATTCCAGCCCGTCCTCAGCCTCGCGAATGGCTGCCGTGGCCACGCAGGTCAAAGGCTCGATATCCATACCCTTGGCCAGGGCGGCGAAGCGGCGCAACGCAGCAAAGCCCCGCTCGACCCCGGCGGGGTTCAGCCGGCCCGTCGAAACCATGTCCTGACCAAGTCCGGCCATGACTTTCTCATTGTAGAAATAGGCCGGAGAACGTGCCGCGCCGTCGAAAACGACCAGCCGGATCGAGTTCGAGCCGACATCGACGACCCCCACCCTGGACAAGGCGCGTTTCGGCAGCTTGCCAAAAGGCTCTACCATCGGACCGGTCAAGCGTCGTTCACGGTTCATCGCAAAGCCCCCTGCTTTCGCATCGCCACGTTAATGAACCGATCTTCCCGGCGGGTCAATCGGCTGAATGTGTGAGTGCCGGAACGTCACGCGCGCCCGCGGTGCCTCGTCCCGACAGTGAGGGGTTTTCCATGAAAAACCGATGACAGTTGAACAGATCTTCCCGTCCGTCCGGCAGATAACGGATGAATCGGCCATCAGGTTGCAGGATCCAGCTTTGCGCCTCATCCGCCATATTGGCGGCCATGATCTGACTGGTGATCTGCGCCTTGACCGTTTCATTACGGCACTCGACCAGAGTTTCGACGCGCCGCGACAGGTTCCGCACCATCCAGTCGGCCGAGGAAAAGAAAACCCGCGCCTTCTTCGACGGCAGCCCGTGGCCATTGCCGAAACAGACGATCCGGGAATGTTCAAGATAGCGTCCGATAATGGATTTCACCCGAATGTTTTCCGACAACCCCTTGATCCCGGGCCGTATCCCGCAAATTCCGCGAATAACCAGGCTGATCTTTACCCCGGCATTGCTTGCGGCATAAAGCGCCTCGATCACATCCGTCTCGATGATCGAATTCATCTTGGCCCAGATCGCCGCAGGGCGTCCCTGCCGCGCATATTCCGCCTCTCTCGCGATCAGGGCCAGCAGATTCTCCTTGAGATCGATCGGAGAGATCGACAAATTCTCCAACCCTTCCGGCTGAACATAGCCGGACAGGTAGTTGAAGACCTTGGTGGCATCGCGCCCAAGCGCCGCATCGCAGGTGAACAGCGACAGGTCGGTATAGATCCGTGCGGTGATCGGATGATAATTGCCGGTGCCGTAATGGGTATAGGTCACCAATGTATCGCCCTCGCGCCGGACCACGGTGCTGATCTTGGCATGGGTCTTGTATTGCACGAAGCCATAGACGACATGCGCCCCGGCCCGCTCCAGCCGCCGCGATTGCCGGATATTCGCGGCCTCGTCGAACCGCGCCTTGAGTTCGACAAGCGCCGTCACCGATTTTCCGGATTCGGCGGCCTCGCACAAAGCCTCGACAATGGGGCTGTCGCGGCTGGTTCGGTAAAGCGTCTGCTTGATCGCCAGCACATTCGGATCCCGCGCGGCCTGCTGAAGAAAGCGCACAACCATGTCGAATGTTTCATAGGGATGATGCAGCAGCATGTCTTTCTGCCGGATCGCCGCGAACATATCGCCGTGATGATCCCGCACTCGCTCGGGAACCCGCGGGTTGAAACTGGGCCATAGCAGATCACGGCGGCTGTCCAGCACAAGCTGACCCAGATCAGCCATGCCCAGCAGCCCTGCGACCTCGACCACCTCGTCGGAATCGACCTCGAGTTCCTCCATGATCAGCCGGCGAAGCCGGTCAGGCGCACCCATGGTGATCTTCAGGCGGATCACGCTTCCCCTGCGGCGGCGTTTCAGTGCCGTTTCGAATTCGCGAACAAGATCCTCGGCCTCTTCCTCGACCTCCAGATCGCTGTCGCGCAATACCCGGAACGCGCAATGCCCGGTATCGCGATAGCCCGGAAACAGGCTGGACAGATGCATCAGCAGCAAATCCTCCAGGCGCAGGAACCGTTGCCCGCCCGGAAGCGGGATAAAGCGCTGCAATTGCGCCGGAATCGGCAATAGGGCCTGCATCTGCTGCCCACCGGTTTCCCGTGCCAGTTCCAGAGCCAGCGAAAACCCCGCATTCGGAATGAACGGGAACGGATGTGCCGGATCGATGGCCAGCGGAGACAGGACCGGCAGCACATTGTCTTCGAAATGCTTGCGCAGGAACTCCTCTTCCGCCCGCGTGATATTGCTGCGCGACAGGATCATGATCCCCTGTTCTTCCATCTCGCGGCGCAAACGGTTCCAGACCCCCTGCTGCGCACTCATCAGTCGCCGCGCATCCGCATCTATCAGGCTAAGCTGTTCGGCGGCGGTCAGCCCGTCATCCGAAGGCATCGTGTTCCCCTCGCGGACCAGTTCCCGCAGTCCCGCCACGCGAACGGTATAGAACTCGTCCAGATTGGCGGCACTGATCGAGACGAAGCGCAGCCGTTCAAGCAAGGGCACCCGCGCATTCCGGGCTTCGTCCAGCACCCGCCAGTTGAAGCTGAGCCAGCTTAGCTCGCGGTTGAAGAATCGCGCCGGACCTTCGGGCACGCCTGAAGGCAGTTCTCTGGCCTCGGGAAACGGGTTTCTAAGAAAATTTGCCTGAGTCATGGGTTCCGGAACCGGAGTCGAAGGGATGAAATCGAGGCGGCATCATGCGTCAGCGACGGTCAGTTTGTCCAGCAGATCTGCGGCGATCTTGCGGGTCACAGGCCCCTTGCGCGCAAGCGCCATCCTATCCATCCCGGACACCAGCCGTCGCGCCAGCCCCATATCCCGATCCATGCGCAATACCAGCCAGTCGATCAGCCCGGCGGATACCGTCAATTGCCGGTCGGCGAACAGCTTGACCAGAACGGCCGCCAGCAATGCCTCATCCGGCGGACCAAGCCTGACCTGCGCGACCGCATCCATGCGAGAGCGCAGGTCGGGCAGCAGCAACCCCCAGTCCCGCGGAGCGGTCCGCGCGGTCATCAGCAACAGGCATTTCCGCGCCCCGCAGAGATTCCACAGATGGAACAGCGCCTGTTCGGCCCCTGCCGCATAGCCGGAATGATCCGCATCCTCGACCACCAGCGCGCCGCCCTCGGCCACCAGATGATCGGAGCTTTCAGGGCTCAACCCTGCCGCCGCTACCTTGCGCGCGCCGTTCTCGGCCGCCCAGAAGGCCGCCATATGCGACTTGCCCGAGCCTTCCGGCCCGATCAGCAGCATACGTCCTTGCGGCCAGTCCCGCGGGGCCTCCAATGCCGAAAGCGCAGCCTCATTCGCCGCTGATGGCAGAAAATCGGCCCGGGAGAATGCCGGTGGCGTGATCAGATCCAAAGTCAATTGCCGGGGCAAATCGTGTCAGCCTTTTTCGGTCTTGTCGTCCTGATGCTCCAGCACGGCGATCTCTTCCGCTTCTTCGCGCAGGTAAGCCGCATGCAATTCCGCCTTCAGCGTGCCACGGGGCGCAAGCTCCACACGCAGGGGTAATTCCGGTTCGGGTGGCGCCGCCTGCCCGGTGTAAAGCGGGCTTTCAAGATATCGTTCGGTCAGGAACCTTGCCAACACACCCACCGCCGCCGCCAGCGGAACCGCCAGTACCAGCCCGACGAAGCCGAACAGCACACCAAAGACCGACAACGCCAGCAACAGCCAGACCGGATGCAGACCGACATGGCCGCCAACGATCTTTGGCTGCAGATAATTGCCCTCGACGATCTGGCCAACGGCAAAGATCACCACGACCGCGCCGATCCACAGCGGCTCACCCCAGAAATTGAACAGTGCCACGCCGATGGCTGTCGCCCCGCCCACCAGCACACCGACATAAGGCACAAAAGACAGCACAGCCGCCATGATACCGATGAAGAACCCGAAAGGCAGGCCCACAAGCGCAAGCGCGATAGAGTACCATGTCCCAAGAATCAGGATCACCAGCCCCTGCCCGCGCAGGAAGCCCGACAGTGCCTGATCGACCTCACTCGCCAGACGCCGGATCGTCGGGGCGTGTTCACGTGGCAGCAAACCGTCGATTCGCGTCACCATCCGGTCCCAGTCCAGCAGCAGATAGAATGTCACCACCGGCACGATCACGAATAACGCCAGCACCCCGAAGACGCCGCGAACCGAGCCAAGCAGCGTGCCGGCGACCTTGCCCAATTGCTCGCCCATGCTCTTGCCCAGATCGCTGATCGCCGAGCCGATCGTGCCGCCCTCGGGCACCAGTTCGGGGAAATGCGCCGAGACGAAGGCCCGCGCCTGATCCAGCATCTCAGGCGCGGTTTCGATCAGCGAGGCCGCCTGACGCAGCAGAACCGGCACGATCAGCAGGATCACCGCAGCAAGAAGCAGCACCGCACCCGCCGTGATGACCACCACGGACATGGTTCGCGACAGGCCGATCCGCTGCAGCCGGTCCGCGATCGGATCCAGCATATAAGCGATGCCCGCTCCCAGAAGGAACGGCAGGATCGCCTGTCCCAGCAGCCACATGGCAAGAAACAGCGCCAAAGCAGCCACGCCCCACCAGATCACCTGTTTCCGTACCGGCACGCTCATTGCGTCTCTCCGCCTGATTTGTCCGGAATGAATGTGGAGGGCTTGGCGGGCGGTTGCAAGGTCGACCCGAGTTGCTTATGCACATCTTCTTGGCAAGCCCCGGACGATCCGCTAACCCTCGCGGAACCGATTACAGAGGATCCCGCCCATGCGTCTGACGCGTTATTTTCTTCCCGTTCTGAAAGAAGACCCCAAAGAGGCCCAGATCGTCAGTCACCGCCTGATGCTGCGCGCCGGGATGATCCGGCAACAGGCAGCAGGAATTTATTCATGGCTTCCGCTTGGGTACAAGGTTCTTCGCCGGATCGAGCAGATCGTGCACGAGGAACAGCAGCGCGTCGGGCATATCCCGCTTCTGATGCCCACGCTTCAATCCGCCGACCTGTGGCGCGAAAGTGGTCGCTATGACGATTACGGCGAAGAAATGCTGCGGATTCGCGACCGTCACAAGCGCGATCTTCTTTACGGTCCCACCAATGAGGAGATGATCACCGACATCTTCCGCAGCCATATCGGCAGCTACAAGGATCTGCCCCTGACCCTTTATCATATCCAATGGAAGTTCCGCGACGAGATCCGCCCCCGTTTCGGCGTGATGCGCGGCCGCGAATTTCTGATGAAGGACGGCTATAATTTCGACCTGACCAAGGAAGACGCCTTGCATGCCTATAACCGGCATCTGGTCAGCTATCTGCGCACCTATGAACGGATGGGCCTTCAGGCGATCCCGATGCGGGCGGATGGCGGACCCATCGGCGGAGATCATACGCATGAATTTCTGGTGCTGGCCGAGACGGGCGAATCCGAAGTCTATTACGACAGCGAGATTACCGATCTGAAATTCGGCAACCGTCAAATCGACCATGACAGCCATGCCGAATGCCAGGCGGTCATGGAAGAATTCACCAGCCGCTACGCCCGCACCGACGAAACCCACGATGAGGCCCTGTTCCAGCAGCTTCCCGAAGAGCGCCGCCGCGTGGCGCGCGGGATCGAGGTCGGGCAGATCTTCTATTTCGGCACCAAATATTCCGAACCGATGGGCGCCACCGTGGTCGCGCCCGATGGCAGCCGTGTGCCCGTTCACATGGGTAGCCACGGTATCGGTGTCAGCCGTCTTCTCGGCGCGATCATCGAGGCCAGCCATGACGAGCGCGGGATCATCTGGCCCGAGGGCGTGACGCCGTTCCATGTCGGGATCGTCAATCTGAAACAGGGCGACAATTCCACCGACAGCGCCTGCGAAGCGCTTTATGCCGAGCTTCGGGCCCAGGGGCTTGATCCGCTTTATGATGACCGGGATGAACGGGCGGGCGCAAAATTCGCCACCATGGACCTGATCGGACTGCCCTGGAGGATCACTGTCGGGCCGCGTGGACTGGCCAATAACAAGGTCGAACTGACCAACCGCCGCAGTGGTGAAACCGAAGAGCTGCCGCCCAGCGATGCCGTGGCGCGGATTGCCGCAATTTACCAGCCTGTGCTGAAAGCGGGCTAACCTTGGGAAAAGGCCGTGACGATGCCGGATTCTTCCGTTTCCGGCAGGAAACGCATTGCGCTGTCATGACGAGGCCATCCTGCAGGTCATCAGGCATCGCTTGGAAACCGGCGCCGCGCAGGCCAGCGGAAGACCGGCGTGATGAACCGCCGAATCCAAGCTTTGAAAGGGGCGGGAATAGCCACTTTCCTTTTATTCGCGGGCCTTCTAACCTGCTCTTCAGGGCAATGTTCCAACCGGGAGACTTAACTATGAAAAAACTTCTTATCGCGACTGCCGTGACCGCCCTTTCAGCGGGCATGGTCAGTGCCGAGGAAATCAAGCTGGGGACTTCGCTGGGCTTCACCGGGCCGCTGGAATCCATGGCTCCGGACATGCAGAAAGGTGCGGAACTGGCTGTCAAGGAAATCAGCGATTCCGGCAAGTTTCTGGACGGTTCTACCGTATCTCTCGTTCAGGGCGATTCGACCTGCGCCGATGCCGCTGCCGCAACCGCCACGGTCGAGCGTCTGATTACCGCCGAGGGCGTCAAAGGGATCATCGGCGGAATGTGTTCCGGCGAAGCAATTGCCTCGCTTGAAAACGTCGCTGTGCCCAATGGCATCGTGATGATCTCTCCTTCGGCAACCTCTCCCGCGCTTTCCACGATCGAGGATAATGGGCTGTTCTTCCGTACGTCGCCGTCGGATGCCCGGCAGGGCGAGGTGATGGCCGATATCATCATGGACAAGGGCATCGATAACGTCGCCGTAACCTATACCAATAACGATTACGGCAAGGGCCTGGCGGAAAGCTTCGAGGCCGCCTTCACGGAAAAAGGCGGCACGATCACCACCAACTCCGCGCATGAGGATGGCAAGGCTGACTACTCGGCCGAGGTTGCCGCATTGTCCGCCGCCGGTGGCGATGCGCTGGTCGTGGCGGGTTATGTCGATCAGGGCGGCTCGGGTGTGGTGCGCGCCGCATTGGATACCGGCGCGTTCGATACATTCGTGTTCCCGGACGGCATGGTCGGTCAGGCGCTGGTCGATAATTTCGGCGAAGAAATCGAAGGCAGCTTCGGACAGAATCCTGCCGCCGAAGGCGAAGGTCGCGATATCTATGTCAAAATGGCCGAAGAGGCCGGATATGATGGCACCGGCGCCTTCTCGGCTGAATCCTATGACGCCGCAGCGCTGATTCTGCTGGGCATGGCGGCGGCAGGCTCCAGCGATCCGGCGGAATACAAGGAAAAGATCATGGATGTCGCCAATGAGCCGGGCGAAAAGATCCTCCCCGGAGAATTGGGCAAGGCGCTCGATATCCTGAGCGAAGGCGGGGATATCGATTATGTCGGCGCGACTTCGGTCGAATTCGTGGAGCCGGGCGAATCCGCCGGGATTTACCGCGAAGTTTCCTTTACCGGCGGCGAAATGGAAGTGGTTGGCTACCGCTAAAACATATCGACGTGATCGGCCCGGCGCCCTCCATGCGCCGGGCC
>NZ_JAUUTZ010000046.1 GCF_030678915.1 Paracoccus wurundjeri | reverse complement strand
CCCCCCCACCCCGGCGCACCCCCCCCCCGCGGCCGCGCCGTGCTCCCCGCATAATTAGCGGCCCCCCCCCCCGCCGCCCCCCCCACCCCCCCCGGGCGCGGCCCCCACGGCATGCGATAAACCGAGAGCCGCCGATGCCTTGTTTGAACGGAACATGTGGAGCATCGTTTCCGGAGCTGTCATTGCGGCGACCTGCAACTACCGCTGTCATAACTCGGGTTCGCCGGTCATCCGGTTGAATGGCGGCGATGCCGAGGATGCCCATCACCGATGATCTGTTCGTCACTAAATCTGCGTTTCATAGTCCATCCTCGTTGAAGACGGATTACTAACAGCTCTGTGGCCCGATTTCAGGGGGCTGGGTCAAAATCTTTCCTGCACCGCAGCAAATGCAAAAAGCCTGATGATAAAGGCGCTTACGCCAACCACGAGCGACAAGATTCTGCGTGCGCAAACGCGTGTTTTTCAACAGAATGGGCGGAAAGCTGCCGTTCGCTGCATCCCAGCCGAACGTCAGCTACGCGCAGCGAAGTATTCTCTGCGAAGTCACGGAAGCCGGCCAGGGAACTCGCGAGCCCGGTCCTGGAGCCGTCATTCGTGCAATCTGGAAAATAATGCGGTGTCCGGCCTGCCTCAGAAGTTGAACCATTGCGGCTTTGGCTCTGTTTTCCACAAAGCGACGAGCAAGGCGATTGTGGTCAAGCACACCGCCTCTGCATGGTAATCGATAGAACTTGACTACAACCGCTCTGTGCCGGAGTGTATGCTGAGGTATAGAGGTGCTCCAACAGAAAAATATAATGAAGAAGCATATTAGACTTGAAGAGAGCTTGTCTGAGACTGTCTTTGATCGACTATTGAATATTTCAAAATCTCAAAGGTGGCTTGTGCGCAGGAACGAAAAGCTGAATGAGCTATTTGAAAGTTGCTCATGCAAAGATGAGCAACTGTTTCTGTGTGATATTCTCGATCGCTTCACATATATCGATAGTGATACTCTTGCCGATAGCCTGGCGGAGTTGGGGGAAAAGATATCCATCACATGGGGATGCACACCTGAAAATACCCTTATTGTCGCAATGGATAAATCTCGGTACGCGGATAGCTCAAGTGCGATTGCTTGGATGATCAAACCAGTTCTGGCTGATTTGGGAGATTGGGGAACACAGACGATTTATAAGAATCTTACTGATGCTATCAATGAAGTAAAAGATGGTCAAAAATTTGTGGTAGTCGATGAGTTCGTTGGTAGTGGGCAAACGCTGTCAGGGCGTCTTAAGTGGATATCCAAGGAGATCACTGAGCAAGGGAAGTCTGTCGAGATCTATGTCGCAACCATTGCAGCTATGGAGATTTGTAGGGGCAAGGACTTTTCTTGTGCAACAGACTTTCATTCAACAATTTGGATGAAGCAGGGGCTGAACGATTATTATAGTGACGAAGATCTAGAAGCTGCGGTAGCGATGATGCTTGGTATGGAGGCTTTGCTTCTCCCCGTACATAACTTCACTAAGTTAAGTAAATATTCATTGGGTTACAAGAAAACACAAAGTACGTATTACTTGGAGAATGGAAACCCTCCAAATAACAACTTTCCAATTTTTTGGTGGAAAATGTGGAAAACGGGAGAGCGTCGCACTCCCTTGATACCAAGGGTGTAGAATGAGTAGCTGCCAATCAGTAATCCTCAAAGAAGCATGCAAGGCTGCTGGCTGGCTTGACCTCTATATGATTCATAAAAGGTATCGATTGTCTCCGTTTCAGATATCGGAAGTGTGTCACAAGCTGTCGCAAGACGGAATAATCGAGACGGAAGGTCGGAAAGTTAGGCTTACGGATGAGGGCAAAGTATGGGTGATCCGGAACCGACGCTCCTTGTTTTCGTCCGAACGTCCATGGGCAAAGCCCAGTTCGTATCTGTTGGCAACTGAAGTGCCGCCAGTAGAACCATATTTGCCGGACTTAAGTCTTCTGGAAGATGAATTCTTCCTAAATATGTTGCCCAAAGAGGTGAACTAAGGTAACTGAAATTCGAGAGGCTCAACGATAGTAACGGGAGGTGCATTCGCCTCCGCTTGTTGAGGTGCGCGTTAGATTTTCTTCACGCGCCTTGCGCAAGAAGCAAGAGATCTAAAGATCTCTTGTTTACTGCATAAAGCAGTAAAGAATATCATATATATTTATTATATATATGATTACTTTTGTATCGTTGAGCCTTCTCAATCCATGTTGAGAAATAGAGATGGATGAAGCCCAATTCGAACAGTGGAAAGAACATTTCGCGGGGCGTGTTGTCGGGCGACGCGGGAGGGCGCTTACACGTTCTTATTTAATGTACATCGAAAACCTTTCAAAGGAAGGGCTTCCACCAATTTTCGAGATGGCTCATTTGGCTCAGTTGATTGGCGTCAAATATGAGCTGCTAGCCGAGATTGCTCATGAACCACACAGGTTCTATCGCACATTTACAATACCGAAGAGATCTGGAGGAATTAGATGTATTGACACACCTCGGCCCATACTTCTCAATATCCAAAGGTGGATCTTTAAGGAAGTTTTGTCAAAATTAAACGCAAGCGAAAATGCGCACGGATTCGAGCGGAACAGGTCGATCATTACGAACGCACGTGTTCACGTTGGCAACGCGGAACTTCTGAAAATTGACATTAAAAACTTCTTTCCATCAGTTGCA
Source organism: Paracoccus wurundjeri (assembly GCF_030678915.1). Lineage (GTDB taxonomy): Bacteria > Pseudomonadota > Alphaproteobacteria > Rhodobacterales > Rhodobacteraceae > Paracoccus > Paracoccus onubensis_A. The sequence continues at coordinate 16,539 of NZ_JAUUTZ010000046.1, read as the reverse complement.
TTCGAAAAGGTTTTTGAAATTTTTAAAAGAGCGGGGTATCCGAACAATGTATGCAAGGCGTTGTCGAGATTGACTACGAAAAATGGTTGCTTGCCACAAGGTGCTCCTACAAGTCCCATAATAAGCAACTTGTCCTGCGTAGAGATGGACCTTCTTTTGAACAATTCCGCAGAAGAGAGCGGTCTTGTTTACACACGGTATGCCGACGACATGAGTTTTTCGGGAGATCGTATACCTGACGGCATGGAGGAGAGCATTTCGAGCATTGCCTCAAAATTTGGTTTTCAGCTGAATGGTAATAAAACATGCCTTTCAAGAGAAGGGCAACGGAAGATCGTGACCGGTATTTCGATTTCGTCAGGCGAATTGAGGTTGCCAAGATCTTATGTTCGGGAACTTAGAAAACAGGTCCATTTTGTTGTGAACCACGGGATATCCGCACACAGTTCGGTGATCCAAGACAATGACCCACTCCTGATTGATAGGCTGCTCGGAATGGTTGCATTTTGGCTTCAAGTGTCTCCTGAATCTCGGGCCGCCCAAAGGGCAAACGATAGCCTTCGTGAGTACGTTCGAGGATTCGATGCAGCTTGAGGTCTTGTTTCCGATAAAGACGTGATCAAGACGCTGTTTGCGCCGTCATTCGCAGGTATCGCTCAATGATTAGACGTCTGCTTCTTGAAGGGCAATCGATGTCTCGCTTGCGGAAAACGGTCGCTGCGTATTGCACGAATGTGTTGTTTGGCTGAGACCGGTCATCCACTACGCTTGGCGCGAAGGTCGGCTCTGGGCCGGAAGCGACTTGCGCCGCCCATTGCGGGGCGGCGCGATGAGAGACTTAGAGAAGCGCCAGAACCTTCTGTGCCGCCCCCTCCGACGAGGCCGGGTTCTGGCCAGTGACAAGGCGGCCATCGGAAATGGCGTAGGGCTGCCAGTCCGCCACGCCTTCGAAGGTGGCGCCAAGCTCACGCAGCATCGTCTCCAGCAGGAACGGCACCGCCTCGGTCAGGCCGACGGCGTCTTCCTCGCTGTTTGTGAAGGCGGTCACCTTGCGCCCCTTCACGATGGAAACGCCGTTCGCATCCACGACGTTCTTGAAGGCGGCGGGGCCGTGGCAGACCGATGCGACCACCTTGCCGCTGTCCCATGCGGCGCCGATGGCCTTGGCGGCCAGTGCGCTCTCGGCAAGGTCGAACATCGCCCCGTGACCGCCGGGGATGTAGAGCGCGTCGTAAGCGGTGACGTCCTCATCCTCGAGCCGACCGGGGGCTTTCAGCAGCGCCGTGGCCGCCGCGTCGGCGCGGAACCGCGTGACTGAGGCCGGGGCGTCATCCCCCGTCACGTCAGAGTTCGGGTCGATCGGCACGGGCTGGCCGCCCAGCGTAACCAGCGTGACGTCGTGGCCCGCGTCGAGGAACGCGTAGTAGGGGCTGGCCAGCTCTTCGTACCAGACGCCGGTGGGGTTGCCGGTGTCGCCCAGGACGTCAGCGGCGGTGGAGAGGATCAGAATACGTGCCATTTTCGGGCCTCCTTGGTGTATCGCATTGCCCCGTCGATCGTATTCGGGGGCGTCTCAGGCCCCATATGGGCCATTATACAGGAATCGAGAAATTGATGCGCTCCATGTCAGAAATCGATAAACCGGAGGGATGACCGCCGATATCGCCCTTCTGCGCGTCTTCCATGCCGTGATGGAGGAACGCAATGTCACCGCCGCGGCACAGCGCCTTGGCCAATCGCAAAGCACTGTCAGCGCAGCGCTCGCCCGGCTGCGCGTCGCCTTGGGGGATGAGCTGTTCCTGCGCGCCCGCTACGGGGTCGAGCCGACCGAGAAGGCGCTGCAGATCGCGCCCGACATCGCGGCGGGGCTGGACCGGCTGGAGCAAGCCTTCCGCGCCGCCGAACCTTTCGATCCGGCGCAGAGCACGCGACGGTTCCGATTGTTGCTCGGCCCTTATGCCGAGGTCGTTCTGGCCCCGGCCCTGGCCGCGGCCTTTGTGCGTCATGCCCCGAAAGCACAGCTGGAGCTTACTCCGATCGGGCCGGATCTGGATCCGCGTTCGCTTGCGGGGCAGACCTTCGACCTCGCCATCGGGCGGTTTTCTCCGCCCCCGCAAGACCTTGTGGTTTCGGAGCTTTTCACTGACGGCTTCCGCTGCATCGTCGCGCCCGGTGTTCATGGCGTCGGGGCGGCTCTGGACCGCGACCTTTATGAGCGGCTGCCTCATGTCGTGGTGGCGCCGCCTGGCAAATGGCGAACCGGGCTGCAAAAGCTTACCGCCGATGCGGGCCTGCGTCGCAACACCGCCATGGTCGTCTCGCACTTCCTGACGGCGGCGACGACCGTTGCCGACATCGGCGGCATCGCCACGGTGCCGGCCCGTATCGCCGACATGGTCGCCAAGCCTTACGGCCTACGGAACGTGGCGGTTCCCCTGAATTTGGGCAGCTTCCCGACCCAGATTGCGTGGCACCCCCACAACAGGCGCGACCCTCGTAACATCTGGCTTCGCGAGCTGTTGAAGTCGATCGCTTGCGGGAAAAGTGACAGTGGACGAAACGGCCAAGGCGCCAGCAATTAGAAATATTCTGCGTTGCTTGTTCTTTCCAAGGCGCCGGTGCGGTCTTCAGCAATCTGCGCGTGAAATACACTCGATCGGTCGCAGCTGCATGTGCAGCGTCCGCCTTGCGGACCTCGGCCTCGTGGATGATGCTGCGCGGTCCTATGAAAGTCCGGTTTGGGGAAGCTGCGCCGCAGGGGTGGTGGTCCAGACGAATGGCTGGTCAGGGCCGAATGACGACGGCAGGACCTCCGTTGCGAATATGGTCGCCGCGCCGTCGCATGGCGGCTCGGAGCCCAAAGTACCAGTTACTGCACTATGCGCGAATGTCGGCCATCAATGATACTACGCCTACACACGCGCAATCTCACGGATCAGATCATTTGTCTCTGGTCTCGTCGTTTGGTGCCGATAACGAAGAGCAGAAACAGTTCGCGAAATTTCAAGGCCGTCGATGAGTATCGAAACGAGGCCCCTGTCTGCTGGAATTGCCGTGGTTGGCAAAATCACCGCGCCTAATCCCTGCCGCGCGAGTTCGACTAACCAATCCACGCGATTTGACCGATAGGCCGCGTAGAGTTCGTGACCTTGGTCTGCACATGCCCCATGCAACGCATCCCGCATTTCGCAATTGGGTCGATCGAGCATGTCAGTTTCAGCGAGTGTCGAAAGAGAAATAGCGTCTCGTTCAGACAACGGGTGCGACTTGGACACCACAACCTTGTAGGACTCGTCATAGAGCTGGTCTATTCGATAGAGGTCTTCACTGACCGTCGCCGCTGTGACAACGACGTCAAATTTACCCTCTCGCAATCCGGCCAGAAGCTTGGAGGCAGACGCCACGATCAACTCTATTTCGGCTTGCGGCAATCGTGTACGGAAGCGTTCCACGGCGGCTGAAATCCGGTTGTGACCAATCGTTTCGCCAACACCGACAGAAATAGGAACCCGCTCTAGTCGCGTGTGGCGGACGGCTTCTGCCTTAGCTGCCTGCGTTTCGTCATGCGCTTTCTGTAGCCTTGGCTGCATGAGTTTTCCGAGTGCCGTCAACCTGCATCCCGCGCGGTCCCTGACAAACAGATCACCCCCGAGCTCGTGTTCAAGTTTCTTGATCGCGGTCGTCAAGGACGGTTGGGAAACATTTGAGGCGCTAGCGGCATGGGTGAAGTTGCGATGCTGGCAGACAGCCAAAAAATACCTGATCTGGTTCATCTCCACTGCCACAGTCTCCGTCACTTTCCGCCATGAGGTTCACCATAGCACATGTCTATCAAAGAATAGAAGTTCGGGATTGGTGCCTGAGGCATTCGGCATGGGAAAAGGGTGCATCGAAACCAAACACAACGACCTCTCAATCAGGAGGCGACCATGAAAGCCCAAATTCTCAAGACACTCGCCGCTTTGGCCTTGATCACGACATCTGCACCCGCACAGGAAACCCCAATGGAAAATCACACTGCCAGCTACATCGCCATGCCCGCCGCTGAAGGCCAGACCGAAGCATTCGCCGAATTTCTGGCCGGAGCCGCCCCGATTGTCGCGGACACTGAACCAGGCACCGTGCTTTGGTTTGCCTTACAAGCCGACGATACGCTCGCGATCTTTGATATCTTCGTGGATGAAGAAGCGCGCAATGCGCATTTCTCCGGCGCTGTGGCCGCGGCTTTGAACCAAAATGCCGACGCGCTGGTCGCCGGGGGCTGGGACGATGGTGTTGTCGCGAATATCAACAATTCCGATGTCCTGTCGGTGAGGGAACCGGTTGATCTCTACTCGGCCACGACAGCCACGTACATCACGCTCGAAGCAGCACCCGGCAGAGGGCCGGAATTGGCAGCCTTGCTGACCGCAGCTGGTCCCATCGTCGGAGAAACCGAACCCGGCACATTGTTCTGGGCGGCGCTGCAGATTGACGAAACATCCTTCGCAATCTTCGACATCTTCACCAACAATGCTGGCCGTGAAGCACACTTTGCCGGTCAAGTCGCCGGGCTGCTGAACGAACGGGCAGCGGAGTTGGTCGCTGGCGGGTGGGACGACGGTGTGGTCGCTAACGTCCACAACTTCGACATCCTCGCCATCAAGTAACGCGATGTGACAGGAACAAGAGGCGCCTGGTGCAACGCATCAGGCGCTTTGCCGAACGAATTTAGATTCACCGTGAAGCGGTCGTTCGAGTAACTGCAGCGAATTAGCGCTTTTCCCGCACAGTACCAGTTCGATACGGTTTAGATTTTGCGCTCGTGGCGAAAGTCAGCAATGACGGGCTGCATTGCAGCATTTCACGCGGGTGCTGGAAGTCGGCTCCGGGCCGAACCTGCAGTTTCATCTGCATCGGATAACGGGGGCAGCATGCTGCCCGACGCCTCATCATGCGGGGCGCAGAAAGCTTTTGCGCATGGAAAAACGGCTCACCAAGCAATGACCGCTAGGACCCGACCCTTGTCATTCTCTCGGATTTGCATGTTGCGCCCCGCATGAATCACCGCTTCAGTGAAAACTGCCCAGCGGTGTAGATCCCCGTCCCCAAAGTTCGGTGTGGGCCGCCCAGATCACCCCCTGCCTTTGCCGACCTACTCACTCCCTTTTCCTGCATCGATCATCGCCAACCTCACCCGGAGCCGCCTGATCATCGGATCATCCTGACCGTCTCGCTCAGTCATCATCCGGCGCAACTCATCGATGGCCCAGGCTGTCTTGCCCAGCCGGGCGCATGCCTCCATGAGGTGCTCCACCGCCTCGTCGAGATCGGCCGGGCTGGTGTCGTACCCGCGGCCAGCAAGCAAATGCATGATGGCCTGCAGGGCCACCTGGACCGCGAAGGCAGGATCTCGAGCCTCAAAATCCCTCGCGGCGCGGATCAGGGTTGCCGGGGCGGCCTCCGAATCTCGCGCGCAGACAAGCGCGATGTCGAGATATCCTGCGGTCTTGGCGGCCGCGAACCATTTGCCCTTGCGTCCATGCAGGGCGATCAGGTCTTCCAGAATCGCGCGGCCATCACACTCGGGATAACGTTTCACCAAATCGCGCCACATGGCCAACCATGTGGCGCCGGCCGCGTTGGGCAGGCCGAAACGCCGATAGGCCTCGTCCTTCCTGGCCTGTCGTCGCAGAATCGCTTCGCAGAACAGGGCGATGTCGTGGCGGCCCCAGCCTTGCGGGTCGTTGTCCAGCAATTGCGCGGCCCGGGCAAGGGCCACGTCTTCCTGTCCCTGGCGCAGCAACGCCTCGGCGGCGAATTTTTCATCGAACCAGAGCCGGGTTTTCTTTACCGCCAGCAATGCCAGCAACTCGTGATATCGTCCGGCCTCGAGCAGACAGGACAATGTCAGCGTGGCTGTCGGGACATGGGAAAATCGCGCGTGGTCCGACCAGGCCGCCTCGATCAGGGCGAGATCGCGATCCGCATGCTCGTTCATCAGTGCTGGAAAGACAGCAATCTCACCGAACCGATCCGAGAGCGGAGCAAGGTAATCCACCCCGTCGTTCTGGATTGCGGTGCGCAACCGCTCCAGCCATTTCACCCGCGTCACTTCATCGGCAGGGGCGTCGATCAGAACCGGTAGCAGTCCTTCGAGGGTTCTGTTCACTGCCGTGCCCAGGGCTCCGGAGGAGGTGTCGATATGCGCGAAGGCGGGCCAGATCCGTTCGGCCAGTGCGACCACGCCCTCTGCCGCGGCCTCCGGATCGGCGCGGTTCACCGCCCGGATCTCGGTACCGGCCGATTTCAGGTGCTGGATGGCTTTCGCCGAGCCGCGCCAACCGAGGGTACCTGCGCGCATGCCGAGCTTGAACGCCCATTTCCGTGACGTCTTGCGCGCCATGACCTCTCCTCTGTTGCCCCACGTCAGGAGCGTGGCACAGGGGATTGTGGGAATAAAGGCCTGGGGATTGCTCGCTGCCTGGGCCGTTCGGGCCGGTCCCGCTTGACCCGGCCTGCCATGTCGCGTTGATGGGGCCGGTAAAACGGAGATGCATTCATGGCCGGGGACAAGGAGATACGCGAGAAGCTGGCGAAGCTTGAGGCGCTGTTCGCGCGGGGGGCGACCGCGGGTGAACGGGCGGCGGCCGGAGCGGCACGCGATCGTCTCCAGGCAAAGCTCGCCTTCGAGCTGGAGGCCGATGACGGGCCTGAGACCGAGATGCAATATTCCCTGCCGGATGTCTGGTCGGTTCGGATCTTCGTCGCGCTTTGCCGCAAGCACGGCATCCACCCCTACCGTTATCCCCGGCAACGCCGCACCACGGTCATGGTTCGCGTCCGGCAATCACGCTTCGAGCGAACGGTCGCCGGGGAGTTCCGCATGTTGCACCGGGAGCTGACCGCCTATTTCAATGAAACAGTGGAGCATCTGATCGCCGATGCGATGAGATCGGATGGCGATGACGAGACGCTGGAGCAGAATCAACTGCCGGGATGATCCGGTCTTCTCTGGGACCATGATCATGAGATGGAGCCTGGAGGCGGTTTTGAACGGTATAAAGGTAACCGTCATTGCGGAACATGAGGCTGCCATGCAATCGACGCTGGCCAGTCTTGCTGCCCTCGTCGCGTAGAGTGCATCCATTCCCGCCGCAGGAGTGCCGTATAGACGCCGGAGCGCGGAAATCCTGTTGACGAAGCGGCGGGCCGTCAGGTTCCCTCGGTCATGATATCCGGGATCAGGAGGCAGGATGGCAAAGCACAGGATTTTCACGACGAGCTTCGCCAGCGTTTATCCGCATTACGTGGCGAAGGCGGAGAAAAAGGGTCGGACCAGGAACGAGGTTGATGAAATAATTCTCTGGCTGACGGGCTACAGTCAGGAGGTACTGGCGGCCCGGCTGGAAGACCAGATGGATTTCGAGACCTTTTTCGCCGACGCGCCTCATCTGAACCCGGCACGAGGCTTGATCAGGGGCGTGGTTTGCGGCGTTCGAGTGGAGGATATCAAAGAGCCGACCATGCGGGAAATCCACTATCTGGACAAGTTGATCGACGAATTGGCTAGAGGAAAGGCGATGGAGACGATTCTGCGGAAGGCATGAGCCATCCGGGCTATCGCCGTGAGTATACGTCCCAGTGGTTTGTTGCCACTGGTCGACGCAGAACAGCAATTTGAACAGACAACATATTCACTCCCTCATTTTTCGCAAAGACTGAGTGGTTTGTGACCTCATGCACCATCACTGGATCTGGTGATTGACGGATGGAAACCAGGCGGCAGCGGGCTTGTTTTGCCTCGCTGCAGTCAGACCACCCATTCGCTGTGATTGACGCGACGAGACATGGCAAAGGTTGTTGGTGCGGTTCGCTTGAGAGTGCTTGCTGCCCCGGCGCGCGATGGATGCGTTGCCAGAGCTGTGCAGCGGAAACCGGCTTGTCCCCGTAGGTCAGTCAGCCTGCCGTTCCCGCCACGACAAGTTTGGCGTGACAGGGAGGCGCAAAGCGCCCTCGGTTCTGCGGGAATCCCGGCTCAGGCCGGGATCGCGGTGAAACAACGGCCGTGCCTGAGGATCGACGCGGGCCACGCGCAGGCGCGTACCCCACGCTCACCTCCCGCCCGACAGCTTATCGTTTGGTGGTGTCCGCCTGACAGGCCGCCCCCATCGGGTCAACCTTGCCCATCCACGAAAACCGCCACCGATTTCCCCTACCCGGTGGGCATTCCTCGCGAGCCAAATCGCCGGCGGTTTTCGCGGCAGACATTCCTGGCGTGAATGTGGGCGTTGACCAGCCCGGTCCGGCCCGCAGGCCGGGCTGGCGCCCTCACCTGCTCCGTCCAGCCGAAATGCATGGGGCGCATTTCAGCAGACAGATCACGCGAGGCCCCGCCACTGCGGACAGGGGCATCAGGTCCCGGCCGCGTGTCGCACGGGAAGAGAAAGGACATCCGATGGCCCGGAATTTCGATATCAAGCAACATGTCACCGACACCATCATCGCCCAGATCGAGGCCGGCACGCCGCCATGGCGCAAACCCTGGACCGGGGATCCGAGTGGCGCCAGCTTTCCGCTGCGCCATAATGGCGAGACCTATAACGGCATCAATATCCTGATGCTCTGGGCCACCGCCCATCAGCGGGGATACAGCTCGGCCCGCTGGATGACCTTCAAGCAGGCGGTCGAACTGGATGGATCGGTTCGCAAGGGTGAGAAGGCGGCGAAATCCGTCTTCTATGGTGCGATTGAGCGGGAAGACGAGGAAGCAGAGGACGGCGAAGAGGGCAAGCGCCGGATCCGCTTCGCCAGGGTCAACAATGTCTTCAATGTCGATCAGATCGACGGGTTGCCGGAGGAATATTATATCCGACCCGAGCCGCCCCGCGATCTCGGCACGCAGGCCGATCCGGAGCTGGAGATCTTCTTCGCCCGGACCGGGGCCGAGATCATCACCTCGGAAGAGCCACGCGCCTATTACCATCCGGTGAAGGATCACATCCACATGCCGCCGATTGCAAGTTTCTTCAACGCGACCGGGTATTACGGCACCCTGGCGCATGAATTGGTTCACTATGTTTGCGGATCAACGCGGTTGGCCACGCAGAAGGCTCATGCCAGCCGGATGGAATATGCCTTCGACGAGTTGGTCGACGAGATCGGCGCCTGTTTCCTTGCCGTGCAGTTGGGGGTGGAGCCGCAATTCGATCAGAGTGCCGCCTATGTCGAGGGCTGGTTGCGCGCGATGAAGTCAGACAGGGAGATGATCTTCAAGGCCGCGGCCGAAGCGCAGAAAGCCGTGGATTTCATCAACCAGACGGTCGGCGAACGCGACAGATCTGGACAGGATGCCGCGTGAGCGGCGCCAAACCAATAGACGCTGCCGCCAATGCGGCAGCGTCAATCCGGCTGATGGTCATGGCAGCCGCGCCTTGCAATATCCGGCAGCCTGCGCCGCCTTCACGAATTTCCGGTCGAAACTCGGGGAACCCGCACAATGCGCGGATTTCCCCAAATGCAGCGCATCGGCGAAATCCATGCCGCGCTCCGTCGGCTCCGGCACTACGGCGACGATCGCCGCTTCTTCGATGGTGACGCTCGGCAGGTCGCCGAAGGCGCGCAAGGCCTGGGCCACGTCCTTGCGCTTGTAACCATGGGTGCCATAAGGAGAGCGTAATATCCGCGAATAGCATGATCATGTTGATGGCAAATATGTGTTCCCGATATGTTCTTGTCGGTATATGCTGCTCGAAATCTTTCTACGGAGAAAACCATGTCAGTTCAGCAGGCTAGGTTCAGGCAGTTCAAAGCCCTTCATGAACAGGATCATGCCTTTGTCATGCCCAATCCCTGGGATGCCGGCTCGGCGCGTCTCCTCACCAGTCTGGGATTCGCGGCGCTGGCGACCACGAGTGCTGGATATGCCTTCTCGAAAGGCAAGCGGGATTCTTTTGCAGGTCTTTCCAGACGCGAGGTCCTCGACAATGCCGCGGAAATCGCTGGAGCGACGGAGCTCCCGGTCTCCGCTGATCTCGAAGACGGTTTCGGTGCCGATCCGGAAACCTGTGCCGAAACCATCCGCATGGCCTCCGCGATCGGGCTGGTTGGCGGATCGATCGAGGACGCCACAGGTGATGCTGATGCTCCGATATACGAGTTATCCCACGCGGTCGAACGTATCCGGGCCGCAGCGGAAGCCACGCGCGATTTACCCTTCCTGTTGACCGCGAGGGCAGAGAATTATCTCTGGGGAAGGCCGGATTTGAACGACACGATTGCCCGGCTTCAGGCTTTCTGCGAGGCGGGGGCCGATGTCGTGTACGCGCCCGGGCTTCCCTATATCGAGGCAATCAGGACCGTGTGCCGAGCAGTGGACAAGCCGGTCAATGTCGTCATGGGGCTCAGGGGCAATAATTACTCGGTTGCCGAACTGTCCGGGGCCGGAGTGCGCCGGATCAGCGTCGGTGGCTCCTTCGCGCGAGCCTCATTTGGTGCGCTGAAGCGGGCTGCAGAGGAGGTGAAATCCTCCGGCACATTCGGCTATGCAGCGGATGCAATCTCCGGTGACGTCATGGCACAGCTCATGTCACAGGAGAAAAGCACTGACCGCCGGTAACCGGAGTATCCTCATCTCGAAACCGGCCTGTTTAGTGAATCTTCTGCTACCGGCTTGTCTTGGACACACATGGATTATATCCCCATCGGCATTTCGATGCCGGATGTCCGGTCGATGTCGTAAAGAGCTCGAGCTGCTGTGGGCAGCTTGTTCCGCAGGTGCAGAAGGCCGGTCGCAGCCCTTTCACGACATTCATGCCAGGTGCAGCATTGCTTTCACTGCATTTGCGGCATTCCGCAGCCGATTTCCCCGAAACAGTCGTTCAAATGCCGATACGGTGCTGAAGGTTGCTGCGGACTGCATAGTTGGCAGCGAAGCGCAGAAAGCGGCCGGTGCAAAGTTGCGAACTGTGGTCGCCCTTCAGGACATGACCGGCCCAAACCGGACTCTTGGTGCTGATCGTCAATGCTGCGGTCGCATCCAGCGTTCCGGCCATTCGCTGCGAGCGTAAAATTTTAGACTATCCGAACTGAAATTGTACTGCTAAAGCAACGCTTCGTCGCAAGATCTTTAGGAATTATCACCGAAGTCGAAGAAACACTCGCGTTGCGAGCCAAACGAACTCATCGGTTTATTTTGTGTCAGCATTGTTAAAGAAGGTTGACCAAACTCAGGTCTCCCTTCAACTTGAACGCGAGGAGTAGATTAGTCATGGTGCTTCGCAGGGATGCGGACCGAGATCTCATACGAGACCGGTTCGCTATATTAAGAAACGCGATTGAGAGCGACGTGTCGCTCAATATCACAGGATTGAATATCTCGGTGGAGAATTTCTTTCGTGATCTGTTAAATCTTATTTTGGATGGAAATTTCAAGAACCTGAATGCTGTTTTAGGAAATACGGCGGCTATTGATCTCGCTGATGCCGGTTTGAACCACTGCATCCAAATTACATCTACTTCAGACAAGTCGAAGATAGACAAGACCCTTAAAAAATTCGTGGAGCATGCGCTTCATCAGAAGTATAATCGGCTCACAGTTTTCATCGCTACAAAAAAGAAAGCCTATAAATCATCTAGTTTCACTGATCCGACCGGAGCCTTCTCGATAATCGAGAAAGAAGACGTTTGGGATTGGAACAACGTCATGAAGATGATCGATGATCTTGAACAGTCCAAGCTAGTTGCTGTTCGCGACTTCGTAGAAATGGGAATCCGTGTAGAGCCAAGCAAGGTTCCACAGAAGGAGGTCGCTACACTATTCGCTTTGATGGAGGTATTGAGCGACGAAACGCATGAACAAGCAGGTAAAGGGAACTCGGCAAACCCAGATCCCGACAACAAAATCGAAAAGCGTTTTTCCGAACATGCGCGCTTCCTGAAGAGGGAGTACGCGAATTACTATGTTGAGTACGGTGCAGTATTAGAGGACGCCTACAAGGGTATAGACCTCGGGTCTGCGAGGATGCGACGCCTCGGCCTACACCTTGGTACCAAGAGCGACGAACTACTCGCCGCTAGCGGCAACGACCCGAAGTTAGCCCTGAACAATTTGGTTGAGCATTATCTCAAAATCCTTCAAGAGCATGGCAGGGCATCTGACGAGGGAGCAGTAAGGTTCTTTCTTCTGGATCAGATGATCAAATGTCATGTGTTCCCTAATCAGGTGCTTGAAAGTGTCTAACTTATTTTCCACAAATGAGAAAGTTTTTTCATTGCCGCCAGTAGTGGGCGTGGAGTTGTTGAAGATACTGGATCGCGGTGGGCGTGGACGAGCTTCTATGTTTGATATTTTTGATGCCCTGAGGAAAAAGCGACAGTTTGCCCCGCGCAGCATATATTTCGCGTTGGCGTTCTTGTATTCGACAGGAATAATCGAGTTTGACGGCGTCTACGTTTGGCGGGTGCAAGATGCTAGCGATTGACCGCCTGTATAGTGAGCCGAAATTGTTTGATGATTTGGTTTTTAGGTCAGGTCTCAACCTGATTCTCGGCGTGCCTAGCGATGACAGCAAAAAAACTAACGGCGTAGGCAAATCGGTTTCGATAGATTTTCTGAATTTTGCGTTGCTGTCTCAGTACTCAGATTCTCGTATCAAAAAGGTTCCTGAAGAAGCCTTTCCTTTGGATGCTAAGGTTTGCATTGACCTCAATGTGTTCGGTAGGAGCGTGATAATTAAACGATCACGGGAAGCCCATAATAAACCAACAATAATACACGACGAGAAATTCCTGAGCTTTGAAAAGCTTGAAGATGCTCAGGCATTCCTATCTGCTTTGGTGTTCGACGGTGTAAGAGAAGAGCACCCGAGCTTCAGGTCAATGCTCGGCATTTTCATTCGCGATGAGCGGTCCGAGTTCAAGTCAATAATTAACGGCTACGATACTAAAAAGCGGATTGCCGACGATTATGGTCCACACCTCTATTTGCTAGGTGCAAGCCTAAAAAAATATAAACGCATCAAAAGGCTTCAAGACGAGATCACCTCAACAGAAACTCAGATAACTAAGCTTAAAGCAGACGTGCAGTTGCTGCGTCAGAAGAAGATTGAAGATGCAAGGTCTGACCTCAATGAGCTTGATGCGGAAGTCACCGCTATAGAGGAAAGTATCGAAAATCTTGAAAACTCAGCGGCATATGACGTCCTTGAAGAGGAGATGTCGGCTCTTGACTCCTCAATCTCCGAACTTCGGCGGAGGTCGGCAATAATTGTTGAGAATTTGGCAAAGCTTGAACCTATCGAGTCTGAACCTGTCGATATTTCAGAAGAGGAGCTGCGCGAGTTCTATAATGGGCTGAAAGTCGGCTTGGGGGACTTGATTTCGCGAGATTTCGGTCAACTCCAAGACTTCAAACAACGAATTTACCGCTTTCAAAATGAGGTAATCTCTGAGCGTCGTGCTGACTTGGAAAATGAGCTGAAAGAGGTTCGCAACTCGCTCAGAGTTCAAGATCGTGAGTACCAAAAGCGACTGAAGCTTCTCGATCAAACCGGCGCTCTTCAGACTTTGAAGCAGACTTTTGCGACATATCAAGAAAAATCAGACCAATTGTCAGACTTGAGAAGCTTCATCACCGGATACGACGCGGCAATATCACAAAAGAGGGAGCAGCAACTCGAAAAAGACATAGAGCTACAACGATTGCAATCCAGCATTGATGATGCGGAAATGATCAAAGATAGCTTTGAACGAACCATCTTGGATATGCATGGCTACGTGATGGGTAATCGTCAGGCGTCGTTTAAGTACATCACCACTTCAAAGAAACAGGTGGTGGAGATTTCATTGAGGATTGATAGCGACGGCAGTCATAGCGTCGAACGTGAGAAGACTTTCATATATGACTTCTCCCTTCTGCAAAACGATTACACCAGCAAACGACATTTTGGGCTTTTGGTGCACGATAATATTTTCGATGTGGACAGCGATACATTGCGCCGGAATTTGAACTACATTGCTGGCCATATGCACGAGTTCCGCGGGCAATACATTCTAACACTAAACTCGGATCGTGCGTCGTCTGATGCTCCAGAGGAAATGACTGCGTTGCAGAGTGCGGTTCGGGCACGTTTCACCAAAGCTAATCGTTTTCTTAAGGTTAGTTACCAAGAGAACTGAAGAACTAGCCAGTGTTTGAAATGTCCGCTTCGCTACGTGTAGCCGCTCTTGGTTCCGATCGCGGCGAACGACCGCTCTCCGCCCTCCTTTCAGTGATCCGAGCCAAACGAGATCGTCGGCGGGCATAGCCCCCTTCGCCCCCCCGCCGAGCGGCCAGCTACTTCCAGAACCCGGGGTGACTTCCCGGTATTTTTACGCCATTCTGCGAGTGCGTCGCCGCGCAGCGCCCGAAGCAGTACGTGTGGCGACGCCGGTTTACGCTGTTGTCCACCGAGGCCCGATATCATGCGCCCGAATTCGCCTGTGATTCCGCCCTTTTCTGCGCCACGATTCAGCTGGCGCGGGTTTCGCCGCGCGGAAGTCGGAGTGAGGCCTTGGCACGGCAGAAGCAGACAGTGGCGGAACGGCTTCGGGTGGTCGTTGAACCAGCCAGGAACTCGGCCACGCCCCTGCCCTCCCCTGACCCACGCCTCGCTGAACTGGTCCAGCTTCTGGCCCGGCAGGCCGCACGGGATTTCGTCGAGGCAGAGGATCACGATGCGCGCGATCATCCCCCCGACTGAACAGGAGGCCCGCGCATGAAGGTCGCGATCTACTCCCGCTATTCCTCCGACAACCAGCGTGACGCATCCATCGCCGACCAGTTCCGCATGTGTCGGCTACGCGCCGAGAAGGAAGGCTGGCAGGTGGTCGAGGAATATTCCGACCATGCCATCTCCGGCTCCAGCATGATCCAGCGCTCCGGCATCCAGGCGCTGATCTTGGATTCTTCGCGTGGCCGGTTCGATATGATCCTGTCCGAGGCGCTAGATCGCATCAGCCGCGACCAGGAGGATATCGCCGGCATCTTCAAGCGCATGTGCTATGCCGATGTGAAGATGTTCACCCTCTCGGAAGGCGAGATCACCCATCTGCATGTCGGGCTCAAGGGCACGATGAACGCGCTGTTCCTGAAGGACCTTGCCGACAAGACCCGTCGTGGCCTGCGCGGCCGGGTCGAGGACGGTAAATCCGGCGGCGGCAACTCCTACGGCTATGACGTGGTGAAGCAGTTCGACACCAATGGCGAGCCGATCCGCGGCGACCGCACCATCAACGAGACACAGGCTGCCGTGATCCGCCGCATCTTCACCGACTACAATTCCGGGCTCTCGTCCCGCAGCATCGCCATGGCGCTGAACCGCGAGGGCATTCCAGGTCCCATGGGCCGCCAATGGGGTCCCTCCACCATCCACGGCAACCGTGAACGTGGCACCGGGATTCTCAATAACGAACTCTATATCGGCCGACTGGTCTGGAACCGGCTGCGCTATCTGAAGGATCCCGATACCGGCCGGCGGGTGTCGCGCCTGAACCCGGAAACAGAATGGGTGGTGCAAGAGGTGCCCGAACTCCGCATCATCGATCAGACCCTTTGGGACGCGACGAAGACCCGACAGGGGGAGCTGGCATTTTCGAAGCGCGCACGTCCCGAGGGAAACCCGCTGACTGACCGGCGCCGCCCAAAGCACCTGTTCGCGGGCCTGATCAAATGCGGCTGTTGTGGCGGCGGCTATTCAATGATCTCGAAGGATCTGCTCGGCTGCTCGACGGCCCGCAACAAGGGCACCTGCGACAACCGAGTCAATATCCGCCGTGATGCGCTCGAGGCCTCGGTCCTGAACGGACTCCGGAAACATCTGATGGAGCCGGAGCTGTTCAAAGAATTCTGCGCCGAATTCACCAGAGAGGTGAACCGGTTGCGAATGGAACGTGGCGCCGATCTGGAGGTGGCACGACGGGAACTTGATAGGATCGGCAAGCAGATTGCCCAGATCATCGAGGCAATCACGGACGGCATGTATCACCCTTCGATGAAGGAGAAGATGACAGCGCTCGAAGCCCGCAAATTCGAACTGGCGGAAAAACTGGCCAATGCCGACGAGCCCCCTCCCCTGCTGCATCCGAACATGGCTACACTCTATGCGCAGAGGATCGCCGAACTCTCCGCGAACCTGCAGCAGGAGGGCAGCCGTGCGCAGGCGGCAGAGATCCTACGATCCCTGATCGAGCAGGTAACTCTGGTGCCGGAGAACGGTGAACTGGCCATCGTACTGCGCGGCGATCTCGGTGCGATCCTGCGTTTCACAGCCGGCAGGAAGGACCCGGATTTCCTGTCGGAGGCCGAGGCCCTGGACAATTTGCTGGCGCAATCGAGCGGATCACGGCGGGCAGTCAGTAGACAAGCAAAAACCTCCGCGGCGGCTGCCTTGGAGGTTTCGCAATTATCGTTGGTTGCGGGGGTAGGATTTGAACCTACGACCTTCAGGTTATGAGCCTGACGAGCTACCGGGCTGCTCTACCCCGCGCCATTTGCATCGCTTTTGGTTGCGCTGCCTGTTT
>NZ_JAUUTZ010000045.1 GCF_030678915.1 Paracoccus wurundjeri | reverse complement strand
TTTTTTAATTTTTTATTTTGTTTGGTGTGGTGGTGGTCCCGCGCCCCCCCCCCCCGTGCCCTCCCCCCCCCTGTCTATACTCGTGTGCGGGGCCCCCCCGGGGGGGGCCCCCCCCCCCCCCCCCCCCCGGGTCGATTGTCGCCTATCGGTCTCCCAGAATGAAAGCGGGACAGGACACTTGCCGGATTGACTGGCATGGGTCGGACAGAATCAGGGCTGGGCGAAACGATGGACGAAATTTGGGGGCAAGCATGTATCAAGCTGGAAAGATCCGTTGGACCAAACAATTTCAACCACTGGATCAAGCCCCTTCGCCTGACGGGCGTTGAAGACGGAATCGCCCGTTTCAACAGCCCAACACGATTCATCTCGGACTGGGTCAGCAGGCATTTCGCGGATGATATCATCGGAGAATTATCCCGCAGCGGCCAGCAGGTCGAACGGTTGCGATTCGATGTCGCCTCGCGCTCGCAGGATTCGTCGGATAGCGGGCAAAAAACCCGATCCCGCCCGGCCAAGGCCGCAGCGCCCGTGGCCGATGCGGTTCATGACCGGCCGGAACTCGGCGCGCCGCTGGATCCGCGCTATACTTTCGGCAATTTCGTGGTCGGCAAGCCCAACGAGCTGGCGCATGCCGCTGCCCGCCGCGTGTCCGAGGGCGGGCCGGTCGGGTTCAACCCGCTGTTCCTTTATGGCGGTGTGGGGTTGGGTAAAACCCACCTGATGCATGCGATCGCACATGCTTATCAGCAGCGCGATCCGTCTGCGCGGGTGCTTTACCTGTCGGCCGAGCAGTTCATGTACCGCTTCGTGCAGGCTTTGCGGGAAAGCACGATCATGGATTTCAAGGGCATGTTCCGCAATGTGAACATGCTGATGGTCGATGACGTGCAGTTCATCGCTGGCAAGGAAAGCACACAGGAAGAATTTTTCCACACGTTCAACGCCCTGGTTGATCAGGGCAAGCAGATCGTCATTTCCGCGGATCGCACTCCGGCCGAGATCAAGGGGCTGGAAGAGCGGATCAAGTCACGCTTGTCATGCGGGCTGATCGTGGATCTGCACCCTACCACCTACGAATTGCGGCTTGGCATCCTCCAATCCAAGACCGAGGCATTCCGCCAGCAGCAGGCCGATCTGCGGATCGGCAATGGCGTGCTGGAATTTCTGGCGAGTCGCATCACCACCAATGTCCGCGTGCTTGAAGGTGCGTTGCAGCGGCTTTTTGCGCATGCCAGCCTTTTGCAGCGCGAGATCACTCTGGAAGTTGCGCAGGAATGCCTGACTGACATCTTGCGCACGAATGACCGCAAGATCTCTATCGACGATATCCAGCGCAAGGTGGCAGAGCATTACAATATCCGCCTTGCCGACATGATCGGGCCGAAGCGGGCGCGGAACGTGGCACGTCCGCGTCAGATCGCCATGTATCTGTCGAAGCAGCTGACCAATCGTTCGTTGCCCGAGATCGGGCGCAGGTTCGGCGGGCGCGATCATACGACGATCATGCATGGCGTTCGCAAGATCGAGGAGTTGTCCGATGCGGATACCGGTTTGTCCGAGGATATCGCCTTGCTTCGCAGGCAACTTGAAGCCTGAAACCGATCGTTTCATGTTATCCTTGTGACCGCCATTCGGGGCGGTTACAAATCGGGTCCAGAGAATGGGCCACATGGCCCTTAGGGACAGGGAAGAACGATGAAATTCTCGATCGAGCGCGCCGTTCTGGTCAAAGCCATTTCTCAGGCCCAATCGGTGGTGGAAAGGCGTAATACCATCCCGATCCTTGCCAATGTCCTGATCGAAACGACCGATGAGGGCGTCAGTTTCCGCGCCACGGACCTGGATATCGAGGTGGTGGACCGCGCCCCTGCCCAGGTCGAACTGCCCGGCGCCACGACCGTCAGTGCCGTGATGCTGAACGAAATCGCGCGAAAGCTGCCCGATGGCGCGCTTGTGCAGATCACCTCGGACGATGCGGCGGGGCGGCTGACGGTTCAGGCCGGGCGGTCGAATTTCAGCCTTGCGACCCTTCCGCGAGAGGATTTCCCGGCCTTGGCGGCAACGGAATATGCGGCGAATTTCACCGCCTCGGCTTCGGTGTTGCGCCGGCTGTTCGACAAGGCGAAGTTCGCCATCTCGACTGAAGAGACGCGGTATTACCTGAACGGCGTCTATATGCATGTGGCGCAGTCCGAAGACGGGCAGGTGCTGCGCTGCGTGGCGACCGATGGGCATCGTCTGGCGAGGATCGATGCACCGCTGCCCGAGGGCGCGAATGACCTGCCGGGCGTGATCGTGCCGCGCAAGACCGTTGGTGAGCTGCGCAAATTGCTGGATGATGACGAGGCAGATATCGCCGTCTCGGTCAGCGAAACCAAAATCCGCTTCGCAACGCCCGAAATTACTCTGACCTCGAAGGTCATTGACGGGACGTTCCCCGATTATACCCGCGTCATTCCCGCGAATAACAGCCGCAGGCTTGAAGTGGATGCGAGCGATTTCACCCGTGCCGTCGACCGCGTTGCAACCGTCAGCAGCGAGCGTTCGCGGGCTGTCAAGCTTTCGCTGGATTCCGATCGGCTGGTGCTGTCGGTGAATGCCCCGGATTCCGGGACCGCCGACGAAGAACTGATCGTGGCCTATTCCGATGAGGCATTGGAGATCGGCTTCAACGCCAAATATCTTCACGAGATCGCAAGCCAGGTTGATCGGGACAATGCGGTCTTCATGTTCAACGGGCCGGGTGATGCGGCATTGATCCGTGAAGGCGGCGACGAAAGCGCCATCTATGTCGTCATGCCGATGCGGGTGTGACGGTTACGGAATTGTCTCTGGCTCAGTTCCGCTCGTGGTCGCGCCTTGAGCTGGAACTGGACCGGCAGCCTCTGGCCATCTTTGGCCCGAACGGGTCGGGCAAGACGAATATCCTGGAAGCCTTGTCGATGCTTGCCCCCGGCCGCGGGCTGCGCGGTGTTGCCGCAAGGGATCAGGCACGGCATGGCGGACCGGATGCGGGCTGGCGGATCCGGGCGCGTGTTCAGGATCACGACGTGGAAACCTCGGCCCCGCCCGAAGGATCCCGCACGGTTGTTCTGGATGACAAGCAGGTGCCGCAAACCGTTTTGGGACGGCTGCTTCGGGTTATCTGGCTGGTTCCGGCGATGGATCGGCTATGGACGGATCCGCCCGAAACCCGGCGCCGGTTTCTTGACCGGATTACGCTCAGCCTTTGCCCGGATCATGCCGAACTGGCGCTTGCCTATGAAAAACCCATGCGGGAACGGAACCGCCTGCTGAAGGATCAGGTCGGCGATCCCGCATGGTATCGGGCATTGGAGGCGCAGATGGCGCGGGCCGGGGCGGCACTGACGCGTAACCGGAAAGACGCCCTGACACGGATCATGGCTGCACAGGATGAAAGCGCGACCGGATTTCCGGCAGCAGTTCTGGCCTTGTTGCCGGGCGAGGGGCGGGCGGATGACACCGACGAAGAAAGCATCGCGTCGCGGCTGGCCGATATGCGCCCGCGGGATCTGGCGGCGGGTCGTAGTCTGACCGGGCCGCATCGCGCCGATCTTGGGGCCCATTGGGGACCGGCGAACACCCCTGCCGCGCTGTCCTCGACCGGCGAGCAGAAGGCGTTGCTGTTGTCTCTGGTGCTGGCCAATGCGCGCGCTTTGTCGGATCAGCCGGTGGTCCTGCTGCTGGACGAAGTTGCCGCCCATCTGGACGCTGACCGGCGGGCCGCGCTGTATGATCAGCTTGTCGATCTGCCCGCGCAGACCGTCCTGACCGGAACCGGAGCAGAGCTTTTCGATGCGTTTAAGGACAGGGCAAGGCGCATGGCTGTCGGTAAACAGGACGGCATTTCCGCCATCAGGGAGATTCAATGACATTACCCGCCGAATCGATCTGGCTTTACGCCATTGCCATGGTTGGGATCTGGTTCACGCCGGGGCCGGTCTGGGTGGCGATTATCGCGCGGGCGCTTGCCTCCGGCTTTCGGGGTGTCTGGCCGCTGGCGATCGGAGTGGCCATAGGTGACGCGATCTGGCCATTGATCGCGATTTTCGGGCTGGCGGTGATCGTTTCGCAAAATGCTGTGCTGATCGAGGCGATGCGCTGGGTGGCCGCCGCCGTCTTTATTGGAATGGGCCTGTTGCTGCTGCGCAAGGCATCGCAACCGGTTGAACGCGATTCCCGCCTGACACGGGGCGGCATCTGGGCTGGATTCTCGGCCGGTCTTCTGGCGATTGCCGGAAACCCCAAGGCGGCGCTTTTCTATGTCGGCGTGCTGCCGGGCTTTTTCGACGTCGGCAAGCTGACCGGCCCTGATATCACGACAATCGTCGTCATGTCCTGCATGGTCCCGTTTTTCCTTAATCTCGGTATGGGCGGGGTGATCGCCGCTGCCCGTGACAGGCTGTCCAGCCCGACGGGTTTACGGCGCATGAATCTGGTTTCCGGGGGTCTTTTGATCGCGGTTGGTTGCGTTATCGGGCTGGGTCAGTTGCTGGCAGGCTGAAACTGGCCGGATAACTGGAAAAAACCCAGTGTTTGCCGTGACTTTCCCTTTGCGAATGTCTATATCGTCATCAGATTGACAGGAACGATAGCACATGACCGAGAACACCCCGAAAGCCGAAGAATACGGCGCCGATTCCATCAAGGTTCTCAAGGGATTGGAAGCCGTCCGCAAACGCCCGGGGATGTATATCGGCGATACCGATGACGGCAGCGGCCTGCACCATATGGTTTACGAGGTCGTCGATAACGGCATTGACGAGGCTTTGGCGGGGCATGCGGATTATGTTCTGGTCAAGATCCACGCCGATAACAGCGTCAGTGTGCGTGACAATGGCCGTGGGATTCCTGTTGCCGTGCACGCCGCCGAAGGGGTAAGCGCGGCGGAGGTCATCATGACCCAGCTTCATGCCGGCGGTAAATTCGACCAGAACAGCTACAAGGTTTCGGGCGGTTTGCACGGGGTGGGCGTATCGGTCGTGAACGCGCTTAGCGATTGGCTGGAATTGCGCGTCTGGCGCAATGGCAAGGAACATTACGTCCGGTTTGAAAAGGGTGAAACGGTCGAGCATCTGCGCGTCGTCGGCGACGCGGCAGAGGGCGAGACCGGAACAGAGGTGCGCTTTCTGGCGTCAAGCAAGATCAGCGATCCGAACGGCACCTTCAGCAATCTGGAATACAGCTTCAAGACGCTGGAAAACCGCCTGCGCGAACTGGCTTTCCTGAACAGCGGTGTCCGGATCATCATCGAAGACAGCCGCCATTCCGAATTGCAGCGCAGCGAGCTGTATTACGATGGCGGTGTCCGCGAATTCGTGAAATATCTCGACCGTTCCAAGACCCCGGTCATGGCCGAGCCGATCTTTATCACTGGCGAGCGCAATGATATCGGCGTCGAAGTAGCGATGTGGTGGAATGACAGCTATCATGAAACCGTATTGCCCTTTACCAACAATATCCCTCAGCGGGATGGCGGAACCCATATGGCCGGATTCCGGGGCG
Source organism: Paracoccus wurundjeri (assembly GCF_030678915.1). Classification (GTDB taxonomy): domain Bacteria; phylum Pseudomonadota; class Alphaproteobacteria; order Rhodobacterales; family Rhodobacteraceae; genus Paracoccus; species Paracoccus onubensis_A. Next base: position 13,782 of record NZ_JAUUTZ010000045.1, on the reverse strand, counting down.
CGTTGACCCGCGTGATCAACCAATATGCCCAATCCAGCGGGATCGCGAAGAAAGAAAAGGTGGATTTCACTGGCGATGATGCCCGCGAAGGGCTTACCTGCGTGCTGTCCGTCAAGGTGCCCGATCCGAAATTCTCAAGCCAGACCAAGGATAAATTGGTCTCAAGCGAGGTTCGTCCGGCAGTCGAAGGTCTGGTCAACGAAAAGCTGTCCGAATGGTTCGAGGAAAATCCGGCGGAAGCCCGGCAGATCGTCGGTAAGATCGTTGAAGCCGCGCTTGCCCGCGAAGCTGCGCGAAAAGCTCGTGAACTGACTCGCCGCAAGACGGCGATGGATGTCGCCAGCCTGCCCGGAAAACTGGCCGATTGTCAGGAGAAAGACCCTGCCCTGTCCGAATTGTTCATCGTCGAGGGTGATTCGGCAGGTGGATCGGCCAAACAAGGTCGCAGCCGGAAGAATCAGGCGGTGCTGCCTTTGCGCGGAAAAATCCTGAACGTGGAGCGGGCGCGTTTCGACCGGATGCTGTCCTCGGAAACTGTTGGCACGCTGATCACCGCGCTTGGCACCGGGATCGGGCGCGATGAATTCAATCTGAACAAGCTGCGCTATCACAAGGTCATCATCATGACCGATGCCGACGTCGATGGCGCGCATATCCGCACGCTTCTGCTGACCTTCTTCTTCCGCCAGATGCCGGAACTGATCGAGGCCGGGCATCTCTATATTGCGCAACCGCCACTATACAAGGTCGGGCGCGGGCGCTCCGAGGTGTATCTGAAGAACGAGGCCGCGCTTGACGATTACCTGGTTCAGCAGGGGATCGAGGGGGCCGTGCTGCGCCTTGGCTCTGGCGAGGATATCATCGGAAACGATCTTGTCCGCGTCGTGGAAGAAGCCCGGACCGCAAGGCGGATCCTGCGGGCCTACCCGACTCATTACCCGCCGCATATCACCGAACAGGCGGCGATTGCGGGCGCATTGTTGCAGGGCCGCATGGATAACGGCGCGCAGGAGGTGGCGAATGCCGTGGCCGCCCGTCTGGATATCGTGGCCGAGGAATACGAACGTGGCTGGACCGGTCGTCCAACCCAGGATGGCGGTATCCGCCTGTCTCGGATATTGCGCGGAGTCGAGGAAAGCCGCACGCTTGACGGTCAGATGCTGCGCAGTGGCGAAAGCCGGCGTCTGGGTGAAATGACTCAGGTCTTGCAGGAAGTTTACGGCACGCCCGCAACATTGATCCGGAAAGAGCGCGTCATTCCGATTTACGGCCCGCTAAGCTTGCTTTCCGCGATCTTCCTTGAAGGCGAAAAAGGCCTGTCGCTGCAGCGCTACAAGGGTTTGGGAGAGATGAATCCCGAACAGCTTTGGGAAACGACGCTGGATCCCGCTGCGCGAACGATGCTTCAGGTCAGGATTGACGATGTTGCCGAGGCGGAGGACCTCTTTACCAAGCTGATGGGAGACGTGGTTGAGCCTCGTCGCGAATTCATTCAGCAAAATGCGCTGAGCGTCGAGAATCTCGATATATGACGAATCGATTTTCAGAATCGATTCTCGACAGTGTTGTAAATCTGCTTCGCTTCGCGGCCCCTTTATGCCGTTCACGGGAATTTAAGGACCGCTTTGATTGCATTTCCATGAAGTAAAGCGTTTACTCCGCCTACATCTGTCGGGCTGCCTACGCGGTCAGCATGGGGCATCCGGCGCTTATTGAGAATGGAGATTTGGAATGCGTGGAAAAATTCTTTCGGCAGTTGGCGCCGCATCCGGCATCGCGCTTCTGGCAAGCGGTGCTGCCACTGCAGGCGGGTATGTTGAACCTGTTGTCGCGCCTGAACCAGTAGTTGTTGAACAGCCTGCCCCGGTAGGCGATTGGGCCGGTGCTTATGTCGGTGCCGCGCTGGGTTATGCTTTCGGTGGTGACGATTCCGTCGGTTTCCGTGCGATTAACTCGGATGGTGACGTTACTGGCCGCGCGAACGACGTCGGCAGCGTTGACCTGAAAGGCGCCAATCTTGGTGCGCATGTCGGGTATCGCTGGCAGCGTGATAACTGGGTCTTCGGCCCGGAACTCGCGATCGAAGGTGGCGCCATCGAAGAAGACGGCAGCACCCCGGCATTCGGCGTGGAAGATCTGAACACCGAAGCCAAGGTGAACTATCTTGTCGGCCTGCGGATGAAAACCGGCTATGCCATCAATCCGAGCACGCTGGTTTACGGTACTTTCGGCGTGGCGCACGGAGATTTCGATTACACCGTCAAGAGCGTTATTGGTTCGGAAACCGAAAGCTTCTCGGATACCGGTGTGACTGCTGGTCTGGGCGTCGAGCGTAAACTGAACGAGCGTCTGTCCATGTTCGGTGAGTGGGAATACCGTCACTTCGAAAATACCGATGTGAAGTTTGACGAGGCAGGTCTGGTGACGAGCGCTTCGCCTGCGCATCACAACCTGAAAATCGGTGTCAACTACCGCTTCTGATCTGTCGATACAACAGATCTGCAAAGGGCCGGTCGCTTCACAGCGCCGGCCCTTTTTCCATATCGTCCTCGGATCCCAGTCCTTTGCATCCCGATTGGCGCATCTTTCCCCTCTGCGCCCTGCGGACTGCCGTATATTCGCGTATCAGTGGGACTCGATGGGGACGAAAGCTTTCGTCGGTCCGTCTTAGCGTTTCGATACGGTTAACGTGGAAAATACGAAAATCCATCCGTAACCGGCAATGCGCCAGAAGCATCAGCGTGTGCTGCGTATAGGATATGCCCAGCGGCCAGATCACCCTGCGCGACCGTACGCCGTTCAGATCGGTATATACGATTTCAAGCGCCCCTTCCTCCCAGCAGGCGGTCCGAATCTCCGCCAGATCGACATTCGGCGGGTCGCGATCGGGGCCGGGCTCGAAACTCCGCATCACCGCGTGCAATGCCTGCCGGGCCTGTCTTTCCGGCAAAGAGGCGATAATCCGCGAAAGCGCGTCATGCCCGGCCGAGATCAGCTCGGCATCGCCGATCCGGCCCAACGCGTCCACCGCCAGTTTCAGGGCCTCGATTTCAAGTCGCGAAAAGCTTTGCGGCGGCAAAGCCGGATCTTCGGTCAGGCTGTAACCGAGGCCGGCCTCACCATCGATCAATGCGCCACCCGCCCGCAGCGTCGCGATGTCGCGATACAATTGCCGCTGCGATACACCGGTTTCCTGCGCAAGCCGTGCGGCGGTAACCGGTGCGGGCAATCGCCGCAGCACATTCATCAGACGCATCAAACGATCGGTTCGGGCCATGCTGCCTCTTTCTGTCAGGAGCGATGGGTTAATCCTTGGCTCTCAATGTCCAAGGAGACAAGTTATGCGAACTCTTTATCACGCGCCCAACAGTCGCTCGACCGCCATCGTTCAATTGATTGAAGAGATGGGAATTGCCGATCGGATCGACATCGTCAACGTCACCATTCCCCGTCAGGATGGCTCGGGCAGCCACGATCCGAAGAATCCGCATCCGGAAGGAAAGGTGCCCTATCTTGTAGATGGCGACGACCATATCCGCGAACGCGGCGCGATCATCACCTATCTGACCGACATGTTTCCCGAAAGCGGGCTTGGCCGTTCGCCCGGAGATCCGCAGCGCGGGGAATATCTGTCCTGGCTGTTCTATTATCAGGGGGTGATCGAGCCGGTCGCGATCCTGCATTTCGCTGGGCTTACGCACCCGGCGATTCAGGCGTCCCTGCGGGATTATGACACGATGCTGGCCCGTCTGGATGAGGTGCTGACAGCGCAACCCTATCTTCTGGGAGACAGGTTCAGTGCCGTTGATATCCTGTGCTCGGGGCCCTTTGCGTGGTTCGGCGATCAGATGCCTTCGACTCCGGCCATCGATGCATGGGTCGCCCGCTGTCAGGACAGGGATTCGGTGCGAATCACCCATCAGCGAGACAATAGCTGACCCGAAAAGCGAACCCCCGCGGCGCTGCCACGGGGGTTGCTGATTGCGCATATCGCGTCGTCTTACAGCGCGCCTTCGCGCTGGGCTTTTTTACGAGCCAGCTTGCGGGCGCGGCGAATGGCCTCAGCCTTTTCACGGGCTTTCTTGACCGACGGTTTCTCGAAATGTTGCCGAAGCTTCATCTCGCGGAAAACCCCCTCGCGCTGAAGTTTTTTCTTCAGGGCGCGAAGTGCCTGTTCGACATTATTGTCGCGAACACTGACCTGCATGTGGTTGTCACCACCTTCCTAGGTTAGAGTTGAACAGATTGCAGGAGGCGCTCTTCTACCAGCGGAACGGTCTCTTGTCCAGAAGAAGGTCGGAAACCGATGGAAACAGACCGGGAAAAACTACTGAACGCGGCATTGGAGCATGTGCCGTTCGATGGAATGAACGATCGGGCGCTGCTGGCTGGTGCCGCCTCGATCAACATGCCCGAATCACTTGCCCGCGTTCATTTCCCTCGGGGTGGCGCGGGATTGGCGGCGGCTTATCATCGCCGGGCCGATGACAAGCTGCGCGAATGGTTGACCGCGACCCCGCCCGATGGCGCTTTTCGCGACCGTGTCGCCGAGGCGGTCTGGCACCGCCTTTCGCTGATTCAGCCCGAGATCGTGCGCGCCGCCGCGGCGACTCTGGCGCTCCCGGTCAATGCCGCGCTTGGCGCCCGGCTGATATGGGAAACGGCGGATGTGATCTGGACCGGCCTTGGCGACAGTTCCGAGGATGCCAACTGGTACACGAAGCGGGCGACGCTTTCGGCGGTGATCGGCTCCACGGTCCTGTTCTGGCTGGGCGACGAGTCGGACGGTCATAGCGAGACAAGGCGCTTTATCGATCGAAGGATCGAGGGCGTTATGGCTTTCGAAAAGACCAAGGCCACCCTACGCAGGATTCCGGGCGTGGCACCGCTTGGTGATCTCGCTTTCGGGTGGATACACAAGCCGCGAGGCCGTAACCTGCCGGGAAAGACCCGAACCAGATAAGGAGTGACCATGATCTCGGACATGATGAAGGCGGTTGAGATTGCCACCCCCGGCGATGCGGATGGATTGCGGCTGACGGACCGCCCGCTGCCGGTGCCCGGATATGACCAGATCCTGATCAAGATTGCCTATGCCGGGATAAACCGGCCGGATGTCTTGCAGCGTCAGGGCAGTTATGCACCGCCACCGGATGCATCGGATTTGCCCGGGTTGGAAGCATCGGGCGAGGTGGTGGGCATCGGCGCCGGCGTGACGCGCTGGCGTGTCGGTGACAAGGTGGCGGCGCTTCTGCCCGGCGGCGGGTATGCCGAGTATGCGGTGTGCCATGGCGATCACGCCCTGGCGATTCCCGAAGGGTTTGATCTGCGCGAGGCCGCCTGCCTGCCCGAAACCAGCTTTACCGTATGGTCGAATATCGTCACCCGTGGCGGCTTGCAGGCGGGTGAGCGCTTTCTGGTTCACGGCGGAACCTCGGGCATCGGCATGATGGCGATACAGATTGCTCACGCACTGGGCGCCCGCGTCTGGGCAACTGCCGGGAATGACGAAAAATGCGCCGCGATTGCTGATCTGGGTGCGACGGCGATCAATTATCGCAACGAGGATTTCGTCAAGATCCTGCGCGAGGAAGGCGGTGCCGATCTGATCCTCGATATGGTCGGGGGAAGTTATATTCCGCGTAATATCAAGACTCTGGCCAATGATGGCAGGCTGGTCATGATCGCATTCCTCGAAGGCCCCAAGGCCGAGGTGAATTTCGCGCAGATTATGGTCAAGCGATTGAATGTCACCGGCTCGACCCTGCGTCCCCAATCGGATGCTGCGAAGGCCCGAATCGCCGAATCACTGCGCGAACATCTTTGGCCGATGCTTGAATCGGGGGCTGTCAAAGTCAGTATCGACAGCGAATTCGCCCTGAAAGACGCCGCCGAAGCACATCGCCGCATGGAAAGCAGCGGGCATATCGGCAAGATCGTCCTGAAAGTCGCAGACGACTGAGACATAAGGGGGCCGGGAGAGAATCACCGGCCCCTTCTTCATTCAAATATCCAAAAATCAGAGCTTCGGGTGATCATCGCGCCTTGTCTATCCGCGCCCCGCTTTTGCTGTCGAACAGATGCAGGTTCTTGCGGTCGAAACCCAGCCGCAGCGTTTCGGCCAGCGGCGCGTCCGAAGGATAGGTGATCGTAATCGCCTCGCCGCCGGTCCGGCCATGGACCAGCCGCTGCGCGCCCAGTTCCTCGACCGCGGAAACGTTCATTTCGATGGGGCCGTCTTCCGTCACGCTCAGATCTTCGGGCCGGATGCCGATCGTATCGGCATGCGCGGTGCCGGGCAGGTTGGGAACGGCGCGAGAGGGGATCAGATTCATCGCCGGGCTGCCGATAAAACCCGCGACGAAAGTCGAAGCCGGGCGGCGGTACAGTTCAAGCGGTGTGCCGATCTGTTCGACCCGCCCGCCATTCAGCACCACCAGACGGTCGGCCAGTGTCATCGCCTCTAGCTGATCATGCGTGACATAGATCGAGGTCGTGCGCAGGCGTTTCTGCAGCTGCTTGATTTCCAGCCGCATGGTCACGCGCAGCTTGGCATCAAGGTTCGACAGCGGTTCATCGAACAGAAAAGCCGCCGGTTCGCGGACGATGGCGCGGCCCATGGCGACCCGCTGACGTTGACCGCCCGACAGCGCCCGGGGTTTGCGGTCGAGATATTGGCCGATCTGAAGGATCTCGGCGGCCTCATTCACGCGCCGCTCGATTTCCGCCTTGGGCGTGCGGCGGTTCTTCAAGCCATAGGCAAGGTTCTGTCGCACTGACATATGCGGATACAGTGCGTAATTCTGAAACACCATGGCGATGTCGCGATCGGCGGGCTCGATCTGGTTGACGATGCGCTCGCCGATGCGGATCTCTCCGTCAGTGATGCTTTCCAGCCCCGCGATCATGCGCAGCAATGTGGATTTGCCGCAGCCCGAAGGGCCGACAAGCACGATGAATTCGCCATCCGCGATTTCGATATTCACATCGCCCACGGCACGGGTGTCGCCGGAATAGACCTTGCCGACATTATCGAGGGTAATTGACGCCATATTATTTCTCCGTCTCGACAAGGCCCTTGACGAACAACCGTTGCATTCCGATGACCACCGCCACGGGCGGAAGCATGGCCATGATGGCTGTCGCCATCACCAGATGCCATTTCGGCAAGCCGTCCACGACGTCGGCCATCCGCTTGATGCCCGCGACGATGGTGTAATACTGCGAATCCGTCGTGATCAGCAGTGGCCAGAGATATTGATTCCAGCCATAGATGAACAGGATCACGAACAGCGCCGCCATATTGGTCCGTGATAGTGGCAAAAGGATATCCCGGAAGAATTTCATCGGCCCGGCGCCGTCGATGCGGGCGGCCTCGGTCAGCTCGTCCGGGATGGTCAGGAACACCTGCCGGAACAGGAATGTCGCCGTGGCTGATGCGATCAGCGGCAGCGACAGACCGGCATAGGAATTCAGCAGCCCCAGATCCGCGACCACCTGAAAGCTGGGCACGATGCGAACCTCTACCGGCAGCATCAGGGTGATGAAGATGCACCAGAAGGCCAATCCCCGGAAGGGAAAGCGGAAATAGACGATGGCGAAAGCCGACAGCATCGAGATGCAGATCTTGCCGATGGCGATGGACAGCGCCATGATCATCGAATTGACCATCATCCGCCCGACCGGGGGCGTTCCGCTGGTGGATAGCCCGGTATCCAGCATGGCGCGGTAATTCTCGATCAGATGCGGGCCGGGCCACATCGGGATCGTCCCCGATGAAAAATCGGTCGCCGTATGGGTCGAGGCGACGAAGGCCACCCAGACGGGCATAGCGACGACGACCACACCAAGGATCAGCGTCACATGGGCAAGAATGTTCAGGCCGGGGCGATTCTCGATCATCAGTATTCCACCCTCTTCTCGACATAGCGGAACTGGATCACCGTCAGCGAGATCACGATCAGCATCAGCACGACTGATTGCGCCGCCGAACTGCCCATGTTCTGGCCGATGAAGCCATCGAAATAGACCTTGTAGACCATGATATTGGTGGCTTGCGCCGGTCCGCCCTCGGTCGTCGAGTCGATTACAGCGAAGGTTTCGAACATCGCGTAGACGATATTGACCACCAGCAGGAAAAATGTCGTTGGCGACAGAAGCGGAAATGTAATGTCGAAGAAGCGCCGCACCGGGCCTGCTCCGTCGATGGCGGCGGCCTCGCGCAGGCTGGCGGGAATTGCCTGAAGCCCGGCGACGAAGAACAGGAAGTTATAGCTGATCTGCTTCCAGGCGCTGGCGATAACGACAAGGATCATCGCATCGCTTTTGTCGGTATTGTGGTTCCAGTCATAACCGATGATATCCAGCATGTATGGCAGGATGCCGACGGTCGGGTTGAAGATGAAATACCACAGGATACCCGCCACCGCCGGCGCGACCGCATAGGGCCAGACCAGCAGCGTGGTGTAAGGGCGCTGCGATTTCAGCATCCTGTCCACGGCCACAGCCAGTATCAGGGCGACACCCATCGAAAGCACCGTCACCGACACGGCGAAAACGGCCGTCACCTTCAGCGAATTCAGGTATTGGGCGCTGTCCAGAAGCGCCCGGAAATTCGCCAGCCCGACGAACTGGCTGTTAATGCCGAACGCATCCTCGCGCAGAAAACTTTGCCGGATGGCTTGAAAGGCAGGCCAGATGAAGAAGACGAGCGTGACCGCAAGCTGGGGCGCCAAAAGCAGCCAAGGCAACAACTGGCCGTTGAATATCGTTCGCTTCATCTGATGCCCGGATATGAGAATGGGGGCCGCGAAACCCGGCCCCCGGACAGATCATTTACTGGTTTTGCTTCTCGAATTCCTCAAGCAGCGCATTGCCCCGCTCGACAACGCTGTCAAGCGCGCCCTGTGCGTCCTTGCTGCCGGACAGCATCTGCTCGAATTCTTCGTCGATGATACCGCGGATCTGGACGTAATTGCCGAAACGCAGACCTTTCGAGTTCTCGGTCGGTTCGTTCAGGGTAATCTGCTGCAAGCCGACCTCTGAACCGGGATTTTCGTCGTAGTAACCTTGCTCTTTGCCCAGATCATAGGCCGCCTGCGTGATCGGCAGATAGCCCGAGAACTGGTGCCAGTCGGCCTGAACTTCGGGGCTGGCGAGATACTCGAAGAACTTGGCGGTGCCTGCATATTCCTCGTCGGGACGGCCGGTCAGGACCCACAGGGTTGCACCGCCGATGATCGAGTTCTGCGGCGCCCCCTCGACATCGTCGTAATAGGGCAGCATGCCAAAGCCCAGCTCGAAATCCTTGGCATTGGCGATCACGCCCGCTAGGCTGGCAGAGCTGTTCATGATCATTGCGCATTCCTGGCTGTAGAACATCGGCGGGGCGTCGTCGCCGCCAACCGGGCCGCCATATTTGAAAAGACCCTCATCAGCCCATTTCTTCAGATTGGCCCAATGTTTGACCTGAACGTCACCGTTCAGTGTCAGCCGGGCAGCCGTGCCACCAAAGCCGTTTTGCTCGGTGCCGATAGGCTGGTTGTGGAACGCACTTAGATTCTCGGTCTGGATCCAGCTTACCCAGCCTGTGGTAAAGCCGCATTCCGCCGCACCCGACTCCATGATCTTGTTCGAGAATTCTTCCACCTCGCCCCAAGTCTTTGGTGGGGTTTCCGGATCAAGCCCGGCCTTTTCGAACACATCCTTGTTGTAATACAGGATCGGGGTCGAACTGTTGAAAGGCATCGACAGCATATTGCCGTCCGTGTCGGTATAGTAGCCCACGACGGCCGGCAGGAAGGCGGCCGGGTCGAATTCGACGCCCTGTTCCTCCATCAGCTGGTATACCGGAACGATGGCGCCTTGCGCGGCCATCATGGTGCCGGTGCCCACTTCGAAGACCTGAACGATGGCGGGCTGCTCCTTCGCCCGAAAGGCGGCGATCGCGGCGGTCATCGTTTCGGGATAGGTGCCCTTATACGAGGGAACGACCTTGTATTCATCCTGACTGTCGTTGAAACCCTTGACGATTTCTTCCAGTTTGGTGCCAAGCTCGCCACCCATGGCATGCCACCACTGGATTTCCGTCTGGGCATTGGCAGCCGTAAGCGACGCAATCAGCGTGGCCGCGGATGCGGTCAGTAAGCGGGTCATTATTTTACCTCCCAATGGAGTTGCGTTCGATGCCGGACCTACCCCCCAAGCATGACGGTCACGCAACATTATTATGAACGAAATGTGACAGTATTTGACTATTCGGTCAACGGGATTGCGGCACGGAATACGCGAAAATCTTCGTATTTGTTCCCGAATCCGGCGAATCCCGCATAAACTCACCCAAAACGAAACCAATACGGATCTTGGCCGAAACCGCAAATTTTAGCGGGGCGTCAGGGCCGGCGCGACCTTGTCCGATGCCGTTTCAGCTTATCCGAACAACAGCCCCAGCCCCAACCCGATCACCAACGCGCCGCCAGCCGTCGCAGCATACCAGCGGTATTTTTGCGGTTTTTCGGGTTTTGTTGCATGGCCGTGAACCTGTTCCCACAGCACCCGGTCAACCAGTTTCGGCAATAATGGGCCATATCGCCCCAGGATCTGGGCGACCTGAACCGCGTCCTGCGCCACCGCGCGCGGCCCCAGACTTGCCTTGATATAATCCGAAACAACCGGTTTCGCCGCTTCCCACATGTTCAGTTGCGGATCCAGCGAGCGGGCGACGCCTTCGACCACCACCATGGTGCGCTGCAACAGGATCAGTTCGGTGCGGGTCGGCATGCCGAACCGTTCTGTCACCTCGAACAGATATGCCAGCAGGTTCGCCATCGAGATCTGGCTGGCATCGGCACCGAAGATCGGCTCTCCCACGGCGCGAAGGGCGCGGGCGAACGCTGTCTCGTCGCGGTCGCGGGGGACATAACCCGCCTCGAAATGCACGCGGGCGACGCGGCGGTAATCGCGCTTGATGAAACCCATCAGGATCTCGGCATAGACCCGGCGGGTATATTCGTCGATCTCGCCCATGATCCCGAAATCATAGGCGATGATCGAACCATCCGCCCCGACCTTGAGATTGCCGTGATGCATGTCGGCATGGAAAAAGCCGTCGCGCAGGGCATGCTGCAGGAAAAGCTGGATCACCCGGCGGGCAACGGTGGGAAGATCGTGACCGGCGGTGATCAGCCCGTCGCGGTCGCCCATCGCGATCCCCTCGGCCCAATCCGAGGTCAGCACCCGGCGGGACGACAGGTGCCAATGCGGCGCAGGTATGGAAAAGCCCTCGTCGTCCCGCGTGTTCTCGATAAATTCCGAGGCGGCAGAGGCTTCAAGCCGCAGATCCAACTCGCCTGCAACAACAGATTCGAAATGGCTGATCACGTCGCGCGGACGCAGGCGGCGACTGCTGGGCGAAAGTCCTTCGATCATTCCGGCGGCGAAATGGAACGCATCGATATCGCGGCGGAATGCGGCCTGAATCCCGGGACGCAGCACCTTGACGGCCACCTCGCGCCCGGTGTCGCGCAGCCGCGCCCGGTGAACCTGCGCGATCGAGGCCGCCGCGACGGGCTCTGAAAACTCAAGGAATATCTCGTCGATGGGCCTGCCCAGTTCCGCCGCAACCATCTCCTTGGCGATCTGCGTGGGAAAGGGCGGCAACCGGTCCTGAAGCATTCGCAGCTGGTCGGCCAGCTCGGTTCCCACCACATCGGCCCGGGTCGACAGGATTTGCCCGAATTTGATATAGGCGGGCCCAAGCGCGGTAATGGCCCGGGTCATCGGCGGCAGGGCGGGATCGCCCTTGTAACCCATCCAGCGGAACGGCCAGCCCAGGATCCGCGCCGCAAGCCGAAGCCGCGGCGGAGCTTCAAGCGCGTCCAGCGCGACACCCATCGCCCCGGTGCGCTCGAAGGTCGCGCCGGTGCGGATCAGGCGCAGGATATTATGCGGTCCGCGCATCTACAGTTTCCAGCCGGAATGCAGCGCGGCGATGCCCATCGACAGATTACGCCACTGCACGCGGCCGAAACCCGCCTGACGGATCATGCCGCCGAATTCCTCCTGATCGGGAAACTGGCGGATGGACTCGACCAGATATTGATAACTGTCATGATCGCCGGTCACTGCCTTGCCCATCGCTGGGATCACGTTGAAACTATAGCGGTCATAGGCCCATTGCATCATGGGCACGGGGATCCGGCTGAATTCCAGCACCATAAGCCGCCCGCCGGGGCGCAAGACACGGTAAGCCTCGGACAGCGCGTCGCCGATGCGGGTCACGTTGCGAATGCCGAAACTGATCGTATAGCGGTCAAAGCTGTCATCCGCGAAGGGCAATTGCATCGCATCGCCCGTCACCCAGGCCAGACGGTCCGCCTTTTCAGCGGCGTCGGCACGCTTGCGGCCCTCAACCAGCATGGATTCGGTCATGTCGCAAACCGTGACGCGCGCGCCCGGCGCACGATCAAGAAAGCGAAAGGCGATATCCCCGGTACCGCCCGCCACATCCAGCAGGTGTTGACCGTCGCGTGGGGCAAGCCAGTCCATCATGGCATTTTTCCAGACCCGGTGAATGCCCCCGCTCATCAGGTCGTTCATCAGGTCATAGCGCGACGCCACGCTAGAAAACACGTCATGCACCAGCCCGGCCTTGTCATCCTCGTCCACGGTCCGGAAACCGAAATGGGTCTGTTTCTTTTCGCTCATCGCGCTTGCCACCCGCTGCTTCAGGCGTCAGATAACCCTGTAACACCGCAGGCACAATGCAGCGAAAGGAACCGGATTGCCAGAACTGCCGGAAGTCGAAACGGTCAGGCGCGGGTTGCTGCCCCATCTCGAAGGCCGCCGCATTGCCCGCGCCGAGGCCCGCCGCCCGGATCTGCGCTGGCCCCTGCCGCCGGATCTGGTGCAGGTGCTGACCGGCGCGCGGGTAAAGGAACTTCGCCGCCGCTCGAAATACCTGCTGGCCGATCTGGATCGGGGCGGCACGCTGCTTCTGCATCTGGGCATGTCCGGACGGCTTCTGGTCGAGGGCGCTGGACTGGCCGGGTTCCATCGCGACCCCGCCATCCTGCCGCGCCATGATCATGTCGTGCTGGAAACCGAGGACGGCACGACGATCACCTTCAACGACGCTCGCCGCTTCGGCATGGTGGATCTGATCCGCGAGGGTACCTCCCATCCCCTGCTGGCGAATCTGGGGCCAGAGCCGTTCGATCCGGGATTCGACACCGCTTATCTGGCGAATATTTTCGCCGGGCGGCGTGTGCCGGTCAAACAGGCTCTGCTGGATCAGAAGATCGTGGCGGGTCTGGGCAATATCTATGTCAGCGAATCGCTGCATCGCGCGGGCATCGATCCGCGCCGCGCCGCCGGACGCATCGGGAAGGCCCGGCTGGCGGCCCTGTCCGGGCATATCCGCGATGTGCTGACCGATGCCATCGCCGCCGGAGGCTCATCCCTGCGCGACCACCGGCAGGCCACGGGGGAGTTGGGTTATTTCCAGCACAGCTTCCGGGTTTATGACCGCGAGGATACGGCCTGTCCGACAGATGGCTGCGCGGGCAGGATCAGGCGAATCACGCAATCGGGCCGTTCAACCTATTTTTGCCCGGTCTGTCAGAAATGATGGTTGTCACAGCTTCTTCTTTGCCCCAATACCTCGGGGGTGCGGGGGGGGGCCCCCCGGTGCCGCCAGCGAAAAAAAAAGACCGTTGAGCAAAAATTAAAAGGATTGCCACCCGATAAAAACCATGAAGCCCCGCATTACCCCCCCAATTTAAA
>NZ_JAUUTZ010000044.1 GCF_030678915.1 Paracoccus wurundjeri | reverse complement strand
GAAAGTCCATCAATTGCTGGCAAGCGCCGGAGCGGCCACGGCCCGGGTTGCCGCGCAGATCTTCGACTTCATGAGCACCATCAGCGGGAAGCTGATCGATCTCATCAGGGCGCTGCTTCGGAACAGGACCGGGAAGGGTGAAGGGGCAGTTGGGGAGGAAATCGAGATCAAGCGGCCGGCTGCGACCAGAAAGACACTTCCCGAAGGAGTTACGATTGGTAGAAACGCCAATCAGGAATACCATGCGTGGCGTCATGTGGAAGATGAACTCGGTATGAGTAGAGAGCCTGTCCGTGATGCGATTATTGATGATTTGCCGTCAATTTCTGAACTTTCTGACGGTCTTAATGTCAGGCAGGTGACGGTAGATGGTGTAAAGCTACAATATAATGTTTACAAACTGCCTGATGGCACCGTTAACATAGGGCGTATTAATGCGGCGGATTAATCCAGAGGAACTGGCAATTATAGAGGTTTTGCTAAAAGCGGGTGAGATCGATCTTTCCGTAAATGAGCAGCAAAATGTTTGGGTGGTTAATCCGGAAATGGGTTCAATCCGATCCGAATATTGCCCTAAAGGGTGTCGAGTACATCCCGTGTTTTCAGGAGAATTTGACGATCGGGATGGAATTCCCGTTATTGCAACACTCCTTTTGACAGAGGATGGAAAATTTGGAGAACTGGATTTTTGGAAGGTGAATGACGAGCCGCTTCTGGAGTTACCGAAATCACACGTCGACTTTAAATTTCACCCTATGAAAGATGGATAACGGAGGGAAGGTGCGGGCGATTTATGAACGTCCATCTGGGAGTGGGTTTCCAGCCGTCAGGATGTGGCGAGCGATGCCTGGGACAGCATCACCGCAGGGGCAAAAGCTCTCTTGGAAAAACAAGGAAATAACTCTCCGGATTTTGCAGGCTATGGCAGGGGCCAGAACCGGGAAGGGTAAAAGGGGTGGTTGAGGAGGGAATTCCCATTGTTCGGAGGGGCGAGAAACCACGTGGACGATGTACAAATATCCCTGATAATGCTGATGCAGCAACGAAAAGATCTTTACAGAGAAAAAGCGAAAGAACAGGCAGACAATATAGTGCTTAACCTGGCGGATAGCCCAGTGGATCTGAAGGCACTTTCAAAGCAGTTTAGCGATTGGCCGATAGATGGATTGAATGATTTAATAGTAATCAATCCGGATGGAAAGATAGGCGGAATATAATGTCAATAAGCTATAGAATATACTCAAAAATTCCAAATACCGAACTTGCAGATACTTTTTCAACATTTATGAAGGAGAATGATAATAAGGATTTTTTCACATCTATAAGCCCTAGTCCAATTCGACCCATAGACAAAGAGCTGCTTGACGAAATGGGGTTTGCCGAAAATTATGAAAGTTATCTTTTTGTAGGACTGTCCAAGGAGAGCATAGTTGAGGCCACTAACGCATTGAAAATTTTTAGAGACAAGTACATTGGAAGGGATAAATCGCTCTTTCTTCTGAATGGAGAAAAAGAGTTGTCCGAATAAAACATTACTTTTCGGCAGTTGCGGAAAAATTCAAATATTCCGATAACGTTAAAGTTGATTAAAACTAGAATCCAAGAAAAACTGAAGAACTCAAGCGGGAAGCTCAAAATCATGCTCACTCACCACCCACTCAAGGAATAATTGGAAACTATGGTGGAAACCCCGCCAGTTTCCATACCAATACAAACACAGGTCTAACTGTAATTCATAATACAGATGGCAAAATTTTAAGTGGATGGAAGTTGATCCCTCAACAACTTCAGCACGTATTCAATGATGGGAAGTCATGAATCATATCAATAAATACGTGATGCTTATATCTGCCTTTGTGACCAAAAAATTCCCGCAGATGAATTCGAGAATTCCTATATGCGCATGTTTAAGAATGAGTCCCAGCTCTTCTCAGATAGCGAATTCAATATATTGAATGACCTTTTCTTTGATGTCGACTCTTATTGCAGCAACCTCGATCTAAAAGATAATGATGATATTGATGAAGAAGAGTTGCTTGCTAGAGCGAAGAATGCATTGGTTGCTCTTACTACCTGATGACCGTCGCGCTGTACAATCAAGCTCTTGATATATTGTCCAAGAACGAAATCGACGTTGATTACAATATTCCGGCAGCGGATGATCTGGTCTCAAGTCTGGAGAGACATTTTGGTCATCCTCTCCCGGAATCTTATAAAGCCATGCTAAGGCAGCATGGAATATTGGCCTTTGAAGGAACAACGATTTATGGGCTAGGCAAAACCGGGTTAGATGGCCAAAGCGCACCAAGTGTTATATTCACAACGGATAAATCTCGCAAGGCGGGCGAGATATCCAGCACCATGGTCAGAATAATGGCGTCAGGGTATGGTCCGTTTTTCGTTTTGGAATGCGCTGAAATCGACGATCAGGGCGAAGCGCCGGTCTACGAAATTCCGATGACGGGATATCAAGACGGAATGAAAAAGGTTGCAGACAGCTTCGACGAATTTCTCTTGAATGAAGTCAATATGAATATGGAAAGCTGAATTGGGGATTGATAACAGCCTCACGCTTATCAACTCTGATCCGCGCTGAATCGGCAGCCCCTGCCCTCACCCGCTCTCATCGTTTCTTTTTTCCGGCCGCCACCCCACCGGATCGGCGATCTTGCGATAGATAGTAGATCGGGACAGGCCGGTGCGGGCAAGTACGGTTTTCAGGCGGATGATACGGTCTGGTGCCGGCATGGTCGTGTTGCCTCCTGCTGCTTATTTCTGGTCCAGACAGAACAGACGAGAACACGCGCGCAAGAGAGAGAATCGCCCCGTCGCATTATGGCGCGGTATGGTGGCAAATCGGAAGGCCTCACAGGCCGAGTCCGCGCCCCCTGCTGAAATCTATGCCGTGGTGGAAGGCGAGTTCCCTGCCAAGCCGGCGGCCCGATTCTAAGGTGATGCCGAGCTCCCGCTTGCGGTTGGCGAGAATGGATTCCAGCTGCGGGTCGCGCTCCAGGCTTTTGGCCATCTCTCCCATTTCCTTCCGCGCGGCGTCATAGCCGGAATAATCGCCCGCCGCATATCGCCGCACAACGGCCCGGTCGAGTTTTTGCCAGCGGCTCACGAAGCGATCCGCGCGGCGTTCAGGACTCGTGCGCAGCTCGGTTTCCAGTTGCAGCGCGCGGACGGCGCGCCGGACCTGGCCTGTCGCCGCCTCGCGCGCGAGATCCGGATCCTTCCTGTAGGCGGCCTAGGCGTCGTGTGCACCAAAGGGGCGTAGCTCCTCGAAATGCTTCCGGGCTTCACGTAGTTCCGTCACCTGCTCCGGGCCGGCCTTACCACCCCGTTCCTCCACCTCGAAGATCGCATCCACGGCGTGGGCGTGCCGCACCAATGCCTGCGTGCGGGCGCGGCGCAGCATTCGCTCCCGATCCTCGGAGGCTTCGATCTCCGGCGCGGGGGAGTCCTGCCGCGCAAGCTCCGGCCTCCCCCTTTCCCGTTCCGGCTGTCGGCCGATAGCCGGCACAGGTGCGCCATCTCCAACTGTGCGCGCGCCGTCGAACACCCCATCGATCCTATCACGCAACCGTTCCGGCACGAGTTTCCGCATGATCTCGACCACGCGCGCCCGGAAGCTGATGCCGCGCCGTTCGGCATAATCCTGCACCGGATCAGACTGTTGGTAGTCCAGCGCCATGTCTTTCGAGCGATTGCGCGACAGGGCATTCACCAATTCATCCTGGCTGGCGAAATCGTCGCGGCCATAATGCAGTTCCATTTGTTCGCGATGCCGCGACATCCCGACATAGCTGCCATGGGCATCCAAGCCGGGTGTCGCCGGCACATGGGTGCGGTCAACGGTCATGCCCTGCGCCTTGTGAATAGTCGGCGCATAGCCGTGGTCGATACGGTCGTAATCCTTCAGATTGAAAGCTACCGCGCGGCCATCATCGATGCGCACCGACATGGATCGGCTGCTGATATGTTCGACGGTACCGAGCGTGCCGTTCTTGACGCCAAGCCCGCGCTCATTCTGCAGGAACATGACACGGTCCCTGCGCGCGAAGCGGCGCGCGCCGCGCTCAACTGTCAGTTCTACGTCAACGCCCAGATCGCCCGCCGCCCGCATTTTCTGCCGTGCCGCTTCGTTGAGGGTGCGGACCTCGGCATTGGTATGGGTGAGGATGATCCGGCTGGTATCCGGTGACGCCTGCCGGTCGCGATCCCAGCCGGTGATCAGATCATCCCGCGCCTGTTCGCGCGTTTGGGCTATATGCAGCATGCCATGGCGGTCATAGGCCCCGATAGCAGCACCAATCCCACCGGTCGCCAGATCCCGTGTGGCATCGCGCTGCCAATCCTCACGCTGGCGGCGCACGGTTTCGATTTCGGCACCGCCGTGACGCTCATGGATGGACCGAAAAGCCGCGCCGGCCTCGATAGATTGCAACTGCCGCGGATCCCCCACCAGCACCACCCTGGCGCCGCGCTCGGCGGCATGGGAGAGCACGCGCTCCATCTGCCGCGTGCCGACCATGCCCGCCTCGTCGATCACCAGCACATCGCGGGCAGTGAGCATGTCCCGGCCATTCTGCCAGCCATGTTCCATGCTGGCGATGGTGCGGGACGCAATGCCCGAACCGCTTTCGAGATTCTCGGCCGCGATGCCGGAGAGGGCCACACCGCGAACCTCAAGCCCCGCCGCTTCCCAGGCGTCGCGTGCGACGCCAAGCATGGCGCTCTTTCCCGTTCCCGCATGACCGACAACGATGCCGAGACCGCGCCCCTCGGTGACATGCGTCAACGCGTCACCCTGCTCGCCCGACAGGACCAAGCCGCGCCTCGCGGCACGTGCCAGCGCATGTTCCCGGTCTCTGTCGCTGACCCCGTGCAACTCCTTCTCCGCCATCAGCTCCGCCGCTCGGTGCAGACGCTGTTCGACCTCGATCATGTCCCGCGTGGTGAAGCGGTCATGGCCGCGTGAATCCTTGCCCAGTTCGACAAGACCGGGAGACCGGCCCATCGCGCCCATGACCTCGTTGAACTGATCGATGCCGTCGCTGTGCCGATGCGCAAAGCGCGCCATGTCGCGACGCGTGAAGGTTGATTGCTGATGGGTGATCGCGTCGAGTGCGATGGACGGATCCGCGATGATCCGTGCGCCATTGTTGCGGGCGATCTCGCGATGCATCTCCGCGCGGCCGGCGGCGTCAATGCCTTCGATTTCTATACGTTGCGCGGGCGCACCGATCTGTGTCTGCGGCTCCAGTGCGATGCCCTGCACCTCGAGGCTGCGATGATCGATCCAGGCATCGATGTCGAGTTCCATCAACCGTTCATTGACATGCTCGGCCCAACGCTCGCGCCAGCGCTCGACCAGTTCCGTGCGGTTCCAGTCGCGATTCTTCTTGCCGAAACCACTCTCATCGACTTCGCGCATGGTGAGCATCACATGGGCATGGGGCTTCGGCATGCCATCTGCACCAAGCTGATTGCCCCTGTTTATGTGAAGCCCTACATCAAACGCGGCAAATATGATGCGGCCGATGCAGAGGCCATTTGCGAAGCCGTTACCCGTCCGACCATGCGGTTCGTTGAGGTGAAGTCGCCTGAACAGCAGGCTATCCTTTCACTGCATCGAGCGCGTAGTCTGATCGTTCGGCAGAGAACCCAGACAATCAACATGCTTCGCGGCTTGCTGGCGGAGTTTGGGATTATTTTTGCCCAAGGCGTCGGACACGCGGTGCAGTTCGCGAGATGCGCAACCCAAGGACAGGTTCTGGAACTTCCGCCAGTCGCGCTGGATACCATTATAGACCTGAGTGAACAGCTTTTGTCCCTGCGTGGGCGCGTAAATTGGTATGGCCGAAAACTGGCAGCGGCAGCGAAATCCGAACCACGGATCGTCCTGCTTCAAACGATCCCCGGCATCGGGCCGATCACAGCATCCGCCGTCGTTGCAACGGTTGGCAGCGCAGAGCAGTTCAGGTGCGGCAGGGATTTCTCGGCTTGGCTGGGGCTGACGCCAATCAACAGGTCGACCGGAGGCAAGGAGCGGCTCGGGCGCATATCGAAGATGGGCGACCGATACATTCGTCACCTGATGGTCGTTGGCATGACATCACGCATGAAACAGATCAAAAACGCGCCAGAGCGATTTGACCCGTGGTTCACAGAACTTCTGGCCCGCAAGCCTGCCAAACTCGCCGCAGTTGCGATGGCAAACAAAACAGCGCGGATCATTTGGGCTGTCCTCACGCGCAACGAACCCTACAGGATCAGAACCGCCTGAGGCCACAAGAAGAAACCGAGATATCAAGACCAATGAAGTGATGGCAAATGCGTCAGCTGCAATCCCAAGACACCCCGGGCTTTGTCCAGGACGAAATCTGTCCGCTTGCGAGGATGGGGACTTGGGTCGCGGAAACCATCAGGGCCAGCGGTCAAGTGAACCGCGCAAACAGGCCGGACACAAGACCGTTTCTGACAAAATGCTTATCACCAAAAATAAGTCTTGATTCGCAGGAGCCATCCACACAGGACAAAGCTGCCGCTCAAGAAACGTCGGCTTTGCTGGCAGCAGGTTATGCATACACCTCCCTTATTATTTCCCCCAGGATGTCACCTGCATGCCGCCATAGAGCCTCTCGCGTGGGAGGCTAAAGATGAAATAGGGATTGAGAGGCGGCAATGCGCTCACCGCGTCGAGACGCTGGCACTGGTCTTCCGTCAACTCCAGAGAAAGCGCCGCAAGGTTGCCTTGCAACTGCTCGGAGCGGCTGACGCCCAGCAAGAGTGAACTCATTCCTGGCTGTCTCAGCACCCAGGACAGGGCGACCTGCGCCATAGGTGTGCCAAGCTCGTCAGCCACCTCCCGCACTGTGTCGACGACGTCGAAGTTTCGTTCGGTGAACAACATCCCGCCATAGGGATTGGCTCCGTTCAACCGTTCGCGCGGCTCGTCAGACGCTTCGTAGACACGGTTTGGCACCGACGCGCTCAATCCCGTCTCGGCCAACTTGTCGCGCCCGTATTTGCCGGTCAGCAGCCCGCCCGCCAGCGGGCTCCAGGGCATCATCCCCAGCCCGAACTCTTGCGCCATGGGCAGGATATCCAACTCCACCCCACGATCAATCAGCGACCAGGCGTATTGCAGGCCAACCGGTCCCGGCAGGCCATGCGCTGCAGCCAGTGTGGCGATCTTGGCGACATACCACGACGGTGTGTTGGAAAAGCCATAATAGAGGATCTCTCCGCGCGCAGTCGCATCGGCCAACGTTCGCAGCACCTCTTCGGCAGGTGTCACCTGATCCCATACATGAACCCAATAGAGGTCGATCCGGTCGACCCCGAGCCGCTTCAGCGATCCCTCGATTCCGGCGCGAATGTTATAGGCGCCGTTGCCGCCGTGCATGGCAGTGCCGTCCGAGCGTGAGAAGCCGGACTTCGTGGACACCACCAGCCGGTCGCGCATCCCGCTATCCGCAAGGAACCGGCCCAGCATTTTTTCGCTCTCACCGCCACTGTAGACGTCGGCAGTGTCGATCAGGTTGCCCCCTGCCTCGACATAGGTGTCGAAAATGGCGCGGGCGGTGGGCTCGTCTGTACCCCAGCGCCCGGCGCCGAAGGTCATTGCCCCCAAGGCGAGTGGGCTGACGATGAGGCCAGAGCGGCCGAAGCTGCGATATTGGGTCATCTGCATCTGTTTTTTCCTTCTGCTGATCCTGAAGGTAAGGGGCTGTGCAGGCTCAGATTAGGTGGTATCAGTGCCATGAGCTTATGAGGGAAATTCAACAATCGCGAGATATCCGTTCAACGATCTTGCCGCCTTCGCGGCCGTGGCCCGGACCCGCAGCTTTACCGCTGCGGCGGCGGAAATGGGGGTGTCGCCCTCCGCACTCAGCCATGCGATCCGGGGATTGGAGGAACGCTACAGCGTGCGGTTGCTGGCACGATCGACTCGCTCCGTGGCCCCGACAGAGGCAGGCGCTGCCCTGCTGGAGCGCCTCGAACCCGCGTTGTCGCAGATCGACGCGGGTCTGGAGGAACTGGCCGCCTGGCGGGACGAGCCCAACGGGATCGTCAGGCTTACAACTTTCCATTGGATCGCCTCCACCTTCCTGGCCCGTCGATTGCCGGCGTTTCTCACGGCGCATCCAGGGATCACTGTTCAGGTCACCGTCGACGATGGGTTTCAGGATATTGTGACCGGCGGATTCGATGCCGGTCTGCGCTTCGGCGAGGATGTCGAGAAGGACATGATCGCAGTGCGTGTCGGGCCACCCTTGCGCCACACCGTCGTCGCGACGCCGGAATACTGGGACCGCCACGGACGTCCGTCGCATCCGCGCGACCTTCGGGCGCATCGCTGCGTCGCTTACCACAACCTTAGCAACGGAACCGTCAACGCATGGGAGTTTGAGAAGGACAGCAAGAGCCTGCGGCAAAGAGTTGACGGTCCACTGATCTGCAATTCCTCGGATCTCGGCTTGGCCCTTGTGCGGGCGGGCGACTGCGTGAGCCTCCACATGGAGGAAGACGTGACAGAGGACCTTGTGAGCGGCGCATTGGAAGAAGTCCTGGTGGAATGGACGCCGCCTTTCGACGGCGTATTCCTTTATCATCCGAGCCGCCGTCAGACCCCAGCGCCACTACGCGCCTTGATCGATTTCCTGAAAGACTGACAACGAAGGTGCTGTCCGGCTGAAATCTCGGCCCTTACCAGTCATTCATCGCTTCGACCGTCGCCGCAGCACAGCTTTCGCATTGCCGCCATTCGTTCATTGCACAGCATTTTCGATGAGCGGATGACGGCAGTGCGCGGGACAAAGCGGTCGTTGATAGGCCATCCGCAATGTCGCTATAAAAAGCAATTTCTGGAGGAGATTATGATGCGAGGTGCTGTCGTCTTGCTTTACCTGCTGCTTTCAGGATGCGCTCAGGTCGAAATCATCAGCAGATCGACGCATGATGCTTCCGACCCGGAGTATCGATATACGGCAAGAACATTCTTCTATTCCAACAACATGGAAACGCCCCGCAAGAGAATGTTGAAAGCCGCTACAAAGTTCTGTCAGGTTCCTCTCGGAGCATCCGAAACCCAAATGAACTGGCGCGGCCCCTATGGCATTCATGGTACTTGGATGTTGGATTTTTCCTGTTCTGCCCCTCCCAACTGAACAGTAGCCAAGGGCCGAAATGGGCTCTCTGCGACTGGCATAGGAGGGCCGCGATGCGGACATAGCCGACATGGGATCGAAAATTCGCCTTGCCCCTTTCTAGTCCGGATTAAGTGTCCGGATGGAACGTGAAGTGAATGTTGGTCAATCGTTGGTCCGACCTGTTAGCCGATGCAAAGTCACTCATCGTCTTCCAATTGATCCAGTGTTTTCTTCATTGCTTGCATCCCCGCCTCCATCGCAGCATCCTGTTCGGCCGCTGCGTCGTCTGGACGAAAATCTGCGGTCCAAACGATGGAAGTCGACGTCGATCTTTCAAACACTTGAACAGCGGCGTTGTAATGCGTGAACCGCAATCCCTCGACCGACCAGACTAACCGCCGAGCTACATCATCGAGCGTGATGATCGGTTCGCGTACAATCACGCCATTCGCAAAGGTGACGATGCGCGCACCTGGTTCAACCGGTTAGAGGCTTTCGCTGCAACTGGGACATGGTGAAGCGAGATTGGCGGGACAATTGCGGCGCGGTATACATCCTAGTCCGCAATAGCAAGAGCATCGGTTTTTTATGGGAAACGGATATCCTAGAGATCCGGCCCGATGAAAGAGGTCGTGGTTATGGTCGTTTGCTCGCTGACTTCATGGTGAAGCGTTCCTTTGACGAAGGCCGATCGCTGATCACGATAGAGATTGCTCCGTCCTCAGCAATTCCGTTCTGGAAACGAATGGGCTTCACTCCCGTCGAGGCTCGCTGGGGTCATGGCGATGGCTTGTATGCTTATCGGCGTTTTGAGCGAAGGCTCCCTATCGGAGCCGGCTCTCGGGTGTATTTCTCGATCGAATTCTCTACTGAACGGGGGCACTTTAGCGGCGCAGCACCGTTCTTCAGGTTGGAGGGGGTGGGCGAATGCTTGCCGGACGGCATTGTTCAACTGCCTGAGCGGGTTGTTTGCTTCAACCCCGAGAACACGGGCGGTGATGACTTTGCTCGTATCACTGTAGGTGACAAAGTGATCTTCCAGGACAAATTGAAACGCACAGAAGGTGCTCGATGCGGCATCCAACGTGATGTGGGATATACTTACTTTATCGAGCGAATTCGTCTTCCACAGAGATGATGTCGTGAAGCACCCGTAGCCCCACACTATCTGTCAGGAACAGAGCTTGATGGGGGTCATCCTGAAGCAAAATTGTCGTGCTAAAGGTATTTTACCTGACTGCCAAAGCTAGCGCGGCGCTACATCTGGAGGCTAGTGCACCTCCACAGAGCTGTTGCGGCATTGATTAGGACATCATATTGCCTAGAGCAGTTAATCTATCGTGGGGTGAGAGATGGCAACGACTTGTTATTTCGAAGAAGAGATCGTGGATCAGGGTGGAGATCACCGTATGCTGGTCGAGTTCGGGCGTTCGTCTTTTTACAGTGGCAGCCCTGTTCCCAACGGCACTGGAACTGACAGCATATATCTGACGGTTGACGGCCGAACCGTTATTATGGACAGGGAAACAGCCCGGAAGTTTGTCGAAGCTGCTGACCCAGTTGGCCGCTATCACGGCTTAATCGATTAATCGAAGGCTGTAGTGGTGCATCAAAATGAAACTGCCACTGCTCGCTCGGCCATAAGAACATAGGCCTTTCGCTAATAATAATCGCTCGTGCATCCAATGTTAGATGCACGTCAAAAAGGGAATTGGGGACGAGAGTGGACTCTGCTGAGATTGAGACGCGAGTTCGAAAGGCTATGGCTCCGCTCGCACCAGCGAGCGTTAATGCCGCATTGGTGAGTACTCGAACACCAGATGCAATCGAATCGGCAAGTGACGGCTCGGATCCTCCCTTGAGCCCCCTCTATCACCTGCTGCAAGCTTTGCATTCACGCCCTGCAAAATCCACGTCACGCTACAGGTATGCCTGCTTACCCATTGCTTACCCGCATCATTTGGGTTGCGGGATAAGTGGACCGAGATAATCTGCTAACCATCTGTTTTTGTTGTATTAATTTTGGTTGCGGGGGCTCGCAACCTACGAGATCGACATTCGCTTCAAGTAGCAGTCTAGCATAAGACGTTTGCCCTGCTATATTCCCGATCGTGCTAAATTTTGCCGGTCGAGTAACGATGACGAGGCGTGATCAACTCCACATGGCAGCGGTGCTCATCCTTGCCTCGTCATCGCTTTTCAGATCAGCCCTTGCTGTCTGCCACCGGCGTATTGAGCAATTGTTGCTCCCAAAGATAGGCGATGCCGCTGCCGCTGAAGTGCTGGATGAGAATCTCGGTCAGTTCCTCGACATGCCCGGTGCGCGCCCAATCGCGTTGCCATTCGCCAGCTAGCGCCATCACGGTCATCACGTTCGCACCGGCCGCGATCATGCGCTGGATGGCGACTTCATGGGACTCCTTCGAAATCCCGCCCGACGCGTCGGTGATCACGGTCACATCCCAGCCTTCACCGGCGGCCTGGATGACAGGCATTGCAACGCAGACCTCGGTCCACAGCCCGGCGATGATCAACTGCTTGCGACCGGTCGCCTTGACTACGTTCACCACATTCTCGTCCTGCCAGGTGTTCACCCAGGTGCGATCGATGACTTCCTGGTCCGGAAACACGTCGGTGATCTGCTTGAAGAGAAGCCCGCCACGCCCCGCGATCACGCTGGTGAGAATGGTCGGAACATCGAAGGCCTTTGCCAGCTTCGCCAGCGCGGTCGTCTGGTTGACCACAGCTTGCGGGTCGTGGCTGTTCAGGTTTGCGAGCTGATAGGGCTGGTGATCAATCAGAACGAGGACCGAGTCTTCGGGGCGAAGAAGCGAATCAAGGCCATTGCGAAAAGCCATTACGACTTCCTTTCCTGCTGTTGTAAGCGGCATTGGGTTTGATGACAGGCACCCGTCAGCGATGACGTTGCCTGAGCGCAATCTGCCGTTCTCATTCACGCTTCGATAGTGTCGTGCTACGGCTATCTGTGTCGCAAAATGGGGAACGCAGGAATGAACATCGAAGATTTGCAGACATTCGTCGCAGTGGCCGATACCGGGGGCGTCTCGGCCGCCGCGCGCAGGCTCGGCGTCTCCAGGTCGATTGTCAGTCGGCGGCTCTTCCGGATCGAAGCGGAACTGGGCGTCCAGTTGCTTGCCCGAACGACCCGCGGGGCCGCGCTCACCGAAGCGGGGATCACGTTCAGGGATCATGCCGCCCGCGCCAGCGCCGAGATCGACACCGCCAGGGAAACCATCCTTCCGAACGGTGATCTCCGCGGCCGCCTGCGGGTTGCCATGCCGCTTACTTTCGGTCCGACCCACTTTGCCCCGGTGCTTGCGGAAATGGCGCGCCAGCACCCGCGGCTCCACATTCATACCTCCTACAGTGATCGCCACGTCGATCTCATCACAGAGGGGTTCGATTGCGCGATCAGGAGCGCCCATCTTCAGGACTCCAACCTGATTGCGAAGCGCGTCGGACCGATCCATGGAAAGCTTGTCGCAAGCCCGGATTATATCGAAGCGCATGGTTCACCTGAAACGCCAGACGACCTCGTCACCCATCAGGCACTCATGCAGGGGACAGAAGCCTGGCAATTCATGGATGGCGGCAAGGTTGTTACTGTGCAGCCGCAGGGCAGGTTCAAGGCCGACAGTGCCACGGCGCTTGCCGCAGCGGCGGCGGCAGGACTCGGCATCGCCTGGCTGCCGGACTGCATCACACATGAATATCTGGTCTCCGGCGCGCTTGTCCCGATCATGACACGCTATCCGGTACCTCCGGGGGCCGCATATGTCGTACGCCCGCCAAGCCAGCATCCCACGCGGAAAGTGCGGGTGCTCACCGAGATGCTGATCGAGTATTTCAAACGGAACCCGGATATTTGGGGGCAAGATCGCTAGAGCACGAACGTTTTGATATCTTGCCGTATAATTACGTTCGGGGTTGGGCCGCTTCGGCGGCGCGGCCCGCATGTTCCACTTGCTGCGACACAGCTTGCCGTATCGCGGGGCTATTCATGATTGGCACAACTATCAGCAAAAGCTTCTAAACAGCTTAGGCTGGAAGGAAACCGGCAGCTGATGGCGAACGAGGTCAAGAATGCAATCTTTATATATGCGTTCGAACCACCCAACTAAGGTTCAAATCTTACCAACGCGGCAATGGGAGCAGTGAATGGCATGCCAGACAACAGCCGTGCGGCTCAAGGCAAGTTGCTGAACCCCGATACACTTACCGAAAGTGCGCTGGAAAGCGTGCGGGGTCTGAATGCGCTGGCCCAGATGCCCATTACCCGGGTATTGCGCGGTGGCGGCATTACTACGGCACTGATCGGGGCATCGCGCCCCTCACAGATTGAGGATTGTGCGAGAGCGATTGGCAATCTCGAATTCACCGAAGCCGAGCTGGCCGAAATCGATCGGATCTCTTCAGAAGAAACCATTAACCTTTGGGCACGATCGTCGGAGGGCGTCTGATCTCCGCAAACGGATGCTTTCCATGGCCTCCAGGGGTTGAAAGGGAGATGACAGGATGAGACATCGATAACAGCGCGATTAAACTGAACTATCCGTCTGTTCGGTCAGACCACCGCCGAGGTCGTGCCAGTCACCACCCATGGCGAGCGCCGCTGCGCGGATCGAACCGCCGAAGTCGAAGGCAAAGACCCACGATCTGCATAGCGCCGGAACTACAAGGCTATGAGCGCGAGCAGCACAGATTTCCCCGCGCCCGTAGGGTCGACGACGAGGCTGTGACTGGATGCTGCGCTCGCAGGCCAGTTCCGTCGCACCGGACCGGATCACCTTCCACATCATGTTCCGCGACACCCGCAGCTCCCGGCAGATCTGCTTGATCGTCTTGTTCTCCTGGAAATACGCCCGACGGATCTTCGCAATCGTCTCCGCGACCAACATCCCACACTGTGCTCTCCGATGACCTCGGGAGCACCATCAATGTAAGGGGTCAATTTTGGAATCTGTCGTAGATTTAGTGTATTTGAAACTCATCTCATGAAAAAATCGACATTTCAGAGGATACATCCATCAATCGGGAAATGAGTCGTCTGAACCGTGCGCACTCGACCGGAGATTCCAACTTTTGAATGAGATGAAGCATTATAGCAAGACAACGACCGGGCTTCCCCTTGAAATATACGAACGTACATGACTGTTTTAACGCTACAATTTCCTTCCAAAAAGATTGATGCACCGGGCACATCTTCCAGTTTCAGAACGGCCATACGATCGGGATAACGGCAAGGGCAACTACGACCACCAGCGCCTCCAGCGGTGCGCCCATCCGGGCAAAATCGGTGAAGCGGTAACCGCCCGGCCCCATGATGATCGTGTTGTTGTGATGACCGAACGGGGTCAGAAAATCACAGGAGGCGCCTACGGCGACAGCAATCAGGAAAGGGTCGGGACTGACGCCGGTTCTTTCAGCGATGGCGATCGCGATCGGCGCCATGATCACCACCGTTGCCGCATTGTTGAGAACCGGCGTCGCTGCCATGGTGGCAGCAAGAACGATACCGAGAAGCGCGAGTGGCGGGAACGTTCCTGCGAGCGCAAAGACGCCGTCGGCGATGAGTTGCGCCGTCCCGGTGTTTTGGAGTGCCTCGCCGAAAGGAATCATTGCTGCAAGCAAGACGATCACAGACCCATCGATCGCTTCATGCACCTCGCTCGGACGCAACGCGTTAACAAGGACCAGCGCCACTACCGTCAGTGTAAAGGCGATCGAGGACGAGACGAGGCCGAACGAGGTGGCGACGATGGCGGCAACGAAAAGCAGCACGGGAACGAGATTGCGACCAGGCTCGAATGCAAGCTTCCGATTTGCAAGCGGCAGCGCACCCAGGTTCGCGATAACCTCATTGAGATCCTTCTCGTCACCCTCGAGCAACAGCACATCACCAGCCACCAGACTGACATTGCGCAACCGGCCGTCGACCGGACGGCCCTGCCGGGAAAGGGCAAGCAGATTGACCTGCCAATGGCGCCGCAGATCGAGGGTTGCGGCGGTCCGGCCCTGAACCCACGAGACCGGAGTTACCACGGCTTCGGCGACGGTCATATCTCCGGTGATGGCGTGATCTTCATTCTCGGATGGGCGTTCTGCCAGATCGATTCCCTGGCCTTTGACAAGCTTCTGCAGCGTGTCGGAGTCGCTCTGCACCATGAGCACGTCACCGGCTTTGACGGATTCGTACAGGAGACGGCCGATCAGCCGGCGCTCGTTGCGCACGATGCCGACAACGGTGATAGCACCATCCGATTCCTGCTCGAGTTCGGTGACCGTCTTGCCGACGATCACGCTCACGTCGCCAACGCGCAGTTCGGTAACGTAGTCCGTAACCTCGAAGCTCTCCTGTTCCGCCGCCTTGCCTTGCCGGTCCTTGGGAATCAGGCGCCAGCCGATCGTGACGACAAAAGCAACGCCGACCAGGGCCAGGGCCAGACCGACGGCTGTAAAATCGAACATGCTGAAGCGCTCGCCAAGGGCTTGCTCTCGAAACTGGGAGATCAGCAGATTCGGCGGCGTACCGATCATTGTCAGCATGCCACCGAGCAGCGTGGAAAAGGACAGTGGCATTAAAATCTGAGACGACGAGTAGCCGGACGTCTTTGCCGCAGATATTGCCACCGGCATCAACACTGCCAACGCTCCGACGTTGTTCATGAAGCCGGACAGGACAGCACCGAGAAGACACAAGCTCGCTCGCTGCCCGAAAGGGCTGCGCGTAAGCGCCATGACGCGATCGCCAAGCAGGTCGATGACGCCCGATCGGCTGAGCGCGTGACTGATCGCCAGTACAGCCGCGACAGTGACAACGGCCGCATTGCCGAAGCCCATGAAAGCGTCGTCCGGATCGATGAGACCGAACCCGACTCCGGCCATCAGCGAGAGCATGGCAACAACGTCATAACGCCAGCGCCCCCACACGAACAGGATCAGTGTACAGACGAGGATCGCGCTGATGGCGGTCTGATCGAAGGTCATGGGTGCACGGGCTCATGGTTGAAGCGTGATCGGAAGATCCGTATGCTCTTATCGATTGGACACCAATGCAATGGCGTAAGGATCACAAGCAGTCGCGTCACAAATAGCCGAAACTTTGCGGACAACCGCCGAGGAACAGGCGCTACGCCAAAACATCTCTATCCTCGCTGGTCAGGCGAAGATCGAAGGTATTGAGTTTGCTGTCGCGGCAACACCTCTCGTACAATGAAGTTGGAGCGTTCTCGGTCATTGGTCTGCTGTCGTTCCTCGTATTGGTTCCCAAGGGCGATGACGACTCGGGAGATCAGCAGACATAATCTTGCATTTGATCCGGAGGAGCGCCGATCATCGCTGCCTGCCTAACCACGCATTCTTGAATTGATCCGCGATATCCGAAATCAAGCTGGAGATGTATTTAACTTGGATACACGCCATTGAACATCAAGTGCGGATAGGCACTTCGAGTATCGGATGCAGCGGTTCAATTTGTGTCGCATATTGGCGAAGGGCCTGATCGTAAAGACCGACGACATCTTTGGCTTAGAACGGAAACGACCATGGCATAGTGTCCATTACAACCGCAATTCCGTAAACAAAGCACAATTGATGCAAGCAATACAAATATGCCCCAGGGTAAGGCCTCGGGGGCCGGAATATCAATGCTGCGGCAGTGACAGGAACGATTACGGGAGCGGTGGTGGTGGGGGTGAGGTCGGGACGCTGTCCAGGCCCCCCGACCTCATGCTCTCGAAAGTGCGATACCCCTAATACGAGGGCGGCTAGTCTATATTAGAGATATGACGGTCTTCAAAGTTCAGTGCCGGCGATCAGGGCGTATTCACCAAAGGCAATGATAATAGCCAGACGTTATTCGTCTGGACTCTGCTGACGCACGAAATAACTTGCCGGATATGAAGCCCAAGATCCTGACGACTCTCAAAACCTATGACAGGCAGCAGTTCACGGCCGATCTGATTGCGGGCGTGACTGTGGCTATGGTCGCCCTGCCGCTCAGCCTCGCAATCGCTTCGGGCGCCGATCCGGCCAAGGGACTGGTGACCGCTATCGTTGCGGGCTTCCTGATCTCACTACTCGGTGGCAGCCGGGTCCAGATCGGCGGACCCACTGGGGCATTCATCGTCGTGGTCTACAAGGTCATTGCCGATCATGGCTATGACGGTCTTGTCATCGCGACATTCATGGCCGGCCTGATCCTGCTGGTGGCCGGTTTTTTGCGTGCGGGACGATTGATCCAGCTCGTGCCCGAACCGGTAATCAATGGCTTTACATCGCCATCATCATCGCGACAAGCCAGCTTGGCGATCTGTTCGGCTTGTCGCTTGCCGATGTGCCCGCCGAGTTTTTCGGCAAGATCGAGGCACTTTGGAATGCGAGGAGCAGCCTTAACATATCCACCCTGGTGATCGGATTGCTAACCATGCTTCTGATCATCATCATGAAGCGAACCACGCCGCGGCTGCCGGGCCTGATTGTCGCTGTCGCGATCACTTCGGCCATTGTCGCCGTCCTGGGTTTGCCGGTCGATACGATCCAGTCGCGCTTCGGCGACCTGCCGCGCAGTCTGCCGGTTCCCTCGGTTCCGCAACTGGATGCGACACGAATGGTGGACCTGCTGCCCTCGGCCTTCATCATCGCCTTCCTGGCCGGCGTAGAATCGCTACTATCGGCGATGGTCGCCGATCGGATGATCGAGAGTCGACACCGCTCCAACGCAGAACTCATCGCGCAAGGGGCGGCAAATCTCGGATCGACGCTGTTCGGTGGCCTGCCCGCGACCGGAGCCATTGCTCGCACTGCAACCAATGTCCGCGCCGGGGGCAAGACACCGGTGGCAGGGTTGGTTCATGCGGTGACAATCCTGGTAATCATGCTGATTGCCGCACCGCTGGCGGGTTACATGGCAATGCCCGCCCTGGCGGCGCTGCTGATACTGACGGCATGAAACATGAGCGAGCCACACCGCTGGCCGGAATATCTGCATGAGCGGCGCTCGGATCAGTTCCTTCTGCTGCTGACGCTTGTGCTGACCGTGGTCGCCGATCTGACGGTCGCGATCGGGGTCGGCGTGGCAATCGGGCTGGCGTTTCGCCTCAAGCGGCGCTCGGTTCCACCTTCCGATTGGCATCCACCGCAAAGATAGAACCATACCTAACAGGGCACTGAATTAGAGCGTGTCGCGTTTAATCGGTTCTGTATCCTGCGGCCTTGAAGAAGTTGTAGCATTCTTCGTCGGTGAAGAGGTTGCACACATTGCCGACAGCCTGCCAGAGCACATCATATCTCCGAGTCGCCGCCTTCCTGATCAGCGCCTTAACGAACGGTTGCAAGCGGCGGCGGCTCTGCGGATGCTGATCGAGAAGATCGTGCTGACGCCGGGGCCGGAACGAGGCGAGATGTTCGCCACACTGCATGGCGATCTGGCGACGATCCTCGAATGAACGGAGCGACAAACCAATGGGAAAGCTGGAAAAAAGACAAAACCTGCAGGCTTTGCTACGGGTTTGTCGGTCTCAATGGTTGCGAGGCTCGCAACCACCGAAACCAACACTCACTGCAAGTCTCCGTCTAGAAAATAGAAATTGCCGTTATCGTCACTCCTCTCATGCCACCTAGAGTGCAAGCGACCAAAGAAGCCTCGAACCAAAGATCCTTAAATCAATCAGAAGCCGAACAGGCCTCTCTGTTAATAGCCACGCCCAGACATGAGATCTGTCCTCAGCTTTCTCAAGCTGCTGAGGCTGAACCAGTATCCATCCCGGAACCCACTCATCATCAACTTCTGTTGCCTAAGGCGGGCAGCCATCCCCGCTTCGTTCCGCGACCAGAGGGCCCCTCCCATTGCGTTCGGTCCTGTCGGCAATGCGCGGCAGATCGTCCACCGCAGAGCGAAGCCAATGATGGTTCATAATTTATCTTATTAGGTAAAATTCACAGTCCGTGAGTGCACTCACGAAGAGATTTATCTTTTTCAGTAATATTGTTGATTACGCCTGTGGTACAGCCTATATTTACCGTATTCCATAAAAGAACCATGCCATGGAAGATCAGGACCGTCATCTTCTCACCGAAGCCGGACACAGGCTCCGTCAGGCGCGCCTCGCGCGCGGGCTGAACCTTCATCAGCTGGCGCGGCTGACCGGCATCAGCGCCCCGGCCCTGTCGCTCATTGAAACCGGCAAACGCGATCCGCGCCTGACAACGCTCGGCAAGATCGCTACGGCCCTCCGGTTTCCCCTGGCCGATCTGCTGGAAAACCCGCCAGGCGTGACAACCGTGAAGCAAGCCCCTTATCCCGAAGGCGATGGCTATGATCTCGGGGATTACGAATGAGCGGCGCAGTGCCCGTCTGGTTCGACGCGCTCCATATCGGCGATGTAACCGTCGCCGAAGATGGCAGCCTGTCGTTCCGCTACGCCGCTCGCTGGCTTGCGACCCGGGGAGCCTTCGCGCTGTCCCTGACCATACCGCTTGCCGACACCTCCTATCCGTCTGAGATCATTTCACCCTGGCTCGCGAACCTGCTGCCCGAGGAGGAACAGCTTCAAATTCTGACCCGATCCCTGGGGCTCGACAGGGCCGACACACTCGCCGTTCTGGCTGAGATTGGCGGCGATACCGCCGGTGCCCTCTCGTTCGGTTCCCCGGCGGATCGCAGCGCCTGGGCCTGGACACCCCTGACGGATCTCTATGCCGTCGCCGATCCGCAGGAGGCGCTGGAGCGGCATTTCGAGGATCTCGGTCGTCGCCCCTTTCTCGTCGGTGAGGAAGGGGTTCGGCAATCGCTGGCCGGTGGACAGAAGAAATCTGCCCTTGCGGTGCTTTCGCCCGACGGTACGCCCGTTCTGCGACTGCCGCAGCCGGGCGACGTGCTGGCCATACCACGCGATGGCGCGCCCTCCACCATCATCGTAAAGCCCGACAATCCGAACCTGCCCGGCATCACCGAGAACGAGGTGTTCTGCCTGCATCTGGCTCAGGCCATCGGGATCGCCGCTGCGGAAACGACGGTCCTGACAACAGGAAAGCGCACGGCCATTTGTGCGCTGCGTTACGATCGGCGCGTCGGACGGACGGGCCAGCTTCAGCGGGTTCACCAGGAGGACTTCGCCCAGGCGAATAGCATCCCGCCCGGCCGGAAATACCAGCGCGGCACCATAGCCGGTCCTGATCTGAGGACGCTGCTGGCCACCGGCCATTCGCTGCCACCCACGGACGCACTGGCGCTGCTGGACCAGGTGATCTTCAACATCCTCGTCGCGAATACCGATGCCCATGCCAAGAACTACTCTATCCTGCTGCCGGTCGGCGGCGAGCCAAGGCTCGCCCCGCTCTACGATGTCTCGACAGTACTGCCCTGGCCGCATGTGACCCGGTATTTCGCCCAGAATCTCGCCGGGAAGCGCCGCCAGCCCGAAGCCATGGCCGGACGCCACTGGGACATCATCGCCCGGGACATGGGCTACCGCCCCACTGACCTGCGCCAAAGAGTGCAGGAACTGGTGGACGCCATGGTGGCCAATCGTGTCAGGGTCGCCGGGGCCGTGGCCAGCCTGCCGGGGGTTACATCGGGATATGTCGAGCAAGCCGCCGAACTGATCGAGGCCAACGCGCTTCGCATCGCCGGACGGCTCGGATAGGTCGCTCAATAGCGTTTTTGTCGGTGAGCAACGCGTTGAGCATCATATCCGACGCCATTTGCACGAGGGGCGGGGAGCGGGCTTTCGCTGCTTCTGCACCGGAGGCATGGTGCAATGATGGGAGCGGACATTCGTGGGTTCGTCATCAGTGCAGGCTAACCATTTGGTGCTGAACTGATCAGAGCTTCACTGCGCTGGTTTATCGGGCAACACGAAAACCATCTCGCGTAGAAAACGTGACGGTTGCTTGTTCCATCCCCGATAATTGTCTGCATAGGAGAGGCAGAGCCACTCTCGCGCACGCGTGATAGCCACGAAGCAGTTACGCCGCTCCTCTTCCATTTCAGCGCTGTTCTCGCCCGCTTTCAGGCTTTGAAAGCTCGGCAAGATGTCCTCCGCCAGTCCGACCACATAAATATGGTCGAATTCCTTCCCCTTGGCGCCGTGGATCGTCATAAGGGTCACGGTATTGCTGCCTGTCACGTTGTTCAGGCTCTCATGGTATCGCCGGTGATTGTAGTGTTCGACGAAGGCCTCGATTTGGGCTTCGAGATCGCCCGGCAGGAAGTAGTTTTCCAGCAAGATGCG
>NZ_JAUUTZ010000043.1 GCF_030678915.1 Paracoccus wurundjeri | reverse complement strand
ATCGCCCGAAAGCTAATAGGCCGATATGCAAAGCTCCGTCGACTAAAAGCCAAACCGCCCGCATATCTCTTCAGTTAATACCAATAATGTCAAAAAGCAAAGGAAACAAAACAACCGGAGCGCCAATCTCTTAGCGCTTTACCCAGCCGCCTGATCTCCTGAATTCGTCCTGGCAACCCAACCGCTCTGGGCGGGATCACCGTCCCGAACCGCGTCTCCGCCGTCCGGTGAAGGGGTATCTACGGAGACTCGCCGGGGGGCGCAAGAGGATATTTTCAAAAAACGTCACAATTCTTCCGGTAAATCCGCAATATATTGATATTAATTGGTAATTTTTATCCCCCTTGCTCTGCTCCGCCCCAGCGGCCGCCGAATCGCAAGGCGCGCGCCCAGCAATAGCAGAATCACCAGCAGCCAGAATCCCGGCGTGACCGGGAACACTTTCAGCGCCCATATCCAGTGCAGTGCAACAAGCGGGCCAGCAAGATAGACAAGCTTGTGCAGGTTACGCCATGACTGTCCCCCCATTCTGCGAATCGAAAGATTGTTCGAGGTGACGGCAAGCGGAATCAGGATCAGCAGCGACAGCATTCCGAAGATCAGATAGGGCCGCTTGACCACATCCTTCGCCATCTGGGACCAGAGGAATCCCATCTCCATGCTGATCCAGCTTGTCACATGAAGGCAGACATAGGTGAAGCACAGCAGACCAAGGGCACGGCGGAACTTCATCAGGCTTATCCCTGTAATCCGCAGCAACGGCGTTACCGCCAGCCCGCCGATCAGGAAATACAGCGCAGTCCGCCCCAGACGATGCTCGATATCACGGACCGGATCGATTCCAAGATTACCGGCAAAGGTATCAAAGATCAGCAAGGCCAGCGGCAACAGCCCGGCCAGCCATACCGCCCAGACAGGCAATCGGCGCAAAAAATCGTTGAATCGCCGCTTCATCAGTAGTTCTTCGCCAAATCCATCCCGGCATAAAGCGGGGCAACCTGCTCGCCATAGCCGTTGAACTTCAGTGTTTCCTGCCGCCCGCCGAACAGTCCGCCACCGATCCGACGCTCGGTTGCCTGGGACCAGCGGGGATGATCCACCTCGGGATTCACATTGGCGTAAAAGCCGTATTCCGAAGCCTGCATCTTCTGCCAGGTGCAGACAGGCTGCTTGTCCGTCAGGGTGATCCTGACGATCGACTTGATCGATTTGAACCCGTATTTCCACGGCACGACCAGCCGGATCGGCGCGCCGTTCTGATTGGGCAGCGGATCGGAATACAGCCCCGTCGCAAGAATCGCCAGCGGGTGCATCGCCTCATCCAGACGCAGCCCCTCGCGATAGGGCCAGTCCAGGATCGGATAGCTTTGACCCCGCATCTCTTCGGGGCGGTTCAGCGTCTCGAAAGCGACATACTTGGCTGAGGACTGAACACCGGCCTTGTTCAGAACCGACGACAGCGGCACACCGATCCACGGAATGACCATCGACCACGCCTCGACGCAGCGCAGACGGTAAATCCGCTCTTCCAGGGCATTATCCGGGGCGAGGTCTTCGACCCCGTAGCTGCCGGGACGTTCGACCAGTCCGTCGATCTGCACCGACCAGGGATCGGTGGTCATCGCCGCCGCATATCTGGCGGGATCCTCTTTCCCGGTGCCGAATTCGTAGAAATTGTTGTAATTAGTGATCTCTTCCAGATTGTTCGGTTTTTCGTCGGTCGAAAACGAAGACGGCTTACCCGTCAGGGCCACTGCCGGAGATGCGGCCAGCGCCGCGCCTGCCGCGATGAAATTACGCCGGTTCAACCAATCGGCCTTGGGAGTAACGTCAGACCAGTTAAGTTTCATATCCACTCTCCGATATATCTTGCCCGCCGGGGCGGGCTGACCCATCATCGCACAGTCATGACGATGGAGGCCAAGATGCGTTTCACAATCGCTTTACTTTTCGGCTGCGCGGGGCTGGGCGTTACAGCCAGTGCCGATGACATTCCGGTGATCCCTCCCGTCACTCATCAGGTCGACGGTGAATTCGACGATATCGCCTTCAGCGTCGAGAATGCGATCATCAATGCGGGGCTGGTCATCGAAAACCGCAGCCATGTGGGCGATATGCTGGCCCGCACCAAGGAGGATGTCGGCGGATCGAAGGATATCTACACGAATGCCGAGATCTTCACCTTCTGCTCGGCCACGGTTTCGCGACAGATGATGGAGGCCGATCCGGCGAATATCCAGTTCTGCCCCTATTCCATCTTTCTGTACGAAACACCGGACGCGCCGGGCAGGATCACCGTGGGCCATCCCTCCTATGGCGGCTCGGCGGCACCCGCGCAGGAAATGCTGGATGGGATTCTTGCAGACGCATTGATGCTGGAATAGCTCCATGCTCAGACTGCTGGCCCTTTTTCTGCTGTTGCCGGCGCAGGTCATGGCCGGTGAATGCGTGGTCCTGCTGCACGGGCTCGCACGAACCGACGAGTCTCTGGCGGTGATGGAGCATGTGCTTGAACGTGAATCCTATCAGGTCGTCAGCAAGTCATATCCGTCCACCGACAAACCGATAGAGGATCTGCTTGCCTATGTCGGCGATGCGGTTGCCGAATGCGGCAGCACGCCGATCAATTTCGTTACCCATTCCATGGGCGGGATATTGCTGCGGGGGTGGTTGCGCGATCATCGGCCCGCCGATCTGGGCAGAACCGTCATGCTGGCCCCGCCCAACCGGGGATCCGAGGTCACCGATACCTTCGGCGATCTTGCGATCTACGAATATCTGAACGGCCCCGCAGGTCAGCAACTTGGCACAAAGCCGGACAGCGTGCCGAACCGCCTGCCTGCCGCTGATTTCGAACTGGGCATCATCGCCGGAGACAGGACGCTGAATCCGATCCTGTCGACCAGCTTCAGCGGCCCGAATGACGGCAAGGTGTCTGTCGAAGGCACGAAGCTGAGGGGGATGAGCGATCATATCACTCTGCATGCGACCCACACATTCATGATGAACAATCCGGTTGTAATTGCTCAGACGCTGCTTTTCCTGCGCAATGGACAATTCGACCACGATCTGACGACTGCGGAATCCGTCAGAATGATTTTCGGCAAATGATCCGTGCCGGGGCAAGCCGCTGAAATTGCCCATCTACTCCACCAGAGCATTTCCGCATGGCATATCTTTCGGTATCCAGTGGTAAATGGAAGGCTGATAACCGTGTAAACCGCCATTCGCCGATCAGACCCGGCGTTTTGTCGTCGCCTTAAAAATCCGCGATGGATATTCAACACGACCAAAATGAGAGTTCTGTAATGAGAAAACAATTTTCAGTGACAATCGTCATGCTGCAACTGCTCGGCGCCTGCGCCGCTCCGCTCGGCGTGGGCGGCAAAGCGAATGCCCCCTCTGATGAGAAGGACCTGCCCGAAGCCGTGATTCAATTGGCGGCGGCGAACCAGAATGTGTATTCCGCGCGCCTGCAACCGGACGGATGCTATTGGTACGAGTATCATGGGCCGGTGGAAACGACATTGCTGCCACTTCTTACCGACGACGGAAAGCGAATCTGCGGCGAGGCCGGAGCAGGAGAGACAACGCCGGGCTATGCGACATAGGCGCGGCGGGTTTTAGTCCTTCGGACAATACCTGCCCTGCTCGCACGATAGCCGAATTCCCGATGCCAAAGCGAATTCGGCAGGTTTCGCTGGAAACCTGCCGGGTCGCCGGGAAACTCAACTGACGGCGCCAAGCGACTCCTCGGCCGGATAGAGAACCGCCGTCGCCTCCAGTTCGACCTGATCGTAAAGCTCGTTGATATGCGGCATGACCATGCGCACGCAGCCCGAACTGGCCCGCGTACCGATAGAGCGCGGATATGGCGTGCCATGTATCCGAAGATAGGTATCGCGATCGCCGACATAGAGATACAGGGCGCGTGACCCAAGCGCATTCGAAGGCCCCGGCTCCATTCCGCCCGCGAATTTCGCATAAATCTCGGGCTCGCGCTCGATCATGCTTTGCGTCGGCGTCCAGTGCGGCCACCGGACCTTGCGCCGGATCGTGTAGGTTCCCGGTTCATACAGACCGCCCCTGCCGATGGCCACGCCGTAACGCATGGCCAGACCGTTATCCTTGATATGATAAAGGTACCGGGCCACCGCATCTACATGGATATCGCCGGGCACCAGCCCGTCATTCGCTTCCACCAGAACCGGAAGGAACCGCTGATTGAGATCCCAGGGGTTCGAGGTTTTCAGGTCGAAGAATGGCGGCGTTACCTCTGCGTCCCAAGCCGCCTTTTGTGCCTCATCCGGCCATTCACTCGCGTACAAAGGGGCGGAAACAGGCGCCGAAAAAAGCGCCGCCGCGGTTACAATAAAATGGCGTCGTGCCAGCATGAACGATCCTTTCTCACCTCAGGTCTCGGTCGTTTCAGCATATTCTCAGCTATGAGTTTCGTGGTGACTTGACCATATCATGCTGCAAATTCGCGACAGTAAAACTAAACGTGAAACCGGGTAGTGTCAGGTCCGCCTCATCCGGATCGCGCCAAGCGCAACCAGCATGCGTCCCTACCCGGCCCCTGTGATCTCTTCCAGAAACGCGGCCCCGAACCGTTCCAGCCTTGCGTCGTCCAGATGACGGCCAAGCGCCGCCGCATCGCCCGGTTGCTGCTCGGCGATCCGGCGGATCTGCGCAGTCGAGCATGACAGGGGCTTCGCCGTCCCGTCCTCTCCGCGCATCAGCCGGTTCTGCGCCTCCAGCAGACGGTCGAACAATGCGCCCGCCGGACGCCCGGCAAGCGCGCGGCGATGCGGATGTATCCGCGGCTGCTCCCCCGCAATTACCGCAAGGAATTCGCGCCCGTAACTCTCCAGCTTCTTTGCGCCCACACCGTTCACCTGCGCCATCTCGTCCAGATTGCCCGGGCGACGCTCGGCCATCTCGATCAGGGTGCGGTCGGGGAAAATGACATAGGCGGGTACCCGCGCCGCCTCG
The DNA here is from genome assembly GCF_030678915.1 of Paracoccus wurundjeri. Taxonomy (GTDB): domain Bacteria; phylum Pseudomonadota; class Alphaproteobacteria; order Rhodobacterales; family Rhodobacteraceae; genus Paracoccus; species Paracoccus onubensis_A. The sequence goes on along the minus strand of NZ_JAUUTZ010000043.1, from coordinate 16,876 downwards.
GCCAACGCCCGACGTTTGGCCTTGAGCGCGGATAGAAGCGGTTCATCCTCTTCCGCGACCTGGGTGCGGATGACATTGGCGGGTCTGGCTCGCAGCGTCGTGTCATGGCGCAGCGTCACGTCCGCCTCGCCACGCAGCACCGGATGGGCGGCATCGGTCAGATGCAGCGCGCCGTGACGTGCAGGATCGGGGCGGCAGAGATCCAGCCCCATCATCTGCCGGAAAATCGCCTGCCACTGCCCCCGGCTGTGATCGTGGCCCACGCCGAAAGTCGGCAGTTGGTCATGGCCCCGGGCGCGGACCTTCTCGGTCGTGTTGCCGGTCAGGATATCGATCAGATGTCCGGCCCCGAACCATTCCCCGGTCCGCACTATCGCCGATAAAGCCTTGCGCACCGATTGCGTGCCGTCAAACAGTTTCGGAGGCGTCTCGCACAGGTCGCAATTGCCGCAATCGTCCGCGTCCTCACCGAAATAGGCCAGCAGCCGTTTCCGGCGACACCCTGTCGCCTCGGCCAATCCAAGAAGGGCGTTCAGCCGCGTATGATCGGCCCCCTTGCGCGCAGCCTCGGCCAGACCCTCATCCACCTGCATGCGGCGGAACCGGATATCATCGGGACCGTATAGCGTCAGCGTCTCGGCGGGATCACCATCGCGGCCCGCCCGCCCGATCTCCTGATAATAGGACTCGATGCTTTTCGGCAGATCGGCATGCAGAACCCAGCGGATATCCGGCTTGTCGATGCCCATTCCGAAAGCCACCGTCGCAACCACGATCAGCCCGTCTTCCCGCTGAAACCGCGCCTCGACCTGGCGTCGCGCATCCGCCTCCATCCCGCCATGATAGGCCACGGCGCTGTGACCGGCTTCGGCAAGGGCGGCGGCAAGCGTCTCGGTCCGGGCGCGGCTGGCGCAATAGACGATGCCAGACTGGCCGCGCCGGGCGGCAACGAAAGCCAGCACCTGCTTGCGCGGGCTATCCTTGGGCTGAAACGCCAGCCGGATATTGGGGCGGTCGAAACCGCGCAGAAAGGTGACGGGCTGCTTTCCGTCGAACAGGCGGCTGACGATCTCGGCCCGGGTCTCGGCATCGGCGGTCGCGGTAAATGCGCCCAGCGGCACATCGAGATCGCGCTTCAACTCTCCGATGCGCAGGTAATCCGGGCGGAAATCATGGCCCCACTGGCTGACGCAATGCGCTTCATCCACAGCGATTGCGGTCACGCCCGCGCGGCGCAGCAGATTCACCGTCCCGCCCGAGGCCAGCCGCTCGGGCGCCATATAAAGGATTTTCAGCCCGCCCTGCGCCAATGCCTCGAATACGGCATCGGTTTCGTCCTGAGTATTCCCGCTGGTCAGTGCCCCCGCCGCCACCCCGGCCTCGCGCAGCGCCCGCACCTGATCCCGCATCAGGGCGATCAGCGGTGAAATCACCACCGTCACGCCGTCGCGCATCACGGCAGGCAGTTGATAGCACAGGGATTTGCCGCCCCCCGTGGGCATGATCGCCAGCACATCCCGGCCATCGGAAACCGCCTCGACAATCTCTTGCTGGCCGGGGCGGAAGCCGTCAAAGCCCCAGATTTGCCGTAAAAGCGCCGTTGGCATCACATGCCGTAGAAGAAGCCCGCATTATTCGCCAGGGCCTGCTGAAGAATGAGGATGATGACGAACACCACCAGAGGCGCAAGATCCAGCCCCCCGGTATTTGGCAACATATTCCGGATCGGGCGATAGATCGGCTCTAGCAGCCGGGACAACCCGTCCCAGATCGAGGCGACCAGGGGCTGCCGCAGATTCAGCACCTGAAAATTGATCAGCCACGACATGATGATATGGACGATCATGATGAACCACAGCAGATTAAGGATCGTCATCAAGGCGTAATGCAGCGTTCCCATCATTTCCTCTTCGTAGCGATTGCGTCCTGTATGACCTTGCGAATCGCCGTATGCAACCCGAATGCCGCAGCGTTCACCTTGACGTCCGCGTGACTTCCGGCCACCCCTGTCCCGAACCGGAAAAAGGACGGCCAATGTATCCGTGGATCAGATTTGCCAAGGAAATGTTGAAATTTCGTAACGTGCCGCTTCTCAGCCCGACCGATGCGCATGTTTCGACCCATATCTGCTGGCCCTGGGATCTGGATCCCTGGATCGAGCTGAATAATGGCAGGACATTGACGCTTTACGATCTGGGCCGGATTCCGATGGCCATGCGTTGCGGGCTGATAAAGCTGCTGAAAGAAAAGCGCTGGGGGATCACGATCGCGGGAAACTCGACCCGCTACCGCCGCCGCGTCCGCGTGTTCGATCGTTTCACCATGGTTTCGCGCATGATCGGCTGGGATCATCGTTTCATCTATATGGACCAGACCATATGGCGCGGCGGCCATTGCTGCAATCAGGTGCTGATCCGCTCGGCGGTCACCTCTGCCGATGGCATGGTGCCGCCAGCCAAAGTCATGGAAGCGCTTGGCCATGAAGCCGAAAGCCCGCCGCTGCCCGACTGGGTCGCCGCATGGATTCAGGCGGACGCCGCCCGTCCCTGGCCCCCCGAGCTTCCAGCCGAGGTAAAACAACCCTTGCCAGCCTGAGCCGGCTCGGGCCTTATATGCGCGAACCGGATGAAGGATATGACATGAACCGCAAGCGCATCTGGGGCTGGTGGTTTTTCGATTGGGCAAGCCAGCCCTATCATACGTTGCTGATCACCTTCATCTTCTCGATCTATTTCGCCGAGGTTGCCAAGACGCATTTCATCCGGCTCGGGGACGATGCCGCGATTGCGGGCGCGAATGCGCAGGCGCTTTGGGGTTATGGCCTCGCGGCGGCAGGTACCGTCATCGCGGTATTCGCACCGGTCCTTGGCGCGGTCGCGGATACATCCGGCAGGAAAATGCCATGGATCTGGCTGTTCTCGGCCTTCTATGTCACCGGAGCTGCCGGGCTGTGGTATCTGACGCCCCAGCACCCGCCGTTGCTTCAGGCGGTGGCGCTGTTCGGCATCGGCATGATCGGGCTTGAATTCGCCACCATCTTCACCAACGCCATGCTGCCCGGCCTTGCCCCGCGCGATGAAATCGGCAGACTGTCAGGCACTGGCTTTGCTTTCGGTTATCTCGGCGGCGTGGTCGCGCTGGCCATGATGCTGGCGCTGTTCGCCGAAACGCCCAGCGGCAAGACGCTGGCCGGACTGGAGCCATTATTCGGTCTTGATCCCGCGCAGCGTGAAGGCACACGCTTTGTCGGACCGTTCACCGCGATCTGGTTCATCCTGTTCATGATGCCGTTCTTCCTGTGGGTCAGGGAACCGCGCGGCCCCCGTCGCCCGGTCAGGATCGGCGCGGCGATGCGGGATCTGTGGGCCCTGATCCGCAGCCTGCGCCACCGGCGCAGCCTTGCAAGCTGGCTGGTCTCGTCGATGCTGTCGCGGGACGCCCTGAACGCACTATACGGGTTCGGAGGCGTCTACGCCGGCACGGTTCTGGGCTGGCCGGTCTTTCTGGCGGGCATTTTCGGCGTGGTCAGCGCGATATCCGCCGCCATCATCAGTTGGTTGGGCGGCATGGCCGACAGCCGCTTTGGTCCGAAACCGGTCATCATCGCCTCTACCTTGGTGCTGATCGCGGTTTGCGTCACCATTGTCGGGATGGACCGCGAAACGCTGTTAGGCATATCCCTGCCGGCAATGCCGGTCCTTGGCAGCCTGTATGTGCCCGACCTGATCTTCTTCGCCTGCGGCGCCCTGATTGGCGGGGCCGGAGGCGCGTTGCAGGCCGCCAGCCGCACGATGATGGTCCGCCACACCACGCCCGAACGCGCGACCGAGGGTTTCGGACTTTATGCCCTGTCCGGCAAGGCCACCGCATTCCTTGCCCCGTTCCTGATCGCATTGGTGACCGACATGTCCGGAAATCAGCGTATCGGCATTTCTCCTGTTATCTTGATATTCCTTCTGGCGCTTGTTCTGCTACTCTGGGTCAAACCGGAAGGAGAGGGACAGCAGTGATCCGCAAAATCATCACCACGGCAGCCCTGATTGTCGGGCTTGCCTCGCCCGTCATGGCCGATCCGCTGGCCAAGGACGTGTTCGGCCAGTTCCGAAGCGCATCGCAGGGCGCGGCGGTTTCGATCGGCTATTATTCCCAGGGCTGCGGCCAGGGTTTTCAGCAATTGCCCGAAACCGGGCCAAGCTGGCAGGCCATGCGCCTGTCACGCAATCGCAACTGGGGCCACCCCGAGCTGATCAGCTTTCTGGTCGGGCTGTCGCAAGCCGCGCAACAAGCCGGTTGGCGCGGGCTGTATATCGGCGATATGAGTCAGCCGCGCGGCGGGCCAATGGTGTCCGGCCATGCCAGCCATCAGATGGGCCTTGACGCCGATATCTGGATGTTGCCGCCCCAATCGCTGAGCCTGACGCCGTCCCAGCGGGAAAGCATCTCTTCGGTTTCCGTGGTTGCAGGCGGCGGCACGCAATTGTCGCAATACTGGAACCCCGGTCATATGGCGATCATGCGCGCGGCGGCACGCGATCCCCGTGTCGAACGGATTTTCACCGATCCCGTCGCCAAGGTCGCGATGTGTCAGATGGAGACCGGTAACCGCAGCTGGCTGCGCAAGGTTCGTCCGCTGAACGGCCACGATTATCACTTCCATGTCCGGCTGACCTGCCCCAAGGGCTCGATCTGCCGCACTCAGGATCCGCCGCCTTCGGGCGATGGCTGCGACGAAGCGCGGGAATGGATCAGGAACCGGATTGATCCAAGCCGGGTCAAACCCGTTCCTCCCGATCCGAATTATCGCCATCCCCGCAGCTACAGGATGAGCGAGATGCCCAGCCAATGCCAGACAGTCGCCGCCGCACCCTGATCGCGGCTCTTACCATGGCATTCGTCACGGCCGGCAGTTCCGCGTCGGCCGTGACTCTGGACTATATCGGCACATATGTCTGGGATGACAACGATCCCCGCTTCGGAGGCTTTTCCGGGATCGAAATCACCGAGAACGGCCGTCGTTTCCATGTCCTCTCGGACCGTACAAACCTGTTCTGGGGCAATATCGAGCGTGACGTCGCTGGCCGGATCAGGCATATGAGCATCTCGGGGCGCGCGCATCTGAAAGGCAGCAACGGCGAACCCCTCGCCGGCGGCTATCTGGGTGACAGCGAAGGGCTGGCCATCGACCACAAGGGGCAGATATGGGTCAGCTTCGAGGGGCTGAACCGTGTGGTTCTGCATACCAATCCCGACGCCCCCGGACAGCCTCTTCCCCGCCCGCCGGCAATGCCCGAAGGTAATTCCAACGCAGGTCTCGAATCCCTTGCAATCGACGCGGACGGTGCATTGTTCACCATACCCGAAAGATCGTCCGGACCGGATCGGCCATTCCCGGTCCTGCGTTTCAAGGACGGAGAATGGGATCAGCCCTTCACCATCCGGCGCGAAGGACGCTGGCTGCCGGTCGGATCGGATTTCGGGCCGGATGGCTGGTTTTATCTGCTGGAACGCAGCTTTCAGGGGGTGCTTGGTTTCTCTTCCCGCGTCAGCCGTTTCCGCTTTGACGATACGGGCGTCACGGAAGAACAGAGGCTGTTGGAAACCAGCGCCTTGCAATATGACAATCTCGAAGGTCTGTCGGTCTGGCATGACGGTCAGGGCATCCGGCTGACGATGATCTCGGACGACAATTTCCTGTTCGTACAGCGCACCGAACTGGTCGAGTACCGGCTGCGGGAATGATCCTTTTCCGTTGACAGCGGCACGGGCCAGGCGTATGCGCCCTCTGCCCTGTAACCGGGCCGAGTTGTTCCGCTACCTTGTAAAACGGAAATTCATAATGAACCGCTTTCTGCCCGGCATCCTTGCCATGGCCGCCAGCGTCGTGGCCTCGAATATCCTCGTGCAGTTTCCGATCGGAAACTGGCTGACATGGGGCGCGCTTTCCTATCCTTTCGCCTTTTTGGTGACCGATGTGATGAATCGGGTCTATGGCGCCGCCGCCGCGAGGCGCGTCGTTCTGGCCGGTTTTGCCGCTGGTGTGATCTGTTCTCTGATCGCGACCGGGCTGGACAAGACGACACTGCGCATCGCCATCGGATCAGGCTCGGCCTTTCTTTGCGCGCAAATGCTGGATGTCGCGGTATTCGATGCATTGCGCAACCGCCGCTGGTGGGTGGCCCCGCTTGGATCCACCCTTGTCGGATCGGCGGTCGATACATCGCTGTTCTTCATCATCGCCTTCGCAGCCGCCCTGCCCGCCGATGGCAATACCGGCTGGGCGAACGAAATGGTGCCGCTGCTTGGCACCGGGGCGGTATTGCCGCTTTGGGTTTCGCTGGGAATGGCAGATTGGCTGATGAAAATCGGGCTGGCAATACTTGCCCTAGTACCGTTCCGTATCATCATCCGCAATTTCTTGCGTGTTTACCAAGAAAACTGATTGACAGATTCGATATCTGTGGCACCCTTCTAAGTAACGGCAACTTATTGAAAGGAGGTGGTCCAGTGTCGAGAGTGATATTGGAGAACGGTGGCGGAACAGTCAGGGGGGCCGTGGCCTAAAGGCAATCCTTCGGGTCGTAAACCCTGATTGGGACCGGGCGGATTTCCATCCCTAACCGGACCATCTCCGTGGAACTCGCGGGCCGTCTGATCTGGGCGGCCCGTTCCATTTTCCCGGGATCGTATTTCCCCCGGGGCCAGATTGGCGGTAATCTCACACGCGTTCGGCAATGCCCATAGCGACGGCTTGCGGTAATATCCAGACGCCGTCCGGCGGCGTATGATTCACCCGCAACCGGCAACCGTAAGCGGTTGAAAGCAGGTTATCCGTCAGCACTTCGGCAGGCGGACCTTCGGCCAAAGAGCCGCCATCCCGCATCAGCAGGACATGATCGGCAAACATCGCCGTCAGGTTCAGATCGTGCATCACCGCAACGACTCCGCCGCCCTGCCGGGCGTAATCCGCAGCAAGTTCCATGACGCTGATCTGATGGGCGATATCCAGACTGCTGACCGGTTCATCCAGAAACAGCCAGCATGGGCCGCCGCGCCCGACCGGGTGCCAGACCTGCACCAGAACCCGGGCAAGCTGTACCCGCTGTTGCTCTCCGCCCGACAATTCCTGATAAAGCCGCCCTCCGTAACCCGGCAGGCCAACCTTCGCCAATGCCGCTTCAATCAACCGGTCACGCCCGGAATCCACCTGCGCGGTCAGCCCGATGCGAATGATTTCCGCCGCGGTAAAGGGAAAGCTCAGCACCGTATGCTGTGGCAGGACCGCCCGGATCGTGGCCAGCATCTCTGGCCGCAATCCGGCGATATCACGGCCATTCAGGGTAATGCTGCCGGAATCCGGCAAATATTCCCGCGTCAATGCCCGCAGCAACGAGGTCTTTCCCGAACCGTTCGGCCCGATGATCGCCGTCAGCCTGCCTGCCTGTGCGGTCAGGTCAAGCCCGTGCAGGATCTGGCTGCGGCCCAGTTTCAGCCGGATGTCACGCGCAATCAGGCTCATGCGTCCAGAACCCGGCGGTTGGACAGCAGCACCCACAGGAAGAACGGACCTCCGATCAGGGCCGTGATGATCCCGATAGGCAGTTCGGCAGGCGCAACGATGGTCCGGCTGACCATATCCGCCGCCAGCAGCGTCGACGCGCCCAGAAGCGCGCTGTTGACCAGCAGCCATCGATGATCCGGCCCCGAGATCAGGCGCAGCAGATGCGGCACGACGATGCCCACGAACCCGATGGCCCCGGCAATCGCAACCGATGCGCCGGTCGCGGCGGCGGTGATCAGGATGGCCGCAGTCTTGACGCGCTGCACATGCAGTCCGACATGCGCCGCAGCAGCCTCGCCCAGCGCAAGCCCGTTCAGCCCCCTTGCCAGAAATGGCGACAAGGCCAGGGCAAGCGCGATAACCGGTCCGGCGACGGCAATCTTGGCCCAGCTTGCCCCGGCGAGCGAGCCAAGGCTCCAGAATGTAAGGTCGCGCAGCTGCTGATCGTCGGCGCGGTAGATGATCAGCCCGCTGAGGGCTGCGATCATTGCCGACATGGCGATCCCGGCAAGCAGCATCGTCGCGACCGAAGTGCGCCCCTGCCGGGTTGCGATACCGTAAAGCGTGAACATCGCCACCCAGCTTCCGGCAAAGGCTGCGATGGGCACAAGATGCCAGCCGGTCAGGGCGGCAATGGCCGGCGGCAGAGCGCCGCCCAACACAATTGCCGATATCGCGCCAAGCGATGCGCCGGCACTGACCCCCAGCAATCCCGGATCGGCAAGCGGGTTGCGGAACAGCCCCTGCATCATCGCCCCGGACACCGCCAAAGCCGCGCCGACCAGCAGGCCGGTCAACAGTCGCGGCAGGCGGATGCTGTGCATGATGATCCGGTCGATCTGCGCCGCTTCACGCCCGGCCAGCCAGTCCAGCAACATCTGCGTGGCTGAAACCCCCGACGCGCCATGCCCCAGCGATAACAACGACATGACGATCAGCAACAGGAACAGCAGGGCTGCAAGACGCCGCCCGATATGGCTGCGATCACCGGCCAGCCTGACCCGTGTCGCCTCAAGCATGGCCATCACCCGTCTCCGTAGATCGCGTTGTGCAGATCCAGTGCGGCATCTGCGGCGCGTGGGCCGAAACCAAGAAGATACAATCCGTTCATGCGGATAACCGCACCATCCCTGACCGCCGGAGTCTCGGCAAGCGCAGGCAATGATTTCAGCGTCTCTGCCGCGGCGCCATGGCCATCCTCTCCGTCGCCGCGATCCATCATCAGGATCACATCCGGCGCGGCGGCAGTGATCGCCTCGTCCGACAGGGGTTTATAGCCTTCGAAGCCCTGCATCGCATTGCGCGCTCCGGCAAGCTCCATGATCGCCTCGGCCTCGGTTCCCTGACCCGAGGCCATGACCCGTCCGCCCTGCAAGGACAGAATGAACAGCACCGATCTGGTTTCGGACTGATCCTGTGTCTTCTCGGCCAGTCTGCTGAAATCGGCCTGCAATTCTTCAACCGGTCCTGCTGCGGCTTCCGGCACACCCAATGCCTCGGCCACGGCCTCGATCTTCGCTGTCAGCCCTTCGGCATCGGTACCCGATGGAATGGTCACAAAAGGCACCTCGGCCTCTTTCAGCAATTCGATCGTCTCGGGCGGACCCGCGCCTTCCTCGGACAGGATCAGATCGGGGCCGACCGAAAGCACGCCCTCGGGCGACAAGGCCCGCATGTAACCGACATCCGGCAATTCCTGCGCCTCGGCAGGAAAGTTCGAGGTCGAATCCCGCGCGATCAGCCGGTCTTGCTGACCCAGCGCATAGACGATCTCGGTCACCGATCCGCCGATGGCCAGCACTTTCCCCGCATCGGGATAGGATTCCGCCGCGACCGGGGCCGCAAGACCGGCCCAGACGACACTTGCGGCGATCAGCCCTCTCATGCGTCATCCCCGGCAGGCAAAGCCTCGACCAGCCGTTTCCAGCCCTCGGCATCGCCACCCTTTTCGGGGCGCATTCCGAAACACTGGAAGATCAGATCGCCATTTTCATCGAATGCCTCAACCGAGATCGCGGGGCCGCGTTTCGTCGGCTTATCCACAAGCCAGACCTCGGCCACATGATCGCCACGTAAATGCAGGTTGAACCGCGCATCCATCACATTGAGCCAGGGACCCATCGGTCTCAGATTCTGAAGCGAACCCGAATGGATTTCGATGCAGCCGGCATTGCCGACGAAGAACATGACCTGCTGCCCCTCTGCCTGAACCCGCTCCAACAGCGCGGGGACGGCATCGTTGGCAAGCTGCCGCGCAAGCGGAGCGCCGGCGATGCGATAAGCGCCAAGCCGGTTCATCTTTAACCGGCGCGTCAGCGTGTTGAATTGATGGGTATCGGTCATCCGCACCCATTCCGCGCGAAGTGTCTCGGCCTTGTCTTCCGCGATCCGGGCACCTTCGGGCGCTGCGCGTCTGGCGAATTCCGAAAGATTCTTCTGGTCGGGCAGCGCAAGCTCGTGCTTCAACGCCTCCCATGCCGCCAGATCCGAGGTTTCGCGCAGATGCACCTTGTGGATCGCGTCGCCCGCCGCGTCGAAAACCTGAACGGAACGGCGCGTGCCATCGGCGGTCCCGGTTTCGACCGTATAGGCATGAACCCAGTGCCGTGGGAACATGCGCATGTCGATCTCGGCATCCAGCGTCATCGCCGCGTGATCGCCATCATGGAAATCGTTATAGGTGCCGATCTTCTCGATCACGCAGGAACGGTTGCGCGTCAGGGCCATGACCTCTCCCAGACGCTGCACCGCAGGGATCAGCCTTGACAGCGCCGGATCGATCCGGATCACGCCAAGACCAAGATCAGCCTCGACCAGTGCCGCTTCGGGCAGGCCAAGCTCTTGTGCAAGATCATAGGCGCGCGATTTGGTCTCGCGCTTCAGTTCTCGCAGTCGGGCGGGGGTCAGATCGTTCATTTGTGCCTCTTGTGCAGCAGGTCCGGCCGGGATCACCCAATAGCCGCGCTATATACTTGACTTCTTTAGTAGGAAAATCTAGCCGAAGCAAGACGCCAGCCTTTGCCAGCCCGATAACATCCGTTTGCGAAGGGACTGGCCATGTCACGATATATCACCGCTACTGCTCTGCTGCTTGGAACGACCTCTATCGCCCTGGGGCAGGACACTGGTGAAGGGCTGACGCTGGATCCGATCATTCTTCGCGCAGGCACCGAAAAGGTCGCGTCATCCGTGCCGCAATCGGTCAGCGTCATCGACGCCGAGGAACTTAACGAGATCGCGGCCGGAAATATCGGCGATGTGCTTGCGCAGGTGCCCGGCGTCGCGGGGGTCGGATCCTCCAGTTTCTTCGGACAGGGTTTCAATATCCGGGGCTTCGGGTCTGATGAGGCGGCGGCGGGCGAAGCGGGGATCATCCAGCTTATCGACGGCGAGAAGAAATATTACCAAAGCTATCGTCAGGGCTCGCTTTTCGCAGAACCGGAATTCATCGGCAGGGTCGAGGTTCTGCGCGGTCCCAGCGCGGCCACGCTTTACGGTGTCGGCGCTTTGGGTGGCGTCATCGCCGTGGAAACGATCGACGCAAGCGACATCATCCCGGAAGGCCAGAACAGCGGCGGCCGGGTCAAGCTGGGCTATTCGTCCAACCCCGATTCCGTTGTGGGTAGCGTCATGTGGGGCTGGCGGCCCGCGCAGGATTTCGAAGCCCTTGCCGCCTTCGCCTATCGCACGATCGGGGAAACCGAGGATGCGGATGGCAACCGGCTGGTGCGGTCGAACTCAGACACGCCAAACATGCTTCTGAAAGCCCGCAAGACATTCGGCGACCAGTATATCGAGGCATCCTATCTGCATCTGGAGGCCGAGGGCGATGATCAGGATTTCAACCAGCTTGAAGGCGCGCAGGTCGGGCTATATCCCGGCTTCCCCGGCTGGGGCGTGGGCGATATCCTGACCCGCGATCAGACCGCAAGGCTGGAATGGGGCTGGAACCCCCAGGACAACCGGCTGATCGACGCCACGGTGACCTTGTCTTACACTAACACGATCAAGGATGTGAAACAGGGCGACAAGCCCGATGAGCCGATCATGGACAGCCTGCTGGGCCGGCGCGATTACGCCCTGACCAAGCTGAAGGCACAGAACGTCATGGATCTGTCGGGCACGGGCTACAGCCATTTCCTGACCATCGGCGCCGAGACCTATAAGCAGGACCGGTCCAGTTCCAGCTATTCGGCCTCTCATCCCGAGGGTTATACCCGCTCGCAGTCGGTATTCGCGTGGTCCGAGCTTGAATGGAACCGGCTCACGATCAATACCGGCCTGCGATACGAGCGGCAGAAGACCGAGCCCAAAGCCAGCGTCGTGGTCAGCGACGACAAGCTGAGCGCAGAGGCGCTGGAACCACAGATCGGTCTTATGTACCGGCTGACCGACAGCTGGTCGGTCTTCGCATCCGCCGCGCTGGTGAACAGGGTTCCGACAGTGGACGAGCTTTATGACAACCATATGGGCGGAGCGGCCTCACCCGATCTGAAGGAAGAGAAGGGCAAGAATATCGAGATCGGGGTCAGTTACCGCGCCGGCGACCTGTTCGCGGCGGGTGACGAGGCGGCGATGAAACTGACCCTGTTCCGCAACCATATCGACGACATGATCGTGCGCACCGGCCTGCCCGCGCCGACACCGGCTTATGAAAATATCGATCGCGCCTATCTTCGCGGCGGCGAACTCGAGGCAAGCTATCGCTCGGGGCCATGGAACATCGGCGCGGCGATATCCGTCGTCAACGGCCGGAATCAGGATGGTGAAGACCTGAACACCCTTCCCAACAACCGGCTGGTGCTGTCCGCCTCATGGCAGGCAACATCAAGCTGGAAATTCGGGATGCGCAGCACCCTTGCCGCCTCGCGCGACAAACCGGTAAGCGCAACCAATCCCGCAGGCGAGGATCGCGCAGGTTTCGGCACGCATGACATTTACGCGATCTGGACGCCCGATCAGGGCGCCTTGCAGGGGGTAGAGGTCAATTTCGGCATCGATAACGTGACCAACAAGAATTACACGCCGGCAACCTATCTTCTGGGACCGGCGGCCGGGCGGAATTTCAAGATCTCGCTCAGCAGGACATTCTGATCCTTGTCCCGGGGGCGCCGCCCGTCACCGGCTGGTCTCTTGAACCAGCGGCGCGACCCACCGGCGATCCCCAAGAAGGTATTTGGACAAAGAAGAAGGGCTCCGGGCAGGACGGGAGGGGCGCGGATATTCCAGCAATGAGAGGCCGGTGGCTGACGGTGTGGCTGGCGGGGGCGGGCCTTATCTTTCCGTAAGTTTCAACTCGATCCGGCGGTTCCGGGCGCGGCTTTCGGCGGTATCCGCCTCGTCTACCGGTCTTGTATCGGCAAAGCCCGCCGCCGCCAGCCGATCGGCCGGGAATCCCAATTCGTCAATCATATAGCGGACCACGGCCAGCGCCCGCGCCTGACTGAGTTCCCAATTATCCCGATAGCGGCCACTTCCGGACAGGGGCGTGTTGTCGGTATGGCCATCGACACGGATCATCCAGTCGATCTCGTTCGGGATTTCATCCGCAATGTCGGACAGCATCCGCGCCACCCCGGCCACCTGCTCATGACCGGATGAGGAAAGGCTGGCCTCACCCGGCGGAAAAAGCACTTCGGACTGGAATACGAAACGGTCCCCGACGACCTGCACCCCTTCGCGCCCGGACAAGATCTGCGACATCCGGCCGAAGAATTCCGAGCGGTAACGGGCAAGGTCGCGCGCTTCCTCTTCGGCCAGTTTGCGGGCTTCTTCCTCCAGTTGCAGGCGACGTTCCTTTTCTTCGGTTGCGCGCAGCAGTGCGGCATTGAGCTGTTGTCCCAGATCCTCAACCCGCAACTCGGCCTGTTCCTGTTCATCCCCGGCGGTATCCAGCAATGCCTGCAATGAGGATAGTTCCGCCGTCAGGGACGCAACCTGTTCGTTCAACAGGGCCAGCCGGCGCTGATCTTCGGTCGAGATTTTCTCCTGTTTGGCCAGTTCGGCGCGGGCAGTCTCCAGCAAGGCCGCCTGCCGGTCGGCCTCGGTCGTAGCCGTCTCGGCATTCCCGGACATGCGATCGCGAGCGGATTCCGCAGCGGCCAGAAGCGTCAGCGTCTCTTCGGCCTGCTTGCGGCTTTCCTCAAGCGAAAGGGTCATCGCGGTCAGTTCGGCATCCGATTCTTCCAGCCGTTCGCGCAGGGCCTTTGCCGCCTCGGCCTCGGCCAGACGGGCGGTTTCAGCCTCGGTCAACCGGGTTTCGGTGGCCGTCAGATCCTCGCGCAATTGCGCCGTCTCTCCGCCGGTTTCGGCATTCCGGCGGCGAAGATCGGCCACCAAAGCCTCAAGCGCCTCGCGCCGGGCGGCGGCCAGCCGGGCGGTTTCGGCATTGGCGTCGGTTTCCTCGCGCGCGGCGGCAACCGCCAGTTCCGCCGCCGAAGCACGCTCTTGCTCCTGATCCAACCGATCCTGCAAGGCCTTTTGCGCGGCGGCGGATTCCGTGAAATCCTTGTGGCGTGCGGCGATCAGCGTCGCCACCTCGGCCTCGAAATCCGTCAGCCGGGATTTGGCGTCCTGCAATTCGGTTCTGCTGCTGTCCAACTGGTTGCTGAGCCGGGTGATATGCGCCGCGCGGTCGCGGGCCTGCGCCTCGGCCTGCGCAAGTTGTTCCTCAAGGCTTGCACGCGCGTCATTCTGCTCGGCAAGCCGCTCCTCGAGTTCCGCCCCCTGCTCTTCGGACACGCTCAGCGCCTGACCCAATGCGGACACCTGCTGGCCAAGCTGGTTCAGGCGCTGCTCCTGCCGGGATATCTGCTCTTCCTGCTGGCTGATCGTGCTGCCCTGATCGGTGATCTGTTCGCGCAAGACCGACTGGACGATGACGAATATCGTCAGAACGAACATCAACACCAGGAGAAGCGCAGTCATCGCATCCACGAAACCGGGCCAGATCGTGGCGGAAAAGCGATTGGTCGAGGCGCGATTCAGCGCCATCTCATTCCTCCTGCCGGCGCTGCGACAGGGGCGGAATGGTCAGCTGATCGTCGCGGAACGGATCCGAGAACCGCGCTGCCCGGACTGCCCGCGTCAGCACCAGAAGATCAAGCCGCAATTCCGACACCATCTCGTCGCGGTCTTCGCTGAGATGCCGCGCAAAACGTTCGAGCGCGGCGTCAAGCGTCTTGGCATCCACACCCGAACCCGAGTCCGCACCCTGCCCCTGCAATGCCGCGGCAAGCCGGTCCTGCCCATCAGCCATCCGGCCCACCGCCGCCGTCAATGCGGCTGCTTGTCGGCTGGCCTCTTCGCGTTCGGCCCCCGACTGCTTGACCAGTGCATCCACGGTCTCGACCAGCGCCAGAACCCGCTCATCGGCCATTGCCGCCGCTTCGTCGCGGATCACATCGCGCTCGGCGTGGAACTGCTGAAGCCAGTCGATCTGCACGGCGATCTGGTCCATCAAGCCACTGCCGGCGCCTGCGCCTCCTTCTTCGCCATCGCCGGCAAGGCTGATGCGGGTGAAACCCGACATCCATTCCTCCAGCTCGCGGTAAAAGCGGTTCTGGCCATGGGTCGCGAACAGTTCCAGAAGGCCGACCACCAGCGATCCTGCCAGCCCCAGCAACGAAGATGAAAACGCCGTCGCCATGCCGCCAAGCTGGGCTTCAAGCCCGCTCATCAGCTTGTCGAACATCTGGGCGCCTGTCTCGCCGTCCTGCGGGGCAAGGGCGCGGATCGTCTCGATCACAGCCGGAACCGTCGTCGCCAGCCCGTAGAAGGTTCCAAGCAGGCCAAGGAATATCAGAAGATTGGCAAGATACTTGGTGATGTCCCGCAATTCTTCGATCCGGGTGGCGACGGATTCAAGTATCGACCGCGCCGATCCCGTCGATATCACCCCCCCTGCCGGTCCCCGCGCGCCCAGCAACGCGGCCAGAGGCGCCAGCAATCGCGGAGGCTGATCGCCATCGTCCACACCACGCGCAGCAAGGCCCTTTTCCACGGCATTGCTGCGGCGCTCAGCAAAGCGCTCGATCCAGTGAACGGAGCGCATAAGCTGCTGGACCTGCCAGAAGCAGGCCAGAACGCCCAGCGCGAAGACAAACAGGATCAGCCCGTTCAGCCAGCGGTTGGACATGAAGATCGGCAGGATGCGCCCATAGGTGAACCAGCCGCCGACCAGCACCAGAACCAGCAGCGTCAGCATCATCAGAATCTGCCGGACGGGCTGCGAAAAATGCGGATGCGCGGAGGACGTACGCCTTGCGGGGGCAGCAAGTTTCTGCTTGTGCCTGTCGCTGGTCTGGCCGGTGTTCGGATCGCTCAAGGGCTCGCCTTCCTGATCGAAGCAGGGTCATTCGCGCGAAGTGTAGGATGCCGGGATTGACTTGCCAAGCACTCGCAACGCCGACCGATGCTTAAGCCTGATCTGTCATCAGGCGGCGCACATCCTCGGAAAGCTGCTCGAGCATCTCGTCATTCATGCCAATTTCCGCAAGGTGGCGCACGGTGTTGAACAGGTAATCCGCATTCGGGCCGCGTCCGCCATGCGCCCGCGCGATGATATCCGCCTGCTCATTCGTGCAAAGGCCCCCGGCATATTGCCAGTGATCGCGCCGCATCACATAGGCGATCGCATGAATTTCGCGCCCATCCTCCAGATGCAGCGGGACGATCATTTCCCGATAGGCGCTGCTTGCCAGTTCGCGCGCGCGCAGATATTCCATCACCCCGGAATGTTCGTCTTCGGCGATACGCAATGCCAGACCCCGGCATTCCGCCCCGGGCTCTTCATCAAGCCCCAATACAAGACCCGGCGCCTCATGTGTGCCGCGGAACGTGATCGAGCGCAGGCAGAAGCTGCGTGAATAGCCACTCAGCCGCGCCTTGACCGTCTCGACCGGATTGAAGCCCGGATCCCACATCAGGGAGCCATAGCCGAAAACCCAGAAAACCTTTTCCATCGCCGAAATGCCTTTCATCCGATGAAAAACTAGGTGACGCATGACGGGATTGAAAGCCCCCGGGAAGATTTTACATCAATCTGAAACACGGTCAGCCCGGCAAGCACCCGGCACGGAACCAAGACCCCGCGCGTAAGCCGCCCATCCGCTAACCGGGCATTACGCGGCGCCGATTTGCAGATTTTGCGCAACAGGCCCGACCCAGATGCATGCCGCGCCCGCCAGATTCCGCTTCCTCTGCTTCTTCTTTGTCCAAGTACCTCGGGGGTGCGGGGGGCGCGGCCCCCCCCCGCGCGGGGCGGCACCCACCCCCCCGTGCGGTGGCACGCCGCCCGCCCCGCAATTTCATGGCGTG